>CAVZEZ010000006.1:0-262414 GCA_963774425.1 uncultured delta proteobacterium | reverse complement strand
GCCTTCGGCGACGGACATCTGAATGGATGCTACTTTCATCTTTTCTCTCCTATCCTCTCCGGGCTGCCGGACTGTTTCATTCCACCGTGAGATAATCCAGGGGGGTGATCTCATAACCGAGGTCCAGGCGGCGGTCCAACTTCTCGTCGATCAGTGCGGCTGAAAATTTCCGGCTGAAAACGAATTCTCCGTTCAGCGTTCCCAGGGTGCCCGAAAACAAGATCAAGTTTTTCAGAGGACCCGGAATTTTACTTTTTACAAAGGACATCAGCTCGGCCGGATTGAGGAGCAATCCCAGGCGGCCTTCCTGGTAACGGGTGATGCTGCCGTCCTTGGTGACGTCGGCGGTGATGAGCAGATCATCCCAGTGGTCTTCAACCTCTTTGAGGGGCCAGACCGTGCGGCCCATGAGGTTGGGGCAAATCTGTTTCGACCTCGGTATATCGCTCTCTTCCAGATGCCGGTCCGTGTGGTCGCTGCCCAATCCGACATACACCTCGTCTTCGTCGACGATGCACAGCACATATTCCACCTCACCGGATGTCTTCTCGCCGTAAACCTCGATCGTGGAATCGAGGCTCAACATGGTGCTGATCACCGGAAACAGGACGGGCACCGATTGGGGGCCGGGGATGCCCTTGGCGGCCAGCTCTTCGATATGGCGGCGGACTTCCTCCTGGTTTTTACCCACGTAGCCGGCGTTGACCATGCGGTTGTAACTGAAGGCGAACTCCCGGCGTCCCTGGCTGCTTTCCAAAACAAGTTCCAGTTTCAATCTTTTTCTCCTTGCTACTTGTGATATCTGATCTCGAAGGTGACACAGCCGTAGGGAATTTTGTAAGGGCCGTGGGTCATCCCGGGTGGCCGACAGGCGTAAAATCCGGGCAAATAGGTATCTTTTTTGGCGATATCGTAGAGGCTGCCTTCGACGATCAGGACCTCCTCCCAGAAATCATGGACCAATGTTTCTGCAGTTTCGATGCCCGGCGGAAATTTCAACATGCGGGTATAATCGCCGGTCTCGGAATCATGGCTGAGAATTTTTTCCTTTATTCCCAGGGTGTCTCCTTCCACCGGGCGCCATTCATAATTCGTGTCGTAATCTTTAAATTCGATTTCGGGCTTGGGCATGCGAACTTCCTCCTTTTGGATTTTCAGTCAATATTTAACATTCATGATTCGCTATTCGCTTTTTTGGAGAGTTTTATATTCGATCCGAGCGGCTACTTTAATCGCCGGAGGCTATACTTCCCCCTAATAACGGAATTCGCGGCCTCACCGTACATGTTTCAGCTCAAAATCAGGTGCTTCCGGCTTTCTTATTCCGCGCTTTCAGCTCGTTTAGAATTTTTTCGGGAGAAACCGGCAGCGCTTTGATCCTGATTCCGGTGGCGTTGTAAATGGCATTGGTGATGGCCGCCATCGTCGGATTCAGCGCCGGTTCGCCGATACCCTTGGCGCCGTATGGGCCGTTGGGTTCGACGGGCTCCACCAGAATCGGTTGTATTTCAGGGACATCCAAGGCGCTCGGGACAATGTAGTCGACAAAGTCGGCATTTATAATCCGGCCGTTTTCGTAGGCCATGTTTTCCATCAAGGTCCAGCCGAGCCCCTGGGTGACACCGCCGCGGATCTGGCCTTCGGTGGCCATCGGATTGATGGCCCGGCCGACATCGTGGGCCGCGACAAAATTGGTAACCGTCACCTGACCGGTTCCGGGATCGATCTCCACCTCCGCGATCTGGCAGGCGAACGGATACGCCGGGGAGATATTGCCATATTTGGTTTCGGGATCCGGCAGGACGGTCCCGGGGTCATAAAACCCGGTGCCCACCACCGGTGCCCCGTGCCGGGCGAAGGTGGCCCGGGCGGCGACTTCGGTAAACGGCAGGCTTTTTTCGGGTGTCCCCCGGGCAAAAAATTTCTCCCGGCGGCATTCGATGTCTTTGGGATTGGCCTCCAGTATTTCGGCGGCCACCCCGGCGAGCTGTTCGAACGCATCGCCGGCCGCCGCGAGCACCCCGTTGCCGCCCATCAAGGTTCCCCGAGTGGCGAAACTCCCGAGGCCGAACGGCGATGTGTCGGTATCGACATCGGCCACGTGAACCATATCCAGTGCCACCCCCAGGCGTTCGGCCGTGATTTGGGCGAAAACCGTTTTCTGGCCCTGTCCCATATCCGATTCACCATGATAGACCGTCACCCGGCCATCTCTTCCGATCCGCACGATTCCCGCCCCGCCGTCGAATTCCCGGGCAAAAGGCCGGTTGCCGGATACATGATTGCAGCAGGACAGACCGATGCCTTTGAGGGGCTCTTTCCGGCGGCGCTTGGTTTTCCAGTCTGATTTATCTGAAGCCGCCTCGATGCAATCTCTCAAACCGGAACTGTTTATCTGCCAGCCGTGAACGCTGATCTCATTCGGCCCGATGCCGTTTTTCAGCCGCAGCTCGGCCGGGTCTATGTTCAATTGTTCGGCAATCATGTCCAATGCCGATTCCAGCACGAATGTCATCTGGGAATTGCCGAATCCGCGAAAACAGGCGGTCGGCACCGTGTGGGTATAGACCGTATATCCTTTGGATCGCACATGCTGAAAGCGATACAGGGAGTCGACCCTATAGCAGGCCGTGGCCACAATCACCTGGGAGTACACGAGTCGGGAGCCGGCGGCGCCCACAACCTGCACCTCCTTGCCCGTCAGCAGACCGTCGCGGGTCGCGCCCAGCTTAATGTCGATGTACATGGGCACCCGCGGGTTGCCGGCGATAAAATCATCATGACGGGTGTTGATCAGCTTTACCGGCCGCCCGGTTTTGCCGGCCAGGACCGCTGCGACCAGATGAACGTTGTTTTCCATTTTGGCGCCGAATGCACCGCCGTAATCGGGCACGATGACCCGGATTGCATCCGGCGACAGGCCCAATGCCTTGGCGTAGGTCATGCGCATCATGTTGGGAATCTGGGTTCCGGCCCACAGGGTCAAACGTCCGGAATTGTCCATTTCCGCCAGCGCTCCCATAGGTTCCAGGTAGGCCTGATAAACCTGATTGGTGTAGTAGCGATCCTCATAGATCACGTCTGAATCGGCGAAGGCCCGGTCTACGTCCCCCGCTTCGACCTTGAACTCGGCGGCGATGTTTGCCGGCTTGTCATCGTGGACCAGAGGCGATCCCGCCTGCATGGCCTCAAGGGGGTCCGTCACGAAGGGCAGTTCCTCATATTCCACGTCGATCAGATCCAGGGCCTCTTCGGCCGTATCCTCATCCACGGCGGCGACCGCGGCAATTTCATCCCCACAGAATCGGGCCTTGTCGGCGGCGAAAATCGTCCAGTCTTCGGACCGCGGCCCGAATTTGATCCCGGGGGTGTCGGCATAGGTCACCACCGCTTTGACGCCGGCAATCCTTTGAGCCCTGGACGTGTCGATATGGTTGATGCGTGCGTGGGGGTACGGGCTTCGCAGCACCCGGCCGTAAAGCATTCGCGGCAGGATGAGATCCGAGACGAATCTGGTTTTGCCCATGGTCTTTTCCAGGGCATCAATCTGGGGAAAAGATTTTCCGACGATGTCAAGTTTGTCCATTTTAATTCACCCTTTTCTCCGCGCTCATATTAAACTGCATCTGAACCAATGCCGATAGAGTCGATTTACCTCCCGCCAAGGTACAAAGACGGCCAGGAATCTCTATCTATGTTTAGGTTCAGGGTTCATCGTTCTATGGTGGAGATGGATAAACCAGCAAAATTATAGATGTAACCCTTGAACGCTGTACTCTGAACCTGGAACCGATCAGTTTAGCTCTGTATATCGTCTATTAATTCTATTCCCCGTCATGACCGCCTGTTTTGCGGCCGGACGCCGGTCCGCCGTCCGGATTGGATCGGCCGCAGGATTGGATGGCCGACACGATCTGGTTGTAACCGGTGCACCTGCACAAATTGCCGGCAATGGCCTGCTTGATTTCGCTTTCTTCGGGATCCGGATTGCCGTCGAGCAGGGCCTTGGCGGTATTGATCATTCCCGGTGTACAGAAACCGCACTGTACAGCGCCCTTTTCGGCAAAGGCGCTTTGCAGCGGGTGGGGTTCGTCTCCGGCGATGCCTTCGATGGTGGTAACTTCCTTTCCATCCGCCTGCGGCGCCAGCAACAGACAGGAATGAACCGGCCGGCCGTTTAACAAAACCGTGCAGGCCCCGCATTTACCCAGTCCGCAGCCCTTTTTCGTGCCGGTCAGGCCCAGGTCATCCCTCAACACATCCAACAACACCCGGTTGGGTTTGACTTCCAGATGGTATGGCTCACCGTTGACGCTGAAATGAATTGGAACATGCATGAATCAGTTTCCTCCGCCGTTAATCAGTAAAGTCAGGACATGTCGGGCACAATTATGAATGAACCCCTCGACGATGCGTCGCCGGTACGATGCCGTGGCGCGAACGTCGTCGATGGGACGCGCGTCCGCGACGGCCGTTTCGGCGCATTGGGGCACTTTTTTCAGGGCTTCATCCAGGGGCAAACCCGCCAGAACCGCTTCGGCTTGGGGTACCCTCAAGGGGGTCGGCGCCATCCCGCCCAAAGCGATGGCGACTTTTGCCAGCGTCATGCCGTCGGATGCGGTTTCCGCCTGAAATGCCACCCCGGCCAGAGAGACATCCACCGCTTTTCTGCGGCGAAGTTTCAGGTAGCAGCCTGCCGCGGGTCGTTGCGGAAGGCCGATCACGATTTCTCTGAGAATTTGGCCGGGCTTTAAGACCGTTGTACCCGGACCGGTGAAAAACGATGCGAGTGGGATTTTTTGTTCAGCCGCTTTGGACACCAGCACCACCTGGGCATCCAAGGCCAGCAAGGGCGGCGCCGAATCGGCCGCCGGGGAAGCATTGCACAGGTTGCCGCCGATCGTGCCCACATTGCGAATCTGCCAGGAACCGATCAGGCCGACCGCCTCGCAAAGGATCGGAAGCCGGTGTTTAAGGAATGGATGGGCGGCCAGATCGGCGTGTCTCGCCAAAGCCCCGATGCGGACCACCGAATCGTCCGCCTTGACAAAATCCAATTCTTCGAGTTTGTGGAGGCTGATGATCCGGCGGGGCTGGATATTTTTATTTTTCATGTTCAGCACCAGATCGGTGCCGCCGGCTATAACCCGGGCATCGGCCCGGCAACGATCGAGTTCGTCCAGCGCCGCCTCCAGACCGGGTGCCGCCCAGTAATCAAAGGAACGGATCCGCATGTGTCCTCCCTGCCGATAATATGCTTGAATGAAATTTTTTAATTCGTCCCTGTCGATCCCCTGTGCCTGAGCCCTCTTGCCTCATCCATCTTTGGCCGGCCTCCTGCATTTGAATCCCGGGGGTCACAGCTCCGACTCCTCAACGGCTTCCTTGCTTTGTTCCAGGTGGTAGGCCATGGCCCGGCGGGATTCTTCGGAGTTTCCCTTTTTCACGGCTTCAAAAATAGCATGATGCTCTTCGATAACCTCGAGAGCACGACCCTCCAGGGCCAGGGCTTTTACGCCCATGACATGAATGATGTCGCGGATATTTTCCAGGATGGCGATGATACGGCGGTTGTTGGTCAAGTCGCTGAAACTGGTGTGAAACAGTCTGTCCGCTTCCATGAAGGCAAGATAATTTTTATCTTTTACGGCCTTGCGTTGGTTCAACAAAGATTGCTCGATCTCGAAAAGATCGAACGCGGGAGAGGCCGCCGCTATTTTCTCCACGGCGGCCATTTCGATCGCTTTTCTCACTTCGAAAATTTCATTCACATCCCGGCGGCTGAAACGATTGACCATCAACCCCCTGCGGGGCAGAAACAGGATGAGATCCTGGGAGGCAAGCTCCAGCAGTGCTTCCCTGACCGGGGTTCGGGAAATGCCAAGATCGGCCGCGATCGCTTTTTCGTTATAGAGTTCACCGATCTTCCATTCGCCGGAAAGGATCGATTGGCGGATGGCCTCGTAGGCCATTTTGGCCAGAGATTCCGGCTGCTTTATTGCCGCGAGTTTTGGCATTCAAACAAAATCCTCTGATTAAATGGTGGCATCGGCATTTCAGCCAAATCAGATGCTGTGTTGCTGATATATTACATACATAAAAAATTTGTCAAGCCTTTTATAGGGGTATGTTTTTTTATTTTGAGTTTCAAAATTTAAAGTCCCAGTGTATTTTGTATATATACTTATTGATACTGGATAGTTAATAAGTTTTTCGCTGGGTTTCATCAAAATCTTCGTTTATATTTATCGTCGGGTGCTTTTTTTCTTGACAACCCCTTTCGAGGTAATGTATTTGCATCTAATATATCAGACTAGGCTTTCCAAACGGAATTTTTTACCCGGGGAGTTCATACCGTTCAATTGAACAGATTAGACACCCCTGCCGTGTTTTCCACTCGGAGTTTTATATGACGAACAACCCGCAACCGGAAATACTTCTGAAGGCTGCAGATCTCTCCATGGCTTTTGGCGGTCTGGTCGTCTTTAAAAATATCACCCTTGAAATTGCCGAACATCAGATAGTGGCCCTCATCGGTCCGAACGGCGCCGGTAAAACCACCCTCATCAATTGCATTACCGGCGTATATAAACCGACGGGGGGACGCATTTTTTTTCAGGGGAAGATTATTTCCGGCAGGCGGCCCCACCAGATCTGTCGCGCCGGAATCGGACGGACCTACCAGATTCCACGGCCGTTCATGAATATGAGCGTATTGGAAAACCTCCAGGTCTGCGCCAGACCCGGGCAGTCGGATTTCAAGGCGCTGCTAGACCTGGCCGGGCTGTGGAACAAACGAAACCGGCCGGCCAAGACCCTCACTTTCCAGGAACGACGGCTTCTGGAATTATCACGCGCCCTGGCTGTAAATCCCCGGTTATTGCTTTTGGACGAGACCATCGCCGGGTTGAATCCTTCCGAGACCAGGGAAATGATGGCCATTCTGACCAGGATTCATTCGGAATTCAAAGTGACCATCCTGTGGGTGGAACATGTGATGAGCGCCATTATGGAAACCGCCCACCATATTTTTTGCCTGCACCAGGGCGCGCTCATCGCCGACGGTTGTCCGGCGGATATCGCCACCAACGATAAAGTGATCGAGGCCTACCTGGGCGAGGAATACAAATTTCAGGTGAAGTAGGCAGGACATGCTGCATATCGAAAACTTGAATGTCTTTTACGACGGCCTCCAGGCCCTTTATTCCGTATCATTGGAGATTCAGGAAAGAGAGTTCGTGTGCATCCTGGGTCCCAACGGCGCGGGCAAATCGACCCTTCTTCAGACCATCGCCGGCATGCTGGTTCCGCAGGAAGGCATGATACGCTTCAACGGCCGCGCCATCCAAGGCCTGGCGGCCTACAAAGTGGCCGCCCTGGGTCTGGCGCTGGTTCCGGAGGAAGGCTGGCTTTTCGGACAGATGAGTGTCGAAGAGAACCTTTTAATGGGCGCTTATCCGAAACCGGCGCGCCGCAGCATTAAACGCCAGATGGAGTTCGTTTTCGATTTATTCCCGATTTTGGCTGAGCGCCGAAAACAGCCGGAGGAAACCCTCAGCGGCGGAGAGCGCCAGATGCTGGCCGTCGGACGCGGACTGATGAACAATCCCCGGCTGCTGTTGCTGGACGAACCGTCCCTGGGGCTGGCGCCCCTGGTGGTCAAAAATATTTTCAAAGTTCTGGTTCGGATCAATCAGGAAGAAAAAACCACCATATTTCTCACGGAGCAAAATATCTTTCACGCCCTGAGAATCAGCCGGCGCGGATACCTGCTTGAAAATGGAAAGGTTGCCATGCAGGGGGCCAGCGAGGAGCTGTTGGGCAGTGAACATATCAAGAAAAACTACCTAGGATTGTAACATTATCTCAAAGGAGGATTCCATGAAAAAGTCTGTGTTATTGACCGTGTTTGTTCTGGTTTTAACTGTTTTATGCCTGCCTTTTGCGGCTATGGCCGCCGACACCATCAAACTGGGGGTGGTCACCCCCCTGTCGACCGGTGATTTCAGATCCGGCAAAATCAACGTGCAAACCGTCGAGCTGGCGGTGGAGGAACTGAATGCCAACGGCGGAATCCTGGGCAAAAAGGTCGAGATGGTCACGGCCGATGATGAAGGCAAACCGGCCGCCGGGGTCATCGCCCTGAAAAGGATGATTGCCAACGAAAAAGTATCCGCCGTGGTGGGGCTGTGGCACAGCTCGGTGGCGGTGGCGCAGGCCAACGTCGCCAACCAGATGCAAGTGCCGATCATGCTTCATTACAGCTGGACCGACGATTTAACCGCGGGCCATAGCGATTATGTCTACCGCGTGGGGCCCTTCAACGCCGAAATCGCTCAATTGGCACTGCCCTATATAGAGAAAAACTTCAAGACCATGGCCATCCTGTATGAAACCAACGCCTTCGGCACCGGCTTTGCCGAATATCTGGAAAAAATCGCCGCCGACAAGGGAATCACGGTTTACAGCATCGGATACCCCCAGGAAGCCACCGATCTTAAACCTCAGCTGCTCGAATTGAAGGCCAAATCGCCCAAACCGGAACTGCTCGTCATCGCCGCGGTCTACGAGGCCACCAACCTGATACCCAAACAGGCCTATGAAATCGGCCTGGCACCCGAGATGCAGATCCTCTGCAGTTGGGATTGGCCGACCTACCCGGCTTTTCAGGAAATTCTCGGGGACAAGGGCGTCGGCGTGACCTATGCCACCTTTGAATCGGACAAGCTGAAGCTTTCCCCCTGGGGGAAAAGTTCAAGCAAGCCTATAAGGCCAAATACAATATGGATCCGCCGGTTTTCGCCCTTTTCCTGTATGACGAAGTGATGATGCTGGCGGACACCATGGAACGGATCAAGTCATCCGATCCCAAAGAGGTGGCCGCGGGCTTGAAGGATACCCAGTTTCAGGGCACCACGGGCATGATTACTTTCGAACGCCGCGAAGGCCCGGGGCCCATCTGGAATCAATGGATGGGACATCAGCTCTTCATCAACAAACTGACCGCTGTTGAAGGAAAGGGATACGCGCGCGAAGAGATTTATCCATAGGATCTGCACCGACTGATGCCACCCGGGGGAAAGTCTTCGGCAAAAACACGCGTCCCTTAAACAGGATTTGCCGGAATTCAGATTGACTCCCCTTTCTCCCGGGCATGGCTTGCGGAGATTGATGCATGTTATTGGAACTGGTAATACGCGGGATAACCATCGGCCTGGTTTACGCCCTCATGGGCGTCGGGCTGGCGCTTCTAAACGGCGTGATGCGGATCATCAACTTTGCCCACGGTGAGTTCTACATGATTGGCGGATACATGGCCTATTATTCGATGATCTTTTTGGGGTTTCCCTTTTATTTTGCGGTACCCGCAGCCATCGCCGTCACTTTCCTGCTCGGCGCAATTGTCGAAAAACTGTTGTTGAGTCCCATTCATACCCAGGAAATCGAAAAGCCGATGGATTACGCCCTGATCATGACCTTTGCTCTGCTGCTTTTTTTTCGGCAACTGGCCATCAAAGTATTCGGGCCTTTCCGGCATAAGCCACCGGACTATATTCCCGCCGACGTCCATATCCTGGGCGTCCAGATCAGCGGCAACGAAGCGCTGGCCGGGGTAGTGTCCGCGCTGCTGGTCCTGGGTCTGGCGCTGTTCATAAAAAAGTCGTGGCGGGGCCGCGGCTGGCGGGCCACCACCCTGTCCCGCAAGGGAGCCAAGATAAACGGTGTGGACATCGGCCGGGAGAGTTGGATTTCCTGCGGGGTGGCCTGCTCGCTGGCAGGCGCCGCCGGCGCCCTGGTGGCCCCCATATTTACGCTGTCGCCCACCATCGGCGGTTCTCCTCTGGTGAAAAGCTATGAAGTCATGGCCATCGGCGGCCTGGGGTCCATCGCCGGCTCCCTGGTGGCCGGCCTGATGCTGGGGATCACCGAAACCCTGGGTGCATTTTACATTTCTTCGGCATACAAGGATGCCATCGGGTTTTTAATGATGGCTTTTTTTCTCCTGTTCAGGCCCCAGGGGCTCTTCGGACAAAAATAGCGGATTTTACATCCCATGAAAAGAAACGAGATTGTCGTCACCGCCGCAATGATCGCCATGGGTCTGATTGCGCCGTGGGTTCTCCCCACGGTGTGGACCACGGTGTTCAGTATCTTCTGCTACTATGCCGTTGTGACCATCGGCTGGAATATCATTTTCGGCTATACGGGCCTCTTTTCTTACGGCCATGTGGCTTTTCCGGCCATCGGAGGCTACGCCTCGGCCCTGCTGGCCGAACACCTCGGTCTGTCTCCCTTCCTGGGGCTGCTGGCGGGCGGTATCGCCGCAGGAGTGGTGGGGGTGCTGATCGGCCTGCTTATCCTGAGGGTGCACGGGTTTTACCTGTGCCTCGTCACCTGGGCTTTCGCCGAAGTGGTGGGTGTGGTGCTCAAGGCCGAACACCAGATCACGGGCGGCACCGGCGGATTTTTAGCACCCGCTTTCGTTTCCGGGCCCAACGCCGAGCTGGTCGGCTATTTCATAGGGGTCGGGCTGATGATACTCGCCTTTGTCGTTTCAGCGCTGCTGTATCACTCCCGTTGGGGACTCTATCTTTTCGCCGTACGCGACGACATCGAGGCCGCTGAAAGCATGGGGGTCAAAACCAGATTCTGGAAGGTTTTCGGATTTGCCTTCGGCTGTGCCTGGGCCGGAGTCGCCGGCGCATTTTACGCCCACTACTTCAACCTGGTCGATCCCAGCATCGGCGGTCTCGACGAAATGGGCAAGGTGTGTCTGATCGTCATTATCGGCGGATTGGGAACAGTTTACGGGCCGATTCTGGGCTCCTTTTTCGTGGTGATCGTTGCGGAGTTGCTCAGGGGCTGGATGGGAGGCTACAGCCTTCTTATTTTCGCCACCATCATGATTCTCGCCGTGCGCTTCGTCCGGGGCGGCTTTATGGAAATCATTCAGGTTCTCTCTCCTCACTTCAGGGACAAATATCTGCTGCTCATCGGCAGACGCGAAATCGGTTCCGGCAGCGTTCCCAGATAGCCCCACCGCCGCAGCCTCGACGCCGTCCCAAATTCCTTTTATTCTTGGCAATATACAAAAGTTGCGCTATTTATAGGGTTTATTCGAAATCCGGCCTGTTTGGGGCAGGCCGGCCTTAAAAGATCATCAAGGTAAACTTGGTAAGGAGGGTGAATGTCTCTCAGTTTAATGGAAGGCAACGAAGCCATCGCCCGGGGGGCGCTGGCGGCCGGGTGCCGGTTTTTTGCGGGATATCCGATCACGCCGGCGACCACTATTTTAAACCACATGCTCAATCTGCTGCCGCCGGTGGGCGGCGTCTGCCTCCAGGCGGAGGATGAAATTGCATCCATCGGCGCCTGCCTCGGCGCCTCCATGAGCGGGTTGAAGGCAATGACGGCAACCTCCGGACCGGGTATCAGCCTGTACAGCGAACAGATTTCCTTTGCCGTCGGCAGCGAAATCCCCATCGTGATCGTCGATGTCCAGCGGCTGGGGCCGTCCACCGGATCGGCCACCCGGGGGGCCGACGGCGACATCAATTTTCTGCGCTGGGGCAACAGCGGTGGAATGCCGGTGATCGTACTGACCCCGGTGACCGCCGCGGACTGCTTTACCTTGACCGTGCAGGCCTTCAACCTGGCGGAAAGATTCCGTTGTCCGGTGTTTGTGGCATCCAACAAGGAAATCGCCATGACCCGCGAAAGCCTGGATGTCGATGCCCTTGAAATCCCCGAAATCGTCCATCGGTCGGCCCCACCCACCGGCAGGCCCTTTCTGCCCTTTCAGGTGGACGGCGATGGATGCGTCCCGGGATTTCTGCCCATCGGCGGCGATGTACCGGTCCGCCAGACCTCCTCCACCCACGGCGCAAACGGCTATATCACCACCGACCGCAATGAAATCGCCCGGGTCCTACAGCGGCTGAAGGACAAACTGGATACGGCCGTGGAATCCTTTTCCTACCACGAACTCCTGGGACCCGCTGAATCCGATACCCTGATCATTGCCTACGGGGTCACGGCCCGGGCGGCAAAGGCGGTATACCGGGAACTGGAAGCCGCCGGCCGGCCGGTTCGTCTGCTGATTTTAAAGACCCTGTGGCCGGTGCCCGAAGCCGTGATTCGCCGGGCGGCGCAAAACGTCCGCCGGGTGGTGGTGGTGGAAATGAACCTGGGACAGTATGTGCGGGAGATAGAGCGGATTTCAGGGGAAAAAAAGGTCGATTTCTGCGGCCGGATGGACGGCTGGTTGATCAGCCCGGATACAATCAGGGAGACAGTCATAAATGGATAGTTTACTAAACGATACGCGGCCGCCGGTATTTTGCCCGGGATGTTCCCATGAACGCATTACCCAGACCCTCGACAAGGCCTTTCAGAACATGGGATTGGCCGGCCATCAGATCGCGATGGTCAGCGACATCGGCTGTTCGGGACTTTTCGATACTTTTTTTAATACCCATGCCCTGCATGGTCTGCACGGCCGCGCCCTGACCTATGCGGCCGGGTTGAAACTGGGCCGGCCGGATCTAAACGTCGTGGTCACCATGGGCGACGGCGGCCAGGGAATCGGTGGCGCCCACCTGCTGGCCGCTTGTCGGCGCAATTTGAATCTGACGCTGCTGGTGCTCAACAATTTCAACTTCGGCATGACCGGCGGCCAGTTTTCGGCGACCACGCCGCCGGATGCCCAGGTAGGATCCGGTTTTCTGAACATGCTGGAACGTCCCCTGGATATCTGCCGCACGGCCCGGGCGGCAGGGGCTGGTTACGTGACCCGCTGTTCGGCCTATCGCAAGGATTTGGCCGAGGAAATTCAGCGCGCCATTGAATTCGACGGTTTTGCGGTGCTGGACATCTGGGGCGTATGCCCGGGACGCTATACCAAACGCAACCGGCTGACACCCCAGACTATCGAGGCCTGCCTGGCCGACCTGCCGCCGATCGAAGGTCCTGTGGCGGAAAATGCCCGCAAGGAATACGGCCGCCATTATCGGGAGCTGACCGCCGGCGGCAAAGCGGCCGCCGCCCCCCTGAAAATAGAAGCGGTTTATGAGCCGCCCCAGGCCGGCCGCCGGGAAGCGGTGCTGCTCGGCAGCGCCGGACAGCGCATCATTACCGCCGGTGAAATCTTCTGCCTGGCCGGGCTGACCGCCGGACTCAACACCACCCAGAAAAATGAATACAACATTACCGTGCTGCGGGGGCCCTCCATCAGCGAGCTGATTCTGTCGCCCGAGGAAATCGACTACACCGGCATCAAACAGCCGGGGGTCGTGCTGGCACTGGCCCAGGAAGGCGTGGACCGCCGCAAGGGCATGTTCTCCCTGCTGGAAGCCGATGCCCTGGTGCTGCAGGCGGATGGGGTGGAGCTGCCGGCCTGTCGCGCCCGCATTCGCCAGTTGGATCTTAAATCCCGCGGAATCAAAAAACCGGACTGGGCCCTCGGGTCCCTGGGCATTCTGGCCGGATTCAGGGAAATCATCACTTCCGACATGTTGACCGCGGCGCTGAAGATCCGGTTCAAGGGCAAGACCCTGGAGGCGGCCCTGACCCTCGTAAAGCAGGTTGGAAATTAAATCATGTATGCCCTACCAAAGGGGTTTAGCATGAAACAGATACTGGCTGAGGGCTCATCTTCGCCCACTTCAACGGGGAAACGCGATCGATTTCTGGGACGACGGATAAACCTCACCACCAGCAAAGTCAAACTGAATAGGAGCCGGTAATTGGATAAGAAAGAAAAGATCCGTGAGTATAAAGAGACATCTCTTCCAGCCGGGGTGTACCGAGTTCGAAACAATATCAGTAAAAAATCGTTGATTGGATCGAGCCCGAATATTTCCGGCAGACTCAATCGCCACCGTTTTCAGCTCGATCACGGTTCGCATCCAGACAGAGATTTGCAGGCGGACTGGAACGAATTCGGAACCGATGCCTTTACCTTCGAAGCCCTGGACCAACTTGAACCATCGAATGATCCGGATAAGGACATTTCTGAAGATCTTCGTGTGCTTCTGCAGCTTTGGCTCGATAAGCTCAACGACTCGGGAGAACTATTTTATGGGAAGCCGAAAAGAAGCGTTTGAGGAAATCCGCGATCATCTATTTTGCCCAGGTATCGATGCCCTGAAATTTTTGCACCACGAACGTAAGATCCTGTTTCACGGCCATGAACCCCTGGATACGGATACGACGCCCAATCTGGAAGGTGAATACTGGCTTATGCACAACCATTTCTGTCAGGCCGAGGGGGTGACCAATCTGGATAAGGTTCCCGAAGCTGGTGCCTTGATCGCCATTGGATTTGCCAAACCCGAGGGCGGCACCGGCGGTTACGCGCGCTATATCGCCATCTGCCCCCCGGATTGGAAATACGGTGTATCCGTTCTCGAAGCCCCCGGGGCACCGTTAGCCAAACAACCCTATCCGCTGAAACGCGACGAGAACGGTGTGCTCAAACCGACCAAACCCTAGTTATGGAACTCAAAGAAATCCGTACGGAACCCAAAGAGCTGCACATTGAATGGCAAAATCTTCGGGCGGAGATATTTGAGCTGGATAAAGCCTGTCTTACCATCCTGCAGATTACGATAGCCATCTCCGCCGCCCTGATCGGCTGGCACTCGTCGGCTAAGGCACCCGATTGGGGGATGATCACTATCCTGTCCCCGATTGGGATGCTTTCTTACAGTTACCTGTACCATAAGCGGTTAAGTATGCGTCGCATTGAAGGCTACTTGAGAGTTGCAATAGGGTCTGAGGATTACACGCCCGGCCGGCGTCTGGTATTTGATGGAGACGGCATCTGCGGCCGGACCGTGGGAATCATCGGCATGGGCGCCATCGACCGGACGGTTCTCACCCCTCATCTTGGCTCGGCCGTCGATGATGTAAGGCGCGAGATCACCTTGCAGGCTGCTCGCAGCCTTGTGCAGGCCGTACATGGGGAAGTCCCCCTGGGTTCCGTCAACCGATCCGCGGATCAAAGCGTGCAACAAACGGATTGTTCGGCATTTAGCTCCTGACAGGGCCAATCGATGACAGCCTGTGGATCCAGCAAGGTAATCAATTCCGGATTTCGGATGGTATTCCACACGAACCGGTCGTAGGAAAAATCTTTGGAAGGAATTCCGAAGGACAGGTGCAGATGCGGGATGATGCCGGATTTCAAATGGCCGGTGTCGCCGAGAGTGGCAACGATGTCCCCTTCTTTGACGACTGCATTGACATTGATGCCGGCCTGCGGGTTTGTGTGGCCGTATAAGGACAGGAAACCGCCGGTGCCGCTGCCGGTGCGTTCATGTTCGATGATCAGCGTTTGGCCGAGAAAATCTTTCAGCTTGGCCCTGACCACGCCGTCGTGGATCGCGGGAATCCGGGTGTTTTCATCGATCCGGCCCAATCTCCGGGAATGGTCCCGGTAGAGGCAGAGGTCGATCCCTTCGTGGGGAAAATCGCGCCGGCCGTGATCGCCCCACCACTTCTCCGGAGATTTGAACAACATGCCTGGACAGAAGCACCAGCACTCGAACCCGTGTCGATCCAAAGCGTTTGCCTCGATCAGCATTTGCGTAAAACGGCTTTCTTTTAAATATTGCGGCATTGGGAAACCTGCATAAAAAGTATCCGGTCCAGAGAGCCCGACTTTAGGATAGGGCCAGAGGACATGACTTATACAATATCGCTGAAAAAATCCGAAATCCGAATTGCGCCTGATTTCATAAGATTAGGTCCAAACAAATTCGAATATCAAATATAAAATTAAAAATGGACCCAATCATTTGTTGTTTCACAGGAGCCTCATGGCTGCTTCAGCAATGCATGCGCTTTTTTGAGTTGTTCGGTTATCGGTATCCCCTGGGGACATTTCTCTTCGCATTCAAAGCACTCGACGCAGCTGTCGGCCCGTTTATCCTGGGAGATAGTGCTGTACAGGAAACGAGGCGTCCGAAGATTTTCATAGATCAGCGCATCGTTGTAATATTTCAGGATCTCCGGGATTTCGACCCCGTTGGGGCAGGGCATGCAGTATTTGCAGCCGGTGCAGGGCACAGGAGCCAGGCGGCGGTATTCTTCACGCACCTTGTCGACGACGCTCATTTCTTCCGCGGACAACCTGCCGGCAACCGAACGATCTGCGCTGGCCAGATTTTCCTGTACCTGCGGCAGGGTGGACATGCCGCTGAGAACCACCGTAACCTGCGGATGGTTCCAGACCCACTGCAGCGCCCAATCCGCGGGCGTGCGCCGCACGGCGGCACTGTTCCACAATTTTTCAATGGATGGCGGAACTTTCAGGGTCAACTGGCCTCCGCGCAGGGGCTCCATGATGACCACGGCCAGCCCCTTGTCGGCCGCATATTCCAGCCCTTTGGTGCCGGCCTGATATTCGATGTCCATGAAGTTGTATTGAATCTGACAAAAGGCCCAGTGGTCGTAGCCATCCACGATATCCTTGAATAAGTCGAGCTCGTCGTGAAACGAGAAGCCCAGATGACCGATCCTGCCGTCTACGATCGCTTTTTCGGCCCACTCCAAAACTTTCAAATCCCTGAGCTTCGGCCAGAAATTTGAATTGAGGGCATGCAACAGGTAAAAATCGATGTGATCGGTTTGAAGACTGGCGAGCTGTTCGTCCAAAAAACGGTCGAAATCGTCCGCCTTTTCGACGAACCAGGAAGGAAGTTTGGTGGCCAGCTTTACCTTTTGCCGGTAGCCGTTTTCCAGAGCCTTTCCCACAATCATCTCGCCCTGCTTTTCATGATAGACGTACGCTGTATCGACATAGTTGACACCCTGATCCACGGCATGCCGGATCATCTTAACGGCTTCGTCTTTATCGATGTTCGCAGCGTCTTCGCCGATAATCGGCAGACGCATGGCGCCGAACCCCAACACGGACGCCTCCCAATCCAAACCGCCGAATTTTCTGTATTTCATGTGATTCCTTGGTTATCCCGTTTGGGTTGACAAAACACAGTTAATACGCATTAACACACCATATCCTGAAAAAGACATACCGGTTGGTACATTAAAAAGTATCGAGCCACATTTTGAATAACACAGGGATTTAACCGGTGTCAAAGGGTAACATTTTCGATAACCGATGAAATGCTCCGGCGTGATCAGTGTGCTTCGCCAGATACATATCTATCCAATTAAAAAAAACGGATAAAAAATCCTTTAAGTCGAATGCATAGAGTGTTATTTTCAGCATGTGGTGTTTCCAGCAGCATAAGCTCTCGGACTCACAGGAATGGAAGAAGGTGAAGCCATTTCCGCACAACCTTCTCCAGTACAAGACGATTGGACAGCGACCTTGGAAACCGCACCGCAGCAGGCGCAGTTTCCAAAGCGCGTCAATCGCGACGTTGTGCTCCTAATCTCAGTTCCATAAGTTGAGACAGGGTCATGAAAAAGCAAAAAAAGGGATAAAGAATGTGAGGAGCGCATCACGATGGAAATTGTTGTTGATGCAAACGGCCCTGAAGAACAGGCCATGGGTTGGTATTATTACCTTGAGGACAAACTCCATTTCCCTTTTACAGCAATATGCAATGAAAAACGAGCCATCTCACCGCTCCTTGTCAAAGATGAGGTTGATATCATCGGGATGGCTCCTGAGGAAGAATGTGAGAGAGAAATGTTTGTTACTATGCGATGGGAAAGGGACGGATTAGCAGTTCCGCTATCCCAACTTACCCCCATCTGTGCAACCTCAGCAGAGACTATTGAAGCAGTTGAAGATTGGCACTATTGGGTTAGTACCTTCCGTTGGGGATGGTTGATACGGACTTCTATATGTCTCCGGAAAAGCGAGATCGACTCGCGACGATGTATGGTCTACCCGATCTGGCAGCCCCTGATATGACCTTCAGTAAGATATTGAAAGCCTGGGAAAGCAGATTCAAAGAACGAATTGATTGGTTTGATCCTCGGGTGAAAATCATTGGGTTGCTGAGGTGCCAATCCATGATGCAGGTTGAGTTGCCTGAGAAAGATTTTCAGGTGCTCGGTTATCAGGCTTTGATAGATTATGGTTTCAAAAGGAGGGACACATAGATGCCTAAGATTCGAAAAATACACAAAGTCATCAAAAGCAAACCGACGATTGAAGGAGCCGGCGTTCATCTGAAAAGGGTTTTTGGATTCAGTGAAGTACCTTTGTTCGACCCTTTTTTGCTTCTCGATGATTTCCGTTCTGACGATCCTGACCACTTTCTAAAAGGTTTCCCTTGGCATCCTCATCGCGGGATCGAAACCATCACCTATGTTCTGAAAGGGGACGTAGAACATGGCGACAGTCTTGGAAACAAAGGAATTATCACCTCTGGAGATGTACAGTGGATGACCGCCGGAAGTGGGATCATCCACCAGGAAATGCCCAAAGGTGACGAAAATGGAAGAATGTATGGATTTCAGCTCTGGGCCAATCTGCCTTCTCGGGAAAAGATGATGGACCCGCGGTATCGCGATATAGCCAACAATCAAATACCTGAAATCAAGCTTCCTAATGGTATCACCATCAAGATAATTTCCGGTGAAGTATCCGGTACAGTAGGACCTGTAAAGGATATTGTAATCGACCCTGAATTTTTTGACGTTACAGTTCCTGCAAATACAGAATTCATACACCGCACGAGACAGGGCAATAAGGTCTTCGCTTATGTCATCGAGGGTCAGGGGTACTTCTGCAAGGACAAGAACCCTTTCACCTACGAGGTGGAGGGAAAAAACTACTTTGACATTCAGCGCGATCCATTTGTCGAAAATGGGACGGCTGTTTTATTCGATGACGGTGAGGAGATAGTGGTCACTACCGAAGCATCTTACGTGAGGTTTCTCCTTATTTCCGGCAAGCCCCTTGGCGAACCTGTCGCTTGGTATGGCCCTATCGTTATGAATACACAAGAGGAATTGCAAACCGCTTTTGAGGAGTATCGGCAAGGGACTTTTGTTAAATATAAGGAGGGTTGAGCGGTATTGATCAGTATGAATGCGGTATTCTATAAAGGATTAAATGCCAGCTTAATGAACTTGGATTGGAATAAAGCCCAGGTTCATCTCCGAAATCAGCAAATGTCATCTGCCTTTTGAATGGGAGCTGTTCGGCAGAAATACAGATGTTTTTATCTGAAAATCGCTTAAGTGGCCCGAAAGATACTCTATAAAACACGGAGAATTCATGATTAAGCACTTTGATCACGTAACGATTGTAGTGGAGGAGCTGGATGAGTCCATCAAATTCTTTGAACTCATAGGCTTTGTGATGGACAAATCTATGGAAATTTCCGGCGGCAGATTCACGGATTACATGAATATGGAAAGCATTGACGCCAACCACGTTACGTTGGTCCCAGATATTCCTGCGTTTTCACGCCTTGCCGGACAGGCGCCTCAGCCCCTAAATCTGTGAATTAATTTTTTCGTGAACCCTTAGCGGATAGAATTTAAGGTTTGTGCTATCAAATCGGCAGCCTCGTCCAATCCATGGCAAAGCCGGTTTTGTTCCCGCACTAATTTTCGTTCGAGAAATTTGAATGATTCGCCGGCGGGATTCAGCGCGGCCAGTTCGGCCACCGGCTGTAGACGAGGCAGGGGCGTAACGGGCAGTGCCGGGTCAAAGTCGAAGCGGCCGGCCGCTGTGTAGTTCAGGGGCATTAAAATGCGGCTGAGTTTCATGAGACAACAGTTTAGTAAAACGGCGGTCCTTTCGGCTTCCAATTTCCCACCGTTGGCCCCTGTATTGAGCTCGAGTGTCTTTCGGCGTAACCTCGCAGCCTGATCCCTGAAAATATTCGCTTTTTTAACAGCACGGGTCAAGTCGAAGGATGCCGCCGCTTTTTGCTGCAGATCCTTTATCAGCCCGATCAATTCATCGGCGACATCGACAAAGTTCATCGGCAAAACCGGATCCGTACAAAGCCGCCACACAACCGCCATATAAATCCGGGCATCCGTCAAAAGAATCTCCGGATCGATCTTATCGATGGTATCGGCCACTGTGTGCCAGAACCAGGCCAGCCCCTTGACGATGACCTTTTCATTCCCGGGATCGGGCGGCTGGTGGGACAGCAACTGAAAAAGGGTGGGCAAGCCCACCCCCCAAAAAGAATTATCACCGCTGCGGCCGATACGATCATATTCGGGCCTAACTCCCGCAAACCGTTCGATCATGCTGCTGCCCAGTTCGTAGCATTCCGCAGTGCACTCAACCTCGGAGTAGTCTGTGGCCCCCTGGCAGCCCAAGGAGTCGACGTTAAGATGGACAACGGCATTGCGGTGCAAGTCCTCCCAGTTGTAATCCGCATACCAGGTTGAACCTGAATACCGGCCTTGAGAGTGACCGGACCACCACACGAAGCGAACCCCCCGGCGCAGGTGTTTGCGATACCTGGCGATGATCCGTGCGACTTCCAAAATGCAGGCATTCGCCGTGCCGTTGTCTGAAGCGCCCTTGTGCCAGGAATCGACGTGACCGTTGAACAGGATGTATTTCTCCGATTCGACCCGCCCTCTGATGTCTGCAATCGCGAGGGGCACTTTGATAAAACCGGTTTTAAGCTCGGTATTCAACCGAACCCGCACGGAACCTATCGAACACAACGTTTTCAAGAATTTACCGTCGTTGCTGCCAATGGAGATTACCGGCGTTTTAGGCAGGCGATGTTCCGTTTCAGGCGTCGGGTGACCCCAGATGGTGCTGATCGTAGAATTGTTGGGCAAATCATGCGCGTTGATCCAGATCTGTCCGGCAGCACCCGCCTGCTCCAGGTTCCAGCTCAGTGACGGCATCGCCAAACCGTCGGATAAAACAATCCTGCCCTCTAATTGTGAATCTTTTCCGTCAGCCGGCAGCCTGATCAGGTCGGCCTCGATTCCCTCAGGTGGCGTGCTGGCTGAAAAAGAGGGGGTCAGACAAGTCAACTTTTTTTCAACCGGTGATATTACCATGATGGAGGCTTCCACCGGCAGGCTGATAAAATTCTCAATTTCATGGATGGTGACATCCAGGCCCAGATCCTCCATGAAGGCCCGAAAATATTCCATCGCCCGGGTTTCACCGGGGCTTCCGGCTTCCCGGTCTACTTCCGATAAATAAGCGGTGTGATCCATGAGCGCGTCGATGGATACTTCTTTTGCAACTTCCGTCTCGTTCAATTCGATCCCTTTCAAACAATTACAACATCGCTGAGTTTACCCGAAAGCCATTGGCAGCCATCGGCGGTTATCCGGATGCCGTCGCAATGGGCAATGGCGCCATAGGGGGACAGCGCCAGGATGGGTTCGATGGCCAGCACCATGTTCTCTCGCAGAACGGTACTATCTGCGCCGGCGATGCGCGGAAACTCATGAATGGTCAGCGCAATGCCGTGGCCGATGTTCTTCAGCCAGTAGTCTGCAACGCCCCGGTCGCGGTACTGATCTTCCA
Organism: uncultured delta proteobacterium; assembly: GCA_963774425.1. Classification (GTDB taxonomy): domain Bacteria; phylum Desulfobacterota; class Desulfobacteria; order Desulfobacterales; family JAFDCJ01; genus JAFDCJ01. Next base: position 240,963 of record CAVZEZ010000006.1, on the reverse strand, counting down.
CCAGTTTCAAGAGATCGGCGCTGTCAAGACCGGGGCGGATGGTATCGGCAATGATCCGGCGAACCTCGAAAAATGCTTTGCGCAGGGGTTCAAGTTCCTGGGGCATGACGCCGATGCTGAAGTGCCGGACGATATCCGAACCATAGCCGTCGAGTTGCACGCCGAAAGCAATGCGAATCAGCTGGTTTTCCTTGATGGGCCGATTCAGGGGAGGTGAATGAAAGGCCAGCATTTTTTGACCACAGGAAACCAGGGTGGGATAAAAAATACCCTCGGCACCTGATTTAAGGGCACGGTAATTCAACTCTGCGGCCAGGTCGGCCTCGGTAATAGAAAACTGCAGCCAGCCGGGGACCTGATCCATGACATCCTCGGCCAGCGCAAAGGCCCGCTTGATTACGGCGATTTCATCTTCATCCTTCACGGTCCGGATATTTAGTATTTCGTCGGTCAGATTGACCACTTCAATACCCGGAAATACTTCCTGCAGCTGTTGATAGAAATCCAGTTGGATAGCGTCGACGCCCAACCGGACACCCGGCTTCAGATAGGTCTTTAAAACATCCCAATGCGTGGCATGTTCCGAACCGGGGCCCCAGATGGCCGCTTTCTTGAACCAGGTACGGGACCATAGGTCCGTTTCAATTAGCTGGCGATCAATAAAAGATGCGGACAACACCGGCTGCCGGGTGGAATCCGCCGGCACCAGTACACCTATAAAACGCGTGTAGAATGTCGTCCTGAAGCCAGAAAAGTAAAAGATATTTTCCGGAAGGGTGCACAGGATCCAGTCGAGGTTCCGGCTCTGGGCCTGCAGGATGAGTTTTTCGATGCGTGCCTCCTGATTTTTGGTCATTGATCAAACCTCCAAAAGAATTTTATTTTTTATGGTATCTATGCATGGTCGCCATGTTGTCCATGCACGCTTCTTCGCGGGCTATTCACCCAGGCATTCGGTCCGGGATAATGGCAGGCGGCCAGATGGCCTGGAACGATTTCCCGCAGGCACGGAGACTCGGACCTGCAACGGTCATCACCTGCCAGGCAGCGGGGATGAAAGGCACACCCTGCCGGGGGATTGATCGGACTGGGCACATCGCCCTCCAGTACGATCTGCTGCCGTCTTTGACTGGAATTGACCACCGGAACCGAAGAAAGCAACGCCTGGGTATAGGGATGAAGCGGATTGGCGTAAATTTCAGCCTTGGCCGCCTGTTCCACGATGCTTCCCAGATACATCACTGCCAACCGGTCACAAATATGGCGTACCACACTCAGATCGTGAGATATGAAAATGTAGGTCAGCCCCAGTCGGTTCTGCAGGTCCATCAACAAATTGAGCGTCTGGGCCTGGATTGAGACATCCAGGGCGGAGACGGCCTCATCTGCAATCACCAGTTTTGGATTCAAGGCCAATGCGCGGGCGATGCAGATTCGCTGGCGTTGTCCTCCGGAAAACTCATGGGGATAACGATCGAGGTGCTCCGGCAGCAACCCCACCATTTCCACTAACTCTGCAAGTCGCTCGGCCTGCTTTTCCTTGCCCATGACCCGATGGACCCGCAGGGGCTCCGAAATAATGCGCCCGACCAGTTGACGAGGATCCAATGACGAGAAAGGATCCTGGAAAATGATCTGCATCTGTTGTCTAAGGACTCTGAGGTGTTTGGGGCCACAGCGGCCGACATCGACATTATCGAAAATAACCCGACCCTGATCCGGCTCTTCCAGCCGCAGGATGCAGCGCCCCAAAGTCGATTTGCCGCAGCCGGATTCTCCGACAATGCCGAAGGTTTCGCCGGCTGTAATCTCCAGATTTACGGATTCCAGTGCTTTGACCATCGCCTTTTTGCGAATCAGCCAATTTCCCTGGGATACCGGATAATATTTCCTGAGCCCTGAGACCACTAATATGGCGCTGTCATTCATACAAGAAACATCTCACATAATGATTGGTGCCGGATTCGAGCAACCCGGGTTCCACCCGGTTGCAGCGTTTCCCTGTGTAGCCGCATCTTTTCTGAAACGAGCACCCTTTCGGCAGATTCAACAGACTCGGCACAGTGCCTGGTATGGCCTTTAATTTTTTGTCGGCAGGCACCGGCCGGTCCATCTCAGGGATGGAATCCAGAAGCCCCCGGGTGTATGGATGCTTGGGTTCGGCAAATAGTTTAGCGGTGTCGGCCTGTTCGACGATTTTGCCGGCGTACATGACGGCTACCTTGCGGACCGTTTCCGCGATGACGCCAAGATCGTGGGTAATCATCAAAACAGACGAACCGACCTCTTTCTGCAGGCGGGACATCAGACGCAGAATTTGAGCCTGAATGGTAACGTCCAGCGCGGTCGTGGGCTCGTCTGCAATGATCAGTTTCGGTTGGCAGGCCAGGGCCATGGCGATCACAACCCGCTGTCGCATGCCACCACTGAGCTGAAAAGGATAATCCTGATAGCGCTGATCGGGGTCCGGAATGCCTACGTGGGCCAGAAGATCCAATACTTTTTCTTTTGTTTTACGGGAACCGAGCCCCTGGTGAAGGCGCAGGACCTCCCCAATCTGTTTGCCGATTCGGTGGACCGGATTCAAGGAGGTCATTGGCTCCTGGAAAATCATGGAAATGTCATTGCCCCGCACCCGCCGCATTTGGGCTTCTTTGAGCTTCAACAAATCTTGACCTTCAAACCTGATTTCGCCTCTGGGAATATATCCCTGGGGCTCAGGTAGCAGACGCATAATCGAAAGGGATGTCACGCTTTTACCGCATCCGGACTCGCCGACAAGGCCCAGGTTCTCTTCCCTGTCGATCTTAAAATCCACGCCGGATACCGCCTTTACGATGCCGTCGCCGGTTCGGAAGTAAGTGTGCAATTCTCTGACGTCTAACAGCGGCCCATCCATGTTTGGTCTCGCACCGTTTATATCCCTAAAGGGTATTCATTTTGGGATCCAGCGCATCGCGAAGTCCGTCGCCTAAAAGGTTGAAACCCAGCACCGCGACCATGATGGCCAGGCCTGGAATTGTCGCCACGTGCGGTGCTACCAGCAAAAAATTTCGTCCCGAGCTGATCATCTCGCCCCATGAGGGCGTCGGAGGCTGAACGCCCAGTCCGAGAAATGACAGGGCGGCCTCCATCATGATCGCGTTGGCCATGAAAAGGGATGCGTATACCACAACCGGAGAAATAAAGTTGGGAATAATATGGGACCAGACAATCTGGTAATCGGGTGCACCGATGGCGCGCGCCGCCGTTACATACTCCTGATTTTTGATTGTCAGCACCAGGGCCTTGACCATTCTGGCAAATGTCGGCAGGGCCCAGATGCCGATGGCCAGAATCGTATTGATCATATTGGGAAGCCGCTCACGTAATACAGCCGCCAAAATGATGGCCAGCAGCAGGTAGGGAAATGAAAGCATCAGATCCATCAGCCGCATCAGCGCCGCATCGAAAAAACCGCCCAGATAGCCGCACAGGGTACCGATGAGGATGCCGCCGACAACCGCGATCAACACCGAAAATAAAGCCACGAGCAAACTAACCCGGCCGCCATAGATCAGCCGGGATAGAATGTCCCGCCCGAATTGGTCGGCTCCCAGGATATATTTGCCAAATGGTTTGGATCGTTTGTCAAAAAGGCTTTGTTCCGCCGGGTTATGAGGGCTTATCAGGGGAGCCAAAATTGCAGACAGAGATAGAATTCCGACAAGGATCAACCCCACAACGGAAAGTGGGTTTTTGAAAAAACGGCGCAGCGCCTTTCGTCTTGCACCTCGCTTGCCTGCCATCTTGGAAATCCGCGTATTTTTTGTTCTCATTTTCGGACCAATTGAGGATCGATCAATCCATACGACAGGTCGACCAGAAGGTTGATGAAAATAAAGGCGCCCGCAAACACCAGCACGGTCCCCTGAACCAGTGGATAATCCCGGTCCATGATCGCGCCGATCATCAGCCTTCCCATACCCGGCCAGGCGAAGACGGTTTCCGTCAGAATGGCACCTCCCATGAGCTGGCCGACCTGCATGCCGAAAATGGTAACAATCGGTATCATGGAATTTCTGAATCCGTGCCGAATCACCACCGCCCAGAAGGAAAGACCCTTGGCACGGGCGGTTCTCACATAGTCCTCATTCAATACCTCCATCATGGAGGAGCGTGTCATGCGGGCCAAGGAGGCAACCGTGTAAGCGGACATGGTAATCGCCGGAAGCACCAGATGCCGCCAGGAGCCGGTTCCTCCGACCGGAAACCAGCGCAGAGACACACTGAAAAAATAGATCAGAATGAGGCCGATCCAGAAGACCGGCATACAAAGTCCCAGAAGTGACACCACCCTGGAAACGTGGTCCAGGATAGAACCCGGCTTGGCGCCGGAAGCGATGCCGATGGGCAGTCCAACCCCCAGAGTCAACAGCATGGCGGCGACCGTGAGCTTCAATGTCTCGGGCCAGGTCTCTTTGAGCAAAGTGCTTACCGGCGCCATTTCGCGAATGGAGCGCCCGAGATCGCCGTGGGCGATATCCCAGATATATTCGAGATAGCGCGGTAGCAGCGGCCGGTCCAGCCCCAGCTGGCTCCGGAGGGTATCCACCATCTCCTGGGTTGCATTTTCACCGAGCATGAGCGCCGCTGGATCTCCCGGAATCAGTTCCATGATAAGCATGACCAGAAACATCATGCCTAATAAAACGATGACGGATGCCAGCAGCCTTTTTAACACAAAAAAAAGCATTTTTTTCCAGATACTATATACAACACTCCCGATGCTTTCCGGAACCGGGAGCGTTGTCTCGAAATCATCGACCACCAGCAGAGCGGGAGGTCTGAGGAAGGCCCCTGGAAGGGGCCAAGCTCTGTTGGTGGCCGCTGATTTGGGATTTCAGCCTGCCGGTATTTCAGATGCATTGCGCGTTGATCTACCGGTCCACCCATACAGGTTGAAGGTCGAAAATATATTCGACCGGGTGCGATTTGAACCCTTTCACCTTTTTTGAATGTACATAGGTCTCCTTGGTGTTGTAGATGGGGATCCACACAGCCTGTTGCGCGAGTATATCCTGGATTTCTTTATACATCTCCTTGCGTTTGGCCTGATCTCCGCTGCCCCGGGCTTCATCCAGCAATTCGTCCACTCTTGCGTTTTTTAAACGGCAAAAGTTCCAGCCGTTTGGGAGAAATGATTTCGAATGAAACAGCGCATACAAGGAAACGTCGGCATCCGGATTGGGGAGCACCCAGCCGGCGGTAAACAGGTTGTAATCCAGTGTTTCGCCCCGAATCAGACTGAAGGTGGCGGACCATTCAAAAAAATCAAGCTTGGTCTCTACACCTATTTTCTGCAGCATGGCCTGAACGGCCTCGCAGCACTCGGCATCCATCAGATAACGATTCTTGGCGCCCAAAAAGCGGATGCTCAGCTTCTTGCCATCTTTGTCCAGAATACCGTCACCATCGCTGTCTGTCCAACCCGCTTCGGCCAGCAGTGCTTTGGCCTTTTGCGGATCGTACGGATAGCGCTCTTGCAGCTTCATGTCGGAAAATCCGAAGATGGTGGGTCCCAGGTAGCTTCTTGGCATCGCCGCAGCACCCTCGAGGATATTGTCTACGATCGCTTTGACGTCCACGGCCATAACCAGTGCCTGTCTGACCTTTACATCGTCGGTCGGCGGCAGAAGCGTGTTAAATCCGTTAAAGAAAATGCGGTTGCCCATGACGGAGGCGATCACAAATTCAGGATCATGTTCAAAAGCCGGCAGATCGGAGGGATTGGGCTTGACCACAATATCGACTTCTCCGGTCTGGAGGGCCATCATGCGCGCGCCGCCCTCGGGGATAACCCGGTACACCACTTCTTTAAGACGCGGTTTTTCACCCCAGTAGTCATTATTTCTAACGATGACAATGTTGTCTTTGGCCTTCCAGCTTTGAAATTTGAACGGTCCGGTGCCCACGGGGTTACGGCCATAATCTTCGCCGTATTTTTCAACCGCGGCCGGGCTGATGATGCCGGTGTACACCATGGTCATGGATGACAGGAGCGGCCCATAGGGAACCTCGGTGATAATGTCGATCGTATGGTCATCGATGACCTTCGCTTCTTTAAACGGACCGAAAAGCGCCAACCAGCGCGCCGGAAGCTTGACGGCGCGATCGAAAGTGAATTTTACCGCTTGGGCGTTGAACGGCGTGCCGTCATGGAATTTGACACCTTTGCGCAGAAAAAACCGGATACGGTCGGGAGCCATGATTTCATAGCTTTCGGCCAGCCGGGGTTTGTAACTGCCGTCGGCCTCCAGGGTAATGAGGGTTTCGGTGATATTCCCGTAAACAATCGTTCCAGGACCCGTGGTATCGGCAGCGGCATCCAGGGATACCGAATCCGTGGGGCGGCCGACGACCAATTTTCCATTGTCATCGGAAGCGGCCAGACCCGTAGGAAATGATCCCAGAGAAAGGAGCAGCGTAAAAAACAAGCCTAAAATAAGATACCTCTTCATACATTACCTCCTTTTACACGTTCAATCAGGTTTTTTGTCAACGGCAGTGATAATTGGAAACATCCTCTTACCATCAAAAATCGTGTCAGCAAAGCCCCATGCTTAAAGACTCAGGCCAAACTGTCTTTTAAGCGCTCCATAGCCTGCGTCAGGCGCTCGACCGGATGTGTCAGCGCAATACGAAAATAACCTTCTCCGTATTTTCCATACATGGATCCGGGTATCATCCACACGGCTATTTCATCCAAAATCTTTAAGCACCATTCCTTGGAATTGGCGACCCCTGCGGGCAGCGGAGCCCAAATGTAAAAAGTGCCCTTCGGGCTGTTGACCTCGATGCCGCATTTGCGCAGCCCCTCGACAACGACATCCCGCCGTTCCTGATACATCAGGTTGCGCTGCTCCATAAAATCCGTCATACCATTGAGCGCATCGGTGGCGGCCACCTGTAAAGGGTAAAACATACCCCGGTCGGAATGCGATTTAATTTTAGACATCCCGGCGATGATATCCGCGTTTCCCACCACAAATCCGGTACGCCATCCGCAGGCATTGAATGCTTTGGAAAGCGAGTTGAATTCAATGCCGATTTTCTTTGCCTCGGGAACCTGCAAAAAAGACGGTGCGCAGTATCCATCAAAGCAAATTTCGGAGTACGGATTGTCCGAGATTACCGCCACATCATATTTTTGGGCCCATTCGACTAACTTGAAATAAAAATCGCCAGGGGCGTGAGCGCCGGTCGGATTGTTGGGATAATTCACCCAGATCAACTTAGCCCGTTGGGCCACGTTGTCCGGGATGGCGTCCAGGTCCGGCAAAAATCCGTTTTCGATCAACAGCGGAACCGGTTCTATGACGCCCCCTGCGATGATTACCCCGGCCACATAGGCCGGGTAGCAGGGATCGGGCACCAACGCGGTGTCGCCCGCATCCAGTAAACAGGTGTGCACATGAAACAGGCCTTCAGCCGACCCCAGCAGGGGCAGGACTTCGGTCTCGGGATCGCATTTGACCCCATACTGACGTTCGTACCAACCCGCGATCGCCTCCTTGAGCGGCATCGGAGAGTAAAAGCTCGGGTAATGGTGGTTATTGGGATCAAAACATGAATCAGCAAGTGATTTTCGCATGTGCTCGGGTGGAATCACATCAGGATCTCCCAAACCGAGATTGATGACGTCCCGTCCCTCTTCCTTCATTTTGGTAAGGATCAGATTCATGGCCGTACCCATATAGGGTTCAAAATCGTTCAGTCGTTCTGCAACCTTCATAAATTGCCTCCTACACGGCTTCCTGATCATCGTAAACGTTACATATGCAACACAGAAAAGTCGCCGGTGCATCCCCTATATTTTTCATGCCATGGGGCTGCAGCGAGGGAACATAGATCGCATCTCCCGGCCCCGCGAGGAATTTGTCGGCAAGTTCATCGGTCTCCGCATCGAAGCACCAGCATTCAAACTGTCCCTGCAGAACATACATGGTCTGGTGATAAAAATGATTGTGGATCGGAATATAGCCTTCGGGCTGAATGGTAAAATATCTCAGCCCATACTCCGGGTAGCCGTTTCCGTCATCGCCGTGCTTGCTCAGCCAACGAATGCTGGTTCCCTTGACCTCGTTCATTTCTCCCCTGTAAGGAAATTTTTCAACTTTCACATCCTTGCAGTCCTTAAAATTGACGACTTCCATCTTAATCTCCTCTTAAATCCTATAAATTATGGTTTTTAATAAAATCACCCAAGCAGCGTCGAATCTGAATTCTAGGTCATTCCCATGATTTCATCCAGGGACACTCTGATGTGTTCGACACTGTCGGCATGCAGCCTGACTTCATCTTTGTCTTCAATCGCCTTGATAATGTTGAGTGCCTGATTAAAAAATAGATTTTTATCTATATTTTGCGTAAATGAGAGCCAAAACCGAAGATAATGGCAAAGCATTCGCTCCAGCAGCGTTGCCAATTGCTGGTTTTTCGATGCCTTAAAAAGTATTGAATGAAATTTTACATCCAGTTTGACGATTTGCTTATTGGATGCTCCTCTATCAAGACTTTCTATTTCCTCTTTTAGATGATTCAGTTTTTGCATTTCGTCGGGCGTCATCCGGTGCATGGCCCATAAATTGGCCTTCACTTCTAAAATTGATCTGATTTCCGTAATTTCCCGTATGCGGCTCAGCGTCAAAGGACTCACCACATAGTGGGATCCCTGTCGGACGACCCATTCCTCGACATCGAGCCTGGTCAGCGCTATGGTTATCGGATTTCGGCTGACACCAAACAGTTGAGCCTGCTCTACCAGATTCAGCGTACTACCGGGCTGTAATTCCAGCCATATGATCTTTTCTTTCAGTATCGAATAGATTTCCAGAGGATCCATGAGAACCTCCTATCACCCACATTTTCTCGAATGAATGGTGGATGTGAAAAACAATGGGAGCATAATGAACGCTCGATGCATTAAAAATGCACGCACTATAGATGCATTTTGCGTTCGAATCAAGTTTTTTTAAAAATCGCCGCCGCAATGAGCCGGAAATCGATGTCGCACATCTGTCTAAGAGTTTGAAATAGGTGGTGGATATTGAATTCGAACGCATTTCGGGTAAGGAAAAAACAGCGAATATAAAGGGAAGATATTTTTGACAATCTCGTAAAAAGTGCCGATTCCGTCATGCCGGTCCTGAATCCGTCATCTCAAAGCTATTGAACTTAATGGGATTCTGGCTTGTCCGTCCTTTTGGACCTCGATCCAGGACAGCATGACGAAAAGGTTGAGTTTCCGACTTTTTACGGGTTTATCACATTTGAGGACGCACTTAGTGGACGAAAAGCAATTTTACGGCCATCGCAGCCAGCGTAATGTAAAGAATAATTCGTATCAGACCCTCGCCTTTCTTGATTGCCAGGCGCGTGGCTATCCATCCGCCGAGTGCATTGCCGATGGCGAGTACAAGCCCGACAGACCACAGAACCTGGTCTTTCCACGCAAACACCAACAGGGCCGCAAAGGTGTAGGCTGCCACGATGAACACTTTGTGCATGTTGACCTTGACAAGATCAAGACCGAGGACACTTTGGAGCACCGCCATCAGGATAAAACCCACGCCGGCTTGAATAAAACCGCCGTAAAAGCCCGTGCCGACCATCAGCAGGTGCGCGGTAAAGACCCGCCGCCTTCTTTTTTCGCCGGTCGCACCGCTGACGAGGTCTTTTGAAGGCTTTTTTTTGCTTGCCATGAGAATTAAAACCATAATCAAAATGCCCGCCAAAACCCGATTGAACCAAACGCCTCCGAGTTTGGTACCCACATAGGCACCCAGAAGTGCGCCGGGAAGGGCACAAAGGCCCAGCGAAAAACTCAACTTGAAATCCGAAAATCCCTTCTGGGCGAAACCGCCAGTGGCCACAAGATTCTGAATCAGGATGGCGACCCGATTCGTGCCGTTGGCGACGGTACCATCCTGGCCCATAAATACCAACAGCGGCATCGTGATCAGGGATCCACCGCCGGCCATGACGTTCAGAAAACCGGCGATGATGCCCGCAAAACTCAAAAGAATTCCCTGCCAAAGTTCCAATCTTTCTCTCCTTAAAGTTCGAAATTGTTCTCGTTTGTGTTACTGCCAGAATGACGAAAAGGTTGATTTTCCGAATTCTTACGAGTTCATCAATTGAAGCCAATAATAAATTTACATTCGGTTTGAATAGCACAGGGATTCAAGCGGTGTCAAAGGTTTACATTTTTAATAAAGTCCGGATCAAAGCCGCGCCAGAAAATTGTCCACGTGAGGCATAATTTCATGATCGGGGTATTTCTTTTTAATGGCGCTGAGGACTTTCTTGGCCTTATCAGCACTCATCAGCCGGTCATGGAATATCTGGGCCACGCGAAAATACGCCTTGGGCAACAGGGGGCTGTCGGGGTAGGACTTGACGATCAGGTTGTAAGCCGCAACCGCCGTTTTGGTCTTGCCGGTTTCATTGAGCCATTCGGCCAGTTTGAGCAGGGAATCGGCGGCCGGAAGAAATTCGCCATCCAATTTGCGGCATTCGGAGAATACGTTGAGCGCCTTATTTTTCTGGTTCTGGCCGGTGAGCACATCCAGGTGTCTAATCCCATGCAACAACAACTCGGATTTGCGGTTTCTCATTTTGAGCAAATTGTAATAGCGTTCCGAAAGTTCCATCCCGTGGATGGACTGATGTTCGGTGGATTTTTTGATCACATCGATCGCCTGGTCCAACCTGCCATCCTGAATCAGCGGAGCCACTTCCCGCAACACCGCCGCATCCGGATCTGATTCCGCGGATTCATATTGTACTGCACCCGGATCCTGGAAATCTTCATAATTCACCTGATAGCCGATTTTTTCATGGTATTGGAGGATCACATATCCCATGAGATGATAGGAAACGATGGTGTAGAAGCTCTTTGCGAACCCGAACAGCAGAATTTGAAAATCCGGGGGCAGAAATCGGATGATATATTGGGCGAGATAGGCCGGCGCGCTCCCCAGAAGAATCAAAAAAAAGTTCATCAAGAAATAGGCCCAGCCAATCCTGACGGACAGCCCGACAAAGACCACCGGATTGAGGGCATGGATCAGACTGCCGGAGGTCACCAGAAGGATGATCATGGATGGCACAAAGAACAGAGCTGTCACCAGGAAAACCAGACCGACCAGGATGCCCACCTTGGCACTGAGCACCCCGAATAGAATGAAAATGGCGGCATAAATGACCCCCTGTTTAAAAACTTTTCCAAAGTCATCGGAAATCGTTTTGCCGTTGATGGGCGGAGCTTTCAGGTTTCCGCTGGCGGTAGCCTTGAGGGATTCGAAGGAATATTTGATGACGAGCAGCCACATCAACCCTTTCAGCATGGCGTTAATAACGCCGGGGCCGGAGAAGAGCATGCCGAAAACGGCCATTACGGCCATCAAAATCAGCGAATGTCCGGAAATCGGATAGGAAAAAATCCGGGGCATCCGATTCCAGAATGGTTCGATAAGATTTTGTACCCCAACCCATTCCACCGGCTGATTGCACTTGGGACAAAAGTGTTGGATTTCTTTTTGCCCGTACTTCTCGCTTACACGACTGACAACGCATTCAGGACATGTCAGGGATCCACATTTGTCGCAATACCAGTGGGCTTTTCTCGTCGGATGGCCGTCGCAATGTTTTTTCATACCGTTGTTATCGGGACATCCGGCAGTAACTTTAGTAGATTATCGATTCATATGAGAGTGCGGGGAATCACCATGGCGTATCGGCCGAAGCCATACGATTTTGCATTTGATTTCGATTAAAAAAGACCGGTCTCAATGTGGAGATCGGCCTTTTCTTGTCCCAATTTGACGGTAGGAGTTATGTGAATTCAGGGGGGTTATTCGAGTACCATCAACACCTGATTCGTGGCGACCTTGTCGTTGACGCTTACCTTGATTTCTTTGACTTTCCCGGCTTCCGAGGACGGAATCGCGTTTTCCATCTTCATAGCTTCGAGAACCAGCACCTCTTGATATTCCAAAACTTCATCTCCCACATTCACCAGAATGTCAATAATCGTTCCCGGCATCGGTGCTACAATTTCCTTGCTCATTCTTTCCTTCCTCCCTTTGATTTATAATTGGTTCCGCTGTGAGCGGAGCTGATAGGCTGAAAACCGCACCAGAGCATGGCCTGTTTTGATACTTGAAGGCCCGCTGAATGTCAAGCTCAAAGGCGATACATCTGCGCGGCTGTCTGGAGAAGATCTCTTTCAGGTTTATACAAGCTTGCTTATATGCTTGACGTCGGGGGTTCGTTTATATATGTAATTATCATTTTCAGCGAACACCACCTGTTGGCCGGCGACGGCCTCCTTGGCCGATCAAGGCAATGGGGATTCGGCCTATAACTGGGAGCGCTGTGAGAGATTCGCTTTGTCGATCCGGTCCGGTGCCGGGTTCCGTGATGGGGATCCGACGGCGGCGTTGGAGCAGCAATCAAAATTTTTACAGAAATCTCAAAAACTTGGAGGGGGAACATGAAACCATATTTTGAAAAAATGAAGGAATTCGGGCAGGAGCTGAAAGCGGGTCAAATCAAAAGCACGGAAGCAAACGTGGGCAAGATGCAGGAAGTCGAAGCCATCGTTGACGAAGCGGTGCAAAAAGTAAAAAACGCCGGAATGCCGACGGAGAAAATCAATGCCCGCGGGCAGCTGACGGTATGGCAGCGCCTGGAATACCTGATCGATGAGGGCACCTGGAGTCCCCTGCACACCCTCTACAATCCCAAGGAAAATGTCGAAAATACCACCAACGTGATCGACGGGCTGGCCAAAATCTCGGGGAAATGGGCCGTGGTTATCGGTTTCGACAACAAGGTGTTTGCCGGAGCCTGGCTTCCGGGACAATCTGAAAACGTCCTGCGATGCACGGATCTGGCCAAACGACTGAACATTCCACTGGTTTGGCTGGTCAACTGTAGCGGGGTTAAACTGACCGAACAGGAAAAATTTTATGCCGACCGCCGCGGATCGGGCACCACCTTTTACCGACATGCCGAGCTCAACCAGGAAGGCGTTCCGGTGCTGGCCGGCATTTACGGCACCAATCCGGCCGGTGGGGGCTATCAGGGCATCAGCCCCACCATTCTTTTTGCCCACAAGGATTGCAATATGGCGGTGGGCGGCGGTGGAATTTTAAGCGGCATGTCCCCCAAAGGCTACTTTGACCTGGAAGGTGCGGAGCAGCTGATCTCGGCCGCCAAGCAGTTCAAGGCCGAACCCCCGGGCACCACCAAGATTCATTATGATGAAACCGGATTTTTCAGATACGTTTACGAAACCGAAGAACAGGTGCTCGATGGTTTGAAAGACTATATGAAGGATATGCCCGCCTACAATCCGAAGTTTTTCCGGGTGGCGGAGCCCAGGCAGCCCCGGTTGCCGGTGGAAGATCTGTACCGCCTGCTGCCTTTCAACCAGAAGCAGATGTACAACTTCGACGAAATTCTGGCCCGCCTGGTGGACGGCAGCGAACACATGGAATATCGCCCGGGTTATGGACCCGAAGTCTACACCGGCCTGGTTAAAATCGATGGTTTTCTGGTGGGAATCATCGGCAACCGCCAGGGCTTTTTTGGTGAAGATTATCCCGAGTATGCACCCTACCCGGGTATCGGCGGCAAACTTTACCGCCAGGGCCTTATAAAGATGAACGAATTCGTGACCCACTGCGGGCGGGATCGAGTGCCGGTTATCTGGTTCCAGGACACCAGCGGCATCGATGTCGGCGACATCGCCGAAAAGGCGGAACTGCTGGGTCTGGGCCAATCCCTGATTTATTCCATTCAGCAGACCGAGGTTCCCATGATGCTGGTGGTGCTGCGCAAGGGGACGGCCGCGGCTCATTACATCATGGGCGGGCCGACCGCCAATCGACACAATGCCTTCACCCTGGGGACAGCCGCGACCGAAATCTACGTGATGCACGGCGAAACGGCGGCGGCGGCGAGTTTTTCCCGTCGGCTGGTGAAGGAAAAAAGTGCCGGCAGGCCGCTGGAGCCCATCATCGAGGAGATGAACAAGCTGGTCAAGGAATATTACGATTATTCCAGACCCACTTATTGCGCTCAACACGGTCTGGTGGATGAGGTGGCCAAATTGACCGAAATCCGTAATTACCTGGTTGCGTTTGCGGGTGCCGCCTATCAAAACCCCCGCTCGATTTGTCCCCACCATCAGATGATGCTGCCCAGAATTATCAAGGGTTAGGTAGTGCCCATCCATCAAAGGGTCTTTTACAATGATGGGCACCGGATGGTGTTTCCAATCTGCATCCGCGCAACTTGTAAGTATGGATGAAGGCCCTTGGAAGGGGCATGCTCTGCTGGTGATTGCCGATCCCCAGCCATAAGCCAGCGGCTGTCTCCCCGGCGAATGGCAGGAACCTTTTCAATTCTCTCGGGCACAGCCGATGGCATCCGAAGCACGTTATGAATTTTTTACTTAAAATCGCTGCAACCACAACGGCCTTTTTTTTCATTTTCTGTGCGCCCATGCCGGTTGATGCGGCCCAACCTGTCCAATCCGGGGTTGAGCTGTCCTCCCGACAGATCACCAACGGCAGTCTCCTGCTGTTGCAAATTGATGCCGTTAAACTGGGGGAACCGGTCAGCAATCTGAGGATTGAATATCAAGGTCGCCGATATCCCGTCTATCCCCACCCAAAGGCTTCGGAAGGAAAATACTTCGGGCTGATTCCCATCTCCTTTCATGCGGCAGCGGGTCGAACGGCGCTGGTGCTGGCATGGACCAACCCTGCGGGCGAGCACAACCTGAAAGTACCGTTCGTCATTGTCGCCGGAAAATATAGGATTGATGAACTGCAGGTGGATTCCTCCCGGGTAACCCCGGATAAAAAGAACCTTGAGCGCGCCCGCCGGGAAGCCGCCAAAATCAAACGCATCTATGCCGCCGGCAGTATCGAACGGGGGTGGCATGGCGGCTTCCAGCTTCCCATGTCCAGTGAAATTACCAGCGACTTCGGCAACAAACGGGTCTTTAACGGACATCTGAAAAGCTTTCACAACGGCATCGATTTCCGGGCGCGCACGCCCTCCCCTGTTTTCGCGGCCAACAGGGGCATCGTCAAATTGGCCGAGAATCTATTTTATTCCGGAAATGCCGTTCTGATCGACCACGGCACCGGCATCTTTACGATTTATGCCCATCTTAGCGAAATCGACGTGGCGCCCGGACAGCGAATTGAAAAAGGGCAGCGCCTCGGCCTGACCGGTGCCAGCGGGAGGGTCAGTGGGCCGCACCTTCACTGGGGGGTTAAAGTCAATGGGGTCGCCGTCGATCCCTTTCAGCTCATCGAAGTGATGACCTCCCTGCTTGTGGCGCAAAAATGACCCAATTTCAGCAACGCCCCGACATCAAAATCCTTTTTTCCCTCACCCTGGTCCACTTCATCGGTGATTTTTACAATTCCTTTATCATCCCGCTGCTTCCCGTCTTTATTGACACGTTCTCGTTGACGCTCGCCCAGGCCGGTTTGATCGTCGGGCTGAGCCGCTTTTTGGCTTTCATCGTTCAACCGCCCGTTGGATATCTGGCGGATCGCCATGCCACCCGGTTTTTCGCCCTCGGCGGTCCGCTGGTGGTGATGATTTTTATTCCCCTGACGGGGATTGCGACCAGCTTCTGGCTGCTGCTTGTCTTCGTGTCCCTGGGATCCATTGGCTCTTCAATGTTTCATCCTACCGTCGCCGGGATGGTTTCGCGGTATTCCGGACCTCATTTAGGACTGTCCATGTCTGTTTTTATCATGGGCGGTACCTTGGCTTTTGGCGCCGGGCCGCTCTTTATTGCCTGGTTTGTGAAAACGTTCGGCCTGCGAGCCACCCCCCTGACGATGATCATCGGTTTTGTCATCATGGTGTTTCTGTTCAAAACCGTTCCTTTGCCGGTGGTTGAAGAATTCGGTAGAAAAGGTCTGCTGGGTTCAATTCGGGAAGTTTTCGGCGCCGCCTGGAAACCGGTCTTGCTGATTTGGCTCATTATGGTCCTGCGGGCTTATGCGAGCCAATCTTTCCTGACCTTCATGCCGGTGGCATATGCAGCCGAGGGCTATTCACTGATGTCCATCGGTTCCACCGTTTCTTTGTTTACCGTTGCCGGCGCCATCAGCGGCCTGGCTGCCGGCCATCTTGCGGACCGTATCGGATTCAAGCCGGTCTTTTTAATTGCCCATTTGCTGACGCCACCCAGCATGCTGCTGCTGGTTTATGCCAGAGGCTATTGGGCCTATCCGGCCGCTTTTTCAGCCGGATTTTTCCTATTGGCCACCCTTCCGCTGGGGGTTGCCATGGTCCAGAAGCTGGCTCCCCGGGGAAAATCCATGGCATCCAGCCTGATGACCGGCCTGGCCTACGGGATCGGCGGCCTGCTGACACCGCTGACCGGCCTGCTGGCGGATTATTTTTCGATTAAACAGGTGTTGAGCATGCTGGCCGTGATACCGCTGATAACCATCATTTTTATCCTGCTTCTGCCCCGGGATTAACCCCAATGTTGCGTTAGCGTTAAATCTTTCCTCCCGCTTTTTAGTATACAGGATTGGAACCCGCCGGGAAAGAAATGGGTTTTACATTTGCAGGATCGTAATTATGTTGAATACAACGTCGGGGAAAAAACATGAAAGGAAGCGAAAATGAACGAGAATCCGCCTGAAACCGATAAAGAACTGGATTGCCAGATAACCGTCAATGATGGAGCCTACATGACCTGCGACATGATCGAGGAAGAATCCCCTCAAGAAGAAGAAAAGGAACGGGAAAAAGCAGGCTAATTAGTGCCCATCCATCAAAGGGTCTTTTACAATGATGGGCACCTGATAGTGTTTCCAATCCAGAAATGCGAATATTTTGCCCAAGTTCAAGGTAATCAAGTCCTTGCGCGGAGGCGTAGTTTACTACGCCGCACAAGCAAGGGCGCAGATGGAAACAGAAATTGGGCAAAAAGGCCATTTGTGGATGGAAACTAATTAGAAACGTGTTTAAAGACCGGCTTGACGGAACGACCGCCAAGCCGGTCGGAAATCAAACTCCCGTCGATCCCCCGCCCACCACCAACACGCAAAACCCGCCTCGTTACGGACAGCGGCACTCAGAGAATCGCCACCGGCGCGGTGCCCGCCGTTTTGCAACGAGTCGACGAGAGCCCCGTTTCAGCAATTTTCAACAGGGTCTGTATTGACTCCATCAACGAAATCTGTGCATAGTATCCAAAAAAATCCCGCCCGAACCGAATCAATCGAAAGGAAAAGAATCTATAAACCCGGAATCCCTGAATTTGCGGAGTTGGAACGATATGGATGAGAAAAAATCGATAGAAGAATTGCATACCTATGTACGGCTGATACTGCCCTTGATGTCGAAACACCAGATTCCCATTACCCCGCGGAATTTTACCGTATGGTACGAATACGTCTCCGGGGAAAACGAGGAGTTGCGACACACCATCGACAGCCTGCTTGAGGAAGGTGAAGTCTTTTCCGATGAAAAGAACGACATACTCTATCGGCGGTTTTTCGCCGAAAGAGACGAAAACGAACTGAGAAGGCTTCGGGATGACCTGCAAAAGGTTTTGGCTACTATTTTAGACGAAATCGGTGGCATCAGCGGACAAACCGGAAAATACGAGTCCCTGCTTTCAAAATCGGTCGATAAGTTGTCAGGCAATGTGTCTATCCAGAAGGTGAGAAGCGTTGTCAATGAAATCATCGTCGAGACCAAAAAATTCGGCAAATTCGGCAAATCGATAATGACCAAACTGAAGACGACGACCCAGGAGTTGGAAACCCTTCAGAAGGAATTTGAACGGGCCAAAACCGAGGCGTCAGTGGATTTTCTGACCGGTGTCGCCAACCGCAAGGCCTTTGATGAGCACCTGACCGCCTTTGCCGGCGAAGCCAGTGCCGGCGATCATGATTTGTGCTTGCTGCTGATCGACATCGACCATTTCAAACGCTTCAATGATACGTATGGACATATCGTCGGCGATGAAGTGTTGAAATTTGTAGCCAGAAAAATAAGGAAACTTGTCAAAGGCGGGGACTTCCTGGCACGCTTCGGCGGGGAAGAATTTGCGGTGATACTTCCCCGCACTTCTCTTCACGGCGCCAAGATTGTCGCTGAAAACATACGGAATTTCTTTTCGCAGGCAAGCCTGAAATCTTCGGCCACTTCAAAAAAGCTGGGCGTGCTAACGGTTTCTATCGGTGCGGCTGTCTATCGCCCGGACGAATCGTTGGAAATTTTTATCAATCGCTCCGATCAGGCACTTTACTTTGCAAAAGAGACCGGAAGAAACCGGGTGGCGAT
The DNA here is from genome assembly GCA_963774425.1 of uncultured delta proteobacterium. Taxonomy (GTDB): domain Bacteria; phylum Desulfobacterota; class Desulfobacteria; order Desulfobacterales; family JAFDCJ01; genus JAFDCJ01. Next base: position 222,576 of record CAVZEZ010000006.1, on the reverse strand, counting down.
AGAGTTGGAAGTAGCAGACCCGGACGTTGAAGCGACCCGTCCGGACTAAAATTTTAATTAAAAATGAGAGTTTTCGCTTAAAAGCGAGTGTTTTTATGCCATTCCCCTTATGGGACAATATAAAATTTTCGTGCTTTTCGTGTATTTCGGGGTTCAATAACCCGGCATCGATGCCATCACGCTTTCATTTTTCAAAACCGATCCCCGACAGCCGGCGATGTTGTCTGATCACGATAAAGGCGAATGCAATCCAGACCACCACCAGCGCCACGTTCAAAATGAAAAAAGATTGGGTCGACAGGGCCAGAATCTGAACCCCGATAAAAACGGTGAGGGCCGCAATGCCGTCGCCGATCCGAACACAGAGCGCATCGATGGTCGGTTTGCCTTTGTATTTCATTTCAGCAGAGACGGGAAGCCACAAAACGTTGCGCGCCATATTATTGATGGAATAATCGGTCGCATTTTCCGCGATTTTCATTGCCTTGACGATCGCCAGAACGGGTACAAGGGCCATGACGGAGTAGGAAACCAGGGCGACCATGGGCATCGTGAGCAGAATCAGACCGAAGCCGCCGAATTTGAGCAGCCGCGAGGCCACGAAAGCCTGGAGCAACAACGCAACGATATTCACCCAGAAATAAAAATCCCCATAAAAAACCGTCGTGCCGTCCCGGGTGAACAGCAATAGCGTCGCGGGGTCCGAGATGCCTTCTTTGAGTGCATCCGCCTTGAGGAACTCCTGGACCACCCGGAACAGAAGGTTTTCACCATTGGTGTTCACCCAACTCAACAGCAGGGTAATCACGGCGGTGGCAATTAGAAAACGACTTGAAAAAACGATGGAAATGGCGCTGCGTCCCGAATCTTCGAAATCGGCGCCGGCAAGGGGTTCCGATCGCTGCTCGGCCGCCGATCGGTGACGATCGGAAATTTTACTCAGGATGATGGTCGCAGACAGCGGTACGATGGCGGTGATCAGAAGCCACTTCGGACCGAACAGACCGGAATCCACCAGGGCACCGGTGACCCACGAGCCGCAGGCCGCACCGGCCGTGGCGCCGATGGCAATCAGGGGAAAGAGGCGATGCCCGCGCTCTTTGGTGTAAAGATCGGCGGCAAAAGCCCAGAACTGGGCCACCATGAAAACCCCGAACATCCCTACCCACAGATAAAATGCAATCCCCGAATACGGAAGATTCTCGATAAACACGCCGGGCTGAATCGCCCAGAATACTATCATGTTGGAGATGCAAAACAAGGTGGAGCGCGTAATGAGGTCGCTGCGCCGCCAGCGGCGTGAAAGCCGTCCGTAATACATGATGACGGGAAAAAACAGCAGGCTCTGGCCGAAGCTCGAATACGCCTTGACCTCCATTTTGCTGAGCCCGGCCACATCCGAAACGGCAATCCAGCCCTCCCGCAGGGGTTTGATGAAATAGTAGGCGCACAGAATGAGAAATACGTTGGCGAACATCAGCACGGCGGTCCGGCCTTCTCCGGCATGCACATCCGTAAAAAGACATAAAAATCTATCCAGGCTGGACCGTTTCACGAGGGCGTGGGACCTTTCAATTAGGGTTTCATCGTCCCGGCGCAGCATTCGGATGTAAAAAATCGGCGGGCAGCGGCGCTGCACTCGCGGCATCGAGCTGTTCGAGCAATTTGGCGGTAATCCGCCCATCGACCGGCAGTCGGCGCTCTTTCTGGAACGCTTCGACGGCCGCGGTCGTTTTGCTGCCCAGGAGACCGTCGATGGGGCCCGCATCGAAGCCCATCTTTAGAAGGGCGGCCTGGACTTCGGCAATTTGCAGGCGTTGTTCCTGTTCTTTTTTAAAGCCGATCAGGTTGCGGCCGAAGGCCAGATCCGGCGGGAGCTGCCCCGGGGGTGCGGGTGGCGGTGGATGCTGCGCCTCGATCATCCGGTGAATGCGGGTCCCCAGGGTTTGATGATCCACCGCGGAGTTGCGATAAAGCACATTCGATATCACGGCCGCCAGGTAATGCAGACGATTGATTCCCGCCGGGGTTTCCACAATGACTACCGAGTTCATGGAATTCTTGACATTGCCGTGATATTTTTTGCATGTGAATCCCGGCTCTGCCCGACAGGTATACAGCGATCCGGATTTGAAATAGACTGCGGAATCGAGCAGGGCCGGAGAGGAGGCATAGCGGATGCGGCGATCGGTCATATACAGCAGTCGCTTGATTTCGCGGCTTGAAAAAATGTCCACCAGCCGCCCCTGCTCCATCAGCAAAAGCAGATGAACAAGTTCCCGGGCGCTGGCGTAGCTGACATAGCCGGTGGGAACACGCTGCTTTCCGGTACGGGTGAAAAAGCTTCCCTGGCGGAAGTACTGCAGATCCAGACCGTTGCGGGCAAGGGGGTCAAGAAACGTCTGCTCATAAAGGATGCGCAGATCCTCGCGGGAGGTTCGGGCAAAAAACCGGTCGCGGTCCTTTGTGACGGCGTAATCTTGTCCGAAATGTCTCAGCAGCATGGTGTTTTTCATCACCATGGAAGCCGCCGCATTGGAACTGGCGGAAAGCATCCAGTCCAGATACTCCCAGAGGGATCCCCGGTCCCCCTCACGCAGCCGCCTGACGCTGAGATCGTCGGTAGCGGGACGCCAGATCCGGACTTCATGATGATCCTTGTTGATGAATTCATCGGCCGTTATAACCGTCTCGCGCAGCACCCGTTTGCGGGCCTGAATGTCATCCGGGTAGATGTCGGCCAGCGCTTGAAACACGGCAACGGCCACCGCGAGTTTCCCGACACTGCCGACGTTTTGTCTGAATCGCCCGCGATGTTCGGCATATCGTGGATTGGCAGGGTCCGACAGGTCCAGTACGGCAACACCATAGCGATCCCCTTTGTCGCCCAGCAGGCGAATTATGCGGTCCGTGAAATCCGGATCGGGATCCGGCAATTTCAACTCCGGGTAATCCAGGAGCCGCAGATCCACCAACTCGGTGGGCAGCAAGGCGCCGGGAGGCTGCTGCTGACCACGCATCTTTCCCGAAACTGCCAGGCGCGCCGCTTCAAGTCGCCGAATCCCCGTTGCGGAATAGGCGTCGAGCGGATAAGCGGCACCCCGCTCGGCAATCGACAGTAGCAACGCCAAACAGAAGAATGATAGCCAATATTTCATATAATCCCTGACCCGGACAAGCCGGTTGCAGCGTAGCTTAAATCCAGCTATATTGGGGAATTGACTGGATTTAGCTCGTAAGTCCATGAGTTCTTAAGCTCATGAGCGCTTACGAACTTACGAACTGACGGAACTCAGGCGCTCCTTTCCAGATAGCGACAATAACTTAAAAAACTTTTTTGCCACAAAATGCAAATACCTAACCCTTAACGCACTATAGGGGTGCTTCTTCCAGGTTCACCCTTCGTTGGAGCCGGGAAGCAAGCCCCCTGTCCAGGCTGTTCAGATATTCGTTGCTGCGGGCCTGAACACTTTCAAGAAAGGGACGGATCTGAAAAAGCCGCAATTTGCCCTGGACAAAACCGAATTCGATATCGGCCGGCGCCGGGCTTCCGGAAGCATCCAAAATAGGGGGATACCGTTGCGGCAAGTCCAGGGCCAGTTTGATAAGCTGTTCGATCTCACCCGGTCTGAGCACCTTTTGCGGCTTTTCCACCAGCTCTTTATCAACACCGCCGGTGGGTTTCAGTACCCTGCGCCAGGCAGCTGTGGCCTGGGCCAGCCGGCGGACCTCACCCGTCTTGACATTGATTCGCAAAGATTCCGCGGCTTGCCCGTCTACGGCGCCGCCAACCCCTTCATTCACCGCCACCGAAAGCCATTCCGCATTGCCGGTATCGATATCACGAGTCACCATAACACCTGATTTTTCCGATGGGATGCTGCGCAACAGCAGGATAGAGACGTAGACGTGCTGCGGCAAATCCATGTGCGATTGGCGCCAGGAGAAAGCGCGCTGGCTGAAAGGCGATGCCCACACTTTGGCAATGGCTGCTAGAATATTATCAATGCCGACCACGTTTGGAATCGTCTGGTTCAATCCCGCTCCGGTGAATCCAGGAAGGTCCTCCACATTCGTGTCACTGCGAACAAAAACCCCATAGGTGCCGTCCGGGCCGAAGACCCGCTCCATCGCTTCTGCAAACCGCTGCCTGAAAGACTCGTGGAATTTGATATTCAGCAGGTAATCTTCCAGAAAGGCGCGCATAATCTCCATTTTTTTCTGACGCCTGGCGGAACCAGCTGGCAGTGCTTTTATACTGTCATATTCAGTCTCCATCCATTCGAATATGGTTTGCGACCTGTTCGAGAGCGGTTGATCGAGCACGATGCGAAAAATGCCGAAGGGTATTGTCAGACCATCGGCGACCGCTTCGGGATAATGGTGATGCAATTCACCCAGATTGGCAGCCTTGGGACCGACGGTACGTCCGGAATCCGAGGACCGTAACTGACTCAAAGGTATCAAACTGAGTGTCTCGAGGTTCAACTTTTCAAGATCGGGATGAATCAGAGGCGCCGCGGCCGGTTGTTGTGCAAAAATGTGATCCAGCTGTCCCCGGTCCAGCATCAGCTGAACGGACCCGGCCGGACTGGCCGCCAGAATGACTTTCTTTCCGTCGTATTCAGATAGTTCCGGGACCAGGTTCTCGGAGACAACCACATTCGGAATACCCAGATTGCGCGCCAGCAACTGCACATGGGATAACGGGTTACCTTCGCCGGCCGTCAAAATTCCGGCCACCGGCGGTAATTCGGCAATGGTTTCCGGCAACAGATAGATGCTTTGGGGGTTGACGTTTTCGGGGCGTATCGAGGAATTTAATCGAATGACGCCGCGCGCGAGGCCGGGATTCAGACTACGCAATCCGGCACCGACATCGCGGCCGAACAGCTCGTGGCGCATCCCCGCGATTTGATTGGCATCGCGCAACAAACTATTCAACAGATTGGAATAAAAAAACAGGGGACTCGCCCTCAAGGCATCCTGAATGACTCGATCGACCAGAGGCTCGATTTCAGCCAGTTTGCGTTTGCTTTCCCTGAAATGGAAACCCATCCATTGGGTGCCCCAGTCCGGCGCCCGGGCCAGGTAATCAAGGCCGCCTTTGTAGGTTTCAAGCGATATTTCCGGTTGATCGAGGCTGGCAAAAGTATCTTTTAAATCCTGCAATTGGATGGACGACACGAGACCGGCTCCATAAACGGCAAGGCTGCTGTCCTGAAGCCACCGCAGTCGTTCCCGGCGTGAGGCGCTTGACAGCCGCTCCATCAGCGCCCTGCCCGCTGCGTACTGTTCGGTCTCCATCGCCAGGCTGGTGTCCACCGCTGCCAAACGGAGCTCAGCTCCATCTATATTTATAAGCTGATCTTTAATCTGAGCCATGATCCTGCAGGCGGTTGCAAACCGGATGCAGGGATCTTCGGTGGCATCCAATGTGCTGATCGCGGCCGCAATTTCCCGGGCAAAACTTGGGTTGCCTCCGAGCTTTTTATGAAATTCTTTCAAGCGCAAGGATGCGGATTCGAAAGCGAAAACCTTATCAATATCGACTGCGAGCCGCGCGTATTCCGCCGCCAGTGCCGGATCTTGAACGCGTGCAGCGTATTCCCGAACGCGCTGGGCATCCGCCCGGTCCGGTTGATTGTGCATCTTGACCCGAAGGGGTAAAAATTTCTCGTCTTTTTCAGATAAGGCCAGAGACTGCTGGCGGACCTTTGCCACGCTGATGGTTTCAGCTCCATGCTCCAGGAGGTTGTCACCGATTCTAAGCGGAATAAATCCCCGTGAAATCCAGATATCCCGAGCAGCAAGTTTCAGCAAAAGCTCACGCGCCATGGCGGTCTCATTTTCGGCCTGCACCGCCCCACGGTAATAGCGTGCCCTGCGAAAGATCCAGCCGTCATCGGCGGTAATTAAAAACTTTTCAATTAATAGCTGATTAAAGAAATCTGAATAGCCTTGGGCATTCGCTATCGGGTCCGGATCGAGAGATGCCAGAATATTGGCGACATGATAACCACCGGCGCGCAAACGTTTGACACGATCGTTCCATTCGCCATGCTGGACCCCGCCGCCATGCTCTTTACAGGCATAAGGCTCCGGGGGCAATAAACTGCCGTCAACGCAAAACCAGCGAATTCGGGAAAAAGGACCCCTGGCGCTGGTTTTCATCTCCTGAATCCAATGGCGCAGGGTTTCTTGCGGCGGCAGAGTCGTCACACCATAAACCGCCGGCGTGGTCAGCAGCAGCAAAAGAAAGCTGGTTGAGATACGTAGTATCTTCACTGCAGGGGTCCTCATCCGCCTGGCCCGGAGTATGGTCAGCGGCAGTTTGATTGAAATACAAGCTCGCGGTAAATCACGCAATTTCAAGGCTAAAGCAGCAGCCGTTGAAAGTCAAGGACCTCATCGGAATCTGCAATCGATCTGAATATTTTTGCTTGATTTAATCTTTGAAATCGGTAACAATGTGGTAGTTATGAAAAAAATGGAAAGGTTGATAGGTTTTATTTTACTGCTGACCCTGGCAATCGCCGCCCCGGTTTGGGCAATTCGATCGCCCGGGGATTTGTCCGAAACCTGCGATCCCACCCTCCAGCATGGTCTCGAAACGTGCCTGGTCTCGTTAAAACTGGACAAAGCCGCCGATCATAAAGACCTGAGTGTCGCCTTGGTTGACATCACCGATCCGTCCGACCCCCGAACGGCCTATATCAATCCCAATCACATGATGTATGCCGCCAGTCTGCCCAAAATAGCCATTCTCTTGGGGGCCTTCGAGCGTATCGCCCAGGGTGAAATGACACTCGATGACCAGACCCGGGAGAAGATGGTCCACATGATTCGCAATTCATCGAACCGGGCGGCCACCGACATCCTGAATCAGGTCGGCAAAGCCTATCTGGCCGATCTGCTGCAATCCGACCGCTACCGGTTTTACGATCCGGATAAAAACGGCGGACTGTGGGTCGGAAAGGAATACAGCAAAGCCGGCGCTTGGAAACGCGACCCCCTTCACCATCTTTCCCACGGAGCGACCGTCCTGCAGGTTGCCCGCTTTTACTACATGCTGCAAACCGGCAGACTGGTTTCGCCGGAACTCAGCCGCCAGATGAAATCCATCCTGGCAAAACCGGCCATTATCCATAAATTTGTCAAGGGCCTGAAATCGATTCATCCGGATTCCCGCATTTATCGAAAATCCGGAACCTGGAAACAGTATCATGCCGACAGCGCCATCATCGAACATGACGGCCGGCGCTACATTGCCGTCGCCCTGGCTAAAAGCAGTCGGGGCGGCAGGTGGCTCAGCGACCTGATCGTGGCCCTGGATGATCTGATTCTTAAACTTTCAAAGCCGGCCGGCACCCCCAACTGATCCCCCTCCAATTTTTTTTAATCTCACCCCAGTGACCGCAGAACATCCAATGTCAACTACCGAATTTGGAGGGAAGGCATAAATTTCAAATTTCAAGCGCCAACCATACCGAAATGGCATGGTTTCTTTATCGATCAGACCCGCTGCTCTTTAGCCGCCTGCCGGGGCCGGATCGGCGGTGATGCCCGGCGGCAGCCGGTGGGATTCGACCCTGAACCCGCCGGCGCTGATTTTTTCAAACTGCAGCAGGTGGGTCATGCAGGCAGGGATCTCATCGGCGTAATGGGTGACATAGACAAGGATTGTTTGCCCGCGGCCGATTACATCGATCGCGTCCAAAATACGCTGCCGATTGGAGCGGTCGAGTCCCTGGCAGGGCTCATCCAGAATCAGAATCTGCGGAAGTTTCACCATGGCGCGTGCCAGCAGCACCATACGCTGCTCGCCGTAGGATAGTTGGTTGAATACCCGGGTCATTTTGACGGCGATTCCCAGGACCCCGATCCAGTGGTCGGCAATCTTTCGTTGTCGGTCGGTATGACGCCGGTAAAGGCCCACGCTGTCGAAAAAACCGGATAAAACGACTTCCAACGCTGTCACCGGTTTACAATAGCGTATCTGCAATTCCGACGAAATCACGCCGGTTCGGCTTTTGATATCCCAGATGCTCTCGCCGGTGCCCCGCCGTTTGCCGAACAAGGTGATATCGTTGGCATACGCCTGGGGATTGTCACCAGTTATCAAATTCAGCAAAGTGGTTTTGCCGCAGCCGTTGGGTCCCAGGACAACCCAGTTCTCACCGCTCCTCACCGTCCAGTTGACACCATCCAGCACGATTGCAGCTCCGTACCGTACGGTAGCGTTCTTCATCGAAATCAAAGCTTCCGGCGGGGTTGCGGTGTCTGCCTGCCTTGAATCATCTATAACCGGCGGGACGCTGAAGGAGCCGTCGAACACCTCCGGATACAGACCATTGAGCCGGTCAGGCAATAATACTTCCTCCCGCCGGCCTTGGAAAACGATGCGACCGGCACTCAGTCCCAGCACATGGGAGATATTCGGCAGAATCTCCCGCCGGCGGTGTGTGACGAGGATCACCGTCCGGCTGTCATCCATCAGACCGTTGATAATTTGGGCCAACCCCTTACGGGAGGAGGGGTCCAGACCGTCGAAAGGTTCGTCCAGGATCAAGATTTCCGGAGTATTGATCAGAATCCGGGCCAGCTGAACTTTTCTCATCTCTCCGGTTGACAACACCCTGATGTTTCTTTCAAGCAGGTCCTGGATCTTCAAGTCGACCGCCGTTTGTTCGACGGCTCGCGCGCTGCTCCCAGATTGCGGACAATTTTCCAGAAGCGTTTCATACACCGTGGTGAACCGCTCCAAATCGCCACTGAACCAACGGGATTCCTCTCGTTTTTCCTCGCGTGCGATCAGACGCTGGTGCTGCTCGAATGATACATAACCGGTGCGGCTCGCAGTGGCGGCGGATTTTGAAAAAGAAAGCTTCCCCTGCACGATCGGCACCTCGCCGGTCAATGCCTTGACCAGCGAAGTCTTGCCGGAGCCGTTGGGTCCCAAAATCGCCCATTGCTGGCCGCTTTCAATTTGCCAGTCGGTATGGGGCAAGAGGAGACGGTCCCTTACCCGCAGGGTCACATCCTCTAGTTTAATGACAATTGAATCCTGCATGCCTCGCTGCCGTTGCAAAATATCGGGCGATTATTGACATTACACCCGAAAACCTGTTAGCCTTCGTGTTCAACAAATTCTTATCCAGCCCATTAAAATAGTCGAAAAAGGAGTTTTTCAGTGACGCTTGACCGTAAACCGCAGGCCGGGGGCGGCATCAAGCCCGAGTTGGCCGCAACCATACAGAATTTATCCGAGGAACGGCAAGTGAATCTGATAAGGCAGCTCAAGGGCGATTTATCCGTGGTCCTGCTCGATCTGATCCGTGAATTGTCCCTCGAGGAGCAGCTCTCCCTTCTGGCGCAATTACAGGAGGATACATCCACATCGCCAAGCCCGGAAGAAACCGAGATTGCCTTGCGGCGCCACTCTCGCAGATCCTGCATGATCACAACGGGTTATATGGTCGGGGGACGTAACTTTGAAGGCTTCATTCTGGATATCAGCCAGACCGGCGCCTTTATCGAAACCGACGAAGCCTTTAGCGCCGGTCAACTGATACAGCTCGCTTTTTCCCTGCCAAACGCCGGGGAGCAATTTCGCGTAACCGGTGAAATCCTGTGGAAAGGAAACCTGGGCATCGGCATCCAGTTCAAGGATCTTCCCCGGCCGCAATCCGAACTCATCACGGCATTCATGGAAAAAGGTAAGCCGCGCTGACAGCTTGCCGGTTGCATGCTGTGGAGTTGGCCATTGCTCTGGATCGTGCCGCAGTGCCGGGCCTCCAACCCGCAACTTAAAACCCGCACCTTCCACCCCAATTAGTATTTGACCTTGTCTATTCCCTTCAAATTTAATATTCGACGGGCTTCTTCGGGGGTGGCCGGCTCCAGGCCATGCTCCCTGCCGATCCGGATGATCTTTTCCACCTGCTCTGCACTGCTGGTGGCCATCTTTCCTCTTTCCAGATAAAGATTGTCTTCGAGACCCACTCGGGTGTTGCCCCCCATCAGCAAAGCTAAATTACACATTTTAAATTGATGCCGGCCGGCGGCGCAAACGGACCATATAAATTCTTCCCCGAGGATATCCCGGGCTGAATTCAGCAGGAACACGAGATTGTTGACCGTGGCCTGCATGCCGCCCAGGATTCCCAGCACGAATTGCAGGTAAACCGGGCTTTTGACATGGCCCTTGCCAAGCAGATACGCGAGATTGTTGAGCATGCCCGTATCATAGATTTCAAATTCGGGCCGGGTGCCTTCTTCCTCGAAAAACCCGCTGAACTCACGCAGGGTTTTAAAGGTGTTTGGGAAGATGAAATCTTCGCTCATTTGGAGATACTGGGGCTCCCAGTCGTATTTGAACTCCTTGAGTTTATCCAGGATAGGGAAAAGGGCAAAGTTCAAGGAACCTGCATTCAAGGAGGCCAATTCCGGACTGTATGTTTTGACGACCGAAACCCGCTGTTCGACGGTCATGCCGAATCCGCCGCCGGTGGTAGTACAAATAACGACGTCGCATTTGTCTTTAACCTTAGCCAGAATTTCTCCGAAAATATTTACATCGGCCGAAGGCTGGCCGGTTTCGGGATTGCGGGGGTGGATGTGGACCACCGCGGCGCCCGCTTCCGCGGCCCGCCGGGCTTCCGCTGCAATCTCATCGGGTGTAATCGGCAAATGGGGTGACATGGTCGGGGTATGAATTGCCCCGGTCAAGGCGGCCGTTACGATAAATTTTTCTGACATTCTCATGCTCCTTTTTATAGACTAGTGCCCATCCACAAAGGGTTTTTACAATGATGGGCACCTGATGTTGTTTTCAATCCATAAATGAGAATTTTTGCCTAAGTTCAAGGAAATCAAGTCCTAGCTCGGAGGCGTAGTTTGCTACGTCGCACAGGCAAGGGCGCAGATCGACGCAGAAATTGGGCAAAAAGGCCATTTATGGATGGAAACTAGACTATCTTACCAAAACCAAACTGATCTGAGGAAAAATCACAACCAGCGCCAGCACGACAATCATTATCACCACATACGGAAAGGCGCCGGCAAACACGTCGTTGAGGGTGATGCTCTGATCATCGAGGGTCGATTTCACCACATATGCCGCAATTCCCAGGGGAGGCGTGATCAAGCCCACTTCGATGGCGATCACCGTCACCAGTCCGAACCAGACAAAATCGACCCCCATTTCAAGCATGATGGGGTAAATCAGCGGTACGATGATCATCATAATGGATGAGGAATCGAGAATGGTCCCCATCAACAGTACGAGGATCAGGTAAATTGACAAAATGGCATACAGGCCCAGGCCGGATTGCGCGATCCAGGTGGCGATAAACCCGGTAATGCCGGAAAGCGCCAGCATTCGGCCGTAGATGTTGGCGGCGATGAGCAAAAACAGAATGGATACCGTGACATGCCCGGTTTCGGTGAGTACCTGCCAGAGTCTGGGCCAGTCGAGCTGCCGTTTTCCCAACGCCAGGACCAATGCGCCCAAAGCTCCCACGGCCCCGGATTCGGTCGGTGTAAACCAGCCGGCATAGATACCGCCGAGCACCAGGGTGATGAGCAGGACGATAGGGGTCAGTTTCCAGATCGCCTCTGCCAGGGACATCCGCAGTGCCGCAGCTTCGGCGGAGCTGGCGGCAATGTTGCCCACATAGTCGGGAAACCGATAGGCCATAAAAAAGATCAGTCCGCTGTAGGCCGCCGCCAAGAGGATGCCGGGCATGATCCCGGCTTTGAAAAGATCGCCGATGGAGGTCTCCGTGAGGACCCCGAACAGGATCAACAATAGACTCGGGGGGATCAGCATCCCCAGAACCGAGGACCCCGTTACGACACCGACGGCAAAGCGCGGTCTGTGACCCAGCCGGATCATTTCGGGAACCGCGACCTTGGTAAATACCGCCGCCGAAGCGATGGATATGCCGGTTACGGCCGCAAATACGGCGTTGGCGGCAACGGTTGCGATCCCCAATCCGCCCCGGATACCTTTAAACAGCCGATTGGCGACATCGAAGGTGTCCTTGCCGATGCCGGAAATGGAAATCAACAGCCCCATCAGAACAAACAACGGCACCACGCCGAAAATATAGCCGGAAATACTGTCAGATGCCGCCAGGGCCAGCAGCGTGCAGGCAATGGTCCAGTTTCCCTTGATCAGCCAGACACCCAACAGCGACAACAGCATCAGGGCAATGGCCACGTGCATGCCGGCATAGATCAGAAACAGGATCCCCAAAATGGATAAAAGGCCTACCTGGATATCAGTCACGACCCTCCTCCACCGGCGGTCGTATCATCGGCCGAGGACGCGGTCATGGTCTTGAAGCTGCCGTAGGCCATCAATAAAAACTGAAGCGTTGCGGCCGCACACCCGATCAGAATAATCAGTTTGACCGGCCAGACCGGCGCCATAAAATCACCCTGGGCCCCCACATATTCATCGATGCGCCAGGTCCGGAAAAACATCGGAATACTGCTTCGGAACAAAACGGCCATTAGAAAGGCGCCCACTAAAAAATAAAGCCCCTCCAGAAACCGTCTCAGGTTGGGATAACGGGTCTGCATCCAGTTTAAAACGATATCCGACCGTGTCAGCCGGCCCACCTTGAGCGTGTGCGCAATCTGAAGAAAAACGCAGGCGACAATGGACAGCGCAACGATTTCGGGCACCCCGCGCAGCGGGTGGTTGAAAAGAGCGCGGCCGCCGATATCCAGATTGATGATGACCAGCAGCACGAAAACCCAGGCGGTGCCGATGCTGTTCATCACCGATATGAGCAATCCGTAAGAAAACCGGCGGCGGTTGGGGGACGGTCCGGTTATTTTTATCGTCGATTCGGGCAAGTGATTCCCTTCCTGCGAATGATTCAAGGCCTGCAAAGAATAGGCGATTGTCAATAATTTACTTATCCCAATCCCTGACCAGGTAGACCCCGCGGGCACGCAGCCCGTCAAGGTAGCCCTTGAGCATGGCTTTGCCCGGTAGACCTTTTTCTTCCATGCTGACGGCCCATTCCATGGGAATGTTGGGCAGTTTGTCCGCCCAGCGTTTGCGTTCCTCATCCGAGAGGTAAATCACCGTGGCCCCGTCGGCTTTCATGGCGGCCATTGCTTTTTCCGCCCTCGCGGCCTGGGCTTCAGCCAGCTTCTTGTTGTACATTTTGCCGACCTCAAAGAAGATTTTTTGCATTTCCGGTGTAAAGGACTCGAACACGTCCTTGTTGATACTGAGCCCACCGGCAAACTGGGCGCCGAAATTCACCATGCAGATGTGGGGCGCCACTTCGTGCACCTTGATGGCGGACGCGGCGGTCATGAATGTCAGGGTGCCTTCGAACACACCGGTTTTGATTCCATTGTAATACTCGTTCAGATTCGAAGCCACCGGGACGCCGCCGGTCCCCTTCAGCCAGTTGGCGGAAGGTCCGGGGGCGGCGATTTTATGGCCGTCGACGTCGTCGACGGTTCGAACCGGAAAATTTGTCAGGATACCATAAGTGTCCAGGGCCGCGCCGCCGAGGTTGATCTGGTTGTACCGGGACCACTCCTGGGCCAGGGCCGGAATCTTGGTCTGAAGCTCGGACATGACATCCACCACATAAAAAATATTGTCGGTCCCGAAGGGTGTCATATACGTCACGTTGTGCAACGGCATTTTGGGCGCCTCAAACAGGGTGCCCACGAAGCCCATATCGGCGATGCCGCTCTCGATGGCCTCCAGCACACCGCCGATTTTGGCGACCGTCCCACCGTATGCCTGGTTCCATTCAATTTTATCCTGGCCCCCGGCTTCCTGCAGCCGCCGGTCGACCTCCGGGATGAAAAAGTCGCGGCACAAAGTCACCCACAGGAATATAGGGGGATGTCCGGCAACCACCGTAAGTTTGTAAGTTTTGGCCCAAGTGGAACCGATGGGCACGCTGAAGACAAGGACCGCCATGACAGCCACCAGGGTTGCTTTTCTCCACCGTTTCATTTTATCCCTCCTTTTGTACCTTCAGTTTCCGGTTATACATTCAGGTTCCGGGGCTCAGGTGCCAGGATAGTCGCTAGCCCGGGAAGTAATCAATTTAAACATCAGGCAACCGTCCATCTCAGTGATGTCTCGGGTACGATTTTAGCTTCTTTCAAACCCGGCACCTGAAACCTTCAGATTCCTTTTTGACGATGGATCCGGTTAACCGTCCGCGACAAATCGGACCAGCGAGTATCGGATTTAGACTATGCTTCATCCATAATCGCCACCGGTCTGGTCCAACCCGCGCTGGCTCCTTTGATTTTGACCGGAAAGCAGCATACGGTAAACCCATGCGGTTGACCAATGGCCGCCAGATTGGACATTTTTTCCATATGGCAGTATCCGATATCGATCCCCGCGAAGTGCGCTTCCCAGATAACTTTGGGATCGGCGTTGTTTTGAAATTCCTTTGCCTGAAACGGCAGGGGTCGATCCCAACTCCAGGCATCGATGCCGACGACCTTGACCCCTTGTTCCGTCAGAAACAAGGTGCTTTCGCGACTCATTCCGGCTCCCTTTACCAGATACTGTTCCGTTCCCCAGGCCGCATCGGCCCCGGTCCAGATCAAAACGATATCCAGCGGTTTAATCTCATATTCGATTCTTTTCAGTTCCTGGGCGACATCCTTAGCGGTAATGCGTTGACCATCGGCCATGTGACGGAAGTCAAGAAGCACGCCGTCATTAAAACACCATTCAAGGGGAATCTCGTCGATTGTCAACGCCCGTTTACCTTTATCCATCGTGGGATGATAATGGTAGGGAGCATCCAGATGCGTTCCGGAGTGGGTATAGAGGGTAATTTCCTCCACGGCCCACCCCAGCCCGTCGGGCAGATGTTTTTTTTCAATACCGGGATAGAACATCTTCATCTGCTCGGCGCCCTGTTCATGGTCTATGTAGTGGATCTTCGGCATCATCATGGGTGGATCGCTGGGCAGGTCTGCCTCGATACTGATGCTCAAATCAACAAAACGTTTGCGCCCCATAGCTGCTCCTTTCGGTCTGGAAAGCGAGATCAGATCTCGCCGGCTGGATTTTGGAGAATACCGTTTAAAAAAATGCGGGCACAATCCCGACTGAGTTCCTTGATGGACACGAAATCCATTTTATTCATGACGTTTTTGTATATGGCCAAATTTGATATCATGGCCTGATAGGCATAAATGACCGTCTGGGAATTGACATCTCTGAAAATGCCTTCCCGGCTGCGCCGTCTGACATAATCTTCGAGCCGGCTGATCATGAGGGTGTCTTTTTTATGAAAGTGTACGCGGTGGAAATGATCCTCTTTCAGCCGTGCGTGCATCAGTATTTTTAGATTTTCCCGCTCCTCCTGCCCCTGGGTGTGATGCAGGATGTGGAAAGCAAACGCCTCGAATACGGCCAGATCGTCGTTTTTGCGGATGGGACCGGCCAGATCCTTGCCCATGGGATGGGAAGTGTAGGCTATTTCGGCGATCATCTCATAGACTCCCTGCTTGGAGCCGAACAATTGAATGATCCTCGGCCGGGATATGCCTGCCATTCGGGCAATGTCATCGAGGGTGGCTTCTGCGAACCCTTTTTCGGCAAAAAGGGTTCGCGCCACCGAAAGCACCTGGGCTTTTCGGTCTTCCGATGACATTCTGCGTTTCACAGGACCCTCCCCAAAGACAATGTTGTTTTCAGAGAAACCACCATGCAGCAACCAGCTGACGCTGTCAAGCAGTTTTGTTACTGACATGTAAGTAAGTGCAGCCATCAACTTTGTTTGACTTTGAACGACAGGTCGATTACAAAAAAGTGGTCGCGCGCAAAGGCACAGGGACCTTGAATCAAAACGAAATCTCGTGGATTCCGGGTCCCGGGCGATGTTTTATCATATTGAAATTATCGCGAGAGAGAGGATGGAATATGTCTGCCTATCTCATCGGTCACATTACGATTAAAAACATGGACAAATGGAAGATTTACGTGGAGGGGGTCCAAAAATCGCTGGTTCCTTTTCAAGCCGAGATTCTGTTCAGGGGAACGCGTGCAAGTGTTCTTGCCGGCGAATATCCCCACCAACACACGGTGGTCATAAAATTTCCCGATCAGCCGACATTGCAGCAATGGTATCATTCCGACGCCTACCAGACCCTGATCCCCACCAGGGATGAGGCCGCTGATGTCGTAATCATCAGCTATGATGGCGGATGAAACCGTTTGGATTTTTCTATTTAATTGAATCCTGCAAGGCCCATTCCAGAAAACGGGCGTAAACCTGCCAGGAGCTCCCGCCATATCCCCCTGCCATCACATACGTCCCCGGGACACACTGTGCTTTTAAAAAATCATAAACCAAACGATCACGCTGCAACATTTGCTCCAGGGTCAATTTCAGGTCCCCGGTGGATGGCAGTTCGTCTTTCTCGAAGGGATCGGCACCGCAGACGACCAGGGCAATATCGGCCCTTGACAAATCAGCGAGATCCTCGAGTCCGTCCCGCAGCCGGGGCAGGTACAAATGATCTTCTCCCCGGGCGATGGGGATATCGATATCGCTGGGAATAAAAGAGGGGTTCAAATTGCCGGAACGATCATATGGTTCACCGTCCAGGGGCCAGCCGCGGGCCATGTGAATGCTCAGGGTGGAGATGGTGTCATCTCCCCGGGTGAGGGCCGCCGTGCCGTCTCCCTTATGGGCATCGACATCGATAACCCAGGCTTTTTGAATGCGCTTTTCGGCTTGCAGTTTACGGATCGCAATCACGATATCGTTGACGGGACAGAATCCGGCGCCATACCCATACTGGGCATGGTGCATTCCACCTCGAAATGCGAAGCAAAAAAACGTTTCCAGAGCAATCCGACAACACTGCACGGTGCTGGCGACCGTGGCGAGGGTGCGATCGAACAGGCGGGCCAGGGGCAGGGTCGCATCCTCCGGCTGATACCGGTAGTAATTGCCCTGTTCGTCGATCAATTCAAATGTCCGCATTATCTCCTGCTCCAGGCCGTCGGAATAAAGCCGGTCCACATATTCCCTGGAATGCGCCCGCAGAAGATCCTCCCGGGTGACCCGCTCTTCGATTTTGGGGACATGCCACCGCTGGACGGCGGGCCCCAGGACCGCGTGGGTCTTCAAATAGTCGAAAGTCTTCACAGCCCGGCTGGCCAGCACCGGGATCTGAATGCCGAATTCGAGCAACCCCTCATTCAGGCTTTCGTCATACAGGATCATGGTTTCGCTCCGCTTGCTTCGTTTGCAGATTTTGTTCGCACGGAATGCTTTGCTTCCCGATTGTCATTCATCAGCCACCGGCAACTGTCAGGACTGTTCCAATAAGCCATCTCCCCTTCGTTAACGATAAACCTATTAAATTTTCACTGGTGCAGCCGGTGGCTCATGAATGCAGTTACACTTATCATCCTTTCAACCCGTGTCAATGAGGGTTTCTTTTTCGATCAGACCAGCTTTCCTTTTAGCCGGAGACATCGCGCGCATTTATCCGGGCTTGGGTGCGTCATAAATCCGGTCTTCCCAATGCATATAGCCGAGAATGGCCTTCATCGTCAGATTGCGCAAGGGCTCCGGCGGCCAGGGGATGGTTTTGCGGTTAACGAAAAAGACCTCGGTCAGATCGGTCTTTCTTTCCAGAATCAGGTCCGCCACCGTCCGTCCGTTCAACTGGGTCATGCTGACGCCATGGCCGACAGTCCCGAGGCTGTAGACGACATTCTTATCTCCGGCATAGCCGATGGCCGGCGCCATATCCAGCGGAACCGAAACCGGTCCACCCCACTCGTGGGTGAATGCGATGTCCTTCAGAATTGGAAAAAGCTCGCGAATGTCATCTATCAGACCGTCAAAGGTAACCGGGTTCAGATCCCGCTCCATATCGTTTCCGTAGCTTAAGGAAACATCCCGTCCGCCCATCACCAGGCGGTTGTCGATGGTCAGCCGGTAGTAATGAACAAGATTGCGGGCATCTTCAATACCCTGGCGGTTCTGCCAGCCGATTTCATCAAAGTGTTTTTTGGCCAGCGGTTCGGTCATCACGATATGGGTCCAGACCGGTATCTGTTTTCTTCTGAGTTCCTTAAAAAAATGTGACCAGGCATTGGTGGCCATCACGACTTTGTCTGCACGCACGCTGCCGTCGGGGGTCGTCAGATAAACCTTGCCGTTTTCCCGGGAGATTTCAGTCACCGGGCTGTTTTCATAGATTTCGACGCCCATGGGTTTGACGGCCTCGACCCACCCCCAGGCAAGCTTGGCCGGGTTCAGAATACCGCAGCGCGGCTCCCACCAGGCACCGAGATACATCGGGCTACGCACCTGCTCTTGGGTCTGATTTGCGTCGAGCCATTGAATGCCTTCGATTCCCAGTGAATGGGCCAGTTCCATCTCTTTTTGGATACGTTTTTTGTATCTTTCCGAGGTGGCGACCCGCAGAAATCCGGGATGCTCGTAATCACAGTCGATATTCAATTCATGAACCAGATCCCGCAGATAGTCCACCGCGCGCTCCATATAAAGATGCGCCTCCCTGGCCTTGGCCTTGCTGAAGCGAAACGCGGTGATCCCCATTGTCAGGCCGAACAGGGTCATGTTGAAACCGCCGTTACGGCCGCTGGCCCCGAATCCGACAACCTGACCTTCCAACAGGGCCACCCGCAGATTCGGCTCGGCCTTTTTAATATGATAGGCTGAGGACAGGCCGGTGAAACCACCGCCCACAATGGCCACATCCACATCGATGTCTCCCTGGAGCGGTTCAGCGGGAGAATAGTCCCGGGTGGTCATCCAGTAGCTTTTTGCCTTGAAGTCTTCTCTTTCCATGTCAGCCCTCCTTTATTCAGGTATTTTCAAGATACGGATTTAGAAAGACGGTATGTTACGACCTCGGTTATCAGCCGGCGAATCTCACGGCGTTCAAATGCGTGCGGATCCACCATGCATTGCAGAGAGAAGCCTTCGGTGACGGCAACCAGGGCTGCGCCCAGCCCTCTACTGGCCTTTCCGGCGCCGGCTTCTTCAAAAACACGCGCCAGACGGCGGCGATATTCCGCCAAAAAATTTTTCACGACCTGCTGGAGGTGCTGTCTTTCAAATGCCATTTGGATCAGATTATAAAAGACCCTGTTGAGCGGAACGTTGAAAATGAGTTCATCCACCATAAAATCAATGGCGTAAGCGATTTTCTTTTCAGTGGAAGACGCAGCGGCCAGTTGGGCTTCGATCAGGCTGTCATACTTCTCGATGATCGCCACTGCGAGGCCGGCGACAATGTCGTCCTTGGATTCGAAATAATAGTGAATCATGCCGGGGGTGAGTCCGGCTTTGACAGCAATCTCCTTGATGGTAACTTTTTCCTGTCCCCTCTCGCTCAGGCAATCATATAAAGCCCAGATAATTTCTTCCCGCCGCCGGTGGGCCTGACTTGGTCGTGCCATCAATGTTCTCCTAAATAAATTGGTCAACCAACCTAATAATACAAGATCGTAAACTTTTGTCAATAAAATAGCTTTAAATCAGCCTGAATTTTCTTCACCCCTGATCCAAAACAGCCGTTACCTTATCCGCGTATTCGCGGCTGCTCTCATCAGCGGGCATGATCTCGATCTCGGCAGCAGATGCCGCCCCCAGCCCCAATTGGGCCGCCCGGGCAATCTGTTCCTGCTCGAAAATCTTTGAATTCATGATCGGGCCGTTGCTTCCCAACAATTTTAAGATCGCCACACCAACGGCATCCAGCGCCACCCGGTCGGCGGAAGCGATAAATACATTACCCCGGGCGCGTTTTCCGCTGGCCGGCCCCCCGTCCACAAAAGCGTCTATGCCGTCCAGGACGACCAGATCCGGTTTGAAGGGGGCATTGATTTCGGCAATCAACTTGCGCTGATGGGGAGACGAGTGAAGTTCACGCATATAATCGAAGCCGTGCCGGCTCGTGGGAACCACGCCGACATGATTTTTCAGCGACAGGGTAAAAACCCCGCCAAACTGGTGGGTCTTCAGACAGCAGGTGGAAATCAGGCACTCGCTTTCAAGAATCGGCCTGGCCACCCGGAAACCATCTTTCCAGTGCGAGTCCCCGGAGTCGATCTTGACCCAGTCCTTTGCCGGCAGATCGTCGAAATCGATTATGGTGACATCCAGTTTTTCCAGCAGCGGGATGACCCCTTTTTGCGCCATGACCTCGCGGGTGGGAAGATAACTGCGCTCACCGAGGCTCACCGTTCGGGCGCCCATCTTCCAGATCTCCTCCACCAGGGCCGCAAGCGTGTCGTTGTGGGTGGAGGCCGGTGTCGGATCGGACGTATTGAAATTGGGTTTGATCAGCACATCCTTGTTTTTGACGGGATTGATGCCCAAAGTCTGAATGGATGAGACGACACCGGACTGCCGGTCTTCCGTGCCGACGATGGCAACCTTGCTTTTTGGGGTGTTTTTCATGGCTGAACCTCCTTGTATGCCGAATATTAAAGTGCCGCTGAGCGCACCGGCATATTTGATAAAATATCTGCGGGTCATTTTAGCTACCTGCTTTTTAAACTTGGATTGACATCGGGATCGAAAACCGCTGAATCATTGCCGGCAATAAAAGTCATGGCCGCTCCTGCGGTAGATTATGGTGGATTCAAATAATGGGCTTTTTGAACAAAAACTCTCTTAATCCGCTGTGGTAGCGAAAGGACCGGACAATAGTAAAGTCCGACAACAGGGATGTCAGCGCCCGGTTATGGCGGAAGATCCAGGGAAGCGCCAGATGCGGCTGGGGCCGTACGTCCAACCGGTAATCGCGGCCGATGACATAGGCATTTACCAGAGGGGATTCCGGCTGTTTTTCAAAGGCCATCAACATCAAGAGCCCCGCAGGCCTGAGCATTCGGTGGCACAGTTTCAACAACCGGTTGACCTCGTCGTCTTCCAAATGGTCGCACAGGTCCCAGAGCTGGATGCCGTCGAAGCTTCCCGCCGGAAAGTCGAGGTGCCGCCATCCATCGGCGCCGGTCGGTTGCGTGCGCTTGTTGCCCTTAAGCCTCAAAAACATATCGCAAACAAAGTGGCTTCCCATCCGACGGGCGAAAAAAATTATGTTTTCCTGGCAGACAGGACCCATATCGAGGGTCCGAACACCGGTCGACTCGTCAAGGGTATCGACAAATTCTTTCAGGATGGTGCTGGTGTAACCTGCGGACACGGGATCGGTCGCTGAACGGGTCTCGCTCCGGGTGGTCGAAAAGATCACCGGTTATTTCTCCGTTCCGGCTTCGGCCGCCGATTTGACCGGCTGCGTCAGCGGCTGGGAAGACAGCGGGCCGGCGGGGACATTCGCTGCGGCGGGCTTTTGGTGCGGCTCCCGATCCAGTTCCACGGCGCCCTTGAAATAGGCACCGTCTTCAACCGAAAAGCTTTTGGCTTTGATTTCGCCGTTGAAATCCGCCGCTTTGGTGACGGCGACTTTGCCCTGGGCCCGAATAGTGCCCTTGAACTGCCCGTCGATATTGACATCCCGGGCATGAATTTCACCCTCAACCCGCCCTTTGACACCGATCGTGAAATTG
The DNA here is from genome assembly GCA_963774425.1 of uncultured delta proteobacterium. Lineage (GTDB taxonomy): Bacteria > Desulfobacterota > Desulfobacteria > Desulfobacterales > JAFDCJ01 > JAFDCJ01. The sequence goes on along the minus strand of CAVZEZ010000006.1, from coordinate 200,993 downwards.
TGCTTCCCCATGTCAATATTGCCCTTCATGGTTCCATTGAGGGTGAGATTTTCCTCACCGCGAATGGTGCCTTCGATGAAAATCAAATCTCCGATGGTGGTTGTTTGCTCGCGCCGGTTTAATTCTTCATTGATCGAAGGGCGCAATACCGGTGGGACGGCTTTTTCCTGTAAAGGTTTTTCCTCCGGCAGCGATGTGTAGTTGTTCTCATCTTTTTTGGTTCTTTTTAACATGGAGACCTCCTTTTGTAAGCAAGTGAAACCTGTATCCTGCCTGTTCAGGCAACCGCCGGCTTTCGGTGAGCAGTTACGCAGCCCGATGCAGATTCCATCTCAGCGGGAGACCCGAAAAAAGATTGTTGTCGTCAGGCAGTATAAGCTAAAGATATCAGGATGTCAAAATGCCATTGAATTCAGGTCCGTAGTCGCGTTGAAGTTGGTTTATTTTCCATGAGCGGAGCAATAATCCCCTCCGCACTGTCTGGCGTGTGATTGCCGGATCTAAATGCCCGAAGTTGACATGGCCCTGAATTAACCGTATAAAACAGAGCTTGGATCTTTGGACATGGCCGGGCGTTGTCTTGTCACTTTAATACAGAAATCAAAAATTGTGGATAAGCGCTTATTCGTTTTATTCTGGTGGATTCGACAGTTGGCTTTAGTGGGTCTGAGCACCTTTTTTGTGTATTTTGGCATCCGGGTGCTCATTTCCGCCTACCGGCATAAGGATCCCTTTACGTTTCTCATGACCTTTTTTGCCGCCAACTTCATCATCCTGATCAGCGCCACCCTGCTCGTTTGCTTCCTGTACCGCATGTGGGCCGGGTGGCGAAAAACCGAACATTCCGATAGCTGACAGGGTATTCATCTCGCCAACCGACGACCCGGTGCCTCCGGCGAAACGTCGCAAGTCCGATATGGCGATCCCGCGCAACCGCCGCTATTTCCAGTTCACCCGCGGCGCTTTACGCAACGGAAAACGCTGGTACTTGAATTTCGGATAACCCACCATTACCGCGCCGAAAGCCCGATGACCGGCGGGCAGGCCCAGGGCTTCAAACAGGGGTTCGTGAGCATTGACGGCCGAGTAAAAATAGCCCCCCCAGCAAGAGCCCAGTCCCAGCAGGGGTGCAAACAACTCCAGATAACTCAGCGCCAGCGCAGTATCCTCAGCGCCAAAGCCGTAATTCTTGTCTCCATGGACCACGATAATATGCGGCGCTCCCCGGCAAATGCGTTCCTGTCCGACGTCCCAGGCGGATACGGCCCTTTGGAATCCCCTTTGCCCGGCCTTTTCGGGATATTTTTCGATGATTAATCGCATCCAATCCACCACCATGCCAGCCAGGCGGTGCACTTCGGCCGGCTCCTGAATCACAGTCCAGTGCCAGGGCTGGTTGTTTTTGGCGGAGGGCGCAAAGCAGGCGATCTCGATCAGCTTTTCCAGCTTCCGGCGTTCAACCGTCCGATTTTTGAAATTGCGGATGGAACGGCGCGTCCTTAAAAACTGTTCGGCCTGTTGGGGGGATACGGCATCTTCCAGACGCGCGGGAAGGCAGTCTTCGGCGCTGAGCCAATTCAGGCTGAGGGCTCCGGTCGGGCAAACCGCAACGCAATGACCGCAGGATAGACAATAGGGCTCAAAGTCCATAGTCGGCGTCGGCAGGCCGTCGGTTGCATCCGATTGAATCACCCGGGTGGGACATGCCGCCACACAGAGATCATCCCGGTTGCATTTTTGCGGATCGATGGTAATTGAACTCATTGGTTCTCCTTTCCAGTTTTGAATCGGACCAACCGGCAACGTGACCACGGTGGTTTCAATTGGCAAACGATATTGCTGAACCGATCGGTTCCGGATAGCGGATACAGGTGTCGAAGGCTTTGAATTCCAAAAATCGATTCCAGATAGATCAACGTTGCCGCGATCCGCTTTCAGCCACGAGGGACAAGCCCCGCGTTTTTCAGGTGAATTCAGATGCAGCCAGCCAATCATAAATCCGCGGAACAGTCAAGCAATCTTGGCGGTGCTTGACGGCAGCAGATCGGACATGTTATGGTTTTTTCTTAATAATTTCATCCCTCCCATAACGCCAGGGACCGCCTTCCGGTGATGCAGGTTCGCTGAACCGGAAAAAGGGTCATGGTTTTCAATAGAGAGGCGCCATGAAGACCCTTGATCTGGAGAGTGTTCTTAAGCTCTTAGGCACCCCTTCCCTCGGGGGTTCCGAAAAAGAGTTGAAAAGTTTGTGCATACGGATTACCGAGCTGGTTCGGCTGAACGGGGAGAAATGGGTGGAGGAAAACCGTCAAAAACTCCTCGACGAGTGGAAATTCATCGTTGGCCGGGGGATTATTGCTTAGGGTTCACGAAAGAATTAATTCGCAGATTCAGGCGCCTGCATGGCATGACGCGATAACGATTGGATATCAGTATATTAAGAGCTTTCACAACATCTAGGCCAGGCGGGACACTTTCTTCAAGGAGTTATAATGAACAAACTTTTCGAACAAACCTCCATTAATGGAATGCAACTTAAAAATAGATTCGTTCGGTCGGCGACCTGGGAGGGTATGGCGGGAGAAGACGGCACCTGCACCCCCAACCTGATTAAACTGATGGCAGAGCTTGCCCGGGGAGAAGTGGGGCTGATCATAAGCAGCCATGCCTATGTCAGCCCGGAAGGTCAGGCCGGTCCCTGGCAATTGGGAGTTTATAAAGACGATTTGGTCCCGGGTCTTAAAAATGTGGCGGACGCCGTTCACGAAAATGGCGGTAAAATCGTCGTGCAATTGGCCCATGCAGGGTTTTTTGCCAATTCCAAATTAACCGGCCGGACGCCGCTGGCCCCATCAAATGCGGCGGAATTCGCAAAATCTCAGTGTAAGGAAATGACGGTAGAGGACATTCAGGAGGTCGCCAAAGCTTTCGGTGCCGCTGCCGCAAGGGTGCAAGAGGCCGGATTCGATGGCGTTCAGATCCACGCTGCCCACGGGTATCTCCTCAGCCAGTTTCTTTCGCCGGCATTCAACCGGCGAACGGATGAATATGGCGGCCGGATCGGACAGCGCGTCAACGCGGTGGTTAAGGTGCTGCAACAGATACGGCGCTTTGTCGGTAATGCATATCCGGTCATGGTGAAAATGAACTGCAGGGATTTTATCGAAAACGGCCTGGAGGTAGAGGATTCCTTAAAGGCGGGGCAAATACTGGAATCGGAGGGTATCGATGCGATAGAATTAAGCGGCGGCGTACTGATTGGAGGCAAGCTCAGTCCGAGCCGCATGGGGATTAAATCCGAAGAAAAAGAAGCCTATTTTCAAGAGGATGCCAGGCTATTTAAGGAAAAAATTGGTTTGCCCCTGATTCTGGTAGGCGGTAACCGATCTTTTCAAGTTGCCGAACGCCTGGTCCATCAGAATGTCGCCGACTATATTTCCATGAGTCGTCCGTTCATTCGGGAGCCCCATTTGATCGCACGCTGGAAAGCGGGTGATATGAGACCGGCGTCCTGCATCTCCGACAACCAGTGTTTTGGACCGGCAATGAAAGGCCAGGGGATATACTGCCTGACCGAGGAAAGAGAAAATACGCGATAGTTCCAGGGGGTCTCTAAACAGCCGTGGCCTATGTTTATCGATTCTTTGACCGATCAGATTTTTTATTATAAACTGTACGCATTTGCGCCAGGCGTTAACCATCTGGAAGAACCCTGGTAGTGATCTCAAAATACTCTTTTGGCCCAATCCATGTCTCATTTTAGATTAGATCAATGCCGCCGGCGTCCCGCCATTGTCGCCATATTTCTGCTGGTGCTGTTTCTGGCTCCCTTGGCAAATTCCCAGGATGAAACCGGGAATACTCCGGAGCAAAAAGCCGTCCAGAAAATGCAGGAACGGGAAGCGGCCGGGGCGCTGCAGAGACTGAAACGCGCCATTGATAAGGACGGATTTTATAGCGGCCGCGTCGCTCTCAATGTCTGGCGCAGCTCCGCCATGGACGCAGGCACATTCGATCAGGTCCAGTACAACGGATTTAAAAAAAAATTGTATGAAAAATCAGTCAGCGACTCCAAGCACTGTTTTGAGGAATTCGTTCTGGAGGAGGATTTCTATAATGCCAATTTTTGCCTTCAAACCTGGCGGATGCATTCCAAGGAGCTTGGCACCTACGATCAGACTGAATACGAAGCACTCGTAAAAAAGCTGGCCGAAACCAAAGCTGCCAAAGCCAAAACGTCCGAAAAATCTGGGGACTAATAAACCCAAGCGGGTCTTGAGTTCCGCGGCAATTAGAGCATAGGTGCCTGAATATCGAAAATTCCAAGCACCATACTGCTGCTCACGAATCACTTTATTGGGCATGGTTGCCTCCGGCATTCATCGGAACCTTCCTTTGCCCGCTTCTTTTGAAGCGCCCGCACCACCTTTTTCATCATGACGGCATCCGCATAGGATTCCGGGGATTCATTGATCAATGTGATGTCGATATCCCGTTGGACCAGTGCCGTTGCCAGCGGACGGAATGATTTTTCCGTCGTTTGAATATGCTTTTTCTCCCCTTTTTCGCCAAATTCGATACCGGAAAAATGACCGTGCAATTTTTGAGGCAATTGGTCCAAAATCCGGTTGAGATCGATGCTTCCCCGGTTGCGGGCATAAATATGCGAAAAATCAACCGTTATACCGCACCCGGTCTCTTCCTTCAGCCTTAATAGTTCCTCCAGGGATCCAAACTGGGAGGGTTTTCCGGTGACTTCGGGACACAGCCGGATTCGCCATCCGCTGCGGTCAATGCAAGCTTGCAGGTCCACAAGCGCCTGTTTGATCGATTGGTAGGATGCTTCCGCAGATCGTTTCTGATAGAATCCGGCGTGAAAGACCACATTGCCTGCACCCATGCTGTGCGCCCGCTCACAGGAGTCCAATATCCGCTTTTTACTGGCGGCGAATTTATCCGCTTCCTCGGATGCCAGGTTGAGGTAATAGGGTGCGTGAACGGAAAGGGTGATGCCTTTCTCTCTGGCCAGATCACCAAGCTGCCGGGCGGTTGCCGGATCCATGCGAACGCCGAATGTGAATGCGACCTCCATGCAGTCCAGACCCTTCTCGGCCACCTTGCTCACCGCCTTCAGGGGGCCGAAACCGCCGGAACCCGCGGGACCGATTCTGATCATGGGCACCTTTTTGGCTTCAATCACGACATAGCATAAAAGCTGCTCACCGTATTTTATGGTGGGCTGCGGCCTGTTTCATCCCAATCACCGAATGGTCAGTTCATCACTTGGGCGCTGTTTATCTTAACGGTGTCGGTCGGCACGTCCCGATGCGGTCCCCGCGTACCGGTTTTAACAGCGGCAATGGCATCCACGACATCCATTCCCTCGACCACCTTACCGAAAACCGCGTATCCCCAACCCTGCTGCGTTTTGCCGGTGTAATTTAAAAAGTCATTGCCGACGACATTGATAAAAAACTGGGCGGTTGCACTGTGCGGATCGCCGGTGCGGGCCATGGCAAGGGTCCCGCGTTCGTTTTTCATACCATTATCCGCTTCATTTTTTATCGGCGCGTTGGTGGCTTTGTTTTTCATATCCGCCGTCATGCCGCCCCCCTGAATCATGAAATTCGGGATCACGCGGTGGAAGATGGTACCGTCATAATAACCGGCTTCCACATAATGCAAGAAATTTTTAACCGTTTCAGGCGCACGGCCGGGATAAAGCTCGATAACAATTTTTCCCTTGGATGTATCCAGCTCCACCTTGGGATTGTCGGCAGCGGCCTCGCTCACGCCGGCAGCGGTCACCGCACCGGCAGCCATCAGAACAACAAGCAGTTCAAACATCGTTTCATCTCCTTTTTTTTGATCGATCGTGGGTTAATATGGTTTGGTCTCCCCTGTTTTGGACCGGAGGGGGGTTTTCTTTATCCCCGGATAAAATATCCGGTCGACTTCAGTCTCCCCTGTCGGTCGGGGCTGCTCGGATACCCAGCTGATTCACCAGGCCGGATGGGACTTGCCGCATTTTCGCCGAATGAACTCGACTGCTGTCCGGGCGCATGCTTCGGGTTGCTCCATGGGCACGAAATGACCGGCATCCGCAATGGTTTTTAATTCATAATCGGCAATACCATGCAACCGCTGAGCGGAGCCGGCGGTAAACACATCGGATTGCGCGCCCCGGATGGCCAGAACGGGGCAGGAAATATGGCGCGCATACCGCCACACCTCCGGAGGTACGGATTCATAAATCTGCGCCTCGAGCTCCGGGTCGCATTTGAGCACGGCCGTTTGGGCATCCTTTTCGAGCAGTCCGCACTCCAGATAGGATTCGACGAATTCCGGGGACCACGTCTTGAAAATACCCCTGCCGGACGTAAAGCGCTTCAGGGCTTCCTTCTTGCCTTGAAACACTTTTTTTCTATGGCGTGCGCCTTTGGCCAGCGGTATATTTCCGCCTAAGCCTGCCGATCTCAACAGGGTCATCAGCCAGAGCTTCCAGCGGGGAAGAATGGTCGGGTCGAATAATATGATGCATGAAAAAAGCCGGGGATATTTGGCCGCTGCAATATAGGTGGCCGTGGCTCCCAGGGAATGGCCCATACCAATCACCGGCGGTGACAGGGTTCGATCCACCAGGTTTTTCAAATCGTCGGCGAAAATCCCCCAGTCACGAACCCGATCTATTTTTAAAGGATCTGAGCCGCCGTGCCCGCGCACATCGCTGGCGATAATGTGCAGCTCCCTGGCGATATATCTGATGAACGGCGAATAGGTGCCGGCACAAAACCCGTTTCCATGCAGAAAATGGGCAGGCGTTCCGCCACCGCCCCAGTCCAGATAGTGCAGCTTGCCTGCCGCGGTCTCCAAATAGCCCTCGACCGGTTCCATTTGCCCGCAGACATCCATACCAATTGCTTATGAGGTAAAAATGTAAAAACCAATCCGGGGAATATGGTGACATCCTGTTTAATCCACCCCGGGTGCTAAAAATGGCCCAACCCGCCCAATTGCGCCGATACCGTTTCGACCGCCGCGGGGATACGCCCGCAACCAGCGATATCTTCCGCAATTTTGTGTAAATGCACGCTTAGTGATTGTTCATGGTCGTCGCGAATGTAGGGCCGGTTCCCGGAGGGTGTCCGGCCGACAGTCTCGAGCACAGCTTCGTAAAGCGGCACGGTCGCTGAAGACAGGCACTTGCGGGCGTCATAGTGGCCTGCCACCTGATAGGTCCGCAAATCGACGGCCTGCACACCAAAAATCAGAGCGGCTGCCATATAGTGACCCAGCGTCTCGACGGAGAGCCGGGCCAGGTTTGCGGACCCCATCCCCAGGCTGTTGATGTTTTGGTTGAATTGTTCGGCATGGGTTGGAAATCGGTCCACCAGGGAATTGCCATAAAAGGTGAGCATCGGCATGATGGAATTGCCGTTGATCTGCACACCCTTGAGCCCCATATTCACCGCGCGATCCTGATTACCGATCAACGACGGCGGCAGGCCGTTATTGAATTCCGGGGCTGAAAGCAAGGCGATCTGAACGTCAAGATGTTTGGCCAGCAGGCCTAAATAATAGCGTAACTGATCCATGGCGATGCCGATGTACTGTCCCAGAAAATTGCCGCCGTGAAAATCCTGATTGTTTTCAGAATCGATGAGCGGGTTATCGGTTGCCGAGTTGATTTCGGTGGTGACCTGCCGGGCCACCTGAACCAGACCGTCAACTATCGGACCCATGTACTGGGGCAGACACCTCAGCGAATAACGATCCTGAATCAGGATCCCGCGCGGACGCTCATGACGCCCGGTCAATTCATCGCGGATCAATAGCGATCCGGACAGCAGATCGATCATCCGGGCCGCCGACCACCGCTGGCCGGGATGCGGCTTATGAGCATGAATAAACGGATGAAACGACTGGTTGCTGCCGTTCAGGCCCTGAATGGCGAGCGCATGGGCCCCCAGGGCCGAAGCCAGCAGCACTCGGGCGTCGTGCACACAGTTGGCGGCGATTCCGCTCATCACAGAGGTGCCGTTGATCATGGCCAGTCCTTCCTTGGGCTGCAATTTCAGCGGTGCCAGTCCCAAACGTTCCAGAGCCGCCGGCGCGCTGATTTTCTCACCGTCAAAATCAACCACGAAGCTGGGATCCAGACCGATCAGCGCACCGGTGATGCAGGCCAGCGGCGTCAGGTCTCCGCTGGCCCCGATGGAACCGAACTCCCTGACTTCCGGAGTGACATGGGCGTTTAAGAAAGTGAGCATCCGCCTCACCAGCTCAAGCCGCAGACCGGACAAACCGACCAGATGGGTATTGGCCCGGATGATCATGGCCGCCCGTACATCCGCGTTGGGCAATTGTCTGCCTGAATCGGTTTTCATGAACCAGATTAAATTTTCCTGCAGATCGGCGGCATGCTCCGGCGAAATGATTTTGTGCGCCATACCGCCAAAACCGGTGGTCACACCATAAATGGATTTGGCAGACTTGACGGCCGCGGCGATATATTCGTGAGCAGCTTCGACCCGCGCGAGGATTTCATGGTCATCGGTCAGCTTAACATCGGCCCCGAAACGCGCCACCTGGACAACCTCGTCAATGGTCAAATCCCGGCCGGATAGAATAACGGTCGCATCCGGCTTCAGCCGAGCGATTCGGGAATCGGATTTGGAAGGATCGGACATTTTTTGCTCCAGTCGATTTCTTTCCGCGGATTACGCCTTCGGATTCACGAAAAAATTAATTCACGAATTCAGGTACCGAAACGCCTGTCTGGCAAGGCGCGAAAACGCAGTAATATCTGCATATTCCGAGCTTTCGCAACATACAGGCCAGGCGGGATGCATCGGCGTATAAAATGTGAAGTTATTTTTGAGTGAGGCCTTAACTTCCTAAATGACCCCCGATGCCGCACCACCTGGGTGAAAGCTCTCGAATTAGTTTCCATCCATAAATGGCCTTTTTGCCCAATTTCTGCGTCGATCTGCGCTCTTGCTTGTGCGGCGTAGCAAGCTACGCTTCCGCGCAAGAGCTTGATTTCCTTGAACTTGGGCAAAATATTCGCATTTCTGGATTGGAAACACCATCAGGTGCCCATCATTTTAAAGATCCTTGATGGATGGGCACGAACTAACATAAGATGGGTGACGGGATTTTTCAAGGTGGGGCGCAACGATCCATTTTCTGCGGCGTTTACGTTGAAAAATTAGGTTGCGGGGTTGAAATAAACTTCATTAAATGAAAATGTGAGCTTTGAACCCCAATTGGGCGAAAGTCGAGAGTGCCCCGGCTTCAAGGCGCTCAAGGGTGAAGCTGTAGTATCTCATTTTGTTTACGATCATTTGGGGTGGAAGCGCGCTGGCGGCGTACCGGCAAACAAATCGATTCTTTAACAAACAGGAGGATTGAAATGGCACTTTTTCGCACTGTCTCTCCGTTGGAGGCCACCGGTAAAGTCAAGGAGGTCTACGAAGACATCAAAAAGACCAAGGGCATCGATTTTGTCCCCAACTTCTGGCAGGCACTATCCAATTGCCCGGACCATCTCGAAGCCACCTGGCAGAAGCTGAAAACCGTCATGAAACCTGGAAAACTCGATCCGCTGACCAAGGAGATCATCGCCCTGGCGGTGTCGATCACCAACAACTGTAACTACTGAATCAACTCCCACAGCGCCGCCGTGAAGCGGCTGGGACTCGACAATGAGGCCGTGGCTGAAGTCATCGCCGTGGTGGATGTATTTAACGGCACCAACAGCCTGGCCAATGCCTACCAAGTGGAACCGGACGTGATACCCGACCCGGATTGATGATGTCCACACCCGAATCGGCCGGACGCTTTGGAAGGAACCCGTTCGGCCTTATGAAACTACAAGAGCGAACCGCAGAATCTTGATTTTCTGATTGACAAAAATGGTGGCGCGGGGACCCAGGTTGTTCGCGGCCAGCAGATCGTTCAGCCGGACATGGTGAATTCTGGCGATACGCCCGGCGGTATCGCCCCTGCACACCGTATAAACACGGCTGCGTTTCTGATTTTCCCGATACAGGCCCGCAGGCAAATGCAGCGCCTGAATCTCGGATCCTGTGTCGGATTTTTTCGGCAGCCACAGGCGATACCCCGGCGGCACATATTTCTGCCCCGAAATACCGGTGTTCGCAACGCGGGATTCAGGCTGCGGAATTCAGAGATGTCTACCCTTAAAAGTCTCTGCAATTTCCGGCAGCGATGCATAACAAATTGTGTCTGAATTTGCATTTCCCGATCCAATCTGCCCCTTGGCAGAAAAAATATTTATGTTGACACTAACTGCCACTTTGTGACAAACATTGAGTACTGTTCGACCATTCTTTCAGATTGAAAGTACATCCTCACCGATTCATTTTGCCGACAGCGCAACTGTCTATCATTTATCCAACAAAACGCCGGTCTTATTTCTCCTTTAGCAGCGTCCGCCGGATGGGTGGCGTTAAATTCAACCATTACCGCAAGACAAAGGGGGATCAACATGGCTGTCCCAAAAATACTACTTCCCTTCAATTTCGCGCCCCTCGATCAAAAAGCCCTGGGTTTTGTAAACAGCACTTTTGGCCACATCGAGGGGGTTGGAATCACGGTCTTCCATGCATATACACCTCTTCCCGAAATTGTAGCCGAAGACACATCGGTAATGGGAAAGCTGAAAGGTGACCTGATGTATCTCGGCCAGAAGATCATGCAGCAGGAAGCGGAACTCGCGGCGGTTAAAGAAAATTTGATTGAAGGCGGATTTGCACCGGGCTGCATAAATACTGTATTCAAACCACGCAAGAAAGACATCGCTTCGGAGATAATCGAGTTTACCGGTAAAGATAAATTCAATGTGCTCGTTATCAGTCATAGACCCGGTAAAGCCAGCCGATTCTTTACCGGCAGCGTATTTAATAAGGTGGTTGCGGCATTAAAAGACATCACTGTCTGTATCGTGTCCTGAGAATTCCGGGCACGCCTGCCGGCTGCTAGCGGCTCCCGCAATCTGCAGACAAACATAAGTCAGGAGGTATCCATGGCTAGCGCAGAAAAAATAGATATCGAAGTCTTCAAGACGGTCACCAGGGCCATCGCGGAATCTGATAACCTTGAGATTATGACCAGTCATTTAAGCCAACTGCTGGTCGGCGTCCTCGAAATTAAGGGATGTTCCATTTTCGCCCTGGAACCGCAAAGCGGTGAACTTGAAATACTTTCAAGTTTCGGTCTCAGCATGGGGTATTTGCATAAGGGGCCGGTGTTTTCAAATCGAAGTATCGGCGATATCAAAAAAGGGAAACCGGTGATTATTCGAGATCTGAAAGATACGGACCTTTTGCAGTATCCTCAGGAAGCCCTTGCAGAGGGAATCGGCGCCATCGTTTCGCTGCCGATTAAATTTTACGGTCGGAATATTGGCGCCGTACGCCTGTACCATCATCAACAGTGGGATATTTCTGAACGCGATATCGACTCTTTGCTGGTCCTGGCTGAAAACATCGGATTGGCCTTGATGTACACCCGCCTGCTGAACGCCTTGAAGGAAGTTAAAAATACGGTGAACGAAGTACATTCCATCTGGTTGAATGCGATTGGAGGTTGACAAATCATTATCGTTGACAATTATTATATGCTGGAACAAGATAGGGATTTTTTTAAATAAAAACCTCCGATCCGAGGATCTGCCCGATGAACAGCAGCGAATTCAAATCATATAGGAAACAACTGGATAAAACTCAAAAGGAGCTGTCCCAATTGCTGGGCACCTCTCTGAAAGCCATCCACAGTTATGAACAGGGTTGGCGCACCATCCCGCCGGCTGTAGAGCGTCAAATATACTTCCTGGTTTCCCGAAAATCCAACAGTCCAAATAGCAAAAAACCATGTTGGAAAATCAAGAAATGCCCCGTCGAACGTAAAAAACAGTGTCCGGCCTGGGAGTTCAAAAGCGGCACACTTTGCTGGTTCATAAATGGAACGGTATGCGATGGCGGCGTTCAAAGCACGTGGAACGAAAAGATGGAAGTCTGCCGTTCCTGTGAGGTGTTTAGCGGCATCTTTTAAATCTTTCCTGCTGACTTCTTATTAAAATTCCGTCATTTGTTTTTCCTTTCCGGATCGGTGCATCCGAATGACGAATGCCCGCGGCTGCAATTTCAGGATCTGTTGAGAGAATAGTCCCGATCACTAACCCGGAGATCGCCCCAACCGTGGGTTCAAAATCCGCAACCAGGACCCGGAACACGATAAAGGAGACAGGTTATGGGTAAAAAATACAAATTCGAAACACTGTGTCTGCATGCGGGGCAACAGCCCGATGCCGCGACAATGGCCAGGGGGGTTCCGGTCCATCGTACTTCCTCTTATGTGTTCAAAAACACCGAACATGCGGCCAATTTATTCGCGCTCAAAGAGCCGGGGAACATCTACACCCGTATTATGAACCCTACCCAGGACGTTTTGGAGCAGCGGGTTGCGGCCCTGGAAGGCGGTGCAGCGGCCCTGGCGCTTGCTTCAGGGACATCGGCGGTTTATTATTCAATTATTAATATCTGTTCTGCCGGAGACGAACTGGTATCGGCCAACAACCTTTACGGCGGCACTTACACCATGTTCGACAGCATCCTGCCCCAGTTTGGAATTCGTACCAGATTCGTCGATCCCCGGCGGCCCGAAAATATTAAGGCGGCCTTAACCGACAAAACCCGGGCGATATTTATTGAAACCATCGGCAATCCGGCCCTGGAATTCAGTGACATCGACAAGATTGCGGAGATCGCCCGCGACGGCAATCTACCCTTGATCGTGGATGGCACTTTTACAACGCCATTTCTGCTGAAAAGCATCGAACACGGTGCCGACATTGTCGTCAATTCCCTGACCAAATGGATGGGCGGCCACGGAACCGCCATCGGCGGTGTCGTCGTCGACGCCGGAAAATTCGACTGGACGGATGCCAAATTCAAGCTGTACAATGAACCCGACGCCGGCTATCACGGTATCCGGTATGCCCATGACCTGGGTGAATTCAACCCGGTGGCCTTTATCATGAGGATGCGGCTGGTGGCGTTGCGGAATCTGGGCGCCTGTATCGCACCGGATAACGCCTGGATGTTTCTGCAAGGTCTAGAAACCCTGCCGCTGAGGATGCAGCGGCATTGCGAAAATGCCTTGAACGTGGCCCGGTTTTTGAAAACCCACCCGAAGGTCGGCTGGGTACGCTACCCCGGGCTGGAAGATGATCCTTCCTATCCGGCGGCTTCCAAACACCTCCGGAACGGATTCGGCGGCATGGTCGTTTTCGGTATCAAAGGCGGATCAGAAGCGGGCGCAAAATTTGTCGACGCCCTGAAGTTGCTTTCCCATCTCGCCAACGTGGGCGATGCCAAAAGCCTGGTACTGCATCCCTCCAGCACCTCCCATTCGCAATTGAGCGAAGCGCAGCAAAAGGCCGGGGGGTTGACACCGGACTTGATTCGGTTGTCCGTGGGCATCGAGCATGTGGATGATATCATCGGGGATCTGGAACAGGCATTTGCAAAAGTCTGATGTTAATAAATGGACAAAACACCTTAATTTTAAGCATTTTAGACACTTTAGACACGTGTATTTTAGAAACTTGTATCATCAGTTATGAGCGAGTACATCGAACATGACCGAGACAGCAATTCGGTGGGGATCGTCGAAAGGAAACCGTTTACCTTCGCCGAACCGCCGGGTGAAATGGTGCTCGAAAGCGGTGCCAAACTCGGTCCCGTAACCGTAGCCTATGAAACCTGCGGCACCCTGAATACGGATAAAAGCAACGCCGTTTTGATCCTGCATGCCCTGTCCGGTGATTCCCATGTGGCCGGCTACTACCGCGCCAACGACGATAAACCCGGCTGGTGGGATAACATGGTGGGGCCCGGCAAGGGGATCGATACCGACAAATATTTCGTTATCTGCTCCAATATTATCGGAAGTTGCATGGGTTCCACCGGTCCCTGCTCCGTCAATCCCAGGACCGTTTTACCATACGGGCTCGACTTTCCGGTGGTCACCATTGGAGACATGGTCGATGCTCAGAAAGCGCTGATCGATCATCTGGGGATCAAGAAACTGCTGGCGGCCGTGGGCGGTTCCATCGGGGGCATGCAGGTTCTGGAATGGTGCGTGCGATATCCCCAAATGGTGACGGCGGCCATCCCCCTGGCAAGCACCACGCGGCACTCCGCGTTGACCATCGCGTTTAACGAAGTGGCCAGACAGGCCATCATGGCCGATCCCAAATGGAATCACGGTGCATACTATTTCGGGCCCAAGCCGGATCTGGGGCTGGCGGTGGCCCGTATGATCGGGCACATCACCTACCTTTCGGATGAAGCCATGCGCCATAAATTCGGACGCCGGCTGCAGGATAAAAGCGATCTGTCCTATAACTTCGACGCCGACTTCCAGGTTGAAAATTATTTGCGCTACCAGGGGAAAAAATTTGTGGAGCGCTTCGATGCCAACTCGTTTCTGTACATCACCAAAGCGGCTGATTATTATGATTTGGACAAACAGCACGGGGATGGATCGGAGGTGAAGGCCTTCTCGAAAGCCGCCGCCAAATTCCTGGTGGTATCCTTTACCTCGGACTGGCTGTATCCCACTTACCAGTCCCGGGCCATGGTCAAGGCCATGAAAAAAAACGGATTGGATGTGAGCTTTTGCGAAATCGAAGCCCGATGGGGCCATGACGCCTTTTTGTTGTCCAACGAGCGTTTGTCCGCTCTGATCAAAGGTTTTTTGGAACGTGTCTACAGCGAATCCCGCAAGCAATAAAATGCGTTTTGATCTGCAAATCATCGCCTCATGGATCGAACCGGGATCCCGGGTCATCGATCTGGGATGCGGCGAAGGCGATTTACTGAAGCACCTCATTCACCACAAAAGGGTGAGCGGCACTGGAATCGAACACAACGAATCCAAGGTCGCCCGGTGTATCGCCAAAGGATTGTCGGTGCTGCAGGGCGATATCAACGAAGAGGTTCTCGACTACCCCGTCGACACCTTTGACTATGTCATTTTGAGCCAAACGCTGCAACAGGTATATGAGCCCGATGCCCTGATCCGCGCCATGCTGCGCATCGGCAAAAAAGGCATCGTGAGTTTTCCGAATTTCAGCCACTGGGGCTGCCGACTGCAGCTTTTATTAACCGGCTATGCGCCCCTCACTCAGCAACTGCCCTTCGAATGGTACAATACACCCAATATCCGGGTCATCACCATCAAGGATTTTCGCAAATTTACCCAACGGGTCGGTTTCACGATTATAAAGGAAGTTGCAATTAATTCGCAGTCGCAAAACAGAACCGGCAGAAAGATAGACTTTCTGCCGAATCTGCGCGCGACCTACGGGATTTTTTTAATCGGCAACGGCCGTCAATCAGGTGAGGAATGTGAAAGACGTGGCTCCGAGGGCAAAGAGGCATCAACGGATACAGCCGGTGAATTGAGGGAATGAGGAATTGGGGAATTGAGGAACTGGGGAATGGGTATCTCCAACCCGGAACGCTGAGCCCTGGGCTGCTCAACCTAGCTGTAAATTACAAGGGATAGAAGCCCTTCAATACCTGAATGCCTAAATTTCTCAATTCCTGAATTCCTGAATTCAAACTTGTAACAAAAGGCCAATACAATGAAAATCGTCTCGATTGCAATCAGCAAAAAAAAGGGCACCCGCAAGACGCCGGTCGATGAAGCCTTCGTATCGAAGGACCACGGTCTGGAGGGAGACGCCCACGCAGGCAAATGGCACCGGCAGGTGAGCTTTCTATCAGCGGAAAGTATCGACCAGGCGAAGGCACAGGGACTGGATGTGACCTTCGGCGACTTTGCCGAAAACATCGCTTCCATCGGAATTGACTGGAAATCCCTGCCCTTGGGAACCCGGGTACAACTGGGGGAATCCGTTCTGGTGGAAATTACGCAAATCGGCAAGGAATGCCACACGAAGTGCGCCATTTATTACAAAGCCGGAGATTGCATCATGCCGCGCGAAGGAGTCTTTGCCCGCGTTTTGCAGGAGGGAACCATTCGTCGGGGGGATGAAATCACGATTGTTGAATCTGTATGAAGGAAGCCCTCGACGCATCATTCCGGCAGCTTAGGCATTACTATGGTTGAACGAAAGCCGTGATCCTTGAGGGGCAGCAATGACATGGCAAAAAACAAATAAGGTGTCAGGTTTCAGGTGTCAGGAAATTAGCAATTTTGATTTTCTGATAACCATATGGATCTGCGCGGCTCTTAGCCAAAATTTCGATCAAAATGAGGGCTCAGGTGCCAAGGGCAACGCTGACACCTGAAACCTGACACCTGAAACCTCATGCTGCCTAACAACTTAGCGAAAAATCCTTGTCTATATCATTGGTTAAGCACCTATAATGGAGTTATAAAGGATGAAATACCGTTACCTGGGACGTTCAGGGCTGCTCGTATCGCGCATCAGTCTCGGCACCATGACCTTCGGAACTGCCGATTGGGGCTGCGATGAAAAGGAAGCCCATGCCATACTCAAAAGCTATCTCGACAACGGCGGCAATTTTATCGATACCGCCGATGTCTACGCCGCGGGTAAATCCGAAGAGATCATCGGCGGCTTCATGCCCTCGATCAAACGTGACGAGGTGGTGATCGCCTCCAAATGCTATTTTCCGATGGGCAATTATCCCAATGCCCAGGGGATTTCCAGAAAACATATCCTCGCCTCCTGCGAGCAGAGTCTGAAGCGGCTGAAAACCGAATATATCGACCTTTACTACATCCATGGACCCGATCCGATATCACCAATGGAAGAGACCCTGCGGGCCCTGGATGATCTGGTGCGACAGGGCAAGGTGCGTTATCTGGGTTGCAGCAACCTGTTCGGATGGCAGCTTGCCAAAGCCGCCGGCATCGCGGTGCGCATGAATTTGGAAGGACTGGTTGCCGGCCAATATCTCTACAATCTGATCAATCGCGAGCCGGAGCGGGAAATCATCCCGGCCGCAATAGATCACGGGGCGGGGATCGTTTGCTACAGTCCGCTGGGGGCCGGGTTGCTGACCGGAAAATACAAGGGAATGACCCAACCGGCCGCGGGCACCCGCCACGCCTACCGTACCCGAATGGACGGGCCCCGGTTCTGGCATCCCCACGGAATGCGAATTGCCGGGATTCTCGAAGAAACCGCCGCCGCTGCCGACATTCCGATGGCCAAATTGGCCGTGGCCTGGCCGCTGAAGCGCAAATTCGTTTCATCCGTCATTATCGGCGTCAAAGACACCCAACAACTGGCCGCCAATCTCGAACTCGGCGATTGGGACATGCCCGACGATATCTGGCAGAAGCTTGAAGAAAACACCCGACCTCAGGAGGATTATCTGACCTTTTTCAACAAACTCAATTACAAACGCCATTTTTCCGCGGCGGAGTTTCATGACGAGCGGGTCGAGCTGCCCTGATGAGACCGAGAGGGTTTTTTGGTTGATGACTATCATGAAAATTCCAAACACCAAATAACCAAATCTCAAACAAAATTTGTGGTAAATGCTTAGGTCATTGAATATCGATTTTAGAGATTTGTTTGGAATTTGGGATTTTTTTAGCCGGATATTGGAGAGAAGCAAATCCAATGGAAAATTTTATCGGATTCAAAGAGGCGCTTGATTTAACGCTCTCCCATACGGCTCCGGGTGAGATCGAAACGGTTCCGTTGGGCCGCCTGGTCGGCAGAGTCCTGGCCGAAGATATTGTCGCAGGGGTGGATTGTCCGTCGGTCAGCACCTCCCGCAAGGACGGCTATGCTGTGGTTGCCGCCGATCTGAGTCTGGCCAACGAGCAAAATCCGGTATCGCTGGAATTATGCGGCAGTCTGGCGGCCGGCGGCCACCGGCGGTTGAGGATCGACCGCGGCCAGACGGTTCGGGTCACTACCGGAGCCCCGCTGCCGGAAGGTGCCGATGCCGTGCTGTCCGAAGAATTCTGCCGTGCAGAGGCTGATAATATTGTAGTCTTCAACACCGCCGGAGTCGGTCGCAACATCCATCATCGGGCGGATGACATCCGAACGGGAGAGCCCATTGCCGCAAGAAATATGCAACTGCATCCGGCCCTCGTCGGCCTTTTGGCGGCCGCCGGACTGGATGCCGCTGCTGTGTATCGGGCACCGCGGGTAGCGGTGATCGCCACCGGAGATGAGGTTGTACTCCCGGGAAAACCGCTGCAGCCGGGCCAGCTGTATGCCAGCAACATGGTGCAGATTTGTGCCTGGCTGTCGCAGTTCGGGTTCGACCATGAAACTGAGCTGGTTCCCGATTCCAGACAAAAAATTCGGGAGGCGATCCTCAGCTGTCTTCCGAATGTGGATGTATTTCTAACCAGCGGCGGGGCCTGGGGCAGCGAACGCGACCTGATATTGAAGGTAATGGCGGACTTGAACTGGCAGGGCATTTACCACCGGGTCCGCATGGGACCCGGTAAACCGGTCGGTTTCGGCCTGCTGGACAACAGACCATTTTTCTGTCTGCCCGGCGGGCCTGCCTCCAATGAAATGGCCTTTTTACAGCTCGCCCTGCCGGCCCTGCTTCAAATGAAAGGCGCCCGTCCCTGCCCTTTTCCGCTGACCAAAGCCCGGCTGAGGGCCGATGTCCGCGGCACCGAAGGATGGCACGACTTCATTCACGCCCGAATCGACGGCCGCCCGCGACAGCTCCGCGTTCACCCCGCACGCCTGAAAAGCACTCTGAGGTCCATGGCTGAAAAAGAAGCCATTATCATTATCCCCGAGAACCGTGAAGAGATTGCTGCCGGGGAAATGGTTGAAATTCAGTTATTGAGGTCTTATTCTCTATCTAGTCCAAAGGCTTCAGCCATCCTTTAGAAATAGTTGCTATCTTCTATCGGGGTAAATTTCAAGGCCTGAATAGACTGGTTCCAAGGCATCAAGATGAGGGTTTTGGGAAGATATGATGCACCGTGCGAAACCCGGGGCGGCGGGAAGGTGCTCTGGCACCCTGAGTCGGATAAGCTTCACTTCGGAGCTTCTGGTTTCCTGCGGCCGGCTATACCTTATGAGCCGGTTCTGGAAATGCGGGAGCCATTGGCCGGAACGCGGCCGCAAAACCGGCATGATCAGCAAGGCCATGTTCTTTGTCGCCGTAACGCTCGTCCTCGTCGCGATCACCATCTCTCCCACATTGGCCGGGCAAGGGGGAATCAATTCTCGAAATGATCCGTCCGAGGCGCTGCTCCTCGGACAAATCGTACTTCTGATCCTGACGGGCCGCCTTCTCGGGGAAATTATGCAACGGGTCGGGCAACCGGCTGTAATGGGGCAACTGCTCGCAGGCATACTGCTGGGACCGACCTTTTTTGGTTTGCTTTGGCCGGCCGGGCGAAACGCAGTGTTTCCTGACACGCCCGAACAACTCGCGATGCTCAAAGCCGTCTCACAAGTCGGTGTCCTCCTCCTGCTCCTTCTCGCCGGAATGGAAACCGACATCTCGCTCGTTCGCAAAGTTAAGCGCGCGGCCGCCAGCGCCTCGCTCGCCGGCATCGCATTCCCCTTTGCGGCCGGTTTTGTCCTCGGGCAGTTTCTTCCCATCAGTCTCCTTCCTGATCCCGAGCACCGCCTCATTGCCTCGATATTTCTGGGCACAATGCTCTCCATTTCTTCGGTCAAAATCGTTGCAACGGTGGTACGCGAGATGGACTTCGTACGCCGGACCATCGGCCAGATTATTCTCGCCACCGCCATTGTCGACGACACGCTGGCATGGATTATTATCGCCATCAATTTCGGACTCGCCGAACACGGTGCTTTCGATCTATGGGTGCTGGCTCGTAGCGTGGCGGGTACGCTAATTTTCCTCGCCCTGAGTTTCACGATCGGCCGCCGTGTTGTTTTCAAGATCATTCGCCTGACGAACGATCATTTAGTCAGCGAAGCAGGCGTGGTCGCGGCCATTCTGGTGATCATGGGTGCAATGGCGCTCATCACGGATTGGATCGGGGTGCATACCGTTCTAGGAGCTTTCGTGGCCGGCATTCTGATCGGTCAATCTCCGATTCTCACACGCGAAATCGATAACCAGATCCGGGGGATCACGGCTGGTCTCTTTATGCCGGTCTTTTTTGGAGCAGCAGGCCTGCAAGCTGATCTGACCATTCTTTTTGATCCGCGTCTTCTGCTCCTGACAGGTGCGATGGTCCTTATAGCCAGCGTCGGTAAGGCAGCCGGCGCCTTCACCGGCGGCTGGGCAGGCGGACTGCGTCCACGCGAAGCGGTCGCCCTTGCCGCCGGCATGAACGCGCGTGGGTCGACAGAGGTCATTGTCGCGACGATCGGTCTTGCGCTTGGAGTGCTGAGCAACGACCTCTTCACCATGATTGTTACGATGGCGCTCGTTACGACACTGTTAATGCCGCCGACGCTTCGCTGGGCACTGCGCCGGTTGCCGCTCGAAGGAGAGGAGAAAAGGAGACTGGAAAGGGAAGCTTTCGAGAAGAAGGGGTTTCTCTCCAGCATGGAGCGCGTGTTGCTATCGGTGGATGAGAGTCCCAGCGGCAAGCTCGCCACCCGGCTTGCCGGCCTCCTTGCCGGACGGCGCGGCATGCCGGTTACGATCCTGCAACTGGCAAAGACCGAGGGCGGGAGCCAGCCGCAGAACCTGGCGCAGGCCCACTTCGAAGATGCCCGCCTGGTCGTGCACGAGGCCGCCGAGAAAGCCGGACGCCCGGCTGAAAGCGGTGAGGAAAGCCCGCCGGAAGTGGAGGTGACCGCTCATGTCCACGAGCTTCCTCCCGCCGAAGCGGTGGAGGCCGAAGCCGCGAAGGGCTATGATCTGTTCGTGCTCGGGATGGAACCGGCTCTAACACCGGAGGGCGGATTTGACGACCGTCTCTCCGAAGCAGCAGGTGGATTCGATGGCTCGCTCGCAGTGGTCGTCGCCCGCGGCGCTGTGGTGCAGGATCCCATTGACGAGAGAATGGAAATCCTGGTTCCGATTACGGGTTCAGGCGTGTCCCGCAAGGGTGCGGAAGTGGCATTGGCGATCGCCCAGGCGGCATCCGCACCGATCACTGCGCTGGCGATTGCAAGTGCCGGCGCCCAATCCGCGAGTGAGAGCCTCCACGCCAAGGAAGACGATGCTGAAATTCTCCGAGAAATTGCGCGGCTAGCGGGATATTTCGAAGTTGAGGTCCGCTCTCTGATCGGTAAAGAAGACACCCAGGAGGCGATTCGGAAGGCGGCGGACGATTGCAAACGTTGCCTGATCGTGCTCGGCGTCAGCCGCCGCCCCGGCGAGTCGCTCTCCTTCGGTCGCCTGGCAGCCGGCCTGCTTGAGCATTCCGCACACTCGCTGCTTCTCATCTCCAGCTGAAGACGGGTCTCAACCGGATTGTCCCCGTGAGGAACCGGTTCATCACCTGAATCCGGTACCGTCTACAGTTTGGTTGCATATACCAAGGCATAATATAGGAATAAACGGTATCAACAATATACGTGCTTTGCCCCATTGAAACGGCTGCCGATATCCATTAACCTTTTGTCGTGATCCATATAATAATGATCACCGATTTTTTCAACGGAGAATACCGAAAATGAAAGTATGGCCGGGACATCCATATCCCCTGGGCGCCGTCTATGACGGCTCGGGTACCAATTTCTCTTTATTTTCCGAAATCGCCGAGCGGGTCGAACTGTGCCTGTTTGACGAGGATGGCGGCGAGACCCGCATCGATCTGCCGGAGGTAACCGGCTATTGCTGGCATGCATATCTGCCGACAGTCGAACCCGGACATCGCTACGGGTTTCGGGTTCACG
The DNA here is from genome assembly GCA_963774425.1 of uncultured delta proteobacterium. GTDB lineage: Bacteria > Desulfobacterota > Desulfobacteria > Desulfobacterales > JAFDCJ01 > JAFDCJ01. The sequence continues at coordinate 179,143 of CAVZEZ010000006.1, read as the reverse complement.
GACCCTGGGATCCCTCCACCGGCCATCGCTGCAATCCCGCCAAGTTGTTGCTCGATCCCTACGCCAAGGCGATCGAGGGACAGATCCAATGGGATGAAGCCATTTTCCCGTACCGCTTCGATGAAGGCCCCGATACCCTCAGCGACACCGACAGCGCGCCCTTTATGCCCCGGTGCGTGATTCACCAGCCCCATTTCGACTGGAGCGGTGATCGTCGTCTGCAACTTCCCTGGCACGAAACGATTATCTATGAAACGCATGTCAAAGGACTGACCGCTACCCATCCGGAGGTGCCTCCCGAACTTCGCGGTACCTATGCCGGTCTGGCCCAGCCCCCGGTTATCGAATATTTAAAACAGCTTGGCATCACGGCGGTGGAACTGATGCCGATCCATCATTTCATCCATGACAAGCATCTGGTGGATCGAAATCTGAGGAACTACTGGGGATACAATTCCATCGGATACCTGGCGCCCCACAGCGAATACGCCTCCGACAAGCGCCCGGGTGCCGCGGTGGCTGAATTCAAGCAGATGGTCAAATCCCTGCATCAGGCCGGGATAGAGGTCATTCTGGATGTGGTTTACAATCACACGGCGGAAGGAAACCACCTCGGCCCGATGCTTTCTTTCAAAGGCATCGACAACGCCTATTACTACCGACTGACCGATGACCGGCGCTTCTACATGGATTACACCGGCACCGGAAACAGCCTGAACATGCGCAATCCGCATGTGTTGCAGCTTCTCATGGATTCCCTGCGCTACTGGGTCCTGGAAATGCATGTCGACGGATTTCGTTTCGATCTGGCCGCCACCCTGGCGCGGGAACTGCATGATGTGGACCGCTTGTCAGCCTTTTTCGACCTCATCCAGCAGGATCCGGTCGTCAGCCAGGTCAAGCTCATCGCCGAGCCCTGGGATGTGGGAGAGGGCGGATACCAGGTGGGAAATTTTCCACCGGTGTGGACCGAGTGGAACGGCAAATTCCGCGACAGCGTGCGCGATTTCTGGCGGGGCGAGGACCAGTTGCTGGGAGAATTCGCCTCGCGCTTCACGGGCAGCTCGGATCTCTACGAGGATACCTCCCGGCTGCCCTACGCCAGCATTAATTTCGTGACCGCCCACGATGGATTCACATTGGAGGACCTGGTATCCTACAACGATAAGCACAACGAGGCTAACGGTGAGGAAAACAAGGACGGCGAAAGCCACAATCGCTCGTGGAACTGCGGCGTGGAAGGCCCGACGGACAACCCCGATGTGCAACATTTGCGAAGACGCCAGAAACAAAACTTTTTGTCCACCCTGCTTCTTTCCCAAGGTGTGCCCATGCTTCTGGGGGGCGATGAATTCGGCCGCACCCAGCAGGGAAACAACAATGCCTATTGCCAGGACAACGAAATTTCCTGGTACGACTGGGAAAATTTGGATGAAGATCTACTGGATTTTTGTCGGCGGCTGATTCAATATCGCAAGGAACACCCTGTCTTCCGGCGGCGACGCTGGTTTCAGGGCCGGCCGATTCATGGCAGCGAGATCAAAGACCTGGCCTGGTTCACCCTGGAGGGCGAACAGATGGCCGAGGAAGATTGGGAGCGGGGGTATGCGAAGTCGCTCGGCGTCTTTTTAAACGGCGAAGCCATTCCCAACCCCAATCCGCGCGGCGAGCCGGTCAACGACGACCAGTTTTACCTCATTTTCAATGCCCACTATGAACCTTTAGACTTTACGATTCCCGGTCCTGAATGGGGTGAACATTGGCTGAAGGAACTCGACACGGCGGTCGGATGGATTGAAAACGAAGAGTCCTTCAAGTCCGGCGATCGGCTCACGGTCGAAGCCCGGAGCCTGGTGATCCTGCGCCAGGAGTCCTGAACCGCATGCCGTCGCCTGGGTTCGATCCCAACGGTGATTTTGCGGCGCCCGTCAACCCCGATTGTCGTGCCGGATCAATGAAAACCCAGGTTCGATCAGCGACCGGTCGCAGAACGGATGGTATAAGAAACTCTGCCGGGGGCGGCGCGCTGCTGGTGGTCGCTGGTTATGCTTTTGTACATATGAGTGTATATTTTCGTGCTTTTTCTGATGCCCGCCGATTCCTGCTCTCCGGCTGAAAAACCGTCAATCTTCGACAGGGCTTGCGACTCCTGTTCGGGATCCCGGGATAGCGATCTTTGGGTCACCGCTTCGCCGCCCGTCCACCACCCCATTGATTTTTCAGGTACGTTTTTTGCAATCTAATCCGGGATATGCCAAAGCGGTTTTATTTGCCAATTTGTTTATGAAATTTGGCCAGGGATTCCATCTATTCATCACCGGCCGCTCCAATCGCATCCGATCCAAGCCTATCGCCGGCTTCTCAATGCCAAAACCCTCGATGGAGAAATAAAAATGAAAAAGTTTTTACCACCTTTTTTGCTGTTGTTGTTTTGCCTGTATGGTTTCACCAGGGCCATCGCCGCCGAAGACATCCAGGTCGTCGTCGAAAACCCGGCTGCCACGATAAGCTGGCAGATCGTCGACGAGGGTCGGCTGCTGGTTTCCGTCCTGGATAAAGCCGAAGAACCGATTCGGGGATTGACCGCCGAAGATTTCAGGGTGGGCCGGGGTATTCAAAAGGCCGAGATCCTATCCGCCGCTCCGCTCGAAACCACCGAACAGGTGCCTTTGAACATCGTTTTTGTGGTGGACAACTCTTTTTCCATGAAAGAACGCCGGGCAGTCGAGCCCCTGCTCAGCGCCATGGACGAATTTTTAAAGAGCGTGCGCCCCATTGACAACATCCACCTGGTGGTGTTCGATGACCGTCCCGCCATGAAAGTCGAGCAGCACACCGTGCATGCCAAGACTTTTAAAAGCAGTGACATTGTTGATCTCCGAGGCTTTTTAAAGGATTCCCTGGAACAGGGGTCCACCGGGAAAACCTATCTTTACGAGGCAATGGCAACCGGAATCGACATTGTCCGCCGGATGCCCGTCGAGGATCAAAAATTCATGGTAATATTTTCCGACGGGGAAGATATCAACAGCTCCCTGCCGACCGCTTTTATCGAGGAGCAGGGGCGGGATATTGAAAATTTCGAGGCATTTTGCGTGGATTACATGCCCGTTGCGAAGCTCGATCGCTTCCTGGCCTCTTTTGCCAGAACCCACCATGGCCGTATCTGGAAGGCGACCTCCGCTGACCAACTGCTGTCCATTTTTCAAGCCTTTACCACCACGCTGCGCTATCGTTATGTGGTGAGTTACCGGTTTCTCGAGCCGATAACCGCTGAGCCTTCCGAGCTGAATTTTCAAATGCTGACCCGGGTGGATGGAACACCGCTGCCAAACTGTCTTTTTTTTGAATTCGGACAAAGTGAAATTCCTGCGGATTATGCCCTCATCAAGGACCCCGCGGATGTCATTTCCTTTGATGCCGGCAGTTTGACCAAGGCCATGGATCGTTACCGCAATATGCTGAACCTGGCGGGTCAGAATCTGGCCCGCGATGCGGCCTTGCGGATAAAAATCGTCGGCTGCTACTCCGGCCGGAGCATTGAAACGGGCGATTCCGATCTGGCCGGCCGCCGGGCGGCGGCGGTCGCTTCCTATTTACGGGAAATCTGGAACATCGACGCCGCCCGCATGGATATCGTGACCCAGGACCTGACGGCGGCTGCAACCTCTGAAGACGGCGCGGGTGCCGGAGTCGAAGATCAACGGGTGGAATTAGTATTCGATCCTGCTGAAAACGGGGCGGCGGCCGGGGATGGCTTTATGGTCGAGGCCGGCGGCCGGCGCGATCTGACGGTTACAACCAATCTTTTTGCGGAAACCGGTATGGCGAGTTGGCGGCTGACTGTTTTCGGCGACGATCAACCCCTCAAAACCCTGTCCGGACAGGGGGAAATCGACGCGATACACATCATCCCCCTGGAGGAACTGGATGTGGCCGGGCTCAAGGCCTTCGGCACCCTCGGAGTCCAGGCCGAAGTGACCGATACCGGGGGCGGCGTGTCGCAGACCCAAAAGTTAACGCTGCCGCTGACGGTTTCGATGCAAAAATGGGACGATGCGATGATCCGGCCGCCGCGGGGGTCGATGACCCTGGAGCCGGCGACCGTCACCATCGAAGAACTGACCACCATCGACAGTTCACCATTTTTAAATTACGTGTATTATGAAACCGCCAGCAGTGAAATTCCCGCACGTTACATCGTCTATCACAATCAGGCCGATGCTCAAAATTTCGGGGAAAGCCGGCTGGAAGGCACACTGGAAAAATATTACAACATTCTCAACGTCCTTGGAAGCCGGCTGCGGGACCATGCGGACGCCCGCATCCGGATCGTGGGCTGCAATTCCCATCGGGATGCCGAATATGGCAAAACCGATTTGTCGCGCGGGCGGGCGGAGGCGGTGCGGGCCTACTTAAAATACATCTGGGGCATTGACAGCGCGCGTATGGAGGTCGAAGCCCGCAATTTGCCCGCGGTGGCCAGCACAAACAGCCGCAGCGAAGGGCGCGCGGAAAATCAGCGGGTCGAAATTTATTCGGATTCCCCCGCCTTGCTGGACGTCATTAAAAGCACCTATGTGCAGGAGATCAGCGATGCCGAACAGTTTCTGATCCGGCCGCAGGTCTATTCCGGCTACGGGATCGACCACTGGACGATCCAACTGACCGGCGACGGCGCTCCCATCGGATCTCTGGCGGGGGAAGGGGATATGCAACCGGCCTATCATCTGGCCCTGGCGGATTTGAATTTGCGTAAACTGAGCGCCTTTCAGAGGATAACCGCCGAGGTCAGCGCTACCGATCGCAAAGGCCGGACCGCCTCGACCCGCGCGGATGCCGATATCCGGTTTATCAAACGCCGGGAGCTTCTGTCCCGCAAAGAGGGCTACCGGGTCCTGGAAAAATATGCACTGGTTTTGTTTGACTTCGACAGCGACGGGATATCGGCGCAAAACAAGAACATCGTCGATCGCATTGCCGCCAGGATCAAAGAGCTTCCCGATACGAAGGTGAGCATCGTCGGACACACCGACACCATCGGCCAGGAAGCCTACAATCTGGATCTGTCAACCCGACGCGCCAAGGCGGCCTATGACCACATTCTGGCCGAAGGGGTGCCGGCGACCGACCACATTACCTACCAGGGCATCGGCCCGCAAGATGCGCTGTTCGACAACGGCCTGCCCGAAGGCCGGGCCCTCAACCGGACGGTTACCGTCACACTGGAGTATGCGCAGAAGGAGTAGGTGGAGGTTCAGGGTTCAAGGTTTCAGGTGTCAGGTGTCAGGTGTCAGGTGTCAGGAAATTAGCACTTTTGATGCTTGGGAGCTCATATGAATCTGCGTAGTTTGTAGCCCTTCTTTCGATAAAAATGCCTGATAGGATAATCCAAATCGAAATCGGAATCGCTATCGGAATCGAAAAAAGATGACCCTCGGACACGAAAAACCGGACGTTTATCGTCTTTCGATAGCTTACGATTTCGATCCCGATAGCGATTTCGATGAAGTCAAATCCCGGCAAACGGATGCGCCAGACACTCATTCTTCGCATCGGTGATACTTAGCGATAATTGCCAACGGCGACGCTGACACCTGATCCGCCTTCGCCGGAACACCTGAAACCTTTTTGGTGAAGTGGGAAAATACCCGATCTTGATTTAAATATTTGCAGTTTCAAACAATTGCACCATTTGGTCCGACGAGAATACTTGAATGATCATTCGACTTTAATCCATATCAGCCGTTCGCGTAATTTCTCCCTGCCAAAGCCGTTTCAAAAATTCCTTCCAGTGATTCGTCCGGATGTTCGCCTGCCGGGTGGCACCGGATCCTGACTCACCAGGAAGAATTCTGAGAATTAGCGTTCCTCGGCAAGCGCTTTGAGCCCTCTGAGATCTCCCGGCACCACCCGCGCAGTTGCCTTGACCTCCACCGCAATTTTCTCTCCAATAAGAAAATTCACCTCGTGCCCATGCGTGGAGCGCCAGTATGCAAAAGAAAGCTTTATCCTGCTGTAACTCAGGTATGCCCGGATCTCCATGCCGATGAACTGCTCGAAACTCTTGCCGTATAGATTAGTTGTCGCGTGCAAATAGACATCATCTTCCCGGTTACCTTTGGCACATTACCCATCGGTGCCACAAAAGAGAATTCCTATTAAAATTCCATAAGGATAAAAGGCGATGGATTCATTGGATTTTTGAAGCCCAGAAGCGATATGATCTGGATATATTAGACTATACGGTCACATCGAACCACATCCATTTACTGGTTTACGACGGCAAAGAGGATATCATTCCAGCTTCGATTCAATTGATTGCTGGCAGAACCGGCAGGGAATATAATCAACGGAAGAAGGCAAGGGAGCTTTCTGGGAAGACCGGTACCATGCAACCGCCATAGAGTCCGACAGTCATTTAATCCGCTGCTTGGCATATATAGATCTCAATATGGTCAGAGCCGGTGTTGTGCGTCATCCCGGCGAATGGAAATATGGCGGATACAATGAAATCCAGAATCCAAAACAGCGGTATTCGTTGATAAACCGGCAAAAATTAACCAATTTGCTCGGCCTTCAAAAAATGGATCAACTCCCGGCATACCACCGTAGCCGTGTAGAGGCGGTTTTACAAAACGGCCGGAACCAACGCGATTCGAAATGGACGGGAAGCATAGCTGTTGGTGATAAAGAGTTTGTGATACGGACCAAGGCGAAACTGGGAATAAAAGCAACAGGGCGAAAAATAATAGAAAATAGCGCGGGGTATGAACTAAGGGAGAGTCAAAATTCTTACAACCGCCTTTTTGCCCCTGAAAAGCGAACGCTAAGATAGAAAAACGCCTATCTTTGGGATGTTTCCTGATAGAATTCAGCTATATAGTTTGGTCCGACAAGAAAGGCATTTTTGGTCCGACAAGAAAGGCATTTTTTTTGACGTCATCTTCATGGATGCGCTTGACTTTGTTTAAGTGATCCTGCAAAAATGCTGTGGTGGATTCCGGGAAAGTGGTTATTCGATCCTTGGAGCCCTTTCCGGACCGAACAGTGATTGTTTTCAATGCATAATCAATATCTTGTACCCTCAACCGGATAGCCTCCGATATGCGCAGCCCACTGCCATACAAGAGTTTTACAATGAGTTGTGGAACTCCACTGGTAAAGCTGATGATCTTTGCCGTTTCTTCACGGCTTAGAACCACTGGAATATTTAATTTTTTTGGGGCACGTACGGCATTGATTTCATTTTCCAGCGGCATTTTAAGTATTTTTTTATATAGAAACACCAGCCATTCATCGCCTGGTTCTGAGTGGCCGGCGAAACCTTCGTCCGAACCGCAAGGTGGGTTAAAAACGCTTCGATTTTTATTTCACCATATGAAAGATCAAGCCGGGATTTCATCCCGTGAAAATGAACAAATCTTTTTATCCAGTCACAATAGGTTCTTTCCGTATGAATCGAATAATGATGAAGTCGCAGGTAATCATGAACTTGATCCAGTAATTTAGGGTTGTTTTGATTTGCCTTGCTGATAGAATAAAATTTATGGATTTTATAATATTTGGGTCATTCACTTTGGTAACGGGTAAATTGTAAGAAACAAATTTGAATCAATTATCAAGGCAAATATGCCCGATAATAAAATTATCAGGGCAAATTGACCTGATAATCAATGGTTGTGTGTCTTAACGTGTACGTAGAAATTCAGGAAAATTCAATGGACTATTCTAAAATTATTGAAGAATTGAAACAAGCATCATTGTTTGATCTATATCGATTGAATGTTGCCATCAATCACATGATGGAAGATCCACGCCGATTATATGAAATTAAAAAGTGCTTGAGGCCTGGTCAAAAAATCAGCTATTTTGATGACACAGAAAATAGATTAATCGAAGCTAAGGTTATAAAACTAATGAGGAAAAGATTGTTAGTCGAGAATATCGATGATCAGCAACGGTGGGAGATACCTCTTTATTATGTCAATTTTGATGAGGTAAATACGGATTTAATCGGATCGTCGAAAATGGGACTGGACAAAAATCAGCTCAAGGTCGGTGATTTGGTAGGCTTCCAGGACAATCAAAATATTGATGTGCATGGAGTAATCATTCGTTTGAATCAAAAGACAGCTACAATAAAAACAAATACAAATACAGAATGGCGAGTTGGATACGAGTGGTTATACCTGGTTATCAACGTAGAGCAAAAGATTTCGTATCAGATAGAAGGCCGGATTATTGATGAAAAGAAATCTATTCAATAGGTGAGATGCGCACAACAAAACAGTTGAGCTGACGGCGTAAAACATGCGGGTTTTCGTATAGGTTTGTGCCAGCTCGGCACTCATCAGGGCCGCAGCTCACTTCCACGTTCGGTTTCAGGGAGAACGATGTGGAACATCTATATAACCAAGCATTGGATATAATGGTGGTGGCTTTTGACGCATTATGCCGAAAAGTGGGTGATCCTCAACTGCAGCCAATGGGTGATGGGTACGTTTACCGCTATCAAGAGAAATCGATATATCAGGCGATCATCCAGAAGCTAGCGAGACTCGTGACTGGACTTAAAGCGATAAGTGCTCTAAATCAGGCTGGATTCCTTCAAGAGCAGGCAGCGTTACAAAGAACCCTCGATGAATTTGAAGAAGATATTTCCTTTTTATGCTTTGGCATAATTTTCGGCGAAATAACGGATCTACACAGAAAATATTTGGAAGCCTTCTATGAAGAGGAATTTGATGATCCTAAGAGCTCCATTCGTTCCACACAAAAGCGCCCGATGATACGAAGAAACAAAATCCGGGCATTCGTAAGTAGGGATAGGGGGGCTGGCTACGATCAGAGTTCCACAATAGAGATCGGGAGGACTCTTAGCAAAGCGTATTCTGGATATATTCATGGAGCATCTCCCCAACTAATGGAACTCTATTTTGGCAATCCTCTACGATTTCAGCTATCTGGAGGCACCGGCTCGCCATTTTATGACGATTATTTAGACGATTTGCTCAACTATTACTATCGATCCATGCTTTCGTTTGCTTTCGCAGCTAAAGCTTTCGGTGAAGAAAACCTATTCGCGAGAATCCGCGACTACTCGAAGGAGTTTGCTGTCGCTTCCGGACGTGAAAATGATCTCCGTGAGCCACGCGAAACCTAACCATGCTCTTTCAGTGGATCGCAAAAAAACGCGCCCACTGAAGAGCCCCGTTCGGCGGATAAATAAAATGATGACGGGGAACAATTAATGTTAACATTCGAATGGGATCTTAAAAAGGCAGAAACTAATCTGAAAAAGCATGGAGTTTCTTTTAAGGAAGCGAGCACCGCTTTTAAGGATCCTTTGTCATTAACCATAGATGATCCATTACATTCCGGCGATGAAGAAAGATTGATTCTTATTGGAATGTCGTATAATAATAACATGTTGGTTATCGTTCATACCGAAATAAGGGACCATATAAGGATTATCAGTGCCAGAAAAGCCACCAAGAAAGAAAGGAATTATTATGAAACCAATGTCCAATGATCCAGATATTTTGGAAGAATATGATTTTAGCAAGGGTATAAGGGGTAAATACGCAAAAAGATACTCAAAAGGAACAAATGTTGTTATCATTGACCCGGATGTAGCCGAGTTTTTCCCAGATGAGAACTCAGTTAACGACGCATTAAGATCGTTAATCCCTATAATTAAAAAGAGAGAAAAGAGGGCTGCCGAACAAGGGCATTGAGTTGGACTGGGAAAAGCTCGTGCACTTTTACCTTTTCCGGCTGTCCTCAAAAATCTTCTCTTTTTCAAATCCCTTCTTAGCTTTTTCCAGCGCACTCATGCCTGGCGTTATGCCAGCAACTGGAGAATGATTATGCCTGAAATATCAAGATTTCTTGGAATTATTACCGCAATGTTTTACAAAGATCATGCACCACCTAATTTTCATGCGATTTATAGTGAATAGGTGTCCTTGTCAAACACTTTCGCAGGCTAATTCCTGACACTTTAAGATGCAGAAGACTTCCAGTCCTCCCTCAGGTTGTCTGACTCGGACTGACCTTCAGAATGAGCCATAAAATGGATAAACAAGTTGTAATCGGATTCGATAAATCTTTTAAACCAACCGGTTTGTTTGGCTCTTTGCGGCTGATTATATCTTTTTGAGCCTTTTTTCCGGCAAAAAACCGTTTCCCGGGCCGATTCACATTAATCGGCAAGCTGATATTGCCAATTAATGAGCTTACTGATCAAGGCGAATCGATTTTCCCATTTAGCTTCAAATAACCGTCGGATGTGGCGGCAGACAGCGGCAAACCGGTCATGGTGTTTTTCGAGCAGTGTTCTGAGTTTATTTTCCCAGAAGGCACGCTGCAGGACCAAGCCTCCAAACACCGCATTGTCACTGAGCCGAAGCGCCAAGTCCGTTTCCGGGCAAGTGCCGGCACATTGTTTTTTCAATATTTCATATTCGGCTTCAAGCTGTTTTAGCCAGCCAGCGCGTTCAACACAGGCATAATCTCGCAACAGCTCTTCTTGCAGGCGCAAATCGATTTCATCCTGGCAATTTTGAATTACCTTAACAAGATATCTATGAGCTGTTTTGTTTCGCAGGCGCCCCTTGTTGTATTCGGTGCCAAAAATCGCCAACCCGTGGCGGATGGCCTCCGGAGTATAGCGGCCGGCGATCCATTGGCGGACTTCACCCTTGGGATCCAAATCAGCAATTGCAAAGCGGCTAAACCCGTCATTGAGCAAAGCAAGGCTTGCAAGCCGGCTCGGCAATGCATCAACGCGCCTTTTAGCTGTATGATCCGCATGCAGCTGTTGGATAAATTGCCGATCCTTGTCGGGATCCGGACAGGCTTGCCGCAGGACCTGCTGTCTGCTCTGACCGTCAAATTCAGCGCGGCCCGCATGATTGATACCTGCCGTGTAAGCCCGCAAAACTTCATGAACCGCCGACTTTTTAAGTGCTTGCTCGCTGCTGTCGTCCAAAACAATAACGCCCACGGTTTGTTCGAATTTTCCGAACTCTCCTTCAATACAAGCCTTGTTTTGCCCCCGATTGGCCGTGGCCGGGATCATCAGCGTTGTTTTTTCGATCTGTTTGCGCAACTGCGCATCATCATGGATCGGCTTGTTGTCATGCACAAGGGCCTGGGGGGCGCGGCCAATAAAATTGCAACTGTCATCAAAAACTTCGCGGACCCCGGAGGCCGATTCGATGTTGTTTACAACCACCGCCGTATGACAGGTGGTTGCCTGATCCACGATGCCCTGCCAATTATAGGAGTTCAGCTGTCGGCTTGCGGTACAAACTACGTCAACGGTTTTGCCGTCGGTCACCAGGACATTGCCCGGCTGACATTGCCGGGTGGCGCCTCGGTAGCGCGGATGTTTGGCCGATTTTGCGGACAGCATGCCAAAAATGACCAGCACGCGTCGAATCGCCGCCGGTGCAAGGTTCATCCGGCGGGCCTCATATTGGAAAAAATCCCTGAGGCTGCCTTCCCAGATCGAGTAGTCTTCGGCAATTTGGCGCGCATCTTCGCCGGCATCGTCAGCGGGCAGATATTGCCTTGCGCAATGCGGCCTATAAGGTTGATCCAAATCCTTTTTGCGCCAACTTCTCACGGTCTGATAGGGCAGCTGCGCGTGTTGACAAAAAAGCTCAAGGCTATCTTCCCACTGATCGGCCAAATCGGCCTTTCTTGAATCGGCCTTTCTTCGGCCTTTCTTGTCTTCGGCCTTTCTTGTCGGACCAAATCAAGTATTTGAAAAATAAGGAAATAGTTGTTAAACAGGGTGCTGTATTGGGTCTTAGAGCCGCCTTTTTGATGCGCAAAATGCAGTTTTAAGGAAGGTAAGAATCAGAGCCTGTATTTATACAAGCAAATAAACATATCCCAGCTTATTCAGAATAGCTCCCAAACAAAAAGACCCTGCATCTCGATAAAGAAAACAGGGTCTTTTTGATTGGATCATGGCAACCTCTCGTTGAAGGTCATCGCATTTTATTCGTCCTTTAGCGGATAACACACCTTTAAGTTCGATGTCAATTCCTGATAGCCGCCGGAGCTGTCAAAACTGTTGGCATCCTGTCATTATTTGAACTGATTAATATCAATTTTGCTTATTCAAACAGCATTTCTTAATTTTTTTTGCCGCTACCGCAAGGGCACGGTGCGTTTCGGCCGACCTTGGGCGAATCTCTTAGCAGGCCCCATTTTTTATTGCTTTGTCTTGAATGGCAGCCAGAATCGCTTCATCGGAGGAGCCCTCCAGTGCATTGAGTGAGCTGATTTCACCGCTGTATATAATCCAGGCTGTCAGAATTGTTTATGACTCTAACCAGATCGAGATCGAACATTTGCGTGCTTTGATATATATTTCCGCTTCCAAATCGACGAACGGTTTGCAAGGTCCTCCAGCAAACCAATCGACACTCTATCCTGCGCATGGGATTCGTTCAGCCATTCAGGATGCGTATCTTCCGGATAGCGTGCGTTGACCCTACCGCGAGCGTCACCCACGATCAGTGATGCACACTCTGAATAGTGCCCGGTTTCAAGCAACTCGATCATTTTCGAAAGCCAGGCTGCGTCCAATTCGACGGGAGATTTTTCAGGATATTATTCACAATAAGCAAGGTACCGCGGGGCAGCGCATGCGAGATGCTCCACTTGATCGCCGATGAGCTTGCAGACTTCGTCGGTGTACCTGTTCGGATATCGGTTTTCGATAGCCGCGAAAGCCCATCGACGGACCAATGCATTGTCATGGGTGAGGCGTTTTACGTAGTCTTCATAACGCCAAAGTTTGTTCATAAGATGGTCCTCATTAACGGTCACTATTTGCACGACAGGTTTCTTTCTGAATATCGGTGGATGGATATCCTCTGCACGTCACCGATCTCGCTTCATATACGGTACATGAGCAGGCACCATCTATCATATCTAGAAAGATGCAATCTCCGTTCTCTTGGAATTTCATAAAACGCTTCTCACCGGCTTTATCAATTTTATTTGAAAATTCTTCCGCGGTTAGTCCCGTGAAGGCTTCAATCGTCTTGATATCGTCTTGAGACAGCCGAATGTATGCGAAATTCCTGCAACATGACCCGCAACCGATGCATACATGTGCTGATGATACTTTGGTTGCCTTCTCTAATTCCACTAGACCTTCTTTCTTTGAGCCAACCAACGAAAACCGCAGTTAGCGCAATTTGCTTTTTATTAACGAGTGTTTCATAGTTAGTCTTTTCATTCATGGGGTGTCCTCGTAAATGCCTTTAACCAAGACAGAATACATTAAAATTTAGGGGGATTCAATTGGATCTTGCTTGAAATAAATGCGCGTTGATAGAGTTGAACCGAGGCGATGGCGGTGAACTGTACAAGCGTCTGCAAATTAAGGGAAATGTCCACTTAAACCAAATTAAAAAATCCACGGGACACTTATGCAAAAAAATAACATTTAATGCATACAGTGTCAAGCTTTGCCGAACTCCAGCATCACGGGCGGCATGCTCCCCGCCGTCCCGTCGACGCAGAGGTTAGGGCAAAATTGTCTCGAATTAGGTCTGACCCACAATTCGTTACGGTTCGAGTCACAATTCGCTTCCATCGCACATCAGGCCGGTCAGACGATTTCCGCTGCAACCGCGTCGATCGCTCTCGCAATGGCTTGAGGCGTGGCCTTGGTTTCCACGAATCGGTCGGTCGGCTCCTTGGGCAGGTTGCCGGCATCCCCGCCGCAAAGCAGTCCGATTCGAATCAGCTGGTCTCGGCGGCTGGGATTGCTGACCTGTTTGCCGGCGCTCTCCCATTCTTCGCGGGTCCAGTTCCTCTCCTGCCCTATTTTTGATACGGCATATCCTGGTGTTATCAAGGCGACAAAAAACACAGCCTGGCGCACGCCGTCCCGTAGAGTTTGGTCCAGCAGTCCGATATTTGCGCCGCTGTCCAATATTTGATGGTTGTCGAGCCACGAGACAAACGCCTTTTTTTCCAGCTCTTCTGCCAGCGCCGCCATCCACTGTTCCATGCTGCGCTCCGGAGTGCCTGCCTCAGAGAGATTCTTCACATCGGCATGGCGGTAACTGAGAAAGATACGACGGCCATTCACGGCAGATGTGTGAACGCCGTCGAGAAGGGTCCCAGCCCCCGGTGTCAGCTTCCTCAGGGACTGAAGGTGCTGACCCAGCCTCCAGTGTGGGCCCGGCTCGTCCTTACCCGGCTCTGGCGCTCCTGTCCGCCAGTAGTTGCCGGATTTCACCCAAGCGAGATAGGCATTGAGGTTCGAATTCCCCCGCTTGTTTTGAAACGCCAGTTGACCCAGGATGCCGAAAATGTTGTACAGCGGCGGATAAGTGACTTCAAGAGGGCCTGCACCATCTACGTCCGCTTCACCAACGACAAGAATGTCCCCGACAAGTCTGTCCGAGGCCGGGTGGATTCTGAGCTTTGGAACGTCTAAACAGCTGGGGAGTTTTTTCCCGCACACAATCGTGGCGTCATGGCCCTGGCAGCACACGGTTCGGACCCGAAGCCTTGCCATGACTGCGATGGGGATGGGCCGGCCGTATGTCACCGGCCGGCCTGTTTTACTGAAACGAGGATTGGTCACCACCCAGAGAACATCTCCAGCCTTAATTTCCCGGAATCGCCGTCCATTGCTGGCGTATTGAAAAGGGTACTCCCGCTGACCCGGCTCGCTGTCGAGATTCATTCTCCGCTTCCATTTCACGATGGTGTGCCATTTGACGTAAATCATCCAATGGGTTTTCATTTCCCCCTCAATAGGACTGCCTCTGGCTCAAAGGAGCCTCTATGGTTTCTGTGGTTCTGAAATGACATAGCGTGTGATCAATATGGATGCAAAAATCACGATAATCCCCAAAATTCTGCGCAACGCTTTTAAATCAGCTTCAAAGGGTTTTACCATTTCGTCAATTGTACTTGAGGGGTGCGTTCGCCAACATTTTGCAATGTATCAAGCTTCAAAACAACGCTGCCACCGAGAAAAGGGCAGCCAGTCTGATCAAACTGAAACAATTAAGGGAATTCACTCCATTTTGCCCCGTCCCCCTCTTCGAGTAGACAGGAGACTCCCATGACTGCAGGCCCGCGTTTGTTTTCTCCGTTACCGCCTGCTTTCGCGGCGGTGCCACAATATTCGGTCCATATCACAGTTGAACTCCTGCCCCTCTCAGAACCGGACAAGCGGCTTTCCCACATCCGGCTCCTCGGCCTGTCCTTCGGTATGCCTCCGCTCTACAACACGGGTCCAGGTCTTTGCGGATGCTCGGTTTCGGCCATCCCGCCCAGACAAGAGCCTGGTTGAAGTCCGGCCAGGTGTACGCCCTGCGTTGGCTCTTACGGTTGAGCCACTTGAACAGGATCTGTGTCGCGCGATAGACGTAGTAGCTGCACCTCTCCGAGTTGTCCGTTATGGCGTAGTAGTTCAGGTGCCCGATTACCTTGCGCCTGGCTGACCGCAGCATCTCGCCTTTGCGCATTACGCAACGCGCCTTTTTCACCCAGTCCGTGAACTCCCGCAAACCGGCGCCCAGCTTCTTGCGACTGGTGCGCCGCTTCAGCTTGAAGTACCCCCGCCGGGTCTTGCCACAGTAATGGGTAAACCCCAGAAAGGTGAACTCCTCGGGCTTGCCGCCGCGCTTGCGGGCATTCTCCCGGGCAAATCGTCCGAACTCGATGCCGCGCGTCTTTTCCTCAGCTATTTGCAGACCGAAGCCTTCCAGACGGTCCTCCAATCGCTGGCAAAATCCCGCCGCATCCTGCCGGTTCTCAAAGCAGACCAAAAAATCATCGGCGAAACGAAAATAATGCGCTTCGCCTTGGGCCTGCCGCTTTACCCGATGCCGGAACCAAAGGTCCAGTACGTAATGCAAATAGACATTGGACAACAGCGGCGACAGTATCGAGCCCTGCGGGGTGCCCCGCTCTCCGGCCTTCACCAAACCATCTTCCATGATCCCGCTTTTGAGCATCCGCATGATCAAGCGCATCACCCGCTCGTCTCCGATTCGATGCCGCAAAAACTTGATCAGCCACTCGTGATTCAACCGATCGAAGAACCCCTTGATGTCGGCCTCCACCACCTAGTTGATCCGTTGCTGCTGAATCGTGCGGCCCAACTCATCCAGGCATTGGTGCTGGCTGCGACCTGGCCGATACCCGTAGCTGCTGTCTTCAAACACCGATTCATAGATCGGCTCCAACGTCCGTTTCACCGCAGCCTCCACAATCTTGTCTTCAAAATTGCTGATCCCCAGCGCACGGCCTTTGTCACTGCCCGCTTTGGGTATGTAGCTGCGCCGCTTGGCGCCCGGACGATAGCCCATCCGCCCCAGACGCTCCGACAGATCTCTAAGATTGCTCTCCAGATCCCTGCCGTACTGCTGCTTGGTTACGCCATCCACTCCGGTCGCCTTGCCGGCTTCCAGACTGTCGTAGCAGGCCCGCAAATTGTCCACATCCACGATGTGGTGGTACAGACTGGTAAATACCAGCTCCGGTTCCTTGCGTGCCTTTTCACCTATCCACTTCAGGTTGGTTGCCACCGATTTCTCATCCGTTGCATGATGTCTGGGTCTCTCCCTCTGTGGGCGACTTGCCGTGGGAACCTTCGCTCAGCGGGGATTAGCCGCTTCTTCGCTAGGCCATTGCGGCTCTCCGGTTCCCATCACCTGCGACGCGGCCACCCCACCGCCTCTTTTTATATTGGCTGTGGTACTCGGGTACTGCCATTGCAGCCAATTTCCCCAAGAGCACCTTGATCGTCGCTCGCCTGGTTCACTGCCGGTCGTTGTGTGGCTCGATGCTGTCTGGGACTCCGGGGTGTCGTCACGACACTCGTCAGTAACGTGTCTTGCCACATGGCCTGCGCCCTTGAGGAAAGGATCGGCTCAGTCCCAAAATTCGGAGTTTCTCGGAGCTACGTGTCAGATTCAGGGCTACACCCTTCACCTCGCCACACTCGCTTATCTGTCGTATCGCCTCCGCAACACAACTTTACACTACCGGGCGGCTGACTAAACCTTACCCGGACAGGCCTGCGATCCTTGCAGATCGTTCCTGTTCAACTGACAATCATTGCCAGGTTAACCCTCAGTCCCTCCCGCCAGGGGAGGGAAGCAAAATTGCCAAGATGCTGCTCGCAAATCCAGTACCAGAACCGGAGTGTCCCTGTCAACTTCAACTATCGCCCCGGATCTTCACTGAATCTCCATAGTTTGTGAAGAAAACTTCCCAATGCCGTCGGGTGCCCGCCGTTGTCATCCTGGGGTCGATCAAACGTAAGCAACCGATTTTTCAGTGCTTATTATATTTCAAAACTTTTTGCACAGTTCTTGCTACAGCCTGTATTCGATGAATTCGCAAAAAGTGCCGATTCCGTCATGCCGGTCCTGGATCAAGTCCAGGATGACGGCCACCCGCAATCCAGTGATTTCAACAACTTCTGGATGCCGGATCAAGTCGGGCATGACGAAACCGGCGGCTTTTTGCGAAAGAGGCAATATTTCAATGGATTAAAAGCGCCGCCACAGGCCACCTTTATCGTACCGGCTGCCTGGGCGGCGGAAATGTCAGCAGAAACTTTTATTTTTTTTAATTTGAACCGCTTAATTTGGGAAGGATCCTTTCTTTGTCGGACCAAAACAACCGTTTGAAAAATAAGGAAATAGATGTTAAACAGGGTGCTGTATAGGGTCTTAGAGCCGCATTTTCGATGGTCAAAATGCAGTTTTAAAGAAAGAAAGAAAGAATCAGAGGCCGGTATTTATTCAAGCAAACGACTTTATTGATCAATGGCTCCGTTGCTCGGTCTCCAGTACGTAGATCAGCTTCCGGCATGCCATCGCAGCCGTGTAGAAGCGGTTTTACAAAGGGGATTGAACCAACGCCCTGCGAAATGGGCGGAAAGCATAGCTGCCTGCCCCGTTAAATCTGTTTATTTCCATTTGACTGGGATGGTGATGAAGAATTTGTGGTGGAGACTAAGGCATAGCTGGGAATAAAAGCAATCGGGCGACGGAAAATGGAAAATAGGGAAGGGCATGAACTTCAGGAGGCTCAAAATTCTTACAGCCGCATTTTTACCCCTGAAAAGCGTATGCTAAGACAGAAAACCGCCTTCCTTTGGAAGGTTTCCTGATAAAATTCGGTAAGATGGTCTGGTCCGACAAGAAAGACTGCTTCCATTTAAAAATGGTTTCAGGGGAATCAGGAAAAGGTTTTTCAGGCTAACTCCGCATAATCGTGAAGTCGGCATAATTTCTTTTATGCGGAACTCCGCATAAAAGAAAAAATTGGTTATTCAGCGGAAGCCCTGATGGTGCGATGGCCAGCGCCACCTTTTTTACCCTCATCGAGACCGCCAAGGCCAATGGCCTGGAACCCTATGCTTACCTGCGGCATATTTTTAAAAGGCTGCCCTTGGCTAAAACCGAGCAGGATTTAATAAACCTGCTGCCTCCAAATATCGACCCCCGCTCCCTTTTTGTCAGCGACTAAACCATACCGCTTGATCTTCTGAAATCCCACCAACACCGTTGTCGAACAGGCCGTGCGGATTAATTGACGCTTACAAAATAGGGGAAACTCATCCTTTAGTCGCTGGCCTCTTGCCCCTTGCCCCATATATCTGAGACGAAATCCGGCAAGAGGCTAAGGGTCAGCGGCCCGGGGTAGATAGGATTTTAACTGTCGATTAAAGACATGGGGGTCTTTTGCTTGACCATATGGTCGATGCGGTATGATTGAAACAAAGCCCGGCATCATACAAATTTCCGGCTTTGGCCATGGATCAGATAGTACAGAGTGCTGCCAGCAACGCCGAGGAATCTGCGTCTTCCTCGGAAGAGATGAGCGCTCAGGCCACCCAGATGAAGGAAGTCGTGGTCAAATTGTCCAATCGGGTCGGTGGCCGTACGAGACATGGACAAATAGCCAGCCAAAACGAGACAGGGCAACGGAGAAATATTTAGAAAAACGGCGTGGAACCCTTTTTGAAAATGAAAGATCAAAATCCAGCCGGAAATCGTAACCATCAGTGTGACCGGCTATGCCGATGAAATGGCGGCGCGGATTCGCCAGGCACTCGCTGATTCGGAAAAAAGTTACCGACGGGCTCACGCCCTGGCTGCAGATTTCGGCCAGGATGAAAATACGAAAAAGCATGCTTTGGAGCTACTGTTTACCGCTCGCGCCCGGGCGACGGTGGTATAGGCCTTGCCATCGTAGAAAAATCGTTGCGGAGCATGGGGAGGCGCTGTCGCTGAAAAGCCGCGCCAACGATGGCACCGAAGTCACAGTTATGCTTCCATTTGCAGGGGGAATCGCAGCTATGATTTGAGGTAAAAATTCAACCCCTGAAATTGTTTTTTTCTATAAAGATTTTTTATTGAATGCCGATATTTTCATAGCAGAACCGGGTGCGATTTTAACAAAGGAGATTAAATAGTGCAAAAAAAGCGGCATTTCATCAACCGAAAGTCGTTGGTAGTGGTTACTTACAAAAAAGGCGGCAAATCCCCCCCGAAATCAAGCGAACCAACGGAACCCGTAGACAGGTCGAGTCCAACATGGGATCCGGAGGACAGCGGTCAAATCCAGTCTTCCAAAAAATAGCCAATTGCAGCGCGAAAACAACTCGTCCAACTACGGCACGAATTGACCCAGACATTCTCCCCAAATTGGGGATCCTTTTTCCAGTCTTTAATCCAACGCCTGATACCGGCCGGCGTTTGGCCTTGGCGCCGGTTTATCGTTTTTCGATAAACGTCGGCCGGATGTCAGGGCTGCAGGGAAAGCGGGGCATCCGGCTGGATTTCCCGGGAGTAATCGATGCCCGGCATTCCGAATCCATGATGCCGCAAAAATTCCTCCCGCATGCCCTTCAGGTCGGCAAGTACTTGGATGTTGTCCCGGTCCAGGCGGTTCCAAAGCGCAGCGACTTCCCGCTGAACATCCGGCCGCATTTCCCGATCATCCAGGTGAATACGACCTTCGGTGTCCATCTGGGGCGGATCGCCGGTGAAAAGAAAGTCGTGGTACAGCCGGTACATCTGCTGGATGCAGCCTTCATGCAGATTTTTATCTTTCATGACCCGGTAAAGCAACGCCAGGTAAAGCGGAACTGCCGGTATGACGGCGCTGGCGCGGGTAATGAGCGCCTTGTTGACACTGATAAGGGCTTTACCATTCACAGCGGCCAGCAGATGGTTCAGGTTTTGAGCCTTTTGCTCCAGGTCCTTTTTGGCGGCGCCGATGGTTCCGTCCCGGTACAATGCACGGGTATGTTCGGAACCGATGTAGGAAAACGCGACCGTCTTGAATCCCCGGGCAAGAAGATTTTGCTTCAGCAACCTGTCGATCCACAGCGTCCAGTCTTCCCCACCCATCACCTTTACGGTCTGCGCGATTTCTGCGGCGGTTGCCGGTTCAGACGAGATCTCGCTGATTTCACCGGAGATAAAATCCAATGATTTGGCGCTAAACGGTTTGCCGATGGGTTTGATAACTGAGGAATAGATTTCGCCGGTCGCCGGATCGATGCGCCGGGGGGCGGCGATGCTGTAAACGAAAAAATCGAGCGTTCCGAGGTTTTCTCTGACCACGTCGACTACAATCGATTTCGTTTCTTCCGAAAAAGCGTCGCCATTGACATTCCAGAACGGCAATCCGGCCTTTTCGGCTTCCTGCCCGAACGCTTCGAAGTTATACCAGCCGGCGGTAGCGGTCCGTTGCGTGGTGCCGGGCTTTTCAAAACCAACCCCGATGGTCGCGGCATTCGACCCAAAGGCCGAGACGATTCTGGCGGCCAGACCATACCCGTTTGAAGCACCGATAACCAGTACGTTGCGGGGTCCATTTATGCTTTCCCGCTTTCTGACGTACTCGATCTGCCGGCAGACCTGAGCGGCACACCCGAGCGGGTGAGCGTTGATGCAGATATTGCGGCGGATAATGGGTTGGACGATCATGGATGGCTCGCTTGCAACCGGATGTAAAAATCGGCGGGATCACGATAAACTGAAGGGGACGAAAATTCGTCCCCTTTTTCCGGACTGAATCGCCGGCAGGACGGTGCTGCCGAAAAAGCCAGGTTTATTGGCGGAAGCTGCCGGAAGCAGTCCGGCAGCTCGTTTCCTTCTACGATGCGGTTATACGCAATGAAAGCGGAGTCGATCTCCGCCTGCGCACAGTGGATCTGCCGGGTTATTCGACCGGTTTGATGGATTCAATCCGCAGCACCTTATCGCCCTCTTTCTCCGTAACGGTGCCCTTGACTTCCACTTTTTTGTCGATCATCTGATCGAGGTTTTTAGCCATGCCGGCATCTTCGATCATGTATTCCTGACCGTCATCGGCCATCAGCTGGTCTTCGGAAACCAGGGTTCCCGTGATGGTCTTCATGTCATCTGCCGCGGCGAATCCGCCAAAAAAAGCAACCATTGCCAATACCATCAATAATGAGACAATTCTTCGGGTCATTTCATTCTCCTTTTACGTGCATTTTCATGTCGGACATTTTCAGAATAGACGAACTTTCGGTCGAACATTCATGGGTCTTAAATTCCCGGCATCCCTCCTTTGCACCGACTTTATGGCCGCATAACGGGCACTCATAATCTCCCGGCGAATTGAATCCTGCTTCCGCCGGAAATGATACAGCGGTGGATTAACGCTGTATTTCAACATTTGTGAACTGAATATAAGATTTTGGGAGTCATATGGTCAATGGGGTTGATCCTGTATTTTTCACTTACAAAGCAAGGCAACGGTGCCGAACCGGGGATTGTCCCAAAGACGACATATAAAGATTCAGGCTGAACCGGCCGCCGGAGGCTTCAAGCAATGATCACTTCAACTCCCAAATAGTCCAGTTCTTTCTGGAAGTCTTCCGGAAAAGGAGCACACCCCCTTGCAGGTATCAGGATTGGAACTTATCTTAATCATAAAGTTATCGATAGGAGGAAACCCATGCCTATATATGAATATAAATGCGAACACTGCGACTATAATTTTGACCAAATGGTGATGACCCCCAAAGCCCAGGTGAAATGTCCACTCTGTCAGGGAAATGTAAAAAAACTGATGTCCTCATTTTCCGTTGGTTCTTCCCATAACATCCCGGGCGGTATTCCTGCGGCAGCCGGACCTAGGATGTGCACCAATTGCGGACCACCGTCCAATACGAAGTTCGATTTATAGTACCTCAACCGCCCGTCCGCGTTTCCGGCATGCGGGGCTGTGCGATTCACCCCTGTGGTTGATACCGCACGGTCCCGTGTCACCGGTCCAAAAATAATATTCCCCCCGGCCAACATCGTCGAGCCAATATTTTCACAAAACTTCAGTTGCCGTCCCTCCAGCGAAGGTCATATAAATATGCCAACTCATTTTAATAATTGTGATTCTTCACATCAGAGCTCAAATGTTCTCTTTGTCAGAAAACTGAATGTATAAAGGTAAAACAATACCATGCACGAAGCTGTTAAAAAGGTTCTCGCGGGTGAAGTCAGAACCGTGGCGCGCCTGATTCGCGACATCGACGACGGCAGGCCCGAGGCCTGGGAAATCCTGAAAAAGTTGTATCCCCATACCGGTCATGCCCACGTGATCGGAATCACCGGTGCTCCGGGTGTCGGTAAAAGTACGCTGGTGGATCAGATGGTGGGCTTGTACCGGAAACGTGACCTGACCGTCGGCGTGCTGGCCATCGATCCCACCAGCCCCTTCAGCGGCGGGGCCATACTGGGTGATCGCATCAGAATGCAGCGCCACAGCCTGGACAAGGCGGTGTATGTCAGGTCCCTGGCGACCCGGGGACATTTCGGCGGCTTGAGCCGGGCCACCCGCGGAGCCATCGATGTACTCGACGCCATGGGAAAAGACATTGTTCTGGTTGAAACCGTCGGTGTCGGACAGGATGAAGTGGATATCGTCAAAAACGCCGACACCACCATTGTGGTGGTCATACCCGGCATGGGCGACAGCGTGCAAGCCATTAAGGCGGGGATTCTCGAGGTCGGCGATATATTCGTCATAAACAAGGCGGACAAGGAAGGCGCCGAAGCGACCTTTTCCGATCTGCAAAACATGATTGGCCTGGCCCGGCACAACTACGCCCGCAGAAATTGGGAACCGCCGATTGTAAAGACGCAAGGTTTACAAGGCGAAGGAATTGCGAAACTTGTCGAAGAGACCGACCGGCATAAAAGCCGAATTGAAAACGGCACGGCAAGCGACCGCTTTGGCAAGAGAAAAGACCGTATGCGCACGATCCTGGCGGAGCTGCTGAAAGACAGAGTTCTCGAAAACTTCATGAATAGCCTCGCCGGTTCCGGAGCATTCGACCGGACCGTAGAAGCCATCGCCGCCGGGGACCTCGATCCCTACACGGCTTGCGACAATCTAATGGGTGACCTGTTGCGTACTAAATAAACGCCGAAGATATCCGGGACAATTTCGAACGAATCGGTTCCCTGGAAGGTTCCAAGACCTACGCAACCTCAGCCGGACATGCCGCTGATGTCTATAAAATCATTGGGGTCGATCCTTCGCGGCGCTGATCGCCGCAAGGCAAGGTCCAAATGGAAATGAGTGAAAGCCGTCGGCCTATATTGTCAACACCGCGCGCGGTCCAATCATTCAGGGGAATGTTCTCATCGAGGCGCTCGGAAACCAGCGCATTGCGGGGGCCGTCCTGGATGTGTTCGATGAAGAACCGCTGTCATCAACTTCCACAACAAACCATTAAAAAAAGGAGGGAAGATCATCTTTCCGGGACATGACGCTTTGATGTCCGCCAATTTTCCGGAAGTCGCGGGGAACATCACGCAATTGGCCTGAGAAATTGTTCTTGCGTAGGGCCGCGATTAGGGCTTGCTTTTCGGCCGGACCCGGGCGGTGGCCTGGGCCTGCAGCGGATCGTCCGGCCAGTAATGCTTGGGGTATCGCCCTTTCAGTTCCTTTTTAACGTCATGATAGGCTGCCCGCCAGAAGCCCGCCAGATCGCCGGTGATCTGAATCGGCCGGCCGGCCGGTGACAGCAGATGAAGCAGCAGCGGTTGCCGGCCGCCGGCCACGGTAGGGGTTCGATCGAGCCCGAACATCTCCTGCAGGCGGACCGCCAGAACCGGAACATCACCTGAATAATCGATGGGAATCCGCGATCCGCTGGGGACGTCCAGGTGAGTGGGCGCCAGTTCGTCGAGCAGTTTTTGTTGCCGGTATGTCAACCGGCCGAACAACGCCGCTTTAAGCCCGTTTTGAGTCAGCTCCCGCAGACGGGTCATCCCGTATAGATGGGGCCCCAGCCATTGCGACAGATCCGATGCCAGGCCCTCAGTCGAGACATTCGGCCAGGACTCGTCATCACCCGCAATCCGCCGCAAAAAACAGATGCGTTCCTGCCAGCGTTTCAGGGCCGAATTCCATGGCAGGCACTGAATTCCCGCTTTGCGGATGCCCTCGATGAATGCCTGTAAAACCTGTTGAAGATCGGGTGTGGCCAGCGGTTCGCTGCGCAGAATTAGCGCTCCCAGCTTCAAGTCGCGCCGCGCGGTCACCGCCAGCAGGGCGGCGTCCCAGTCCACGATCTCGGACCACCGCAGCCGATCCGCGAATTGTTCCAGGAGAATGTCCAGGCTGTAAGCCGCGGCTCTGAAAATCAATGCATTGCGACGGTCGCCATCCAGTTCGACGGCCACCAGGAATTGCTCGGCTGCCATGATTTCGACGGAATCCAGATAGGCCCCCCGACCACTGGTCAACAGGTATTTCCCCCGGCTTCCCGGGCGGCATCTGGCGATTCGGTCCGGATATGCCCAGGCCAGCAGTCGACCCGTGGGCGCTTTATCGTTGCCGCCGGGCTTGCAGCCCATCTGCCGGCGGAGATGATCCGCCGCTCGGATTACCCGGCGCACGGCGGCGTGATCGACGGTGACGCCTTCCACCGTAAAAACCGCGTTGCGCCGCGAGGCTTGCAGCAAATCCAGCCGCAGGCGTATGTCCGAATCCCTGCGGCCGGTATCGAAACGCACCACATCGCGTTCACTCAGCAGGGCTGCCAGGTCGCAAGCCGTCGATCCGTAGCCTTCGCGGTTGGCGGCCACCAGCATGTGGGCTAACCTGGGATGCATCGGCAGGGCGGCCATTTGCCGGCCCGGATCGGTGATTCTGCTCTCATCATCCAGCGCGTCGAGGGACCGCAGCAGACTGCGGGCACTTTCCAAAGCGCTTCGCGGCGGGGGATCGAGCCACTGCAGTTTAACTGGATCGTCAATGCCCCACAGGGCCAGCTCCAAAGCCAGACCGGCGAGATCGGCTTCCAGAATTTCGGCGCTGCGGGCCGGCGGCAGCGTGTGCTGCACATGTCGTGACCACAGCCGCAAGCAGACGCCGGGCGCCATTCGGCCGGCCCGCCCCCGCCGTTGGTCGGCTGATGCCTGTGAGACGGGCACGGTGTCCAGGCGGGTCAGGCCGCTGCGCGGGTCGAAACGCGGCACCCGCTGCAGTCCGCTGTCGACCACGACCCGGATTCCCTCGATGGTCAGGCTGGTTTCGGCAATGGAAGTCGCCAGAACGATTTTGCGCCGTCCGGCGGAAGGCGGTGCAATGGCCTGGTCCTGGGCACTTTGAGTCAGATTGCCGAACAGCGGGGCGATAATCCACTGTGGACCCAGTCCGGCATCCGCAAGCTGCCGGGCCGCCCGACGTATTTCGGCTGCACCGGGTAAAAAAACAAGCAGACTCCCCGGTTCAGCACTCGCGGCGGATCGCACCGCATCGCAGACAGCCGTAATGGATTCGGTAGGGGTATGCGGCCCAACATAGCGGGTTTCAACCGGAAATTGCCGCCCGGCACAGGCCACCACGGGAACATCGCCCAACAGGGCGGCTATCGGACCGGTCTCAATGGTCGCTGACATGATCAGCAGCCGCAGATCACTATTCAACACACCTTGAATATCCAGACACAGGGTCAGCGCCAGATCGGCAGCGAGGCTGCGTTCGTGAAACTCATCGAAAATCACCAGGCCGATTCCTTCGATGGAAGGATCGCCTTGAAGCATCCGGATCAGCACCCCTTCGGTGACCACTTCGATGCGCGTGTTCGCTCCCACCCGGCTTTCCATTCGAATCCGATAGCCCACCGTCTGCCCCACCCTTTCACCCAGCAGACCGGCCATGCGCCCGGCCGCCGCCCGGGCCGCCAGGCGGCGGGGAGCCGTCATGATGATTTTCCGGCCGCCGATCCAGGGCGCGTCTCGCAGAAAGAGCGGGACGCAGGTCGTCTTGCCGGCCCCCGGCGGCGCCTGCAATACCGCACCGGCATTATGGGCCAGTGCTTCCCGCAGACCGTCTATGACGGTTTCTACCGGAAGGCCTTGCTGATGAATGGTAGCCAAAATCAATTATTCCCTAATGGTAACCCGTTTGAATCCCGGAAAACCGGTTCTCCCTAAAATGCCAAAAAATGGGAAAACAAGGGGGTGGTTGCGGTCGTTGATAATTTGGCTGATGCGGCCCGTTATGCCAATGAATATGCGCCCGAGCACCTTGAGATCCATACTTCCCGGCCCCGGGAAGTGGTTCCCCTGTTGAAAAATTACGGCTCGCTTTTTATCGGTGAGGACACGGCCGAAGTCTATGCCGACAAGATCGCCGGTCCCAACCACATCCTGCCGACCGGTGCTGCTGCACGTTATACCGGTGGTTTGTGGGTCGGCATGAACTTAAAGGTGATCACGCATATGGAGGTGGATAAGCCGGCTTCCCTGAAACTGGCCGAATACACAGAAATCCAGGGTGCCTTCGAAGGCATGGATGCCCATCGATACGCGGCTTCGGTTCGCATAAAAATTCTGAAATAAATTAGTTGACTGCCTTCATTTCGTTGCCGCAAACGCACTTGCCCGGATTTTGCGAAATCGTGTTGCAGTCACAGCCGGATCCGCATGCGCAGGCGTATTTTCCAAGGGTCTTAAATGGCTGCAGGCGAAAGCTGTCGCCTTCTGGGATCTTCATGACTGCCAAGTCACCTTCCATATGGTCGACTTTCGCTTGGACCATGGGCTTGTTGCAGGTGCAGTTGCCCGGCTTATTCGACATCGTCATGCAATCACATGCGGGCCCACAGTTGCAGACATACACCTCATCGCCGGCTTTTAGATCCATCTTGGGCGCGTCAGCCAGCGACCCGGTTGCAAGGACGAAGATCGCCGATAAGACGAACAATGCCGACACGAGACTTTTTCTTTGATGCGGTGCAAAATGCATATTGTCCTCCTGGTTGGATTGGGGGGGAAATGCTGCCAGCGAATTGAAGCCATCTCAATTCGTTGTTTTCAACTTCCATAAATTACAGGTAATGCCAAAAATAGCCTAAGCATCCTGTCCTGAAAGTCAATGTACCGGATGGCATACATTGATTGTTGAATTTGGAGCACTGAAAGGTAGTCACTCATCCCGCCGACGGCACCTCCAGCCCATCTATACCGAAGTCTTTGGCATTTACTTTGACGATTTATTTTGATAATCAAGCACCATGCGAAACCTTAAGAAGAAGCCCCTTCCCTTGCCAAAGCGTTTTAGTTCACATTTTTAAACCAGATTGAGAATAACCGGATGGCCATTGAAAAACAGTTTGATGTCAGCTTCATTTCCCGTCTTGCACTCCGAGAAAAGCAGATTCAACAAAACTATCGCCCCATCATCGCCGTTCACAAGTGGTTTGCCCGACGTCCCGGGACCCTCTTTCGAGGCCTTATTCTTTCAGAGTTCAATAAGGATGCACTCCGGGAATCGTTCTTTCGGTCACATAATTTCAAGGGGTTGTCGGTTGCCGATCCGTTCATGGGGGGAGGCACGCCACTGATTGAAGCCAACCGTGTCGGATGTGACATTACCGGATATAATATTAACCCGATGGCTTACTGGATTGTAAGGGAGGAGATTGAACACCTGAATGTGGAAAAATACCGGAAAGCGGCTTTCGCATTGCGATCTGATTTAGAAAATCAGATTGGAAATCTATACAGAACCACGTGTCTCGGATGTGGGTCCAGAGATGCTCATGTCAAATATTTCCTCTGGGCAAAAGTTCAAGCCTGTCATCATTGCCGGAATGAAATGGTAATGTTTCCAGGGTACCTGATCGCAAAAAATGTGCGCCATCCTAAAAACGTGTTTATCTGTCCGTCCTGTGGCAACCTAAACGAGGTTGAAGATCGAAACAATCCCGGCAGTTGCGGAAGCTGCGCATCATCCTTATCGGCTATCGCGCCCGCAAAGCGGAGTCGCTGTGTGTGCCCTGAGTGCGGTACCAATAATGTTTATCCAGATCCCCAATCCGGGCCCCCAAGGCACCGTATGATTGCCATTGAATATCATTGTTACAAGTGCAGGCCGAACCACAAAGGTCGCTTTTTCAAGAAGCCGGACCAGGAGGATCTAGCGCGTTATGCCGAGGCTGTTTCAAAGTGGATAAACATGAATCCGGAGTTTGTTCCACGAGACGATATTCCCGGAGGTGATGAAACCGACCGTTTGCATCGTTGGGGCTACCGGCGGTATCATGAAATGTTCAATGAGCGCCAATTGCTTGGTTTGGAAATGAGCTGCCGGACTATCGCCGGGGAATCGGATGAGCGGGTGAAAAATGCTCTCGCCACCAATCTATCCGATCTGCTTCGGTATCAAAACATGTTGTGCCGTTATGACACCATGGCTCTAAAATCCTTGGATATTTTTTCAGTCCACGGATTTCACGTGGGGCTCATACAATGTGAATCGAATCTGATCGGAATCTGCAAGAACAACGGACCCAATGTGGGCAGTGGCGGATGGTCCAATATCATCGACAAGTATGCCAAGGCAGAGGCCTACTGCGACTGACCTTTCGAGGTCCGACACAACGGCATGAAAAAAGACCAGATTTTTATAGCCGATGAATGGATCGGCGAAAGACCGAACGGCAGTGGTGATAGTCCCATACGACAGGTTCAATTGCACTGCCAAAGCGTCACCTTGGCCGACCTGCTCGGTGCCAAATTCGATGCGGTTTTTACTGATCCTCCCTATTTCGGAAACGTGCAATATGCGGAACTCATGGATTTTTGCTATGTTTGGCTCCGTCGCCTCATAGGGGAAGGCCGTTCAGTTTTCAGAAAGGCTTCCACCCGCGATCAAAATGAACTGACCGGGAACGTAACCATGGAGCGAGGTCTTAACCGAAAATGCCGCGAAGCCCCAGATTTCGTCAGTTCGATGGAAAACCGCTATCAAATCCGCCTTGCTCGTTCAACCATTTCCATTGAACGGCCCAAGAGCTTAAAACGAATCGAGGATCTGGTAAAAGTGGCTATCCAATACATCACAATAGGGGCTCCTAAGGAATCGGAAGGAGTAATCCATCGGCTGGCCAAATTCGATACCCATGAAGGCTTATTGTCGCTTCAATATGCGGCAACGGAAAATGTGCCCTATGCAGTTCTGCTGTATGAACGCTATTTGGGCCGACCCTTTGCGGCCCATCGCGATGCCGTATCAGAATTGGTGGGGGAGGTCATGGAAAACGCGATCGAAAACAGACTTCGTCGCGCCGGTGTCACCTACCGCAAAACCGGAAGGGCCGAACGCATACCGGGATTCGGTCAGGCGCCGGATTTTTGCATCCCGGATGAAGTCGATCCAGCCGTGGTTATCGAGGCAAAAGTCACCAGCAATGACGGAACATCCCGGATAAGGTCGCCCGTATCAAGGAATTGGAAACCCAGCTCCGGAAACATGTGGCCGCCGGCCGACCCAGCTATGAGGTTATTGCATGTATCGACGGCCGAGGCTTTCGGGAGCGACGGGAGGATATGAGGCAGATGTTGTTGCGGCTGAACGGCAAGGTATTTACGACCGCTTCGCTCGATCAGCTTATTATCCACACTCGTATTCGGGAGTTTGTTAGCATCGATTTTTTTAAGAAATAAATTGTTGGTTTAATCTTAACCCCCCAACTCATGCCGAATTAAAACCGATGCATCAATATGTTTTTCCGCCAGATCGACCAGATGGCGGTGATGGGTGAAGAAAATGACCTGGGTCTTTTTGGAAAGTTCGGCCAGGACCTGAAGGGCGGCCGCGGCACGCTGGTCGTCGAATTTGATCAGGATGTCATCGACGATAAACGGCATGGCTTCGTTTCTGGCCAGATAGTCTTCGAGGCCTGCAAGTCTGAGAGCAAGATAGAGCTGATCGGCGGTGCCGTCGCTCATACCATCGACGGCCACGGTTTCCTTGCCGCCCGGTCGCATCCCCACCAGCAAAGGCTGGCTTTGCGGGTCGAACTCCGCCCGAACGCCCTCGAATGATCCCCGGGTGAGTTGCCTGAACAGTTCCGTTGCCCGGATCAAAAGCGGCCCCTGATTCTTGTCGCGATAGCGTTCAATGGCCATATTCAACACCCGGGCGGCTACCTTCAGCCGGCAGTACTGTTCGACGTCGCCTTCCAGCCGGCCCAGCAGCAACTGGATATCCTCGGCCATCGCGGCCGCCCGGCCACTGCCGTCCATTTTGCCGAGTTCGCTTTCCTCCCGGCCGATGGTCTGATTCAGCTCAGACTTTTCCCGGTTGAGTTTTCCAATTGCTTCCTCCAAACGAACGGCCTGGCCGGCGATGCCGTCCGGATCGACTTTCAGGGCTTCAGCGATAAACCCCTCGATGGTGGCCCCGCCGCTCAACTGCCGCAGACGCTCATTTATGTTTCGCAATTCGTCTTCCATTCTTCGCCGTCTATCCGATCGCCTTTCGGCCTCCGGCAGCTGCTCATGATTCTCGCAGCCCGCCTCGTCGGCCATCGCCTTCAAAGCGGTTTCAACCTCGGCAATCCTATGATTTGCGCGGCCCAGAAGAACCCGATCCTTTTCGAATTGGCCCTCGAGCGTCTGCTTTTTGGTTTGAGCCGTCCGGGCCCGGGTCAGTCGGGCATTGAGCTCGCCCGCGGCCTCCGCCGCCGGGAGACCCGCCAGATCCCCGGCGATGGTGGCGATCAGCCCGCCAACCATTTCTGCGTACTGGCCTGCATCCCTGTCGATGCCTGCGATGCGTTTTTGAAGGATATCGGCCTCCTTGAGCCTGTCGAACAGGTCCCTGAGTTCATCCATCACGGCATTCGCCTGGGATGGGAATGCGGCGGAATCGAGCCCGAGCGGCCGCACGGCGTCTTCCCACTGCTCACGCCAACGGTCAAGCTCCGTATGGCCGGAGGCGACCCGGAGCTTTGTTCCGGCAAGTTCCTGTTCACGGGCCGCTTTTTCATTTTTCAAACCTTCCGTTCGACGGCGCAGCTCTTCTTCCCGGGTGATAATTCGGCGGGCTTTAGGGATAAGATCCGCCAGGGTCTTGCCCCCAACGTAAAGTGTTTCGCAAATCGGATGTAGGCACTTTCCCAGGATTTCGACGTGCTTATCGACTTGCTGCTGCGAGGCTGCCATTCTGGTATTTTTTTCCCGAATGCCGGCAGCTTTTTCGGTCAGGGCGAGGAGGTTGCGGCTCCAGGACTGCATTTCCTTCGGCGAGCGCGGAACAATACCCAGGGGCTGCCAGAGTGCTTGCCACTCACCTGCCAATTCTTCTCTTGCCCTCTGTGCTTCCCGGAACTCTTCCTTGATCCGATCCAGCTGGCTTTTACAGGCTGTCCGATCCGCGAACAGTCTGGCCCTGGCGCCGACCCGATCCGCTTCGCGCCGGAGGCGATCAGCGATTTCATCAGCCTGCAACAGGCTGGCTTGAAAAGCTTCGGTCAAATTGCCGACAAACTGCAATTCGCTCAAAAAGCGTTCAATCTGGTCATCGGCTGGTTCCTGCCCTACCAGGCGACCGACGACAAGACGCCAGCCCCGATCCCTCAAGTCCCTCGCCCGACGGAGGCCTTCCTCTGAGGGAACTTCCTGTTGTAGCCGCAGTTCCTCTATCCGACGTTCGAAATCCGCCAACGATTCTTCGAGTCGCTCGACCTCTCTTTTGCATCGGGCAAAATTGTGATCGGCCTCGACGGTACTTTCTTCAAATCGAGAAATGGTCTCCAAGGACGGGAGCGCCAGGGACTCCAGGTCGGCCAATGATCCCGACCAGATGGCCTGAGCTGCAAGCTTGACATTCAAAGTTTTGTTAGCTGTTTCAATTTCCAACTGTTCGCTGCGGCATTGCTTTTCTGCAGCAAGGTATTCTTCAGCCAGCAAAACCGCATCCTGCAAGGCTTCAATCGGCCCGGGCTCTCGGATGGTATTCAGCTGATCGTCCAGATCGGCGATTCGTCGTTCCAGAGCCGGGATTGCCTCACCGGCGGCATCGATACGGGTGCTGATACGCTCATATTCAGCGCCCAGATCCCGGATGCGGACAGCCTGTGGTTTTTTCAGGCGTAATTTTTCAGCATCCTCCACTGTCAGGTCGTCCCGCAGTTCGCGCAGTATTTCGCGGGCCTCACCGCGGAGGCTGCTCATGCGCGTCTCCAGTTTGATCCGGTCCCGGGATGCTTTGTACTGGCTGCCAAGCTCCCGGTAAAGCGCTTCGATAAGTTCCGCTTTATCCAGAATGGCATTGGAAACCTCGAGATTCTCAAGTGCGCTTTGAGCCGCATGAATACTTTTCGAAGCCTGATCGCGGCTGCTTTGCCATACGCCGAGATCGGTGACCAGTTTGCGGCGTTTTTCAGGAAACTCT
The DNA here is from genome assembly GCA_963774425.1 of uncultured delta proteobacterium. GTDB lineage: Bacteria > Desulfobacterota > Desulfobacteria > Desulfobacterales > JAFDCJ01 > JAFDCJ01. Next base: position 146,392 of record CAVZEZ010000006.1, on the reverse strand, counting down.
TCCGGCAGCAGGGCCACGGAGGCATACTCTGCATGTGCATCAAGGAGCTCTGTGCGCCTGGCGATCAAGGGCAAGGCATCCCGCACCCGCTCCAGGTGATGCAGGTTGCGGTTTTTGTCCGCCAGCTCGCCTTCCACTGCCGTCAGGCGTTTTATAGCCTCACGTAAGGCCTGGTCATGCTGATGCCACTCCCGGCCCGGCAGCATGGTCTCCTGCATCTCTTTGCGGCTTTTCTTAATCAAATCGATCGTGGCATTGATTTTCGGCTTCGAGCCGGAGGGTTTGAAAAGCATATCCGCTTCGGATTGAAGATCATCCTGTATTTTCCGCAGGTTGGCAATTCCCGATCCGGCCGAAAAAATGATCTGTCCCAGCCGGCCGCCGCCCCTGACGATTTCCCGGCCGCCGTGAACCAGGTCCTCATAGCCGATGCCGAACATGGTTTCAAACAATGCGGCGTCCACCCCGGCGAGATACCGGTGCAAACGCGCATCTTCTATAATCGTGCGGTCATCGTTCGCACGCAGGGTGTTGCTGCGGCCCTTGCGCCGCATGAAATCGAGCCGATCGCCGTTGCCGGCTTCAATGACCGCACCGAGCCGCATTTTGGTGTAGGAGTGAATGAAGTCGTCGGCGGACTGCATGGGAATACCGTACAGCAGGTGGTGCAGTGCCCTCAAAGCCGAGCTCTTGCCCGCCTCGTTGGGGCCGTAAACCACATGGAATCCTTCTTTGCCACAGCTCAGGTCGAGGTTTTCTGCGGTGAACGGGCCATAGGCCATCAGGCGCAGTTCGATTATTCTCATTCAAACACCTTTGTTTGCGTCAATCGCCGCAGCAGCAGCGGCCGAACCTGTTCCAATAGATCACCAAGCCATTCGACGTCTTCGATCCGAAAACCCTCGGCTCCATCCATAAGGTCCCTGGGGATCTTTTTGGCTAACTCGAACAGTTCGCTTGACAGTTCCCGCCTCAGCTCGGGATCGGTGGACATTTCGTCCAACAAGGTGATCAGTTCAGCGATCGCACCGCCTGTTTTGCGAAAATGATCAGCGGCGACAGGCAAGCGGGTGTTAAATTTGACTTTTTCCACCCAAATGCGGCCGCTGCCGGCTTCCAGCGCCGTCGACCGGATTTCATTGGTCCAGCGCTCCCGATCGGTCATCAGGTCGCTGTGCGCCGGCGTTTCGCCCTTGATCAAAATCCGTGTCACCAGCGGAACTCCGTCGTGAGCCTCCACCAACCGCTGAAGTTCGGCACTTGTCAGGTCAACAACCTCATAGCCGTCGTTAGCTGAGGCTGCTTCCACTTCGGCAATTACCCAGCGGATCACGTCCAGAGGTTTGAATTCGAACCTCGGCAGGTCCCGGTCATCGATTGTGACCAGCAGACATCCCTTGGCTCCAATTTCGCGGACATGTCTTCCCTGAATGTTGCCTGGAAAGACGATCGGGGGATTTTCCGAAAGGACTTCGCGCCGGTGGACATGACCCAAGGCCCAGTAATCGTATCCCTTGCCCAACAGACCTTCCAGCGAGCAGGGCGCATATGGTTCGTGCCCTTCCCGGCCGGTGGCGCAGGTGTGCAAAAGTCCGATGTTGAAGTACCCGGGTAAAGGATCCGGATAACTTTGCGAGAGGTCCTTTTTCACGGCTGGTGTAGCGAAACTTTGACCATGAACTGCAACTCCTAACTTATCCATCGCAACTGTCGTCGCTTTGCCGGATGGAAACAGGTGCACATGGGGCGGAAGTCGAAGCGTTTTGGTGATCTTATTGGCCGCGTCGTGGTTGCCTGCCACTATGAATACCGGTATGCCTGCCTCGGAAAGCATTCTGGTTTGTGATACCAGGTAAAGCCCCGTGTTGTAGTCTTTCCAGTCCCCGTCGAACAAGTCGCCTGCCACGAGAACGAAGCCGACATTCTCGGATACAGCCGTCTGGACCAGGTTTTCGAATGCTCGCCGGGAGGCCTGTCGAATTTCATCCTTGGGGGCTCCCTCGTAATAATCGAGCTTGTTCAACGGGCTGTCCAGGTGCACATCGGCCGTGTGTATGAATTTAAACATTTTAAATCGGATCCTTAAGATTAAATGAATAACTTTGACAATCCGCAATGCATGCCATATGGTCTTTTCGAACGAGGGAATCTGATTTCAGCAACTGGTTGCGAGGGAGGAAGTATCATGATCCAGGTAATTGCCACTATTGAGTTGAAACCCGATTGCATTGACCATTTTCTGCCCATTTTACAGGAAAATGTCCCCAAGGTAAAAGCTGAAGAAGGGTGTCTGGCATATGATCCGTCGATTGATGTGGATTCCGGGCTGCCGGTTCAAGGGGCAATCCGCCCGAATACGGTTATCCTGGTGGAAGCCTGGACGAGCCTGGAGGCCCTTCATGCCCATCTCAAAACACCCCACATGGCCGCCTATCGCGAGGCGGTCAAGGATTATGTGGTAGACGTCAGGCTGCAGGTTTTAACGCCGGTGTGAGCCCTGAATCGGATGCCATCATACGGCCATCACCATAACCCGGCCGACCTAATCCCCGGCCGAACAATCGGTGGTCTGAGGGTCGCCGTGATTCGGATAGGTCCGGGCAAACCAGTCAATTAACTGTCTGGCGATGCTGATTTTGGGAGGAATCGGCGGCAGATTTCCGGCTGAAAACCAATCGGCCTCGACAATTTCGGACTTGTCGACGGCAATATGGCCCCCGGCGTATTCCGCGGTAAATCCGACCATCAGGGAATTCGGGAACGGCCAGGGCTGACTGCCGAAATACCGGATATTCGTCACACTGATGCCGACTTCCTCATGGACTTCCCTGGCAACACATTCTTCAAGGCTTTCACCCGGTTCGGCAAACCCGGCAAGCACACTGAAAAAACCGCCTATAAATCGCCGGTTCCGGCCCAACAGGATTCGATGGCCCCGGATAACGGCGACGATGATGGCGGGTGAAACACGCGGATAATTCACCAGATTACAGGCCGGACAGGTTTTGGCGCGTTCATTCGGCTTATCTTCGGTGGCGTGGCCGCATCGGCCGCAAAACCGGTGGCTCCGGCTCCAGTCCACCAGTTGGTTGGCGCGACCGGCAACCCAGATAAGATCCTCTTCCAGGCGTCCGAAAAGCTGCCGCAGCCCCTGCAGCGCGAACCCATCGGCGATCGGGTCGTCATCGGCCAGTTCGGCGGCATAACAGGGCCGATCCTCCAGACATCCCAGGAATTGCTTGCGAACCCCATGGATTTTGCACTCCGCCAAGTCCGACGACCGGGGTATGATTTGTCCGTTGCCACGGTCGCGTATCAGCAAACGGCCTTCATGGAAAACGAACCAGAGTGCGCGCTCCGACTCAACTGCCGGGAGAATAAAATCAGATATGAATTTTTTTGGCATTACTCGGTGCTTTCGTATTCCTCAGCGATTCGCTGAAACCGGCGGGCCTCTTCCGCATTACCCCGGGCCGCGTAAATCTTGCTGATTTTTTGATAGTATTCCGCGGCCCGCTGCGGCACTTCTGCGGCCAGGGAAAAATAAAGTTCCAAGACCGCGGGCGTGTTCAAGCCGGACGCAAAGCTGAGATCCGCGAATTTCTGTTTTATATAAGGATCAATGCGCGCGTTGCAACTGCTGCACTGAGCCATAATCTCGCTGTATATGTTGCGGGCGTTGGCCATCTCGCCCAAGGCTTCGTGGGTTTTGGCCAATTCCCGGGCAATGGACTCGTTCCAGCCGTAATTTTTCAGAAACTCGCGGTAATGCCCTTTGGCTTCCCCGTATTTTTCGGCCTGAAACAAGGTTTCGCCGCGCATTAAAATCCCGGCCACGGATTCCGTCAGATCAGGCGGCAGGGAAGCCAACAATGCCTCGGCCCGGTCGAAGGCCTGCGTTTCCCAGAACACTTCACACAGAAGCTGGTACGCCGGCAGGGCATCCGGACGGTGCTTCAGAAATGACTCCAGCAGGTGCCGGGCCTCCTCGTGATTGCCCAGATTGAGGCAGGCGGTGGCCAGTTCGAGGGGGATGTAGCTCGTGGGATCCGGATTCTCGTCCATGGCTTTGTTCAGATGATGGGCTGCGAGCTCGAAATTTCCCCGATTCAGCGCCAGGTAGCCGGTCTTAAACGACCGGCCATAACCCAAATAGGCCTGTTGAACCTCATCGGGCAAGGTACCGACCAGGGCGGTGAACTGCTCGTCCTCGTCTTCTCCGGAACCCGGTTCTTCATCCTGCCTATCTCCATCATCCGTTACCAGGACCGGTATTTCAGTCTCCGGAGCCTCGTTTTCAATGTTTTCGGCTTCATATACCTCCCGGGCTTCCAACAATTGTTCGAGGGCCTCGATTAAGTCCGTATCCTCGGTCAATTCCAATGCCAGGTCGATGTACTGGCGGGCGTCATAATCATGGCCGGCCTCCAGCAGATCTTCGGCTGTCACTTGATGCTGTCGGGCCAGATTTTCTTTGCTGTTGCGAATTTTATTCTGGAGCGTCTGCCGATACCCATCGTCCCAGGGCGACGTCTTGGCCAGCCTTTCCAGCGCCCTTTCGTACTCTGCTATGGCTTTGCCAAAGGCATTCGAACCACATAGCATATCCCCCTTCTGCTCATAGCTTTCGGGGTCTTTTCCTGAAAAAATGCTGAGTAATCCCATTTTTAGGCTCTTATAAATCTTGCGGTGTCGATAACCGGTTGCGTCAGGGTATGATAATACCGGAGCCGGGCGTCTGGATCTTCGATCGTTCCTGCTCCTGGTATTTTTTGACCTCTTCCATTAACTGTTTCATGGCCTCCTCCATCGCCTCGGGAAATTTTTTGATGGCCTGTTGAAGGTCCTTGGCGGCAATGACATTCTGAATCGGAAGCGATCCGTTGGGGGTGAGAATACTGGTGTGGCCCATAAAGACGGTTTTACGGGTCTTGTCCGGAGAACCGTCCGAGCGTACCGGTGTGAGCCGTTTGATACTCCCGGCTCTCAGGTCTGTAAAGGACTCTTCGTGGTAGAGGCTCGAACGATCGATTTTGAACTCAAGGTTATTTTGCTGTTCGTCTGCCATGGGACGGATATCTCCTTTTAGATGATTTTGCCTGCCGCACCCTACCAGATCAGCATCAAGAACGCAACCATCTCGATAAAAACAACACTCGTGACAGGGTTGATTTGAGAAGCCGGGGGTCTTGGTTTTGTTCGATTGGGCTTTACCTATCCGGCAGTCTGAAAACGAACGGTATGCCGATCAGTCCCATGGCGGCGCTGATATAATAGGTGGTCTGCAAGCCGATATTGTCGGCGATGAAACCGACAATGACAACCACCGCCGACCGCGAGATAAACGAGATCATCATAAACAAACCATTGGCTGCCGCCGGACTGTGTTCGGCGTTTTCCTGAACCAGGGCCAGCATGACCGGTGTGGTGGACAAAAGGGTAAATCCGGTAACAAGCAGAAAGGCAATGCCGAACCATCCTCCGGTGAACGCAAACAAAAACAGGCAAATCGGTGCACCGATCAGTGAGACGAGCAGGGTTTTTCGCCGGCCGAAAAGATCGCTCATCGATCCGGCCGTCAGCACACCGGCTACCCCGGCGGCTTCGAACAGGGTCAGCGCCATGCCGGCCAGCCAGAGGTTGCCGGAATTCAGGTTGATATAAGTCGGCAGAAAAGCGGTCAAGGATGCATGCATGAATCCGCGAGACACCAGGATGGCGGTCAGCGGCCGTAATATGGAGCGCATTCGGCGCCAGGTTTCGATTACGGACAGACGGCGTCGGGTATGGACATCACCCACCGGAACGTCCTTGAGTTTCAAATACAGCCATCCGGTTGAAATCAATCCGAAAATCATCATCGGCCAAAAGCCTTCCAGACCCAGAACCGCCACGGCGGCGACTGCCGCCAGGGGGCCGATCGTCCGGGCGAGTTCCCCGCCGGTCATAAAGAAGCTCATACCACGGCCTTTCCGGGAAGCCGACAGAAGCGCAACCATCACCGGAGCGGGCACGTGAAAAATAGAGACGCTGATACCGGTGACAAACATCAACATGAGAAGGACACCATAACCGGGGGCGACCCCGATAAGGCTCATGGGAACGGCGGTCATGGCGGGTGCCAGAATTACAAAATAACGGACACTGATGCGATCGGCCAATACCCCGATATAGGGATTCAGCAGCGCTGGCAGCTGCATGACCGTCGAGAGAAAACCTGCCTGGGTCAGAGTTAAGGAAAATTTTTCAATCAGAAGCGGCAGCAGGGGTGACAGAAAGCTGGAATACACATCGTGCACGAAATGGCCAATTGACAATGCCAGAATTCTTCCGGTTTGAAACCGGGTGATTTGTTCGTGATGGGGAGGGTTCGTTTGGTAAATCCTTTTTGGCATCATCATCGCTCGCTCTTCATAAGTATGGGTGAAAAGACTTCAGCAACTATGATTTTGACGGCATTCTGTCAACCGAAAATTTCGCCTTGATTATTCGTTAAACAAGCTTAAGTTGGCAATAGGAACGAGAAACTATCTCAAAATCGACAAACCTGAAATGGAAAGCAAGGAGAACACAGCATGGGAAAATCAGTTGTTATCGATACCGAGGAATGCATCGGCTGTGAAAGTTGTGTGGAGTTATGCTCCGACGTGTTTGCATTCAACGAGGATGAAGAAAAGGCGGAAGTTATCAAGCCTGAAGGCGGGCCTGAGGATTGCATCGAAGAGGCCATTGAAACCTGCCCGGTGGAATGCATCCATTGGGAGGAGGATTGACTTTATCCACCATTTGGGTGCTTTCGGTATGAATTTCATTTTCAGCTCCCCGCTGACATGGAATTGGTACCCCATCTCCACCCCTGAAACGGTGTCTTTCACCGCGCACGCCGAAAGGTCGGTGTCGGGTTTCAGGAAGGCATTTTAAGCGGCCGGGGGTTGAATTCCGGTTACCGGATCTGACCCACGGAAGTGGTGGTCTGCCCCACCGGCAGGCTGCTTTCTTTGGCCCTGGCGAGCGCCACGCGCATGATGGCTGCCGACGCGAGACTTCCAAGGGTCAATCCCACCGGTCCGATGAACTGTCCCGGCATTCCCGTTCTGAGCAGGATGACCCCGATGATGATGACGGTAGCCAAAAACAATGCATGCCCGATGAGCACCGTCAGCGGCTTTTTTAACCAGGCGGCCAGACCTTCGCTGTAGGCCCGGATGGCTACACTGAAGGGGAAAAAAACCAGTGACACCGCGGTCATCCTTACGAGATTCAGGTCTTGTTCCCCCAGTTTCTGCAGCCTGATAAAGTAAAATTCCGATAGACCGGGAATGATAAACAGCAAGGGCAGTATACCCAGGACGGCGCCGACAGCCAGGCAGAAGTGAAAGATTCGGGAGTTATCGTCGGATTGCGGCGGAAATGCGAGCACCATGGTCTGGATGCGTGTCGCCGCATAGGCCATGGGGCTGGCGAGGCCCAGTGCTAGATAATACACCGGAAGGATACGATCGGGATCGGACGCCCGGGCGATAAAGCCCGCCAGGATGATGGCCGAAGCCGCCAGAAAATACCCGCCCACTGATAGCGGCAAATTGAAATTGAAGATTTCACCTGCCCGGGGAGGATTTTCCGGGTCGGACGGGAGACTTTTTAAGAGCGGCGCTGCAAAGATCCGGGAAATCAGCGCTTCCAACGCAACCGGAATGGTAAGGCACACAACAGCCCACAGTGGACCGACCAGATCCAGGGTGCAGAAAAGCAAGGACATTAGTGCTGTGAGCACAATGCGGGCGATAGTCGCCAGGCTGGCCATGCCGGTTTCCTTCCCGATATACATGACGACGAAATAGGGAACCCGCATGAAGAAGAGAAATTGCAGCGGGATGCCGGCAAAGAAGGTGATATGGGCCGGCTGCTCTATGGATAGCGGAAGGCCGATAATCCGACCGAACAGCAGGTGAGAGAGCACGGGAATGGACCAGAGGGCCTGAATCGCGATAACCCCCAAACCGGTTGCCAGGGTGACCCGCCGGAACCGATGATATCCCTCGCGTGTTTTCGCATAGACCATACCGGTCGTCACCAGGCTGATGGCGATAATGCCGAGAAAGAACATGACGGTATTCGCTTGGGCCAGACCGGCCAGATTCAGTGGACCGCCGGGACCGCGGGAGGCAACCATGGCCACCAGAGGGTAACTCAACGCCTGGGAGGCGGCCTGGATGGCCAGCGGCAAGAAAAAACGACTGAGCGTCCGGGAGTCGAGGGGTTTTGAAGGCGACACGTTCATTTATCTCTGCAGCAGGTGTAACTTAAAATTCGCCAATCAGCTTGACTTCCCGTTCCAGGCGAACCCCGAAACGGTCCAGAACCCGGGTCTCGACAAGTCGAATCAACGCGTACACATCAGCGGCTTTTGCATGGTTGACATTTAAAATGAATCCGCCGTGTTTCCGGCTGATCATGGCTCCACCAATGTGTTTTCCCTTCAATCCGGTCTCCTCTATCAGGGCGCCGGCATAGTAACCCGGAGGCCGCTTGAAAACACTTCCGCAGGACGGGTAATTCAACGGTTGTTTCGCGGCACGCAGGGCGAGCGTATCCCGCACCCGTTTCTCCAGAACCGGTACCTTCTCTTTCTTAAAGCGCAAAAGCGCGGAAGTGATGACCACGTGCTCCAGCCCGGGAGCCTTGCGGTAGTCGAAACCGATATTCCCGCGGTCGGCAGAAACTGGCGTCCCGTCCAGATTGAATCCATTTACCGAAGTGGTAACCTTCGAGATAGTCTGCCCGAAGGCGCCGGCATTCATGCGCAAGGCACCGCCCAGCCCCCCGGGAATACCCGCCAGAAGCTCCATCCCGGCCAGACCTTTTTTGACCGTGTCATTGACCAGATCCATTAGCAGCGTACCGGAGCGTATTTCAGCCCAGCCTTCTCCGATGCTCCACTGGCTGAAATTTTCACCCAGGTAAAGCGCGGCCCCCCTCCAGCCCTGGTCGGATACCAGCAGATTCGAACCTCGTCCGAGAACAAACAGCGGCATCCTGTGAGCGTGTAAAATTTCCAGGCACCGGCCGACATCCCTCTCTGAGGTCGGCGCAATCCAAATGTCTGCAGGACCGCCGATCTTATATGAGGTAAACGGCGCCAGACATTTTTGCCTTTCTATCTGTCCGTTAACACCGTCGGCCAGTTTTGCGGCCAGTTCATCAGGATCGACAGTCATCAATTGGGTCCCGAGGCGATAACCGCCTTTTTCAGTTGTCATATGATTTAAAGATGAATTGGGATGCCGGTGTGAATCGATGTCTCGGATTGTTTAACGTCATGAGCTTTCTGTCAAGACGAATTTACCATTGCCAGGATTTTGCTTGCCGCCCGGCCCTCCGGGAAAGACACCATGCAAGGGCGTTGCCGACTCCAATCTTGCGATAAGGAGAGGACAAACCGAATTCCGGGGTTGATTAATGCATCTGACTTGGAATATATTGATCTATTCCAGTTCGTTGACGATCGTTAGGGTTCAAGCATTTCAGATGTATCTTGGTTCGGGTGAGCCCCCTGAACCATTCGCCTCAGCCGCTTTCATGCGGTGCTGGGAGGATATGATAATGAATCGTTTTCTGCGAAGCACGCTTTTCATTTGGACGCTGTCAATTCTCTGCGGTTGCGCCGGCGGTAAAACCCAAGTTTGGCGCCAGTTCCACGGCGATTTGCCGAACCAGGGCTTCCAGGAGATAAACAGCGGATTTGCGCTTTCTTCCAACTGGATATCGGATTCATATAAAGTCACGAGTTCCTCACCGGTAATTGGGCGTGATTTTCAGGGCCGGGAGGTTCTGTACATCGGCACCATCGACGGTGCATTGGTCGCCATACGCTCGGAAGATGGCAGCGAGAAGTGGAATACCGCCCTGGATCCATCCGGCTCGCATCTCAGCGTCGTTTCATCCGCCGCGGTTTCGGATATGGGTGATATCTATGTGATCGGCAATCGGAAAATCAGCACAGGACAAGCTGTGAGTACCCTTCACAAAGTCGATCAATTCGGATACATCAAGTGGTCTTATCGCTTTGCCGACGGCGGATTTACCTCCGGCTCACCCAAAGTTACCAGGGTCGGGAAGGATATCCTTATTTTCGTTTATGTAACGGTGGAAGTGCACGGCACATTTCAAGGTGAGCTTTTTGTCCTGCGCGACGATGGTTATGGAGTGAAAACACTCGATCGCAAACCGCTGGGGATCTGCCGTTTCGACACTCATGACTCTGCCCGCAACCTGAAGGATCGTTTTGACCACGCCTGGGACCTTGTCACCGGCTTTCACGGCGGGCAAGGTGACGCACACGCCGGATTGCCGGATTATTTTGTGGATCCCACCGTCGCGGTTGACGTGAGTGGAGAAAATCCGTTGATTGCAATTGCCGATAATTTGTGCAGCATCGGCGCGTTTGTATGGCAAGGCGCGGAATTGTCCGTGCTCTGGCGTCATGAACATGAAAGTGATCAGCACTCTTCTCCGATGATTTCAACCAATGGTCTGATGGTTTTCGGAAAAAGCGATGGAAAAGTAGCGGCCTACGATTTGAAAACCGGCGTCAAAATGTGGGAATATGATGCGGGGCAGCCGGTGTTTGGCACTCCGGCGGCTTCCGGCGACACCTATATATTTGTCGTTTCCAAAGACCGCATCCAGGTGATCAACGCCTTGGACGGTACCGTGCTCCAGGACGACAAATTGCCGCGGATGCTGCCACTGCAAGGTGTTACCTATTCATCACCGGCAGTCACTGCAAACCGTGTATATGTATCCACTTTCGAAATGCTGACCCTTACACATGATCTCAAAACCCGGGGACACGATACCCATTTTCATGGCAATGGCCTATCATCGGTTGGCCTCGGTAGCGACGGCTCGGTGTACGGAATCGCGGCCGATGGTACCGTCCGCAAATACGCGGGAACGGGAACGAGCAGCCGCAAGAGATAGAAGCGATTTCAAAATAATCTTTAATCTTTTGGCCCATTCCGGTGTTGGGACCACCATTTAAGTCCTCAATATACTTGAGGATGCCTGCGGATTAAATCGCGCCCCCGTCTTGATTTTGCAACGTTGAGGAATTCATCAGCAAATCGAGGATTTCCGTCCAGTCATTTACGGTTTTTCCGTCCCTGGTTTTCTCAAACGAGAAGCGATGATCGATGTAATGTCCCGCTGAGGCCAACGCACTGGCTGAACCGATTATCGCGTACAGCTGCACCCCTTTTTTCTCCAGGTTGGACAGCAGTTTTGTGCCCTTCCAGGAGAGAATGACCGATTGGGGAAAGTCGTTTTTTTCAAGCCACGCCGCAGTCAAGCGCCGTCCCACCAATCGGTTCAAATAGATGATCCTATATTTTTCACTGAGCCGGTTGACGACCTTTTGGCTGCTTTTTCTGACCTCATCCGAGAATATACTGTCTTTAAATGCACTCTCTGTCTCGATGAGAATCACCTGATCGCTTTTGCTCAAAACCAATAACCGCCCGTCGCCTACGCTATGGTCTGACTGCGCGGTGATTTTATTTAAACCTGTCACCTGTGGCGTAAATTTAAGATAGCCATAACCATCACCTCCGGTCAGAATGGTTTTCAGATGATCGTCATTCAGATAGATGTCCACCAGCCGGCCTCCTGACGCGAAAAATCCACTTTGGGTCAAGACCTCGATGGACACCGGTGTCCCTTTGGTTGTGACGCGATCGAATACGACGACGCTGGCGTGGGATACCGGGACGGCGATCAGTGCGAACAGGATTGGCAAAAGGTATCTCTTCATGGCGGATTCTTGGGAGACCTCACGGGCTTTTCGCCCAAAAAAAATCCGACTCCCGGTACTGCCATGAAGTCGGATTCTATTGCTGTCAAAAGACGGTCTTTTATTGACCGTGCGGACGCAGGGGGTTGCGACGGAAAGCGGATCAGTCTGATTTAGTCGAGCTTTTGTTCTGGCTGGATGAGTATCCATCTGCGTACCACCCGCCGCCTTTCAGCTCAAACGAACAGGCAGAGATAATTTTTTTGGCTTTTTTGCGACAGGTGGCACACCGGGTGTGTTCGGTCCCCATGGGAACGAGTTCCTCGGTAATATGACCGTTATTGCATTCAAATTCGTAAACCGGCATGTTCAACCTCCAAATTATTTTTTTGATGAAAATCTATTCATTTTAACCATATTGTCAAGAAAAGCAAACATATTATTTTTAAAGACTTTGACCCAACGTTTTGTTTCCGGTCCGCAATTTTTGAATCTGTTCATTGTAAAAAGATATAACCTCCCTGCGGTTAAGCATGCCAATTAGATTGCTGTGGTCATTCTCATTGACGACGGGAAGGCTGTCGATATTTCTAATCGTTATTTTTTTCAACACCGAATTTAAGTCGTCTTCAGGTGTGGTAAATATGATGTCGGAGGTGCCGATATCTTTCATAACGACCAGGTGTTCGATCTCCGGTGAAAACAGGACCCCCCTGACGTCATTGATGGAAAAAATACTCCGGAGCTGGCCATTTTTGTCCATCACCGGAAAATAATGCTGTTTGGATTCGGAAAAATATTTTTTGAACTCCACAAAAGGCATGTCCTGCGGGATCATCGCCACCTTCTTTACCAGTGGCATCAAATCCTTGACCTTGAAAGTTTCCAGAATGTCGACAAAAAAATCGCCCTTGTGAACCGGTGAGTCTATCCTGTTTTTTACCTGTTTATCGTAAATCGTCCATCGCTGGGAGGCCAGATAACAAAGCGTGCATACGAGCAGACTCGGAAGGAGCAGCCCGTAGGATTTGGTCATTTCACTGACAAAAATGATGGTGGAAATCGGCGTATTGGAAACCCCCGAAAAGAAACCGGCCATCCCCACCACGACAAAAGCGCCGGGGTCGGTGACGACACCCGGCATAATTTGATGGAAAAACTTACCGACCACCCCGCCGGCAGCCCCACCGATGACCACTGATGGGCCGAAAACACCGCCGCTGCCGCCGGAACCTATAGAGAACGAGGTTGTCAGGACTTTGCCGACGGCCAGCGTAAACAGGAAAGGAATCGTCAATTTGTTTTCGAGAGCCTGTTGAACATAACCATAGCCGAACGCCAATGTCTGGGGCAGAAAAAATCCAATGATTCCCGTGCACAGGCCGCCGATCGCCGGTTTTATATGATTGGGAATTTTAAGATGATGGAAAAACCGGCTTAATCCATAGAAGGACTTAACATAGTAGGCGCCAAAGACCACCAACACCATTACCAAGACGATATAGGGACCCAACTCCAGTGGATTTGAAAACGTAAAACCGGGGGATTCGAAAAGCGATCCCCAGCCAAACACCAGGCAAAACAAGCAGTACGCCACCACGGAGGAAATTCCTGCCGGGATAATAACCTCGGATTCAAAATCGGGATCTCTGTACAGAACTTCAGCGGCAAAAAGCGCACCGGCTAAAGGAGCCCTGAATATACTGCCGACTCCCGCCCCGATGCCGGCCGCCATCATTATGCGACGATCTCTGTCCGTCAAACGAAATTTTGTGGCCAGAAAAGAGCCGAAACCGGCACCTATCTGTGCGATCGGCCCCTCTCTTCCGCCGGATCCGCCGGTGGAAAGGGTGATGGCCGAAGCAATGGTTTTGATAATCGGAACTCTGCCCCTTACAAATCCCCCGGCATGGTGATAGGCGTCGATGGCGGCATCGGTACCGTGGCCTTCCGCCTCCGGCGCGAATGTGTATACGAGCCAGCCGCTGAAGATGCCGCCGATAGACGGCAGCAGCAGCAGGAGCCATCGGTTGAGAGCCGTAGTGGTCGGCTCCAGCAGGTGGTGGGTCTCGCCCGCAGGTGAGGGAGCTCGATAGCCGGCGAACATATCCAAAAAATAGTGAACGCCTAATTGGCACAACAAATGGAATATGATCGATCCGAGTCCCGCAATAATACCGATAGCGATGAAATAACAACCCCACTTGCTTGCCTGCAGAATGTTGCCCTTCATCTTAATGGCTGCCGGACCGCGGACTATATTATGCACCTTTGCCACCATTAGAACGATAAGGAGGCATTTTATAAGATTTTGAGTTTTTGCAGGATATACCGGACGCGGCTACAGGGCAATTGATCCCCTTTACCGATATAGGGAAGGCGCGTTTCAATTTTATAGGACTCCTTTTTTTATTTCATAAATCTTGGAGTATAATTGCCAGGCAAATAATATTCAAGGATAAAATATCCCGTCCGGGTGCGTGCCCGGAATATTTCCTTGACAAAGTGCCATTTGATGATGAATAGCATAAGACGATGCTTATTTCGGGCCGGTTTGGAACGGGCTTTTGGGAGCCCGGGAAGCGGCTGGACACCCGGCTCAAATTTTTTCCTTAGGGTTCACGAAAAAATTAATTCACAGAATCAGGCGTTGAGGCACCTGTCCGGCAAGGCGCGAAAGCGCCGGAATATCAGTATATTTTGAGCTTTCGCAACGCAGCCGGGCAGGATGCATCGACGTATAAAATGTGAAGTTATTTTTGAGTGAGCCCTTAAATAACGCCCATCCAACAACGGTCTTTATAATGATGGGCACCTGCTGAGTTTCCAATCCAGAAATGAGAATTTTTGTCCAAGGTCAAGGAAATCAAGCCCTTGCGCGGAGGCGTTGTTTGTTACGTCGCACAAGCAAGGGCACAGATTGACGCAGAAAATTGGGCAAAAAGGCCATTTATGGATGGAAACTAAATAGCGGATGAATCCTCCGGGCTTTAATCAATGAATTTTGCAGCAGTCGGTATTATTCATTTTTTCCGTATACCCGCCGACAAGTCTGGTGAAGAAGGCAAAACGGCCGTCATAGAAAAGCATGCTGCCGATCCATCGCCTGAAGAGAAACGATATATACTTTGCCGCCAGTGCCGTCAGGCGATCGCCAAACCGGATGACCGGATGGTGATGCAGGGTTCTCACCGTCATACCTTTGCCAATCCCCACGGAATCGTTTTTGAAATCGGATGCTTCCAAAAAGTCATCGGATGTGGCGGCGCCGGCCCCCCTTCCGATGAATTCAGCTGGTTTGCGGGCCATAGCTGGAGGGTATGTTTTTGCACGGGATGTTTGACCCACCTGGGGTGGATGTTCAGCCTGGCGGGACGGCATGCCTTTTACGGCTTGATACTGGATCGGCTGATAGAAACAGAATAGAGATTATAAAATTTAATCTAACATTTAGGATATTTAGCAATGGCAGAAATCAAAAGCACGTTGGATCTCGTTCTCGAAAAAACCAGGCACCTTTCATTGAGTTCCCGGGAAAAACGGGAAATCGCGGAACAGGAGCTTGAAAAACGCATCAACGGCTTGCTGCAAAAATACCAGGATGGCATATTGACACTTGCAGAATTGGAAACCGAGTACATGTCCATCGCAGAGAAAGACAAACAGACGGCAGACCGCGTTCTGATCGAGGAGATTGTCGGTCGCCTCGACCCGCGGGAAAACAACGCCCCGCTGTTCGAGGCCTTGGCCCGACTCGGCGGCACCGGCACCGCCGGTCTCGAATCCGTCGTGGATGAATATCGGGACGCTTATCGTATAGCGGCCGAGAGACGGTTCGTGGATCTGAAAAACATGCTGGCCCGCAATTACCGCATCTCGGGCTCCGCCGTCGTACCCAATCTGGCCGTCGATGAGCCCTGGCGCCGGCAGGAATGGGAAATCGCCGCTGGATTCAAAAAAAGTCTGGCCCATGTAAGAGAAGAGATGCTGGCCGGCAAAAGTCCTTGATCTTACCTGGTTCTTGCTGTTTTCAGAACCCGCAAGGCTGAACCGTTCGACCTGAATCATACATATGCAAAGTAGAACTGTTCGATTTCTGTCAGATTTTTATGGACGTTTTCCGCTCCGGAAACAATCTCACCGTGTCCCGGCAGGAGCCATTCGACATCGAGACTCCCCAGCCGCTTGATGCTCTCCTTGATCTTTGAGCCGTTCCCCCCGGGGAGATCCGTGCGTCCCAGACCCTCTTTAAAAACCAGGTCTCCGGTAAATAACGCCTTCCGGTCGGGCCAGTAGATGGTTATCGATCCGGGCGAGTGTCCGGGTGTATGCAGGATGTTCAGTTCAAGACCGCCAACGGAAATATCGCCCTCTTTGAGGAAAAAATCCGGAGCCAGGGATGCCATATCGATGCCAAAGGCGGCACTCATCTGTTTTCCGATGCTTGCTGCCCATTGCCACTCATCTTCGTGTAAAGCAAATTGGTTCGGGATATCCTTGAAAAGTTGCACCGCCTCGATGTGATCCGGATGGGCATGGGTGCAGATGACCAGATCGATGTCGTCGGTCTTCAGACCCAGTTGATCGAGACCCTGGGTGACATGACCGAAGAATTGGCTGTGCCCGGGATCGATCAGCACACGGGAGGTGGAATCGTCGATGAGATAGGTATTGCAGTTGTTGGCGGTCCTGGATTGCCAGAGGAAAGCCTGCAGGTTGTTGAATATTTCCATAAGGGCCTTTCTTTGCTTTCAGATTTTTTCCACTTGCCTTGCGATCTGCTGTAGGATGTCGCCGGCTTTTTGCTGAATCAGCACGTTGCATATGTCGTCGCAGGGCGTTTCGGAAAGATTGATAATTGCCAGAAAAGCATCGTTTTCTTTAGCGTAAAACGGCATCTGAGCTGCCGGCTGGACCAGCAAGGTCGAACCCACAATGAGGAAAAAATCGCACGCGCGCGAAAGTGCGACTGCCTTTTCTACTGCCGCCGTGGGCATGGCCTGCCCGAACGAAATGGTGTCCGGCTTCAAAAACCCGCCGCATGCGCATTCGGGCGCCGAGTCACCGGAGGCTAATCTTTGCTGCACCTCATCGACGGCTGTAATTTTCAGGCAGCTCAGGCAGCGGATGCGGGTGGTATTGCCGTGCAATTCAATGATTTTTTCAGGATCGATTCCGGAGGCCTGATGCAGACCGTCCACGTTCTGGGTGACCACGGCCTGTACCAGACCCAATTCATCCAGCCGGGCCAGCGACATGTGCCCCGGATTGGGAGCAGCGGCGGAGATATCTTTATACAGGGTCGTCCACCGCTGCCAGTACGCCACCCGGGATTTTTTCGCAGACATAAACTCGTCAAAATAAACCGGGCGAAATTTATCCCAGATGCCCCCCTGACTGCGATAGTCCGGGATTCCGCTTTCGGTGGAAATACCGGCCCCGGTAAAAAACAGGTTTTTGCCACCTTTTTTAATTACTTTGGCTATTCGTGAAATTTTGTCATTCAAGCTGGTTCAGATAATTTGGACTGTTATGATGGTTTGGCTTGCTGAATTTCCGCCCTCCGCCTTCCGCATTCCGAATTCACTTATCCGCTTTCCTTGAACTGCGCAACCAGTTGCTGAACGGTTGCTTTGGCGTCTCCAAAAAGCATGCGGGTATTTTCTTTCACAAAAAGGGGGTTTTCAACGCCGGCAAATCCGGCGGCCATGGATCTTTTCAGAACCAGAACGGTCCTGGCTTGGTCCACATTGATAATCGGCATCCCGTAAATCGGGCTGGACGCCACCTCTCTGGCGGCGGGATTGACCACATCGTTGGCTCCGATGACTATGCACACGTCCACGGTTTCCATGATGGGATTGACGTCATCCATTTCGGCCAGCTGTTCGTAGAGCACATTGGCCTCGGCCAGCAAAACGTTCATGTGACCCGGCATGCGACCGGCGACGGGATGGATGGCGTATCGAACTTCGGCGCCGTTGTTTTCAAGGATTTCCCCCAATTCCCGCACGGCGTGCTGAGCCTGGGCTACGGCCATGCCGTAACCCGGTACGATGACCACCGAACCGGCCGCCTCAAGGATATAATAGGCATCTTCGGCAGAAATCGGCTTGGGATCCCCCTGCACCGCCGTGGTTTCGGCGCGCCCCCCACTGCCCGCCGTCTGAAAGCCGCTGAACAGGACATGGGTCAGAGAACGATTCATGGCTTTGCACATAATCCCGGTCAAAATGAGACCGCTGGCACCCACCAGCGCGCCGGCGACGATCAGTACATTGTTTAACAAGATGAATCCGGCGGCACAGGCGGCCAGCCCTGAATAACTGTTCAGCAGGGCAATTACCACCGGCATATCCGCACCCCCGATGGGTGTGACCCCGACCACGCCGATGGCCAAGGATAAAACCAGCATAAACAGGAAGGCCGCATAAGCGATGAATCCGGTGGGTTGATAGACCAATAAAAGATCGCAGATCAAAACGAGGGCAAACATCAGAATACTGATAAGTGCCTGCCTTTGAAAGACTATGGGTTTTCCCGGAATCTTTCCGGCCAACTTGCCGTAAGCCACAAGGCTGCCCGAAAAAGCCACTCCACCGATCAGAACGGCCAGCATGACGGCGATTCTTACGAAAAGATTGCTGTCGGGCTGGCTGTGGTAATTTTCCCAGCCCACCAGTAAACTCGCGATACCGCCGAAACCGTTCAACACCGCCACCATTTGGGGCATGGATGTCATCTTGACGGTGCGCGCGGCGATCGCACCGATAGCAGACCCGATGACCAGGCCGGCGATCACCCAGGTAAAATCGATACAGCACTCAAACAGGGAGGCAGTCACGGCGATCAGCATACCCAGCGCCGACACCAGATTGCCCCTGCGCGCCCGCTCCGGCCGGCTGAGCATTTTTATACCGATAATAAAGAGAATGGATGCCGTAATGTAGCCCAGATCTATCAGTGGTTGGCTGTAAACCGTCATTTCTTTTCCCCATCTTTGCGTTTGAACATCGCCAGCATGCGATTGGTAACCAGATAACCGCCAACCACGTTGATCGTGGCAAAAATGACCGCCAAAGTCCCCAGTATAGTCCCCAGCCAATCCGCGCCGCTGCCTGCCGCGGTCAGCGCACCCACAATGGTAATGCCTGAAATCGCGTTGGTACCCGACATCAACGGTGTATGCAACTGGGACGGTACCTTGCTGATAAGCTCCACCCCCAGAAAAATGGCCAGTACGAAAATAAAAAATAACAGTCCGAAAGACATGATGCTGTCTCCTGTTTCGGTCAATTGGCGGATGGAACGCGGAATCGGTCCGTCAGAATCCGCGTCACGATTGAATTTCAGGTGCCATAATGCTTGGCGATCATCTCACTGACGATTTTTCCCTGGTGGGTGATCACACAGCCCTTGACGATCTCGTCTTCGAAATTCAACTCGAAGCGCTGATGCTCGGCATCCCAGAATTCCATCACCAGGTTGGTAAGATTGGAGGAATACATCTGGCTGGCGTGCACGGCGACCCTTCCCGGCAGATTCGCGAGTCCGATAATCAGCACACCGTTTATATCGATCTCCTCATCTAATTGCGAACCCGCCACATTTCCGCCCCCTTCGACTGCCAGATCGACGACTACCGAGCCTTTCGCCATGCTACGGATCATATCTGCGGTGACAATCACGGGCGCCTTGCGGCCGAACAGCTGAGCGGTGGTGATCACGATATCGGATGCCGCGCAGACCTTCGCCATGCCCTGCCGTTGTTTTTCGATCTGTTCTGCGGTCAGCGCGGTGGCATAGCCGTCTTTGGTCTGGCCGGTTTCTCCCAGGTCTATTTTTACGAAGCGGGCCCCCAGGGACTTTACCTGCTCTTCCACCACCGGACGGGTGTCGAACGCTTCGACCCGCGCGCCCAGGCGTTTGGCGGTGGCAATGGCCTGCAATCCGGCCACTCCCACGCCGATGATAAACACTCGCGCGGGCGCGATGGTGCCCGCCGGTGTCATCATCATCGGAAGAATTTTATCGAGTCTTTCGGCCGCCAGAATCACCGATACGTAACCGGCCAGGTTGGCCTGGGAGCTCAAAACATCCATTTTCTGAGCCCGGGTAATCCGGGGAATCATTTCCATGCTGATGGCGCTGATGCTGTTGGCGGCGAACTTCTCGATGAGTTGACGTTCGTTGAAGGGGTCCATCAGGCTGATGTAGACACTGCCCGGTTTCATCAGATCCACTTCCGCTGCGGAAGGTTTGCGGATACGAAGCACGATGTCGGCATCTTGAAGGAGCGCGTTGTGGTCATCCACCACCGAAGCTCCGGCCTCGATGTATGCTTCATCGGCGATGCGGATCGATTGGCCCAAACCCGCTTCCACCGATATATCGGCACCGGCATTCACCAGTCGGGCAACGTGCTCAGGCACCAGAGGCACCCGCTCTTCGCGGGGATGAACTTCTCTGGGGACCGCGAGGTTCATGATAATTTTTCTCCTTTCCGGTTCGAAAGCCGAAATCAGCCGTCAGTGCGCTGGGAAAACCGCGTTCCGGTGTCCCACTTCTGGAAAACGGATTGCAGTCGAAATGGATTTTCACCCCGCCCGATGTTTGAAATCGTTAGAACTGCGCCTTTTCCGTGGATTCCGCCATCGCCGCCACCGAGCTTTCTCCGCCGGTGATCGCATTCATTACCCGATCGAAATACCCGGTTCCCACAAACTTCTGGTGGGTAATGGCCATGTAGCCATCCTCCTTCCCATGGATGAACTCCTGCTGCTGGAAATTCGAATAGGCCAGCATGCCTTCTTTTTTGTAGCTCAAGGCAAGGTCGAACATGCCCAGGTTCAGGGCATGAAACCCTGCCAGGGTAACAAACTGAAATTTGTAGCCCATGGCCCCGAGCTCTCTCTGGAATCCGGCGATGTCGCTTTCGGACAGATTGCCCTTCCAGTTGAAGGATGGCGAGCAGTTATAGGCCAATAGCTTATCCGGAAATTGGCTTTTGATGCCCTCGGCAAATTTCGCGGCTTCTTTTAGATTGGGACGCGAGGTCTCACACCAGACGAGATCCGCGTAGGGTGCATAAGCCAGTCCGCGTGAAATGGCCGTTTCCACACCGTTTTTAATATAATAAAATCCCTCGAACGTACGTTCGCCACCGACAAGATAAGGCTGGTCGCGTTCATCGATGTCGCTGGTAATGAGCCTGGCCGCTTCGGCATCCGTACGGGCGACCAGTACGGTGGGAACTCCGCAGATGTCGGCTGCCAATCGTGCGGAGACCAGCTTGGAGACAAATTCCCGGGTGGGCACGAGCACCTTGCCGCCCAGATGCCCGCATTTTTTGGCCGAAGCCAGCTGATCTTCAAAATGGACGCCGGACGCGCCGGCATCGATCATTTGTTTCATCAGCTCGAATGCGTTCAACGGTCCGCCGAACCCGGCCTCGGCGTCGGCAACGATAGGAGCGAACCAGTAAGGGCCTCCTTTCCTGCCGTCCAGCACCTGTATCTGATCGGCCCGGCGCAGGGCGTTGTTGATGCGCCTGACAACCTCCGGCACACTGTTGGACGGGTACAGACTTTGGTCCGGGTACATTTCACGGGCCAAATTCGCATCGGCGGCTACCTGCCAACCACTCAGGTAAATGGCCTTCAGACCCGCCTCGACCTGCTGGACGGCCTGGTTGCCGGTCATCGCCCCCAGCGCGGGGATGTAATCCTCTGTCTGCAACAAATGCCAGAGCCGCTGCGCACCCACTTCCGCAAACGTGTAATCCACCTTCAGCGTTCCCCGCAATTTGAGGACCTCCTCGGGAGTATAAGGGCGAAGAATTCCCCGCCAGCGGGAATCGCAGTCCCACTCTTGCCGCAGGCACTCGGCTTCGTCAGCCTGGATTTCATGACATGAGAGTTTTTTACAGTTTTCGACCGTCTTGTCTTGAATACTTTTTGTCATTGTTCTCAACCCTTTCCGTGACTATCCGGTTGGGGGGCTGCAGCCCCGTCGTCGACAGCTATGAATTGATTTATTTCATTCCGGCGGCTTTCCGGCCGGTGGGATCGAAATTGCGGGAGGAGATATTCACACGTTTTATGTTCCATAGCGAACGGACACAAAAGAAAGATAGAAGACGATATGCATGTGCAAGGCGGAATGGTTTAGAGACAATCTAAGACAGATTTTCTTCCGAGTCAAATCTCAGTTCCTCTTTAACCGGCAGTTTCGATCATAAGGGAAAATATGGGGAAACTCGTCCGCCTGGATCATTTGCTGCGTCCGTTGCCAGAACTTCACGTCAAACAGATCGCCATGATGTTTGCAAAACACATCATGCAGAGCGCTGCGCAATCCGAGAAAATTTGGAAACTCTTCGGGGAAAACATCATTTTCATCCACATAAAACCAGGGTTCAGATGCCATTTGGTCCTCATAGCCGGAATGTTGCGGCAGTTTTCGAAATCGGCAGCTTGTCAGCAGACAAATTTCGTCATAGTCGTAAAATACGACCCGTCCATGGCGGGTCACTCCGAAATTCTTGAGCAGAATGTCACCGGGAAATATATTACTGACGGCCAGATCCTTGATGGCATTGCCCCATTCGACAACGGATTTTTCCGCTTCCGCTTCTCCGGCATTTTGCAAAAAAATATCCAGGGGGGTTACCCGGCGCTCGACATAGGCGTGATCAATAATGAGAGCATTTTCCCCGGAATGCACCGTGCGGCCGGCTTCCTCCCTTAGCTCCATCAGCAACTGGGGGGCGAAACAGGAACCGTCGAACTTCAAATGCTCGAACTCCTGGGCATCCACCAGCCGGCCGGCGCGGTCGTGCCGGTACACCAGGTCATATTTGTCCATGATTTCGCGGCGGGTTGTTTTCTTCGGGGTGTCGTACCGATCCCGGATCACTTTGAAAACCAGATCGTCCCGGGGCAGGTTGAATACGATCATCACCATGCCCCGCTGTCCGGGAGATATATCGAAGCGATCCAGCGCGCAGGCCGTCATGTGGCCCAACAGTTCGCGGTACAACTCGGTTTTTCCGTGTTTGTTGAAACCGGTTGAAATGTACAGTTCGGCGACGCGCTTCCTGGGTAAGATGGTTTTGAGAAAGCCGATAAGATCGTTGGGCCGTTTAGCGTCGACATGAAAGTAGGCACGGGTGAAGCTGAACAGGATGCTGACTTCGTCCGTATTTAACAGAACACCGTCGACCAGGATGCCGTCGGCTTCGTTAAGCAGGGCGATCGCCAGTGGTACGACGGTGGAACCGCTCAGGATGCGGCCGATGAGATAAGCTGCCATGCCGCGATAAAAAACGCTGCGGACCATTTCTATCCGTTCTATTTCACCGGATATCCCCTTCCTTTCTAAATGAGCCGCTATTTTCTCGCTCACCTGGCGTGCGTCGCCATCGATATCCCGGAATGGAGCCAACAGCGGAAAATGTTCGAGGATCTCGCGAATCAGCCGGTAACCGGACCCCCGGCGGGCAAACGTGTGATAGATTTCTGCGCCCGGGCGGGTCAGCGGCGTGTCGAAATCGGTTTCGACAAACTCGATTTCGGTATCGACACCCACCGTGGCAAAAACGCGGCGCGTGATGGAATTGAAGAAGGTTTCGGCCAGCTCCCAATCCTCGTTGCGCTTGATCAAGCTGGAAAACGCTGATTTTATTGCGGTCCATACCTTCTTTTGCCGCACGTGCGAGGCTAGCAGCCGGCGCATGTCGGCTTCGATGCGATCCACCGCTACGGTGTAAAGATCCAGTCTCTGAGCGGCCTCGGCGCGCACGCCGCGCCAGTCCCGATTCTTGAACCGCACAGGTGCCTGTCGGGTGATGTCGTCAAATAGGGCGCGATAGGATGTGAAGGCCTGGTAAATAGCTGCCGCGCCCTGATCGATAATATCTTGCTCAAGCGGTGCAATGGTCATCTGTTCGACCTTTTCTCCTTATTTTATCAGACAAAAGGGCACGTTCCGACGGTGGCGGCCGCGCTTGCCTTTTCTTCATTATGTATTACCATACATTCATATCCGGAGAAACAACCCGACGATAACTTTTCACCCGATGACCCTGTCGGGTAATCACAATATCCAAAAAAAGCTGCGTGATTTTCGCAGGAGGTGACAATTATGGCTAAGGAAAAATTCAAAATGGCCGCTGAAGTGTGCTCCTATATGGATGATGACGGAAAACGTCTGAACTTTGAAATCAATATTCCGGGCGTTAAAAAAGAGGATATCAACCTGAGAATGCTGGATGACAGCTTCAGCCTGGTTGCGCCCAGGGATGACTTCGACTATGTAACGACATCAGCTTTCTGTTGTCCGGTGAAGTCCGAAGAAGCCTGCGCACGGTACGAAGACGGGGTTCTCAAGATTTGCGTCCCCTTTAAGGATCCGATGGAAGGTGCACACCGAGTTAGTATCACCTAAACGGATCGGTCCCATGTTCTGGGTTCAGGGTTCAACGGTTACAACTGTTTGAAACTGAAAATATTTTAATCAATATCGGATATTTTTCACCTTCACCCGTTGGGGTGGGTGAAGACGGGTCGCAACAATATTCATCACCGCCATGCTTGATGGCAGTCGGTGTAGAGTATTTCCAACCCGGAACGCTGAACCCTGAAACCCTCAACCAAGGTATCAGCTAGCGGCAACCTTTTGGTTCGACTTTTTAAAGGCAGCGACCCCGCTCCGGGGGGCTGCCTTTTTTGGGCCGGAAAAAGGCGACGATAAGCAAGGTTCACAAATGCCGGCGATTTGTATCCATCCCCAAAACCACGTTCACTAACCCGCCATCCCCTGCGCGATTGAATCGATATAAATCGGTCAAAAAGTTCGGAAAATGAAGTTTGTTTCCTGTATCAATCTCACATTACATACTGTATCACTATAGTTTAATTTAAACCGCAACGCCGCTAAGTTACTTAAACTGCAACAAAAAAAAACAAAAAAATTGTTGACATTTTTGCCTTTTCTTGACAAAAAAAGTCGACAACTATCTTGATAAAAAGAGTCGAGAAGTAGACTAGCAAACCTTCGAAATTTGCACGATGCCGATTACACCCAAAAAAAATCAGTATGCCCTGCGGGCAATCTTTGAACTGGCCAAACATATCGGCAAAGGGCCCAAGAAAATCTCCGAAATCGCCGAGATTCAGTCCATCCCGCTGCGGTTTCTGGAGGTCATCCTGGGCCAGCTCAAAGGCAGCGGGCTGGTGGAATCGAAACGGGGATTTTATGGCGGATATTCCCTGACCCGCCCGGCGAATAAAATCAGTGTGGGCGATGTCATGAGATTTATGGAAAAACCGGCAAGCCCCGATCATTGCGGCGCCTGCATATCCAAATCCAATTGTCCGTTCAGCGGCAATTGTGCCTTTGCCGTCATGTGGAACCAGGTCAACCAGGCCATGGTCGATATCTATGACAATACGACGATCCAGGATCTTCTAAACAACGAAAAACGCATAAACAAAAGAAAAAAAATCGGTCGAGGATGAAAAATATGGAGAAGGGAAGAGCACTTTTTCGCGTGAATGTCATTCTGGCGGCGGTAGCAACTATCATGTTGTCGATGAACCATCCTGCCGTTTGGGGGGAAGATGGACCGGAGGAGAAATCGCCGGAGGTCCGGGCCGATATCATCGACATCGATTCCATGCGGCTCTTCGGCACCCTGGAAAAACCGCCGGTGGCATTTCTCCATCAGAAACACACCGAGGCACTCGACAAGCAGAACAAGAGCTGCGACACCTGCCATCCGACTGTGAAAGACCCGCTCCTGGACTCCGACCGTATGTCTTTGTTGTTTATGCGCCTCGAAAATACAACTCGGCAGAAAGTGATGGACATATACCACGAAAACTGTATCGGCTGCCACAAACAGACAAAAACCGCCCAAGACAAAAGCGGTCCGCTCGAGTGTGGTGGATGCCATCTCGAAGAGGTGCGCTTGCTTTCTTCATGGCATCCCATCGGTTTGGACAAGTCCCTGCATTATCGTCACGTAAAGGCCCAGGAAAACAAATGCGAGAACTGTCATCACAAATATAACGAGAATACCAAGGAACTGATCCCCACCAAGGGTGAAGACGGGACCTGCCGCTATTGTCATGGTGAAAAGACGCAAGACAATCGGATCTCAATGCGTCTGGCCTCACATATCGCCTGTATCGGATGTCACCGCCGGACAATTGCCAAAAACGAAAGTGCCGGTCCGGTCAACTGTAACGGCTGCCACGCTCCCGAAGAACAAAAACTGATAGAGAAGATAAAAGACGTCCCTCGCATGAAGCTGGATCAGCCCGACGTTTTGCTGGTTGAAACCCATTCGAACAGGGAGGGAGATTCGGCTCCGCTGATCCGGATGGATCGGGTGCCGTTCGATCATCGCGCCCATGAGACATCCAACGATACCTGCCGCGTCTGCCATCATGCCGCCCTGAATGACTGTGTGGGGTGTCACTCGATTCGGGGGATGAAAGAAGGGAATTATGTCACGCTGGAACAGTCCATGCACCGCTTGAAGGTCAACCAGAGCTGCCTTGGGTGTCATGAAGCCAAACAGAGCGACCCGATCTGCGCCGGCTGTCACACGTCCTTTGAAAAAAAGCGCCCGCAGGGTACGGCGGGCTGTATTAATTGCCACCTGGTTCCGAAAACCCTGGTTGCGCCGGAGACCCCGCCGGCAGAGATAAAAATCCTGGCCGCAGCAAAGCTGGCGAACCGGGAGGCGGTTGTAACCACTTATAATCGTGAGGATATTCCGGAGATCGTCACCATCGACACTTTGACGGATGAATATAAACCGGTAAAGCTGCCGCACGCCAAAATTATCAATGCCTTGTTTAATAACATTAAAAAAAATAAACTGACGCAGTATTTTCATGACCGGAAGGGTACAATCTGCCAGGGCTGTCATCATAACAGCCCGGTGGCCCAAAAGCCCCCGAGCTGCGCAAGCTGCCACGGCAGGCCCTTTAATCCCAAAGAGCCGTTCAAGCCCGGACTGAAGGCCGCCTATCACAGACAATGCATGGAGTGTCATCGCGCGATGGGGATTGATACGCCGGTTGCAACCGATTGTACCGCCTGTCATGCAAAAAAATGGAAATGATCGAATTTTCGGCCGTCTTGATTCGACGTTGCCAATATCATACCATGATATGAAATAACATGAATTCGAGGTAAATCTATGTCCATTTCACGGAGAAAATTTCTCGGCTGGCTCGGCGCTGCCGGCACCGGGACGGTCCTGGGCCGCAAAGCCCACGCCGCAACCAACGAGCACTTCGAGGGGTATCCCGACAGCGACGGGGTGTTGTTCGACAACACCCGCTGCATCGGGTGCCGCAAGTGCGAAGAGGGATGCAACGCGGTCAATGAACTGCCGCCGCCGGACCGGCCCTTCAGCGATCTGTCGGTATTGGATTCCAAACGCCGCACCACGGCCGAAGCCTACACGATCGTCAACCGCTATGATGGGATACCCGGCCAAAAGGGACCGCTGTTCACCAAAGTTCAGTGCAACCACTGTCTCGAGCCGGCCTGTGCTTCGGTATGTTTCGTGCGGGCGTTTACCAAGACCGACACGGGTGCGGTGGTCTACAATCCATCCGTTTGTGTGGGCTGCCGCTACTGTATGATCGCCTGTCCTTTCAACATACCGGCCTATGAGTATAACAACGCCTTCTCTCCCCGCATAATGAAATGCACCCTGTGCTATCCGCGAATAATCCAGGGCCTGCTGCCCGGATGTGTGGCGGCCTGCCCGACCGAGGCCCTTACTTTCGGCAAACGCCGGGACCTGCTGGAAATCGGCCACGAGCGCATCGCGAGATTTCCGGAGCGATATGTGGATCATATATATGGCGAAACCGAAATGGGGGGAACCGGATGGCTTTATTTATCCGCCGTTCCGTTCAAAGATGTGGGAATGCGGGAAGATCTCGGCGTCACACCGGCTCCCCAATTTACCGCCGGCGCCCTGAGCGCGGTGCCCATTGTCGTCGGGTTGTGGCCCGTACTGCTTACCGGTATCTATGCCATAAACCGCAGGAAGGACAAAATAGAAAAGCAGGAAAAAGAACAGGCGGTCGCCGCCGCTGTGGAAAAGGCCCGCGCTGAGGCCGCCGCACAGCTGTCGACGGCCATGGAAAAAGCCGAAAAGGAACGGGCGGCCGCCGTTGACACCGCCGTCAGCAAAGCCCTTGAAGAAGCGGCCAAAGCGTCTGGAGAAGGTGCCGGCGAACCGGCGGACGGGGAGCCCGGCAACAAGTCGAGCGAGGAGGAATCCTGATGTCTGATCAAGCTACGACCGGAGGCAGATCTTATTTGACGCCTTTTAATATCGTTGCCGCAATCATCGTTATTTTAGGACTTTTTGTCACGGTGATGCGCTTTACCCGGGGATTGGGCCCGGTTACCAATCTTTCTCAATACAACCCCTGGGGCATCTGGATCGGATTCGATCTGCTGGTGGGCGTCGCGCTGGCGGCCGGAGGATTTGTGACGTCGGCGGCCGTTTATATTTTCGGTATGAAAAAATACCATTCTGCGGTCAGACCTGCCATCCTGACCGGCTTTCTGGGCTATTCCATGGTGGTGGTCGCCCTCAATTACGATGTCGGCCGACCATGGCGCCTGCCGTATCCGTTCATCATGCAGCGGGGAACCACGTCGCTTTTGTTTGAAGTGGCCGCCTGCGTGGCCCTTTATCTGACGGTATTGTTTATCGAATTCTCACCGGCGGCGCTGGAATGGCTGGGGCTGAAAAAGGCCCGCAGCATTGTGGTCAAACTGACGCTTCTGCTGACCATTTTCGGGGTGGTGCTTTCCACCCTGCATCAGTCTTCCCTGGGCGCCTTATTCTTGATTGCACCGTCGAAGCTTCATCCACTGTGGTATTCGCCGTATATTCCGGTATTTTTCTTCGTGTCCGCTGTTATTGCGGGTTTGTCCATGGTAATCTTCGAAAGTACGCTGTCGCACCACTATTTTGCCGATAAAATGGACGCGGAGCACCTGAAGGAAAAAGACGATATCGCTCTGGGGTTCGGCAAGGCGGCCTCCTTCGTCCTGGCGGGTTATTTCATTAT
Source organism: uncultured delta proteobacterium (assembly GCA_963774425.1). GTDB lineage: Bacteria > Desulfobacterota > Desulfobacteria > Desulfobacterales > JAFDCJ01 > JAFDCJ01. The sequence goes on along the minus strand of CAVZEZ010000006.1, from coordinate 117,484 downwards.
CAAGGTGATCGGAATCGCTCAGGGCAACAACTGGCACCTGCTGGGCACTTCATACGGCATCTGGTTTCTGGTGGAATTGCTGGGATTCGTGGCGCTGCCGTGTTTTTTGTATGCCGTGGGGGTCCGCGAAAAAAATTTGAAAATTATCAAATGGACGGCCGCCTGGACGGTGCTCGGCATTGTCGTCAACCGGTTGAATGTCGGGCTGGTTGCTTTTAACTGGCATCTGCCGTCCAGCGAACGATATTTTCCGCACTGGATGGAAATCGTGGTTTCGGTATTTTTGGTAACCGTCGGGTTGATTGTTTTTCGTTTTATCGTCACCCATATGCCGGTGTTGTACGCCCATCCCGAGTATGAGGATAAGCATTAACCCTAACCCGGATAAACCGGAATTGACGGGCTTTTGATCGTAAGCGCGTAAGCTCATGAGCTCGTGAGTTCGTAAGCTCGTGAGTGCTTACAAGCTTAGGAGCTTAAGACCTTAAGAGCTCATTTGAAGACAGCGACAATAGATCAATAAAACTTTTTTGCCATAAAATGTAAAAAATTCATTTATAACTACTACTATAGATTTACAGGATCATTATGGAAACGATACATACCTTGCATGAATATATGCTTCACACCGAAAGCATCACTTACATTATCATTGTCGGCGCACTGGTCGGCATAACGCTTTTCTATCGTTTTCTCACCGATAGAGACGAGGATAACGAATAATCTAAAGGAGTAATCCATGTATGAGTTTGTAACCGGGCCGCTGGCCTGGCTGTCATTTGCCGTCTTTTTCATCGGGCTGATCGTACGCACCGTCTGGTATATCAGAGGACTCGACTGGAAACTCGACCGGGTGACCTATACGGTGAATACTTCTTATGGAATCAAGGGCGCCATACGTTCCATTGTTTTCTGGCTGTTCCCCTGGGCGACCCGCAGTTATCGCAAAAATCCCTGGTTTGTTTTATGGCTGTTTTTGATGCATCTCGGGCTGCTGCTGGTTCCTATATTTTTATTGGGACACAACATCCTGTTGCGTGAGAGACTGGGGTTCAGCTTCTGGACGCTTCCCGAGGGGGTGGCCGACGTGCTGACGACCCTGGTGATTCTGTCCGTGGTTTTTCTCGTTTTGCGCCGCATTGCCCTGCCGGAAGTCAGATTTCTGACCACGGGCTATGATTATCTGATCATTGCCATTGCCGTCGCCCCCTTTGTCACCGGAATGATCGCCGCTGCGGGCGGAGTCAATTACAACTTCTGGATCATCACCCATGTGCTTTGCGGTGAGGTTTTCCTGGTGGCGATTCCATTCACCAAGTTGTCGCATTTTGTGCTGTTCTTTCTTTCCAGGGCTCAGCTTGGTATGGATTACGGCATCAAACGCGGCGGTATGAAAAAGACCAAGGGGATGGCGTGGTAGCGGTGTCCGGGACGGGGCCGAACCACTCACCCCCAGAGGTAACAATCTCGTAAAAGTCCAAAAGGTGATATTTTTACGAGGGTGTTTCGTTTTTGGTGTTTAGTGAGCTAGTGCCCATCCATCAAAGGGCTTTTTTACAATGATGGGCGCCTGATGGTGTTTCCAATCCAGAAACGCGAATTTTTGCCCCAGTTCAAGGAAATCAAGTCCTTGCGCGGAGGCGTAGTTTACTACGCCGCACAAGCAAGGGCGCAGATTGACGCCGAAATTGGGCCAAAAGGCCATTTGTGGATGGAAACGAGCTAAGAAACTGATATGATGAAAAATATTTTATACCAAACACCAAACACCAAACACAAAACACAAAATACAAAATACTAAACACATGATGCATTCGACTTTTTACGGATTCATCAATTTTAGGATTTTGAAACAAGGAATTTATAACCATGCCTGAAGGAATACTCTGCAACAAAAGACCCATCAATACGAAAGAAGAATTGCAAGCGCTTTTGGCGGATAAAAGCGGCAAGCAGTATTACGAAGAAATGAACCACCTCGATGTGGATCGCAAAAAATTGTGGGACACGATTCAAAAAACGTGTAAATCCCGGCTGAAAACCTGGCTTGAAATCTGCTCGCACTGCGGCCTGTGCGCCGAGAGCTGTTTCTACTATCTGGCCAACAACAAGGACCCGCAACAGGTCCCTTCTTACAAGATCCAGTCCACGTTGGGACAGATCATAAAGCGCAAGGGGAATGTGGACAATGCATTTTTACAATACTGCATGGACACGTCCTATGCGAAATGCACTTGCTGCACGCGTTGCGGCGTGTATTGTCCCTTCGGCATCGATACCGGCGTGATGTTCGGTTATTTGCGCGGGTTGTTGTTTGCCCAGGGATTTGTTCCCTGGGAGATGAAGATCGGCTCCGGGATGCACCGGGTGTACCGCGCCCAAATGGATATCACCTCCGAAGACTGGGTGGATACCTGTGAGTGGATGGCTGAAGAATACGAGGATGACTGGCCGGGGCTGACCATCCCCGTGGATAAGGAAAACGCCGATATCTTGTACACCGTCAATGCGCGGGAACCCAAACACTATCCCGAGGATATCGCGGAGGCGGCGGTTCTGTTTCATGTGGCGGGCGAAAACTGGACGGTTCCCAGTGAGGGTTGGGAGGAGACCAGCCTGGCCATGTTCAGCGGTGACTGGGAGGCCTGTAAATTACAGGTTGAATCCGTGTATGCCGCCATGGGCCGGTTGAAACCGAAGCGGATGGTGGTCACCGAATGCGGGCATGCCTACCGGGCGACGGTCATCGAAGGACCCTACTGGGCGGGGCTCAAATCTGGAAAAACCCCGGTTGAAAGTTTCCATTACGTGGAATGGGTGGCTGAAGCCCTTAGAACCGGCAAGCTGAAAATAGATCCGGCCAAAAAAATAAAGGAGCCGGTAACCTACCAGGATTCGTGCAACTACGTCCGCAATGGCGGTCTCGCCGATATCGGCAGAGAGATTATGAGTTATATCGCCGAGGACTTCAGGGAAATGAAACCCAACCGCGAACACAATTTCTGCTGCGGCGGCGGCGGCGGCTTGAACGGTATCGGCCGCTATCGCCAGCAGCGTAATGTCGGCCTGAAAGTCAAACGCGACCAGATACTGGCCACCGGCGCCAAACTGGTCATCGCACCTTGTCACAATTGCTGGGATGCCATCAGGGATCTCGAAGAGGTTTATAAAATCGGGATCCGGTGGTCCTTTTTGAAACCACTGCTGATCAATATGATCGAAGTGCCCGAGCATCTGAAACCCAAGGAGGAATAGCCCCAACGTTGCATAAATCTCCTCAACAATCCGGGGTAGGTAATGATGATGAACCGGATCACCCTGCAAAATGATGGGTCCATTACGGAAAATGACAGAATTGTTCCAAGCGACTCACTTATGATACTTGGCTGTCGGGTTGAACTGGCCCGTGGATACACGTTGAGAAGCTTTTTCCGCATGTTCGAAAAATATGCGCAGTTTCAAAAGCTGGATCCATTCGTCGCCGATTGCATCCAGCGCTGCCATGAATGCCCGGGAAACCATTGTCTGGCGGAAATCGATTATCTGGAATTTTATAAAACCATCGAAATGATCGGCTTTCCCGGAGAGCCGCACCTGGAAATATACCATAGCCTCGATGGCGTCCGCGGTTCGGAGCACCTGCAAATCAAATCATTTCATTTGGAAAACCTCCTGGATATGCCGCTCAAGCTCGGTGCGCTGAAGCATATGGTATTTGGAGACAAAATCGATATTTTGGAGTTTGCAACTGTATTCAACCTGTTTGAATTTATTGAGGGAATCATATGGGAATTAAGTTTTCAAGGAACGCCCAAAGAGTGCACCCTTTAATCCGGCCGTCAGGTTAAAAACAGCCGCACAGATCGAAAAAGAAACAGTGATTGGCTTCAAAGAAATATGGAAGCTGGTTGAACCTGATCCCGTCCAGGAGGGGACTTGCCCCGGATTATCACCTGACGTCCCAGGGGCTCGACGGCCAAAGGGGCTCAACGAAGTTCTACACGAAGGAGACGATGAATGTTTAAAAAATTGCTGTTTGCAACCACGGCATCGCCCACCTGTGACAATGCAGCCAAAGTGGCTTTCGATTTGGAGTTGAAGTGGGATGCGAAACTCACCATCCTGCATGTCTTTGGGGTTCCCAGCCGCGGCTACAGCCCTTTTGTCACCGACGCCAGAACCGGTGAGGCCGAAGAGCCGGATGCCGACTACCGGGACTGGGTCGTAGAGGAAATGAAAAACACTTATGGCGACCTGCTGAAAGATAGCGAAAACAGCATGATAGAAGCTGTCGTCGGCGCGCCGCATCGGGAGATTCTGCGGCTGGCCCGCAAGGAGGAGGTGGACATGATTATCATGGGCGCCCATACCCGGAAAGAAGATGTGGGGGCCACCCGTTTCCGGGCGATTGCCGGCAGTACCATGCAGAAAGTCGCCAAGGCGGCCCGCTGTCCGGTTGTAATCATCAGCCGTCCGTGTACGACCTGCTGGAAACTGTTTTCCAATATTGTCGTCGGTGTCGATTTTTCCAAGGCTTCCCACTATGCGTTTCTGTGGGCCTACAAATTAGCCCGAGAGGTCGGGGCCAGGCTTCATATTTTCCATGCCTGCGATATCGCTTCCGGTACTTTCGGCGAAATCCAGGGGCAAAATGAAATCGAGCAAAAAATCGCCGAAGCCAGAGAAAAAATTGAGACGACCTATGTTCCCAAAATGAAAGGTTATGACAATTACGATCTGGAGATATGGGAAGGAATCCCCTATGTGGAGATTCTAAAATTTGCCCGGGAAAAAAAGGGAGATCTCATTGTCATGGCCCACCACACCCAGGATATCGACCCGGAGCAGGCCGAGTTGGGCAGCACGGTCGAACAGGTGGTGCTGAGGGCCTCCTGTCCGGTCGCCAGTGTAAACCACCCGGACAAGGTTGCCGACCTGGATGTCTGAAGTGAATGCGGAGGGCGGAAAGGACAGGATTGCAGACGGGATGCCCGGGGCAACGGGATAGGGGTAAGACACAGAGTGTTGTAGGGGTGTAATGCAATTTTGCATCAAAAGGGGAGAAGGCACGCTGTCCGCTGAAGCCACATCAACCGCCGCAAAAAAGATTCTCATTGTCGACGATGAGTTGGATGTCAGAATCTATCTTCGCACGTTGTTCGAAACCAGCGGATACCTGCCGATTGTAACCAGAAACGGCAGGGAAGGTCTGCAAAAAGCCCGGGAGTCGCTACCCGATCTGATTATTCTCGATGTGATGATGCCCGAGGTCGGCGGCGTTGCCATGTACCGGGAGCTCAAATCCGATCGGAAGCTGGATTCCATACCGGTCATCATGCTGACGGGCATTGGGCAGAAGTCTTTCTCCCATTTTCTGAAAATGATCAACCTTAAAGCGACCGATCCCTTACCTCAACCGGACGCCCATATGCAAAAGCCTCTAGACCATGAAAAGCTACTGGAACTTGCCCGCAAGATTTTAGGATAATCCGCTTTTTTCCTTTTTCCCGGCGGGTTCGAATCAGATCGGCTTTCGACAGACCGATTTTTCAGTTAAACCATATCGAAGGCGGATGTCATGGACAAAAAAATACTGCTGGCCGACGACGAGGCCGGCATCCGCAAGGTACTCGGCATAGCGCTGGTAGACAGTGGCTATGAGGTCCTGACTGCCGAAGATGGAATCCAGGCTTTGGAAATTTTTCACCAGGCCAAACCTGACATCGTTTTAACCGATATAAAAATGCCGGGTATGGACGGCATTGAACTTCTGCGGAAAATAAAGGAGGAGAATCCCGAGACCGAGGTCATCATGATTACGGGTCATGGAGACATGGAACTCGCAATCAAGAGCCTTAAATACGAAGCCACCGATTTTGTCACCAAACCCATTCACGACGAGATTCTTGAAATCGCCTTGAAAAGAGCGCATGAACGAATGGAAATGCGCGCCAAACTCCGCGAACATACCGAAAATCTGGAACAATTAGTCCGGGAACAATCGGCCCGGCTGGTTAAAATTGAGCGGCTGGCGGCCGTCGGTCAGGCCGTGGAGGGTTTGTCTGCCGCCATCCGTAACATGGCTGGCGATTTCGGCGGGGGTATTCACTACTTCAACGAAATGCCGTGCCTGGTGGCCATTCACAGCCGGGAGCTCAAGATTGTCACCATCAATCAGCTTTACCAGGAGCGGCTGGGCAATCTGGTCGGTGCCGACAGCTGGGTTATATACCAGGGCGCAGACTGCGACCGGATCACCTGTCCGGCGGCAAAAACCCTTGACAGCGGCCAGGGTCAGCGCACCAAAGCCACCGTCCGGTATTTAGACGGTACCATATCCTCCGTGATGGTTCACACGGCTCCTATCCACAACAGCCGCGGAGACCTGGAGCTCGTGCTCGAAATTTCCGCGGATATCTCCGAGGTGGAGGGGCTGCAGGAGGAATTGAGAACCACCCAGAAAAAGCATCAACAGTTGTTCGACGAAGTTCCCTGCTATATCACCGTCCAGACACCGACATTTCAAATTGCGGCTTCCAACAGGCGCTTCAAGGAGGACTTCGGGGAAGCCACGGGTTCACGTTGCTACGAGGCTTATAAAAACAGCGGTGAACCCTGTGAGGAATGCCCGGTGGCCAAAACCTTCCGGGACGGCCGTTCCCACCAATCCGAAACGGTGGTCACCGCCAAATCCGGCGCGCAGTACAATGTCCTGATCAATACGGCCCCGATCTTCAATACTGCCGGTAAAATCGAGCAGGTGATGGAAATGTCCACCAACATCACTGAAATCCGCCAGCTGCAGGATCGCCTGGCTTCGCTCGGATTGATGGTCAGCTCGACATCGCACAGTATCAAGGGGATTTTGACCGGTCTCGACGGTGGACTGTATCTGCTCAGCTCGGGGATCTCGAAAAAAGACAACGGGCAGACCCGGCAGGGCCTCGGGGTTGTCCGGCAAATGGCCGCTAGAATTCGCAACATGGTATCGAATATCCTTTACTATGCCAAAGACAGGGCCCTGGAATGGAAACGAGTCGATGTGGCTGAATTTGCCGCAGAACTGATCGGCCTGATGCAAGCGAGATTTCAGAATCACCCCATTGCATTTGAAAAGCAAACCGAAAGTGGCCTGGGAGGGTTTGAAATCGACGCCGCCGTGATGGCATCCGCTTTGACCAATATCATCGAAAATGCCGTTGAAGCCTGCCTCGAAGATCGATCGGGCAGAGCCCATCGGATATTTTTCGGCGTCCGACAGCATAAAGATAACATCGTATTCGAAATCCGCGACAATGGAATCGGTATGGACCAGGAGACGGTGCAAGACATCTTCAACCTGTTTTATTCTTCAAAAGGAAAAAGGGGCACCGGGCTGGGTCTTTTCATCGCCAGGAACATAGTCCAGCAGCATGCGGGCCGAATCGAGGTGGATTCAACCCCCGGCCGGGGCTCTTATTTTAGGGTCATGCTGCCCAAAGTCCTGCCGCGAGAGGCTAAGGAGAACGAAACCCGGTTCCAAAAAGAGAAACAATAAATCGAAATGTCACCGTTTATCCGATACTTCCGTCACAGCCTCGTCACCAAACTCATCGGCGGCGTCGGTCTCATATTGTTGTTGATCATTTCAACCTGGGCCTGGTACAGCATCCGGTATCAGAAAGAACAGTCGCACAGAGAAATCGTGCGGGAAACCGAGCGGCTGGGCAATACCATCAGGCTGGGCACGCATTATGCCATGATGAACAATTCCCGCCATGATCTAAACCAGATCATCATGAATGTCGGCAGACAGAAGGGAATTGAGAGCATCCGGATCTACAACAAACAGGGGCAGATAAAATATTCCAACCATCCGGCCGAAATTGACCGGATCACCAATATCAGATCGGAAGCTTGCAATGTCTGTCACCGCGCCGATCCGCCCCTGACGGATTGCGCCCCGGCGGAGCGCACCCGCATATTTGATTCTCCGCAGGGATACCGCCTCCTGGGGGTGATCAGTCCGATTCCCAATCAAACGGGATGTTCCACCGATAGCTGCCATTTTCACACACCGGAAAAAAAAATCCTGGGCGCACTGGATATCGTAATTTCCCTGGTGGATTCCGATAAAGAAATTCTTTTCATGGAAAAAGGGATCATCGGACTTGCCGCCATGACCTTTGTGGTCATCTCCGCGATTATTCTGGTGCTGGTTTTAAAGTTTTTCAATCGTCCCATTCGGCAGCTGATTGAAAATACGTCAGCCATTTCAAAGGGACATTATACTGCTCAATTCGGCGGAGATCGCTTCGACGAGATCGGCCAACTGGCGACGGCTATCCACCAGATGAGCAGGGAAATTGGCGAACAGCAGGCTGAATTGAACAAGCAAAGAAACCAGTATCAAACTCTGTTTGAAACCGTGCCGTGTATTATCACCGTTCAAGACAGGAACTATAAACTGGTGGGCTATAACCGGGAATTTTCCGATAGATTCGACCCCAAACCGGATGACTTTTGTTTCTACGCCTATAAAGGACGGACGACCAAGTGCCCCAATTGCCCGGTTGAATTGACCTTCAAGGACGGTTTGTCCCACCGCAGCGAAGAGGTCGGCATCAGCAAGGATGGGACGCCCACCTCTTGGATCGTGAGAACATCGCCCATTAAAAACGAAAAGGGCGAGATCGTAGCGGCCATGGAGATGAACCTGGACATCACCCATCATAAAGAACTCGAAGAAGAGTTGGAAAGATCCGAAAAAAAATATCGGGATATCTTCAACAACATCCGCAACCCGATTTTTGTTCTGGATACCGATACACTGGAAATTCTGGACTGCAATAACAGCGTACAGGCGATATATGGATATAGCCGGGAAGAAATTTCCGGCAAATCGTTTCTCACCCTGCTTCCTGAGAATGAGAAAAACCGTATCGCACGGGAGCTCAAAACAACCTCCATGATCAATCAGGTAAAGCAGATTCGCAAAGGCGGAGAAATCATCTTCGTGGATTTATGGACTTCCCCGTCCAATTACCCGGAAAAGGATGTCCTGCTGGTTACCACCAGCGATATCACCCAGCGCCTTGAAACCGAACAGCAGCTTATCCAGGCCAGCAAAATGGCAACCCTGGGGGAGATGGCCACCGGCGTCGCTCATGAGTTGAATCAGCCTTTGGCGGTCATCAAAACCGCCAGCAGGTTTTTTATGAAAAAGGTGGCCAAAAAGGAAAAAATCAAGGACGAGATCCTGCAGACCCTTTCCGAGGAAATTGACAGCCACGTGGACCGCGCTGCCAGAATTATCAATCACATGCGGCAGTTCGGCCGAAAATCCGATCAGAAATTGGATCAAATTCAGATCAATGAGGTCCTGGAAAATTCTTTTGAAATTTTCAGCCGACAGCTCAGCGCCCGGGGCATCGAGGTGCAGTGGGAGATCGACCCTAAATTGCCGCTGATACTTGCCGATGCCGGGCGTCTGGAGCAGGTATTTATCAATCTGCTGATAAATGCACGCGACGCGATTGAGGAGCAGTGTAGAACGAATGCGTCGCAGGGGAGTGAAAAGAAAATCTTGCTTAAAACCCGTTTTGAAGACGGCCGGGTGGTTGTAACGGTTCAGGACACCGGCACCGGAATTGCCGAGTCAATTAAAGAAAAGGTCTTCGAGCCGTTTTTCACGACAAAAGATCCCGGCAAGGGAACCGGGCTGGGCCTTTCCATCAGCTATCGCATTGTGCATGATCTGGGCGGAAAGATCACGGTGGTTTCCCCGCAAGGTGAAGGTGCCCGGTTTTTGGTTTCCTTTCCGCCGGTTTCCGCAGAGGCAGATGAATTGTGATGGATGACGCCATTTTGCTGGTCGATGACGAAGCCGGTATCCGCAAGGTTCTGGGAATCTCGCTTCAGGACGCCGGATACAAGGTGCATACCGCCGCAAGCGGCCGGGAAGCGTTGCGGCTCTTCAAAGAGAAGTCTCCGTCGATTGTGCTCACGGATATCAAAATGCCGGATATCGACGGCATCGAACTGCTCAGGTGCATCAAGCGGGAGAATCCGGATACCGAGGTTATCATGTTTACCGGCCACGGAGATATGGAACTGGCCATTGAAAGCCTCAAGCACGACGCCACCGATTTCGTCACCAAACCGATCAACGACGACGTACTCGAAATTGCCCTGAGAAGAGCAAAAGAGAGGATTTCCATGCGTCGCCAGCTGCGGGAATATACCGAAAACCTGGAAATGCTGGTGGCGGAAAAAGCCCGCAAACTCATCGAGGCGGAACGAATGGCAGCCGTCGGTCAAACCGTGACCGAATTGTCCCATACCATCAAGAGTATCGCCAACGGCTTAAAGGGCGGCATCTTCGTATTGGGCAAGGGAATCGAACTCGACAACCGGCAATATCTCACGGAAGGCTGGAAGATGGTGGAGGGTAACGTCGAGAAAATCAAAAACCTTTCCCTTGATCTGCTCGATTACGGAAAATATTCGGAGGTCGCCTTTGCGATGGCCGACGCCAACGCCCCGGTTAGGGAAGTTGTTCAATTATTGTCGGCGCGGGCTGAAGCGGAGGGCATAGAGCTGAAAATGGAACTCTGCGATAATCTGCCGCCGGTGCGTTGCGACCCGCAGGGCATTCACCGCTGCCTGTTGAACCTTGTGACCAATGCCATGGAAGCCTGTGCAGGAAACGACTTCACCTGCAAAACGGTGACGGTCAAAACCCTCCAACCGGCAGACTGGGCGGTGGAATATCGGATAATCGATACGGGCGCCGGCATGACCGGGGAGGTTCGCGACAAGATTTTTCAAAGCTTTTTCAGCACCAAGGGAAGCGATGGAACCGGAATCGGGCTGATGATGACCCAAAAAATTATTGCCCGCCACCAGGGAAGCATCGAGGTAACTTCGGCCAAGGGCGCCGGGACCACCATTTTCGTTAAGTTGCCCCGACCGCCTTCGAAGTCGGCTCAGCGCTGAGGGTTTTCGAAAAAATCAAATTGAACCTTTATAACTCTCACCGGCCTATCCGGGGTTATGACTGGCGTTAATCTCAAAATTCCTTGACACTCAAATAGCGTGCTGATAATCTGACCTATTTCTTAACCGGTTATATTCAAACATCACCATTTGGATCGTTAGCGAGAAGGCATCCATGGCTGAATTCATATATCAAGAAATGTTTCCCACCGGCACCGACCGTACCGAATACCGGCTGCTGGACACGGCGGAGGTATCCGTGGCCGCCTGCGGCGGCGGGAAGATTCTGAAGGTACCGGCCCGTGCATTGACACAGCTTTCCGAACAGGCATTTACCGATGTTTCCCATCTCTTGCGGCCGGCGCATCTTAAACAATTGGCCGGGATCTTTAACGACCCCCAAAGCTCCGCCAATGACCGGTATGTGGCCCTGGAACTGCTCAAAAACGCCGTTATCGCGGCGGAGGGTATTTTCCCGATGTGCCAGGATACCGGCACGGCCATCGTTATCGGCAAAAAAGGACAATTTGTGTGGACCGACGCTTCGGATGAAGAAGCGCTTTCGAGGGGTGTTTTCAATGCCTACACCGGGGACAACCTGAGATTTTCTCAAAATATCCCCTTGAGCATGTATGAAGAGAAAAATTCAGGCACCAATTTGCCGGCCCAGATCGAACTATATGCCGTGGGGGGCGACGAATACCGCTTTCTGTGTATCGCCAAAGGCGGCGGATCCGCCAACAAGACCTACCTGTTCCAGGAAACAAAGGCGATTCTGACCCCGCAAAACCTAAAGGCCTTCATGCGCGAAAAAATGAAAACCCTGGGCACGGCCGCCTGTCCCCCATATCATCTGGCTTTCGTTATCGGCGGCACATCCGCGGAGTTCAACCTCAAAACCGTAAAGCTGGCATCCGCCGGATATCTGGACGGTCTGCCGACTCATGGCAGTGAATCCGGGCACGCGTTCCGGGATCCACAGCTTGAGGCGGAAATCCTGGAAATATCCCGCGAACTCGGAATCGGCGCGCAATTCGGCGGAAAATATTTTTGCCTGGACACCCGGGTCATCCGTATGCCGCGCCATGGCGCATCCTGTCCCATCGGTCTGGGTGTGAGCTGCAGTGCAGACCGCAACATCAAGGCCAAAATCACCTCCGGGGGAATTTTTCTGGAAAAGCTCGAAACCGACCCGGCCCGATATTTGCCGCAATTTGAAATGTCCGGACAGGATGCGGTACGGATCGATCTCGATCAACCCATGGATGACATCCGACAACAGCTAAGCCGCTATCCGGTTGCCACCCCCCTGCTGCTGACCGGTAAAATCGTTGTCGCCCGGGACATTGCGCATGCCAAAATCAAGGAGCGCCTCGACAGTGGAGGCTCCCTGCCGGATTATCTCAAACAGCACATTGTCTACTATGCCGGACCCGCAAAGACACCGGTTGGCTTTGCATCGGGCTCCTTCGGCCCGACCACCGCCGGACGCATGGACCCCTATGTACCGGTTTTCCAGGCCAAAGGCGGTTCCCTGATCATGCTGGCCAAGGGCAATCGTTCAAAACAGGTGGCGGACGCCTGCAAAAAATACGGCGGTTTCTACCTGGGCTCCATCGGCGGACCAGCCGCCCGACTCGGACGGGACTGCATTACACAGGTTGAATTGATCGAGTATCCCGAACTGGGAATGGAAGCCGTTTACATGATCACCGTCAAGGATTTTCCGGCCTTCATCATTGTCGACGACAAGGGCAATGACTTCTTTGAGAAACTGCTGCATTAGTATTTGGATCTTTTAACCTTACCACGGGATGCGAGTTCTTGCCGATAGTTGCAGCTCTCGGCCCGAATAAACTTCAAGGAGCATTTTATGGCAGACAAATTTAAAACCATGGATGGCAACACGGCAGCTGCTCATGTCGCCTATGCTATGAGCGATATGTGCACCCTTTATCCGATCACCCCTTCCTCACCAATGGGCGAAATCGCAGATGAATGGGCCGCTGACGGACGCAAAAACATTTTTGGACAAACCCTGACCGTACGCCAGCTTCAATCCGAGGCCGGCGCCGCCGCCGCCGTGCACGGATCGCTGGCGGCCGGTGCCCTGACCTCGACATTCACGGCCTCCCAGGGATTGCTGCTGATGGTCCCCAACATGTACAAGATGTCGGGGGAACTGCTGCCCGGCGTACTGCATGTTTCGGCCCGGGCGCTGGCGGCCCATGCGCTTTCCATATTCGGCGATCACCAGGATGTGATGGCGGTGCGCCAGACCGGTTTCGCCATGCTGGCGGCCTCCTCGGTGCAGGAAGTCATGGATATAGCATTGGTGACCCATCTGGCGGCCATCAAATCCTCCCTTCCATTCGTTCATTTCTTCGACGGCTTTCGTACCTCCCATGAAATCCAGAAAATTGCCGTAATCGATTACGAGGACATGGCCAAGCTGACGGACTGGGATGCTATCGCCAAATTCCGGGCCCGCGGCGCCAATCCGGAACGGCCGGAACTGAGAGGAACCGCCCAGAACCCCGATATCTATTTCCAGAACCGGGAAGCCGCTAACCCCTACTATCTGAAAGTTCCGGGTATCGTCGACGAATACATGCAAAAGGTCGGCGATCTAATCGGGCGCAAATACCGGTTGTTCGATTACGTCGGGGATCCGGAAGCCGAGCATGTGGTGGTTTCCATGGGGTCTTCCTGCGAAACCTTCGAAGAAGTCATCAACCATTTGAGAGGCAAGGGCGAAAAGGTCGGTCTGGTCAAGGTTCGGCTGTACCGTCCCTTTTCCACCGAACACCTTTTCCAGGCGATTCCGCAATCCGCCAAAACACTGACGATGCTAGACCGCACCAAGGAGCCGGGTTCATTGGGCGAGCCGCTTTATCTGGATGTTTGTACGGCGTATATGGAAAAAGCACAAACGCCGAAGCTGTTAAACGGCCGATATGGATTGGGCTCCAAGGAATTCAACCCGGCCATGGCCATGGCGGTTTTTGACAACATGAAAGCCGCAACCCCCAAGAACCATTTCACGGTAGGGATTGTCGATGATGTCACCCAAACCTCTCTGAAAGTCGGCAAAAGCCTGGATGTGACTCCCAAAGGCACCGTACAGTGCAAGTTCTGGGGGCTCGGGGCTGACGGTACGGTGGGTGCCAACAAGAGCGCCATTAAAATTATCGGCGACAATACCGACATGTATGCCCAGGCCTATTTTGCCTATGATTCCAAAAAGTCCGGCGGCATCACCATTTCGCATCTGCGCTTCGGCCATAAGCCGATTCAATCCACCTATCTCATCGATACCGCCGATTATATCGCCTGCCACAAGGACACCTACGTGGATGTCTACGATTTGCTGGAAGGCATCAAGGACGGGGGTATTTTCGTGCTCAATTCCCCCTGGACATTGGAAGACATGGCAGAAAAGCTGCCGGCTGAAATGCGCCGGACCATTGCTCAGAAGAATCTCAAATTCTACAATATCGATGCGGTCAAGATCGCCGGTGAGGTGGGACTCGGCGGCCGGATCAACATGATCATGCAGACGGCCTTTTTCAAACTGGCCAATGTCATACCGGTGGACGAAGCCCTGGGCTACCTCAAAGGCCAGATCCAGAAGATGTTCAGCAAAAAAAGCCAGAAGATCGTCGATATGAACTTTGCCGCTGTGGATAAGACCCTGGAGAATCTGGTTAAAATCGACTATCCTTCGAGCTGGGCCGAAGCCGCGGGTGGTGCTAAAACGGAAAAGGACGAACCGGACTTCGTCAAAAATGTCATGCGCCCCATGCTCCTGCAGCAGGGAGACAAGCTGCCGGTTTCCGCCTTTGCCCCGGACGGAATCTTCCCGGTGGGAACCACCCGCTACGAAAAGCGCGGTGTGGCCATCAACGTTCCGGAATGGATTATGGACAATTGCATCCAGTGCAACCAATGCGCCATGGTGTGTCCCCACGCCACCATCCGTCCGGCGCTTCTTACCGATCAGGAACTGGCGGACGCTCCCGAGGGCTTCGAAGCCAAAAAAGCGGTGGGTAAGGATGTGAAGGACTATCATTTCCGCATTCAAGTCGATACCCTGGATTGTTACGGCTGCGGCAATTGCGCCGATATCTGTCCGGCCAAACAGAAAGCCCTGGTTATGAAGCCGCTCGAAACCCAACTGGAAAAACAAGTTCCCCTGTGGAGCTATTTTGAAGACCTACCGGTGCGCGACAATCTCATGGCCCGCAACACGGTCAAGGGCAGCCAGTTCTGTCAGCCCCTGCTGGAGTTCTCGGGTGCCTGTGCCGGCTGCGGGGAAACGCCCTATGCCAAATTGATCACCCAGCTTTTCGGCGAGCGCATGTTCATTGGAAATGCCACCGGCTGCAGTTCCATCTGGGGTGGTTCGGCACCGGCCATACCCTATTGTGTGAACAAGGACGGCTTCGGACCCACCTGGGGCAATTCGCTGTTCGAGGATTCGGCCGAATTTACCTATGGAATGTTTCTGGGAGCAAGACAGCAGCGCGACAAACTGGCTGATTTGATGAAAGAGGCCATGAAAGGTGATGGGTCCCAGGATATCAAGGACGCCATGTCCGGCTGGCTGGACAACATGCAGGATCCCGAAGGCTCCCGCATTCACGGCAACAAGCTGAAAGCGTTGTTGGCGTCCCAGAACGGCAATCCGCTTCTGGCGCAAATTGCCGCGGGATCCAAGCTGTTTACCAAAAAGTCGTTCTGGATATTCGCTGGGGACGGCGCCGCCTATGATATCGGATATGGCGGGGTCGATCATGTTCTGGCCACCAACGAAGATATCAACATGTTTATCTTCGATACCGAGGTCTATTCGAATACCGGCGGCCAGTCGTCCAAGGCGACTCCCACCGGCTCGGTGGCCCGGTTTGCCGCTTCGGGCAAAAAGACGCCCAAAAAGGATATGGGACGCATTTCGATGAGCTATGGCTACATCTATGTTGCCAGTGTGTCCATGGGCGCCAATAAACAGCAGTTGATCAAAGCCCTGGTCGAAGCCGAAGCCTATGACGGCCCGTCGTTGGTTATCGCCTACTGCCCCTGCATCAACCAGGGGATCATGGCCGGCATGGGCAAGGCCCAGGAAGAAGAGAAACTGGCCGTACAGTCCGGCTACTGGCCACTGTACCGTTACAATCCGGCATTGAAAGCTGAAGGCAAAAATCCCTTTATCCTGGATTCCAAGAAACCGGACGGAAGCCTGAAGCAATTCCTGCAGGGCGAGATCCGCTATGCTTCCCTACAAAGGACTTTCCCGAAGGAAGCCGAACGGCTGCATAAAATGCTGCTCGAACAATTCGACAAACGGTATGAAGAACTGGCCCTGATGGCCGATCCGACCCTAGCTTGCAAACAGGAAGAATCCGCTGAATAATTTATCCGGATAAATTCCATTAAACAGTCGAAAGGCCATCCGGGAAACCGGATGGCCTTCCTTTTTTATGATTACCAACCCTTGAAAGCCTCCAGTATCCTTACTATCTTAAAAGTTTAAAGCACCTGAAATCCAACGAAAGGCAGGCACAGATTCGGCTATTTCATGAGAAACTTCACATCCGTTCTCATTTTAATCATACTCGGCGCTTCCGCTCAGGCTTCGGGAGAACAACCGATGGAGGCGTTGCAGCGGGGGATCGACAGGGGTATTCGCATACTGGAAGATCCGCGATACCAGGATGCATCCCGAAGCGAGGAACAGGTTCAAAAGCTGTGGACTGTCGCCTTGGAAATGTTCGATTTCAGGGAATTCTCCAGGCGGGTGCTTTCATCCCATTGGAAAGACTTCTCCACCGAGCAGCAAAAAGAATTCGTGGAGTTGATCGGCGAATTCCTAGGCAGGATTAATTTATGGAAATTAAGGTCAAAATACAATGGAGAAAAAATAATTTATATCGATCAGAAATTGATCGGAAAGTCCCGGGCAGTGGTTGAGGTCAAGGTGCTTTGGAAAAACCTGACGGTTCCGGTAATTCTTCGTATGAAGAAGAACCACGGCAAATGGAAGGTTTACGATCTTTCGGCCTTGGGGATCAGCGCCGTCGAAAATTACCGGGCCCAGTTTCACCAGATTTTACAGGAAAAATCTCCCGAGGAAGTAATAGAAATTTTCAGACAAAAGATTAAGGAAACTGAAGGAGATGTATAGCAATAGAGCCATCCGGTTCTGCGGGGGCCCGACCCCTAAAAAAATGAATCCCTAACCTCGCATCCGCAAATCTTTTCAGCCAGGGAAGGCACTTACGGCCATGGCCCCCAAAATGCTTGAGAGTCGCTTTCAGAAGTTTTTCGACGCGCGGTTTCTGGTCCTTATGATTCTGATCCTGTCTCTGTTGGTGCTGACACCGTTTCTGGATCAATTCGTCCAGACCAAAATATTGATGGACTTCTTTTTGACCGTTATTTTTATTTTCATCATATACACCATCAAATTAAAACGGTCTCAGGCCGTCACGGCCTCGATTCTGGCTCTGCCGCTGATTATTGCCACCTGGTCGGCCTATTTTGTTGAAATCGAGACTCTCGGTTTGTTAACCAGGGTTTTCGGCGCGCTATTTTTTGCCTACGCCGCCGTCAGCATATTGCGTATCGCCGCCAGCTCGAAAGAAGTCACCGTGGAAACTATTTTCGCAGCCATTGTGGTCTATTTGCTGATCGCGCTGATGTGGGCCTTTCTGTATATGGTTGTCGATCTGTTGTATCCCGGCTCCTTTTATTTCCCGATAAACGGACACTGGGGAGAGACCATACGGTTTGAATACTTGAGTTTCGTCACCATAACCACCCTTGGCTATGGTGATATTACGCCCCTTACGGATGAAGCGAGTGTCCTGGTGCTGGTTGAAGCGGTCATCGGTCAAATTTACATGGTGGTTCTCGTTGCCTGGCTGGTGGGAATGCATGTATCACGCCGGTCGCGATGAGTCTTTGATTCGTCTTATCGACTAAAACGATTGTTTCATTCCATGGAGAAAGGTAGCATAAAAATGAAGAACGTCTCTGTTTTAATCCTGATGATGATTTGCCTGGCTCCTGTACAGTCTTTTGGTGATGACTGTATCGAAGGCGACTGTGTGAACGGCAAGGGAACCATGGTATATCCCACCGGCCACCGGTTTGCGGGTGGATTTAAAGACGGTGCCCGACATGGCCCGGGGGTTCTGCAAATGCCTGGCGGCCGAAAAATGGTCGGGATCTGGGAAGATGGCGAAATCGTGGAAGGCACATTCACCCAGCCTGATGGAACCCGGTATGAAGGACATTGGCAATTTCGTGAAAGAAACGGCCAGGGGACGTTGACCTTTCCGGATGGCAGAAAATACATTGGCGTGTTCAAAAGCGATCAACGACACGGTAAAGGAACCATGATATTTCCCGATGGGCGGACATACGTCGGAGATTTCAACTACGGGGAGAGAACCGGTTTCGGCACCATGACATATCCGGATGGCAGAATATATACCGGTGAATTTCTGGACGGTGAAAAAAGCGGACATGGAGCGATGAAATTCCCGGATGGGAGGACAGTAGAGGGTGAATTCAGAAACGGAGAGTTTATAGGCCAATGAATCGAGTGCGGAATTTGGAATGCGGAATAAAGAACCCAAAGCAAAAATTGCCACCGACACACACAGATCGGCACAGACGAAAAACAATCCCTACTTTTAAACAGCTTTACTCGTAATACATCTGTTATCCAATATACAGGATTATTGTCTCATTTCCTTGAAGGCATTGATCAGGCCATTGGTCGAAGCATCATGGGATTGAACCGCAGCGTCATTTTTTATTTCCGGCAGAATGCGTCTCGCCAGTTGCTTACCGAGCTCGACGCCCCATTGGTCAAATGAGAAAATATTCCAGATGACGCCCTGGACGAATATTTTATGTTCGTACATTGCAATCAGACTACCTAGAGTCCTCGGCGTCAACTTTTTAAAAAGAATCGAGTTGGTCGGTCGATTGCCCGTAAAGATTTTATGGGGGCCCAGCTTTTCGATTTCAGGCGCTGATTTGCCAGCCGCTTTCAATTCCGCAGCCACTTCTTCGTTGGTTTTACCGTTCATAAGAGCTTCGGTCTGGGCGAAAAAGTTGGACAGCAGAATTTCGTGATGATCGCCCAGCGGGTTGTGGCTGACGGCCGGCGCCAGGAAATCCGCCGGTATAAATTTCGTTCCCTGGTGAATGAGCTGATAAAAGGCATGTTGGCCATTCGTACCGGGTTCGCCCCAAATGATGGGTCCGGTCTGATAATCCACCTTTTTCCCATCCCGGCTGGTGGATTTGCCGTTGCTTTCCATATTGCCCTGCTGAAAATAAGCCGGAAATCGGTGCATATACTGATCATATGGCAAAATGGCCTCCGTCGCGGCCTCAAAAAAGTTATTGTACCAAATGCCGATCAAGGCCAGAATCACCGGGATGTTTTGCTCAAACGGCGTCTCGCTGAAATGACGATCCATTCTATGAGCACCCTCCAGCAGCGCGGAAAAGTTGTCATATCCAATATAACAGGCGATTGACGAACCGATGGCCGACCACAGGGAGTAGCGCCCGCCGACCCAATCCCAGAACTCGAACATGTTTTCCCGGTCGATGCCGAATTCTTCTACTTTTTCGGCATGGGTCGACAGGGCCACGAAATGTCGGGCTACGTGGCGCCGGTCTCCGGCTTCTTTTAAAAACCATTCCCGGGCACTGAAGGCATTGGTCATGGTTTCCTGGGTGGTGAAGGTTTTGGAAGCGACCATAAACAAGGTTGTCGCCGGATTTAATTTTTTCAGGGTTTCGGTAAGATGAGTACCGTCGATATTGGAAACGAAGTGAACGCACAACCCCGCGTCCGCATAAGGGCGCAAAGCCTCGGTGACCATCACGGGGCCCAGGTCCGATCCGCCGATTCCGATGTTGACGATATCGCTGATCCTGCGTCCCGAATAGCCCCTCCACCCGCCGGATCTTATTTTTTCAGAAAACTTTTCCATCTTCTGCAAGACGGCATTTACCTGGGGCATCACATTTTGATTGTCGACATAAATGGGGGAATTGCTCCGGTTGCGCAGTGCAATATGTAACACCGCCCGGTCTTCGGTTTCATTGATCTTTTCACCTGCGAACATATCCTCCACCGCTTTTTGCACTCCGGATTCCCTTGCCAGCTCCAGAAGACGCTTGAGGGTTTCATCGGTTATTCTGTTTTTAGAATAATCCACCAGAATATCATCGAACCGGATATGGTAGCGGTTGAATCGTTCGGGTTCGGAAGCAAAAAGATCCTTCATATGGATGTCTTTGATCGTGCGGTAATGTTCCTGGAGCTTTGACCAGGCGGGGCTTAGCGTCGGGTTGCTTTTCGGCAGCATGGTAATGCCTTCCTTAAGGTATTACTTTTCCGGTTTTGCAATTAAGAGAAGTCGAAAGTAAAATTAAAATACTTCCTTCCAGGGAGCAAGTCAAGGCATGGGAACGTAAATCGATATTTCAGGATTTTCTTCCACCTGGCGTCCGTGACACCCAATTCAAATTCAATTCAGCCGGCAATCACCCGCGCTGCTTTTTCGTCGTCCGCCGTCCTGCAGATAAGGGTCATTTTCTCCTGCACCGGACTGCCGTAGATAAAGGTGATGTCTATTGCGGCATCTGAAATCTTTCTGGCGATCTGCTGAAGCTGACCAATTTTATTCGGCACCTCCACTGCGACCACCGCTTCGGTCTTTACCTCGGCCCCCATATTGGTGATCACTTTTTTGGCTTTCGAATTGTTGTCGGTGATGATCATGAAATGACCATCATCCCCCATGCCGTAAGCGCAAATGGCCTCGATGTTAATGCTGGCCGCAGTAATGAATGCGGTGACCTCCGAGAGCAATCCAATCCGATCCGGTAGCATAAAACTAAGCTGTTCTAATTTATAGACCTTGATCGCCATGTGCCGGTTCTCCTTTCATAAATAGTTATCCTCGTCGCAGCGATCTCCTGAAAAGTGTCTCTGCAATTGTTCAACACGCTGACTGCATCTATATGCTCATGGGTGGGAGGCGCCTTTCCACCGGACCTGCGGTTTCCACGGCGGCTTTTGAAATGCGTTTTTCCATGATGTATCCTATAAGGTAATGATCGCCATCCCATTTGTAAATTAACAACTGCACCCGTATCGATTTTCAGCCCCGGCCGAACGATCTCAAAAAAAAATTCGCGGTCGCTTGTCTGCAGAGACAAAGTCCTTATATTCAGATCAGGTTGAAACCGCCTATAACACACAGGAGGGAGCTGTTATGGAAATGGAAAAACCTGAAGTCGAAAGGCGCTCCGGCACGGAACGCCGTCAGGTTGTCGATCCCAAAATGTTGGGGGTCAAAAGCCGCCGCCAACGGGGAAAAGAGCCGCGCAGGAAAGAAGACCGCGCTGAAAATTCCAAAAAGACAGGTCCGCTCGGCTTCTAGCGGCTTGCCAAATTTTATTCAGCCCACCCGGGCGTTATCCGTAAATTACCAGGTCCGGGGGGGGCGACCGACCGGGGTCAGCTTTATGTGTGGGATTGTAGGGATAGCTTCAAATTCCGATGTCAATCAGGACATATATCAGGCCTTGACCGTCTTGCAGCACCGAGGCCAGGATGCGGCCGGAATCGCGACCTATGACAAGGGAACCTTTCGCCTGCGGAAATCCAACGGTCTGGTAAGAGACGTTTTTCAGGCGCGGCACATGCGGCAGTTGACCGGCAACATGGGCATCGGGCATGTGCGCTATACCACGGCCGGAAACATATCCTCTGCGGAAGCGCAGCCGTTTTACGTAAATTC
The DNA here is from genome assembly GCA_963774425.1 of uncultured delta proteobacterium. Taxonomy (GTDB): domain Bacteria; phylum Desulfobacterota; class Desulfobacteria; order Desulfobacterales; family JAFDCJ01; genus JAFDCJ01. Next base: position 95,669 of record CAVZEZ010000006.1, on the reverse strand, counting down.
ACCCTATGGCATCACCCTGATACATAATGGCAACCTGACTAATACCGAAAAGATCAGCCGTGAGCTGTTTTCGACCAATCTCCGTCATTTGAATACCGGTTCCGACTCCGAAGCCTTGTTGAATGTGTTTGCTCAGGAATTGCAGAATCTGGGCAGACTGGAACCGTCCCCTAATGACTTTTTTGCGGCCGTCAGCGGTGTCCATCGTCGCTGTTTCGGTGGCTATGCGGTGGCGGCCATCATCAGCGGCTACGGCTTGATCGGATTTCGGGATCCCAATGGTATCCGGCCTCTGGTTTTCGGCAGGCGTAAAGCCCGGCAAGGTACGGAATACATGATCGCTTCGGAAAGCGCGGCCCTCGATGTGCTGGGGTTTTCGCTGGTTCGTGATGTGGCAGCGGGTGAAGCGGTATATGTGGACCTCAATGGACGCTTGACCAGTTACCCATGCGCTGGAAATCCACATCACCTTCCCTGCATTTTTGAATATGTGTATTTTGCCCGGCCCGACTCGATCATGGACGGTATCTCCGTGTATAAAACACGTTTGCGGATGGGTGAAAAATTAGCCGAAAAAATTCTGCGCAAGCGGCCGGAGCATAACATCGATGTCGTCATCCCGATCCCCGACACCAGCCGGACCTGTGCGCTGCAGGTGGCCGCCAGGTTAGGCGTCAAATATCGCGAAGGTTTTATCAAGAACCGCTTTATCGGGCGGACCTTCATTATGCCCGGTCAGCGCCAGCGGGAACGATCCGTGCGCCGCAAACTAAATCCGATCACCTTGGAGTTGAAGGACAAGAATGTCCTGCTGGTCGACGATTCCATCGTGCGGGGAACAACCTCCCGGCAAATTATTCAGATCACGCGGGATGCCGGTGCGAAAAAAGTGTATTTCGCTTCCGCAGCTCCCGCCATACGCTATCCCAATGTGTATGGAATCGACATGCCGACGGCAGGAGAGTTGATCGCCCATGGCCGCAGCGAAACCGAAGTTGCAGAATCGATCGGTGCGGACTGGCTGGTTTACCAGGATCTCGGAGACCTGATTGCCAGTGCCGCCGAGGGAAACCCGGAGATCACAGAATTCGACTGCTCGGTTTTCGACGGCAAATATATTACCGGGGACGTCGATCAGGAATATCTTCAAAAGCTGGCCAAGGCCCGTAACAGCACCCTGCGGAATCCCGAATCTTGCGAACTTCAGCCCGAAGATGATTGCGCGGTTATCGACATTCAGAATTACCCATAGAAGACTCCAGAAGGGGTTATAGTGATAAAAAGTACTGAAGCATCCGTTTTCGCATGTCCGGGGAGGGCAGCCTGCCAAAATTGGCGCCCATGTTGTCCGCCATGTGGTGTGCCTTGGAAGTAGCCGGAATCACGCAGGTAACCGCCGGGTGCGAGACAATGAATTTGAGGAAAAACTGCCCCCAGCTCCGGCAGTCGAAATCAGCAGCCCAATCCGGTAGGGCTTTCCCCTTTGCCCGGTGAAACAACTCGCCGCGCTGAAAAGGACGGTTGATCAAGGTCGCTATCCCCCGATCGGCCGCCAGGGGCAACAGACTATCTTCCACGCTACGGTTACCGATGTTGTAGCTGAATTGAACGAAATCGAGTTTCTCGGCACGCATGATTTGCATCAGCTCCGGGTGAGATCGTCCGTGGGAAGTGGTCATGCCGATATAGCGTATCCTGCCTTCCTGCTTCCATTGTCTGAGGGTTGTCAAGTGGATTTTCCAATCCCGCAGGTTATGGATCTGCATAAGGTCCATCGCCGCAACATCCATGCGCCGCATGGACTCCTCCATCTGCTCAATCCCGTTTTGCTTTCCGTCACTCCAGACTTTGGTGGCGGCAAACAGTTTAGATTCGGCCTGAATGGTTTTTAACAGATCACCGACCACCTTCTCGGAGCTGCCGTACATCGGCGATGAATCGATGACGGCACCGCCGTTATCGAAAAAAATCTGCAGGACCTTTTTCAATTGATCCCGCGCCGCCTGATCAGTATCGACATCGAAGGTCCGGGAAGTCCCCATGCCGATAACCGGCAGGCGCTCGCCGGTGGACGGAATCGCATGGGTAATCACCGGACGGCTTTCACTGAACACATTGGGCGGCATCAATGAAATGCCGAGCGCTGTCAGACCCAGTTTTTCTATAAATCGGCGCCGGGTCATCGCCCCTGGACATTCATTCATCACTGCACCTCCGGTAGCTTTCAGATGAACATAACAGCATCTATTCCATTCGGCCCATCATTTCATATCGCTGATTTTATTTCAAAACGGCTGGGCCGGCAGCGCCTTTGGGGGGAAATGTGCCGGGATTTGGCTGTCCGGCCAGCTCAGCCTGCCGCTGGCCCAGTTTAAAGGATATCCAAGCCCAAAGGCCGGCAAGCGGGACGGCAACCAAGGCAATGCCGGTCAGATTCAACCCGGCGGCTTTCAGCCCGGTATAGGCCCAGGCACTGACGGCATCCCCGCCGCGATAAACGACGGTGTCGATAAAATTTTTAGCTTTATATTTTTCTTCCTTTTCCAGCACGACGAAAAGCATTTCGCGCGCCGGCCGCATGACGGCATAATTGCCCGCTCGGCGCAGCACCTGCACGCCAATCAGGATACCGAGGGTCGGCATGAATCCCAACAGCAGAAAACCGACTCCCAGCATTAGCGGGATTGCTGCCAGTGCCCGGCTGAGACCCCATTTGCGCACGATTTTGGCGGTAACAAGCAGTTGGGTGAAAACGGTGAGGAAGTTTACGGCGAAATCCATCGCCGCAAAAAGGGCGGTCCGCCTCGCCGGATCGTCAAAGCTGTCGCGTACTATCTGGGCCTGCTGAAAATACATGAAAGTCGCCAGTGTCGTATACAACAATATCAGCAGGCAGATACCCATCAGATACGATGAGCTGAACACGCGGCGGACACCTGTCAGAATGCCGCCGCCGATGGCCCGATCCCGGAAGGCGGCAGATTCTGGTGCCGATACAGCGGCCGAATCGATTGAATTTTTCCAGACAATGAGACGCTGGATGCAAACCACCGCAAGCGCCAGAAAGCCCACCGAAATCAGCAGCATATTCGATGGCCCCAGGGGACCGACCAGGACGGCGGTCAGAACGGGCCCAGTCAGCGCGCCGATGGTTCCCCCGGCCGCGATAATACCGAACAATCTGCGGGCCTGATCGTTGTTGAACACATCCGACATGAAACTCCAGAAGATCGAAACGATGAACAAATTAAAGACACTGGTCCAGATAAAAAACACCCGTGCGACATAGGCCCGGCTAATATCCGATTTAAATAAAACAAAGAACAGCAGCAGGTTGACGATAAAAAAATAATAAACATACGGTAGAAACCGTCCGACGGGAAAACGTTTGGCCACCCAGCCGAAAAGCGGCACAGCGGCCAGCATGGCCAGAAATGTTCCGCTGAACATCCACTGCAGTTTGTCCACCCCGCCCGCGATGCCCATTTCGTCGCGCATCGGGCGAATGATGTAATAACTGCACAGCAGTGCGAAAAAGTAGGTAAACGACCAGAAAAGCGCATGCGTTTCTCCGGGCTCAACCGTTGACAAGCGCCTGATTCCCAGGACCGTTGGGATTACCCTGCTTTTCAGGTTTGATAAAAAGGCCGATGGTTTCGACATGAGGTATCCAAAGGTTTAGGCCATGAAATCAATATTTGCGCATACCGATCCCGCGTTTGGCATTTATTGTCGGGGGAGGCCGCTCTGAACCCAGTGCGCATTATGTATAAAGGTTAAGTCTCTATTTCAGGAATTCAAGCAGGCGCTTCGGCCGCTATTCGGTACTTTAAAAGAGATTATCGGCGCCGCCGGCCAGGCGGCCAAGCCTTTGACTTGCAGCTATATTTTCAACCCGATGATAATTTTTGACAACGAGATGCCAGGTTGATATATTTCACAAAATTTTCCAGGGAGTACGTAAAACACGATCCAGGCTAGGCTGACCATAAACGGCAGCAGAGGTTTTTTCGATGGAAAAGCTATCCTTTTACCAGGTTCAACGCGAACAGCAAATAGAGCAGGCAGGCGCCCTGATTCGCGAATATCTGGTGTGGCTGAATGAGCGGGTTAAACGCGAATACAATCTCGTATTTGATATTGAAGCCATGTTGAAATCGGACCTGACGGACCATGATAAGTTTGAACCACCTGATGGTCGATTCTACCTCGTCCTGTACGACAGAGAAGTCGCCGGCGTGGGTTGTCTGAAAAAACTGGTGAAAGGTGTCGGTGAAATCCAAAGGATGTATGTCCCCCCGATATTGCGCGGCAAAGGGATCGGCCGTGCCATTGTGGAGCGGCTGATAGCGGATTCCCGGCGGATCGGGTATCGAAAATTGAGGCTCGAAAGTCTCGGGTTTTTGGACGCAGCCCACGCTCTTTACCGATCCGCCGGCTTCCGTAAGATCGATCCCTATGCCGACAACAGCATGAAGTCGTATCAATCCAGTGAAACGCTCGATCGGTACTATGCCATCACGGTTTTCATGGAAATGGATCTATAGCGGAAACGAAGCACCCCGAGTCCCCGTTCGAGTGAGTAGCTGTTACCTCCATGATCTGGCTTATTACCTCATCTCCGGTTCGCACGATAATCTCATGGGTTCCGGACTTGGCGGGCCGAAAGGCCACCAGGGCTTCGGTGGGCTGATTGACGCGGACGTTGGAGAGCAGTTCGTAGTCGAAAACTTTATCCGCAAATTCACCATCGAGACCGTTCGGGTAGTATCGATCGGTGAAAAACACCTCCACATGCTGACGATCGATGTCCTCAGATTCGATTTTGGCACTCACCCGGACCTTCTGCCCCCGGCGCGGATTTGCATCCGACACCTGCAGATCGGCAAATGTCGGTGCGCCGCCTGCGGCGCAGGGATCGGACGGTTCGCTGATAATACTGAATACATACCGGTAGAATCCGATATTATTGCTGTACATTTCGGAGCCGATTTTAGTAAGGTCCACCGGCGAGGTAGGCGTAGCGGGCAGCTCCGTCAGTCCATGGGACGGAACCTCCGCCACCAGCGCACCCGAACTGTCGATCATCCAGGCCACTATCCAGAAAACCAGGGATTTGTCGCCAACATCCGACGTGTCGAAAGCGGTGGCGGCATAAGCGAAGTTGGCCGGCGCCGTGCTCGGGTCGCAGTTTGCCGAAACAGCCCCACAGAAGGGTCCGATCGGATCGATTTGCGTTTCCGCGATCAGCGTTGCTCCCGCGCTGTCGAGGGAGTGGTTGGTGGGATCGATCTCCTGATAATAAAATTGGACCTTGATGGCGGCGACGCCGGCATTTGCCATGTCCACAAAACTGTAGTTGTAAATCTGCGCTGCCAGAATGACGGTATCCCCCGCAATCGCTTCGGAAAGCTGCGGGCTCGCCGGACCGTCCGCGATGACGCTTGAAACCGTATTCGCGCTGGAATCCAAAACGAACAGACCCTTCATGTTGTAAAAGTCGTTGTTCCAGACTTCCGGTTCGGAGTCGGCATCCTGAAAGAAGCCGCAGCTTGTCGTGTCACCCTGGTTGATGCATTGATTGGCGGCCGGCGCACCCTCGGCCCCACAGTCGGTCTGGCTGCCGATGCACCACTGGGTGGGATGGTTGAGCGCAATATCGGGAAAGTTGGCATAGTCGCTTTGGGTGGTGAGCCACCAGCTGCCGGCATTGGTCGGATCGGCGGTGTAAAGGGTACGCAGCGCCCCGGTGGTGGTGACCTGCGCATCGGGCGATAACGTCTGGGGCGCCGCACTGAAGCTCCCATAGAGATAAGGATTCACGCTGTAGTCATAGAGCTCTAAAGACTGCGCCAGGAAAGGACCGCTGGCTACGATGTCGATGCCGGTCGAAGCCTGCAGGGAACTGGTCGACGTATTCAAGGTAGAAAGCGAGGTGCTCGAAGAATAATCGAAAGATCCCCCGGCACCCACCCCGAAGGCCTTGGCCGATACTGAGGTCTTCGAATCGAAGCTGTGGTTGCTGGTCGTTCCGGCGGTCTGGGAGGTGCCGCTGGTGGATGTCAACGACAGCGTGCGCGAACTGCCGCCGGAAGTGGTGTAGGCGTCGGTGGTCCGCAGGGGACTGTTTTGCGAGCTGCCTCCCGGGAGGCGGTCTTCCAGCAGCCGTTGGGTCGAAGGGTATGAAAAGAGATTACCCGGCTGGGTGCCGGGCTGGTACCATTCGATCTGGGTGCCGGGGACGAAGGTGGCCTCGCTGGATGAAACATTGTCGCCGGAAAAGGTGACATAGGCGGGCTGCTCTTCATCGGCGGTGCAATCCGGATTGGAGGCGGGGCAGTCGGTTTGACCGATCAGCGGGTAGGTATAAAGATTGAACACCTTGGAGCGGAAGAGCACCTTATCAGCCGTCTCGGTCTGATCGTCGACTGTATCCGTCGCTTTCTGGGAGGAATAGTCTTTGCTCGTCTCGGTGTTGGACCAGGATTGCTGGAAGGTCTCCTGGTTTTTGGCCTTGAAGCCCGCAGTGCTGTACGACACGCTGGCGGACTCCTTGGTGGACTTCGTCCAGCTGGTCGTCGCCTGGGTCGAAGATGCGGTCGACGACGAGGAATCGAAGTTATATTTTGTGTAGTAGCCTGAGGGAAAAGCCGAAAAATTGACCGGCTCTATCACCCGCGGCGAATTGGACGCGCCCTTGAGATCGAGGGCATCCACATGCATCGGGGGAACGCCGAGGATGATGGTCGGCTGGGAGTGGCCGGCGACCCTAACGACGGTGGGGGGGCCCACCCGTGAGGACCGCCCCTGAAGATCACCCGAGAAAAGGGCGCTGCCGCCGGTGGAGTTGGTCGCAAAGCCGTTGTAGGAAGCGGTCTGTCCATAAGGGATCTGCCACCATCCGAAGACCCCGCTGTCCAAGGTGAAATTGCCCGAAAGGGGATCCTGAGCCTGGAAAATGCCGAAATACGAGCCGGCCTGAACGGCGAGCTGCAATTGAAAGTCAGCCGCCGTACTGCTGCTGTCGATGTCCGAGGTGTCGCCGTAGCGGCCGAACTTCAGACCGCCGAGCCACTGATTGGATTCCCAGGTCTGCTGCTGGGTCACGTTGATCTCGAATCCATTGCCCTCATCGAAGGTGATAACCGTCAAATGACTGTGGTTGTATCCCGAGAAACAGATATCCTTTTGGTCATCCGGCTGCCCATAACATTCTTCGAGACCGATGGCGACCTGTTCCAGGGTATCATAAAAGTTGAAGGCGCCGTTGTCGGCATAAATCGAGCTCACAAACCCGTTTTGGCCGTTTAGTTTCAGGTTGAGCTCGTCGCACACGTTTTTGGTTCCCAGCAGGGTGGCGGTCGTGATCCCCGCATCCAGGGTATAGACGTCCAGCACACAGGTACGCGCCGGCTCCGAGCCCGAGGGTTGGATCTGCACCACCGCCAGTTCGTCGCCGGCGTGACTCAGATCGAATTCACCCACCAACGTGGCGGCGCTCGGTGAATAGGGAGGAGAATTATTCGCCGGAAAGGGAACCAGGCCGATCCGACTCGTCCGCAGCTTGATCTCAAATGGGTCATCTTGGGTACAGTCGTTGGCGCTGTTTAACCCCGAACAGATGGTCGCGAACACCACGGTGGGGGTGATGTCGTTTGACGAGGAGCCGCCGGTGGGCTGGGTGCCGCCGCTCACCCATGCCACCTCGAGATTGCCGTCGCCATCCAGATCGCCGATGCGGGGTGCATTGCGACCACCGGGCACATCGGCCGGAAGTGTCAGGGATGTGACCGCCGTGACACCTTGAGACGGATCGGAGGTGTCCGTCGCCGTGAAAATCCAGATAGTTGACTCGTTGACCACGAAAAGATCTTCGAAGCCGTCGGAGTTGAAGTCGGCGGCCGCCATTTGCATCTTCAGCGGAGTGATGTCCACGGGTACCGTCGCCAGCGTGGTCAGATCCTGGCCGTTGAGTCTCTGGATATAGAAATTCATGGGCGAATCGCTGCTGGCGGCGACATTCTCGCAAAAGTCGCCCCGGGCGTTCGCGCTGGGGGCCAGGGTGGTGACAACGTCGTAAGGCAAGTCGAACAGGCGCACGGGCCGAGTCTGAACCGGCATGATGTAGCGGGTGGACCAGGTCGGAAGCGCCGTGAGATAGCCGATGAAGCCCGAGCCGCACTGGGTATCGATCAGCGAGATATTCGAGTAGGTGAAATTCTGCTGCCCCGAAGTACCGTAAGGCGTCGTTGAGTTTTGCAGCGGCCAGAGATTGATCTCCAGCGAGTTGCTGCCGTCATGCTGGACCTCGAGAAGCAAGACATCGTCAGCCCGCACCAGATATTGATTGTCCACGAAGTCGTCGACACTGCAATAGTCGGTATTGCTGTCTTGAGCGAAGGTCACCGCAGTCCCCTGCGGTCCGGCAAAAGAACATAGCAACAAAGAAAACACCAGCATCAGATGGAATATGGATCGCAATTGCATACCTCACCTCCAGAATCGTTACGCAATCGATCGAATGCCAAGTCCAAGCGAACCGAACACTACCTTCGTTTGCGAGTGGTTAGAGGACCGGGTTGAACTGCCTTTTTACAGGCGTTTCAGGCTAAACCGGAGGCAAAAAAGAGACCGGATGTCCGGTTTTCAGAAAAATTGCTCCAGAGAGCTGCGAAGTGCCTCACTTCGTGACCGAGGTGTGCGCTTCCGCACTCCCCGGGCGCAGAAATTGGTTTGACCTGCCGAATTTCTGCGGTGATGGAAAGGAAAGAAATAAGAAATGCACTGTTTTAAGGACCATTACTCGCCATATTCACATCCCTTTTCACCGATTAGGTCAGATCCAAATACGCCAACACCCCCGCTCCATATTTCTCCCTGAATGCATGATCGACTTTTTCGACCGGATTGGCGCCCAGAAAGGAAAGCAGCTTTTCCAGTTCATTTTTTCTGGCAGCAATATCGGCCGTGTTTTTCAGGGTTGCGATCTCATCTTCGATTTCAAAATATTTCAGCTTGTCATCCAGGGGCAATTGCCAGAACAAAAGAAAACCCCGGTCCGGAAAATCCACACCCAGCAGTCGGTAACAATATTGCATGAATATTTTCTCGAGCTTTTTGCGGATATCCGTGATTTTGGTCTTTTCGTCTTTCAACGTGGCGGGATCGCAGGGCTTGCCGACCACTTCGAAATACATTTTGATTTTTGGTTCGGTGCCCGAGGGTCGCACCGATATTTTTATCCCGGAAGTTTCCGGCAGGTCTTCGAGGTAATAGATGAGCATATTCCTTGCGGACCGATCCGTTTTGGAAAGATAGGGCTGGGGGTGTCCCTGGCGGCGATCCACCCGCTTGTTGACATGGAAGCGGTCGAAGGATTCGATTTCAGTGTTTCTCAAGTGATCCATGATGAAACTGATCTGTTCCATGCCCCTGGCCCCCAACAGCCGGATTTCAGTCAAATAGTTGTGACAGTAGCCATAGGTCGCATAGATGTCGTTGAGGTCGTCCAGCAGGGTTTTTTGCCGCTTTTTCAACTCGGCTCCATGTTCGGCCAGCCAGATGGCCGCACAGGCCGCATCCTTGTCGCGGGCATAATTGCCGGTGAGGTATCCGTGGCTTTCTTCGGCCCCCATAATGAAACGATCGATTTTATCTTTGTGCTCGATTTTGTTCATTTCATCCGCGATGTATTTGAAGCCGACCAGAAGATCGCCAATGCACTGAACATCGTTTTGCAAAGCGATTTTCTGCATCAAGGAGGTGGTGACATCCGTTTTGATGATGATACTGTCGCGGTCCAGGCGACCGGAGGATCTGAATTTTGAAATCGCATAGTTGGTCAATATGATCCCGATTTCATTGCCGGTCAGAAACTGCCAGGAATCTCCGACATTGACCATAACGCCGATCCGGTCGGCATCCGGATCCGTGCTGATCAGAATATCGGCCTTTTCCCTGTGGGCAAACGGCAGCGAGCTGTCAAAGGACTCGATGACTTCCGGATTGGGTATGTTAAAGGTGACATTCTCGAATGCTCCGCTCAGGTTCGATGTCTTTGGATCGAGGGTGATGTCAAAATCAAGCCTTTTTAAAATCGGATAAACGGAAGTAAGTCCGGTGCCGTGCAAGGGGGAGTAAACGATCTTCAATCCGCGTTCATCGGATAAGGACACCCGGCGGACCGCATCCTGATAGGCTTGGTCCGCCTGTTCATCGATGAATTCAATCATCCCGCTTTCTTTGGCCGCCTCGATATCGACAGTCTTTATTTCCTTGACGTTTCCGGTAACCTCGTCGACCAGAAGCTGATCATCGGGAGGGATCAGCTGTCCGCCGTATTGATCGTATACCTTTTTGCCGTTGTCGCTGGGAAGATTGTGGCTGGCGCTGAACATGTCCCCGGAAGCGGCATTCAGATGGCGAATCGTAAAGGACAACTGCGGTGTGCTTCTTTCTTCCTGATACATATAGACTTTGATGCCGTTTGCAGCATATACGGCGGCGGCGGCATCGGCCAGCCGGCGACCGTCGAGGTCCCTGACAGGATTGGGAAGCGAATCATCATAGATACCCTTTTGGGTGTATTTTCGGCTGTCGAAGGCCAACACGACGCCCCGCTCCCCGGCCTGCCGGCCGTATTGACGCAGCAGATATTGGGAATGCCCCTGGGCCGATGCCTGAATGGTCCAGGGATTGATGCGGTTGGGTCCGATACCGACCAGTCCCCTGCGGCCTCCGGTGCCGAAAGGAATCACCTGATAGAAGGAGTCCAGCAGAACACCCCATTTTTCCTTCTCGATCAGATACCGAATTTGAGGGACATAATCTTTGAAGGGTTCTTCGGTCAGCCAGGTTCGAAGCCATTTGAGCGCCGAGGTCACATATTTTTCGGACACCCCCGAATTTTTCAGGCCATTTTCCGTTTGGTCCAGCAATTTTTTTGAATTGTTCATTTAAATCCTCTTTATCCAACCATTTAATTAATCCTGCCGATACCGACTAGACAGTTAAGTTTGTTCTCCTTTTTTCGTGCTTTCGTACTTTCGTGCTTTCGTGATCATTCCTTCCTTTTCGGTTCCGGCTCAGCTGGATCAGGTTATGAATCCTGCGACGTGAGCCATGCAAATTGGAAGGCTCTTAATGTAAATGAATCCGGGTTGACGGTTTCTCCGGTTATCAGATCCGTCAAGGTTCCGGAGGCTTCCTTCGGGGGCAGTGCCGTCTTTATGCCCAAGCCGGTGATATTGACAACTGCATATACGGTCTGATCGTCGCTGAATCGTTTGATGGCGAATATGCCGGGAGCGATATCGAGAATTTCAAAGCCCGCATTGGGATGAAACGCCTTCTGTTTTCTGCGTATCCGGATCATGTCCAGATAGGGATAAAAAACACGGGAGCGAAACGACACCGGATCTTTCAGCTGCTCCAGCAGGGGGCCTGCCGCCAGCTTCTCTCTATTTATAGACCGGGCCCGACCGGTATTTTCGACCCCCTGGATCCAGTTGCGTGAACCCAGCAGGCTGTGGATGTATATGGCGGGAACGCCCGGCAGCACGAGTTGGACGGCCTGGGATGCCAGAAACTTCTCGGCCCGCTCCGATTCTTTTTCCCCCAGAATCGCATCCACATAGGTGATATTTAATTCATAGGGACTTTGGGTGCCATCCGGATTCTGTTTGTAGGAAACGCGCCCTCCGTTCTTCTCGGCAACCCCAATGAGCGTCTGCTGCGCTTCTGCGGGCAGAATTCCTTCCAGCGGCCGCAGGCCGATGCCGTCGTGGGAGGCCGTGAAATTAAAGAACGTGGTGTGGGCTGATTCCAAATGAAGCCCGCGGGCCCAACAGGAAAGCGCGCGCGAATCCCCCTTCACAAAAGAGTGAAGAAGTAACGGCGGCAGCGTAAAATTGTATACCATCTGGGCTTCATCCCGTCCGCTGCCGAAATAGCTGATATTTTCGGCATGGGGCACGTTGGTTTCAGTTATGATGATGACATCCGGTGCCACCAAATCCAGGATATTTCGAAACAGTTTAACCATTTCATGGACCTGGCGCAAGTGAATACAGTGGGTACCGATTTCCTTCCAAAGATAGGCGATGGCATCGAGGCGCAAAATGGCGGCGCCCTTTTGAACGTAAAAAAGAAGCACCTCGATCATTTTTTCGAGGACATCCAGGCATTTATAGTTGAAATCGATTTGATCCCGGCTGAAAGTGGTCCACAAGTAAACGTGCCGTCCGTCCTTTTTTTCATATTCGGATAACAGGGGCAGGGATCGCGGGCGAGTTACCTGAGATAGATCGGCGGTGGGATCGACTTCGATGGCGAATTCCCGGAACCCCTCCCGATCTTCCAGATAAGATCCGAACCATTTGCTTTCGGAGGAAAAATGATTGAGAACGAAATCGAACATCAGTTCAAAATCCTTGCCGGCGGCAGTGACGTCCCGCCAGGATCCGAGTGCCGGATCGACGGCGAAAAAGTCTTTGACGGAAAATCCATCATCGGAGGAATAAGGAAAAAACGGCAATAAATGGATCCCGGAAATGACACCTTTCAGATACTCGGCGGCAAATTTATGCAGAACGGCAAGGGGTGGTTGACCCGCTTTCTGGATGGAATCACCGTAGGTGATCAAGATGACATCATCCTGCGAGAAGTATCCCCGCTTTTTCCGCTGTGAAGCGGCAGTCTTTGCGATTAAGGGGCGAATGCTTTCGAATGCACGCCGCCCGGCATCTTCTCCGTATATGCGGTAGAGCGGTTGTTTTACTCGATCAAGGCCATCCATGCCAGTCCCCGTTTTCAAGCGTTTTCCAACAGTAGCAAATTACCCATTTATAACAAGGTTGCAAGATCCTGATGTGGCATCGCAGAGGCAGAGGTTCCGGTAATGCGGGTAGTGTCCGAATAAAAATAAGAATTTGCTCGGCAATTGCAAGTTTCTCGTCTGCCGATAAAAGAGAGCGATAAGTTTATCAGTTCCCGGCCTCGGGGGAGCTGAAATCATGGAATCACGGTTTTACGCATCGCGGCTTTGGAGAAAAATTCGCCGGGTTGAATTATTTTTGCTGCAGATTCAATTCTATTGTGATATGTTTTTTCTGTGCATTCATTTCAAAAAAAGTATAAAATCCATAACTTCCTGAACAATCCAAACTTGCGAACCCAACCCGGACAGACCCTTCGATGGTGCAGGGGAAAATAGCAAAATGGCAGATAATTCTTCGGTGGAAAATAGCACGGCGATGCAGGCAGTGGAGCCCCAGAAGGGATTAATCAAATCCTTTTTTGATTTTTTCGGCGGCAAAACCCTGGGGCTGAACAATGAAATTGGGGCGATGACCATATTCTTCTTCCGGTCATTTATCATGATGTTCAGAGTCAAAGCCATTCCGGACATCATCCAGCAGATATATTACATCGGCGCCAGGTCCGCTCAGATTGTGATGCTGGTGGGTTTTTTCACAGGAATGGTACTGGGTCTGCAGCTGTATTTCGTTCTGATTGATTTCGGCTCGGTGGGTGTATTGGGGACCGCCATCGCACTGACGCTGATTCGGGAGATGGGGCCGGTACTGGCTGCCATCATGATCACCGCCCGGGCGGGTTCAGCCATGACAGCCGAAATTGGAATCCAGCGTATCTCGGAGCAGATCGACGCCCTGTCAACCATGCGCATCGATCCGCTGGGATTTCTGATCAGCCCTCGCATCGCCGCCGCTGTTATCAGTTTTCCGATCCTTACCGCCTTTTTCGACGTCATCGGTATTATCGGCGCCTGGGTGAGTGGCTGCCTGATTCTGGGTGTCAACTCGGGGTCTTACTTTTATCGGGTGGTATCGAGCACGCAGCTCGATGACATTACCGGCGGCTTTATTAAATCCATCGTTTTCGGACTCCTGATTATTACCATCTGCTGTTTCCAGGGATATTTCACGCATATGCGCACGGACAGCTTCGGTGCCAAAAGCGTCAGCCTCTCAACTACGTCGGCAGTCGTAATTTCGTGCGTGATGATCCTGATATCGGATTACATTGTGAACTCTTTTATACTGTAAGAATTTGCATGACCGGCGCAAACAGGCTGTATGTCAAAAGGACTGAGTCAGTTCGTTCTGAGATATGTATTCCGATTACTGATATAAAATCGACCCAAAAGAAAGTGACACCCAACGTTATTTCTTAATGGAATGAGAATTGCATGGATGCACAACGAAAACCTATTATCGAATTTAAAGGGGTGAGCAAATCCTTCGGAAAACGTAATATTCTGAATCGTATAAGTTTTTCTATTTATGAAGGTGAAGTCACAACGCTCATCGGCCTTTCCGGTACCGGCAAAAGCGTGACGCTAAAGCACATTATCGGCATGCTCAAACCGGATGAGGGACAGATCTTTTTTCGGGGCAACCCCATTGCTCAGATGAAAAAGGCCGAATGGAATGACTACATCGGCCAGATCAGCTATATGTTTCAGAACAACGCGCTGTTCGATTCACTGACGGTGTTTGAAAATGTGGCCTTGCCGCTCAAGTACACCACAAAACTGAAGAAGAAGGAAATCGAGCAAAGGGCAATGGCCCGGATTGAACAGACGGAACTGACGGAGGTGGCCGACAAATACCCGTCTGAAATTTCAGGCGGCATGCAGAAACGGACCGCCCTGGCGCGCGCACTGGTGACCGATCCGAACATTGTGCTTTTTGATGAGCCCACTACCGGTCAGGACCCCGTCCGGAAAAATGCGATTTTGGGGATGGTGGCCGATTACCAGAAGCGGTTCGGGTTTACCGCCCTTTTGATCAGTCACGAAATTCCGGATGTTTATTTTATTTCAAACCGTATCCTGGCTTTGTACGATAGAGAAATAGTGTTCCAGGGTACCCCCGAAGACTTCGAATCCTTCGATCATCCGTTCCGGCAGGAAATTATTTCAAGCCTCGAGAGTCTGGGCGAAGAATTGACAGGTCTGTACTCCCGGCGCCAGTTCAAAATACGCTACCAAAGCGATCTAAGTCAGCGGCAGGCGGATGCCTCCTATGCGGCGGCGGTTTTTACGATCGATGATCTGGACAACATCAGTGAAAAACTGGGCCACAACGTCGCCCAACAAATCATCCGGTCGCTTGGATCGTATATCAACAAACATTTTGGAGCCGTAGGCGGCTTCTCATCGCGGCAGACCATCAATGAATATGCGACCGTTTTGCCGTACTCCAATCTCGAGGAGGCCGAACGGATCATGGAAGATTTTACCAAGGACTTCCAAAAACACGGCATTCAAGGAGTTAAAACCTATATCGAGGGGGAAGAAAGCCCGGATGACAGTATTGAATTCAGTGTATTGGCCGGCCTGGCTCAGGGCAAACCCCAGATCGAAATCGAGTCGGTCATGGAGTTTGCCAGATTCAATCAAAAAGAACTTGCACGATTTACATGTGCGCGCGGAGGTGAGTCTCAATGAAGAAGTATTCCAAAGAAACAGTCGTTGGTTTTTTTGTGATCATAGGATTGTTATGCATCGGATATATGGCGGTGAAGCTCGGTAATGTCGCGATTTTGGGCGACAGCACCTATTCTTTGTACGGCAAGTTCAGCAGCGTCACCGGATTGCGGGAAGGCAACCTGGTGAACTTGCTGGGTCTCGAAATCGGCCGGGTGCACAAGTTCACCCTCGATCAGGAAAATCAGCAGGTCCAGGTGGAATTCAAGATCAACAAGGGTATCGAGATATTCGACGATGCCATTGCCTCTATTAAAACCGAGGGACTGATCGGCGACAAATATGTGTCCATCGATCCCGGAGGGGCCGGTGATCTGCTCAAAGGCGGGGACACGATCGTCGACACCAACTCACCGACGGATATTATGGAACTGATCAGCAAGTATGCCTTTGGCGATGTCAAAAAATAGGTGAAACGTCATATGCGATGATTGAACGCAGAGATCCCATCGAGTTATTCAGATCATTGACATAGGCCGCCGATAGGGTCCCATAGAGCCCAACGATCGAAACGTTCCAGGCTATCTAAACCTTCTAAACCTTCTAAACCTTACTAAACTATATGAACGATCCAAACGATCAACGATTGAAACCGACTTGGGGAGGTAGATATGGATAAACGACTGACAGGATTTATTGTAATTTTTGCTTTTTTGGCGGCAATGCCTCTTTCCGTCTATGCCGCCACACCCCAGGAAACCGTGGAGCAGGGGGTCAATAAAGTGCTCAAAGCGTTGTCCGATCCCCAATTCAAAGCCAAATCCAAGGATGCCCAGATAAGTGAAGTCGGTGAAATCGTCGCCACAATTTTCGATTATACGGAATTATCGCGCCGTACCCTGGGCCGGGAATGGAAGAAAATGAGTGCCGCGCAGCAAGATGAATTTGTAAAGTTGTTTACCAAACTGCTTCAGAATGTATATGCGGATCGCCTGCTGGCCTACTCCGACCAGAAAGTACTCTTTGAAAAAGAAATCATGCTCAAGAAAAACAGCGCCGAGGTTCAGAGTTTCATCCTGGATTCGGATGGCAAGAAAATCCCCCTGTTTTACCGGCTCAACGATAAGGGGGGCTCATGGAAAGTATACGATATTATTATTGAAGGAGTCAGTATGGTGAAAAACTATCGGACCCAGTTCAGACAGATTCTTGCCAATGACTCTCCCGATAAGTTAATTGAAATATTACGTGACAAGGTCAAAAAGAGCTGATTGCAGCCAAGCGAGCACAGAAAGGAGCGTTAACCTGTGAAAAAGCTATTATCTCTCTCGGCTGCCCTGGTGTTGATTTTTATCTTTTGTGACCACGGCCTTGCTGCGGACTTTGACGAAAAAGGCCGGATTTACCTGGCGCTGCAAACAGATCAAACTTCTGCTGAACAACCGCAGGAAACCACGAATGAGTCTGCAACGGAAGCCGAAGAGGAAGACGATTACGATGATGAGAATGACGATGAATATGCCGATGACAAAACCCAACTGATTCCCGATCCATGGATCGAGATGAACAAAGGGATTTATCACTTCAACGACAAATTATATTTCTGGCTGTTGAAGCCGGTTGCCAGAGGATATGGATTCGTTATTCCCAAGGAGCTGCGCTTGGCCGTCCGCAATATGTTTTACAATGTCCGCTTTCCGGTCCGTTTCATCAATTGCCTGCTTCAGGGAAAGGGGCACAAGGCCGGGGCTGAATTCGGGCAGTTTTTCATCAACTCCACGGCCGGGTTTCTTGGCATGCAAAATGTAGCCGCCAATTATCCGCAACTGCAGCCCGGCGCGGAAGATCTGGGACAGACGTTTGCAGTCTGGGGAATCGGCAGCGGCGCCTATCTGATGCTGCCGTTTTTTGGCCCTTCCAGTCTGCGGGACGGATTGGGACGCTTGGGTGACACGTTCCTGGACCCCATCTGGTGGTATTTTGACGATATCTGGGTGTCGATCGGCATTCGCGCCGGTGAGACGGTAAACGCCACTTCTTTGAGGATCGGAGAGTATGAAGCGCTCAAGCAAGCCGCCATCGACCCTTATGTGATGATTCGAAATGCCTACGTCCAGAACCGCCTAAAAGTGATTGCCGAATAGTCCCGGCAGGATCAAAACGTTCAGGCATTCGGGCCGGAATACGGAAGAAGGTGGCGTATGGCGACAAAGATCGAAGAGGCAATGCCGATGCGGCAGCAGGCAGAGAAAATTTTCCAGGCGGCTCTCGAGGCGGTCGATCCGATTGAAGCGGTCCGCCGTTATGTCAAATCGGCGGAAGGCGCCCTGCTGGTTGGCGAGCGCCGCTACGAGTTCACCGATTATGACCGCATCCTGGTGGTGGGGGCCGGAAAAGCCGGTGCGCCCATGGCCAAGGCGTTGGAGGATGTACTTGGCGATCGTTTATCGGTGGGCGTGGTCGTGGTCAAAGAGGGACATGGCCTACCTTTGCAGCATGTCCGCATACATGAAGCCGGGCACCCCGTCCCCGACGAACGGGGGATTCGGGCCGCCGGAGAAATCCTCTCCCTGATGGATGAAGCCGGTGAGCGGGACTTGGTGCTGTGTGTCATTTCCGGCGGTGCATCCGCCCTGCTGGTTGCCCCTGCAGCAGGAGTCACCCTGGAGGACAAACAGGAAGTCACCCGCCTTCTTCTGGCATGCGGAGCCACCATCCACGAAATCAACGCGGTCCGCAAACATTTATCACAGGTCAAGGGGGGATGGCTGGCTCGCTCCGCCCATCCGGCCACACTGATAACTCTGATCCTTTCGGATGTGATCGGAGACGATCTCAATGTGATTGGATCCGGTCCCACGGTACCCGATTCCAGCACGTTTGCCGACGCCGAAGGTGTTTTCAAAAAATATGACATCTGGGACCGCGTCCCGTCATCGGTGAAAGCCCGCTTTCGAAAAGGGTTGGAAGGCGGCATCCAGGATACTCCCAAAGCGGGTGATGTCGCTTTTCAACGTTGTGGCTCCAAACTGGTGGGTACGAACATCCAGGCATTGAAGGCCGCGGGTAAAGAAGCCGAACGCCGGGGTTATAAACCGCTGATACTTTCTTCCACCGTGGCGGGCGAGGCGCGGGAAGTGGCAAAGGTGCTGACGGCCATTGCCAGGGAAGTCAACAGCTCGGACAATCCCATCCCGGCTCCAGCCTGCATCCTGTGCGGAGGGGAAACCACCGTAACCATCCAGGGAGACGGTAAGGGAGGCCGTAACCAGGAATTCGCCCTGGCCGCCGCCCTCATTCTCGATGGCATGGAAAATATCGTCCTTTTAAGTGCAGGAACCGACGGTACGGATGGGCCCACCGATGCCGCCGGAGCACTGGTAGATGGAACGACCGTTTCAAGGGCCAAGGCCAAAGGCCTCGATCCCGTCGCCTACCTCCGACGCAATGATTCCTACAATATCCTGAAAGATCTGGGGGATCTGGTAATCACCGGACCGACGCGAACCAATGTCATGGATGTGTATATGGTGCTCGTCGGGCAAAGGGCAAGGGGCAGAGGACATAAAGCCGATTATTTATAATTACGGAATATTAGATATTATTTGCCATATTGTCTATGCAACCAGGGGGTAAACTCCAATATCGCATCAGATTCCGCCAACCCTTTGCCCTTCCCATCCATGCTCTCTGCTCTCAGCCCTCTGCTTCTGCTATTCCACCGGGTCGGTTTTGCTAAGCCACTGCTCACCCTTTTCGTTGCCGATGCGCTGGATCTCGAAACCGAATTTAGAATAGTCGGCACCGATCAGAAAATAATACCTTTCGCCCTTGGCAAAGGGTACCGTCATTGTCGCTTCGGATATTCCCAGGGAATGAAATCCGGGTTTGACGTAAAATGAGACGTATTCCCCCGAGCGAAGCCGGGCGATGATGGCCTGATCCAGCGCCACCTTCAGGGAAAATCCCCAACCCAGAAAGTTGTTATCCCGGATAACGTACACATGCGCCGCATCCGAAGGGTCGGCAACCGATGGAAAGTGATCGGTCTTGCCGTGAGCACAGGAAAACAGAAGTACAACTGCCACCAACAGTATGAGTTTGTTTTTCATATGACATCCGGTGTTTTTGATGGTTGCGATCCTGGCGATAGTCAGGATCGTTTTGATGGTTTAGCCCGGCCATCTGCATCTTTAGGCGCTTAACCTAACGACATTGACAATAAATTGTCGATCGTCTGGACGGTTTGAGGCTTAAGGCTTCAGGTTTCAGGTTTCAGTTCTGGCCGAGCGCTGCCGGAATGGTCATTTTAATCGATGTCACTATCCGGGAACCACCGAGGGTTCACAAATGATTTGTGAAACCACCGGAGCGAAATCCTGACATCTGAAACCTGACACCTGAAACCTAATGTGAGCTTCTGCACTCAGGGGCCATTTCTAAAGTCTATCCAGGCAAATGGAATATCTCCTGGGATGCTCGATGCTTCGTGGGATCAAAGCTTTATTTCTTAGCCGGCGTTTTTCCCCCCGCCAGGACCTTGATCGCTTCTGCGATTTCACGGCTCAGATTCGCCAACATACGGCTTTCAGCGGCGATCAAGGCCTCAATACCCTCATGTTCGATGTGTTGGCTCAACATGGTGTTTTTTTGATAGAGGATATTTTTTCGGCTGTTGTCCAGAATCGTCCACCGGGCCCTCAGATCTGCCTTTTGCCCCGGCAGCCCGTCAAACCGGTTGATATCGACCGTGAGGTTGAAATCGAACAACATTGTCCGGGCGCCGGGAAAAATGTCAACCCGATCCGTTGTCAGCAGGACGGATAGATTTTCCGCCAGAACCCTGCTGAAATTTTCCTGCAGGGGGCCGGCCCATTGGGAGAAATCTGCCAGGAGAATCTGATTCTGGCTGTCACGGATGACGATATCCGATCGGTCCAGATAGGATGCCAACCGGACCGGACCCACCAGGACACCCATCTCGTGCAAATCCGCTACCGGTCGGGCCGGCGTCTCTTCGGTATAAAGAGAGCTGAGAACATAATTTCGAGTGGATTGTTGGGTTCCGCCCATGAGCGCGCAGCCGGCCATGAGATGCGCGAGAGCCAGAAGGGTGAATGATAGCCGCATACTGGATTTGACGTTCATCTTTGACCTTCCCTTCCCACCTTTCCGCGCAGCAATGCGTCAGGATTACGTTCGAGATATTCGGCGAAGCTCCGCAGGGAGCGGGCCATCAACGTTATTTCTCTGAGAAAACCATCGATTTGGTAACGGAATGCAGAATTTTCGGCAAGCATTCCATCTATTTCTTCAAGTGCTTCATCGGCTTTTTCCAGGGCGGCCCGCAGGGATCTGGTGGTTTTCGCCAGGTCGGCTTGAATGGGGTTGATGCGTTTGTTGACATTGTTTACCAGTTTACGCGCATCGTCAGCGGTTTGGAGGATACCCTCGCTGAGGGGGGCGACCTGTCCATCGACGTTTTGCAGCAGCATCTGGGCGGTCTTGAACGTTTGTTCGACCTGGGCCAGCAAAGGATCGGCCCTTTCATCCACCCGGCGCAACAGACTGCGGGCCTCCTCCAGGGTTTGGGTGAAGTACTGAAGGCCTTTCGAAAATTCCTCGGACGTCACAAAGCGTTCGACACCCTTCATGGTATTCTGCAAACTTTGAACGAGATCCCCGATTGGAACTTCTTCGATCGTCTTTCCAATTTCCTCCTGGAGATTTTGAATCGTCGGTATTTCCCTGATATCCTCTCCAAGATTTATGGCTTTTTTCCCCATCAGTTCAACCGGCGTGTTCGGATAAAAATCGAGATTGATTATCTGCTGGCCGGTGACAATACTCTGCATCTCCATGCGTGCCCGCAGTCCTTTCGCGATCAATGCGTCCAGATAATTTTCATTCGTCTCCATCGACCCGTTGACGTCTTGAAAATTTTCAGCTTCGATTTTGAAAATTACCGGAATTTTAATGGACAGGTTCTTACGGTTTGCATAGATTTTCATCTGGGTGACGTCACCGACCTTGACGCCCCTGAACACCACCGGGGCGCCGACTCTCAAGCCCTTCACCGATCCTCTGAAATAGGCAACATACAGCTCTGATTTGGAAAAAAACTTGCCGGAGCCAAAAACCACAACGGCGGCGACCGCCAGAACCACCGCCCCGACCACAAATACACCGACCGCGGTCTTGTTCGCCTGTTTGCTCATAGGTTGTTGATCCTTTGATGGGTTGGATCGTTGAAACTGTTTCGATGGTCAAAGCCGTTGATCCGAAGATTACATACATTGAATTTCAATTTCCACATTCAACTTGCCCTGGATTGATTTCCGCTTTCCCACTTCCGAATTCCACTCACCCTTCCCCCCTCGTCAAAAACCGGTGCACGGTGGGATCTTTGCATTCTGCCAGCAGTTTCTTCGGATCGCCCTGGGCAATCATGGTTTTTCTTTCCGGATCCAGAAACACCGAGTTGTTGCCAATGGCGAAAATACTCGCCAGTTCATGAGTGACAATCACCACGGTTGCACCCAGGCTTTGACTGAGTTCAAGAATAAGATCATCGAGCATGCGGGCACTGATGGGATCCAGACCCGCGGAAGGCTCGTCAAAGAATAAAATTTCGGGATCCATGGAAATCGCCCGGGCCAATCCCGCCCGCTTTTGCATACCGCCGCTGATTTCGGATGGATAGTAATTATCAAAGCCCGACAGCCCAACGAGAGAAAGCTTCAGAGATACGATTTCATTGATTTGATCAGGATTTAAGTCCGTATATTGCTGTAGCGGGAGTGCGATATTTTCGGCCAGTGTCATGGAGCTGAACAAAGCGCCGCTCTGGTATGATATACCGATTTTTTGCATAAAGCGGCTTCTTTCGGCTGGTTCGGCTTCCCAAAAGCTGGTCTCGCTATAGAAAACCTGCCCCTTGGCCGGCGCCTTCAGCCCCACCATATGCCGCATCAGGGTACTCTTGCCGCATCCGCTGCCGCCCATAATGATAAAAATATCACCCTGGTTGACGGTAAAGGTCAGGTCCCGCTGAACAACAAAACTGCCGAAAGCCATAGTGAGATCCCTGACGGTGATGTGGGGCTTTTTGTTTGCTTTGCTATCGGACACGATATAGTGGATTCTTCTTAAATTTTATTCTTCCCGAATGATTTTTGCTGCCGGTCTCAGCTATTGGGGTTCAATTCGAAAATCCCATTTCCTGATGCCTGAGACCGAGACGCAGGCCTCATCAATTCCCTCACCGGACTCCAAACACTATACACCGAGAATATTGCATACCACCGTGATAATTCCCGTGGCGACGACGATGGCCACAATCGATGCGACGACCGCTGAAGTCGTGGCGTCACCCACCGCCGACGCACTCCGGCCGCACTGCATGCCTCTGAGGCATCCGGCCAGGGCCACCAGTACGCCAAATACCGTAGCCTGGAAAATTCCAATGAAAAAGTAGCTCAGCCGCATTGCATGCTTGGTCTCGTTGATATACTGCAGCAAGCCGATGTCGAGCGCACCGACACCGACAACCAACCCGCCAAGAATGCCCATCAGATCGGCATAGATACACAGCAGCGGCATCATCAGAATCAGGGCCAACATTCGCGGCAGAACCAGAAATTCCATGGGGTTTAACCCCATGGTTTTCAGGGCATCGATTTCCTCATTGCCCTGCATGGTTCCCAACTGGGCGGCAAAGGCCGCACCCGTGCGGCCTGCCATGACAATTCCCACCATGACGGCCCCCATTACGCGCACCATGGCGATGCCCACCAAATCCGCCACAAAGATCTGGGCGCCGAACAACATGAGCTGGACCGCGCCGATAAATGCCAAAATCAAACCGACCAGAAAACTGATCAGGGTTACGATGGGCAGAGCGTCGGCGCCGCATTGCTGGATAAACAGAACAAGGTCGCAGCGGCGAAAATTGGCCTTTCCCGCCAGAAATTTCAAAAATGCTATTGCCGTTTCTCCAATGAAGGACAACAATTCAATAAACGACTGCCAAATAGCATCTGCCAAGGTACCGACCCGCGCAAAGAAGGGCTCCCGGACGACCGCCCTGCGAGCCCCTTTCCTTTCCGGCACGGCCGCGGCCAACGCGAGCAATCTGCCGACCCCCGGCGGCAGGCCGCCCGTATCGATGGTGATATTTTTTTTCGCACAGAAATTGATTAGCTTCAGTAAAAATGTCAGCAGGCAGCTGTCCCAGCCGGTCAAATTTTCCGAGTCGAACCCTATGTGCCGGATGACGCCGGATGACGTGACCTGTTGCTGAACGGTATCGCCTGAAGGAAACTGTGATCCGATTTTCCAACTGCCGCTCAGATTGAAAAACAAGGTACCTTCGGTCTGGTGATGGACACTGATTTCCGGTTTCCCGGCCATGTCTTTTCCATTAGAAAGTGCGTGTGGATTCTCCGGCATCTTTTTTTTCGAATCAATTACCGAGTTTCTATTAAAATTTTCGCGATGAGGACTTTTGCATCAGATCGAGATACTCGTCGAATTCGCGCATGTCAGCGAACACCTCCGGGGTCGGTATTGCTTTGAGAATATCGAATACTTTTTGGATTTGAGGTTGAAGATTCATAAAAGCCATCTTGCCGTGGGTTGCTTTCAAGGCCTTTTTGGTCTTCAGCAACACCCGGATGCCCATGCTGTTGATATAATCGACACTTGCCATGTCGAAAAGAATGACATCCGGCGGCGGGCTTAAGATTTCTTCCAGCTTGTCTTCCAGAATGGTATAGGTGTCCGCGTTTATGGAACCGCTGGGGGAAACACAGACAACCCCCGGCCGTTTAACGCTCACAGTGACTTCCAGCGGCATTCGCGCTCCCCGCAAACCTGTTTTGTGTTTATCTGTAAAACCCGAGCAAGAAAGAAATGCCTCCTCATCGAAAATCCGCCTCTGGTAAATGCGTCCTCGAGCGGCGTTTCCGAAATCCAAGGCAAGGCGATCCGCAGGCACAGCGCATACCCTCGGCAAGCCCGGGTCTCGAAGGAAGCAGGATAAAATCAGGTGCCATCCCGCCTCATTGGCCCAGTCATTAACCGGAGCCGAACCATTTTTTAAAAAGCCCCCGCAGGGATGAATGGGTTTCGATAGTTTCTTCTCCCGGGGCTTGGGTATTTCTGCCTTCCGGCCACCATTCCACGGCGTCGAATCTGCAGGGAAGCAGTTTTTCTATCGCCGGAAAAAGTTGTTCTTCAATCAGGACCTTTTCGCGGCTTTCAATGGCTTTGAAGTATACATTGATTTCTTCCACATACCATCCCTTGCTTCTTTCCAGCGAATCCAGAGCGACTTTCACCATTCGTTCAAACCCTTTTTCCAGCAAGGGTCTCAGCGCTTCTTCCGTTAGATTCCGGCATAACCGTCGATGTCCGTCTACCAGCTCCGCCTCCTGCCCTCTGTCCACAATGAAGGTTAATGTCAGATAACCGCCGCCGTAGGGGCGGTGAAATGAAGAAATTTTAACGACCCCTTCTTTGGCCTTACCGCTGGCTTCCGGTCGGGTTGTAAAACCGACGAATGCGACCATTCTCTCGCTGGCCTTGACGGTAAGATAGCTTTTGCGAGCGTCAAACTCCTGAGTCATGACGGTTTTTCCTTTGGATCGTTAGGATCGTTTTTTAAATCTTGGCACTATCCCGTAAAGTGACTGCGCTGATTTCAAGCTAGTTTCCATCCACAAATGGCCTTTTTGCCCAATTTCTGGATTAGAAACACCATCAGGTGCCCACATTGAAAAAAAAAGACCCTTTGATGGATGGGCACAAGCTAAAAATCCGGCCGATTGAACAAGGCCTTGACGGTTTCGGAGGGGGGATACCGGGTTTGATCCGGTGTGAGCAATTCGCCCCAGTTCGTTCGCCGTGCCATCTCCTCTTTATTGCCGGCGGAAACAAAATCCCGGCCTGCCCGCTGTTTCCATCCGCCTCCCAGAGCGCGGTACAGCCCAACCAGATTCCGCCCCACCGCGCCGGCAGTAAATACGAGGTTGTCCTGCTGATCGGCCAAAAAACGCTGGGAGTCCAACACCCGCTGGTAATCCACCAGCCCTTCCCGATACTGTATCATGGAAAGATCGACCGCGCGTTTGGACGCGGTAACCGCCTCGGCCAACAACAATACCGCCTGCTGCGATCCGAGGAATGCGACCATGGCGTCTTCTGCCTCGCGGACAGCCCGGATAACGGTCTCTTCGTAATTAACAGCCAGTTCCTGGAAGCGGGCATCTTCCACGCGGACCCGATTGGCAATTCTTCCGTAATTGAACAGATCCCAGTTAAAACCGCCGCCGGCGACATAGCTGACACTATCTGCTTTGAGCAGGTCGCTGACGTCTGAATTGTTCGAACGTATATCGGTGTGGTCGCTGGCTTGAAATCCCAACGTACCGAACAACGAAAAATGAGGAAAAAGATCGGCTTTGGCAAACCCGATTTGCGCACTCTGGGCCGCTAACCGTCGTTCGGCCAATCGGATATCCGGCCGGCGGCGCAGTAACTCCGCCGGGATCCCCACCGCCGCTGCAGCCGGAATTTTCGGAATGAGAGCGGGGCCCCGCAGTAGAATATCGATTTCACCGGGAAGTTTGCCCAGCAAAATGGCCAGGGCGTTTTTGGCTTGACGGATGTCGGTTTCAAAACCGGAGATTTGCGATTCGGTGGAACGTAACAGGGCTCTTGCCTGGCTGACATCCAACTCCGTGACGGCGCCGGCCTTAAACCGTACATCTGCAATTTTCAGAGACCTTTTCTGGATCGCGACATTTTGAAGGGCGACTCCCAGGCGCTCCTGGCTGGTTCGCAAAAGAATATAGGTACGGACCACATCGGCGGTCAGCGACACCAGAATGTCGTCGTAAGCCGCGATTGAGGCTTCCATGTTGGCCACACCGGTTTGCACCGCACGGCGGAACTTTCCCCAGACATCCAGTTCCCAGGCGGCGTCCAGTCCGATATCGTAACTGGAATAGTATCGATCCGCGCCAGCTGAGTTGGGGGCGTTTTTACTGATCTGATTGATGGATGCCGAGCCGACTCCCTGTTGAGTCTGGGGAAATTGAAATCCGAATGCAATTCCCAGTTGAGCGCGGGCTTCATAAATCCGCAATCCGGCGATTTGCAGCGTCAAATTCTGCTGCCCGGCAGCCCTGACCAAATCATTGACGACCGGATCATCGAATAGGGTCCACCAGTCACTGGAATCGTCTGCCCCGGCTTCGATTTGGGGATTCGACGACTCCAGCCATTTTGTCGGTTCCGGAGCTGCAGGTTTGACATAATCGGGGCCTACCATGCTGCAACCAGGGATCAGGATGGCCAATGTGAGGATCCCGAACAAACCCGGCCCAATCGATTTGGTGGAATTTTTGCAAAAATTCAGCAAATTATAAACCTTGGCAAATGAGGATACACGCATGCCCACTCCCTTGAACTGATGGCTGTATTGGCTCCGATAACTGGGGATTTCCCCGATCGATCCGCCCGGCCGGGTCGGTAAATATGTTTCGGAGGGTGAGACTCAGATGACGGTTCTGGGCTCGAGGGAATACAACGATAATCAACAATTTTCACTGGAATTTAACTTCATTCATTAATTCAATAAGTTGGATATTGCAATAAGTAATTGCGGCTTGGCGCCTGTTTTTTTAAGTTGGCGGGTCATCTGCATGCTGGAATTGATTCTTTCTTCCATTTCATGATCCTTCCGGTAAACCCGAACCTGAGCGTGCAAGAGCTATTTACTATTTTGCCGATTACTATTTTTCGAAGGTGAAACACAGAAGTTATTTTGCTGCAATCAACCTTGACAACGACAACATGTTTCGATAATGGGGTTCGGTAGATGCCGCGTTTTTGGCGGCGCTCGCGACAGGTGGGGGCCCTGCGATAAAATGTAAAGCTGCTTTTAAGTGATCCCCCCTCGTCCCGGTGTTTCCGGCCTCTATTTGTCATTAGGCTTGCGGGAATTGCAATTCGCATGTTGGAAAACCGGAGGGGAGCAATGGGAACGCAGCCTTCCGAAACCGGTTTGACCTCCACCGACCTGATCCGGCCGGCAGCGGTCGACAGCCGCTGGATCGTATTTCCCCATCTCATATCTCGTCTGGAGAACCTAATGGCCCAACGGGCGACACTCATTTCGCCACCGGCTGGATACGGAAAGACCACCCTGGCCGTCCAGTGGCGCGATAGGCGTCGGCATTCCCGTCCATGGCGGTCTCTGGACCCACAAGAAAACAATTCCCTGCATTTATCAATAAAAAGTTTTCAAACGATATCCGCCTGCAGGACGATTTCGCCATTAATGAACTGCGGTATAGGGCGCACCGCCTTGAGGCTGATGCGCCGGATTGGGAAAAGGGTTGCTGAAAGCTCATGGAAATCAGCAGGAAAGGCTAAAGAAATGCATTCGAAATACCTAAAGGCAATCGTATGTATGGGGATTCTGCTTATCTGTCTGATGAGCTCAGCAGCCTGGTCTAAAAATCTACTGCTGCCCAAAACAAGCAAAAAAAAAGCCGTTTCAGAAGGCACCGAAACCGTGACACTTCCCAAAGATCTGAACGCGTCCCAGGTCGATCAACTCATGGCCGGTTTTAGTGACGAACAGGTGCGGGGGCTGTTGATTAATGAACTCAGGGCACAAGCGTTGCGGGAATCGGCCGTCGAGGCAAAGCCCGAAGGCGTGGCCGGCTTCATCGATAAAATGAAAAACCTGACCGCCCGACTGCAGACGAGGATTGAGTTTTTGAGCTCCGGCGGCAGCGCTGTGAGCCAGAGGGCGGCAGGCATTTATGCGCTGCTCGGCAAAGGCGAACGCGGTAGCAAAGCCGTAACCCAGGTTATCCTCAGTGTCGCGGCTGTACTGGCCGCCGCCCTGCTGCTCGAGTGGCTGTTCGTGCGCTACACCGCGCCGGCGCGACGCCGCATCAACGATAGCCATCCGACCGGATGGATCGCTAAAATCGGGACCCTGTCCATGCGGTCTCTGCTGGACCTTACGGCCATCGTCATCTTCATTGCCGCGGGCCTGACGCTTTTTTTCATATTTCTGGACCGCACCGCCGGACAGCGCATCCTTTTGGCCGCATACCTCACGGGCCTGGTCATTTTCCAGGCCGCCTTCCTGATTTTGCGGTTTTTTCTGGCCCCCCGGACACCATCGTTACGGTTTCTGCCGGTCAGCGATTCAACCGCGCTGTATCTGCACCACTGGCTCATGGCGCTGAGCTTTGTCATCTGCATGGGAAATATCACATCCGGTGTCATGGGGCTGGCGGGTGCCGCCGAACTGACCCGCATCAAGTTCGGTACGTTGATTGCGGCCATCGCGGCCGGGATGATCATATCGATGACCGTGCACAAACGCAGGGAAACGGCCGCTGCACTCAGCCAAGGGTTGCCGGAACACAGTCTGCGTTATCGGCTGGCGCAAAAGTGGCATCATTTTGCCGTTTCCGCTGTTTTGCTGCTGTTGGCTTGCTCCGTCTTCAGCGCCATTCTGAGTGCCGCTTCGGGTCAGGCAACCCTGACGCTGTTGATGGTCCCGCTTTATTTTATGCTGGATTGGATTCTGTGCTCGATACTCAACGCGGCTTTCGGTATCGTGGATCAACCTCAGGGGCCGCGGAAGCCCGCTGAAGCGAAATCCGGAGGTCTCCAGGATGAAGCCGGGGCTGCAGCCCCACCGCCGGCGGCCGGCCAGGCCGCAGGGGCAAAGGCAGGCCCGGGTGCCCGCCTGGACCTCGACCGTATGAAAGGACCGCTGCGTACCGCCTTGCGTTTGGCCCTGGCAACCCTGCTGTTTCTGTGGACCCTCAACATCTGGAAAATTTCGCTGCCAGTCGGCGAGGAGGTTGTTAAAACCATTATCGAGATTCTGGTGGTCGTGCTGATTTGCTACGTCGCATGGGGCGTGATCAATGCCGCCATTCAGCGTCGGATGCGACAGGAAATGCCGGCGGCGCCAGACGATGAGGAACAGGAAGAAGGCGGTGCCGGCGGCTCCCGCATCGCCACCCTGCTAATGTTATTGCGCAAGTTCATGCTGGTGGTCATCATCGTCATGGCCGCGTTGATCGTTTTATCCGCCCTGGGGGTGAACATCGGCCCGCTGATCGCCGGCGCCGGTGTTTTCGGTCTGGCGATCGGCTTTGGCGCCCAGACGCTGGTCAAGGACATCATCTCCGGAGTATTCTTTCTCATGGACGATGCTTTCCGGGTTGGAGACTATCTGGAATGCTCCGGAACCAAGGGTACGGTGGAACACATTTCGCTGCGATCTCTCAGGCTGCGCAACCCGCGGGGCCAGGTTTATTTCATCCCCTTCGGCGATATCAAGCTGGTGACCAACCTCAGCCGCGATTATGTCATCATGAAACTCGATTTCCGGGTACGCTATGATGCCGATGTCGAAAAGATCCGCAAGGTGATCAAAAAAAAAGTCTACAAAAAAATCGCGAAGGA
This sequence comes from uncultured delta proteobacterium, assembly GCA_963774425.1. Classification (GTDB taxonomy): domain Bacteria; phylum Desulfobacterota; class Desulfobacteria; order Desulfobacterales; family JAFDCJ01; genus JAFDCJ01. The sequence goes on along the minus strand of CAVZEZ010000006.1, from coordinate 65,710 downwards.
TCCCGAACTGGCAGCCAAACTGCTGGAACCCATCAAATCACAGGGTGTGCGGCAGATGGACGACTCGGCCATGGTCATGCGGGTCAAATACAAAACCAAGCCAGGCGATCAGTTCGCCATCCGCAAAGAAGTCTACCGCCTCATGCAGGAAGCTTTCAAGGAGGAAGGCATCGAGTTCGCGCATCGAAACGTGACCGTGTATATGCCGCCTGAAGCCAACAGCGACGGCAGCACTCCGGCCAAACCCGAAGACCGGCCGGAAAATACGACGGCAACCGGCGAAAGTCAGCACCGGGCCGCTGCAGCAGCGGCGCTGGCGGCGATTCAGGCTGAAGAGGAAGCTCTGGCCAAAAAGAAGCCTGCCAAATAGATCATTGGCTACTACACCTATACCCGGTTGAAGAGATTTGAAAAAGCGATCGATCCGGTTGAAGAAATTCCAGCCCGTTGAAATCCTATGGGCGACAGGCGATGAATCGCTATCCACCATCGAATACGGAGCCGAAACCCGAATTTTTATAAAATCCTGTTCAGAATCGCCGGCGGCGGGATGCAGACCACGCGGGTCAGAGACGGGTCCAAAACCGTCGCGCTGCGATTCAGCATCCGCTGTAAGCGCGGGACCGTGAAATTCCGATGGCCGATTAAAAAAGTGCCTGACAAGATCCGCCAAATCAGGTATGAAGCGTCAGTTTCCAATTATTTCCCGAAAAATGAATATTCCAGGCATCCGGAAAGCTTGAGATCAGGGGTCGAGGCTCGTTTTTACTCCTCCCGCGCGGGCGGAAGCAACCTTACTGCGCGCTTGATCTTTCCGGATTGCCAATCAGGTGAGTCGACTGATCTATCTGAATGCTCTGAATGCTTCTTAAGTGGATACTTCGAAACCCAAAAACCGGATCGACCTGGCCGCGGTGTTGATGCTGGTCTTGCTTTGCGCAAGCTGGGGACTGCAGCAGGTCACCATCAAGGTCGCCAACCAGGGGATCCCGCCACTGCTGCAGGCCGGCATCCGGTCCACCGGAGCAACCATTCTGCTTTGTCTCTGGATATTTCTGCGGCGGCAGCGGATTTTCGAAAAGGATGGAACGTTGTGGTGGGGGATTGCTGCGGGTCTGCTGTTTGCAATTGAATTCATATTGGTCTACTGGGGGCTGGAATATACCGTCGCCTCGCGGGCTGCCATTTTCATCAACACGTCTCCGTTTGTCGTCGCCCTCGGCGCCCAGATCTTCATCCCCGGGGAAAGGCTGCGGCTGATCCAGGTGGTTGGGTTATGCTGTGCGTTTGGCGGCATTCTTATCGCATTCAGCGAATCGCTGAATCTACCGACCCATCGGATTCTGATCGGAGACGGCATGCTGATATTGGCGGCGGTATTCTGGGGATCGACAACGGTTCTGATCAAAGCCGGGCCTTTGTCCAGGACAATGGCCTCCAAAACACTGCTTTATCAACTTTCGGTTTCGGCGGTGGTGATGCTGCTGGGATCGCTGCTGAAGGGGGAGCCCGGCATACTTCGAATGACGCCCATTATCGCCGCCTGCCTCGCCTACCAGACGATCTGGGTGGCCTTCATCACCTTCCTGGCGTGGTTCTGGCTGCTGCGCACCTATCCGGCCTCACGCCTGGTATCGTTTAATTTCCTCACACCGGTTTTCGGGGTGCTGGCCGGGGGCATTCTTTTAAACGAACCGATGACCAGCAGGCTCCTATGGACCCTCGTATTGGTGGGCGCCGGCATCTATCTGGTAAACCGCCCGGCCGCCGGACAGGTGCAACCCGTGGCGATGACCAGCGTTCCCACCCGACGGCGGTAGTTCGGTCCCCTTTAATCTTGAAATCGTTTTATGAAAAAGGACATTATTTATGACGGAATACAGCAAAGAAGCTTTACTGCAGAAACTGAGAAACCGCACGCCTGAATCGGCCGCCTATTGGGAAATGGCCAGAGATCTGGTGCCCGGCGGGCTGATTAGCGGCGCCCGCAAAATGCAGCCCTATCCCGTATTTATGAAACGGGGCAAGGGAGCCTATATCTGGGACATCGACGGTAACCGCTATATCGACTGTGCCATGTCATTCGGTGTGCATGTGCTGGGGCATGGACCGGAGGCGGTGCTCAAGGCGCTGCATGCGCAGTGCGAACTGGGCATGAGTTACGGTGCGCCTCACACCCGTGAAGTGGAGTTTACCAAAAGATTCATCGACTGCGTGCCCTGCGCCGAGCTGGCCATGGTCTGCAATACCGGGACCGAATCCACCATGCTGGCCTGGCGCCTCATGCGGGCGGCTTCCGGAAAATCCAAAATAGCCAAATTTGAAGGGTGTTATCATGGGTGGCACGATTATGCCCAGTGGAGTGTGTTTGCCGATCCCGACAAAATGGGGCCGGACGAACGCCCCCATAGGGTTGCGGGCTCTGCGGGAATACCGGACGGTGCCCGGGACAATGTCATCGTGCTGCCCTTCAACGAGCATGCCTTCCGGATTATCGAAGAACACGCCGATGAATTGGCCGGGGTCGCAATCGAGCCGGTCATCGGCGGCGGCATGTTGGCGGTCGACGGAGAGTTTTTGCAAAAGTTGCGGCAGGTGACCCGTAAATTCGGGGTCCTGCTGCATTTCGACGAGGTCATCACCGGCTTCAGACTGGCGCTGGGCGGCTGCCAGGAATTAACCGGGGTGCTGCCCGATATTGCAACCTATGGCAAGATCATCGGGGGCGGACTGCCCATCGGCGCCGTCGCGTGTTCCAAGCAGATGGTGGCCGTCGCCCAGACAACCGACGACGGCTTCTCCGCCGCCGGCACCTTCAGCGGCAATCCGCTTACCCTGGCAACCGGTGCGGCCATGCTGACTTATTTGCAGGAAAATCGCCACATCTATGCTGAAATGGCGGCCAAAGGAGAATTTCTCCGCAACGGCTTTAATGAATGGACGGCAACCAACGGTTATCCCTTTTGCATGACGGGCATCGGATCGATGTTCCAAATCCATGCCAAAGCGGACCTGCCGGTCGTCCCCCGGGATCTGGCGGGTCAGGATACAGAAGCGCTGGCCGTCCTCCAACTTCATTTCCGTTTAAACAACTTGTTTTTTCCCTGGATGCATATGGCCTTTTTCTCCGTCGCCCACAGCCGGGAAGACATCGAGGAAATTTTGCGGGGTTTGAAAGCTTCGGTGACAGGGGTGATGATGCAAGGATGACGGAAGATAGACGATGGACGATAGAGATCGGGAATCGGAGGACAAGGAAAGAGGTCGGAAGCCGGGTTTTTTGAAAGGCTAAATCGAAACCTCTTTGTCCAGCCACCATTTATCGATCCCCGGCGGGCTGAATTGAATCATTTTGTCCAGCAGACCGGCCGGGTGGTCATCGTTCAAGACCATATCCCGGAATTCCTGCACCAGAAAACCCTCGGCCACCATATGGTCGATAAACCCCAGCAAGTGTCCGAAGTAGCCTTCGACGTTCAATAATCCCAGGGGTTTTTTATGAATGCCGAGCTGGGTCCAGGTCAGCATTTCGATCGTTTCTTCCAAGGTACCGAATCCGCCGGGCAGGGAGATGAAGCCGTCCGCCAGATCCGACATCAGTGCTTTGCGTTCATGCATGGAATCGACCACCCGCAAATCCTGCAAATGGGTAAACGCCACTTCCTTTTCAACCAGGACCTTCGGTATGACGCCGATCACCCGGCAGTCCCTGCGAAGCATGCAGGTGGCGATTTCACCCATCAAACCGACGTTGCTGCCGCCGTAAACGAGGGTGATATCCCGCTCCGCCAGAATTTCACCCAGCCTTCGGGCCGCTTGCATATATTTTGGATTCCTACCGGTACTTGAACCACAGAATACGCAAATTGTTTTCAACTGATTTCCTTTACGAGGATGATGTTTTTGACCCGGCCGATCTGGCCGTCGGCCAGGCGCACCTTGATGCCATGGGGATGAACAGCCGATCGGGTCAGAATGTCTTTGACAATCCCCCGGGTCCACTGTCCGCTGCGCTGGTCCTTTTTCAGCACGATATCGACTTGTGCGCCGGGTTTGATATCTTTCCGGTTTTTGCCGTCCACCGTAAGAATTCCTTTTTTTATTAAGGCGGTTATCCTTAAAGCTCCAGTGAACGGCAACATTGCTTCCCTCCCCTGGCGGGATGGATTGAGGGAGGGGGATAATATAGACCGCATCCCTTTAACTCGAGCTTTCTGGATAACCGGATTTATTAATTCAGGCCACCGAACGACACAACAGCAGGTTGACGGCCCGCATGCTCATCACGACCTCATTTGTCTGATTCAACACTTCAATAAAGGAGATCAGAACCCCGCGATCCGGTTTGGAGCGTGAGCGCTTGGTTTCCGTCACGGTAACCCGCAGCGTGAGGGAGTCTCCCGGCCGCACGGGTCTTTTCCAGCGCAGCTCATCCACCCCCGGTGAGCCGAGGCTGGCGTTTGCGGAAAGATAATGCTCCACGAACAATCGCATCATCAGGCTGGACGTGTGCCAGCCGCTGGCGATCAACCCGCCGTAAATCGTGTGTTTCGCTTCCTGCGGATCGGTATGAAACACCTGGGGGTCGAAACGTCTGCCGAACGCGATGATTTCCGATTCCTCGACCGCAAGGGTCCCGAACTCGTGAATCGAGCCGGGTTCATAATCTTCGAGATAGCGATTGTCAATGGGAACTTTGAAAGCCGAATTGTTCATAACAAGCCTATGATCCGCCTGAAATTTGAAATTTAGGGATTTAGGAATTTAGGAATTAAGGAATTTAGGAACTGGGGAATTAAGGAATTGAAAAGATTCTATCATTGTTAATTAAATTATCTGCTGTGATGCCGCAAGTCTCAATCCCTGAATTCCTCAATCACAATCCGATATTTTGACCGGACTATGTCAAAAGAAAAAATATGTGTCAAGCCGGAATCGGATACCGCCGCCCACCGGCGGCCGGATTGAAACCTGAATCTGCCGGGACTTGACATCATAGGATTTCGGCCATAGACTTCAGGGTTACAATTTTGGTTTGATAGATCCAAAGGATAAATAATCTTTGACACAAAAGGGAGTATAACGATGAAAATTGCTTTTCCCACTCAGGAAGATAAAGGAATTGACAGCCAGGTTTACGGCCATTTCGGCTCCGCGTACTACTTCGTGGTGGTCGACACCGAAACGGATTCACCCGAACTCATTGAGAACCCCGACCGGGAACATCTCCACGGGCAATGTCAGCCGCTGAAAGCCCTCGACGGCAACCGGGTGGATGCCGTTGTCGTGGGGGGGATCGGTGGCGGCGCACTGCGCAAACTCTCAATGGAAGGCATTAAAACGTATCGGGCGACGGAAGGATCCGTCAGGGATAATCTCGAACTCCTGAATTCCGGCAAACTGTCGGAGTTCATGCCGGACCAGACGTGTGCCGGACATGGCATCGGAGGGGACTGTGCCCATTGATTCGGGTTTGACCCAATGTTGGAAGGTTTATCGTCACCGGCGCTATGGGTTATGACGCGGCAGGTGATCGAAGGAGAAAAAGGATGAGTTGGTTCGGCAAGCTGACGCTGGGTACATTGGGCCTGATTCTGGGCGGGCCTCTCGGGGCGATCGCCGGCGCAGCTCTGGGACATCTGTTGATAGACCAGAGCACGGATCTGATTTTTCAGTCAGACCGGCCGGAAGAGCGGCACTACCGATTCGAAGCTGCGGAAAAAACCCAGGCCGCCTATTTCGTGAGTTTGTTTTCAATTCTGGGAAAGCTCTCGAAGATCGATGGCGTAGTTTCCAGGGAAGAAATCGCGGTTGTCCAGGATTTTATCGCAAAACTGCCCATCGGCGAAAGCGAAAAACATTTCGCCCGGCAGGTTTTCAACGAATCAAAAGACTCTTCCTATGCTATTGAGGATTTCGCCGCCCAATTGTACCAGGCCGCCGGAAACCAGCCCACCCTGCTGCTTTCTTTTCTGGACCTCCTGTTCAAAATCGCAGCCGCCGACGGCAATCTTCATCCGGCGGAGGAAACGGCCCTCAAGAGCGTTAAAGAAATTTTCAAAATCAGCGACGGCCAATATGAAAATATCAAGGCGGTGTACTTCAAGGACCTCGACAAGTATTACAAAATTTTGAACTGCACGTCCGCGTCTTCGAATCAGGAGATCAAGTCCAACTACAAAAAGCTGGTCAAGGATTTCCATCCCGATACCATCGTATCCAAGGGCCTGCCGGAGGAATTTATAGACTTCGCCTCAAACCGATTTCGGGAAATCCAGGAAAGCTACGAAAAAATCAGAAAAGAACGGGGATTTTAAAGGGAGACGATCGGATGGTCGATATCATCAAGCGGTTTTTCAGCAAAGCGGCTGCTGAAACAAGAAAAGATGCCGGTGCGATACCTGAGCACGATGTGCGGGTTGCCGCCTGTGCGCTTTTTTTGGAGATGGCCCGTATCGACGAAAAATTTACTGAAGCGGAGAAAGATACCATTTTGACCATTGTAAAAGAAAGATATGGTCTTTCCGGGGAACATGCCGACGCCCTGGTGGCCGAAGCCGATCGGGGACTCGATGCCAGCGTCGATCTGTGGCAGTTTGCCCGGCTGATCAATGAGAACTACTCCACGGACGAAAAAATAGAAATCATCGAAACCTTATGGCGGATGGTGTTCGTTGACGGCAAGATGGATCGCTACGAACATTACCTGATGAACAAGCTCAAAAACCTGCTGCACCTTTCCCACGACCAGTTGATCGCCGCCAAAGTCAAGGTCCTCCATTCACAATGAGCCGCCCCAGGATTCGATATTCGCTTTTCGGAGTTTCTTCCTTTGTCCAGATGGACTGCCCTTTTGCCGGCGGCCCCGGGCACCATCTTCCCTCTTCCATCTTTGCTCTTCCTTCACCTCTCCCCCCCATTCAGCTATGAGCTTCCAACTTTCAGCTTCTAACTTTCAGCCTTGAGCCTTCATCTCAGCTTTGACCTTTGAGCATCTTTCTATCAGCGAACCGTCAAATCCAGGTGGGCGAGAATAGGGGCGGTATCGAAAAGACAGCCCGGGTTCAAAATATCGTCGGGATCGAACAATTCTTTGATCGCACGCAGGTAGCCGTATGCGGGTCCGAGTTCCGGTTGGAGATACATCGACCGGGAACGGCCGGCGTTGTGCTCTCCCACCAGGGTGCCATTGTATTTTTGCAATAGCTTAAACGTTTCCGTCGAGACCCTTTCGATTTGCGCGGGCAGTTCGCCGGCTGTCGCATCGAAATAAGGCCGGGCATGCAGACTGCCGAAACCGAGATGACCGTAAATGGAGACATCATGGCCCAGCCGCCGCATCAAATCCCGCAATCCCGAGATGACGGGACCGAAATCCTGCAGGTGAATCGCAATGTCATCGATGATCGGCGTCAGCAGCAGGTTTTTGCGGCGGCAGTATTTCAACAGGGCGGGCTGTGTCCGTCGGCGGTCCTGCCACAGGGCGGTCTCTTCCGGGCTGCCGGAGCGGATCGTCCACGTCCGTGAAACATTGAATTTTTCGAGAATCTCCAAACCCTGCCGCACCTGCTCGACTGAACCGTCGAATTCCGCGATCATGGTGCCGACCACGGCGGGATCTTCCAGGTTGAGGATTTTGCCGCTGACATGCCCGGCACAGGAGGCGTCGGAATATTCCAGGGCGGCCGGGTCCAGGGATTTCATGCGCAGAGCCGCGTCGGCCAGTTCTTCATGATCCCGGAAATGGGCGACCAGGGTCCCCTGCGAGGAGGTTCGAAGGATCGGTTTCAGACGGATTTCGGTGACAATCCCCAGGGTGCCGGTGCTTCCCACCAGCAGATGAGTGGCCAATTGGCGCATGTCGTCATACTTCGCAAAGACTCCGAGATTGTAGCCCCCGGCAATAAACGGTCTGCGGGCGACCACGACGCGGCTGGAGGCATCGGCTAAAAATTTCTGCTGGATGCGACCCAGTCCGGATGCCAGATCTTCCGGCAGCGACCGGGCGGTGTCGACCACCTCCCCGGCGGCCGTGATAAACCGCAAAGAGGTCACGAATGCGTCCAGGGTGCCGTATTTGGCCGTTCGGGGACCGGTGGCGCGCGTACCCACATTGCCGCCCAGAGCGCACAAAGCGCTGCTCGAAGGAACGGCAGGCAGCATCAAATCATGATCGGTGAGCTTTCGGACGAACTCGTCCAGAATCATCCCGGGCTCCACGACCGCTTCCTCGTCCAGCCGTACTACCCGATTGAAATATTTTTTAAAATTCAGGACAATCCCCGGCCCGATGGAGGCCCCGCTGAGATCGCTGCCCCCCGCCCGGGGCACGATACTCAGGCCCTCAGTGCGCGCAAATTGAAGGGTTCGCAGAACATCTTCCTCGTTTTTCGGCTCCACCACCAGCGCGGGTACAATCCGGTAAGCGCTCATGTCCCGGCTGAATTTTTCCAATACGACCGGATCACGATGCCAGTCGCCGCTGATATTCAGACTATCTGGATTCATTTCAAAGCCTGCTGCAAAAGGTTCGTCTCGAAATAGTTCAACCACAACGCGGTGTAAAATCAACCATCCAACCACCAAATTAATCACAATTGGCTAAAATCCAAATGACAAGCTGAATGGAAAGGATATCCGGAAGGAACCTGATATAAATAGATATCTGCTCTTTCAACGGATATTCCGTTAAACTGCTCTTTTTGGCCTCAAAAGCATCAGTTTAAGACCGAAAAACAGCCCTGTTTTTGACGAAAACCCCCGCCAATTGTGTATTCTGCTTGGTCCGACCCTAATGCCTTTTTCATGAAAATGTCAATCGTAGCCGAGGAGTATGTTGTAATTGAGTCATCCTGACCAGCGCCCCGTTATGGCAAAAAAGGGTTGACTGTTAATCGGTACAGCCTTACCATATGGTAAGGAAACAAAAAAAAGTAAGGAGGAGCCTTGCTATGGCCATAGCCACACTAACAAACAAAGGGCAGGTAACAATCCCGAAAGCAGTCCGGGATTCCCTGGGTTTAAAAACAGGAGATAAGCTTGAATTCGTCATCATTGAAAGCGGGGAGGCTTTTCTTCGACCGGTTACCAAGAGGGTGGATGATGTCTTCGGAAGGTTGCACAAGCCTGGAAAACAACCTGTTTCTATTGAGGAAATGGATGCTGGCATAAAACGGAAAATGCGGACGGCTTTCAAATGAAGGCTTTAGACACAAATGTGTTGGTTCGATTCCTTGTGATGGATGACGAGCAACAAGCTCAGGTTATCTACAGGAAATTCAAACAGGCCGAGGCCAAAAGGGAAGTCTTCTTTATTCCTGTACTCGTCGTTCTTGAGACTGTCTGGGTGCTCGAATCAGTTTATAAGGTTACGAGACAAGAGATACTGGACTCCATCGATCAGCTTCTGGCGATGCCCATCCTGAAATTTGAGGTGCAATCAGCGATTCGGGGTTTTGTCTCTTCGGCACGAGAAAACAAGACAGACCTTTCGGATCTATTAATCGCGCATTGCGCGAGATCCTCGGGGTGTGAATGCGTGATCACTTTTGATAAGAGAGCCTCAAGCTTTGCCTTATTCGAGCTACTCAAATAGTGTGGCATAATGATTCTATTTGAACACAATTCCGGCTCCGGAAAGTCCACCAAAATGCCCGCCCTTTTGAGAGATCAACGTCTGTCGCCGGTTTGGCTGATATGTAGTGAAGCTTTTGCGCTATTCAGTCCTTTCACTCTTTTCCGGACTGCGGCCCCCACTGGGGCGACCCCTCCAATTTTTCGATCTCCCTGTTTTCCAACAAACAAACGGCAGTTGAAGAAAAAATTTTCAACCGCCGTCAATATCAGCAATTTCTGCTCTTTCGATGGATAAGCCGTATACCGCTCTTTTTGGCCTCAAAAGCATCAGTTTAAGACCGAAAAAAAGCCTGTTTTTGACGTAAACCCCCGCCAATTATGCATTCTGCTTGGTCCGACCCTAATGCCATTCAATGATTTCGACAGAACTGTTTTCTATTAATAGTGGGTCAATAAAAAGTTTTGTATCTACATTCAAAGTGGGATTGAAAACATTAAGGGAGTCAAATTTTGCTAAATCAATATTATAATAATCAGAAAACAAGACCGGATGTATGATCTTTGCCATAATGTTTTCTCCGTTTTAGGCAGAATGGAGATACCCAAATACCACCCAACATTTGAGCTAACCTACCGGCCCCCGAGCTTTCAAGCCAGCACTGCATTTTACGGAAACCGGCATTGTTTTTCCGGTTAGGTTCAGCGATTGGTTCGGCATTTCTATGCTGTTTGCCGTGACATTTCTTGATATGAGAATTCCCACAGCCTTGCATTATCTTTTGCATGTTCTATTGTCATGTTGACAATATCGCCCTTTTCATCGACGTCGATGTAGATATTTTCGCTTATTTCCTTAGTTTCGTTAACGACCTTGTCTGTGAATTCAATATGCGCGGTATCAGTATCTGAAAAATATTTTACCTTCATATATCATTCCTCCTTATAGGACCTATCAAAGAATGCATTATGCACCGTTTCGCCATCTTCGAGCAATATAACCCTTAGATATTTACTGACTTCTGAAATCCTGGCCCACTTTCTTATCCTGCCATCGGATTGTATTTCGACCTTTTCAGGCTGCTCGACAACTGCCCTTATCCAATCCATTTTAATCTGCTTACGATCTGGCCGCATTCTTGTGTACTCAAAATATTGCGTTGTTTTCATGTGCAAAAATCCAATCGCATTGTTGTTGCCGAACGCTGCCGGTCACTTGTTGCCATGGAGCGCAGTGGAATGGCAATCGAGTGCACTGGCTTGATAATAGTTATGGCCTTAAGCCAAATTGAACTGTAAGCCGGTGATCCGGCAGAAGGATTTCCCGCGCTCCGACGAGCTATACCAGGGGCCCATTCTCGCGCGGAAAATCCTCCCGACGGTTGCCTCGCTGACATCATCAGTATAGAATCGATTTACCCCAAAACCATAATCTATCTGATGAAAGGAGGCCAAACTATGAGATTTTACAATCAAGAGCACAAATACTATTGCGGTATCGATCTGCATGCCCGTAAAATGTACGTCTGCATCATCGATCAGAAAGGAAAAACCAGGGTTCACCAAAATATCAAAACCGATCCGGAACTGTTTTTCGAGCTGATTTTTCCATATCTCGATGACGTCGTCGTTGGCGTCGAATGCGTGTTCTGCTGGTATTGGGTAGCGGATCTGTGCGCTGAACACAGCATCCCATTTGTCCTCGGACACGCATTATACATGAAAGCCATCCATGGCGGCAAAACAAAAAATGATAAAATCGATTCGTATAAAATCGCCTCCCTGCTAAAAGGCGGCAATTTTCCGATTGCATACCCCTATCCGGCAGAGTGGCGAGCCACCCGCGATTTGCTGCGAAGGCGGATGTATATCTCATCACTCTGAAGATTTATCCATAAATTATGATCTAAGGCCATCTCTGCATATCTACGACTAGAAAAAATCATATACAGAAACCCCAGTAAAACACTCGCCTTCTTGTAGGTCACTAAACTCTCCTTCTCACATAACAAGTTATTCTATAGTTTCTGTATAATTTCATAGCCAATAAAAGACTCAGGGCTATTCAGGTATAATAGGCTTTTAGTCATCTGTTCAGAAAATGCCATTTTGCCCTGCAAGACCATGTTTTTCTTTATATATCACAAAAAAAAGCTTGACAAACATTTTTTCATGTCTTAGCGAGCTTTCCGGATATCATGCAAAAATTAGTGATATTAGGATGGAGAAGTCGAAATGATTGCTATCCCGGTGGCATTAAAAATAAAATTCGAGGATCGGTTAACGGAGAAGGCGATTCCAAAAAAATCGCATGGATTTTACACAAAGTGGTTGCGGTATTATCTGGATTTTTGCCACAAATACCAATTTCCTTATGCAAAGAAAGAAAGCCTGGCCCCCTTTTTACGGAAACTGCACGAAAAAAAGCAGACAAAGACCCAGAAGCAGCAGGCTTCGGACGCGGTTGCGGTATATTACGGTCTTATCCAGGAAAAACATCTCCCGTCAAAGCCTTCGGCGGATACAAAGTCTATCGGCAATGGACGCGTCGCTTTTAAGGAGACAAGACAATTCCATGGGAAGAAAGCTCCAAGCCAAAATTTCTTCTCTCAAAGCGCATCTTTTCCAGGCGCGACGTCCGTTTCAGAAAGTTCCCGGCAAAAGAAACCGGCACCGGAGAGGCGCCTCGTATTGCCGAAAGCGGAATAGCGTACAGGGAGCCCGCCTCAAGCCAACCGGGCGAAAAAACAAAGAAAAAGTCCGAGGCGCCTCGCCGCGTTTCTTACCCGGCGCACCAGGCAAAAAGCGGAACGGGTGCCTCATGGTTTGCCGAGTACACCCAGTTGGTCAACGCAATTCAGGTCCGCCATTATTCCCCAAAGACACTGAAGACATACAGAGGGTGGGTGCAGAAATTTCAGACCTTTACAAAAAGCAAAGATCCGGTGTCGATTTCGACTGATGATGTTAAGGCGTACCTGACGTTTTTGGCGGTGAAACGCAAGGTGGCTGCCTCCACCCAGAATCAGGCGTTCAATGCACTGCTGTTTTTTTTCCGCCATGTTTTGGGCAAGGAATTCGGAAAAGTCGATGGCGTTGTCAGGGCAAGCGAAAACCCTATATTCCGGTAGTCTTGTCCCGTGAAGAAATCAATGCGATCCTGACGCAGCTTTCGTCTCCTTATGATCTGGCGGTGAAACTTTTATACGGATGCGGGCTTCGTCTCTTTGAATGCTTGAATCTTCGGGTGCAGTGTTTGAATTTCGACGCCGGCGTCTTGACCATCCATGACAGCAAAGGGAAAAAAGATCGCACCGTTCCACTGCCTCAAACGATTGTCCCGGAACTGCGGGCGCACCTGGAATCGATGAAAGACCAGCACCAGCGAGACCTGGCCAGGAACTATGACGGTGTGTATCTGCCGGATGAACTGGAGCGGAAATACAAAAATGGTCCAAAAGCGCTTGTCTGGCAATGCTTTTTCCCGGCCATACAACTGACCTATGTGGAGAAGACCGGCGAACACAGACGGTATCACCTCCACGAAACGCATGTACAAAAGGCCATGCGGCAGGCGGTAAGGACGGCAAGAATCGCCAAGCGCGTCTCACCCCACACGTTTCGGCACAGCTTTGCCAGCCACCTGCTCCAGGCAAATTACGATATCCGGACGATTCAGGAGCTTCTCGGGCACAGCGACCTCCGAACCACCATGATTTACACTCATACCGTAAAAAGTGTCACCCTCAAGGAGGCCAAAAGCCCCCTTGATTTGTGACAGCAACGAGCCGAATGAATTGGTTTGCTTGAAGACAAACCGGACAGAATTGACACTCTCCGAATTTCGTAATACATTGCTTTGCAAAATGCGCGACATTGACGCCATCAGCAGAACCTGTAGACTTTAAGAATAATAATTTAGGGCTAAATCCACCCACTGTCATTCCGGAAACCCTTCAGCCGAATTCGGGGAACTCTCCGTAAGGCTGGATAGCGCTAACGCTTTCACGTCGTGCCCGGCTAAAAACATGCCGGAATGACGAGTGACAGGTATCGGGCATCCCAACATTTTTTTTAAACACTCGTGAGTAAGTCAAGATCCGCATCGCGGGCGGCGTTTAAGGTCTGAAAGATAGGAAGTTGCTTTTTTAAATTGGTGAAAAGATAGTCCGACAAAATCTTAGTAAACCGGAGATTTAATTGTGACCTATAACTTCGATCCGGACCGCTGGTATGAAAATGAACACTGCGCCATCGAAACGGAGTATAAATCGGGCAGGAAAACCGCGCAGCAATTTGACGCTGCACTCGATAATCTTCAACGCCGCTGTGACGATATGTTGGATCGTCTGGATGGCACCTTTCAGATTCCTGACGGGCCCCAAAAGAAATAGGAGATCGGGTGCATGACGAATACGTGGATTCGTAACGCAATGATCATCGATGGTACGGGCCGCGAAGGGTTCAGGGGCTCCGTCCATGTGGTCGGCGATAAGATCGCAGCGGTGGTACCGCCGGTTGAAAATCTTCCCGTGAAAGAGGCCGACGAGATCATCGATGCCGCGGATTTGGCAGTGGCACCCGGCTTTATCGACTGCCACAGCCATTTCGACTGGGTCCTGCCGCTGCCCGATCATCAGCAAATTCTCTTTCCCCTGCTCGAACAGGGTGTGACGACGGTCGTTTCCGGAAACTGCGGTTTTTCTCCGGCTCCGATCAGCGAGAGCGGCCAAAAGCTGATTGACGATTTCGCATCGATTCTGGTGGAAAAACCGCTGCCATACAGTTGGCAAAGCATGGGAGATTTTTTGGCATTTCTCGATTCGTCCGATGGGCTCCTGTTCAACAACGCCCAATTGGTCGGACACGGCACCGTGCATTTGAATGCCGTTGCGGATGGTGCGCGACTCCCTGACCATTGGGAAATGGCCGCAATGATCGCTTCCATTGCCGAAGCCTTCGAAAGCGGCGCCTTCGGACTTTCCCTGGGTCTGATGTATCCTCCCGGTCTGTTCAGCACCCGGGACGATCTGCTGGCCCTCGCCCGGGCGGTATCCGACCACGGCCGAATGTTGACTGTCCATTTGAGAGCACTGTCGAAATATTCCGGTTCATATCCCATTGTTCCGTTGGTGGGCAAACCGCACAATCTGAAGGCTCTGGACGAAATGCTCTCGATTGCGCTCGAGACCGGCGTCCGGCTGCAGATATCTCACTTTATCTTCGCCGGCCGCAAAAGCTGGCCCACCGCCCGCAGGGCGGTGGAAATGGTTGAAGCGGCCAGAGCCGAAGGGCTGGAGGTGATGTGGGACATCTATCCCCACTTTTGCGGAAACAGCTATCTGGCCGTTTTCCTGCCGCCCTGGTTTGTCAAGGATCTGGCGTCAAACCTAGAAAATCCGATTGCTATCAAAAAACTCAAGTTCGAGCTGCGGCTGGCAAAGCATTTGGTGGGATTCGACATGTCCGACATCCAGATCATGGATGCGGGCTACCCCGCCGGCGAAAAGTATCAGGGCTTGAACCTGGTCGAAATTTCAGAACTGGAAGGTATCGATCCCGTAGATGCCATGCTGAAAATAATCAAGGAAAGCGGCAATACGGCTCTGCAGCTCACCTATGGGTACAGCGGCGAAGCAGACAACGAGCAGCTCATCGAATCATTGATGGCCAACGAACTCAGCCTGTTCGAGACCGACACGATTCTGCGATCGGGGGGAATTCCCAATCCGGCTTCATACGGCGCGTTTCCCCGGATCCTCGGCAGGTATGTCAGGGAAAAAAAGATCATGAGTCTCAGTGATGCCATCAGCAGGATGAGCGGCAAGACCGCGCGCTGGATGGGAATTGCAAACCGGGGTGAAGTCCGGGCCGGATATTTTGCCGATCTCGTTCTTTTCGATCCCGCTACCATAGCGGACAATACCAGCATCAAGGAGACCGCCCGCCGCCCGACCGGCATCGAAATGGTATTCGTCAACGGGGAAGTGGTGGTAGACAAAGGACGCTATCTCCCGGATAAAAAATATGGAAGGGCGCTCAGGGCGGGAGAATAAACCCCGGTAAACCCCAACCCGACCGCGCCGGTGATAGACAGGTGCGTATCATTATAGGTTGCGGTAACCGGTCCAACGGCCGGCGGCAGGGTTGGAAGCTTTGCTTTTTGTGGCAAGATTATTTGCCCTGTCTTAGAAATCGAATCTAATCCGGAATAATGCAATGGTGGAATAGTGGTTGGTTCAATCGGAATTAAGCTCATTAATTTAAAAGCGGGAAAAGGCATTTTCCGCATATCGACCCGTAGAAGCGTTGAAGCTTCACTCCACATCCATCATCCCAATATTCCAACATTCCAATTGTCAGTGGACTAAACCCAAGAATCTATTTTTTTTGAAAAAGGAGCAAACGCATGTCGAATTTGGAATTGTTGTCCTTTCATGACTGGCTGGTCGATTTACGCCGCGAACTGCACCAGATCCCCGAACCCGGCTATCGGGAAGAAAAGACCGTCGCCAAGATCTGCGGGGTGCTGGATAATCTGGCGGTTCCCTATCAAAAGGAAGTGGGCAAGACCGGCGTCGTCGCCCGGGTCAGCTCAGCGAAACCAGGACCGGTGGTTGCCTTCCGGGCGGATATGGATGCCCTTCCGATAAAGGAAGCCAATGATATTTCCTATAAGTCCCAGCATCCGGGAATGATGCATGCCTGCGGACATGACGGTCATGTAACCATCGCTCTGGGAATCATTCGACTGCTGCACGAAAAGAACTGGAAACAAAACGGCGCCGGGGAAATTCTCTTCTTCTTTCAGCCGGCCGAGGAGGGCGGCGCCGGTGCGAAAGCCATGCTGGAAACGGGTCTTTTCGACGGCGAACCGGTACAGGCCGTATTTGCCGGCCACATGAACCCCGAACTGCCGGTGGGACAAATCGAAGTCATCTACGGGACCGCCCATGCCGCGACCAACACCCTGGAAATCCGCATAACGGGTAAAGGCGGTCACGGCGCCGCGCCCCATCTGTGTATCGATCCGATTGTGGCCGGTGCCTATCTGGTGACTCAGCTTCAGGTTTTCGCCAGCCGCAACCTGCCTCCCTTGGAAAGTGCGGTTCTGACCATCGGTGAATTTCATGCCGGCACCAAGGAAAATATCATTCCGGAAGATGCCCATCTGACGGGAACCCTGCGCACCCTTTCGCCGGACGTGCGCGATCTGGCCATCCGTCGAATCGAGGAAATGGTCCGTGGGCTGGATCAATCATTCGGCGTTAAGACGGTTTTCGAGAATACCGAGGGGTATCCGCCCCAGGTCAATGACGATAGACTGGTGGACTTCATTAAATCATGCATCCAGGACATTCTCGGTCCTGAAGGCATCCACCTTGCCAGGCCCCGCATGGGCGCCGAGGATTTTTCCTATTTTTGCCAAAAATGGCCGGGGGCCATGTTCGGAATCGGCTGTCATGATCCGGCTGAGGGATACCGGTTCCCCCTGCATTCTTCCCGTTTTAATATGGATGAAAAAGCGCTGGACGTGGGGGTCAGACTTTTCGAGCACGCCCTGGTCGGCTTTTTGGAGAAGGCAAGCTCTAAATAGCGATTAGAGAAAACATGCGCACGCTGATGGGTATATTCGCACATTTAAAAGGGTCAAGTCTAACTGGCTCACATGAAACATGGAATCTACGGTGAATGTCGTTGACTTGGAATAATTTTCCGCCGTGTGGGAGCGGTTTCCAGCCGCGAAGATAATTAAAACACAGCCCCGTCACACCATCGCGTCTGGAAGCCGCTCCCACAAGATTGACCAGGCTGTCTTCAAGCTCATGATTAGTTTCTATTCCGATCAGACTGGCTGCCTTTTTACCGGAGGTTCCGGGCGCCATCTGCCCTCGTCCCTCTTCCCGCTTTCATCTTTCAGCCTTGAGCTTTGAGCTCCTGCCACCTTTACACCATCTTCCATCACTTACGCCACCCCCGCAACCCCCAACACAGCGATGCCAATGCCAGGGCTGTCAGGCCTGCCGAAACCGGACCCGTGACGAGAATCCCTCCGGCCAGCCAGATTGGTCCGCCCATAAGGGCCCCCAGGATCCTTCCGAGACCGGCAGCGGCAAAAAAAGTGGCCAGAACGCTGGCCCGCATTTGAGGCTGCAGTTCGGTACACAGGGCCAGACTTGAAATGATGGTAAATTCAAAAAATAAGAAATGAATGAACAGACCGGTCAACGCCGTCCACAAGGCCGTGGCGGCAAAAGGCAGCAAACTGTAAGTAACGATGCAGGCCGTCACTCCGATGAGCACGACCCGTTTCAAGCCCAAACGATCTGAAATGGTCGCCACCATAACCTCCCCGACCAGTTCCGCCGCACCGATGACCCCGGTGGTCATCCCCAGCGCGACAACACCCACGCTGAACGATTTTTCCAGCCAGGCGCCGTAAACCACAAAAAGATTATCGATGGCCGCACTGAAAAAAAACACATAGATCAACATACCCCGCGAAGCCCGGTCCCGGACGAGAATCGGCAGCACTCTGCTAAAGGGCACAGCCTGCCGGGGCTTTGCGGAAGAGGTGTCGTCCGCCGGGAACAAAAAGAACACGGCGATGATCGCCAGCAACCCTGACACCCCCATGGCGAAAAAAGGGGATCGCCAGCCCAGATGGTCGATCAGCAGGGCGATCAACGGGATTCCCACCAGTGTGCTGCCGGCCCAGCTGATTTCAAGCAATCCGATGGCCGTCGCCCTGCGGCGATAGGCCACCCGTTCACTCACGTAGGCCTGAACCGCCGGGTCAAAAATGATTTTACCCAGACCGGATAAAAAAAGCGCCATCAGAATGGCGGCGTAAACCGGCCAAAAACCGCCCATTAGCATGCCCACAGCCAGCACCGCCAACCCCAGCACCATCATTCTCCGGTAACCTATGCGATCTGCCAGCGGTCCGAAGAAAATACCCAATAGAGAAGTGGCCCAATTAATGGCGATCAACGACGTGATAGACGTCAGGGGCACCCTTAGGCCACGGCTTAAAACCGGCGCAAACGGATATGCGAAGCGACGGGCCGTGCTTAATACCAGCCGCGAGCAAACGACGACCACGATTTTCCACATTAGCCGTGAACGGGATTCATGCGGGTCGTAACTATTCTGCTGAAGCGGCATAATTGGCAAACCTATTATGAAAAATTCAAAAAAAATCCGCTGCCCTGCGGAAATCGCGTGTTTATATCAGATTGCTGCGGAAAGTGAAAGCTGGATAAAATGGTTTGAGTAGACACCGAATCGATTACCAAACTGGGGAAGGCAAGTAAGGGATGTCGGCGTTGAAATAGATATTCCGGAAGGCGATTGCCGCTAATTATTTGAAAACATTCTGAACGGCATCATTCGTTCGTCTCGCATCTTCGCTGTAGGTTGGAACCTGATTGATATCCAGCCATGGCAGGGATACAAATCCGAAAAAGTTGGCAAAAAAGGCCGCTATCAGAAGCAGTGCACAGAGTCCGAATAGTTTGATTATCTTCATCAGATCCCTCCAACAAATCGATTTCTAAAGATTATTTAATGGCAGTCGCTCCGGCCCCGCATGACAGTGGAAGCTAAATGATTTATCGGCTGGTATGGTCACCAACTTGAGAATCTGGGGCCTTTATCGACAGACTACAAGGTGGTTATCGGGTTTTTGTCGAGCTGGAGAAAGGAAGGATTCGGAAATATTTAGAGAGTAATTTTTAAAAGAGCGCCGAAACGCCGGCAGTGTAATTCAACCTGTTTAAAGGTGCATGACTTTCCATTCCCGGATGGCATTGTTTAAACTGATGATAAGATTTTCGATCTCCTCGATGGTGCTCAGCGCCGCTATTCTCAAATTGACACGCAGCTCATTTTCATAATGCCTTTTCTGCTTGTCCAGTTCTTCCGAAACGTGCTCTTTGCTCCATTCCGGGTGCAACCGTTTAATTTTCTGGGCAACTAAATACTCGTCAAAGGCATGATCGAAATTTTTTTCAAGAAAACTTATCATTTCCTCGAAGGTGGGGATCTGGTAAATATTGGCCAATATCTGATCCAAAGATTCCTTGACAATTTTCCGGGCGCACAGTCTGATATCGGATGAATACATTTTCGATTACCCTCAGAATTTTGCTGGGAAGTTTTTCACAACCTCAGATCAGATCCGAGGGCAAGGCGCAAGCCGACTAAAAAACGCAGCAACCATAGGGGGTTGTGATTATTTTGAGTGGTTTGCAACCCAGCCATCGGGCCATAGATGGGGTTTTGAACCGCTTCTAACGAGCTATGATAAAACGTGGCGCTTGAAATTGCAAATCTATTTTTGCACCCGATCATTGACAAAATCGTGATAAGTGGCATAATCGGAAATGGATACTAATTACCCGGATAACTTGTCAGTTTGGGTAAAAAGTATCCATCTGGCCATCGGCTTTTCTTCACCGACCGTCACGTCTGAATGCGCTGAGCCGGATATTGTGGCTTTTTTCGATTCAAAAGCCGGCTGAAACATGAACGGCCGGCGCAATTTTTCTGGCATTCTTCTTGCTTCAATCCTGTTTCTATATGTTGCCAAGGCTGACAAATAAAAAAACCTTGACCGGTCTACCACCTTGGGTATTGATCGGAGCCGTCGCTGTATTGCTGCCGATATTCACGTTTATGACCGTCGAGACTATCAATGGCCAGCGAAACAAAAGCACGCAGCTATTGTTGGAAAAGGGGGCCGCCCTCATCCGCTCCTTTGAAGCGGGAACCCGCACGGGGATGATGGGAATGGGAATGCATCGGGGCGGATTTCAGCTTGAGCATTTGTTAAGGGAGATGGCCCGTCAGCCGGATATCCTTTATCTTTTCGTCACCGACGACAAAGGCAAGATCCTGGCCGACAACGATCTTGAGAAAGTCGGCAGCCGAATTGGGAGCCATGTGGACCTGGCGGAGATCATACAGTCCGACCAACTTCACTGGCGGCAGACGACCGCGTCTGACGGCGTTCCGGTATTTGAGATATTTCGCAAATTCACCCCCAACCGGCTGCACATGGGAAGGATGAGTGCTTCGATGATGATGCGGGGGATGCCCCAGCAGCAGCTTCAGCGCAGGTTGCAACCGGATTCCTTAAACGATCCGTCCCGGGTTATATTCGTGGGCCTGGACATGACGCCGATTATCGAAGGCCAGAAATCCGATATCCGGCATGCCGTCATTATGGGGATCGTTTTGCTGCTGGTGGGATTTGCCGGCATCATGCTCATTTTTCTGGTTCAAAGCAACCGGGTCACCGAAGCCTCCCTGAAGCGTATCAAGGTATTTTCCGACAACGTCGTCGACAATATGCCCATCGGTTTAATCGCCCTTGACGATCGGAACCGGATCGTGTCATTTAACCGGGCGGCAGAAGGTGCGCTGCAGGTTTCATTCGAAAATGTGGTCGGCAAACCCGCCGAGGGGGTCCTGCCGGACCGGTTGCGGGAAATCGTGCAGCGTTGCAACACAAAGATCGTTGAGGAAGAGATCGACTGTACGGTTCGGGACGGCAGTGTCGTTCCGCTCGAGGTCGGGGCCGGCATCCTGCAGGATGAAAACGGCCTGTTTCTGGGGTACATTATTCTATTAAAGGATCTGACCGAGGTGCGTTCCCTGCGCAGAGAAATTGCCCGAAGCCAGCGGTTGGCATCCGTGGGCAGGCTGGCCGCTGGAGTAGCCCATGAAATCCGAAACCCCTTGAGCTCCATCAAAGGGTTTGCCACCTATTTCAAAGAAAGATATCCGGATGCCCCCCAGGATCAGGAAACGGCGAATATCATGATTGCCGAAGTCGACCGCTTGAACCGGGTGGTGGGCCAACTGCTGGAGTTTGCAAAGCCGGCGTCCATCTCCCCCAGACGGACCTCCCTGCCGGATCTGGTGGAAAGCTCGGTCAGATTGGTCGAACAACGGGCTCGGGAAAAGCAGATAACCATTAAAACCCAGATTTTTACCGGGATCGACCTGGCGATGGTCGATCCCGATCGCATCAGTCAGGTGTTGTTGAATCTGTATCTGAATGCCATTGAGGCGATGGAACCGGGAGGGGAGCTTAAGGTTGAACTTTCCGCCGACGGCGATGGTAAACGGCTGGGATTCCAGGTTATCGACAACGGCTGCGGAATTCCTGCAGAGCATTTATCCCGAATTTTCGATCCCTACTTCACCACGCGGTCCAGTGGAACCGGGCTGGGTCTGGCCATCGCCCACAATATTATGGAGGCCATGGGCGGCACCATCGAAGTTGAAAGCGAAGTGGGTGCAGGCACCACCTTTATACTGGAACTGCCGATTCAGGAGAAAATGTAAACAAATCAACGAAAGGTGATTTCGCGCAAAGTCGAATACATCGCGTGTTTAGTATTTTGTGTGTGGTGTTAAGAATAAAATCTTCGCCATCATACCGGGCTGTCAGCTCGCTAAACACTAAACTCCAAAAACCAAACACCCCCGTAAAAAGATCACCTTTTTGACTTCTTTCGAGATCGTCAATGAATGGTCAAACCTATGTCGGATAAAAGCAAAATTCTGATTGTCGACGATGACCATGCGCATCGCATCATGCTGAGAACCCTCATCGGCGGATGGGGATACCAGGTCTCCGAAGCTGACGACGGCGCGGTGGCAATCAATCTCGTCAAGGAGAAATCCTACGACCTGGTGCTGATGGACGTTCGCATGGTCCGGGTATCCGGACTGGAGGCCCTTGAGCAGATCAAATCCTACAACCCGGCCATCCCGGTGGTCATCATGACAGCCTACTCCTCTGTGGAAACCGCCGTCAAGGCCTTGAAACAGGGGGCACACGATTATCTCACCAAACCCCTCGATTTTGACAAACTGAAAATAACCCTTGAAAGGGCCATGGAACATACCCGGCTCAAGGAGGAAAACCGCCTGCTGAAAGAAAGCCTGGGCAAACATTTCGACCGGCGGAATCTCATTGGCCGCAGTCCGGCCATGATAAATCTGCTGGAGACCGTCGCCCAGGTGGCACCGTCGGAGGCCACCGTCCTGATTTCAGGAGAATCGGGCACCGGCAAGGAAATGATCGCCGGCGCCATCCACTTCAACAGCTCCCGAAAAAACGGTGCCTTTGTCAAACTCAATTGTGCGGCCATCACCGAAACGTTGATGGAATCCGAGCTTTTCGGCCATGAAAAAGGCTCCTTTACCGGTGCCGACCGCAGGAAGGAGGGCCGTTTCTATCAGGCCCACGGCGGCAGTCTTTTTCTGGATGAGGTCAGTGAAATGCCGCTGACCATGCAGGTTAAGTTGTTGCGCGTCCTGCAGGAAAGGGAAATTACCCGCGTCGGCGGTGAAGACACGCTTCAGGTCGATGTGCGGCTCATTGCCGCCACCAACAAAAATTTGGCCGAACTGATTGAACGCGGCGAATTTCGCGAGGACCTGTATTACCGACTCAATGTGGTCAATCTGGAAATTCCGCCGTTGCGTCAACGGCCGGAAGACATCCCCCTGCTTGCCCAGCATTTTCTGGAAATGTTCGCGGCCAAAAACCATAAAGAAATAAAAGGCTTTACCCCCCGCGCCCTGGACTGCCTGATTCGGTATGACTGGCCGGGAAATGTCAGGGAACTCATGAATGCCGTCGAAAGAACCGTCGTTCTGTCCCGCTCCGAATACCTTTCCCGAAAAGATTTTTCTACGATTCCCGGCAGCGGCCCACCGGATGAGAAAAACTCGCCGGATCCGGCGGAAATCGACATCTACGGAACTCAACCCCTGGAAGAGGTGGAGAAAGCCACCATTTTGAATACCCTGCAAACGGTCGGAGGGAACAAGAGCGAAGCCGCCCGCCGTCTGGGCATTACCCGCAAGACGCTGCATAAGAAGCTAAAAGCGTACGGGGTCATGGAGTAAGGAATTTAGAAGGGCGAATGCGAAATGCGGAAATCATTTCTGCTCAAGAGGTCAATGGCCGAAGTTATCTATCTTCCCACTTTCCTGAAAACCTCAGTTCCTGAATCCATTAATCCGGATTTCCTCAACCGCCAGCCCCTGTATCAATCCGCTCTAATCCATTTGACCTTAGGCTTTGAACTTTCAGCTTTGAGCCTTGAGCCTTGAGCTTTGAGCTTGGTACTCCTTTACATACACATTTCAGGCATTATTATATTAGCAAAAATCAAGAAGGAGAACTATGAACGACATCAGCAAAGTGATCATTCGTTGCCCGTCCTGCGGCGCGGCCAACCGGATCCCGGCTGATCGAATCGGCAGCGAGGCCAAGTGCGGCAAATGCCATACCCAACTTCCGAAACCGGAGGGAAAGCCGGGGCCGGGAGATAGTTTTAAAATCCGCTGCACTGAATGCGGGGCCAAAAACAGGGTCCCTGTGGACAAACTGGAAGCCGGTCCCAAATGCGGCAAATGCGGTGCGGCATTGAAAACCGAGGAGTTGTTCGCTCCCCAGCCGGTCATGGTGACCGACGCCAATTTCGACAGCCAGGTATTGAAGTCTCCCCTGCCGGTGCTCCTGTTTGCCTGGGCGCCGTGGTGTCCTACCTGCGGCAGTGTCGCTCCGATCGTCGATCAATTCGCGGCTGAATCGAAGGGCAAGGTCCGCGTCGGTAAAGTCAATGTGGATGCCAACCCCATGCTGGCATCGAAATACAGCATCATGAGTGTTCCTTTTCTCTTCATTTTTGACAACGGGCAGATGAAAGAAAGCCTGCCGGGCGCGCTTCAAAAACATGAAATGATGATGAAAATGGCACGGTATATATAGAACTTAAGCTGATCGGTTCGAGGTTCGGGGTTCAGCGTTCAAAGGTTACATCTATATGAAATTGTTTCCCATATTGGTAAAGATCAGGCTGTTTGCCGCTTCAATCAGCGGGTGAAAGGTAATGAGGATACCTTGTAACCCCAAGTCATTAATATTTGCTGGTTTATGTATTTCCAACCCAGAACGATGGACCATGAACCGTTCAACTTAGGTGGATCCATGACATCAACCGACAAACACAGCGCACTCGCCGAAGCGTTAAAAAATATCCTTGAAGGCGGCATCGATCTGAGCACCGGTGTGGTCCATTTTATCGATTCCACCTTTTCGGATCCCAGTCCCGGGCAGCTTCAACGGATCCTGGAAGACGATACGAACTGCGAAAGGGACTCCGTGCTGGAGTTGCTCCTCTTCCCGGACGAGTCCATGCAGGTGGAGTTGGAACCCTTGCTGGAACATCTGAAATTTCAGGCGGAAGATGAAAAGCCGGTGGCCGCCGGCCTGGTGGGCAAACCGTTTCCGCTAACCGTCCGGTTTCCAGGCGACAGGGGATCCTTGACGCTGACCGTCTCGCAGGATCTTGCCGGTCGGTTCATTGAACGCCTGAATATTTCCAGACACCTGAATCCCGAACTGATCCAGGCCCTGAAACGCTACGACGATGAGACCATCGGCAACCGGATCAAGGTCAAGATAAGGAATTCCAGATTTTCATCCTCAGATGAAAAGATTGGATTTTTAAGCCGGTTGTTTGAAAAGTTCGAGCCTGAAGACAATGATCTTTTTGACTGTCTTGAATTTTCACTGGCTTTTCTGGCTGAAATCGGTCCGGTCAATGACATCTACCAGGCGCTGGTGGCCAAGAAAAAATTTTATTTTATCAGCCTGGAAAAAGCGAAGCAGATGGAGGCCCAGCTCCGCAAACATAATGTGGAGACCCTGCGGGCCCAGGGCAAACGCGTGGTGATGATCGACCCTTCCGATGCCCGGATAAAAATGCGGCTCATCGACCGAATCAGCCGGGCGCTGTATGGTAAAACGCAGTATTTCGAGCCGCTGCATGACGTTGAAAACAGCATGACACTTGATCCGGAAGACGATGTGGGGGAAATCATGAGACGTCTATCCTGACGAGATGAAACCTTCAGACCCGTATGTTTCTTATTCAATCTGACTCGCTGCTTTTTAGCCCGCAGCTAAAGCTCGAGCGAGATTCAGATAAAAATCCTTGGACAGGAACCGGAGGAAACCCTGATTTGACAATCAAGAAAAAGCCTGTGGGTCGAATATTGCTGGCAGTTTTGACCTTGATCACGCTGGCGGCCTTCAATTCATCCCATGCCGCCGATAAAGACCTGACGCTGGAACAAATCCTGGATCGTCTGGAAAACCATTACACCGGTAAAAGCTTTCAAGCGGATTTCATTCAGGAATCAACTATCAAGGCGATGGATATCGTCGATTATGCTTCCGGTAAAGTTTTTGTCCGCTATCCCGGAAAGATGAGATGGGAATATGAAAAGCCTGAAAAACAGGTCATCATCACCGACGGCCGCAAACTCTGGATTTACCACCCGGCCGACAATCAGGTGATGACCGGCAGTGCCCCCGCCTTTTTCAGTGACGGCAAGGGAGCCAGCTTTTTATCGGATATCCGGCTGGTTCGCCGCAAATTTAAAATTACCCTGCAAAATTCAAAAGATGGTTACTTCTATGAACTCCGCCTTCAGCCTCTGGAAAAAACATTGGATGTAGCCGATATTCAGTTGGCCGTCACCAAGCTATCGTTTACCGTCGTCCGGATAGTTACCTACAACTCCTACGGCGATGAAAACCGCATCGAATTCACCAATCATGAATTCAATGTGAAACTGGATGACTCCCTTTTCAGCTTTGACATCCCCCCCGGGGCCGACGTCGTGCAATTGGATGAATCGCAATGAGAGCTCACAAAGCGTGCAACGCTGAAGGGACAATTAGAGAAGGACTGATGCGGTAGGCGTGGGGCAAACGGAACATTGGGTGATATTGAGGAATTCAGGGATTGCGGATAGAAGGAATTATATCGATCCTAATTCATAATCTGTTTTTTTAATTCCCAAATCCCTGAATCCCTCAATATTTAATTCCTTTATTTACAGCCTCGACTTTCAGCTTTAACCTTACCTTCAAAACCTTCAAAACCAACTAAACGATCAAAACGATCGCTTACATACTGTTGACGATTTCTTCCGGGATGTCGGCATTCGTGTACACCTTCTGCACATCATCGCAGTCTTCCAGCATTTCCATCAGCCGGACCATCTGCTCGGCTTCCTTGCCGGCAAGATTGGTGGTGGTTTGCGGCAGCATGGTGACTTCGGCCGCGATATGGGGAATCGAAGCCTTTTCGATGGCCTCTTTGACCTCCTCGAAGTCTCCCGGCTCGGTGATGACCTCGAAATTGCCATTGTCCTGCCGGATGTCTTCCGCCCCGGCTTCCAGGGCTGTCTCCATCAGTTTATCTTCGTCCACCGAGTCGCTCTCCACGGCGATGTAACCCTTTTTGTCAAACATCCAGGCCACACAGCCGTTTTCCCCGAGGTTGCCGCCGTTCTTGCCGAAAATGCTGCGGATATCGGCCACGGTCCGGTTCTTGTTGTCAGTCAAGGACTCGATCAGCACGGCAGCGCCCCCGGGTCCGTATCCTTCATAAAAACTTTCTTCATAGTTGACGCCCTCGAGCTCACCGGTGCCTTTTTTGATTGCCCGCTCAATGTTGTCCTTGGGCATGTTTTCATTTTTGGCAGCGTTGACCGCCACCCTCAACCTGGGATTGGCATCAATATCTCCGCCGCCCATCCGGGCGGCCACGGTAATTTCCTTGATGATTTTGGTGAAAATTTTACCTCTTTTGGAATCCGTGGCGGCTTTTTTATGCTTGATGCTCGACCATTTGCTATGTCCTGACATGTGTACCTCCCGACCTTATGGCCCGCGATGTTTTATCATAATAATATGAACACCGTCATGTTCTTGAAAAATAAACATTGTATATCCTATCGCTGCAACAATTGGGGGCTTTGAATGTTCGGTTCTGAACTCGTCCGGGTTCGAGTTCGACTTGAAATCCCGACTTTTATTGAGCATCGAAATCGACCGCCTTTTTTCCGGCACCGATAATGTAGATCTCCTTGCTGGTCTTGCGGCTGCTTCGGGGCTTGAATATTTTCTGCTGGTTGAATCCCTTCCGGACCGTATCCACGAAAGATGAAAAATCAGGCCCCTGAAAAATTTTGCAAACGAAGGCCCCGTCCGGCACCAGCGTTTTGAG
This sequence comes from uncultured delta proteobacterium, assembly GCA_963774425.1. Classification (GTDB taxonomy): domain Bacteria; phylum Desulfobacterota; class Desulfobacteria; order Desulfobacterales; family JAFDCJ01; genus JAFDCJ01. The sequence continues at coordinate 38,024 of CAVZEZ010000006.1, read as the reverse complement.
CGCAATATGCAGGGCGGTTTCGCACAAGCTGTAGGAACGCGCCGCATCCACGGCTTTATGGCCGGTGGTCGCCGGCGCCATGTCACTTAACACCACGTTGAAATCATGGCCGAGTTCGGTGACATCCAGATCAAAAACGTCGCCGGTGACGGTTTGAACCTGTGGCGGCAGTTTAATGGTGACCGGTTTGAGGTCGATGCCCACAACCCGGCCATCGGGTCCCGTCAACTCAGCCGCGTAAAGCAGCCAGGACCCCGGCGAACACCCCAGATCCAGAACCCGGTCACCTTTGCCGATCAATTGGTGCTTGTTCTGGATCTCCTCCAATTTGTAGACGGATCTGGCCGGAAACCGCTCTTTCTTCGCCTGTCGCGTATAATGATCCTGCCACGGCTTGTGCTTTGCAGTCGAACGTTTCATAATATCGGGTGGCGGATTGCGCATCCTGGAATTCGCCCGGCGTTTTGCGGATTGCGACCTTTCAGAATGCGGGATTTATCGGGCCGGTTTGCAACTCCCGCTCATGGCAGCCACGTAAAAGCGCCGCTTTCCTCATGTCGTTTCCGGTTCAAGCCCGATACGAAATGACGGGCGCAGGAAAACGTGCCTTTTTGCGGACGCCTCAATTTATGATTTTTTTTTAGGTTTCGATCAACGCGGGTTGTATATACTATCGGCCCCCTGATCAAGTCAACCGGAAGGAGCATCGGATATTAAATGCCTTAAAACAGTTTCTCAACCACTTCGGACACGGTTTTCACACCTTCGATTTCAATCCCGTCTATCCGGGGAAGACGCTTCAAATTGCTTTTCGGCAGCAGGCAGCGAGTGAACCCCATTTTGCGGCTTTCGGCAATACGGCTGTCCGCCTGGCCGATGGCGCGCACTTCACCGGTCAACCCGATCTCCCCCAGAACCACGGTGCCCTCGGAGATAGCCTTGTCCAGAAAACTGGAGGCCACCGCTGCGACGATGGCCATGTCCACCGCCGGTTCGACGACCTTGACACCGCCGGCGACATTCATGAAGATGTCATAGCCCATCAGGTGCATGCCCAACATTTTTTCCATGACCGCCGCCAGCAGCGCCACCCGGTTGGGATCCAACCCCAGGATCGTACGGCGCGGGGTTCCGAAGTTGGTGGCGCTCGCCAGGGCCTGGAGCTCGACCAGAATCGGCCGGGTGCCTTCCATGCTGGCGGTCACAATCGAACCCGCGGCGCCGGCCGGCCGTTCGGAAAGAAACACCGCCGATGGGTTGGCGACCTCTTCCAGCCCATTGTCTTTCATCTCGAAGACCCCGATTTCATTGGTCGAGCCGAATCGATTTTTGACCGCTCGCAAAATCCGGAATATGTGGTTGCGGTCCCCTTCAAAATACAGCACCGTATCCACCATATGCTCCAGCAGTTTGGGGCCGGCAATGCTGCCGTCTTTGGTGACGTGCCCCACCAGAAAGATGGGAATGCCCGTTTTCTTGGCCGTCAGCATCAGGCGCATGGTGGATTCCCGCACCTGGCTGACGGTGCCGGGGGCGGAAGTCAGATCACCGCTGAACATGGTCTGAATCGAATCCACCACCAGCGCTTTGGGCCGGGTGGTTTCAATCATCGCCAGGATGGCATCTATTTCGACCTCGGAGACCACCAGCATATCCGAAGATACCGTATTCAGCCGTTTGCTGCGCAGCCGTATCTGGCGGATGGATTCCTCGCCGGACACATAAAGCACTTTACACCCATTTTCGGCCAACCCGTTTAAAGCTTGCAGCATCAGCGTGGATTTCCCGATTCCCGGATCGCCGCCGATCAGAACCAGGGTGCCGGCCACCAGACCGCCGCCCAGCACCCGGTCGAATTCGTTGATGCCCGTAAACAAACGAAGTTCGTTTTCCAGATCGATGGAATCGATGGGCACCGGTCCGGTTTGCCGCGCGCTGATACCTCCCAAACCGCGCCTTGCCGGAGCGGCGGCCGCCCGCTCCTCGACAAAAGAATCCCAGGAGCCGCAATCCGGACATTTGCCCATCCATTTGGCGGTCTGAAACCCGCAGCTCTGACAATTGAATATCGTTCGTTGATCTTTTTTCACGATGGAAAACTACCGGCAAGTATGATATGATCAGCGTTAAAATAGCACGTGATTTCGACAGTATCAAGGTGTCTTTCAATTCAGCACTCCCGGGGTTATGAAGATGCAACTTAAACAAAATTTTGCCGCCATTTTGATTGCGCTCATTTGCTTTGCGCTGCACTGGCCGGGCGCCATTTCAGCCGCGCAGGCCACGGCGGTCCAAAACACCGATCATTTTGAATTTTTACAGAAAAAATTAATAAAAGACGGCTTCGATCCTGAGAAAATACAGCGCCTTTACGATCATCCCCAGGTATTTTTCGAAACCGGCGGCGTCGTTTTGTTGTTCACCTACAGCGAAGCCAAATTGAATTACGACCAGTTCGCCGAGAAAGGGCCGATCAGCCAGGCCAAAGCGTACATGGGAAAACACAAGGAAGATCTCGCCAGAGCTGAAGAAACCTACGGAGTAAGCAGCCGGGTCATCACCGCCATCCTGCTGGTGGAGACCCGACTGGGAACTTACATGGGCACGCGATCCACGCTGAACACCCTCTCAACCCTGGCATGCCTGATGGATCCGGATGCGCGCAGCGAATTTTATAATAAAATCCCGAAAGAAAAGCGGATTTCAAAGGAAAAGTACGAAAAGTCGGCCCTAAGAAGATCGAAATGGGCTTACAACGAACTCAAGGCCTTTTTAGAGTACACCCATCAGGAAGGACTCGATCCGGTCGCTGTACCCGGTTCTTTTGCCGGCGCCATGGGGTTGTCGCAATTCATGCCCAGCAACATCCTGAAATACGGCAGGGACGGCAACAACGACGGCTCTCTCGATCTGCACACCCATGCCGACGCCATCGCCAGCGTCGCCTATTATCTGAAAAGCCACGGCTGGCGTCCGGGCATCAGCCGTAAAAACGCTGAAAAAGTCATTTACAGATACAATCACAGCAAGTATTACGTCCAAGCGGTTTTAAAAATCGCCGACTTGCTGAAGAGTTGAGATGGAATGGATATAAGAGCGATCGCAATTTTTGTGGGCTTATGTGTGCCTTTTTTTCTGGGAACCATCTGGGCCGTGGTGGACGCGGCCCAGAGAGATTTTGGTTCAATGGGGAAAAAGGCGATGTGGTTGATTATCGCCTCGGTGCCGTTTATCGGATTTATCATTTATTTGTTAATTGGTTTCCGCAGGGGGAAAAAAACGGGGCTGCGGATCTGACGCCGCTGTTTTTCCCATGTTCTTAACCCACCTACAATCCACGACACCCGACTCACAAATCGAAACCTCGATCAATTAACGATTGACACCAGCACCCAATTTACTGTATTAAAGCCCGAATATATCGATCAATGGTCCCATCGTCTAGTGGTCTAGGACGCCGGCCTCTCACGCCGGTAACGCGGGTTCGAACCCCGCTGGGACTACCATCTTAAAAGGGGTTAGCCTTTGCAGAGGTTAGCCCCTTTTTATTTCTATCAGGTTACCTAATGCCAGATCTGTCATGCCATCGATTTCATAACGTCCCTCCAGCAGTGGGTACCGGGTACGTACCAGATAGTCGAAAGGCCATATCTGTCCACCGTGGGTATGACCGGAGAGCATTAGATCCACACCAGTTTTGGCAGCCTTTTCCGCTTCCCACGGGGTGTGAGAAAGAAGGATGATACCGCCAGCAGGATTACACCAGCCAATAGAGCCCAGCCTCGCAACGATGGCGATAGCTTCGGCATTAAGAAACCAAAAAGGGTACTGAAATTGCCGCCAATCCAGTATGCAGGTGATAAACAAACCGCTGTATTCTCTTCGGGGACAGCCTTAATTTCACAGTAAATCCGAGAAAGACCATTACCGCCAAGCATATCAGACCCCATTCGGGAAGCGGGGAACTGCGACAGGAAAACGTTTTTCACTATCACATGCATATATCACATTCCTTCGGACTGCATCATTTTAAATCCGCTCATAGACCCTGAAGCACTGACAATGTCAATGAGTCATGCCTATATTGAATGATCCTCGCGGCAATCAAGAGAATGCTCATTTCTGTCTGACATTCCACCTTTTATACTGTTTTTTCAAGCGCACGATCATGAAAATGAAAAGGGACGCGGTCATAACGAAAATCACGGCAACTGAACGGATTATCTTTTTAAAGATCCTTATACCGGATTTGCGAAAAATGGCGATGCTTTTCGAAATGCAGGATTTGATAAATCTTAAGTGGGATAATCGATCATACTCATCCCGGCTCTCAGTAAAGTCGGCAATCGAACCCAAGATCGCAAATAATTTGGTAGAAAATGAGGCTCGATATGCGCCAATAGGAACCTTGGCTACCGAGCTGTTTTTGCACTCATTTCCAGCGACGTATTTTTGGGTTGCATCGGTCTCATAGGGCATCTTTTTCCGTTCTTTCTTTACCTCATTTCCGGGCTCGCATTCATGGAGAGAAAATCTCTTGGAGAAATATGCCGTTTGCTCCCAGATGGGCAGTTTTCGCAGGTTAGCAAGAAATTGCCTTTTGTTAAAATTAGATGGCTTGTTTTGTTGGGGGCCAATGAATAAAATATTTTCTAAGATAAAGCAGTTGCCACAGTTTGTTGAGTTCGACCCCGAGAATGTTCTCGAAATAATTTGTCCGCCTTCTCTTACTATTATCTCATACCGTTGGAGTCTGTACGCCACATTTTCCGAAACCTTTCCTTCAGGGGCACTATTTGAAAAAACCTTTGGAACATCATTATGAATTTCGACTCCTTCTCCAAGGTTACGACCAAGCGTCCACAGCATCATTTCCTCTTTCGTTACGCTCTTGCCGTTTTTGCAATGGTGAACGTCAACACCGTTACCAAAACATTTCGTTTTGTTCCACTTTGGGTACTTTTTTAAATCATCGAGAAACTCTCCCTTTAAAAACCCATTTTGGCAATTCTCTGCCGGACCAATGAACAAGATGCTCCCTTTTCTAAAACATCGCCCCGTTTGGAATTCACAGAACCCGAAATGGGCCTCCCACATCAATTGCCCTGTATCGGATTTGATGATTTTGTACTCGCCCAATCTGTAAACGGTTTCTTTCATTTCTGTTTACCGTGGAATCGTAACGTTGTCGTCGTCATAGATCTCTTTTTCTACACTGGTGTGGCAAGCAACGCAGTTGGATAAGGATCCAATGGATTCAGGATTTAGCACCTTTTATTGAATTTCATGGTGCTCTCGCCGTATATAAGGGCACCTCGGTTATTCTTAATGGTGCTTGGTTGCCCAGACTTTTAATTGTTTTTAACGACAGTATGTTTCGAGAATCAACAGAGGAAGGTGAGATTCTGCAGATAGAGCGGCAAATAGGGGACTGTTACGAATATTTGGTTAAATTGAACTACGTCAGGGATATCATTTGTGAGCGAATAATCGTTAACTGGAGGGGGGATGAAGACGGCATCAAGGCTTTTCAATTCAAAGGAATGCGTTACCGGGTTTATGGCTCTTAGCATTAGGCTCTCTTCCAAATCACAACTCTTACAAAGAGAACCAGGACAACGCATATGAAAGGTGATGTTTATTTTTGATTTAGGTTGAAAACCATGCAAACAGGCTTGTCCGCAGAAACAGACCTCAGCTAATGCGCTGTTTGCGAAAACACCCGCTACAAGAAACAAGACAACAAATATGCTAAATTTTCTTCGAAACCCCATAAAATTTCACCACCGAACCTGCGTGTCTTCTTTTTATTTCGATAGAATTATATCTCAATCAAAGGTCTAATCACAAATTGATGAATATAATCATCGAATCACTCCACCAGCCGCTTCAATGAATAAATCCCTTCCAAACCGGTCACAGGCTTGGGTATCTTTTCCCGGGACGACATAAAATTTTCTTTAAATCGCATGTAATTCATGGAAACAAATTCTTTTGTACCAATGATCCCCGAGTCCGAAAAATAGCGCGTTCGGTATCGAAAGCGGTCGATTCTGCTGATTTTAAACGCTTTTTTTCGCTCTTTTTCCGCTACCGCATCTTTAATAACCTTGCGTCGACCGGATTCAGAACGATCTACCGCACCGGCTTCATAAACATACCTTCGATAACCTTGCAGTCTTTCTTCAGCATCCTTAATTCCGAATTCCTCAAGACCAAAATCCAAAGATAAGAAATTGTCCTTGTTACCGGTTTGTATATGGTAACCCAATGAATTCCAGCGGTAATCTTCCGGACGATCCACCAGAGCGGCCCGTACCGGATTCAAATCGATATATGCCAGACAGTTGATGAGGGTTTCGCCCTTTTCAACGATGACACTTTTAAACCGGTCTCCCCAAAAATAACCCCGGCGGTTGTGGCGTCGGTTGTAGTATCTTGTAAAGCCGACCTTTATTTCACGCATAAATTCAGAAAGGCTGGATAATTTCATTCGCAATGACGGAATCTGGCCATCTGCGAAAGCACGCTTATCAATATAAAAGCGCACATATCGCTGTTTTATATCGTCGTCAGTGAATCTATGATCGGGAAACATCCTTATTAAAATATGGAAGTGATTTCCCATAAGAGAATATCCTAAAATTTCAACTAAATACAGCGCCGCATACCGCTTGATCAGCTCCAGCATGAAATCCTTTTCAACATCGTCCAATGGGAAGCCGTCCAGAGCTGTTCGGGACATCACGTGGTAAACCGCTGTTTCATCCTTTATTATTAATCTTTGTGTTCTCGGCATGATTGATTCTCTCAGTCTGTTTAAGTTTTTCTTGTATGTCGCACAAAACAGGTTTTGTCAAACATAAAGTGCCTGTCCCCTTTTTTCCTATCTGCCTTTCACGCCGGCAACAGGGGTTCAAATCCCCTTGGGGACGCCAGTTAACAACAAGACGCAAGTCTTGAGAATATATATATATATGAAAAGGGCACGGATTACCGTGCCCTTTTCTGTTTGACGGTGTTGAAGGTCGATTTCCAGGGCATTTTAGTCTGAGCGTGTCGAAAGGCCGGAGTCCAGGATATTTTAGCCGAGCCCATCGAAGGTATAGCTTTTTCAGTCGCAACAACGATTAGTGCCCAATTGGTCGAATGGGGGAGGCCCGTCGTGTAATTTTGAGTGCTAGGATTTTAATTTTGCACAGACTGGTTGAGTAGCTTATCCAATTTTAACGTCAAGAGACCCTTTTTGAACGGTTAGTCAACCATTTATTTAATGATTCCTGGGATTCGCCTGAAGGCCTGCCTGTCAATAGTCCTTCTATGCTAATATCTTCATCTATATCTTCCCAATGAATGCCCTGTCCTCTGCCAATCAATCGCCAATTGTTTCGTTCTTGTTCGGTAGAATGCAAAAGTCTTGGAAACCAGGCAATTGGCACGGAAAGGCTGCGCCCATCGCTAAGATCGACACTTAATGTGTCATCTGTCAGCGAAACGTTTAAAGCTTCGGGTACTCTAATTTCAACGGCTAAAGTATTCATGCCAACCCTCCACCAGTTGATCATGGTGTTCTTCTATTATTTGATGTATGCGATTTAATTCTCTTCCTGTGAATCCGCCGCTGCTTTGCAATCTGATTGGAGTGAGCCAAAATTTTGCCACATTATCGTCTCGCTCAACGTGGATATGTTGAGGCTCGTCCCGGTCACCAGCATAAAAGAAAAAGCGATAAGGACCAATTCTTAGAATTGTCGGCATAATTTTTTATGGTATCAACCTGCAGTGGTTATATTTTCAACCCATGGTTTCACAGAAGTTTAATATCCTATTTAAGGATTGTAAAGACCTGATTCTTTCAGACGATTTCAGATAAGCGCTTTAGCGAATACATCCCATCCAAACCGTTGATCGGTTACGGTTTTTTTCGTGCTTTGAGTGGAACAGATGTTTAAACCGCTGATAATTGACAGACACAAACTAGGACGCAATCGGGGACGGGCCACGCCAACCATTTAAAATTAATGCTAAATTGTTTCCAGAAAGGGCCGAAATACACCCTATATTGAGATTTTCAGGGTCAAAAATTGCGATATAGGATGTTTCGGTGGCAAGGGCAAAACGGCATTATATCCTCAATCAAATCTGGCACGTGCTGAATTATGTTGTGACTTCAAATCATATCCATTTGCTTTTAAAAGACGACAGCGACCATCGAACGATTCCCCCCGCGATGGGGCTGATAGCCGGAAGAACGGCACAGCAATACAACCAGCGAAAAAAGCGCAAAGGCGCTTTTTGGCAAGACCGCTACCATGCAACCGCCATTGAAACCGGAGAGCATCTATTGCGTTGTCTGGTATACATCGATTTGAATGTGGTTCGTGCCGGCGTGGTCGACCATCCATCGAAATGGCCTCACGGTGGGTACAATGAGATCCATGCGCCACGGCGAAAAAATATCATCATCGCATACGAGAGACTTCGCGAGTTGGCTGGATTCGAAGATTACGAATCTTTCGTTTCAGCCCATCGCAAATGGGTTCAAGCCGCTTTGAAAGAGACCGACGCCCAACGGGAATGCCGATGGACGGAAAGTATTGCCGTTGGCGGCAAACCGTTTGTCGAACATATCAAAAACGCCATGGGAGCCATGGCAAAAAGCCGCTGCGTTCATTCCGGTAAAGGTGCATTTGAACTGCGCGAAGCGCAATCCGGCTATAATGCGATTTTTGAGCATGAAAATCGCGATATAGACCCAAAATAGGCCACCTTTTTCAAATTTTCTATTAAATTCCTGATAGTTGGCTTGGCCCGTCCCCAACCCACCCATGCTTATTTACACGGGACTAACAAGAGCCAGAAAACTCGCTGTTTTGGTTGGCAGCCGAAAAGCGCTGGCCATGGCGGTTAAAAATCAGGATACCAGCCAACGCCAGACCTACCTGAGAGAGCTTTTGCAGTAGAGTTTGGTGTGATTAATTCCCAATAAAATCTATGACTTCAGTGGATTTTGGTTGCAGTTCGATATCCATAACCAGCTAAAAGTGCGCTTTTCCGGCTTAATCCAGATTTGACACAAGTTCTGATTTACGATATTCCAATTTTTCACCAGTTTCGGTAATTCAACGATATAAATCATGGCTTCCCCGCATTGCGTTGAATTGTTCAAGTATAAAATGTCGCAGAAAAAAGGTTCTTTTTCATGGGAAAATTAAAGCTAAAAAGCTCTGGGTCTCGCCCTATTTCAAGGAAAGTACTTTCTGGTTTACGAAAAGCAATAAACAACAAGGTGATAGATATTTCTGAATTTAAAAATGCCAAAATACATGCTGAAAATTTAGAAAAATCTGTAATAAACGAAAAAGAGCTTTCCAAGCTAGATCCACTACATGCTGTTTATGCCTACGCTCAAAACAAGATTTCAGTTTTAGTTGAACAGATCGCCGAGTTACCCGCACTTTTAAAACTAACCAATGCCTATGCTGACGCTGAGGATACTTATATGCCCTCGGGACCTCCCACCAGTCCTCTTACCCAATCCTATTTTTCATGTTGGGGATTTTTTGATCTTTTTGTGGGGATTAAAAAAGAGACGTTTGGTACCATTATCATCGATGTATGTAAATCATTAAACGTGGACCAGGGATTGATAAAGGTCCTTGAATTTATGCAAAATTCAAGAATGGGGTTTTATATACACGAGGGCATTTGCGAAGGATTTATCTATATGAAGGAGTTAATCACTCAGAAACAAATTAAGGTTATCGTGCCAAGTGGTTATATGGGCAACCAGGGCGAAATATGGCTTGCCAGAATACTGCCAGAGCCCTTCGCCAAATTAAATTACGGGTATTCAGTTGTTTTTACAACTCCATATATTATTTTGGAGATGCGAAATGGAGGATTTGTATACGCAAATGAAAATAGCTGGAACAGATTTTTTGAAAGAAATCTCTGGAAAACAAAAATTGAAGATAAAAATCTTGCTTATGAGTTTTTTATGAAATTTGGGTTAAACCGGCATTACTGGAATGAATATATATTTGAGGGCTATGTCAACCATCAAAATGATATGATATCACTATCTGGATTCCCCGATAACCCCCTGAGCAGACCGCATTCGAAAGAAAACAGTGAAATATTTTGAACAAAATCCATTATGATCAAGAAAAGAAAAAATCGAAATAGAAAGAAGCCAATAACCGATCTCGAAGCCATCTATAATCGAGGGATGCAATTGTCTCTTGAGAAAGAAAATTATGCTGCGGGATTGAAATATTTGTATAAGGCTGCCAAGGCAGGCTATAAAAAGGCTTATGGAGAGATAGGAATCATTCTGCATCGAGAGAAAAATGAGGCGGACGAAGCTGAAGAGTGGTTTAAGAAAACCGAAAATTCCGATTCATTATCTCCAAGTGCCGCATATGAATATGGCATGCTGATTTATTTTGAAAAAGGAGATATTGAAGCCAGCCTGGGTGAAAATGGGAAAATGGGGACGTCCGTTCCATTTACCTATTTACATGATTTCTTAGATCTGCTAAATGGACACTATGCCTCGTAAAGCCAGAATAGATGCTCCAGGAGCACTGCATCATATCATCATCCGTGGAATAGAGCGCAAAGCGGTATTTAAAGACAGCACCGATCGGGACAATTTTATAGAGCGGCTGGGTGGAATTATCAAAGAAACCGATACCGGCTGTTATGGCTGGGTATTGATGACGAACCACATCCATATGTTGCTAAAAACCGGTTTGGCACCGATCGCTACAGTCATGCGGCGGCTGCTGACGGGATATGCCGTGTCATTTAACCGTCGCCATCGACGCCATGGGCATCTGTTTCAAAATCGATACAAATCGTTTTTGTGCGAAGAGGATGTGTACCTAAAGGAGTTGGTGCGCTATATCCACTTAAATCCGTTGCGGGCAAACGTGGTAAAAGATATAAAAGAACTGGGCCAATATCGCTGGTGCGGTCACAGCGCGCTGCTGGGCAAGGCTGAAGCTGATTTTCAGAATATAGAATATGTTTTGAAATTGTTTGGCAAGTCCATAAAGACAGCCCGCCGGGCTTATGAGAGTTTTGTTGCCAAAGGTATCGTCCAGGGTCGACGGCCGGATTTAGTTGGCGGCGGTTTGTTAAGATCGGTTGGAGGGTGGGCTGAACTCAAAGAATTTCGGGATATAGGGGTTCGCATCAAAGGCGATGAGCGCCTGCTGGGTTCGTCTGATTTTGTCCAGCGGGTTTTAAAGCAGGCCGAAGAGCAATTAGAGGAAAAATATCGGTTGCAGATGAGTGTTACCAGTTTACCGGCGCTAATCGACAAAATAGCGCACTGCTACAAAATCGATCCTGAGAATTTGAAGTCAGCAAGTAAAGAACGACCCGTCACCGAAGCGCGCCGGGTGCTTTGCTATATTGCGATTCGCAAATTGGGATATAAATGTATCGAGGTTTCCAGGGCATTGGGTATCAGTGCGGTTACGGTGAGCAAATCGGTTAGTCTGGGCAAAGAATTGCCTGAGGTTAACAAAATTCATAAGCAGATGCTGGACAACTGATTCCTGGTAGTCACACCTTCTTTAAAACAAAACAGGCAAAATAGATAAATGGAACGGACGTCCCCATTAACCGCACATTAACCGAAGGAATTGACCCTGATCATCGGAGACCGATAAATAAACATCCACAAGCGCCGGTGAGTTACTAATGTATTTCAGATGCATGTGCTCGGCGTTTTGCGGTGCTTCCGTTACATTTGGAGGAAGGTTATCGGCTACGCCATCGGGCAATTTTTCTGCATCCATTACACGATCAACATGTTCCTGTTGCTCATTATTTTTTTTTTCGATTACTTGTTGTTGCATTTTACTTTTTCCTTTCTAAAAGATTTTGAATTGGAATTATCCTGACAAAAACGCCTAAAGGATCGCCTTTATCCGGAGTTAACAAATTATTCACTTGTTAATTGCTCAATTTTATTTGACATCACTTCAATGAAAATCTCGTTGTAATCTTCTGGTTCCAACGGATTATCTTCAAATTCAGCAACCACCGTATGAAGCGCCTCAATCAATTTGCTTTTTTTACGTTCATCTTTCATTTTGAAAATCCTTTCGTTTTGTTTGTTTCAAACAAAAAAGGGCCAACCCGAATTCGGAGTGACCCGCTCTGACCACTGTACAAAAATTTTGATGTCACCTTACATTCGCATAGGCATCACCTCCTTCATGAACGACATATTAATGTGAAAATATGCCGCGCTCATGATTTGGATTTTGGAAAAGTACGCCGTCGTTGAGATAAACAATACTTTTACCTTTTTATATATCTCTTGGGCTCCGGCCATTTCGCCTCACACCCCGAAAAACAGAATTTCCTCATTTTTAAGAATTAATCTGTTTGATCAGTTAAGATGTGGGAAAATAAAAAATTTGGACAATTTTTATATATTTTTTTGAGAAAAACAAATTTACCAATAAAAAAAGGCTCTTATCATAAAAGATAAGTGCCTTAATTCGGGGCAATTATAGTGCTGAAAATTGAAATTACAAAATCCGAAATCGGTGAATTGATTTGGAGGGATGGCAGTTTCAGACTCAATGAAATGCTCAAACCCTAGCAGTTTTTGGACACCCTCATGGACCTATAGCGCTGAGCTAAATTCACCCGTTTCTGCTGAGCTAAATTCCCCCACCCGCATGATTTAGAGATCTTTACAAATAAAATACCCTCGTCTATTCATGAGTTTGCGAGAAACATGAAAGGAGAACGAGGGTATGTCCAGCTTCATCAGCCAGACAAGTGAAGATTTAGCTTTTTTATCATCCAACTTCAATCATTTTTTAAGTTTGAATCGAACTGGTATCGGCAAGACCGGGTTCGACAGATAGCCGCTCAATATATGCGCAAGCTTCGCGGCGTGATCAGAGCGAATCGGCACCTAAAGCCATGCCTGAAGAGATGCCGGCACTGCGGCATCATCTTTTTGACCCATCCCCGCAATGCCAACCGCAACGATATCGATTGTCCCTTTGGATGCCGGCAGGCCCGGCGCAGTCGCAAATCAACAGAAAGAAGCACAGCTTACTATCGAACTGTCCAAGGAAAAATCAAGAAACAGCAACAAAACGCCCGTCGCGGGAGCCGACAAAAGCCGTTGCCGCCCGAGCCGGATCAAACCGTGATCGTTCACCTCAAGATGGTGACAAGCCTCGTTGAAGGGCGTCCGGTCGCCTTTTCGGAGGTTTTTGCCATGGTGAGGCGCATTTTGAGACAACACAGCATAGGATGGCCGGCAGATATAGGTTATAACGTGCTCAATCTGGACAATCCTCCGCCATAGGGGGCAAAATGATTCTTCAGGTGGAAATATCGAACTTTGATTTGCGGTTTGAAGACCATCGGCTGCGCAGCCCGGCGACCGAGAGGAACTTGCTGGCCTCGATTTCGCAAAATGGGATTCGCGACCCCTTGCAGGGAGTGGACATGGAAGATAGCCGCATCCTGCTAAACGGGTTCAAGCGGTATCGTTGCGCGAAAAAACTGGGCATCGGCATCGTGCCCTATGTGAGTCTTTCCAGTGACACCGGAGCCGGCATTATCGAGCTTTTGCGGATGTCCAACGAGAAAGGCCTGAGCATCCTGGAGCAGGCCCGGCTGATTACCGAGCTCAAGCAAGGCCACCATATGAGCACGGCCGACATCGCCCGCCTTCTGGAGAAAAGCAAGGCCTGGGTCAGTGTCCGCAGCGGCATCACCAGCGAGATGAGCCCGGTTGTGATGGAAAAGATATTTTGTGGACAATTTCCGGCATATGCCTACCTGTACATTCTCAGGCCGTTTATACGCCTAAACAGGATGAAATGCTTTTTTCACGAAGCGCTGATGTTTTGGAAGTATTGCGCGCCGGTTTGCATCATCGACAATACCAGCCTGGCGCGTTTGCGGGGGACAGGCAAAAATGCCGTCATCGCGCCCGAGATGGAGCAATTTGCCAAAAGTTATGGCTTTTGCTTTGTCTGCCATGAAAAAGGCCATGCCAACCGCAAGGCCGGCGATGAAAGGGGCTTTTACACCTCGACCACCAATTTTTTCCCAGGCCGCCAATTCATGGATTTACAGGATTTGAACCGCCAGGCCCTTGACTGGGCCACGGTCCGATGGTTGAATCGACCGGTGGGCAAAAGCAAACTGATCCCGGCCAAAGCCTTCGAATTCGAGCAGGCGTATCTCACCCGGCTGCCCGCGGTCATCTCACCGCCGTATCTGGAGTTTGACAGGGGCATTGACCAGTACGGATACATCGCCTTTGACGGCAATTTCTATTGGACACCCGGGACGGGCCGTCATCAAGTGAAGGTGCTGCGCTACCCGGATCACATCAAAATCTATCATCGGCGCGAGCTTCTGATCGAATACGCGCTTGCCCCCGTCGAGGTGAAAAACCAGAAATTTTATCCCCCCGACCGGCCCAAGCCAAAGCACGAACCGAGAGACCGCAAAAACCGCACCGGCGAGGAAGAAAACATCCTGCGGTCGATGTCGGAAACGATCGATGCTTATTTGAATTTCGCGCTCGATAAACAACCGGGGGGGCAAAAGCACCGGTTTGTCAGAAACCTGTTCCGGCTTTCCCGACGACTATCACCGGAGCTGTTTGAAAAAGCGGTAAACCGGGCGCTTTCATACCGCGTGACGGATCCGGACACCATTTACCGCATTGCCGTGTTGCAGATCAAGGAGGCCAACTATGAGCTGCCCCTTGTCCCCATTGACGAGGACTTCGTCAACCGGCCGTCCTATCTGCAAGGCCGGTTCACCGACGATGCGGATCTAACCCGCTATAGCAGCCCGCAAGAGGATGAAAATGGATCAGCAACTTTTGAAGATGCTTAAATATCTGAGACTTTCGGGTCTTGTCAGCCAGTTTGACCGCTTTCTTGAAAAAGCAAAAACCCAGGACATCTCCCATGTGCGATGGCTTAAGGCAAATCATCGAGGAAGAGTACCGGCTCAAACAGGAAAACGCTCGTAAAAGAAGGCTTGCCCGAGCGAAGATCCCCGAAATGTGGCTTTTTCAAACATTCCCCTTTGCCAGACAACCCAAGCTCGACAAAAAGAAGGTGACTCATCTGTATGACGCTTTTGATTATATGACCCATGCCCGCAATATCATCTTTTTCGGCCCGACCGGCGTGGGCAAGACGGGGCTGGCCACCGCCTTTTTGATCCAGGCGATCGACCGCGGATACAACGGCCGGTTCATCCTCTTCCCCGAACTGGTCGAGCTCTTGTACAAATCGGTGGCGGACCACTCCGAGGAAAAACTGATCAAAACCTTCAGCGCCTACGACTGCCTCCTGATCGACGAGTTGGGCTATATTGAGCTTGAGCCGGTGCAGGTGGGGCTCTTTTTTACCCTGATGCAAAAACGGCATAAGAAAAAAGCGAGCCTGATCACATCGAATCTCGGCTTTGAGCAATGGACTTCCTTTTTGAAAAACGATCATCTGACGGCGGCCCTCATCGATCGGTTGACGGAGGTCAGCCACATCGTCAACATGAAAAACTGCATCAGTCTGCGCCCCAAACTGGCCTCCGGATGAGCCGGCAATTTACCGACAGGCAATTATACCAGGTGCGCAATCATATCCCCATCCGGCATGTGATCGAAACCCTGCTCGCCATCGAGTCGGAAACGGTGCAAGGCGTCTTCCGGTTCCGATGCCCCCTTTGCTCCGGCCGGCACACGGCGGTCAAACCCGAGACCAATCTGTCGCGATGTTTTCACTGCGGCAGGAACTTCAACGCCATCGATCTTTGCATGATCGCCAAACACATGAGTTTTGTGGAAAGCGTCAGGTACCTGATCGGGCGCCAAGGCCAATTGCCAGCGGCTGAGAGCACTGCTTGCCCAAAAGATGTCATTGCTGCCGAACCGAAAAAAGTGCTCCTCAAACCGCCTGTCGCACTTGATGAAATCCTCACCGGGCTGATCGGCAAGGGTCTGAACGAGCAATCAAGCACAACCGGAAAAAAAATGCCGCCGACAACTCCCACGTCAAATGATATCGCAGAGCTGGAGCGTGTTGTCCGCGACCTGTCACAAATCCTTCAACGCCTCAAAACCAGCCGACATCTGAAGTGAATCTGTGCCCTATAAATTATGCCGAAAAGCCGAGGGCGGCCTCTGTCGGCGGGGTATTTTTTTTATTTATCGGGCGGGGTAGCGGGATTTTGGCTTGCCAATATGCAACGGCTTGTTGGTGAATGGCTGAATTTAGCAAAGCGAAAGTGGGGGAATCTAATTAAGCGCTATAGTGGGGACACCTTTTGGGGTGCAAATGATGCGGAAAATGCATGTTTTGCAAGCGGGTATGGCGTAGAATCACTTATAATAAGGTGGTGTGATGGCCCTCTCACGCCGGTAACACGGGTTCGAACCCCGTTGGGACTACCAGAAAATGCCAAGAGTCTCATCTGTGAGGCTCTTTTTTTATGGACGCAGAACAGGTCAATGGAGGTTGCACCCGATGAATTTTGCATCTGTCAAAGATAGTTAACGCCACGGCCTGACACAGCCGGTCGCCAATAAGTATCTGGGGTTTTGTCGAAAACAGGAAAGATTGGAAACGGTGTGGTCAACGCTCCCGGTAAATTTTACGTCTATCGAACCGGGGGAGAAAACAGGTTCTCATCCTGGGCGCCGATCAAAAACAGTTACCGAATGATGCAACAATCAAAGTTGTGAAAATGGACATTCCTAATACCACCACCATAAATACAACTTCTAATAACCCATCAATGACCTTATGAAACATACGTACCTCCCTCGACGCCACAATCGTAATAAAAAAACTCTTGGGCCTCCTCAACAGAATCAAACAATAACCAATCTCTATCGATTGTAATTCCATCCTGTTTTCTGGTGATTTCTACAGATGTATTTCCATGATACTCGTAACAGCATTGATAATCCGGATATGATTCATATCGTGTCATTCTTTTCCCCTCCTCAAAAGATTTCGATAAAAATTTCGCTGTTAGGGTGAGCTCACCCCAACGCTGCAAAAGCCGGAGGGCTTCAGAGACCAGGCGTCAAGGATGAAGCTGTAGTAGTCTTACCGCAATTCCTTGACAACGCAGTATTTGAATTTCTCCGGCTTTCCCGAAGGGTGAACAATATGGCAAAATAGATCCCATCCTTCGACTTCACTAAAGGGGATATCCATCGAGGCTTGGCATTTATATGATTTTGTTTATGATTACAAAACATTATACTACTCTTAGCCATATAGTTTATGCAAATAAGGGGCTTAATGAAGGATATGGATATTTAAACTTTACACGCAGCAACCGCAATTGACCAAATAAGTGCAAAATCTTTGCTGCATTTTATAACCCAATATGTTTATTTATATTCCTATTAGTTTATTAAAATAAACATGACAGGCAAAAAAAATTACCTGAGTTCCCTACAAATCCAGATTACTTTCCCTATAATACGGGCGCTATTGATTTCATCGCCTTGAAGGTAAATAGGAGAATAATCCCTGTTGTCACTTATTAAGACAAGCTTATTGGGATGTTTCTCAAGCCTTTTAACCATTATCGTGTCATCAACTCCGATAGCGTATATACCGCCAGCTAAGATATCTTTTTGTGACTCATCGATGAGAACAGTATCTCCATTTTTCATCTCAGGTTCCATACTGTTGCCCGAGATATCCATTAATACCATTTTGTTTATTGCACCTTTTGTACGCAACCAGTCCTTTCGGAAAGCATAATAGCCTTCAATTTGGGATCCGACTTCAAAAGATCCGCCACCGGCGCTTAACCTGGCTATTACCTTCGGTATATTGTGAAATATAGCATCATTGGAATCAGTGGGTTTATTAAATTTTTGCCCCGATCCCGTTTCAATCCAGTCAGGGTTCAATCCAAAGGATCGATACAGCTGCAATATCCATCTATCAGGGACAGAATCTTTTTTCCTGGCTTGCGTAATTGCCGAACGGTTAATGTTCAGGGCGGCTGCTAATTCATTCTGGGAAGTTATCCCTGTCGCTTCAAAAACTCTTAGCAGAAAGGAATCAAACTTAGTAGCTGTCATATTGTACCTTAATTAACCTGAATCGATCATGAGCGTTTATATAAATAAACATATATTTTTATAAATAGCAACACCTTTTTTATTGGATCAAAAAAATTGAGCTCAGCACTGATCACAATCCTATAAAATAGTTTCGACTCAATTAGCGGACATTGACATGCAATACATTACAATGTAATTTGATGTCATACTTATCGAAAGGGGCATCATGATGACAACTGTACAAAAAAGCATTCGTTTGCCGAGGGAGGCTGTTAAAGAAATCGAAGCACTGGCTTCGGGATCTGGTAAGGATTTTTCCGGCATTGCCAGGGATCTTCTTGTCGAAGCGGTAAAAATGAGAAAATGCCCCGGGGTGATCTTTGCAGATGGTCCAACCGGAAGGCGGGCCAGAATCGCCGGTACCGGGATTGATATTTGGGAGCTTATCGCAACCTTCAAGGCCTTAAGTGAGAATTACGACAAACTGAAAGAGACCTATCACTGGTTAAGCGAACCACAAATGCGGTCCGCACTGGCATACTATGCGCTTTATTCCGATGAAATCGACGAAAAGATCAGACAAAATGAGGATGCAACCCAGGCGCAGGTTACGAAACGGTTCCCCTTTTTATCGAAACCGATGGGTAAAAAGTGAAGCTATACCTGGATGAGGATATCAGCCCCAAGGTTTCGGTCATTTTGAGAAAACGGGGAATTGATGCGGTCAGCGCCCATGAAGCCGGTATGCTCGAAGCATCCGATGACAATCAACTTTCCTATGCGGTCGCCGAGGGCCGGGTGATGGTAACCCGGAACAGGGATGACTTTATCACATTGACGGTGCAATACTTCGAAGCGCTGAAACCTCACACCGGAGTCATCATTGTTCCTCACTCGATAGCGGGTTCTGATTTTGGCAAGTTAGCAGCCCAATTGATGAAATTTTCCAAAAAGTATCCTGAAGGCCTGGAGCCGTATACCATCGAATTTCTGCCGAACAAATAACATAGCTTGGTTAGACCTAAAATTCCGACCGAAATGAGCGTGCTTATAAAAAAATGAGCGCGCTCATTTCTCACTTTTTCTCTAAGCTATGACTTAGCTGGACCGAGAAATCATAGTCAATATTAATAGGCCGTGAATTATCTTCATTCGGCATCGATGACATCATCATCGGCCCGGCAGGCGTGTATGCAGTGGAAACCAAGGCACGTCAGAAGCTAATGACCGGCAATGGGAGGTCCGATGCCAGGGTCTTTTACGACGGGAAAAAGATTCAATTCCCGGATTGGTGGAAAACCGCTCGAACAGGCGCAAAACCAGGCGAACTGGCTGTCCAGGTGGCTTGCTTCGGCTGTCGGCTCGCCGATAGAAGTCAGACCAATCATCGCGCTGCCGGGGTGGTATGTCGAGCGTACCTCTTAGGCCGGTTTTCCGGTTATCAATCCCAAAAAGATGAAATCCATATTGAAGTCGAATAAAAGAGCACCATTGGACAGAGAGACGATAGCCAGGGTTGTCCATCAAATAGACAACCGCTGTCGGGATGTCCACCCAAGAGCCAGGGAAGGTCTGGCCGGACAACCTGGGTTACCGAATACACCCGGTGCTTGAAAACGGCAGTCACCAAAAACAAGAAAATTCACGGAAGGCTTCTCTTGCCAAATCAAGTTGCATTTTGAAAATCAAGCAAAAGATGTTAAAGATGGCGATGATAAGATTCTCAGAACCGCCTTTTTGCCTCTGAAAAGTGGCCGCTAAGCTTGAAAAACGCCCGTATTTAAAATGCTTTCTGTTGAAAATCGGAGGCATAATTTGGTCCGATCCAATACCGTTCTCAGTGGGCGCATGGTGGAACGAAATTTAACCCGCAGGGAAAAAATCGAAGACAACGACCTACCGGTCATCGCCCAAAAATGCCGGGAGTTTCTCAAGGAGCACGACCAATGAGTAGTCCTGTGAACTACCATGAAGGGCGCTTTCCGCCCAACAATTTGGATTTGGCCCGATTGTTACCCCTGATCGGTCCTGCCAATGCCGCAGTGGCTCGCTATGACGGCGTATTATCCGCCATCCCCAATGCCCATGTCTTGCTGAGCCCACTCACCACCCAGGAAGCGGTGCTCTCCTCCCGTATCGAGGGCACCCAGGCCACCATGGGCGAGGTGTTGACCTATGAAGCCAGCGGCAGCACCGATGAACCCTCGACCGCCAAAGAAGCCGACATCTGGGAGATTCTCAACTATCGCAAGGCCATGCGGGCGGCTACGCAGATGCTAATTGATTTGCCGCTATGCCAACGCATTGTTCTGGAAAGCCATCGAATCTTGCTGAACAGTGTGCGCGGCCATGGCAAATCCCCGGGCAAATACCGTAAAATTCCAAACTGGATCGGCCCCAAAGGCTGCCCCATTGAAGAGGCGAAATACGTCCCCATCCATGCGGAAAAGTTGCCCGACGCCATGTCCCGCTGGGAAAAATTTATCCATGGGCAATCCTCGGATCGAATGCTTCAACTGGCATTGCTGCATGCCGAGTTCGAGGCGTTGCACCCATTCTTGGACGGCAACGGCCGTCTGGGACGCATGCTGATCCCTCTGTTCCTCTATCAGGCCGGTATTATTCACCAACCCATGTTCTACATCAGCGCATATTTGGAGACCCATCGCGACGAGTATTACGAACGGCTGCTGGCCATCTCACGGGATGACGATTGGAGCGGTTGGTGCGCTTTTTTCCTTGAAGCCATCCATATTCAGGCCACGGAAAACCTTGCCAAAGCCCAGGCCATTCTCGATTTGTACAACCGCATGAAGGTTCTCTTTGCCGAAAAGACCCATTCGCAATACGCCATGCATGCCCTGGACTGGGTTTTTGAACGGCCGATTTTCAAGAGCTCGGATTTCGTGGGGTCTGGCAATATCCCAAGACCTACGGCGCAGCGGATTTTGAACCTGCTTAAAACCGAAGGCATTCTCCGGGAATTGGAAGCCGCAAGGGGTCGCCGCTCGGCGACTCTAGCTTACCCGGAACTGCTTAACATTGCGGAGGGGCATAATGCGTTTTGAGGCTCATGTACGAGTTTCAAACTAGTTTGCGGATCATATCAGTCATAATGTGAGCTACAAACTAGTTTGTATCGATTCCGTGAGCCACAACCAATTATCGAATTAAAAAGCAGCATTGGACAATAGTACGATAGCCAGGGTTGTCCATCAAATAGACAACCGCTGTCGTGATGTCCATCCCAGGGCCAGCGAAGGTCTGGCCGGACAACCTGGATTACCGGATACACCCGGTGCTTGAAAACGGCAGACGCCAAAAACAAGAAAATTCACGGAAGGTTTCTCTTGCCAAATCAGGTTGTATTTTGAAAATCAAGCAAAAGATGTTAAAAATGGAGATGTTAAGATCCTTAGAGCCGCTTTTTTGCCTCCGAAAAGTGACCGCTAAGCTTGAAGAGCGCCTGTATTTAAAATGCTTTCTGTTGAAATTCAGAGGCATAGCTTGGTCCGACCCAATGCCGTTAAAAATTTTCCAAAAAGTATCATAAAGGCCTGGAGCCATATACGATCGAGTTTCTGCCGAATAAATAGGATAGCTTGGTTCGGCCGGGAATTCCGACCGAAATGAGCGTGCACATAAAAAAATGAGCGCGCTCATTTTTTTATGTGCACGCTCATTCTAGTCAGAATCTGAATCTGTCAAGCCAAATCCAATGCGTAACAAAGAGATTACCATTACATTTCACCGGTTTTCTGATCGCCGTTTTTTAAAAACAAATGGGGATATAGAAAAGACAGTTACCTTTTGCCCTTTAGAACCGAAAAAAATTATCGCGGTGAGAACTGAGTTTTCGTCCTTAATTGATCCAGATAAAAAATCTAGGCTGACAGAAATTTAAAATTCCACAAATTGAGCGGAAAATTATCCGGCAATATCAAATAGCTGGACAAACGAATTCATAAATCCTATGATCAACATGGACCCATAGAGAAAAGGAGAGCCCATGATTGATCAACACGATTTACTGGATTCAAAAGGCATTGATAAGCTTACCCCTGAATTGAAAAAATTGCTCAATGAGACCCGGTCAAAGCTCAATGGTTCTGAACGGCGAAAATTTATGGCCAAGGTTGTTCGTCTTTTGGGCCGAGGCGGCCAAATCCGTGCGGAACGCGAACTG
The DNA here is from genome assembly GCA_963774425.1 of uncultured delta proteobacterium. Classification (GTDB taxonomy): domain Bacteria; phylum Desulfobacterota; class Desulfobacteria; order Desulfobacterales; family JAFDCJ01; genus JAFDCJ01. The sequence goes on along the minus strand of CAVZEZ010000006.1, from coordinate 15,732 downwards.
GGCTGGGACCGGAAAACGATCATTAAAGGAACCAAAGAGTTGGAGTCCGGTTTCGACTGTATCGATAATTTTTCCGGTCGTGGTAGACACCCGATCGAGAAGAAGCTGGAAAATCTTCTTGAGGACATCACACAGATTGTCAGCCCAGTGAGCCAATGTGATCCAACCTTTCGTTCGACCGAGCTATATTCGCCGCTCACAGCCGAAGAGGTTTACCGCCGCTTGATCGAAGACAAAAATTACCGTCTGGATCAATTACCAACCGTACGAACCATCAGCACCAAGCTGAACCAACTGGGTTTTCGTTTGAAAAAGGTAACCAAATGCAAGCCCAAAAAAAAATAGCTCAGACAGATGACATCTTTGAATATGTCCATACAGCCAACCGCATTGCTGATGAAACCGAAGGGGTGATTCGTATCTCCATGGATAGCAAAGCTACTATAAACGTTGGTCCTTTTTCCCGGGGCGGTTACAGTCGCCACGGGGTTAATGCGTGTGATCATGATTTTAAACCGGACACGGTATTAAAACCCTTTGGCATTTTTTTGCCGGCGATTGACGAGAATTATTTTTATTTTACCGAGAGCAACGCTACCGCGGACTTCATGATCGATGCACTTGAAGATCTTTGGCCAAGCATCAAAGCCAGGTTCAACCCCCATACAATAGCTGTCAATGCCGACAATGGGCCTGAAAATAACAGTCGCCGAAGCCAGTTTATGAAAAGACTGGTTGATTTTGCAATAAAGCATGAAGTCGGGATCAGCCTGATTTATTATCCTCCGTATCACAGCAAGTATAATCCCGTTGAAAGGGTCTGGGGGGTGTTGGAAAACCACTGGAAAGGACAACTGCTTGACAGCGTTGAAAAAGTAGTCGGGCTGGCGAAAACCATGAAGTACAATGGTAAAAATCCAGTGGTAAAACTCATTCGTGGTACATATGAAAAAGGTGTCAGGTTAACCCAAAAAGCGATGCAACAATTAGAAAAAATATTTGAGCGCGTGACGGGCATCGAAAAGTGGGCTGTAGATATACCTTGGTATTAGATTGTGCATAAAGTGGTTTTATTATTTTCCTTTTACCTTACGTATTCTGTCATGTGACACCTCCTTTTGGTTGGGTTCAAAATGACAGCTTCCATCTATTTTGAATATCCTGCTGTAAGATCTGAGCAAGAATAGGAACTATGGTGAGGTTTGAATAAATTCAGTCATATTTTTGTGGCTCATTGAATGAATACTCAAACAAGACGAAGAAATCATTCCCTGGATAGTACAAAGTCACATCAACGTTTGTTGACCTTTCAAGCAGCTTAAAAGATCTGCTAAAAATTGGCGGCTTAGGTAGTTTCCATCCACAAATGGCCTTTTTGCCCAATTTCGGCGTCAATCTGCGCCCTTGCTTGTGCGGCGTAGCAAGCTACGCCTCCGCACAAGCGCTTGATTACCTTGAACTTGGGCAAAAATTCTCATTTCTGGATTGGAAACACCATCCGGCGCCCATCATTGTAAAAGACCCTTTGATGGATGGGCACTATGTAAATTTTTTCATTTCTTGACCAAAATTTCATCATTAAACCGAGTATTTATAAATATCTGGATACTGTGATCTTTCAAGGCAATCTGCTTTTCGAGCATCTCGTAAATCAAGCTCTCTTTTTGTTCAGCCCAAAATGCCGCTTTTTGGATATTCAGCCGGGCATATTCCCGAAGGTTCCGGGACCTTGAATTGAGCAAAAATGCTTTTGCTCCACAGGCTGCGATTTTTCGAACGATGCAGCTTTCATAGAATTTTAGTGATGCCGTTTCGTCTGCGCACTCAGGCCTCGAGGGCAAACTCGCGGCCAAAATCACTATCCCGGCCGTCAAGATAATCGTCAATCTATTTGCTTGCACAATGACCTCCTTTCCTGCCGCCGTCCCTGCGTTCAATGAAGGTGTGGGTGTGGCACTTAGCTTTCTGAATCTATCGCCAGGGAGGAGCATGTTAACGGCTGAATGGCCGCTTCAAATGGAGAAACTTCAAGTTTAGCGGTTCCGTTCTCACCCATCGGCCAGCAGGCATCAGACAGTCACGTGAAGGTAACCCGTCAAGGGGTGAGCTCTGGGGCGCCAATCCAAGGCAGGCGCTTTTGAGATGCCGCCTGCTGATCCAATCCATGTTCGTCAGGGGTACGACGCATTTTCGGAGTTTGGAATCTTCAATGGTAAGATCCACAGGATTGCTGGAAATTGCTTCGACTTTTATTTTTCCCGAGAGGTATGGATAGTTAAAATCCGGTATGATTATCGTAAGTTCTTCAAAAATCGCGGTCCCGCGGCCAGTGGATTCGGAAAATCGTATCTCGATGGCCTCGTCGCTGATCACTTGGATATGGCCTACCTTGATCGGATCGGGCCCCAGCACGGCAATTGGCCTTGGGCTGACACCATGACGTTTGAACCGTCGACGCTCGGTTCCGTGATCGATCTGTTTCATCTTCTCATTCTCCTTTAAGTTGACATTAAAGACGCCAGTCTTTTGAACCCATGAGAGGTCAAAAACATATAACTGTCAAAAAAAAATGAGAAAAACAGACTAATTTCAGCCTACTAAGCAAAAATTCACATGCAGCGTTTTGGAAGACCTAATCGAACCACAGGAAATTGATTCAGGATTACATCATGAGAAACCTTACAAAACGCACACGGAATGGAAAAAAACGAACTTTTTCAGAAATGGCGAGATGGATCGGATAGAAAACGGATTCAGCGGAAAATGGCGACCCCGTCAATCAGATTCGAAAGACCTGCGAAGCCGTTCGGTTTCTGCCGACGGGACTGTGGACAGCTCGCGTTTTAAATTCGATCGGCATCTTCGGTAAACGGCCAGCGCATCGGCTTTTCGTCCCAATCGGCCGCAGCAGCGCATGAGTCCCTGGTAGGCGGCTTCGGCCAAAGGGTCCAGCTGAAGCGCTTTTTGGTAAATATTCGCCGCCTCTTTCCAGCGCCGGCGGGATTCCCAAAAGATCCCAATGCGTTTGAACGTGTCAATGACTTTCTGCCGAAAACCCTCCCGTGGACCGAATATCCAGTGGGCATCGTCTCCTTCCAGGAAGGGACCCTCAAAGATTGAATGGATTTTATCGGCGACCTGCATTAAGGCAGATTCATCCTGCGAATTCGGGTTCATCAATTTGCTCGTCTGTCGGATGCAGTGCTCCAAAGATGGGACGTCCACCTGGCACAAGGAGGGGTTAATGCTCAACCGCCGGCCTTTCAGAAGGATCGCCTGTTCATGGCCGAGCATTTTTCGAAGCCTGTACAAGGTGGTGGTAAGGGCCTGCAGGGCGCTGTCGCCATCCGAGTCCGGCCACAGGACGTCGGCCAGCAGTTCGACGCGAACCTCGCTTCCGCCATGGGCGATCAATACCTTGAGAAGCTCCAGAGGTTTTTTCTGTCCTTTGCGCGTGACGGGCAGCGGCTTGCCGTCAACTATCACTTGCAGACCGCCAAAGGTCTTTATTCTAAACTTGTATGGCCAGTTTTCTACATAGCCGAGGGCAGGGTCGGGTTGAATGCGGTGTTCTCGAATCAGCCGTTGCACGTGTTCGACTTCGATATCGGCTTCGAGCGCTTTTACGAAAAGCCGTGACATCACGGAAGAGCGCCACCAGGTATCGCTGACGATGTTATATTTTCGGCTGTGGGCCAGATATTTTCTGAGATATTCAAGGCCATGAGATCTGTCCCCTTTTAAAAGATGGAGATCTGCCCATAGTTTAAGACAACGGCTCTTTAGGTTCTGATTGTGAGTTTCCAAGGCGAACTTATAGGTTTCGTTTAGAAATGGTTCTGCCTGGTCATATTTTCCCATGGAGATAAAAATATCGGCTTTACTGCTGACATAAAAATAGTGTAGTGTCGGCGAACCGGCTTTGTGGCTTATACTAAGGGCGTTTTCATTCAATTCCAGGGCGAAGGAGAGATTGTTTTGGCAGACTTCCAGATAAGCTTGAAGATAATAGTAATGCGTAATGTAGAGAAAACGATCGGTGGTCAAAATGAAATCCATGCTTTTTAAATATTTCTTTGCATCTTCAACTTTGCCTTGTACCAAGCTAAGATAAACCATATCAGTCAGCAGCATGAAATTACCTATTGAAATCCCTGTTTTTTCTGATTTTTCAATTCCCTCCTGTAGGTTCTTTAAGCTGTTTTCAAAATCATTTAAGTGCCAGAGGAGAGTGCCTGCCACTGTTCGCCATACGATGTAATACAGCGGGGTGATATTTTCGGAGCAAGAAGGTCCTGACTCAAGCCGATTGGACAGCACTTTGGACTTTAGGTGCTCTCCTTTCCAAATTATGTAAAAAAAGATCAAATGACTGCCGAAGGCAAGCCTCATATCCATGTCGTTCGTTTTGAGCAGAATATTCTCTAATCTTTCGGCCCAATATAGCTGATCTGGATGTTTCGGCTGACGGTACATCAAGGCACTGAAAATGCCGAAAACAACTCCGGCTTCGATTTCATCCGACGGGAATTGCGCATGATCGGCCAGAACTTCTTCTATTTCCGCAATCCAGTTATCGAGTGGATGCATGTCGCCCCATTCGAAGATGTAGCTTTCCACGATTCCGGACCAGGCCAAAAAGAGTCCTGGTTTATCATTGCTGCCCTTGAACCGGAAATAGGCCAGCTTTAAATTCTCTCGACTTGAGGTCAGATCCTCGGTCATCTTGCAGACACCCAGCCAGTATTGAATCCACGGCTGCTTCTCTCGGTGGTGTTCCGGAATTTTTTCGATCCATTTCCTGATGGTCTTGTGCCGCCCCTGGGAAACAAACAACCGTGCGTTTTCCATCACCAGCCGGGTGACGCTGTGCCAATCCCGGGCATCCAGCAGCAGACCGGCTGCGTCTTCCGTTTGTCCGGATTTTTCGAGCAAAACGGCGGCCTTCCGTTGGACGCGCCCGATTGTTTCCCGAGGCCATTCAAGCCTGGCGGTCACCAGGAGAAACTCCCTGAACAGCTGATGATATTGGTAAATCGGATCTCCGGCGGCGGACCGGGTGGTAAAATACTGATTGCGGGCGAGCTCCGACAGCCGTTCTTCGCTGTCTTCGGCTCCCGTCAGTCGCTTGGCGGTTTCGGCGTGAATCTTGGGCAAAAAAGCGGTGTGAAGCAGAAATGATTTCGTAGGTTCGTCCAACCGGTCCATCACCTCGCCGGCAAAATAGTCGAAAATTTCCCTGCAAGAGGCGGTATTTGCAAAAATCCAGTCTTCGAAAGCTCGAACCTGCTTCATTATAACCATCAAAACGATACCTGCGGCCCAGCCCTCGCATTTGCCATGGATTTGTTCGATTGCGCGCCCGTGCACCCGGTCGAGATTCTTCAGCCGCATCAATTTTCGCGATTCATCCAGGGAAAGGCGAAGATCGGTTCCGGTCAACATTCGAACCTTATCGTTTGCCAGCAGCCGGACAAAAGGGGATGGCGACTCCGAACGGCTTAAAATCATTAAACAGACTCCCTCCGGGACCACATCCAGCCCGTTTGCCAGCATGCCATGCAAGGCTGCACTTTCTGGGACCTCCTGATAATTGTCGAACACCAGGATGTGGGGCCGGTTCAACTCGCTGCAAAGCTGTTCAAAAAAGCGCCTCGCAAACAGGCCATGCTGCTGTTGATATTCGGCCGTAAACAGCGGCAAATCACTGGCCTTATGGTTTTTGTTTTGATGGGCAAGGCGAAGATAATAGAAAAAGACAGCGGGATCGCCGTCGCCTTCGTCGAGTTGATACCACAGAGAGGGAATTTCGCGCGATTCGATATAGCTGGTGGCAAGTGATGTCTTGCCCGAACCGGGCGGACCGGCGATCCACACGATCGTCTTTTCCCGAGCCTCATCCAACCGTCTAAAGAGGTGTTTTCGAGGCAAAATTCCCTTTGTGCCGGGGCGAGATAATTTGGCTATCTGAAGACTTTTGCTCGGCATATTTTCCATCATACCGGGAAATCAATATCGGCTGAAAAAGACTTCGGCAGTATACAATCGGAATAAGCGCGGGAGTAGAATGCGGCAACCGGAAGGACAGCTTGGACATTAAAGACGTATTTCAGCAATCAGTGGTCGACAGGCGCTTTTTACGTCAAGAACAATAGTTTGGTCTTTCAGGGAATAATGGAATTTCCTGAAATTCTTCTTTCGGTAATCAGCCTTGGTTCATTATCCAACCACAATCTCAGGTAATTTTTATAGCATATAAATTACATGGGTACAAGGGGTATGTTAAGTGCGGAAAAATGGGTATATTTGGTACCCACTTGAAAGGGTTTATCACAGAAAAACCGACGGAACACGGATTCGTTTTTTTTTTGGATGTTTCCCAACAGTCGCCATCTTTATTGATGTAAATCCCGGATAAACCGGAACAGGAGTGGCATTGCAGGGACTCTTGCTTCTGAGGTTTTTAGAGAGTTTGGGTGTTTGGATTTGTGTCGGCGATGCGGATCCGGCGACTGTCGCCGACCGGATACGAAGTTGGGGTGTGGAGAAGGTCTCGCCATCTGCCATGCAGCCGGGGAGTTCCGGAACCTCGGCGATGTATGCATTATCCTCAGAACTCCAATAAATGATATTCTCGCATTTTCTGCCCATCTCTTGCCGTGCGTTCCGCGGCCGAAATCCGTAATTCCGCACCTGTCCGGCATCTTAACGTCGGAACCGGGACCCTTTTCAAACCGTCAATTCGAGTTATGCGGCTTTGGGTCCACGAACATGCAAAATCTCATTGGCATGCATCGCATATGACCAAAATAATATTTGGGTGCCTGATTCTTTCGGAGATAAATCCGCCGAATTGAACCGAAAATACAATGATCCAGGTCACCATGCTGATCATTGAGCCTGCAGCAGTGACTGTGTATCCCATTGATGTCAGCAGACCCGAGTCGAAACTGGGCGGAGCAATAAATCCCACATTTTCGAAGAGTTAATTTTGTCAGACAAGAAAGTAAGAAAGTAAAACTATGCGGCGGCTTTGGCAGGCCTCAGCTGCCCCGCCGCCGCCCATTTCTTAAGCGGAACGCGGTCGACCTTCGAATCCGGGATGACGTTCCGACCGCCATTATCCATTGTTAGCAGATGGATATGGTTTGATGTAACCATATAATCTAGCACGCTCAAACCGTTGTAAAACAAATCCGCAATCGTCTTCATCGGCAAAAACAGGCGTAGCGTCCGGCCAGAAAACGGGCGGAATTCATAATGCGCGTAAAAGGTTTGTGCGTGTTCATCGATCGCATCGACAACGACGGCAAATGAGGCGACCTCTGATGCCGCTTGCAAAGCTCTCCGCAGGGCGTCCATGAGCATAAGCTCATCATAACCTTTCCCCTGAAAGCGGCTGTCGATTGCCAATCGACCGAGAAGGGTTGCAGGCACCTGAGGATATTTGGGAAGTTTTCTTGCCGTTTTATCCGGCAAGTCGGTAAGCAGGATACTGGTTGCAGATAGTGTAATACCCCACAACCATATCGATTCGGGTTTCAGCCACGACAAAGGTCGCGGCCATCTTTTTCTTTATGTCTTGTGAGGCTCTATTCTTGAGATATGCGTCTAATACATCATTTCCGCAAGAAAAAGCTGCCTTATTTTGCGTGAAAGCATCGACCAGGTGGCCGCCGCCGAGATCTTCCAACTCGGCGGGCTGAGGCGTCCGTTTCAATGCTCTCCAGAGCCGAAAGACGCTTCTTGAATCGATCATATTCGGCTTCTGTTCGGGTGCCTACAAGCAGTTCAAGCCTGAATTGGGAAATGTTAGGATAGTTTAGTAAAAATGAAACTAGGTGGGCACATCTTTAGGCACAGTCTGGGCACAACGGTTCTACGGGCACAGTCCTGAAGGTAAACATCCAGTGCGTCGTTTTCAAATAATCTACCTTATTATTTCAGTTATTTGAAATTAGGCCGCGGGGGATTCGCTATTTTATCGAATCCAATGCGTTAAAAGAGCAATCCTCGGCGGCCCTGCCCTTTCAATATCCAGTTTTAGTCGGGTTCGCTTATTTCGTCTTCAGTTCGTGGAGGCTCGCCACCCGGACGGAGGAGAATTGTCCGAAATGCACCCATATCAGCTTTGTTCGTCCGTTCAGCGAAAAATTTTTCGGTTTCCAAGGCTGAAATTTTTTCCGCTACCGCAATGGCGATAAACTGATTGACGCTCGTGCCTTCACGCTTGGCTACTTTAGCAACCTCTTTTTTGAGCGATTTGGGCAGGCGCAATGAATATGATGCGGTTTCAATCATTTCCAACTCTCATTATTGCGGCCGAGGATGTAATAACCTCGATGTTGAATGTCCCGGGCGTACCGCCATAGTAACGCAAATTGAATGTTAAACTGGCATCAGCCCGCCCATTGACCGCCACTTTAAGGATCATTTCATCGTTTTTGTTACATGACATTGGAAATTAGGCATATGCGAGGCGGCCCTTCGGCTGGGGGATGGGTCTGCCCAGATTCGCGGCTGTCTCAATCCACTCCTCAATTATCTGTTCCACATTGCTGAGAGCTTCCTGGTAGGTCTCGCCGTCGGCCATGCATCCGGGGAGTTCCGGAACCTCGGCGACGTATTCGCTATCCTCAGAACTCCAAAAAATGATAATTTCGTACTTTTTGTCCATTGTCATTCTCCAATACGAAGGCGATATTTAAGAATCATGTCTCTAACTTGTTTGACCTGGTAGGGCTTCCCTCTTCCTTCCTTGGGTTGCAGATTGAGAATCTCTTCAACACCATCCCTGGTGAAAATGTGGTGATCGCCTTTCGTACGCTCATCAAATCCAAGGCGCTTTAGCAACTTGCATAAGGTTCGAAACGGGACGTTCGCATCAGATCTGCGCATCAAAATGTGTTCGTACAGATTGTCGACTCTACCCATATTCTAACCCAAGCATCTCACTTTGCCCATGCCAAATCGACTGATCATTCGTCAACATGATTTATCGATCGATTTGTGGTCCCGAACTAATTAAAAATATAGCAACATTGATATCCAAAGTCAAAAACAACTTACAAGCACTATAACCTCTGCTATTCCTTTCTGGCCGGACCACAAGGTCTCCGAAGCTGCCCAGTCCGATCCGTCCCAGGTCCGCTGCATCAGGCTGTCGCCCTGAATTGCATCGCCCACCATGGCTTGCCCTTGGTTCTGTATCCATAGGACGCATATTTCATCGCCGAATTTGACCGGCCGAGGATCATTGGTCAGCAGATCCATGGACCATGGAGTCTCGCCTTGCTCAAAAAGGCTTGGCAAAAGCGCCCGCATACATGCGGCCGGTGAAGCCTTCAATGACCAAGTCCGGGCATATCCCCAAATTCCACGTTCCACTGCCACCGACATACACTCCGGCTGTGACCGGCGGTGTTTTGAACTTTACAAGGGCCGTTGCTTCGGGTCCACCTGACACCGCCCCGGTTAAAGAGGTCGAACCCAAAAAGCAATCGTGGGGTTCATCAGGTTCATATACGCCGGATAGCTCCCCTTCTGTCTTCTTGAACAACTTTAGTTTGAAGTCGCCAACATATGGCACGCTTGCCAGTGAAGATCCAATCCCTGGAGCTACCGCGTCAAGCACAAGTACCACCGGGGCCTCAATGCCCGCTTTTCCGTCAAAGGATAAGCTCCAGGAAGGGGTGATAACCGGCTCGCGAGTGAAATCTCTTACCTAGTGGTTTATCTCAGTGCCAAATATGACAAAATGCGAAAGGTGGGCAGCAGGGTCAGTTTCGAGGGCGAATTAAGCGACACCGGCGGATGGAAGGAATTTGTCGGAAGCGACAAAGCCTATATTCAGCTAACCCTCGAAAATGGACGTGTATGCTGGGCCGATTAATCACCAAATCATGCCGTGGTTTCACGTTGGAATTGAGCTGCAGACTTTAAAATTTCTGGTAAATCGGTGAAGTTTTAAAGGCGGGTTTCAAAAAAGGGCGCCTGTTTTTCTCGATGCATAAAGCGTTGCTGACCGACGGCGATCCATACGATCTGGGGCCGGGCATCTTTTGTTACCGGGAACCGCTTGTTTTCAAGCGCTCCGTGGTCAAAGTGCCCAAGGGGCTGGAGCTGAAGGTGCTCAAGGCGGATGCCGGCATCGGGTTCGGGCGCGGTCTGATCCGGGATTCCGAAAACGTGATCGAAGAAACGGTCCGGCGTCAGGGGCTGATGACTGTTTACGAATTTACGGCAAGAAAGGTTCCACCGGTTCCGCCGGCAGAAAATCTACCCCACTGGCACAATTTTACACCCGTCGTGCTGCTTTTGACGGCATCTGGTCGGTGCTCGGTGAAAATGACCAGTTTTTGTTGAGGAGGTGGCGAAGGCGGCGGGATTGGGCCGGATCCATATGGTTTTGTCGTTTCCGCAACCTGATTGGAAATTCCGGCCGGGGTGAAAATGGCGCCCAGAAGGCTTGCCAGTTCTCGCCATTTGCGGTCCTCACCGCTTCGCCTGACCGCACCGGCAAGGGACTCCAAATGTTTAAGGGTATCGATTTCCGCCTTTAGCTCGGTGATCGTGCGGGCGGCTGTGGCCTGATCGAGGATCTGTGTTTCCGCTTCATCAACCTCTTTCTCGGGCGCGTCCTCCAAGTCCTCGATATCCTTGGAATCGAGTTGAGCCCATTGGGGATCGATTAGTTGTGCTATATCTGCTCCACGTTTGAGGAGCTCCAATTCCCGAAGTCGGCTTTCCAATCGTTCGCGGCGACGCAGCAGGGATTTGTAAATTGCTTCCGGGGAGGATGCCAAACGGCGCTGCAAAATGGTCAATGCGAATCCGACCGTGCCGGCCCGTTTGTCATTCACCAGGGCTTCGGCACGATTGAACTCTTCTCTCACCTAAGCGGTGACTTCTGAATAAAGTTGAGCTTCGGCATCAGATAATTTGGAGGGGGACGGTATAGGCAATCCGCTCCGGGAACAGCGGGGTCGCATCGAATTTGTACAGGTTTTCCTTGAAGGGTTGCAAGGAGTCAATTCAATGAAACAGAAAACGATAAAGAAGTTTTAGAAATTGCGATAGATTAGCAAGTGATATTCACAATTTGCGAATTTTCTGGATTTTGGTTATCGGTATCATGCAACCGCCGTCGAATCCGGAGAGCATCTGTTGCGGTGTCTGGTATACATCGATTTGAACATGGTTCGCGCCGGCGTTGTCGACCATCCATCGCAATGGCATCATGGCGGATATAACGAAATCCAGACCCCACGGAGAAAAAATATCATCATCGCCTACGAAAGGCTTCGGGCGTTGGCTGGGTTCAGAGATTAAGCATCTTTTGCTTCAGCCTATCGGAAATGGGTTCAAGCCGCCTTGGAACAGATTGACGCCAAACGGGAAGGCCGGTGGACGGAGAGTATCGCCGTCGGGAGCAGCCCGTTTATCGAACGTATTAAAAAGGCCATGGGGGCCATGGCCAAGGGCCGCTCCGTCCAGCCCGCTGAAAGGGGCATTTGAACTGCGGGAAGCGCAATCCGGCTATAATCCGATTTTTGACCCTGAAAATCGCGATATAGACCCCAATAAGGGCTAACTTACTGGTTAATCTTATATCATTACCGCTATTTAGATTGGCCCGTCCCCAAGCCCCCCAAGCCACCAAGCCGCCCTATTGTTGGACTGCGCATTTTGAAGGACATCACCGACCCTGAAAACCGGGAGATAGTGGATCTTATCCAGCAAAGCACGCGGCGGCACGGCCCTGTCCAGCTGCTCGTAATTTACGAAGCCGACCCGGGCCTCATGGGCGCTGAAAGCCTGTACGACAACCTGCGCTTTGCCAAACAGGTCAGCGAAAATCTCGCAAAAATGGCGGTAATCGGAAAGCCCAACTGGGAGAGTACCTGGATAGCACTGTTCGGCCTGTTCGGCGGCATCCAGACTGCCTACTATGACCGCAGCCAGATTGAGGCCGCCGTAGTCTGGTTGAACGGAAAACCAAAAGGCAAATTGTGACCAAAATTGTGTCCATAAATAATGATAAATGATGATTTTAAATGATAACCAGTGACATCCGAGCCGAAAAGGCCGGTGGTAAAAAAGCCAATTATTTCATCATTATAAGTAACAGTTCATCATCATTTATCATCGGTTGTCATCGCTGTTTAATAGGGTTCGAATCCCGTTGGGACTACCAGATTATAAGGGGTTAGCCTTTGCAGAGGTTAGCCCCTTTTTATTGCTATCAGGGTACCTGATGCCAGGCATTTCGAAAAGCCAGGGAGAAGGGCTTGGATCAAACCGTGGTCCAATAAAATAGTCTCGACTCAATTAGGGGACATTGACACGCAATGCATTACGATGTAATTTAATGTCATACATTTTAAAAGGAGCCTGCTAATGACAACCATACAAAAAAGCATCCGTTTGCCAACTGAGGCGGTGAGAGAAATTGAAGCTATGGCTTCGAAGCCTTCAAACCGCCCAACGAACTCATCATTGTTCCTCACTCGATAGCGGGTTCTGATTTTAGCACCACACCCATCAGCCGGTCGCTACAATTTCTCCCTGCCATAAACGTTTCGGAAATTTTTCCCAGTGGACCGCTTGGATGTTGGTCTGACGAGTTCTAACCGTATCCTGACTCACTAAAAATAAGTCTGAATATTTCCGTTTCATATCACAACCGTATTGCTGGATTTCCGGATATTTAACAAAATAGTGGTATTTTTTCCAACGGACAAATCAAAATGTATCCAAGATTTTTTAAAGATTTTGAGCCTCGCGCCGATGGGTATTGAAATAAAGGACAGTTCGCCCAGAAGATTTCGGCATTTTTTGTCAGGTAAAATAAACGGTGTCGCAATTCAATGATCGACGACTTATTCAGCTATATTCTCATCACACCAGCCCCGGATCGGACATCAGTCATCCGGTGTTCATTTTATCGTAAACTCAGGAGTTCCATGCGAGGAGACCAGCTCTAACGACACTGGCGGGTTCTCAGGCAGATCGAAAGCAGCGGACATAATCTGACTGCGGCCGAGATCGCCAAGCTTGGCGCCGTGTCTTTGCGGACGGCCGAACGTCGGCTATCCGAACGAAAGGTGAGAAATATGAATCATCTCATTCAATTGCTGCCTTTTTTTGCATTCTCTCCAGATATGGTCTTATCTATGGGCTGGTAAAAACGCTGATTATAAGCAGCCAAATCCCCCTCGTTTTTCTTGATTGTAATCATTCTTTTGCCAAATCAGATTTTGATGAGCATTAACCACCGGGTACTAAAACAACTTTACCAATGTTTCTTCGTGCCTCAATATAGGAATGAGCTTCCCCGACCTGTTCGAACGGAAAGGTTCTATCCACATGAGGTCGAACCCAGCCTTCCTCAATTCCTGTGAGAATATTTTTCATCCAGCCAGCTATTTTGTCCCGTTCGTCCCACATATGACCCAGATTTACTCCGAATACACCTTTATTGGCATTCATCAATCCCAAAGGATTGTACCAGGGCATTTGAATGAGCAACTTTGAAAACTGAAACACCCGGCCAATTTTCGATTCAGTAACCATTGACACACCGAAAATACCCAACCGTCCAGTAGATCGCAGGGCTTTATAACTCTTTTTCCAATTTTTACCGCCGATCGGATCGATAACCAACTCCACCCCCTTACCATCAGTCAGGCTCATGATAATTGAAAGGAAATCCTGATTGCGATAATCTATAGGATGATGTAGTCCTCTTTGCTTTAAAAAATCATGTTTTCCGGCGCTGGCGGTACCATACGTCGTTGCTTCGAGATGCAGGGAAATATCTAAAGCAGCTAAACCCACTGCACCGCCGGCATTGTGAATGAGGACCGATTCCCCTTTTTTCAGACCTCCCATGACATGTATAAGCTGATAGGCTGTCAGATAATTTACCGGTATTACGGCGGCACTTTCAAAATCAAGAGATTCAGGAATGCCAAAAACCTGATTTTCTGGGACGCAAACCTTATCTGAATATCCGTTGAATCGGGTTAGAGCTAAAACAGATTTGCCAACCTTGGAAGAATCGACGCCTGGACCAACGGTTTCAATAATACCGGAAACTTCATATCCGACGACACAGGGAGGTTTAGGAGCATCAGGATACAATCCTTTTCGTGCCATAATATCGGCGAAGTTGACACCAATCGCTTTAACCTTTATGAGAACCTCTCCGGTGGCAGGTTTTGGATCCGGTCTTTCTTGGATTTTTAAAACATCTGTGTCGCCATATTTTATGATTACGATTTGTTTCATGATGCCTCAATTATTTTGCTATTAATTTCAAAAATTCTTTTTGGCTATTCTTGATTAACACCTTAATAGTTCCAACATAAATAGTATTTGAATGATCAAAAAACAGATATATGGATCTTATCGTCAAATTGAAGCAAAATGGCAGGCTACTATATATTGTGGCTGCCAATTCTTATATATTTTTGCATGTAGATAGCAGATAGCAACACTCTGGCCTTGAGAATATGCTCAAAAAAAATGCCTCTAATTTGACGGCGGTTCGGCGACAGATTTCTTGCCACTATCTGGAGTAATAGCGAATCAGGAAAACCCCAACATGTTGTGGTCACCTGCTCCCCCAAATAACTGTTGGTAGCATGCCAGAAAGTCAAATATCATGGCGCGAACAAATAGGGACCTATCCATCATCACACTCAATATTCTGATATCATAATCAATGCCGGAAAAGTCAAGAAAATTTTGATTTTTGATCAATCTATTTCGTATTAACGCCTTAACAGACAGCATTGGTACAGACGGCATTGGGTCGGACTAAGCTATGCCTCTGAATTTTAACAGAAAGCATTTTAAAAATTGGCGTTTTTCAGCTTTAGCGGCCACTTTTCAGGGGCAAAAAGGTGCTTTTAAGAAATTTGGGCTTTTCTGATAGTTCATGATTTAACACCGGTTCGAATCCCGTTGGGACTACCAAAAATATGTGAGTGAAACGCTCGTAATTTGAGATCTCCCAGTTATCTATCTCAACTCTAATCAGCAGCCTACCCTTCTCGATTCCATGCCTCATTTGAATACAACCCCAGCAATAGGTTGCGGTGGCATGCGGGATTATGAAAACCGGATGTTACCATAGTTTTTTTCAACGCTCGCTAAAAAAACATCAACGATCCTTCAAAACAACCACGATTTTATAATCCGGTTCACCTGCTTTAAATCCGATAACGGTCTTTTCGTGCAGAGCATGCCAGAAATTCGGATGATTATGATAACGGACTTTGCGGGCCACCCGGTTACGATATCTGTCCCGGAAATCATGTCTGGATTCAGGATGTAGCTTTTTGTCCCAGCCAGGATGATGATTATCATATCCCGGGCTGTATTGTCCGCATGCATTCCCCGTCGCCTTTTTCGAATGGCCTTTCCCGTTAGCGGCAAAAGAGACACCAACACCGACAAACAACAAAGTGACTACCATGATAATGATTTTCCTGATTCGTGTCTTCATGTAATTGGGGCATTTGGTCGGACCAAGCTATACCTCTGATTTTCAATAAAAAGCATTTTAAATTCAGGCGTTTTTCAGCCTTAGCGGACACTTTTCAGGGGCAAAAAGATGCTTTTAAGAAATTTGGGTTTTCCTGAGAGTTCATGCCCGGGCGCGAAGCGGAGTTATGGCCACTTTGCGCGAGACATTAGAATTAAAACAGAGATTAGAATGATATG
>CAVZEZ010000005.1:0-19349 GCA_963774425.1 uncultured delta proteobacterium | reverse complement strand
ATGACAGTAAGGACCTTTCGACAACGGCTTTGGGCGATTTTTTTGTCTCCATGATACAATGTACCTTATCCCCGATGGTAATTAACAAACACGCAAGAAACGGCAGTTGGAACGTGAAATCCGGTGGGCAGGAGGCGGAGGAGGAAAGTGTTGACACCCTGGCCGGAAACGTGCTGATCCGGGAACCGGAGGTGGGGTTAACCCGGATCGATGAACAGACCCGGACTCGGCTGCGAACCGGTGTCTTTATTTTTCTTCTCACCGGGCTGTGGCTGATCTGGGAGCCGGCTTTTTCGTATGGATACTTTAGTCAGGTATTTCGTTAGGTTATAGCAATATTTATGCCAAACCTTGGTATGGCCGACAGCCGGAGTTTCGCTCTGGAAGCGTTCAACGAAATTATAATCAAAATATTAATTGCTTACGGTGAATATCCAAAACCAAATCCGATTTCGACCCAATCCGCAGACGACAACCCTCGCCGTGATAAACATCTGTTCCAGGGGAATTTCGCGATCTGATAATTCGGAATAGAAAAGAACAGTCGCGCTCTTCAGAACCGCCAGTTCTCAAACGTTGATTTAAAGCGATCGCTGATTGAACTGCAGCGAAACTATTATCGGGTGGAGCCGCATAATACTTTCAAACTCGGGCTTGACCTCGACTTTTACCGCATCAGGGACTATATTGAAAACATTTCGGAATCTTCAAATTGTGCGCAAACAGCAAATCTGCATATTTTCGCTCTTTCGTGATCCGTTTACTTTTTTAGATTTCCGTTTTTCCTACATTTCTGGAAACTCCAGCCCGCTCGTCCGGGTAGGTGGAAGGAAGGTGTAATCCCAATGCCGCGGTTAATTAAAAGGAGCAGAAGCAAAATCGGACTCTCGCCCGGTACCTTGGTCCATGTGGGTGACCGGAAAAGTGAAAAAGTCAGGGTTTCTTTGATGAATTATGATCGAGATGAGCTGCTTGAAAAGGAACTGGAACGTATTGAGGATTCATTCCCCTATAAAGATACGCCGCCGGTCACCTGGATCAATGTGAATGGTCTGCACGAAGTCGAGAGAATCGAAAAATTCGGCCTGCATTTCGGCCTGCATCCGCTGACGCTGGAAGATATCGTGAACACCGGACATCGCCCGAAGTCCGAGGAATTTGAAAACTATGAATATATTGTCCTGAAGATGTTGACCTACGATGAGAACCTGGATCAGATACTGGCCGAACAGGTCAGTTTAATCTTGGGGCCCCACTATCTTATCTCATTTCAGGAAATCGAAGGCGATGTGTTCGAGTACGTACGCGAGCGCATCCGCAAGGGCAAGGGGCGGATACGTGGTTTGGGATGCGACTACCTGGCCTATGCCCTGATCGATGCCATTGTCGATCATTATTTCCTGGTGCTCGAAAAAATCGGCGATAAAATTGAGCTGCTGGAAGTCGATCTGCTTGAAGAGGCTCAGGCTGAAATCCTGCAAAGCATTCACCAATTAAAACGGGAGATGATATTTTTCCGCAAACAGATCTGGCCGTTGAGGGAGATTCTGGCCGCCCTGATGAAGGAAGGGACCTCTTTCTTCCAGGAAACCGCCCAGCATTATCTCCGTGATCTTTACGATCATACCATCCAGGTCATGGACACCATCGAATCGTTTCGGGATATCCTCTCCGGCCTGCAGGAACTTTATCTCTCCACGGTCAGCAACCGCATGAACGAAGTCATGAAAGTGTTGACCATCATGGCCACCATTTTCATTCCGTTGTCTTTCATTGCCGGCATCTACGGCATGAATTTCGAGTACATGCCGGAGCTGAAGTGGCACTGGGCCTATCCAGCCCTCTGGGGGATTTTGATAACCCTTTCCGTGGGCATGTTAGCCTGGTTCAAAAAGAAGAAATGGTTGTGAATAGGGATGGCGGTAAAAAACTGAATTAAGCCTGTAGAATCAGCTAAAATTAAATATCGCAAAGCAGGGGGAATCATGATCGAAATCAGCCCCATCGGAATCATTCAAACGCCATTTAAAAAGGCGGAAGGCATGCCGATCCAGCCCGCGGGAGCGGCCGGGGTGAAGGGCACCGTCGAGGTATTCGAGGACTTTCAACCCGGCTTGAAGGATCTCGACGGGTTTTCCCATATCATTTTGCTTTACCTCTTTCACCGCAGCCGGGGGTACGAGCTGGAAGTCATTCCGTTCATGGACACTCAGCCCCGCGGCCTATTTGCCACGCGGGCACCGAAGCGGCCGAACCCCATCGGGCTGTCGACGGTCCGCCTCGACCGGGTCGAAAACGGCATCCTGCATGTGCAGGATGTAGACATTCTGGATGGAACCCCCTTGCTGGACATAAAGCCCTATATACCCGAATTCGACAGCCATGCCCAAACCCGTACCGGATGGTTCGGGGCATCCCGAAAAACCGTGGCCAGAAAGAGATCCGACAATCGATTCGGTAATTTTTGAGTGAGCCCTTCGTGGGGTAACGTATACATCTTGTGGTAGGGATACCATATCGCGCCGAATTCCTTCTGGGAATTCCAGACTTTTGCAAAGGTTTCGTCTGCGGCGGCGCGCTCATCGAGATATTCGTGCGCCCATTTGACAAAGGTATCCACCGTCTCCGGCTTCATGGTGACGAACTCGATGCCGTGATTCTTCAGAAATTCGACCGCCGCGATGTTCTTTTCCTCCATCCAGAGCCACTCATCGAGTGGATCGTCGAAAGCAGACAGTTTCTGTGACTGGCGATCAACTCATCCCTGGCTGACGCGCTTAATCAGGCCGGCGGGCTTTTGGTCCCGCCACCGGAAGATGTCGGCCAGGGAACGGTCACCCATTTCATTTTTCAACCCTTCGATCAACGCGCTTTTGCTCTCAGGCGGCAGGGTCGTCCAGTTCGCCATGCTTTCCCACCAGGACTTCGTTCAAGCGCTTGAATATCAGCCCAGCCACACCCGGTAGAGCAGTCGCCAGGAAACCGCGGGCACAGCGACCATGGCCGCATATGCCGCCGTCGCCAACACCAGCCGCAGGCCGGCAAGCCGCGACCGAATCATCGCTGTTTGAAACAAATCCGGATATCTTACCGCTATCCTGGCGGTCAGATAAGATAGGGGCCCTTCCAGCGCAACCACCGCCAGGGCGCCGAATAGCGGCACGCCGACAAGTTTATGTTCCGGAAGAAACAGGCACCAGGGGCAGTGGTGCTCAAGTACCTGGTAATAATAGGCCGCATACACCCGTACGAGGGTGATGGCGGCAATCGGAACCCAAAAAAGGCAAAGGAGGGCAATCGATGCGGTCCTTTTTCCGGCGGCCGCCGATTCGGTTTTCAGCAACCGGAAGCCGCAGGCCAGCACCAGGGCGGTGAGGACCCAGAATGCCGCCACCCATAAGGTGTCGGGTATTCCGGCGGTTTGCCGGGCGGCGGCCAGACTGGCAAACTGGTCGTAAACCACCGTACAGCAATCGACCGGCCGATGCGAATCAATGCGCATGATGCCCCTGAAGGTCGTGATGGCGGCCAGCGAAAAAACAGGGACTGCCAGCAGCAGCAACCGGGCATTGACCTTCGTCAGGGGGGCTTCCGGCCGGCTGAGGTTGAGCTTTTCGAACGCTATCCACACTACCATGATAAAACAAACGAGAAAGCGGTAGAGCAGTGCCTGCCCCCACAGGCCGTCGGTGGCCTGCAGGACCCCGGTTCCACACATCGCTCCAGGCACGATTTCCGGTAGGACATTGGTGATCCCGATGACAAGCAGGGCCGTGGCAAGACCAAAAAGCACCAAACCGAACCTGGCCGAAAGACTGGCCCCTTCCGCCCGGCGTTCGAGCAGGATCTGTTCTCGTTTCGCCGATTCCGGAGCCCATCCGAGAACAATCTGAAATGCGGTTTTAGCCGCGGTCGCCAGCAGCAAAAATCCCAACAGGTCTGCGACGGTCACGGCGATCAGCAGGGGGTGCCAGATCATTGCGGCTCCTTTAACCGCCCCTGTTCCAACCACAGATGCCGATCCGTGTATTTCCCATGCCGCTCCCAGCGCGAATCGTGGGCAGCTACGACAGTCAGTGTATCGGGACGCTTCCAGCGGGTAAAGGTGTCGATAATCATCGCGGCCCCGTCATCATCCTGATGAGCGGTGGGTTCGTCGGCGATCAGGATGGGCGGTCTACAGACAAGCGCGCGCGCAATTGAAACCCGCTGTTGCTCCCCGCCTGAAAGCTCGGAGATCTTCTCCGGGGCCAGATGACGGATTCCAAGGGCTTCGAGTGCCTCCCAGGCAGATCGGCGCAGCCGGGCAAGCGAATTCCCCCGCGGTACCATCGGCAGGACGACATTTTCGAAAACACTCAGTTCGGTTAAAAAATGGGGTTGTTGAAAAACGATGCCGATCCTGCGTCGCCATCGATCCCGGTGTACCGCACTCCAGCGCGAGACGGTCCGCCCGTTGGCGATAATCCGGCCTTCCGAGGGCCGCAGCAGACCGGCGAAAAGATGCAGCAAGGTACTTTTGCCGGCGCCGGTCACACCCGAGATCATGATTCCTTCTCCTGCATGGAGCTCGGTGCTCACCTCCGTGAGGACCGCCCGTTCGGTTCCGTCCGCCGATCGACGGTAAAGACCGACATCCTGACAAACCAGACTCGGATTCGAATTGGCTTTGCTTGTCTTCACCCCAAAAAGTCCTGAATATTTCTGAAAATCCGGGTTGCATTATTGACAATCCCGGCGCACCATAAAAAGTCGGAAAATCGTTTTTCAGTCTTTGTTCCGAACAAAACAATCCAGTAATTTCAATAACTTCTGGACTCCGGCATTCGCCGGAGAGATGAAAGGGAGACTTTTTTGATAGACTGTCATTATCGCATGCAGCCAAATTTGCACGGCGCAATGTCGTTCGCCCGGCTCAGGTTTTGAGAAAGTCCCGGGGGTCGGAAATGGCCGCTCGCAAAGCCGGCCAGAGCGTTGCGGCCAGATACGGCAAAAAAATAAGCCCGGCCAGTTCCACCAGAACCAGAAAAGCACCGGAAGCGTTTAAAAAAAGCGGCGGCGGATTTGTTTTCCAGCCGAAAAACAGATATCCGGGCCAGAAAGATCCCGGCCGGAACACGAGCCGGTATGAACACAGCATGCCGGCTGCAACCGCGGGTATGCCGACGACCAGCGCCTTCATGAGCTGTAATTTAAAGATATCCGTGGTGGTCCATCCCAGGGCTTTGAACAGGCCGACGTTGCAGCTTCCCCGGATCTGGCCTTTTACCACACCGACGACGAGCAGGGCCAGGGCCAGCAGCGCC
The DNA here is from genome assembly GCA_963774425.1 of uncultured delta proteobacterium. Classification (GTDB taxonomy): domain Bacteria; phylum Desulfobacterota; class Desulfobacteria; order Desulfobacterales; family JAFDCJ01; genus JAFDCJ01. The sequence goes on along the minus strand of CAVZEZ010000005.1, from coordinate 14,043 downwards.
GGCACCAGGGTTAAATAAAAAAGGCCGCTTCTGCGGGCCGAGGCAACGGAATATATGCCCAGCGTTTCCTTGCGGGTTGTCAGGCGTACCGGCCACGGAAAGGCAGCGGCCAGATCGGATAACATGGCCTCGGCTTCGGTTTCGTGAAATACATCGATGACGAGATCGCTGGCATGCCCGGCGGCTATGCCGAGTATCTGCCGGGCATCATCCGGATGCACCAGCACCATATCGTGGGCCACCATGCTGGTTCCGGCATCCAGGGTGGCGATGACCCTGAGAGTCCGGGTATTTTGGCGCCTCAATTTTATATGGGATGGACGCTGCCCGGGCATCACCCCGGTTCCGAGGATGGCGTCTCCCCGTTTGGGCGGCGCTGGAATCCAGTCCTGGATATCGATTTTTTGAGAGTTGTCGTATCCAAAAACCGTCACCGGTCCGGACGGACCCTCGGCGATCCCCCAGATTCGTACGCCCGCTTCCAGCACACCGGCCACGGATTCGGCCAGACGGATGGCTTCTTCAGCCGGCAGAGCGGACCAGCCGGCCGGGCTCACTTTTCGCACGACAATGGCCGGTGAATCTTTCAGCAACATACCGGCGGTGGTGGCCAGGGCCTGGCTCAGCAGCAGGGCGGTGCCGAGGACAGTCACCAATGCGGCCAACGACAGAAACAGCAGGGCGGTTTCCAACGGGTAGCGCATGACATCTCTGACCGCCCAGGCCAACAGGGGAAAGGATGGCTGAAATCTCATCAAGTGTCGCCTCCGGCTAAAGGGCAGCCGTGTTTGTACCCATGGATTTTCACACGAAGTGCCCACGGAGCTAATCCGGTAGGCCCAGCACGAGGCCCGCATCGTCCAGGCGGATGGATTCCAGTCCGGGGTGGACGTGCGGCTCGAATGCCCGCTTCAGGAATCCGGAGTAACGCCAGGGTTTACCAGACGGCACCAGTGACAGATTGCTCAAATCCAATGTGCGAACGAGCCGCAGGCTTTGTTCCTGAGCGGCATTCGATCTGAAACCCGAATCCAGAAAAATGAGGCCAAGGGCCGTTACCGATAACGCCAATACCAGAATGCCGAAGTATTGAGCAATACCCAAACGATCCGCCGGCCGGGTATGGGCGGCTAATTTTCGGGAATATCCTGGTGTCCGGTCCATTGCTGCCATTTGTCATCCGTCAATTCAGATAGACGGAATATCGCTTTCGCCCCGTGGCGTCTTTTAAATACTTTCAGGTGCCGGGCATCTGCGATAGGGACCACCGCCGGACCCATCGGCCCGATCACATCCGATCCGATAACCCAGTACACCGATCGGCCGTCTGTCTGTTCACCGGTAAAATAATCCTGAACCACCGGGCGTTTTAGCGCTTCTTTGGCCACGGACAAATAAATTTCAGGGTGCAGCCAGCAACGGATCATGCAGCCGCAGCCGCAAAAATAATAAGTTGTGCCGTCGGTTAATTGAATGCCGGCGGCAAATTTTTTGTACTTATCGACCCACATGGCACATACCGGACAGCGGTCCCGGCTGCTGATCCGCATGCGTCCCATTTCATCGATCGGCTTCAGTCCGGGTTTCGGGCCGGCCCGGGAATCATCCGCGAGGGCCCGGATGCAAACCGCTGAGACACCCATCAAGCCGATGGCCGCTAGCATCAGTGCGCGGAATTTGATTTTTTTCACCATCTCATGCTTCCCCGGCCGCAACCGGTCGATATGGGATGGCCTGCCGATGTGCAAGCGTCCCGGTTAAAAGCCTGAGAAAACAGCTATCGATCATGCAACCCCTCGTGCGAACTACATGCAATCTACGGGGAATGTCAATGACTAAGAATAAATTTCTGCCGTGGGGGAGCGGCTTCCAGCCGCGAGAATAATTGGAACACTGCACCTTCAAACCATCGCGGCTGGAAGCCGCTCCCACAAGAATTACCCTGCTGTCTTCAAGCTCATGATAAGTTTCTTGTTCGATCAGACCGGCTGCCCTTTAGGGTTCACGAAAGAATTAATTCACAGATTCAGACGTTGAGGCGCCTGCAACGCAGCCGGGCGGGATGCATCCGCGTATAAAAGGTGAAGCTATTTTTGAGTGAGCCCTTAGCCGGCGGCGGCCCCTCGTTTTTCAGTCGGCGGCTGTCCTTCCGGCATAGGTAGTTCGATCAATTGATCGAAAAAACGAAACGCTTCAGAGGTAGCCCAGTCGAGGGGTCCCACAATTTTTTTTATGATAACACCCTCTTTGTCGATGACGAAGCTTTCGGGAATGCCGGTCAGCCCATACGGAGTTTTAATCTTGGCCTGCGGGTCGAGCAACGCGGGAAAAGTCAGATTTTGTTTTTTCATGAAAGGCGCCACAGCCTCCCGCCCCTGCTCGTCGATGCTGACCGCCAGTATTTCGAAATTCCGATTTTTGAATTTATTGTATAACTTTTGAATGGAAGGCATTTCCGCAACACAGGAGGGGCACCAGGTAGCCCAGATGTTGAGAAGCAGGATCTTCCCGCGGTAATCGGAGAGACGGACCATTTTGCCGTCGAGGTCTGGAAATGTGAATTCCGGGGCTTGCTGGTTTTCCTGGAGAGCAGCCTGGTTGGCGGGTTTCCAGGATGATTCGTTCAATTTAAGCGACAACAGGACCAGCAAGACCGCCGCGCCGGCGAAAACGACAATGGCCAGCGGATAATTGAAATCTTCTGCTTTTCTCTTGCCTTTCAACATAAATACCCTTTACATCTTTTGCGACGGCAGTGCAAGCGGCCACATCGATTTGCTCAGGGTTAAAGAGATTAAATTTTTGGTGACGGTTGCTGCTTCACTTTTCTTTGCCGGACGGGCGGTGGCGACGGGAACCGGCTTGCCCCCCGGCAAATGATGTTTAAGTTATCAGAATCTGAATTGAAAATGAGAATCAGGACGACATCTTTTGACGCTGTCTATATATGAAATCGGTTTAATTGCGGTCGCCCTGGGCTGCGACGCCTTTGCGGTGGGCCTGGGGGTCGGGACGACCTGTTGTGCCCCGAGACAGATCTTTCGACTCTCGTTTCACTTCGGTCTTTTCCAGTTTATGATGCCCCTTATCGGGTGGTTGTCCGGACGCTACATTCTGGAGTGGACCGAGACATGGGGGTCCTGGATCGCCTTCTCCCTGCTGTTGGTTATCGGCGTCCGGATGGTACGTGAAGGGGCAACCCCGGCCGAAGAGAAAACCGAGTGTCCCGATCCCACCAAAGGATTCAGTCTGGTCATGCTGTCGGTGGCGACCAGTATCGATGCGCTGGGCGTGGGGTTCAGCCTCGGCGTATTGAAACAGAACTTGTTTCTAGTAGCGCTTTGGATCGGAATTACAGCCGCGGCCATGACCTGGTCGGCCATGAAAATCGGAAATCGTCTCTCCCAAAGATTCGCTCACCGGATGGAAATTGCCGGCGGCCTGATCCTGGTGATCATCGCCTTTAAACTCCTGCTCGTTTAACACCTTCCCTGTATACCCGCGAGCTGCACCGACGGTCGTTTCGATTGCGGCTGCATCGGCAAAATTCTGCCTTCCCGCCGAATCTAACGTCTCATCCGGAGATCTCATGACCCCGCCCGCTGGCCGGCGACAAATGATCCGCCGCCTGCGTTAGAAAACCACATCACCCGAGTTGCTCCCGCCGCTTCAGATAAAAATAAAGAGATATACCTGCGACGATCATCAGCATGCAGAGGACCTGCCCCATGGAAAAGGAAAGCAGCACGAAGCCCAGCTGTGCATCGGGTTGGCGAAAGTATTCTATGAAAAACCGTACGGTTCCATAGCCGATCAGGTACAGCGCCAGCATGGCGCCTTTGGGCAGTTTCAACTTGCGGATGCTCCACAAAATGGTAAAAAGAAAAATGCCTTCAAAGAAAGCTTCATATAGCTGCGACGGATGTCTGAGTTCCGGGCCGGGCGCTGCGGGAAAATACATGCCGATGGGCGACCTCGTCACCCGCCCATACAGCTCTCCGTTTAAAAAGTTTCCCAATCGCCCAAACGTGTACCCCAACGGAATCGCCGGTACGAATAAGTCGACCACGTTCCAGCCATCCAATTTCGATCTTCGCAAATACAGCCAGAGCGCAAGCATCACGCCGATAAGTCCCCCATGGTAGGACATACCCGAAATTCCGGTGAAAGTGACACCGTCCGAAAACGAAAACGGCAGAATAATTTCGAGGGGATGTTTTGCGTAATAACTAAAATTGTAGAACAGCACATAACCCAGACGGGCTCCGATAATCAGGCCCAGGATGATGTAGGTGAAAATATCTTTTATCTGGTCGGCGGTAATCTCGAAGCGTTTTTCATGCTTGAGGCGATAAATGACCAGAAAATAGGTGGTCGCAAACGCGACGATATACATCAAACCGTAATACTGAAGCTTGAACCAGCCGATTTCCAGGATGACGGGACTCAAATGTTGCGGCAAATGCTGCCACCATGTCAGAAAGTCGTACACGGTCGGCTTACCCTTTCTGCAGATTCTATACGGGTTTAAATAGAACGCTCTGTCTTTGGTTGCTCCGGTAGGCGAAGATCAAAGCGCTCCTCAAACGCCGATGGCTTTTTATGATCCAAACCACCCTGACGATCTAAACCACCTCGACAAAAATCCACATCTTCCCGCCGCACACATCACCGCCCTTGGTACCGAGGTCATCCATCAGGTTGACTTCGATAAGTTCGGTTTGTTGATCGGTGAGAAGACATCGCAGGGCAGCGCTTTTGACCTGGCTCTCACCGCAGCCGCCGCCGACGGATCCGTAAGTGGTCCCGTCGGCACACAACAACATCTTGGCGCCAACTGCCCGTGGGGTGGATCCGGCAGCTTCCACGATGGTGGCCATGCAAACGGCGGTGTCCTGATGCTTGAGTTCGATAATTTTTTGATAGATTTCCTGATCGGTCATGGATTGATTCCTACGGCGGTTCTCAATAACCGGGCCTGACGGGGGCCTTTGCGGCGCACACAAACCAGCTCGGCCGCAATGGAAAGGGCAATCTCGGCGGGACTTTCACCCCCGATGGGAATTCCGATGGGGGTGAACACCTCCTCCAGCCGCTTTTTGGGGATGCCTTCTTTTTCGAGCATCTCCAGAACGAAACGGACCCGGCGCCGGCTCCCGATCAACCCGACATAGGCGGTATCTTTTTTCAGAACTTCCATCAGGCAATCCGCGTCGTGTTCGTGTCCGCGGGTAATGACAACCACGTAGGTGGAAGCGTTCATGGGAAAACCACTCAACGCCCGGCTGAACTCTTCCGCGATAATCTCACAGTCCGGAAACCGTTGCGCGTTGGCAAAATCGGCGCGGTCGTCGAGCACGCTGATTTTAAAGCCGGCCTCGCGGCAGAATCCGACCAGTGGAAGGGCAATGTGACCCGCACCGCAGATCAACAACCGGTTTTCGGATGTGAGTACATCGAAAAAGACACGAATCCCAGCGGCGATCTCAATTACCCGGCTATTTCTTTGCTTCAAGACGACCAGGGCCGGTTCCCGCAGCCCACCTGGCGGGATTGAATCGCCAATATTTGCCTCCACCGATCCATCGAAATGGACAATCGCCTTGCCGCCGATGGCAATGTCCGGATTGGTTGACGCGATCACCGTCGCAAGGCAGAAAGTCTCTCCTCTGGCCATCAGGCGATTTACTTTTGAGATGATATCCATTTTAGTCTGAATAGGGATTTCGTCCTGCCGGACCCGCTCCGGTATCCGGTGATTGAGGGTTAGGAAATGTTCATGGACCACGATCCGGAACGGAATGGCACAAAAGGTGGATTTTCAGACTATTTGTGAATTCCGCTTATCGGAGAGGATACATAGCAAATATTCAAACCGCTGGCAATATGGTGCCCTTTCCTTTAAATGGCATCCCTTTGGGGTCAGTCTAGTGCCCATCCATAAAGGGTTTTTACAATGATGGGCACCTGATGGTGTTTCCAATCCAGAAATGCGGATTTTTGCCCAAGTTCAAGGAAATCAAGCCCTTGCGCGGAGGCGTAGCTTGCTACGCCGCACAAGCGAGGGCGCGGATTGACGCAGAAATTGGGCAAAAAGGCCATTTATGGATGGAAACCAGTCTAATCACTGCGGATCATCACCAACAGCATCTTGAATTTTTCCCTGGCCTGAAGTGCGTGGGAAATATTTGCCGGCATGATCAACATCTCCCCGGCATTTACAATTTGTGGTTGGCCGCCAATGGTTATCTCCGCTTTCCCGTCCAATATATGAACAACGGCATCAAACGGCGCTGTGTGTTCGCTGAGCCCCTGGCCCTGATCGAAGGCAAATAAGGTGATGTTGCCGATTTCTTTTTTGATTAAGGTCTTGCTTACCACGGAACCATCAGCGTAATCAATGTAGTTTTCCAGGTTGAAAGCCTTGCCTTTCGACGTGGCGGATTGTTCACTCATATGATCCCCCTTGCCAAGAATGCGGGAGGTGCCGTCAAGACTGCAAATGCTGACATCTCCGCGCAGTTTTAGGTATCCCATTTTTTATTTTCATTATGTCACACTTCATGCAAGTAGATGAACGAAACCTAGTTAAGGAATACCTATTTGTCAACTATGACTTGAAAAAGCCATTAAAGACGGTATCATAGAGGGGCCGAAGATGTTTCACATCTTATGCAAGCATTCCAGCTACAAACACAGGACTGGGGCGGCTGAAACTTTCATCGGCCGCTGACCGAAGTTAGGTGCTGTTCATATCGAAAACGATCGTAAATTATAGCCATCTCAGAAAACCATTCCGAAGCAGGCGATAACCTCCATCGTCACTCCGGCAGGGTTTTAGCCGGAGGCCAGCCCAACGGCGAACTTCCTGGATTGCGGCTAAAATACCGCAATGAATTCAGTCGGAATCAAATTCGAAATCGAACCGCTCAACTTCCTTTGACGCAATAGCCCAATCGGCTGAGCATTGCGTCCATACGATCCAATTCAGTTTTTCGTGTCCGAGCGTCATATCTTTTCGATCCCGATTTCGATTTGGATGATCCCAGCAATCATTTTAATCGAGAAAAGGGTTCGTATGAAACTACATGGATCCACGGTGAATGTCACTGACTTGGAATAAGTTCCTGCCGAGTGGGAACGGCTTCCAGCCGCGAGAGTAATTGGAACGCCGCGCTTGAACCATCGCGGCTGGAAGCCGCTCCCACACAATTTACCCGGCGATCCTCAAGCTCATGATAAATTTCTTATTCGATCAGACCGACTGTTTTCTATCCAGCGGCCCCGCTTATATGAAAACCGCTAAAATCTATCCACAAGAGCCCAAAAAAATGATATTTTGAAACTTAAAAATGCGAAGGATTGTCATATGCGCCTGCTCATTGTAGAAGATGACCTGGAAATCGCCGCCTTTGTCATCAAGGGGCTGACTCAGGAAGGTTTTGTCCTGGATCATGCCGCCGACGGCGAGGATGGGCTCCATCTGGCTCTGAATGAATCCTATGACGCGGCCATTATCGATGTCATGCTTCCCAAACTGGACGGACTGAGCATCATTGAAACGCTCCGGCGCCGACATGTAAACCTGCCGGTGCTGATCCTGAGCGCCAAACGCTCCGTGGATGACCGGGTCCGGGGCATTCAGAAAGGCGGGGACGATTATCTCGTCAAACCATTCGCTTTTTCGGAATTGTTGGTCAGGGTTCAGGCCTTGATCCGCCGATCGAGCCAGACGGTTGAATCGTCAAGCCTGATGGTCGGAGATCTGTCGCTTGATCTATTAAAGCGTGAGGTGTACCGATCCGGCAAAAAAATTGAGGCGCAGCCCCGCGAGTTCGCCTTGCTGGAATACCTGATGCGCAATGCGGACCGAGTGCTTTCAAAAACCATGATATTGGAACATATTTGGGGTTTCCATTTTGACCCGCAGACCAATGTCGTGGATGTCCTGATCTGCCGGTTGCGAAACAAGGTCGACAAAAATTGCCCCCAAAAGATGATCCAAACCATTCGTGGGGTTGGGTATGTTCTTAAAACGCCTTCCTAATCTTTTTAAAACCATCAGTGTCAAATTCGCGTTGTGGTACACCTGCATTTTCATCGTGAGTTCGCTTTTGCTTTTTGTGTCCGTCTATTATTTTATTGCTGCAAATCTGGAAAAAGCGGATCATGAAAAGGTGCGGATTGAACTCGGGGCCATGCTTGCTTTATATGAAATCGGAGGAATGGACGGCATTGAAAATTTTATCGCTGAAAAAAATCGGTCCTATAAAACCTATCCCTTCCTCCTCAGGGTTGCCGACAATTCCAATAGAACCCGTTATCTTTTTTTTCCGGAACAGTGGCGGAGTTTCGATCGGTCAAAACTGGAAAAGATACCCCCAGATCAGGAAAAGGCATGGATACGGCTCACCGGCCCGCAAGTCCGGTGCGCGCTCGATATCAGCTCGGCGCGATTGTCAACCGATTACTGGATACAAGTGGGCACCAGCACCGAAGAACGGGAGAGGGTGCTTCGCCATTTTCGCCACATTTTTATGGTTGTGATTATTCCGCTCTTTGGCCTGGGTCTGGCTGGCGGCGTCTTCTTTTCCCACCAAACCCTGCAGCCCATTCGAAACCTGATTCGGACGGTTCGGTCCATCGATATCGGAAAAAGGGCGGCAAAGGTGCCGCGCTCCATGACCGAGGATGAACTGGATGAACTGGCCAAGCTGTTCAACGAAATGCTTGACAATATCTACAGCCTCATCGACGGCATGCGGCATTCGTTGGACAACGTAGCGCATGATCTGCGCACGCCGATGACCCGTTTGCGAAACATTGCGGAAATCGCTTTACAGACTGGTGACGACACCGATCTTTTAAGGCAAGCCCTTGAAAAGGGTGTCGAGGAATCCGATCGCATCCTTACCATGCTCGAAACCCTCATGGATATCTCCGAAGCCGAAATCGGCGTCATGAACCTTGACCGGCAAATCGTCGACATCCCGGTTCTGATAGAAAAGGTGGCCGATCTGTATCAATTCGTGGCGGAAGAAAAAGGTGTCGACCTTTCAATCCGGACACCCGGACATCTTTATATCGCGGTGGACTCCACTCGCATCAGTCAAGCCCTGGCCAATGTGATTGACAATGCCATCAAGTTCACACCCGGCGGTGGCCGCGTCACCGTGGAAGCCTCCCGAATCGAAGAAAACGTCATTATTAAAATCCGGGATACGGGCATCGGTATTCCGCACGAGGAACTCACCAAGATTTGGCAAAGGCTGTACCGTGGGGAAAAAAGCCGCACAGAAAAAGGCCTCGGCCTCGGTCTGAGCCTGGTTAAAGGCATTGTGGACGCCCATGCCGGCCGCGTCGATGTAATCAGTGAGCCGGGCGAAGGCTCGACATTTATCCTCTCGCTTCCGGCCCTTCCTTGACGCCGCCAACACGGAACGCGACCTGGCCTTTTTGCCCAATTACTGCGTCAATCTGCGCCCTTGCTTGTGCGGCCTAGTAAACTACGCCTCCGCGCAAGGACTTGATTTCCTTGAACTTGGGCAAAAATTCTCATTTCTGGATTGGAAACACTATCAGGTGCCCATCATTGTAAAGACCATTTGTGGATGGGCACGAGCTAACATTTGAAATGACAAAATTGATTTAAAATAGCCGTATCCTGTCCGTTTATCCCCCGCCCTCAGTCCCTCCTCTCCGAGGCGTTGGCTCGCGCTTTACGAGCCGGAGGCCGCCCGGGGAGGGAAGCAAATTTAATGCTCACTTGAGCTTGCCGGACCGGGTGAGTACAGTTTGGTGTGCCTCTGTTACCGGACCAGCTCGATATCGCTTCTGGGCACCCAGCAGTTACGGGAATCCGGCAATTCGATGCGGCACCAGTCCGCCCTGTTTTCAATGAGCGTGAATTCCGTTCCGGCATGCAGTGGCTCTTTGAAGCTGGGTTCATAGGCGTCGCTGTTGCCCTTACGGGCCACGACTTCGGCGCTGACCACAACACCGGGACGGGATTGATGCTGATGGAAGAACTCGGCGACCAGGGATCCGCCGAACAGTATCGAAAAAAGCAACGACACAGCGACACCCCAGGCCATCAAGGGCTTGCGGAAAAAAATCCTGAGGGCGGCGAATAGCCAGAGCAGCATGAAAACGGTTGCGAAAATATAAATGCGGGTCCGGGTTGAGAGGTCAAAGTGCCAGAAAAACAGGGTTTTTAGAATCTGTGTTTCCTGTTTTTCCTCGATCTGATCAATGCGATTGGCCCTGGCAAAATCCAGGTTTTGCCGCAGGTTGGGATCGTTGGGGATATATTGCGCGGCCCGGCGGTAGTTCAGGATGGCACGGCCGAGATCTTTCAGCCTGAAATAGGTATTGCCGATGTTGTAATACAGCTTGCCGTTGCGGATTCCTCCCTCGCGCACAATACGTTCAAAACGCATGACCGCTTTTTGATAAAGCTCATGAGCTTTTTCCGGGCTGGCGGCGGCAAGGGAGTTGGCGTTGCGAAACATCTCCACGGCTTCCTGGTAAAGCGTTTTGATTTCGGCGCGATCGGCATCCGCACCCAAAAGCGGAGATGCCGCCCCCGCGGCAATCAGCCCCAGAATCAGCAGGATCAGAGCGGTTTCCCGATACATATTGCGGCTCCATATAGGCTTCATCATTAAAGTTTGTTCTCCAGCAATTTCGCAAGATTCATGGATTGTTCGATCAGTATCGACGGATCAGCCTCACCGGATAAGCCGCCGGCGTACCGGCCGGCTTCACATCGATCAAAGAGTTCTTTCAGGCGTTTGATTGAATCGGCATCCAGATGTCTGGCTTCCAGCGACTTTCTGACGTCGTTGAATGTCAGTGCGCCGCCCGGCAGGTTTAATTTATCCCCCAGGTATTTTCGGAACGCATCTAAAATTTTTTCCTCGCATGGGCCGTTTTGGGCCGCATGCCGCTGGGCGTCTCTCAGATTTTTCAGCAGTTGCCCGTGGGCCCGTCTCACCCGCGATGCTGCCGGGTCGGCGGTTAACCGTCTCAACCAGATATGGCCAAACAAAAGGGCGACAAAGATGACCGGGGGAATCACGGTCAAGCCGAATACCACCGGCGATCTCAGCCAGGCCGTCAGTCCGAGCGGCTGATTTTCGATAACACTGGGGTCCTCGTAATTGAAGGCAATGCCTTGGGTCCAGGTTTCGACCTCACTGGCGGACGCAGTCGGCCGGGCGATGCCTTCGGCATCTCGGGCCGTCACCACCCTGGCGGTTTTGACCGTAATCGGGATCGGATCGGATTTGGCCTCCCGATAGGTGCCGGTTTGGGTGTCAAAATAGGACAGCGTGATGGAAGGGATTTGGTTTATACCCGGTTTTAGCGGCCGGATCGTCTGGGTAAACACCTTGGTTTTTCCTGAAGTTTCACCCACCGCCCGTTCATGGGGGATCTTGAAGTTATCCTTCAACTCGGTCTGTTGATTTAATGGCGGCAGCCCGACATGCTCCAGGTACTCCGGGCCGCTCAACAGGATCTTCAGCGTAATCGGATCGCCCACGCTGACATCCGTCGGCGTTGCTTCGGTCTTGATGGCGTATTCACCGACATGGCCGGCAAAATCCGCCGGTTTGCCGGCTTGCGGCACCTCCAGGACCGTTAGGCCCGGCGCGTTGGAAGGCACGGCCACCTTGCGGTAAATTCCCTGACGGCCGCCGAAAAAGTCGTCGTTGAAAAAATCCGAGAAAAAATCGTTTCCAAACGGATTTTGCCTCCGTTTATAACCGGTCAGCACTTCACAAACGACCGTGGCCGGTTGAATCGAAAAATGGCCGGATTTTTGGGGGATCAGGATTTTTTTGAAAGTTATGGTGGCGTAGTCTTTCCCTTCCAGCCGCTGTTGTCCTTTTTCAGCGATCACCTGGCCGCCCGCCAGCGGGATGCGGTAGAACTTGCCTCCCGAGCCGGTATCCACTTCCGGATCGATGAAAGAGAAGTTCTCCGTTTCATCGAGGATCGGCAGATTCATGTTAAACCCCCGGACCTCACCGCTCAGATACCAGGTGACGCTCAGGGCAATGGGCTCTCCCACATAACATTGGTTCCTGGACAGGTGAAGGCGCAGCTTGAAATCATTGGTTTCGGCCGGCTTCTGCACCTGGATCACCATGGCCGATGTCCGGGTGGTGCCTCGATCCGCATGCACGGTTATCGACGGTATGACCAGTCGGCCGGTTTGTTTCGGCGTGAACTGATATGAAAACACATAGCCTTTTCTGACATTGCGGGACATTTGCCCGTTGATGATGGTAATGGAAGAGCTGCTGTTTTGCTGCCCGCCCCGATACTCGACGGAAAAATTCGAAACGGCGGACATATCCGGTGTCTCGGGACGTTCACTGCCGGAAATCTGGATCTGGAAAATAAACGCTTCGCCCATGAATACCGTGTCTTTTTCAACCACGGCTTCCGCCCGCAGCGACTCTGCCCGCGCCGGTCGGCAGCAAAAGAGTATGAGAAGCAATCCCAAAAATAGAGCGGAAGTGTTTCGTCCTGTTTTCATTACCAGTCCTTATCCACGTCGTTGAATCCACCGGTTCGGTCCATGTTGCGCGCGTTTTTATTCTTCCTTTCTTCATCGAGTATCTGGTGAACATCGTCGGGTATTTGCGCTATTTGGGCCGGTTGTTTTCCTCGGTTCGTTTTTTGATCCTGCTGTCGATCACGCGTTGCGGCTGACGGGGATTCCTGCTGGCCGGTTTTCTCCTTTTTCTTATCTTTTCCCGTGTTTTCGGGTCGTTGACCTTCTGGTTGGTTTCCTTTATTGTCCGCCTGGGGCGCGCCCTTGCCGTTGTTAAGTGCGGCCAGGGCGTTTTTCAATTCGTCCAGCGCCTTTTGCTGGTCGTTATGGGCGGGCCCGGTTTGGCTGTGCGCCAGCTTTTCCGAGGCGGCGTGTTGTTCAGAGGCGGCATTTTCAAGATGGTTTTTCACCGGATCGGGTGCGGCCTGCTGAGCTTTGTTTGCCGCAGTCGTTGGGGCCGGCAATTTTTCCGCCGTATCGGTGGTCTTTTGGGCCAAGCGCTTTTGATCGTCGGACAGATCGGACATTTTGGATTGAAGGTTCTCGGCATCCCCTTTTTCTGCTTTTTCCGCTGAGAGGTCCGAATTCTGATCCAGCAGGGATTGCTGTTTTTCAATCAATTGTTTGATTTGTTCAGCGGTCTTGCGAAGGGCTTCCTGCTTATTTTGAGCCGCTTCTTTTTGCTTGTTGATGGCGTCCAGAATCGACTTCATGGTCAGGCGAACGACTTCGATGTTTTCAGCGGCGTGCTTAAAATCAGGTTTTAGTTTCAGCGTTTCCTGAAAATGACGGATGCTGGTTTCACAGGCTTCGAGCGCCTTGTTCAGGTCGCTGTCTTTTTGCCGTTCAGCTTCGCGAAATGAGCACAGCCCGAGATTAAACCGGCTTTTGGCTTCAAGATCGGTGGTCTTGCTCTTCAGGGTCGCCTGCTCGAAGGCCTCGGCGGCCTTGGAATAATTCTCCTGGCGGTAGTAGGCGGCCCCCCTATTAAAATAGATAGCAGCGGCTTCCGGCATTTCGACCGCCGCTTTGTCATAGGCTTCCAGGGCCTGGTCGTATTTGCCGCTTGAAAAGGCCGCATTGCCCTTATCGACCATTGCTCGGGCCGATTCGGCCGAAGCCGTCAGGGGAACGAGCACCATACTCGTGATTGCCAAAAGCGCAACGATCCGGTCAAGCATGTTTGGTTTGCCTCTGTTTTCTTTCATTAACCAGCATCTCAATAAAAAGAAGAATGAGCGCGATGGCCAAAAATATCTGGAATTTTTCTTCATAGCGCTTGATGGTTTCCGATTCCAGTTTCTTTTTTTCAGCGTTTTTAATCAGGCTGATATATACGTTGCCGAGATCGATGGTGCCCGTGGCAACATTCAGGTATTTGCCGCTGGGGGTTGCGTTGACCATCTTTCGCAGGGTATCGGCGTCCAGTTTCGACCATATTTCCCGGCCTTTGTATTTCAAAAATGTCTTTTGCCCCG
>CAVZEZ010000004.1:0-415701 GCA_963774425.1 uncultured delta proteobacterium | reverse complement strand
AATCCTAAAAACCCGTATGTTGTGCCCCCTTCTCTCTTGACATACAAGACTGATTCCACTATATTTCTCCTTCGAAAAAGCAATGTCTTATCTCTAAAAGGAGAACTTGCATGGTGAATTTCACGAGATATCTTGTGCTGTGCGCAATTGTCCTGGGAATGGCAGTGAGTGGTTGTGATGACGACTCGACGGACGATCCCAACCCGGTGAGTGTTGACCAGTACGGTTGGACAGCAGGTGAAATAGAGGGTAATTATGGCGCAATTTACCATACGAGCGACGGTGGAGCGACCTGGCAGCGGCAGGGCGATTCGCTGACTGTCCCCAACACCCCCTTGGTCGAGGTTCGGGCCTACAGCGAGGATATAGTCTGGGTCTCGGGCAGTTCGGCGGATGGATACGGTACACTTCTCAAGTCGACTGATGGCGGAACCACCTGGGAACGTAAGGGATCGGCAGATCAGTTCCCCAATGGCGATATCCGCGGAGTCGGCATCGTGGACGAAAATACCATTTGGATCAGCGGACAGGACAATACGATCCTGTTGAGCCAGGATGGTGGCGACACGTGGATTGACAAATCCGACCCCACGTATGACGGGATCGACCTGGCTGACCTGGTTGCTGTGTCAGCGACAAATGTCTGGATCTGTGGCGGAAATACAGATGGTTTGATCCTGCATACTATTGACGGCGGCGACACCTGGCGCAGCGAAGCCGACAGCCTGCTGCCAACCCACACCATGATCACGATGAGCGCGGTCAACGAGAATTACGCCTGGGGAGTAGGCCATGGTGGATTGGTTCTTCGCACTACAGATGGTGGGGACACATGGACCTCGCATTCCCCGATCGAGGGATCATCGTTTATTGATGTGAATGGCGTCTGTGCTGTGAACGAGAGCCTGGTTTGGGTGGTGATGGACTACGGTAACATCTATGTCACTCAGGATAACGGAGAGACATGGACCCAACAGACCTCCAACGCGGACGGATACTATTTGTTTCGTGTGACCGCACAGGACGAGCAAAACGCCTGGATCACAGGGTTGACCCATGTGCCGCCAATAACGGGTATCATGTTGAATACGACCGACGGCGGCGCAACCTGGACTGAAGTGGATTATGGTTCTAACGTAGGACTCTGGGATATTCACTTTGTAGGAGCGTATCACTGAGCGGAAACGAGATGTGTAAGCGACTACTTGAGCCTTTCTTGTCGGACCAGACCATCTTGCCGAATTTTATCAGGAAACATCCCAAAGATAGGCGTTTTTTTATGGGCTGGGGTCGGGCCACGCTAAGTATTTGACATTGCGGATGAAGTTGCTTAAAAAGGACTTTGAAACGGTCTTAATCGACCGATTTTCCTCAAAAACTGCCCTATTAAGATAATTGACGGAAAATGGCTCGCGCTAAAAGACATTATATGCCCGGTTATGTCTGGCAATTAACCCACCGGTGCCATAAGAGAGAATTTCTGTTAAAATTTCCAATTGCCACGGATCGAATAAATGTGGTCGCACACCATCACCAGGCGCTATTCATCAAAACTAAAAGCCTGTGAAATCGTCGTCATCCAATGGAATGATTTCCTGAGGATTCATTTTATTTGTTAGGTGAGCTGCTGAAATTTTGCTCTGGACCTTTTTTGTTTGAGCTGCGACAGGCCGAACCTTACGATAGGTCGTTAAAGCCTTTTTCGCGCGTTTACCGCTTTTGCCCACCAAAGCCCCCAATTCATCGACAAAACCCTTCATATATTCGGCTTGGGCGCTCATCTCTTCAGCGGCACTTGCGTTTACTATAAAGAGTAACCATAATTCTCACCACGATAGCTTTGTCGTCGCAGAGCTGCTTTCCCTTTTTTCGTTTGATGAAGGTGGCGTACGGTAAACAACTATCGGTTGGTCCGACAAGATTGGAAATTAATAGGATAAATGTGATGACAGCCGGCAAACTGATATGGTACAGATGTATCCTTTTGATTTAACCTAAGCAGTGCCCATCTTGGAGAAAGGCTGGGGATGCTAATTGTTTTTTTTGCTATAGCAAGCCGAGTTGCCTCATGAAGGGTGGTTCGGCTTTTTTATTTTGAAAACAGCTTTGAATACCGGAAACAGGGAAATGAGTGGCAAAAACCGATCACAGAATAGCTTTGAAGCGCTGCGAAAAAGAGCCGAGCAACTCGTCAATGCTCGGGACGTCAACGCCGAGAATGGCCATGAAGCTGATTTTTTGCGTCTGCTCCACGAAGTCGAGGTTCAAAACGTCGAACTGCAGCTTCAAAACGAGGAACTGCGGGGTGTAACCAAACAGTTAAAGAACTCACGCGACGAATTTGCCGACCTTCACCAGTATGCACCGGTCGCCATCATCACATTGGATGAAAAGTGTATTATCAAACATTTCAATGAATCAGCCGCCCGCATGTTTTCCGACCCCAAAAAAAATTATCCAGGCAGGCCGTTTTCGAGCTTGGTTACTCCTGAGGACCGAAAAGCTTTTTATTCTTATATAACGAACGCTGCCTCCAACCCGTCACCGGCTTACTCGGAGTTGAGGCTTACCGGCGGCAAGGGCCGGCTCATTCATGTGCAGTTGAGTGCCAGGGCCAAGTACGATTCGAAAGGCGGCGTTTGTCAATGGCAATTTTTCATGGTCGACATCACCGAGCGCAAACAGGCTGAAGAAGCCTTGCGTCTGACGCAGGCATCGGTTGACGTCGCGGCCGAGATGATCGCCTGGTTCACCCCGGACGGCAGTATCTGTTATGTCAATGATGCCACCTGCCGGAACCTTGGATACTCCCGTGACGAGCTGCTGAAAATGACGGCGCTGGATTTCAGCCCCGGCTTTACCTGGGAGCAGTACCGACAGCATTGGCAGGAAGTCCGGGAGCGAAAGTCGTTTACCCTGGAGACGACCCACCGCCGAAAGGATGGCAGCGAGTACTTCGCCGAGGTACTGGTAAATCACGTCGTGTATATTGGGCAGGAGTATATCTTCGCATATGGCAGGGACATCACCGATCGCAAGCGAGCCGAGGAGGCGCTTCAGGCCAGCCAGACTGAAATGCTCCAAGCTCAGCGCGTCGCTCACATCGGGAGCTGGACCTGGGATGCCCGGACCGACAAAGGCACGGCCTCCGACGAATTGCTGCGTATCTACGGCTTCGAACCAGCGAGGCAGACGATCCCAGCCTTCGCTGACCAGTGCGGACTTTGGTATCCACCGGAGGAATGGGACCGGCTCAACGCTGCGGTGCAGGAGTCCGCAGGGACGGGCGGCGGTTACGATCTGGAGGTGCAGGCGCTGCGCAACGGCCGGCGCATCTGGGTCCAGACGCGCAGCGAAGCCATACGTGACGCTGAGGGGCGGATTGTGGGCCTGCGCGGGACTGTTCAGGACATCACCTCGCGCAAGCAGACAGAGGTGGCGCTGCAAGCGGCACTGACCAGGGCCGAAGAGGGGGACCGGATGCTGAAGGCATTGATGGAATATGTCCCTGAGGGCATAACGATCGCCGATAGGCAATTGAACCTGAAAATGGTTAGCCGCCAGGGGCAGGATCTTCTTGGCATGCACCAGGGCATGCCCACCGAGGAGGTCGCGAAAAGATGGAAGATTTATGGGTCTGATGGAACAACGCCCATGCCTGACGAGGATCTTCCAATGGTGAGGGCCGTCCGTCACGGTGCGATCGTTAAGAATGTCGAGCTTATCCAGATGAACGACCGGGGCCAAAAATTACCGCTATTGTGTAATGCCGCGCCCATCCGTGACTCGGCTGCACGCATCGTCGGCGGCATCGTCGCCTGGCGCGACATCAGCGATCTCAAAAAGGCAAAAGAGGCATTGAAAGCCTCGCTGGCCGAAAAGGAGGTTCTGCTCCAGGAGATCCACCACCGGGTGAAAAACAACATGCAGGTTATCTCCAGCCTGGTGGATCTGCAGGCCAACGAAGTCCGGGAACCCGCCATGCGGCTCATCTTCCAGGATATTGTCTATCGCGTGCGCTCGATGGCCATGGTCCATGAAAAGCTTTATCAGTCAGCCGATTTCGCCCGGGTGGACTTTGCCGACTACGCGAAAAGCCTTTTGAATTATCTCTGGCGTGCCCACGAAACCGCTTCCGGCATTCGACTGGAACTTGATGTGCAGCCGATCTTGCTTCCGATCAATACAGCCATACCCTGTGGGCTGATCCTGAATGAACTGGTCTCCAATGCCTTGAGGCATGCCTTCCGCGACCGCGAAAACGGCAGGGTGGCCGTCTCGCTTCACGTGGATGAAAACGGCCGGGTGGGTTTGAGTGTAGGGGACAATGGCACAGGGCTGCCGCCCGGGTTTGAATGGCGCACGGCAACATCCCTCGGTTTGCGGCTGGTGCAGATGCTTTGCGGGCAAATCCATGCCGACGTGGCGGTAGCCGGCAGCGCGGGAACTAAATTTACCATCACCTATGAGATATCGGAAGCATGAAAATGACCACCATTCTTATTGAAGACGAAGCGATTCAATTATATTAGGCATACCTGCTCAGCAATGATCCTGTAGGAAATAGAACATTGGGGATTATACGGCCATCTGAAAAATAAACTTCCGGATTTCTGATCCTATTGGTTTCATCTGTAATTACCGTATATTGATTGGTGATAAAAAAATAGTCCTCCACACCCGTAGCTTTCCGTCCCTATCTTAAGATTAGGTTTGGCTTTTTCTGAGGGACTTTAGAGCAAATATCGTGCAAAAGAGGGAAGCCTTCTAAGTGGTGGCTCGGCTTTTTGTTGGTTGTTGGGCGAACAGGCTTTGAGATCACGTAAACACTTGTCGTTAAAATAAAAAAACATGACGTCCGAAAAGTTCAGGTTTCCCGTTTGGATTAAAATCGGTTTCCTAGCCGCCCTGTTGATCATTATTGGCTGCGGCATAATTTTCTTCCAGCTTCAAAAACGGACCATGTACCGACAGGCTGAAGAGAACCTTGCCTCGATCGCCTGGCTCAAAGCGAACCAGATAGCGAATTGGCGTAGAACCCGATTGAAAGATGGCGCGAATGTCACAACTCAGCCATATCTTGCCCGGCAATTGACCCAATGGCTGGCCAACCCGCAAGGACAGGATCGCGAACCGTTGCTGGCCGCATTATCCATAATAAGGGAACAGGAAAACTACATCAATATCTTGCTCATGGATACAACGGGCGATGTCCGTTTGAGCCTGCCGGGGCCGCTTGAAATCCCGGAACGAATTGCCCCGGAATTATCATCCGCTTTTGAAGATCACCAGCCCATCATGACGGAACTGCATGTGGATGACCAGTTCAGGGAACCCCATCTCAGCGTTGTCGCACCCCTCTTTGCCGGGTCAACCCCGGCCCGGCCGATCGGCGCGGTCATTCTTATGATCGATCCCACCCGCTTTCTATATCCCCTGATCCAATCGTGGCCGGTGCTCAGCGACAGTGCGGAAACGCTGCTGGTCCGGCGCGATGGGGATGATGTGCTCTTTCTCAACACCTTGCGCTACAAAACCGACGCGGCGCTCAAACTGCGCATACCCTTGACCCGGATCGATCTGCCGGCGGCAATGGCCATCGAGGGCAAACAGGGATTGGCCACCGGCAACGATTATCGCGGCGTAAAGGTATTGTCCTATCTTTTGCCCATACCCGATTCCACCTGGTTCATGGTAACCAAAATGGACGTGGAAGAGCTTTTCGCGCCCTGGCGGTTCCAGGCAATTCTCATCCTGGCGTTGTTTGTGAGCACGCTGGGAATTTTTGTGGTGATTGGGCTGTTAACCCGGCAGCATGCCCAAAAAAGCCATCTGTTTTCGCTTTACAGATCCGAGGCGAAATTGAGAGCGGTGACGGAGCGCCACAGCATCACCCTTAAATCCATTTCCGACGCCGTCATCGTCACCAATGCCCAGGGCCAGGTGGAATTTTTAAATTCCGCGGCCCAGAAGCTGACCGGCTGGACACTAGCCGAAGCCGCCGGCAAACCGGTTGTCGATGTCTATGTTACGGTCGACGAGCACACCCGGACGGCGGGGGAAAATCCCATCGGCCAGGTGCTTCGGACCCAACGTATCGTCGAGCGGTCCGAGCATGCCATTCTTTTGCGCAAAGGCGGCGGTGAGATTTTCATCGATGACAACGGGGCGCCTGTTCGGGATGACCAAGGGAGTTTTCTGGGGGCTGTGCTGGTTTTTAGAGATATCAGCGAACACAAACAGGCTGCAAGGGATCTGCAGGAAAGCGAGTCGTTTCACCGGCAGGCTCTGGAGTCGATTCCCGGAATGGTCTTTACCACTCTCCCGGATGGGTATTGCGATTACCAGAGCCAGCAATGGGTGGATTATACCGGGGTGCCCATGAGCGAGCACCTTGACAACGGCTGGAACAAATTGCTGCATCCGGAGGATCGGCCGCGGGCCTTTACAGCCTGGCGAATGGCCGTGGAAGGCCGCGCCCCTTATGATCTTGAATACCGCGTCCGCCGCCATGATGGAGTTTTCGAATGGTTCAAGGTCATCGGCCACCCGATTAAGGACAATCAGGGCCGGACCGTGCGCTGGTTCGGTGTGGCAATGAACATCGGGGAGCTTAAGAGAACCGAGCAGGCGTTGCGGGAAGCCAAAGATGAGGCCCAACGCAGGGCCATGGAGGCCGAGGAGCGTGAGCGGGTTTTAACCGCGATGATGGAACATATCCCGATAGGCATCACGATTGCCGATGCGCCTGATGTGACCATCCGCATGATCAGCCGTTTCGGGCGGGAGTTGATCGGTCGATCCAAAGAGGAGATTGAAAGTATTCCAATGGATGAATTTGTCGAGAAATGGGACATTTATCACGCCGACGGCGTTACGCGGGCCACCAATGAAGAGCTGCCCCTGACCCGGGCAACCCAGAAAGGCGAGATCGTACACAATGAAGTGTGGGTACTGGGCCACTCGGATGGGAACCGCATACCTATTCTTTGTACCGCCGCGCCGATTCGCGATAAACACAACAGGATCACCGGCGGTGTGATCGGGTGGCAGGACATCACCGAAAGCAGGCGGATCCAGACTGCCTTGGAGAAGAGCGAAAAACAATTTCGCGCCCTGACGACGGCCAGCTCGGAGGTGCTCTATCATATGAGCCCGGACTGGAGCGAGATGCGCCAACTGCATGGCCGGGGTTTTCTCGCCGATACCATTGAACCCAGCCGAGATTGGCTGCAGCAATACATTTATCGCGATGATCAGCCGTACGTGACGGCCGCCATCAACGCGGCCATCCGCGACAAGCGCTCTTTCGAACTGGAGCACCGGGTTCAACGAATGGACGGAACCATGGGCTATACCCACTCTCGCGCGGTGCCGCTGATGGATCGCAACGGAGACATTGTCGAATGGTTCGGCGCCGCCAACGACATAACCGAGAGAAAACGGGCCGAGATTGCCATTAAGAATAGTCTGGCGGAAAAGGAAGTGCTGTTGAAGGAGATCCATCATCGGGTGAAAAACAACATGCAGGTCATCTCCAGCCTGGTTGCCCTGCAGGAATCCGAAACAAAGGAACCCGCCGTTCGCGACATTCTCCAGGAAGTGACCCATCGGGTGCGCTCGATGGCTCTGGTTCACGAAAAACTATATCAATCCGCCGATTTGGCCCAGATCGATTTTGCCGACTACGCAAAAAGCCTTTTGAATTATCTGTGGCGTGCCCACGAAACCGCTTCCGGCATTCGACTGGAACAGGATCTGCAGGCGGTGATGCTTCCGATCAATATAGCGATTCCGTGCGGACTGATCCTCAACGAACTGGTCGGCAACGCGCTGAAGCATGCCTTTAAAGGCCGCGAGGGCGGCAAGGTGACCGTCTCACTTAACGTGCATGAAAAAGGACGGGTGGATTTGAGCGTGCGGGACAATGGCACAGGGCTGCCGCCCGGGAGTGAATGGCGCACGGCAACGTCCCTCGGGTTGCGTCTGGTGCAGATGCTTTCCGGGCAAATCCATGCCGACGTTGAGGTTGCAGACAATGAGGGGACCGAATTTACGATCACCTTCGAGATATCGGAAACATGAAAAAGGCCACTAATCTCATCGTTGAAGACGAAGCGATTGCCGCTGCCGATTTGACCCACAAACTTCCAAAGCCTTGTAGATTGTTGCGATCAAGGAGAATCGGTTATGCCTGAAACCAGTAGGAAATGGGCTGGGGTCGGGCCACGCTAAGTATTTGGCATTGCGGATGAAGTTGCTTAAAAAGGACTTTGAAACGGTCTTAATCGACCGATTTTCCTCAAAAACTGCCCTATTAAGATAATTGACGGAAAATGGCTCGCGCTAAAAGACATTATATTCCCGGTTATGTCTGGCATTTAACCCACCGGTGCCATAAGAGAAAATTTCTGTTAAAATTTCCAATTGCCACGGATCGAATAAATGGCGCTGATGTCGATCTTTTACTCTTCGCATATCTTCCTCAAGGCAAGCTGTTGATTTTATGAAATATAATTGCCATAATGGGAGGTAAATCTCAAGCGGTTAAATTTATTTTTTGTTGAAATTTCTGCAGGTTATGATACTGGGAAATCATCATCTAAAAGAAAATTTCCAACTGTTTTTTGAACAAATATGGATAACAGAATAGCAAGGGCACTCGCTGTCTTGAAAAAATCAAAATTCCGATCCCGATTCAAATTGACGGATAAGGACCGATTATACATCCAGGAAAAAGGAATCGACACTATCCGATTCACGCAGTAAGATTTTGAAAAAATTATAAGTTATTGACTCTGTCACATTAGGGGCTATTTTTTACGTTATACAAATTGGGTCGAAATCCTGATACTTTTTTTTTTATTCTTTTGAAATCAACGTAAATCGATACAAATTTCCGAGGTAAAATAATGGGCCGAAACCTGTTGGACAAACCTTCAAAACCCAATCGGGAGAAATCCAACGACCGGTTTGTTAACGGCTGCGATAATGGCAATTCCGGGAAGCAGCAGGTTGAGAAAGCGTTGTTTTTCATGGAGGATATCATCAGATGCTCTTCAAGTGCAATTGCTACCTGTGACCTTGAAGGGAATATGTCTTATTGCAATCCGGCGTTCCATCAAACATGGGGATTTGACGACCCGAAAGAGGTTTTGGGAAAGCCTTTTTGGCAATTCTGGTTAATAGAAGACAGACTCGATGAGATCTTGCAGGCACTCAAATCTGATGGATTCTGGTTTGACATAATCAAGGCGCGACGGAGGGATGGAACGATTTTCAATGTTGAGGTGTCGGCTTCCATAGTTTTTGACAGGAAGGGCGATCCTGTGGCTCTCACTTCAACATCGATAGACGTAACAGATCGCAAGCGAGCCGAGGAGATGCTGGTTCAGCAGCGTGAATTGCTGCAACGGATTTACGACAACATTCCGGTCCTTCTCGTCATGTGGGACCCACGGCTCAGACGCTTTACTCTGAATCGTTATGCCGAAGCCGTTCTTGGATGGACGACCGCTGAAGCAAACGACGGCGACTTCATAGAAAAGGTGTATCCTGATGAAACATATCGCGCCGAGGTGATTGAATACATGATGTCGCTCGAGTCCGGCTGGCGCGACTGGATCAATGCAACGAAAGCTGGAGAGCGAGTGCCGATCGACTGGGCCAATATCCGGCTGTCTAATGACATCATGGTCGGCATCGGAGTAGACCTGCGTGAACGCAAGCAGGCCGCGGAGAGAATCCGTCTGATGCAGGCAAAATTATCTTCGCAGCTATCGAAGACCGAGCGTATCAACGAGGAGCTTTCACAGTATACCTACGCTGTTTCTCACGACCTGAGGGCACCTCTGCGAGCAATCCAAAATTATGCGGGTTTTCTATACGAAGACCTTTCCGACACTCTTACCGGAGATCAGAAAGCATACCTTAAGGGCTTGAAAAAAGCGGTGGCCGAAGGAAATGAATTAATCGACGGCTTGCTGAGTATCTCACGTCTCGAACGGACAGCGCCGTTGGCGGAAGCAGTCAATGTACCCGGCGTCATCGATGGAATCTGCTCCCTGTTTAATCTACACCACGACATCGAATTCGACGTTCAGCCGCAATGGCCCGAGATGTGGGTCGACTACACTATGTTGAAGCAGATTCTGCAAAACCTGATAGCCAATGGCATCAAATTCAACAAACGCAGCCCGAAACGCATTGAGATCGGCTGGCAGCAGGCACCGAATGAGCGTATCGAAATCTTCGTGCGCGACAATGGCATCGGCATCAATCAGGCCTACAGTCAAAAAATTTTTCAAGTTTTCGGGCGGCTGCATGGGAGCAGAGAATACGATGGTAGCGGCATCGGCCTTGCCATCGTGCAGAAAGCCACCCATAGTTTAGGCGGATCGGTACGGCTTGAGTCCACGGTTGGAAAAGGCAGCACGTTTTATGTCAATCTGTCGAATTCGATATTTAGGAACAAAAATGTTAAAAGCTCCCGAGACTCGTGATATCACTTTCTGGGGTGGCTTGGGACGGGCCAAGATAAATATCTGTAATGATATCCACTGAGTGAAAAACTAGAATATAAGGTCGTCAGGAATACTGGCGGCCTTATTTCGCGCAAAAATTGAAGCGCAGAAGGATATATTGCATTTGCAATACCTTGATGATATTATTGCACCATGAAAAAAATTTGGGTTAACCGAGCCAGGTCATTTGAAGAAGCGCGGGATTTCGATAATGCGTATTATCGGAGTCTCTCAAGTACGGAAAGAGTTGAAAGTGTTCAAATCTTGCGTGAACAATATTTTAAATCGCATGGTCTGAAATATCATGAACACGGAAAAAGACTACGAAGAGTTTTTAGAATTATTAAACAAGCATAATGTGCGATATTGTGTTATCGGTGCCTTTGCCTTAGCGTTTCATTCCCGGCCGCGCTATACAAAGGATATGGATATATTAATCGATCCGACAACCGACAATGCAAAGAGACTGTTGATTGCGTTGGATGAGTTTGGACTTGGATCCCTGAATCTTACAGTTAAAGATTTCTCGACTCTGGGAAATATCATCCAACTTGGCTACGAACCGATCAGAATCGATATCATAACATCGATAAAAGGATTGGAATTTTCAGATATCTGGAAGAGTCGAATCCAAGGGCCTTACGGTAGCCAACCCATCAATTTTATTGATCGTCAAAACCTGATACGATCAAAAAAACTTGCGAATCGCGCGCAAGATAAAGCCGACCTGCAATTGCTACTATCGGAAGAATAATCCCTTTCAGATGATCTCAGAAAACTGATATCGCAATAGGCATCTAACGGCAAAAATATTCAAACTTCACCGCCTTTTTTGAAAAATGCAAATGTCAGCTACCTGCTATTTATCAACTCTCCTGGTTCGCTCAAATAATTTAGAGGGCGGGGGGTCGGGCCACGGTAAGTGACTGATAATTTATGAAAAGACCTAAAAAACGGGTCGATTATCAGGCTAAAGGCCATCATTTTGGTGGTAAAATAGGGGTTTTAAGACAGGCGGAGGATTGAACTCATTGGCCAGTTTCCAAACCAAGGTCAGCAGGAGTGGACTTTCTAATCCCTTTCAGATATATATGGTCATCTTCTTATATCAGAAGCCTTCGATTGATCTCAAACGCTGCGATCGTGATACATCTGACGACTATTTTTCAACTGAAATCATTACAAAATCAATCAGAATGGGATAGGAGATCTTCAAAACCCTTCCAACTCAGGTTGATCGTTTCTGACAAACAATGATACTTTACAGGTACCCTTGGGGACGCCACATTGAAAGAATGGCCGTCAGTCTCGCTGACGGCCTTTTTTATTTCTGTTTGGGATGTTGATAATTATATCGGCGTTTTAAATCCCACGGTCTGAAATTTTGGGAAGACGGAAAAAGATTACGAAGAGTTTTTAGAGTTATTAAACAAAAAAAAACTACTTACGAAGAAATAGAGGCCCGCCTGGCCGAGGCTGAAAGCGCGCTCAAGGCCATCCGCAATGAAAAAATCGATGCCCTGGTCGGCAGGAAAGGGATTTATCTGCTGCGCCTCAGAGAATTGGAGGGCGCCTTGTCCGAATCCGAGGCCCGAATTCAAAAGAGGGAGTTGACCCTCGACGCCTTGATGGCCATTGAAAGTTGGTATATCCTCACTCCCAGTCTAAAATATTCATAAAGTATTATAAACACCTGAACAGTTTCCCAGTGACTTACCGCTATGAAAACAAGCATTGAGCTGGTATCCAATGCCTTTATGTGAAACTTTAACTTTTTGGGTATAACCGTTTAAAGAGAAATATGTGTCTCATAGAAAAAATCTATAGATCAAGCAATACGAAAGATTGTTCGGAGTTTGAATACGGATGATATTATTGCAAAATCATCAAGCAACCTGAAGATGGCTAATCAACAAAAAGGAGAAGCGGCAGAGAAGCGGCACACGCAGTTGTGAGCCGCCTCCGGAATGAAATGATTTATCAATTTCAAGATTGACAGATAGCATTTAATAAGTCAACCGGTGATCCACCGGGTATGGATTGAACACGATAAACTGTATCAGTCGGTTGACTGAACGTAGTCGAATCCATCGACCATCTCACATAATCAACGGAATGGAGTTTAGGATCAAAGGCATGGGGAAAATGACTATGACCACCATTTTAATCGCTGAAGATGAAGCCATCGTCGCCGCGGATTTGGCCAATAAACTGAAAAATCTGAACTACGAGGTTGTCGGCATCGCAACAAACGGTCATGAGGCCGTCGAAATGGCCTTGAAGCTGCACCCGAGTATCGTACTGATGGATATCCAGCTGGATGATTCAATAGACGGCATTCAGGCGGCCGAAGCGATTAATCGAAATAGCGACATCCCGGTGCTCTACCTGACAGCTCAATCGGATGGAGCTACACTGGAAAGGGCTAAATTAACAGGTCCGTTCGGATATGTTCTCAAACCGTTCGATGAAAGAGATATTGTAGCGCAGATCGAGCTGGCGCTGCACAAGCATCAGGTGGAACGGCGGCTGCGCGATCAGCGTGAGTGGCTGCGCGTGACACTCACCAGCATAGGCGATGCGGTGATCGCCACCGATGCCGAAGGCCGAGTGAGTTTCATCAATCCCGTGGCCGAGTCGCTGACCGGCTGGAAGGCCGAAGCGGCGATCGACCGGCCCATCGCGGAGGTTTTTCGCATTGTAAACGAACAAACCGGTCAGGCAATGAAAGAACCCGTTGCCCGGGTTTTAAGAGACGGCCGCAAAGTCGAGCTGGCCAATCACACCGCGCTGGTTACGAAAAAAGGGCACCTGGTACCTGTCGAGGACAGCGCGGCACCGATTCTGGATGCTGCGGGACAGGTGATCGGCGCGGTGCTCGTGTTCTACGATGTCACCGCTAAACGGCGTTCAGAGCAAAAGCTAAAGGCCAGTGAAGCCAAGCTGAGGAGCATTTTTCAAGCATCACCTGTAGGCATCGGCGTTGTATCCGACCGGATGTTTCAAGATGTCAACGAGCGTTTCTGCGAGCTGACCGGTTATTCAAGAGAGGAATTAACCGGGAAAAGCGCGAGAATAGTTTACGCTTCGGATGAAGATTTTGAATATGTCGGCAGTGAAAAATACAGGCAGATTAAAGAAGGCGGGACCGGAACAGTAGAAACAAGAATGCAGCGTAAGGATGGCCGGATTATCAATATCATATTAGGCTCGACGCCGCTTGATGAAAATGATCTTGCAGCAGGAGTCACATTTACCGCGTTGGATATCACCGAACGCAAGAAGGCGGAGGAGAACCTTTGCCAGCGGACTGCCGTCCTGGAGGGAATAAATCGGATTTTTCAAAAGGCCTTGACCTGCCGCACCGAAGAGGAGCTCGGCAGAATGTGTCTGGAAGTGGCGGAGGAAGTGACGTCCAGCAGGTTCAGTGTAATCGGAGAGCTCGACTCTGAAGGCCGGTTTTATGATATCGCGATCAGCAATCCCGGCACTGATGCCTGCCGGATGATAGATCCTTTGAAACACGCGGCCAGTGACGAAGGAATGAATATCCCCGGTCTTTACGGAACCATACTGAGGGCTGGAAAGGGCTTTTACACGAATCATCCGTCTTTGCACCCGGACAGCACCGGGATACCCGAAGGTCACATACCTTTGCAGTCTTTTCTGGGAGTGCCGTTGATCCATGACGGCAAAATCATCGGTATAATAGGGGTTGCCAACCGGAAAGGCGGTTACCGGGGCGATGATTTATCGGCCCTGGAGATGCTGGCGCCGTCTGTCGTGCAGGCTTTGTTTTATAAACGAGCCAACCGGGCTCTTTCGGAGAGCGAAGAGGATCTCAAACGCGGGCAGGCCGTATCCCAGACAGGCACCTGGCGGTTGGACATCAGGCGCAATAAGCTGCACTGGTCGGAAGAAGTCTACAGAATTTTTGGTGTTCCCATTGGAACGTCCTTGACATATGAGACCTTCTTGTCAAACGTCCATCCGGATGACCGGCAATTCGTGGACCAACAATGGATGTCCGCCTTGAAAGGACATCCGTACGATGTCGAGCACCGTATTGTTGTCGGGGGGCAGATCAAGTGGGTGCGGGAAAAAGCCGAGCTCGAGTTTGATGACAGGGGTGCTTTTAAAGGCGGGTTTGGAACCAGCCAGGACATCACGGAACGTAAACATGACCAGATGGCACTAAGCGAAAGCAATCAGGAATTGAATGAATATGCCTACGCCTTAACCCACAACCTTAAAGCGCCGTTTCGTGCGGTGCAAAATTATGCCGGCTTTTTGACCGAGGACCTGGCGGATAGGCTGGAAGACGAACCGAAACAGTATCTGGAAGGCATAAAAAAAGCGATAATTCAAGCGGCCGATCAATTCGCGGATTTGGAATCTTTGTACCGCGTCCGAAATTACCCGGTAGATTCAGAGGCATTTGAACTGGCAGAGTTGCTCCACGAAATGCAGGCCATATTTCAAAACGATTCCGGGCGGGAAATTGTCATTGCGCCCAAATTGTTGATTCTAAATTGCTGCAAATTCTTATTGCGGCAAACCTTGCTTAATTTGATCGAAAACGGATTCAAATACAATCGCTCGGATATAAAAAAAGTGGAAGTGGGCTGGCAGCCAGGGGCAGGTACCCGCTTTGAAATTTTTGTGCGCGACAACGGCATCGGCATCGAACCGAAATACAACGATCATATCTTTGGAATTTTCAAGCGCTTGCATACGAATCGTGAATATGAAGGCAGCGGCATCGGATTGGCGATCGTGAAAAGAGCTGTTCAAAATATAGACGGCGAAATACGGGTGGAGTCCGCAGTGGGTAAAGGCAGCACGTTTTACGTCAATTTGCCGGGCTCAATAATGGAAAATACAGACTATCAATTCCAAGACCGGTAGATACTTCCGCCACCAGTTTTATGCATGCCCTGAAAAAGAGGAACAATATAATGAGATATCGAGTTCTAATATTCGATGATCAAAAAGAGATCAGATAACTTCTATGGACGCTATTCGATAACCGCGGTTATGCGGTATTTACTTTTCCACAACCAGCTACCTGTTTTTTGCAAATGAAGGATCACTGTCCGAACCAGACATAGCGATTTTTTATATCGCCATCTGTAAGTTTGACAACTACGCAAAAAGTGCTGATCTGTCTTGCCGGACTTGATTCGGCATCCAGAAGCTATTGAAATTACTGGATCCCGGCCTTTGGCGGAATGACGAAAAGGCTGATTTTCAGACCTCTTACGAGTTCATCGAATTTGAATTGACGAAAAATAGGGGTTAACCTTTCGATAATCCTGCAGCCTTTTGCCGGCGTCCAATACGTTTAATTCTTTAAGTTCACGGAGAAAAAAAATTTATCGTCGGTGAGTTGATCAACGTCAGGACCCATGATACGTAGTAAAGAACTTTATCAAAAAGGCCAAGAGGCGATTTTATCCAGTGAAATAAACAAAATAATGGGTAATGATAGTTTTATCCTCATGTATCTATGGCACCATGGAACTATACAGCGCCCCAAGGAGTAGACATGACAGGAAAAGAGGCAGTCCTGGCCACAATGAACCAACAACCGACCGACCGGCCGGTTGTCACTTTGATCACCGGCGGCGAATGGTATTTCAACTATGCCAATCAGTCCTTTGCTGATGCAAAAACCTCTCCGGAAAAAATCTGTGCTGTGTTTGAGAAGGCTTATCGTTTGCTGGGTCACGACATGATCTGGCCTGGCGCCGGGCTGCTCAACTACCCGACCCACTGCCTGGGCGCGCCGATCACAGATAACGGCACAGACACGCCGGCGTTGACTGCCCCGGCCCTGGATAATCTGGACAAGCTGGACGAACTGCCCTGGAAAGCCTCCCTGGAAGACCCGATCATCGAGGCGATAAACACGTCCAGCCATCTTATCGGCCAAGCCATCGGCGATGAGACGTTTGTCATGCCCACCCAGTGGGGCCCGTTTACCACCGCAGCCCGGATTATGGGGGCAGAGCAACTGATGCTTGCCACGATCGAACAGCCCGACGCTTTGAAGGAATTAATCAAGAGATCAGCAGATTTCATTTGGGACATGTGTGAGCGCATGCTGGAGCATCCCAACGTGATGGGGGTCAACTTTTCCGAGCCGGTGGCCTCGGGCGATTTGATCTCGTCAACCACGTTCGAACAGTTCGTTGTGCCCGACCTGAGCGACCTGATTAACAGGACCAAGGAGGCCGGCAAATACACCATGATTCATATTTGCGGCAACACGACACCCATTCTGCCCAAGATAAAAGCCATGGCCCCGCTCGCCTTCAGCCTGGAGGCCAAGGTTGATCTGGCAGTCGCCAAGGAAGTGTTAGGCGGCCAGGTTTGCGTGGCAGGCAATGTCTCTCCGACCGGGGCTTTTTTGAACGGTAGCCCGGATGAGGTGACAGCTGCAGCCCGGAATTGTCTGGAAATCTGGGGCGACAATCCCGGCTACATCCTAACCGTGGGATGCGACTTTCCCAAAGAGGTCCCAGTGGACAATATCAAAGCTCTGATGAGCTTGAAGGGGTAAGACTTCTTTTCCAATCCCAGGGGGATACTATCAAAAAAACAGTAAACCGAGCTTAAACCGTTAGGGTAATTTACAATTTCCGGCATTTAAATTTTAATCCAGCGGCTTTGGACCTTCCACTGCAACCATAAGAATGAACACAAGATTGAAGAGAACCCTGGTCAGAATAGTTATTGTTTGCGCCGTGTTATCGCTGGGATTTGGTTCTTCGTCTTGCCGGAGTAATTCCTCGGGACCGGTTGAATCAATCGTGATATCCTATGCACCGTTTGAGGCACTCTTGCTTCTCTGGACTGCAGAGGAGCAAGGCTTTTTCACCCGTAACGGGATTGAAGCAATTTTGCGCAAGTATGATACCGGCGCAGGAACTTTGGACGGAGTGTTGAAAGCCGAGGCGGACATCGCGGTGGGACCGGCTGAGTTTCCCCTTGTCGGCAGGGCGTTCAAGCAATAAAAAATCCGCGCCGTGGCAAGCATCGATAAGATCGAACATATATATGTTGTCGCCCGCAGGGACCGTGGAATTCAACAAGTTTCCGACCTCAAGGGAAAACGGGTTGGAACCACCATCGGAACGGTGGCGGAATTCTATCTCGGCCGGTTGCTCGATCTGAACGGCATGACCATGCAGGATCTGACCGTTGTAAACCTCAAAACGCCGCTGGAATGGGCGAATGCCGTTGTAGATGGAAGCATTGACGCCGTGGTGACCGCCAGGGCGCCGGCCAATTCAGCCAGAGACAGGCTGGGCAGCAACGCCGTTGTCTGGTCGGCCCAGAGCAATCGACCCATGTATGCACTGGTAATCGCGAGCGATGAATGGATCAAAGCGCATCCTGAATTGTTGAAAAGGTTCCTCAAGTCGCTGTCCCAGGCCGAGGAGTTTGTCATTCGTAATCCAACCGAAGCGAAAAACATCGTAAGGAAACGGCTGAACTTTTCCGCCGCATATATGGAAACCGTCTGGTCGCAAAACCAGTACGGGCTTTCACTCGACCAGTCGCTCATCACCGCCATGGAGGATGAAGCACGCTGGATGATAAAAAACAACCAACCTACAAATGAAAGCCTGGTACCGGATTTTCTGGACTGCATTTACGAAGATGCACTTGGGACCGTGAAGTCGGAGGCGGTGGATATCATCCGCGGAGAGATGCAACCGTGAGAATCAGAACGCAATTTCTCATGGCCATGTTTTTGTTCGGCATTGTTATGGCGGCCATTTCCACTTCGGCAATAATCACGAATTATCAAATAGAAAGGGTCAGGGAACAGAGAGATACCGCCGGCAATATCGCCCGGGGGGCCAGCGATTTAAGCTATCTATCCAACGATTATGTCATTTACCGCGAAAGCCAGCAACTGGAAAGGTGGCGGACCGGATTCGCCTCCTTCTCCGGGGACGTGGCCGGACTGCAAGCGGACAAGCCGGATGAGGAAACGCTCGTTCGCAACATCCGGCTGAATACCCGGCGATTGAAGAAAGTGTTCGACGATGTGGTTTCCGCTGTCGGGAAACCATCCCCGGACCGTGATGGAACCGTTGACCTTGAATTGCTCAAGGTTTCCTGGAGCCGGATGGCGGTCCAGAGCCAGGCACTGGCCTCCGACGCTTCCCGGCTTTCGCGGCTGTTGACCAACCAGGTAAGACGGCTGCAGCGGGCGGACACCATCGTTGTTATTGCGATGATCGGGGTCTTTGCAGCCTTTTTCCTGGTCAACTATATGATGACACAGAAGCGGGCACTAGAAGGCATCGCCAAGCTTCAAGCCGGGACTGCCATCATCGGTTCAGGCAATCTGGATTTCAGCATCGAGGAAAAGAGAGATGATGAAATCGGAGATCTGTCGCGGGCCTTCAATCGCATGGCTGCGGATCTGAAGGCGGTGACAGCCTCCAAGGCGGACCTGGAACAGGAAATGCGCAACCGCCGGCAGGCTGAAACTGCGTTCAAGGAAAGCGAAGCCAAGTACAAAAACCTGTTCGAGAACATGGCTGAGGAGGTGCACTTTTGGCAGGTTGTCCGTGACGATGCCGGTGACATCAAGACCTGGCGGCTGGTGGCCGTCAATCCGCCGGCGCTGAAGAGTTGGGGGCGGAAGACGGTGGAGGATATCCGGGGTCAGACATCCGACGAAATCTTCGGCCCTGGAGCGACGGAGCACTACATGCCCGTCGTGCGGAAGATTTTCACGGAGGGCGTGCCGCACTCATTCGAGGATTACTTCCCGAATCTGGATAAGTATTTCCGGTTTACGAGCGTGCCTTTCGGCGAATTCTTCATCATCACCGGTGCGGACATCACAGCGATCAAGAAGACAGAGCAGACACTGCGCGAGAGCGAAGCTCGATTCCGCCTGGCCTTGAAGAACGCGCCGGTTTCCGTGGCGGCACAGGACCGCGATCTAAGGTACATCTGGACCTACAACCAGCGCACGGCCCGGCCGGAGGGAATTATCGGCCGCTTCGACCAGGACATTTTCATTCCCGAGGAAGCCGCGCATGTCACCGCCATCAAGCAACGCGTGCTCAAGGAAAATATCGAAATTCGCGAAAAGATGTGGTTCAATCGGCCGAACGGATGAATATACCTCGATGTTTGCTGGGAGCCGATTCACGACCAGCACGGGAAAGTCACCGGCGTTGCAACCGCCACGGTGGATCTGACACCCATCAAGCTGGCAGAAGAAGCTTTGAAGGCCTCTCTCGCCGAAAAGGAGGTTTTGCTCAAGGAAATCCACCATCGTGTGAAAAACAACATGCAGGTGATCTCAAGCCTGGTCGCCCTGCAGGCCGACGAAATCAAGGATGCGGCCATGCGCGGAATTTTTCAGGACGTAACCCATCGGATACGGTCCATGGCCATGGTCCATGAGAAGCTGTATCAGAGTACGGACTTGGCCCGGATCGATTTTGCCGATTATGCGCAAAGTCTGCTGAATTATCTCTGGCGCGCCCACGGAACCGCCGCCCCCGGCATCCGGATGCAAACAGACCTGCAGCCGGTAATGCTTCCGATCAACACGGCAATACCATGCGGGCTGATCTTAAACGAACTGGTTTCCAATGCCCTGAAGCACGCCTTCCGCTGCCGCGACAACGGCAAGGTGACTGTTTCGCTTCGCGATGGTGAGAAAGACCGGATGCATTTGAGTGTACGGGACAATGGCATAGGCTTGCCGTCCGGGTTCGAATTAAGTTCGGCAAAAACCCTCGGCCTGCGCCTGGTGCAGATGCTCGCCGGGCAAATCCACGCCGAGGTGGAGGTTACCGGTAAACAAGGAGCCGAATTTACGATTTCATTCGAAATATCAGATTAGATAGAGGCCAGTGAAGCCAAGTCGAGGAGCATCTTTCAAGCAGCGCCTGTAGATACTATCAAAAAAGCTTTCCAATCGCCCTCAGGATAAAGTTGACCTGAAAATGCTATTATCAGAAGAATAATCCAACTCAGGGTCGACGTTTCCCCCGACTTGATTTATGGCCTTCCTGCAAGGAGCCCTTCGATACTGATATCTTCATCTATATCTTCCCAGAATTCCCTGTCCTTTGCCAATCAACCGCCAATTGTTGTATTCACAACAGCGGATGATAAAAACAGCCTAATATCCTTCACATCAATTGTAAAGAATAGATTTTTTTCAAAAGATCCTGGCAGCACATCGCCGGTCCGAACCTGGACGAACACAAAAATACCAAGAAAAAGGTGGGTTACCTCACCCGGATCAACCTGCTATAGTGGTGACATTCGTGCAGAAAATGATTTACAAGCAAATCGGCTTATGAGATTAAGGATCCATGCCATGGTTAGCCAGACTATATGCTCCCGGGGTGTTGCATCATCATGTCATGGGCCGGGGGACTGAACGAAAAGAAATTTTCGTAAACGATACCCTGACAAAATCCCAACATCTGGATACGGAAACCGAATTTAACATCACCTCCGAGATATCCAAAACATGAAAAAGAAAACCATCCTCATCGTTGAAGACGAAGCGATCGTAGCCGCCGACCTGGCCCGCAAACTGGATCGACTCGGCTACCAGATCGCCGGGATCGCCGCCATAGGCGATCAAGCCATCGAGATGGCCGGCCGTCTGCGCCCTGATCTTGTACTGATGGACATCCAGCTCAACGGCCAGTCCGACGGCATCACAGCGGCGGAGGCGATCCGCAATCAATTCGATCTGCCGGTCGTTTACCTGACGGCCCTTTCCGATGCCGAGACGCTGGCGCGGGCCAAGCTCACCGGTCCGTTCGGATACATTTTAAAGCCGCTCGACGAGCGGGATCTGGCAATTCAGATCGAGATGGCGCTGTACAAGCAGGAATCCGACCGGCAGCTTCGTGAAGGCGATCGGCGAACAAAGGAAATCCTAGAAAGCATTACCGACGCATTCTACGCGCTGGACGCCGACTGGCACCTTACCTATGTCAACCGAAAAACTCAAGAGCTATGGGGCCGTCCTTTGGAGGAGCTGGTCGGAACCGGTTTGTGGAGTCTGTTTCCAAATTACGAGCGGACCGACATTTACCGGGAACACATGCGCGCCATGCAAACACGCAAGCCGGTGCATTACGAAACCATTTCCCCAAAGCTCAAAATCTGGATCGAGGCGAACATCTATCCCACCGCAGATGGCGGACTTTCCGTTTATTTTCGGGATATCAGCGACCGCAAAAAGGCCGAGGAGGCGCTGCGGGAGAGCAATCAGGAATTGAATGAGTATGCCTACGCGCTGACCCATAACCTCAAAGCCCCGTTTCGTGCGGTTCAAAATTATACCCAATTTTTATCTGAAGATCTGGCCGACACTCTGGAAGGAGATTCGAAACAGTATCTGGAAGGCATAAAAAAAGCGATAATTCAAGCTACCGATCAGTTCAAAGACTTGGAATCTTTGTACCGCGTCCGAAATTATCCGATAGATTCCGAGGCATTTGAACTGACAGAGTTGCTCCACGAAATGCAGACTATATTTCAAAGCAATTCCAAAAAGGAGTTGATTGTTGCGCCAAAATTGCCGGTTTTAAATTGCTGCAAATTCTTGATTCGGCAAATCTTGCTTAATTTGATTGACAACGGATTTAAATACAATCAATCGAATGCAAAGAAAGTCGAAGCAGGCTTGCTACCAGGAGCAGATAACCGGTTCGAAATATTTGTCCGCGACAACGGCATCGGCATCGACCCGAAATACCACACGCATATCTTTGGAATTTTCAAGCGCCTGCATACGGAACGCGAATATGAAGGCACCGGCGTTGGGTTGGCAATCGCTTTGAGAGCCGCTAAACATATGGAGGGCGAAATACGGGTGGAATCCGCAATTGGCAAGGGCAGCACGTTTTATGTCGATTTGCCGGGCTCGATAATGAAAAATACAGACAACCAAATCCACGACCGCTAGAATTTTCGTCCCCAGTTTTAGGCATACCAATATACTTTTGGACATCTTGATCCCTAACACGGCGCAGCTTCAATCTTCGCTTCAATGTTCAACTTTGATTTCACCCTTCATGCCGAAGGAGGTATGCAGGGGCTTGTCGCAGTAAATTGGATAGGTGCCGGGTCGAGGCAAGGCGATTTCTACGGTAACCGTCTTTCCTTGCGGGAGGTCTACGCTCTTTATGATCACCCCCTCCGGATTCTTCACGGTCAAATTGTGTCCCATGTTCGCCACATTTTTTATGTCGAGAGATACGGTTCCCGGACCGTTCACTGTGATGATATTAGGGTTGAATTCGAAGTTCCTGGCTTCAATAAGTATACCTTTTTGTCTTTCAGACGCCGTCACCGAGACGGGATTTTTTTGAGCTGCACATCCGATCAGAAATATACACATCAAGGCGCTTCCCGTTGTTAGTTTCCAGTTTCGCATACGTCTTTTCTCCTTTATCTGCTGTTTTTGAACTGCTGGATCGTGGGCAGGTGATACATGCATAGGGCGCTGGACTGCAAACTCGTTTTCGTAGGGCCCGAACATGCCCCATAGTGATATATAAATCCAAATTTAATCTTGTCAATCAGCCATTGATCCCAATCTCGTAAACAGTCTGAAAAGCCCTTTTCGTCATTCGGGTGAATGCCGGGCACGATGAGAAGCTTTAGCGCTATCCAGTAATTTCAATAGCTTCTGGATGCCGGAACCATCATTCTGGGCTTGATCCAGGACCGGCATGACGGAATCGGGACTTTTTACGAAATCATCAATCTTCGGGGCAAAATTGGTGGGTGCAATTCCTTATGAATTTTGGCCGGCTGCCGAAATACGGTAGTCGTAAATAATGAAAATGTCCGTCACGAAATCGCCGATCGCGCTCGCCAGCTGACCGGGCAAATCAATTTGCATCGATTGATCTTCGGCTGTGACCGGCCACTCGATTTCGAAAGCAGCGGCGGTCAATCCAAGCACCGAATCATCGGAAAAGAAAGCCTTGTAAGGTTTGTTGCCGTCGGAATCGGCGATGTCGGGCAGGACCGCTTCGTTCCAGCCGGACGCATCCGCCTCTCCGATCAGTGCCAGGGCAATCCGGGTAATGACGATTCCCCGGGACCGAAGATAGTAAGGAAAAGCGTCAAGTCCCAAGTGGACGGAAAGCGAGTAGTTGTTCTCGCCGGTGGAATCCGCCAAACGGGACCATTCATCGGCCATGGTCTGTTTGACGCTGGTAAGCTGCTGCAAGGACTTGCCGTTTCCGAAATAGTCGTCGATCGCGGACAACAATCCGGTTTCAATCGTCGTTCGGTAGACCTCCCC
This sequence comes from uncultured delta proteobacterium, assembly GCA_963774425.1. Lineage (GTDB taxonomy): Bacteria > Desulfobacterota > Desulfobacteria > Desulfobacterales > JAFDCJ01 > JAFDCJ01. Next base: position 391,851 of record CAVZEZ010000004.1, on the reverse strand, counting down.
GCCGTCACGGGCGGTGTAGCTGAGGTGCAGGATGACGTCGCTGATGGTGCCGTAGCTGAATTGCGCCAGTTGCGGATCGTTGAGCGCCAGTTTCCATTCGCTGATCACCCCGGAGCCTTCGAAGGGAAGATAGCGCTCGTCGCGGAAATCCAGCTGGAACATGCCCGAATCGGCCTGGGCGGAACTGGTGGCCATGGATTTCAAAACGCCCAGGTTGAATTGCATGTTCTCCTCGTCCGCTTCGTTTGAATCTTTTATAGCGGAAACCCGCACCTTGTCGCTCAGCAGGGTGAGCGTGGCGGAAAGAGTGGTATACGGTCCGGTGATCGAGGGTATCGTCAGGCTGACACTTCTAATACGCCGGAAATAGTGGCTGGGATAGTCAAAATCGAACAGGATCTCCGGCAGATCGATGAAGCAGGATCCCGTTTCGCGCAGGGCGATCAGCGCCGTCGGATCCAGTTGCGCCAGCGACACATGGCGGACCAGTTCGTACTCGCGGCGGTTGTTGTTCAGGTAATCGAACTCCATGCGCTGCAAATCATGGTGCAAACGCTCACCCGACAACAGGCCCTTTTTCAGGCTGTCGAAATAGCCATAGGCGATGTAAGTGCTGCCGTATTCTCCTAACTCGCGTTGATAAGCCTTCTCGCAGCGCTTGGCCAGATCGTAGGCCAGTTTGTAGCTTTGAAAATAGATGGCAGAAGTCTGCGAGACCATCCAGCCGTATAATTCCTTATTGGTGAACTTCGCGCTCAGAAAATCCCGCACTTCACGTGACTGCTCCAGCTGAATCGCGTGGTTATCGCGCTCCTTTTCGGCAAGCGCGAGGCGAATTTGCGCGGCAATGATCTGTTTTTCAACTTGTTCGAGCTCCTTCTTGGCCAACCGCTCTTGAAGCTTCCAGTCGTCCCAGCGGCGGTCGTGTTGAGCGTCGGTTGCAAGATTATTCGCTTCATAATTCAAAGCCGCCGACTTATTGCCGTAGCCACTGGAAACAGCTTGTGAAATCGCAACTAAATTATTTCCTCCAAATGTAAATCCATTTTCGAATTTAAAGATAGGTCCCGAGGTACTAATTGTAAAATCCGGTATGGCAGCTACTATTGAACCAGTTACATCCGCTACCCCGGCTTTTGTGCGATTTCTTTCGGACTCTGCCAATTTGCCGATCGACGACCGCTCTTTCTCAGACCTTTTTTCCAGATTCGAGTAATACTCAATTCGCTCCTCCACCAGCACTTTTGATTTCTCCAAGGCACTAAGGTTTTCACGGGCTTCATCCACCTGTAGATTACGCAGCTCCGTAGCGGCATTTAACAAACGCTGTTCGTGTTCCGCACGCAGCAGGCCCAACCCCTCGGCGTCCTGTTTTTCATAGGCCGCCAGCAGCTGACCGCCCAGGTTCTTGACCACCTGGCAGAATTCGACCGCTTTTGGCATCAAATAGGCGAAGCGATAATGGGGCGCCGGAGTAGCTAGACTGGCCAGCGCCGCGCCGATGGACACGCCGGCGGCGCGCGCCGCAACCAGCAGCATGGGATTGATCGGCGGCTGGAAAAGCGGCAATTGCTGCACCACGCCCTCGATGGTCATGCAGTGTCGAATCTTGAACAAGCGGTCTTCAACGGTATCCCATAATTGCAACAGCGTCGGATTGTTTGGAACACAAAAATAGAGCGGCGGAATGGTGGCGCCGCCCGTTACGGAACTTTGAGGCAAATTGATCAGGTTCTCAAGCTGCGCTTCCGCATTGGAAAAAGCATCCAGCTCACCAAGCTCATTGTACGAACGGGCGCTTATATCGAGCTCGGGCAGGGCCACGGGTCGATCGCCCAGGATCTGATAGGCAAGAATGTAATACAGCGTCGCCTCGTTGATCGTCTCGATGGTGGACTGTTCGTAGAGATAATCGCCCCAGGCAATCAGGTTGTTCAGGTATTCGGTTACCGCCGTTTTCATGTAGGCGACCGGACGCAGGGCGGCGATGGCGTGAGGGTCGAAGGGATTGGCGCGCCAGACCTTAATCTGTTGCTCGGTAAGCTCTTTCAGGGCGAGCGTTTCGGCATCCGCTGAATCCGGAGCAGCCGCCAGGGCGGTGAGTAGATCGTAAATGGAATCGAATGGATTTCCTGATGAGTTGGCGTACATATCGAAGAAGGGTTTGAACTGCCAGAACCGCTGCGCCCCTTTCCCGCCTGAACGGGAAGTCGGGTCGAAAATGGTGTGGAACCATTTCTGAGCATCGGCGAATTGCTGATTCCTGCTGAGCCGCATGGCGATCAGCAGCGGCAGATGAAAAAAGAGCTCATAGTTGTAGAAACCATTCGCGTCGATATCACTAAAAGAAAAGTTTCGAATCGGATAATCATCGGCAACCTCATCGGTTGGCTGATACCTTGAAATAAAGTATTTCTCGCTGATGTTCTGGGTATCTCGCGATAAGGCCGCCGAAGGTCCATCGCCGTTCACTTTTTTGATCAGCTCACCAACCAGCGGATGGTAAAATGACGCGAAATGATATTTGTTGGGTACTAGTGGGTAATACTGAGAGACAGCCGTAGCCGCGGATAGATCACCTACTTCCATCGGACCGGTTCTTTCCAAGCCGCCTGTCCCGGCGAGGTCAAGCAGTTCATTGCTGTCGGTTTGCGGAACTGCGGTTGGCACAAGAGGGCCATTGATGGCTTTTGACCCAGAGTATTCGGCTGAAATCAGCAACCCTTCATACACTCCGAAGCTCGGAATGTCGCTGTTGATGTAAACTTCGAGTTTCGGGATACTTCCCATACCGGGAGATGGATGATTGATATCCGTAAAGTCAGCCTGATCGGATACGAGGAAACTGTATTTATCATCGCCAAAGAAAAAATCATTTTCCGTTGAAAATTGTTCATACTGGTGCTGAAGGGGTACCCGGAAAGTGCCGGGAGTCCGCTCCAGCAGCGTCTGATAGGTAGTCAAATACCAGGCTCCCTCGACCAGGGGGATTTCAAATATCCGCTCCTCATTTTCAACAAAGCCATTCCCAATAACATCAGTACCGCTTGGCATCTCTATCGGGGAACCCCTGCGGTCATCCTTATAATTAAATGCCAGCATCTTCTTGCTCAGTACGTTGTATTGAAAATCACCTTCAAAATAAGGATAGGCATAACTGCCATCAGTGTAGCGCAGGGTCTGCAGACACTCGATGCTAACGACATCATCTTCTATTGTCGTATAAAAATGAAAATCATCCGGTGTGACTGGTATCTGATTTTCATCCAACAGTGCCAGGGCGGAATTTTTTTGATCGGATTCAATATAGTCCTCGGAACTGCGTGACGGCATCCAATTGCCGTTTTTGTATTCACTGAGCGACAGTTTGATTTCGAAATAGCTGATGGTTTGCTCGAATTTTCCATCCAGATTTTCCCTGGCCTGAGCAGAATACTCTTCCCAGGTTTGCGCAAATGAAAAAGAAAGAAAGAACTCTATAAGCTCATCCAGTGACAAATTGGTTTCATTCCCCCATTCTTCAATAGATGAATAACCCGACCCATAAATTGACCAAGTTGAACCATCGGATTCTTCAATTTCGTAATGGAGCAAGTAATCCAGATAATCGGTATAATTTTCCGATTCAATTTTCGCATCTTGGGCTTCCTTCATCGCCGAATTGCTCAAGACATCGACACCGGCCACCTGCTTTTCAAAAAACACCGGCCAAAATAAGTACAAGCGGCGGTTGATCACGACCGGTAACACCTGGTCCGCCGCGATGTCCGCATCGACTCCCTCCCAGGGCGACCAGGCCTTGCCGTCGCGAACCCGGTAGAAGTATTTGTGCGGAATGCCCCGGGTGCGGGCGACCACATACAGCCGATTGGTTGCTTCCAGATCGTCTTCTGCCGGAATCAGTTCATGATAGGAACCGACGATATCCATATTGGAGACGTCGTCGAGACCTTCCAGGTAACGCAACAGTGATTGCTCGGCAACATCGTCAGTCACTTCGTTTTGAAGCAGGATGCTTTGGGCGGCATCGAAAATTTCCGAGCGCGTGATGCGCAGCTCCGGCTTGATGTAGTTTTCGGGATACAGAAATACCTTGCGATTGGCTTCCCAGACGCGGTAGTTCTTGCGCCACTCCCATTCCTCCGGCTGGTCTACGGCTACAAATTCATCCTCCAGGTTCAACAGGCAGCGCTGCAAAAAGAGCTGCACGGAGCTCAGCGCCAATTTCAGCCGGGAAGTCAGCATGCAGGCCGACATCTCGGAATCGATCAGGTAGTGATTGTACAATTCCACTGTCGAGCCAAAGCCTCCCTGGTGAATCATATACGCCGTCAACGCATCACGTTGCTTTTCCCGCAAACGATCGCGCAATGAGGGTGCAATATCGTACCACTGCTCGATTGCGTATCGTGCACGCGCCGTTTGTTTGGCGTTGGCAGCGTCCGTTTGGGTTACATCGAGTTCGGACCAGGCGTTGAGTTGAGTCGCGGAAGTGCCTAAACGCGTGGCCAGTTCGACAACATCCGTTAAATAAACCAGCGTGGACATATCCAGCATGTCCGGCAGGGATGCGTTCAACACCTCGGCGCCTGCGACATAGGCGACTTCCGCAAATGACCACCCCGCTGCAGATGCGAATTCATATAACCAAACCAGCAGCGGCCGGTCTGCTGCGCTCCATTGGCCGCCGGCGATTAGAACGTCAATTTCGGTGTTCGCGACGGCAATATCAATCAAGTTTGGTTTAGCGGCTTTTTCAAGCAGTGAAAATAGATCGGAATCCGAGTTGACGAACAATCGACGCAGGTCGAGTGCGTTTAATAAATTTTCCCAGGCGTGGAATCCCACCCGGTTTTCCTGACGTTCCTCGAACGGGAAACCGGCCAACGGCAGCACCTTAAGGTCGTCGGCATAGTCTTTCAATCCGGTTAGCTCGGCCTGGCTGATTTGCAATTTTCCGACCAACAGCGCTGTTTTCTGTATCCAGCGAACAGCGGCGAACGGCTCGGCAAAGATCGCATCGGTCATTTCATATTGAGCGGCATCCAAGGATGACGTGACATATTGATAGCGTGCCACTACGCTGGTCAGTGCATCGTTGCCGACCAGTTTGGTTCCCGCTTCCACGGTATCCAGAAAATCGAAATGCAGCTCGATAAATGCCCCCATCTCCGGCTTTGTCATCGCGGACGTCCCTTCGATGATATTGAAGGCATCCTGTTTAAATTCGGCTTCTATCGCCGCCGCCAGTTTTTCTTTGCCGCTGTCGATGAAAAGCGGCTCGAGCAATGCATCGATCACAAAATCCCCCGGTTGATTGCTGCGTGTGACGACCTCGGTCAATATCTGCTGCGTTACCGACAAATCAAGGGCGAACGCTTCTGAAATAATTTGCGACACCACATTGATGCTGTTGACGCGCCGGCCATGTTCGTTCAGCAAGCTCAGCAACCGGGCGTAGCGTGTATCGGCGGCCAGACTTTGATCGATTGCGGTCTCCAGAGCCGATGGGGAAAGAAAGTTCAGGGCCTCCTTCAGATAGGTGTCGTCCTCCGGAGAAAGCGGATCTTCCTGACCGACCAAACTCACAATCGAATCGATCCCTTCCTGGGCAAAATAATCGCCGAGGCGGCTTTTTAGCTGCTCGGTCAGAATCTCATTGCCGATCACATAGCGCACCCAAACGGCGCGCCCGGCGATCTGGATCGCTGTTAACAGATCGGCAATAGAGGCCGCCGGCAATTGGACACGGGTCACGGATGCGTCATCGTGCAGCAGCAGGTAACTTAACTCAGATATGGAGACCGCCGAGTTTTGGATTAACTCAATCGCATCCAGGTACTTGAGCAGGGCAAACGGTTTATCGGCCTTCCATAAATCTGTCCCGATCAGCCTTGCTGAAAGCAGGTAGTCTTCGATGTCTATACCCGTGGAGCGGCACAGGGAAGCCATGCGATGCAACTGGCTGAGGTTGGTCAGGGTGAGCGCGTCATCGACCGCCGCATTGCTGTCAAGCAATGTCTCGGCAAACAGGCGCGCTTGTGTTTCGTTGATTTGCAGCGCTGCCGCAATCGCGGATAAATGTTCGGAGATCAAAGCGCCGCCAGTTGATTCCACCGCAAGACGGGTGCGGTCCATATCGTCAAGCAGGAAGGCCTGATCCGGCGGATTCAACACCGCCGGATTGACGAACACCGATTCGTAAAACGAACGATAGTCTGGATTGGTGGCGTCGAGCCCCGTGTCTAGATTCGCCCACCAGCTGGCCACCTCGATGCCATCGAGCGCCAGGTCATCTGCCACCCGCTTGGCAACGGCAACTTGAGTGATCGCTTTTGGTGTGAGTTGGGTTAGCGAAAGGCCGGCCAATATCCGGCCCAGTTCCCAGATCGGCCAGCCGGTTTTCAGCCGCAGTCGTAAAAACCGCTGCATAAGGTCGAAGGTACCCTTTGAAAGCGGCTCGGTATCGATGACCTCGTCGATAAGATACCGCAGGTCCGCACCGTCGATATCACAGGCCGCTTCCGCTGCACTGAAATCAATCACGACCTGCCCCGCGCCGTTGACAAAGGGTACTTGCAGAAGCTGCTGCAGTTCCAGGTAAGACAGTCCGCTGCGTTTGAGGAATACAGGAACGCGTGACAAGTTCGCTCGCCAGCCGGCCGCGGTATAGCCCCACATCCTTCCGACAGCCGCCAATGAACCCGAAAAGGTCGGCGCACCTTGCAAAATTTCGACATCGATTTGCGTCAAGCCTAAATAAGCGAAACAGATTTGTTCAAAAACCGAATTGGTTGCATCAGGACTATTTTTAACCGTATCCATTAATTTCCAACGATTCACAGCCAGATGCTTCAGATAATGCTCTGCTTCAACATTCCATAGCCGGAACGGCAGGGATAAAGGAAAGGTGGTCTCCGCCAGTTCGTCGTAGGCGGCGCCCAAAATATGCTCGGGATTGGCCCTCAGCTCCGCCTCGTTCCAGTTGGTCTGGTATTTATTGCTTTCTGTCTCAGCAACCACCGCCCGTTCGAAGATTTCGTTTACCAGATCGATGTAAGGCAGGACCGTGTTGGTGTTTTTGCAATCCAGACGAATATCACCAAGATCGGCACGCCGTTGGAACAGGACATCCAGGCCGGTCTTACAGACAGTATCGCCCTCCTTGGTGATCTCGACGCAATTTTCGCCACCCATGCGCCTGGTGACCGTGCTCTGGCCAAGATATGCCAACAAATCCACAAAATAGGCCGCCGGACTGTAGACCGAACTGCAGTGTTCACACTCGCAAAAACTCTGCGGGCCAAATAAATCATGATAACTCGGAATGACCAGATCGCCTTGGGCATCCGGTTGTGATACCGGAACGCCACCGCCGATGGCATAAACTGCTGAAGCATTGAACAGCTCGCTGTAGCCGACCAAAAGGTTGGTGGACAGCGCGGTTACGGTGGCCGCGTTGTTATACACCTGGTTGGCAACGATTGGGCCGTCGAGTAAATCGGCGTAGGCATGAACAAATTGAATACCGCCCAGGAGCACAATGTCTCTGGATGAAGTGATCCCACCGGCAATAAGGGAGTCGATTACTTCGAATTTTTGTTCCACAGGTGCGACCCGATACAGACGCTGCATTGCCTTCAGGGTTTTTTCCAGCTCAATGCGCTGCTCACCGGTAATACCCGTCTGGTCCAATACCGCAGGTATGGAGCTGTTTGCGTAGTCGAAATCCGGTGTATTAGCGAGAAATTCACGTAAAACCGGGCTCGGGAAGGTATCGCTGCGCAACACGTTGGCGGTGGTGTATTGGCGCGCAAAGGCCCGTTTGACGGTTCGCCTCATGCCGTCGACATAGCTACGGATACGTTCCTTCCTGGTCGCACCGGCGACGATATCGGGCACCGACTCCAGACTTTGGCCAAAGGCTTGCCAGTCTTGCTCCTGCCAGAGGGCCAGATCCTTGATATCCGCCTGCGCCCCCAGAGTAGTTGTGAACCGCTGAATCGTGGGCAGGTGATACATGCTCAAGGCGCCGGATTGTAAGCTCATTTTGACTCGATCGGCATAGCCGCCAAGATCTTCATCCGTATATAATGACTCCCAAAACGAGGCGTCATCACCGTCATGTCCAAAGTAGCGACTGACCAGATTCGCGTGGGCGGCTGGTTCAATGCCTGCCACCGTCAGCAGGTCGCTCATGCCGGCATGGTCGAGTTGTTGATTGTTTTTCAGCGAGCCCTCAACCGCCAATTGCCGCAGGGCCGCGATCAGCGGGCTGAGCGCGTCCTTGTATTTGCGGTCGATAATATTGCGTGTTATTGAAGCATTCAGTGCGTCCTGCAGGACCTTCGAGGTTTGAACAATAAGTCCTTGCAGGGAAGCCGGCAGCTTGGCGCGAAACAGCCCATAGAACACTTCGGTCGGCACATCACAAAGAGACGCCAGTTTTCTGGCGACTAAATAAAAAGTCAGGGTCTCCTGCGCCAGGTGCGTTTTACCGAGTAAATAGTTAAACTGCCTCGCCCCGACTTCGGAAATGTTCAAATCCTGGTTGCATTTTCTAATTTGTTCTTCGACCTGTTGAAATTCGGTCGGCCCGGTATAGGTTTCGTTGTTCTGAATCAGATCGATGCGAATCGACCTGCCTGTGGCAAAATGGATAGCCGAGTGCGCAATCGGCTTGTCTTGGACATTGGCGGTCACCTGAACGTCCGGGAGACATTGGTCGTCCCATTCATAACTGATTTCATAGCGTCCGCTATCGCTGGTTGGCACCTGCCCGAGGGCAATTTCGCCGTTCAGGTTGATGGCGGCCGCCGACACAGTGGCTGCCAGGGCCTCGCCGCCAGCGGTAGAGACCCTGCCGCGCACATACCATTTATTGGGATCCTGCTCCGGAGGCCACGGTACGGCGCTGCGGGCCAATTTGAAGCTGACGGCGAATCCGCCGCCATAGGGGTCGGGTGGGGTTTTGCTTTCGACGCGCAGCGGCTTTCCGCTTTGCGAAAAGGCGAAATCGAGGCGATCCCAGTCGATGGCATCCGGCGAGTCCGCGGGTATATCGACGGTGAATTCGCCCCTGGCATCGGCCGTCTGAGGCCGACTGGTCCAGACGCCGCCGGCCGGTAACTCATGGGTTATTACTAACCGCACGCCTGCCGCCGGGTTTTCGTTGGCAAAATATGCGTAGATAAAAAGCGGCACCGCCTTGCTTGGCAGCGGGGACCGGTCCAACTCGATGACCAGCGGCGTTTGTTGCACCCATTGCTCGATCGATGTTGCCGCAGTCGCGTGCAGCAGTTTTTCGCCTGAAAAAACCTTGATGACTCCCAGCGGTATGCGCTTCAACTCCTCGGCGGAAATATCGAAGGAGATGATAAATCGACCCTCGCTATCCGTATTGTCCGCGCCCAACTTTTTTTCGGCGCCGGCGATTCGCCCCCAGGCTTCAACGCCCAAGTCAGCGATGCCTTTTTGGGTTGCTTGATTAATGACGGTGCCTGTTACTTTAATGGTTGCCATCGACTGATCCTCCTAAAGAGAGCCATGACCCAGACAGGTTTTCATTTTTATGATCCGACAGCAGTGGGAATTGCTATTAATGGTATATGTCCTATTTCACTTTAAACCTACCAACCAATGCTTCGACCGTCCCACCGCCTAACGATTTCGGCACCTCGATAGTCTGCGGAATAAAACTTAATTTCAATAACATCTTTTCAATTTTTTCATTCATTATTGCAATACCGAGTAACTCGTATTCATTAGCGCCAATAGCAGTAGCTAACACTCGAGAGAGCTTACGAAAGTCTTTGAAAGCTCTTATGGCATTTTCTGCACCAGATTTTTCAGAAATACTAAGGATTCCACTTCTTAAAACGTTGTTCTGCATCTGAGCCATGACGATAGTGTCCTTACCGCCGGCTGTAGGCAGATTTAGCATTACTTCTTCACCACTCAGTAAACGGAGTGCCAAGCTCTCGCTTTCTTTCACACCTGCTTCCTCCAATGCAAGCTGGGCCATGCTGAGATTAGCTTGCTGGGCGGAGTTGATTGCTGATTCGGCACCGATCAGCTGCTCGGTTATTCCTGCTGTATTTCTTCCACTTGCAGTTACCATTTCGCTACTAAATGCTCGTATGCCATTATCTACTCCGGTCGCAACAACGTCACCCAATGTAGCTATTTCACGTCCAGCTATATAACTCGCTTTAGAGACAGTACGTGCGGCTGGAGCACCTACCAAAGTACCAATAAAAAAACCAGTACCAAAGTACTCTTTTTCCGAGGCTTCTCCGGTCACCAACCGGCCGGGCAAACTTTTATAATAATTGAAGTTTAAAGCCACATCAACACCTAACACAAGAACACCTATGAGTCCGACAACAACTAACGCTGGTGTAGAAATCAAACCTAACCCCATGGCAAGAGATACGGTAGCGGCTACACCAATTGCGACCCCAATTCCTGCAAGTAAACCACCAACCGCAGCAACCGCCTTTTTCCATGTCCAACCTTTTTTTTCATCGGAATCATTTACGATCACTTCCTCTGTTAAACCGAAATCTCTTACTACATGGTTTTTTTCGTCTTTTGATTTATATCCATTAAGATCGCGCAAACTAGTGGGAAGATTTTTACAATAGACATAAAAGTTCATTCCGTCCAGGGCGCCAGCCGGATCTATACTTGTCCACCTTCCCAACCACGTCGCCAAATGCCTCATCTTATGATATGAAAATCCGGTTTCCGCATCACGCTCTTTTCCCGTGTAGCGATAGCGCTTGGCGCTTTCCTCCAATACACTCGTCCCGGAGTGAAAGGCCGTGGTGCCGAAGGGGTGAAATTCCTCGCAGGAAATGATATTGCCGTCGCCACTCAATTCAAGACTGGCTGAGCCGAGATGATTGCCTAGCTGGTAACGAATTGCCGGCATGGGTGTTTTTGCTTTTGCACCATCGCTCACTGTTTTTATTTCAATTATGGCAATACGATTTTGATCGTCCATGACATGCAGCGTTTCACGCTCGAGACGCAGCTGCGCGCCAACCGTTTCGCGGTAGATCTCCCACCCGCCAAGGTAGACGCGTTCCTTGACAACAGTCCCATTGGTTTCGATTATCTTGCGTGCCCGCTGCCCGCCCACATCGTAGACGTACCAGGCGTGACCGCCGCCGTTGAGGTCCACATGGTGCAATTGCTCGGCGAAATCCCAGTCCATTTGCTGAAGATGGGGCATGCGGGTCATGCTGCCGCGGGCGTTGTAAGCGTAGTTTTCGTCAAAGGGCAGGTTCGGGTCGCCCAGCGTGGTCGCCAGCAGGCGGTTGTTCTCTGCCGCGTATTGATAATTGCGCGTCCAGCCGTTTCCACCCGCGCGGTGAGCCATCTGCTGGATGTTGCCGACGCCGTCGTACGTGTACGTTTGGGTGTAGCGCCGCATGGCGTTGCCGTCATTGGGGTGGGGCTCCGGCAGCCAGCCGTTGTCCGGGGAAGGCGATGCGTTCTGCCCGGCATGTTCCCGGCCGCGAGCCTCGATCAGGCGATACAGCGGATCATAGATATACCGGGTGTGGGGCTCGACGGCCTCGTTGCGGAAAAACAGGGTCTGCTGAGCATCGTCGCGAATTTCGGATATGTTCCCAATAGGATCGTAGCAGTAATTTAAATCCTGGAGGTATTCACTCGCGTTGCGCCGGGTGACCAGTCGTTTCAAGCGGTAGGTTTCGGGCTCGTATTCATAGCCGGTCACCACACCGTTGCCGTATTCAATCTTTTGCCGCTGTCCCTTGGCATCGTAGTCCAGATTGACGACATAAGGGGTTCGTCCGCCGCCGCGAATTGCGGCATCGACACTGCCCAATGCTCCGGATTCGTTATAGATCAGCCAGGTTTCACCGGCGGGAATGTCTGGGTTGTGGGGTGAGCGCGAATGAGTGATACGACTGAGCGCATCGTATTGCGCTGCCGTTTCGAAGTATTCCGATTGCAGCAGCGCACGCGGGTCTGCAACGTCCCAGTCGATGGTGTCCCTGTACTCCAGCGCCAGGGTGCGGCGGCTGGCAACGGGGTTGCCCTTGAAGTCCAGCGCGAAGGTCTCGGCCAGGCCGGCCTGGTCGTAGCTTTGATAAGCGATGCCGATCAGGTTGCTCAAACGCGCGGCATCCGCGTCGGAGTTGTCGTTATCGCAGTAAAACGTTAAGGCGATAGTTTTTTGTATACCGTCTTCAAAAACGATGATCTGCGTCGGGCGAATCAGTTCGTCATACAGCGTCTCGAAAATATACCCGCGGCTGTCCCAGGCGCGGATCGGATTGCCCAAAACGTCGAACAGGGTCCATTTCTCGCCGCCGTCCATGCAGTTTTGATAAAGGGCCGGTTTCGGGGAGTCTTTGTCCCGCGGCGGCAGCATGTTGTAGCCGTGATGACCGATGGGCGGTTTTTGACCGTAGTCGGAATAGGTAATGACCGCGTTGTTCCGGTCGTCGATCACCGCCAGCGGGTTGCCTTCGATATCCAGCACCGTGCGGGTCTTGTACCGGCCGAATTCTGCGTTATCCGCCACGCCATGGATCGGTCGGCCCAAGGCATCGGTATAAGCCCGGGCAGGTGTTTCCACATGCGGCTCGGTTTTTTGCGCGGCGCGTTGTTGTTTCGGTCCAAGCGCACCGTCGATACGTGCCCCATACCAGCTTGGCAGGTAGTCCTGCGAATCCAGTCCGGCGAAGTAGTGCCCGACATGCGGATCACCGGCAGGGTTGACGTTCTTGGTTCCGTCGTTGTTCTGCAGAAACAATGTATCGTTGGCATCCCAACTGGTTTGCCGCCAGGGATCGAAGACCACTTTTTCATAGCTGTGATTTGGATTAAGCCTGCAGTTGTTTCTGCCTGCGGCGTCATAAAAAAGGATCGGCGTGACGCCGACTTCCACCAGGGCGGGGTCGTCTTCGTACTCCGGGGTGACACTGAAATAGGGCTCGTACTGTTTGACCGGGTTGCCCTTATTGTTGAGGATGGTGCGGCCGTTGCCGATCCAGCGCGGGACCGTGCCGGTGTCCACTTCCTCGATGGTGCCGTTGGCGTTGCACCGCCTGGCCACGCCCGGTTCGGCCTGGGCTTTGATCATGACAACGTTGCCCGACCCATCCGAATACTCGTATTGTTGCAAATAGTCTGCGCGGTTTTCGCTGGCATCGACGGCGTGATGGTTGACATGGCTTCTGGTATACACATGCGCCGGTTGGGTTGTGGCTGGGTCATAGAAATCGTAGCTCAATTCGACGGAAGGGTAGTCTAGGTTGTCCCCTTCGGAGGCAGCGTCCGGTTGCGGCGCTTCCCCCGCGTTTAATCCCGGCACCTTACCCATGAGGGCGGATTTGACGACCATGCCCAGTTCGTCTGTTTCGATTCCGGTCCAGTTGTGATTGGGGTCGCGTACGAACCGCGGCGACTGGGTGCGGTAGTTGTTGACGGCCAATGTCTCGTTTTGTTTGGCGTCACGGCTTCGCAAGGGCAGGAGCAGATAGGCGTCCAGATCGGTCCAGGAGGGATTGCCCAGGGGATCGTGCACTCCCTCGGGCAGGTAAAACCGCTGGGCGGCGTTCGGGGCGAGGATGGGCGTGCCGGATGGCGCCCACCAGTTGCCGTCGCCATTCAGGTCGACGTAACCGCCCTCCAGAGAAGCGGAATCGAGCTTGTCGCCATAGATCTTTTGCAGCAGGGCGGGGGTGAAGGCCATGCGACAGGTCTGCCAGGCGATGCCCAGCGGACTGATTTCGCCGGCAGCGCGGGGCCCGTCGAGGGAGTCGTTGACAAAACGCATCTCTTGCATATTCAGGGCCCGTTTGACCAGACCGGGTGCGTCCAAAGTCCCATACTCCACGGCGGCGGCGGCGGCAAAGGCCTGAGGCAGTTCGGCCCGACTGAACAGAGAAGCGGCCGGTGGAAGGATGCCCTTCAGTTCAAAGGAAGCCGTTTTCCAGGGGACCGGCAACAGATAAGGCTTCTGATCGTCAGCATCACCGCGAAAGCCGCCGAAGGGACCGTATTGATCATTGGTGTATTCAATTTGGTTGATGAGGACATGCGTCTGGCGTTGCTCGATACGGACATCCTCCGGCGTTTCCATATCCTCAAAAAGTCTCGGGTAGGCCACCGTCGCCGATAACGTCGGATTGCCGTAAAGATCGCTCTGCAGGACCAGGCTGTGACTGATGCGCGGATCCTCCGGGTTGCGGTCCAACTGCAGCGAAAGGGTCTCGCTGTCGATCACCTGAAAGCCGGCATGGCGATTCCGGCCTCGGGGTTGGATGCGTTTTATTTCACAGGTGGTTTGGGTGACCGAGTAGGGCGTGGATTCAGCGTCGGTGCCATCCAGTCCATACACCTCACTGCGCAGCAGCAGGCCCTTGCAGGCCCGCAATGCCTCGCGCCATTCGGCGGCGGTCAGATCCTGCGGCAGCTTCGGTTCACCCAGCAGGATGTCTTCCAGCGCCGGCGACGTGAAATATTCGTGCCGGAATTGGGAAAGGATATGATCCCGATCCAGATAAAAACCGGTGTGATACCAGGTTTTGACGAGTAGCGGCGACTGGTGCAGGACGCGCGCCACCACATTGGATGATTCGCCCCTGACGAAATGATCGTAATCCTCGGTATCGATCTGATCAACCCGGCCGAAGCCACGGAATTCGCGTTCCGCGTGATCATAGTAGCCATGGTGATAGCTATACGAGCTCGCAAAGCGGGTGTTGGTGATATGGTCGACGGTTTCAACCCTGGACAGGCAGTGCACCGGAAAATGCAGCCTGGTGATCCAGGGCTCGCCTTTCCGTTTATCCTTCAGGTAGAATTGGGTGGACGGCGTGTAGCTGAGATTGACCTCTTTGCCCATCCCATTCTGGTAGTTTTTCATCAGGTATGGCTTGGTGCTTTGCATGAGATCTACGTAGCGCAGGCAACGGCTGCTGTTGATCGGCAAGAGCGACGACCACACCACGCAAGCCGTGCCCGTACCCAGCAGGTCGATGACGGAAACGGTTGATAAATTGTCGATGTCCGGAAAGGGGTTGAGGGTGGCATACGGCGCACTCCAGCTGTTTCCGCTTAAATTCAGCCAGTAGCGAAATTCGTTCTGGCCCAGATAAATCATGTCCGTGGGACCGGAGCCGTCCAGGTCGGCCAGGCGGATGTGGCCGGGATCAAAAAGATCCGGGTGATTGAAGCGAGGCGCACAAGCCATGGCGACTTTGGCGCCGAAGCGGCCATATCCTAGATTGGGCCAATACACCACACTGGCGTTGCGAATGCGGACAATATCCTGCAGGCCGTCGCCGGTCATGTCGGCCAGAAATATCGACTCCGATTCGTTGGCGAAAACAATGGCCGGGCCGGCATCTTCATCCTGCGCCTTTGACGCCATGCGCGCTTCGCCGTAACCGGCTTCACCGGCGGAAGGATGCCAGCGAAATGCCCGTTCTTCCGAAACCAGCAGATCGGGCCTGCCATCGCCATCCAGATCGATGACGCGCAGGTTGGGGTCCTGAAAATCGATGGTGGGCATCGTTTTAAAAGGTACAAAGTTCTGCCACTCTGTTTGATCGCCTGATCTGTAAAACCCTTTTACCGGTCCCGCCGTGGCAACCAGGCACAGGCTGCCGTTGCCCTCCAAATCCCGGAGTTGCACCACGCCGCCGGCGAGGCCGTGAAGGGAGGGTGCCGGCGACACCCGCCGGGCTTCGGCGAAGGTCGCGTTTCCCAGATTTTGCTTGTAATAGAGACCTTGCGCCTGCTTGGTGAGCACGCCGCTGAGGCCTTCCCTGTAAAGATCGACCCACTGGTACTGCCGACCCGCCACACCGCTCGGCAGATTATGCAGACTATCGGAGTTGATGATTTTAACCTCAGTGTTCCAAGCGTGCGCTTGATAGCCGAAGGTCATGGACGGCAATGATTTGGCGCGAAGGGTGCCATCCGCATCGCGTTTATAGCCGGTACTGGTAATTGCGGTCAGAAAACCGAAGGCTTCGTTTTGATCGTCGTAGGCAAACGCCATCTCCCTTACCGGTTCGCAATCCGTCGGCAGCTCGTTTTCAAACTGATGAAACAGCAAAACGCGCCGGCATCGTCGATAGGTTCGAACCTCAAAGCCGGCGCGGTAATCGGAAAACGGATCGGGTCTGACGTCCCATGGAGATGCTTCGTCGCCGGCAGGTTCGTCTCCGGTATGTTCCCCGTAATCAAAAACGGTCTGGAAATGAAAATCATTCTGATCGAACGGTTTGTCCAAAATTTCCGGAAAGTTTTCATATAGCAGCCCATGCGGTTTTTTGATGCCATACCAAACCCGCTTCAAGTAAGTCTGCGCCACGGGATCGGTTTTTCGATGCCGCTCAAAGGCCAGGCCGTGATCGACGCCGACCATGTCTTCGGTTTTGTAAACGTATTTGGTAAAGTGGCCCTTGACGTCGAATGAACAATCGATCAGCCACTTGAAGATTTTGGCCGGATTGGCCGGATCGGCGATTCTTGCCGCTGGGTTATAACCAAAAACCGACGTGACATTCTGGCCGGACGTTGTCCGCCACCAGATGATACCGGTGTCCGGATTGCGCCACCGCTCGATCCTGGTAAAGGTCCCTTCAATACGCGGTCGATAAAGTTTTACTTCCCATTGTATGCCGGCTAACTCCTTTAGGACCGTCAGCGTCTGCCAGCTACTGCCGTTCGCTTTTAACAGCGGGACCAGGTCTTGCGCCCCTACAATAACGAACGTATCCGATTCATCCCGGTCCAGATACCGCGGCAACCCTTTTTCGGTCTTGCGCCCGATGCCTGGCACCGCCGGAGTCCAGCCCAGTCCAAAGGGACCATTGCCGGCACCCGAGTCGTAACTCAAGCTCAATTGCGGTTCGAACCCCCGGGCCGGGGAAACCGGCAACGGTATGCTGAACGATGAAGTACCCGTCACCGGATTGGCGGCGAACTGCTCGCTGATGGCCTTGACAGCACCGCCGCCTTTTGGCAGCTGGATCGATGGGGGGTGCGTGTAGGGAGCGGGGCTATTATCAGGGCTGCGGATTGCTTGAGTGCCTGAATTCGATAATTTAGCGGCCATAAGGATCTTTTTCTTTCTGGATCTGGTTGGCGGACGATAAAATCAAAAAGATTCAATCGATTTTCAGAATGTTAGTACGAGTTCAGCCGGTACAAATGCCCTGGGATCTCAATATAGGAACTGAAAGGAAAGCGAATGCAACCTGGTGCGCAGAATTGGGGCATATCTCTCAAAGAACTTTGAGCAGTGGCGAGCGCTGCAAAACGGGATTCATGCAGGAATTTCGTAGGATCTAAATATGCCACATAGTGATATATAAAGCCAAATTTAATCTTGTCAAGCAGCCATTTATTTTTGACAATCTCGTAAAGAGTCAATTCTTCGGCCAATGGCGCCGCGCTGGGCGAATCCCCCAGATGAGCACTCAGTTGAAAAAAATGGCCTTGACAAAGAGCGGGTTGCTATTTAACTTTCTAATCGAGCGAACTCTAAATCTCATCTGAAGCGTGAAATACTTGTATTGATTCTGCATCTCATCTGAAGCGCGAATGTACTTGCCTTAATACTGCATCTTATATGAAGTTCGAAGCACTTAGGTAGATTCCCTGTATAGAAAAGGATTCTCTATCGAAATTCTCGTCTGGGAAGTCGGTCTGTCAGTCGGGAATTGTTTCGATTTCTACCCACCACCCACACACATCCTTATATAAGAGGTTATTAGCCTTTAATTTTAGCATAGCCATTTAGCTATCCTATATCGGTGAGCAAGCCACTGGATGAAAAGAACGAGGTTAAAACCATGGCTGAATCGTACTATCTCATAGACCGGAAGCTGGGAGTAAAATCCCTGACCAGCTTGCTAACCCGGGAGAAGGGACCTTGGGACAATATCCGGCGCCCCTCTGAGGCCGATGGGGATCAAGTCGTGAATAGAGGGTCTGCTCCCGCGCTGCCGGTGACACCGGATGGTGAATTGCGCCCCGGAGTACTCTATCAGTCCTCGGCCGATCCGCGGGTTCGCTTCTACCTGCCGCAATATCGACTCAACGAAGTCAACGGGCGTTATACGACCTCATTGAAATGGCGCGGGGCACACGAGGACCCCAATGGACCACTGGCGTTTCTTACCATCGAGGTCAGCGGCATCGTGCCTCCCAGCGGCGGCTTTACGCTTCAGGAAATCCCTCACCAGGCCCTGGCCCGCATCGCCTACCAGATGCCAGTGCAGTCCGATGGACCGGACGTTGCCCCCCAGAATGCCGGACCGGTGCTGTGGATCGAGGTCGGCGCCCTTATCCGCAAGCCGGTGATGCAGACCCTTGTCTGGATTCCCGGCAGCGACACCGCGCCTGTTCTCAGCGCGCGACTGGCCTTGTCCAGCAAATCCGATTTCGACCGTCTGTACCAGGTGATGACCGACAGCCGGTTCAACGGCCGCCTGCAGATCTCCTGCTTTGCCACCGCCGGTCGAAGGACCTGGCGCCAGGTGGTGCTTGGCCACATCGGGCTGACGGCCCAGACCAACGCCTTGAAAAAGGACGTGCTGGTCACCGATCTGATCGCCGAAAAATCCCTCAGGGCACCGCTGTTGCAAACCCCGACCAACGCCAATACCCGTAAAGTGGCCGTGTCCGAGGACCAGGGCACGCCGGTTCCCCTGACACAGGTGCTGAAGCTGGTTAACCTGTCCGCATCCCAGTTGGCAGCCAGCGACCAGCCGCCGGATCTGCCGCCGACGACGGTCAAAAAGCTGTCGTTGAATCTTCAAACCATGCGCGCGGCCAATCCGCTTCTCTTTAAGAGAACCGCAGTGCCCCCGGCCGGCGAACCCCCTGTCAAACCCGCGGCGCAACCAGTGGCAAAGACCCTGCCGACAATGAAACTGGCCAGCTCCCGGCTGAGACGTCTGACCCCATCTCCGGCCGTCGCCGGCCAGCCGACGGGTGCCATGCCGTCAAAGCCGGCCGCCGCGGTTCCAGCGGCCGGGATCCTGAATGCCAGAGTGGTGCGGGCCATGGCCTTGAAACCCGTCTTATTGGAAGCTTATGCCCGACCCTTGCCCCAGGTCCTGACGAAATCCGATCTCGTGACCCGCATCGGTCGGACCGACATCAGGGCCCTGCCGGTCAAAGCCGTGGTCGGTGAAGACGGGCAGCCGGCCCTGATGCAAATCTCGGTGGAAACCCGGCAGGAAATCAGTCCCTTCTTTTTTTCGCTGGATACGAATGCGAACATGTTCGACATTCCCGGCGATCTGCGGCCCGACAAGAATCATGTGCTGATCCGCATGGAGGTGAGGGATGCCGGGGGGCAGGTGACCGGCGTTTTCTACCAGGATTCGGCCTACAGCGACCAGTTTTACTACCAACCCCAGGAATTCCGCCTGTCGCGGGTCGATGTGCCGCCTTACCTGCCCGACATAAGGGTGGTATTTATGGATCTCGTCAGCCAGGATGACGAAACCGACGGTACCGAGGCCAGCCTCAACTACAAGGTCCGGCTGGTCTACCGCGCCCAGCCGCATATCGATCCGCTGATGCTCGACCTGGCCCAGCAGCAGGTTCCCGGGATTCAGGCCCGCTTCAGCGCCCTGGCCCCCGAGACCACCCGCCTCAGCCTTCAGGTGCCCGAGGATGAAACCAACGGGGCCCTGACCGAAGTGCCCCGGCCCGGCGCGGAAGTGCGCTTCGATCAGGCCATCGTTGATGATATCGAGCTTTCCCGCACCGAGTTTGAACGGATCTTCGCTTTTTTCCAGGCACCGGGCAACGTAGGCCTCGAGGGGACCGTGGAAGTCACCCTGCTGGGCAGTCAAACGGCCCGGGTGCCGGTGCACCTGTCGCTGGCCAAAACCGCGGGACGCGTATGCAGCCATACCTATTTGGGTCCCCAAGGCAATGGTGTCCATCGGGTGAGGCTGATCAACCGGATCGAAAGCCCGGTGAGCATCGATGCCCTGTACCGGGTGGCCCTGGGGGGCAGCGTCTTTGCCTTCCCCCAGACCTCCGCCGGACAGGTGGTCGCTCCCGGCGGCCAACTCGACCTGGATTACCGCCTGGATCCAGCCGATGCCGTCGTCGCCGACATTGCGCCGGTCCTGTCGAGCAGCATTCAAGCGGACCCCCTGCGCCTTTGGCCCCAGATTTTCGTCAACCAGGGATACACATCCGACACCTTCACCCTTCAGGTGACAATCGCTCCGGATTTCTTCGGCGTAGTGCCACCCGGGGCCGATGACACGCTGACGGGGGTGCGGGTGGAATTTGACGATGAAACCAGCGTGACATTGACGGCAGACTGCCTGCAGGCCGAAATGGAGCTGCGCATCCCGCTGCTGCCTCGTTTGCTGGGGGACCCGCAAGCCAAGCAGTATCGTTACCGGGTCGGCAATCTGTTGGGCGCCGATGCCCATCCTGGGGAAAAAACCGATTGGATCAGCGGGCAGGGGGGCCCCCCGCTGCAAGTGCTTCCCGCGGGGGTGTGAGATGTTGCGCTTCGGTCCGCCACCTACGGATCTAAACGGCCGGCCCCTTTTGGCGGACGAGACCCTCTTTGCCGATCATCTCGATGCCGCGGTGGTCTACCGCCTGCCGTCGGCCCTGGACATTCTGACCACCCCCGGAGATGAACCGGACTTTTTCCTGCTGCGCTATCATGGAGATTCGGCCGAGGCCCAGGGTGGGCTGTTGCGTTTTTGCCTGGGATTCCGGCCACTGGACGAGTCGCGGCGCCAGGTGGTGCAAACTGCCGGCTATGCGCTGCGCGAAGTGAATTTCAGCGCCGCCCGTTTTCGCTTGCGCCTGCGGTCGCATCTGGCAGGATCGCCGGATGAAACCGGCAACTGGCATCCAGCCACCGTCGGCCGCGAGCTGGCGGCACCCGTAGTCAGTCTGACCCCGCGCGAGACCCAGTTGCTCGAAGCCCTATTGGCAGAAGCCGCCAATGTGGTCGAAGTTGAAGTCGATCTGCGCTATGTCGGCATCGTTGCCGGCCAGCCATGGCTGGCTATGGTGGACACGGCCGCCCTGTTTCGTTTTCTCTCGGCCCTCTTGCCCGCCGATCCCGTGACAGCCGATCAGGTAACGTCGGCCTTCCTCTCCCTGCCCGCAACCGATCCGGGACCCATTTCCTGGAGACGTCTCGATCCGGCCGCGGGGCAGCCGCCCGTTTCCGCCCTTATGCCCGAGCTGGCCATACGTTCCATCGACCGCCTGTTCGAATGCGATCCGGCCGACAATGAATTCACCGTGCCGCATTACCGATTGCGCGCGCCGACCGCCACCGACCCGCCATCCCGGTCATGGGATCTGCTCACTGCGCGTCAGCAAACCCGTTCCCTGACCTTGACCTGGTCGGTGTCATCCCTGGTCCAAAGCCTCAATACCTCCGAACAACGCCGCAAGCTTTTCCCCATCGTCAGTCAAGTCAGCCCCTTTGCCCAGGTTGACCTGCATGTCATCAACCGCGTCCCCTACGACTCTCATTTCCTGCGCAAGGTCGTGGTCGATCTTCGCTACCGGGGCCCTTCCGGAGTGCCTGAATTCCGCAGCTTCACCTTTGACGGCACCACCGATCTGCAAAGCATCAGCGTCTTTTTCATGGCGATGAGCGCAGACCTGGATCTGGCCTCCCGTTTCACCACTACCCTGGCGCCGCCATCGGCAGGCGGCTGGCCGGTGATTCGCCAGGGGCCGTTCACCTCGGTGGTCGGCACCGTCGTTGAAGTCAATCGGGCGGCCCTGGGCATGGACTTTGTCCGCCTGGAGGCTTCGCCGGAAGTTTTCGACAGGGCCGCATCGATCGAGGCGGCCCTCTATGCCGCCGATCCCGGCCCTGACTGCGCCGAGCTGCCGACGCCCATGGCCCGCTTCACCCTGACCGCCGCTTGCCAGGCTGCCTGGGTGGCCTTGACCGACTACGATCCGGCCGCCGACCTGTATGTTTGCGCCACCGCCCGCTGCCTTGCCGATCCGCAACTCCCGCCCCATGTTCTGCGTTGCGATCAGGTCGCTGAGCGCCGCATTCGGGTTGCCGCATACCAGCTGGAGGTTCTGGACCCCGAGCGCATCACCATTGAACTCGACTCCCACGTCGGCAGCCGGTTTGCCCTGGTCCAGGTGACGCTGGCAGCACCTTCCGGAGATCAACAGACCTTCAGTCTGAAACCCGGTCAGCCGGTGTTGTGGTCATTTTTTCGCAACAGCGTGTTCGATCCCGTGTTGTATCGCTACCGCCTGGATTGCGTCCCCATCGATGCGCAAGGACACACCCGGCCGCAGATTTCCGGCGACTGGGTGGAAGCGCGCCAATCCCGCCTGTTCGTCCAGCCGGCCTCAAGTG
The DNA here is from genome assembly GCA_963774425.1 of uncultured delta proteobacterium. Taxonomy (GTDB): domain Bacteria; phylum Desulfobacterota; class Desulfobacteria; order Desulfobacterales; family JAFDCJ01; genus JAFDCJ01. Next base: position 369,458 of record CAVZEZ010000004.1, on the reverse strand, counting down.
AAATGGAGGCCGGCCAATGATCAGCCTGCCCCCATTCAGCACCTTACCCCATGCGCACCTGTATACGGATTCGGCCGATGCGCGGCTGGTGTATGTCGATATGCTCGATCCGGCGCCCGTGCACGGGGATTGTGCAACGCGCTGGATGCCCATGCCAGGCTCCCAGGCCTACCTGGTCGGGGAGGTGCGCTTTGGCCCCGGTAAGGAAGGCTTTGGCCCTATCCCCCAGTCTGCCGCCGGTCAGCGCCTGCTGCCCATGCCCTGGAAAATCGTTCCCGTCTTCGCCTGGTGCCGCCTGGGCGACAGCGTCCACCTGGCGGCGCGCGGCAAGACCTCCGGCTTCGGCTCATCCAATGCCGTGGTCAACGGCAGCGCTCCCGCCAGCGCCATGGTCTCGCCGGTTCTGGTGTCAGCCGAGCTGGATTGTCAGGCCCATCTGACCAGAGCGGAGGTCAGCGGCAAGGGAGATCCATCCGCCGTTGCCCAGGCGCTTGAAAAGGCCTCCCTGGGCCGGCGGGCCGATTGGCAGGTGCCGCTGGGCGATGCCCTGGTAGATATGCTCGGCGGGTTGCTCGATTCGGGCCGTTTGTCCCTGCGGGTGCAACTCGATAGCCACCATAACGACCGTGCAGCGGAACGTAAGGCAGCGCTTCGCCAACTGGTTTTGCACGAATGGGCCCATCGCCTGCAGACCCTGTTGGCGCCGGACCTGTCGTTGGCCGCCCCGGCGGCCTTGATTCAATCCACTGAATTGAACGCCCCATTGTTCATTGATTTGGCCTGGATGGCCGGCAGCAGCGTGACCCTGCGCTGCGTGCGGGTCCTGCGGCCCAAGAAAATGTGCCATACCGTGACCGGCTCAGGCTAAGGTCACAAGGAGGTAGCCATGTTGCAAGCACCGGCTTATGCCAATATTAACGGTGTGACCGTTTATGCCGACGATGCCTCGTTCTACAAGTTTTACACTGTCGCCGCGGCACCCCGCATCCGCCTGGATTCGAATGAGCAGCCGGTTTTCCTGCTGGTCAAGTATGCGCTGTCAGACGAGGACCGCCTGGCCAACCCGGCTTTGCCGGCCGGCGGCGGGTACTTGAACTTCGACATCCAGTTCGATGTCTCGGACAGTGATCTGGCGCAGATCCGCAAGCAGCTCCAACCGGTCGTCGACGCCCAGTGGCAGCAATTTAGAAATGGCACGGCTCAGGACAAGGCCCGCGCCGGGGTGGCCAACACCACCGAGCCGCCCAAGATCGAGTTCGGCACCCCCACCTGGACCGGCGGCAAGGTGGCCATGGACGCTCCCCAGGCCAGAGAACTCGTCCAGGCCCGGGTCAGCGAGGCGGAACCGTCGCTGCTTTCCGGCAACATCGCTGTTTTCAGCATGGATCTGACACCGGCCGGAGCCACATTTATGCAGCGCACCCTGGTTACGCCGGACGGCGGCATCGACCTTACGCCGATACAGGTCTCCTATGACCTGAAGTTCTGGGCCCGGCTGCCGGCAGTAATGATCCATATCCAGGCCGATTCAAAAAAGATCCACGATTACGTACACAAGGTGCTGGACGGCCGTGGACACGACTACTGCACGACCTACGACTTTCAGCACACCGACCTGACCGAAGACTCCATCAAGATGAGCGGCGCCATCGATGTGCAAATCGATACCGGCTCCGGTTCCCTGCCCGAGGAGGTCATCAGCGAGCTGCGCAACTACTCCCTGGATCTTGTCAAACAGATGATCCAGTCCAGCTTTTTCACCAGCCAGCCGCCCACGGTACCCGACAGCGGTGATCCGCCCAACTTGTCCGATGGTTCCAACAACACGAAAAAGTACTTCAAAAAACTCTACAATGCGGCCGAAATGAACATCGATTTCAACCTCGAACAGCGCAGCGTCATCGAGTGGCTCATTCACCCCCAGGCCACTCTGGAAACCTTTTTTGCAGGCATGAGCCCGGACCAGATTCAACAGCACGTACGCGAGATCAATCTCGACGACGACTTCTTCAAGAACCTGCAGTTGAACGTGCGCGCATTCACCGATTTTTCCGATCCCGCAGTGGCCGCCGTCGAGGTCCAGGTGCGCTATGCCGGCACCGGGGAAAGCGGCCAGGTCCAGGAGAAGAACAAGACCTTCACTTTTACCTCGCCCGATCCCCAGAAATGGTCGGTGAGTCTTATCGGCCACCAGCGAGAATACCAGTACCGCTACCGGGTGGGGTTCAGAGGCCGGGAAGCCGGTGAATTCAGCCCATGGGCGACCAGCAAGTCCCCCGATCTGAACGTGTCGATTCCCAATCCCGGGAGGGTCGATCTGATCGTGCTGGCCGGCGACGTGGACTTCGATACCCTGGTGGAGCAGATCCAGGTCCAGGTTGCCTATGAAGATCCCGCAGCCGGCGTTGCGCGCGAAGAAACCGTGTTGCTGCTCAGCGCATCGCACCCGGAAGACCGCTGCCTGAGGACCATCTTCAAACCCCGCAGCCAGCCGATCCAGTACAAGACACGTTTTCGCATGAAATCCGGAGAAGTGCGTGAAGACGAGGTCTGGCACACCACCCAAGGCCCGCAACTATTGATCAATCAGCCCTTCATCGACGTGCTGCGTGTCAGCCTGCTGCCCGCCGGAGACGGTTGGGATGACGTCGTGGCCGTTTCGGTGGAACTGCGCTATGAAGACCACCAGGCGGACTATTCCGCCCAGGACACAATTTCGCTCAAGAGCCGTGAAGAGTTCCGGACCTGGAAGGTCTCTCTGCACACCCGTGACCTGACCGAATTCTCCTACCGCTGGTTGGCGAGCTACAAGAACGGCCATTTTGAGGACTCGGGCTGGAAGGCCGGTTCGGGCAGCGGAACCTACCCCATTGTTGTCCGGCGACAGGGTTTCAGGATCCTCGTGCTGCCGGATCTTCTGGATTTTACAGCCAGCCCGATCACCGAAGTTCACTTGCAGTACAAGGCGGCCGGAGTGGATCTGCAGGAAACCTTCAAGTTCAGCGACAAAACATCCCAGACCTGGAGTATCGATGTACCCCAAGGAGCCGTCCTGGAATACACCGTGGCAGTCACCCACTTTCCGGCCACCGGCAGCCCGGTGGAATTGACACCCGTCACCGAGCACGACTCGGTCGTGGTCATTCCGGCCTACCGTGCGCCGATCCCGGGCAAGATAACAGTCGCGGTCTTTCCCACCCTGGTCGACTTTACCGTCACCCAGATCGTCACCCTGGATCTGCACTACGACGATGACGCCAACAACGTCCATGCCGCCGGTGCCCTGACGTTCACCGACAACCAGGTGCAAAATTGGGAGGTTACCGTCAAGGACCTGAACCACAGGCAATTCACCTACAAGTTGTCTTACTTCACAGCCGATGGGGCCGAACAGCCCCAACCGGTGAAGGCCCAGGATACACCGCGCATCATCATCCCTAAGTTCAAAGCGTAGGGGACGGTTTTATATACCCTAAATGATTGTAAACAAAATGGGATAGGTGTTTTATGGATTTAATTTAACCATCAATATATTTATTGCCGGCATGATTTTTTTTGTCGGCTGATCAGGTGAAATGTAAATGTCAATTTTAAATCCCATTTTGTTTACCCTGCGGGAAAGCCGATAGCGCCCCATCTTCTGCGTTGCCAAGGGATTGCGGTAGGACTCCTACAGCTTCACCCTTGGTCGCCTTGAAGCTGGGGCACTCTCGACTTTCACTCAATCAGGGTGTAACTTACATCAACGTAAAGGAGAAACGCCATGCTTAAGCTGCCCGCCTTCCGATCGTTTAAAGATCCTGATGTCGTCGCTTACCAGGACGATACCATTTTCTGGAAGTTCTACCTCATCCCGGGTAATGTTTCCATCCGCCGCGATGCCAATAACAACCCGGTCTTTTTACTGATCAAGTACGCCTTCGGCGACCAGGACCGGGAAGAGAATAAAGACCTGCCCCGCGGCGGGGGCTACATGGTTTTCGATGTGGAGCTGGCGATCCCCAGAGATGCCAGAGACAAGATCGTCAAGCAGCTCCAGGATGACGTCAACGATCTCTACAACCAGCTCAAGGCCATCGCCGAATCCTCCGGGCAAAACGTCCAGGGGGCCGGCCTGAGCAGCTGGCACAATCTCAACGGCAAAAAGACCACCGCTTCTCTGTCGGTGGGCGATGTGCTGTTGGGCCTGGGTCCGGAACGACCCGAGGCTCCCCCCGGAGACAAACCACCCAAGGTGATTATCGCCGATCCGACCTACACCCAGGGGACCTTCAGGATCATGGCCCCCCAGAGCGAGGCGCTGATCAGCCACCGGATCGCCGAAGGCCCGGCCTCGCTCACCGGCAGCAATATCGTCGCGGCCAACATGGATCTGACGGCCGCCGGAGCCACGTTTATGGAAAGGACCCTCACCAACCTGGACGGCAGCGGGGGCACCGATTTGACGCCGATCCAGGCCCTTTACGAGCTCAAGTTCTGGGCCCGCGTGCCGCCGGTCAAAGTCACCGTCACGGCCGACACCCGCAGCCTGGGCATGTCGATCCAATCCATCTACCACGATTATGAGGGCAACGGCTGCGATGAAGACTCCATGACCCACTCCGAACAAAAACTCCAGATGGCGGTCGACTCGGGACTGATCAAGGTCCAGGTCGATGCCGGCACCCTGGGCCTATCCGATGACTTTCTGCAGGAGATCCGTTCCACCGCCTTAAAGACGGTCATGGACATGATCAAGCAGCAGTTTTTCGACAAGAAGCCTGCCCCGCCGCCGCCGGCCGACGACAAGACCAAGGACTTTGTCGACAGCGAAAAGGACATCTACTACATGAAGAGCGACCTGAGCTTCGAGTCCATGCACTTCGGCTACACCGAGACCCTGCAGAGCATCGTGGAGTGGACCGCCAATCCCCAGGGCACGTTGCAGACCTTTTTATCCGGCGTCTCGTCCCAGGAGATGAAGAAATACGTGCGTGTCGTCGACCTGGACGACGATTTCTTCAAGACCCTCGGCCTGACCGCCACTGCCGTTGCCGACTGGACCAACGAACCGATTGCTTTCGTCGAAACTCAGATCCGTTACAGCGGCAGCGACGAAAACGGCCAACCGGTGGAAAAAGTGCAAACCTTCACCTTCAACAAGGACCACACCAGCGACTTCTGGGATCCGAGCCTGATCGGCAAAAAGCGCGAGTACGAATACCGCTGGCGCATGGCCTACACGGGCAAGGAACCCACCGCTTTCACTTCCTGGCAGCGGGACACCACCCCGCGTCTGAACCTGTCCATCGCCAACGTCGGCAAGATTTCCCTGCCGGTTCTGGCCGGCAACATTGATTTCGGCCAGGTGACAAAGTCCGTCCAGGTGGATCTGAGCTACGCCGACCCGGCTTCCGGGGTAAGCGAAGAAGCCACGACCCTGGTCCTGAACGCCGCCAGCCAGAGCCAAACCTACGCCCGCTATATTTACAGCCCCTGGGATCAGCCGATCAAATACCGCACCCGGTTCTTTCTCAAGAACGATCAGACGGTGGAAGGCGATTGGAAGGAAACCCAGCTGCGTCAGCTCATTGTCAACGAGCCCGATACCATCAATCGCCTGGACGTGCAGCTGGTACCCACCGGTAACTGGGACGCCGTGCAGCAGAGCGTCGTCAACCTGCGCTATGCCGATACGGCCGGCAATGTTTTCAGCGATACGGTTTTTAATTTGAAGTCGCCCGACGAGTTCCGCACCTGGACGGTGATCATGAAAGACCCCACCCGGCGCAAATTCCAGTTCAAAATTCTTTGCTCTTTCAAAGACGGATCGGCCCCTTTCCAGACCGACTGGCTGGATGCCGAGGGCGACCAGGCCCTGCCGATCATGATTCAGCAGGCTCCCCGGCTGAGCATAAAGCTGTTGCCCAACCTGCTGGACTTCAAGGTCACCCCGGTAGTCACCGCCACGCTGCACTACGACGACCCACAGGCTGATCTTCACCAGGTGGACACCTTCCCGTTTACCGCTGCCACCGAAGCCGTATGGAGTTTTCCGATCAAAAACGAGAGACAGCGCAATTACCGCAGCGCCATCACTTACAACACGGCCGATGGCCAGGAACTCCAACCGCCCGCGCGCACTACCGACGAGACCGTGCTGGTGTTGCCGAAGCTGCTGATCCCCGAGATCATGGTCGAGGTCCACCCGCGCGTGGTCGACTTTGTAGAGACCCCATTGGTGGAAGTGGATATTGACTATACCGATATGGATCGTGATCTCCACGCCCAGGAGACGCTGGTTTTTAGCGGCACCGACCCGCAGACGTTCAGATTCCCGGTAAAAGCCGATTCGCCCCGGCAGTATACAGTTATCGTGACATACTACCTGGCCGACGGCCGGGTGGTGGAAAAGCCGCCGGTGACTTTGGACAAGAATAAAATCATCATCCCCCGCTATTTGGCGGCAGGCTGACATCGACAAGCAAGGAGGATTCCGCCATGATGTATCTGCACCCTCCCTATTACATGTTCGAAGGGGTGGCCATTGTCCCGGATTACGATGACCCCTTCCAATACTACTACTTTCCCAACCGCCCTCATCTGGCAGTGGACGACGGTCACCCGGCGGTGCGCCTGCTGGTGTATAAAGCCAACCTCGAGGAGCTCGAGCCCGAGGAAGAAGCCGTGGCCGGCTTTTTTTACTTCGATACGACCCTCGAATGGCCAGAAGAAACGCTCAAGAAAGTGGCCAAGAAGATCCAGGACCAGGAAAACCTGGACCGCCTGCCGCGCCTAAGCCCCCTGCTCTATAAGGATGGCACCGTGCGCCTGATTTTCCTGGACAAGTCCACCCCGCCGCCGGCTCCTCCGGGCCCCTCCGGGGCCGGCACCGGGGCAGGGACGGGCGGCCAAACCCCCGCGCCCACCCCAGAGCGCTGGGTGATCAAGCTTGAATCCAGCGGCGTTCCATCCCTGTATGGCGACAACCGGGCCATCTTCAGCACGGTGCTCACCAAGGAGGCCACCCAGTTGGTCTTAAGCGCTTTCGATGGCTTTATTCCGGCCGGCGTGGTCTACGACCTGACTTTCGTTGCCATGCAGCGGGCTTTTAACGTGCACGTTTCAGCGGACTGGGAGCAGGTCTACCACTTTTTAGACGAGAAAACCAGCGTCGATCTTTTCTTCTACCAGTCTGAAGTCGAAGACATTGTGTCGCAATTGATCGAAAAGAAAATCATCAAGATCGAAGCCTCCCTGGAAGGGGTCGGCGACGAGGGCATGGAAAATGAATTCAACCAGGTGCGCAAAGAGCTGACCGACTTGGTTCTGGACAAGTTCTTCAAGCCCGTGCCCTTTCCCGACAAGCAGGACACGGACGAGCCGGTCGAAGGCCGGATCGTCGACTTCGCCCGCCAGCTGCGTACGCTGGGCTATCCATCGGTGGGCTATTCTCGCCGCACCGTGGACATCACCGAAGTGCGCACCATCGACGTGGACTACACCGTCTCGCGGGCGGTGGAGCGCAAAATCGCTCCCCAGGCCCATATCAGCCTGTTCTTCGAGGACTTTCAAATCAGCCGCGAGCAGGTGGTGACGGTGGTCAACGGAGCGGACGATTTCTGGAAAACGATCGATTTTACGGTGGCCGCCAACGCCGATTTCGACGGCGACGGCATCTTCGGCGTCAGCGTGGATGTGGCCTATGGTGACGACCGGCTGGCCGCTGCCGGCGAGGTGCCGACAACGACCTGGGCGGCGCTGCTGAGCAAGTCCGAACCGGGCTTTAAAAAGAGCTCCTGGTTCGACCCGGCGGCCGGCAATCAGTATGCCTATCGATTCAAAACCATCTTTGCCCCCGGCGCCCTGCCTGGCCCTGAGCAGGAGGTCGAAAGCGATTGGCATACGGACAGCGGCACCGTCCTGGTCGTCACGCCCACCATGCTTTACCAGAAACGCCGGATCGAGTTTCAGCTGGCCAAGAACTTTCCCGCTGATCTCTTCCCGCAGGTACAGGTGGAAATCCGCTACGACGATAAAGATATCGACTGGACCTTTAGAGACAGCGATTTGATCGACAAAGACCAACCGCGGGCGGTCTTTTCTTTCCGGGCGCGCAGTGCCGCGGACCCCGCCGTCGCTTACCGGCTGTTGTTCTCCCACAGCGGCGGCACGACTGAAAGCGAGTGGTGGACCAGCTCGAGCGACCTCGTCCTGGTGTCCGATCCGCGGACCAATATTTTTCGGGTCAACATCCTGGTGGCCGGCGACCGGAGCAAGATCCAGGAGCTTTTGCTCAATTTTCGTTTTGAAGATCCTCAGGACGGTCATGCCGAAACCAAGTTCATCCGCTTGACCCAGACCAATATCAACGACCCGCAGGAGTGGGTCTTTGCTCCTGCGGATCCAAAGCAGCATCGCTACACTTACAGTCAGTTGCTGATGGACACGGACGGCAATCTGATCGAAACCGGACAGGTTCAGGAAGACAAGAGCACGCTGCCGGTCGGCGTCATCTATGCCAAGCGTTGGGAGATCCGAACCGAGCTGGTCGGCCCGGTTCTATCGGATAGCGGTCTGGAGAAGATCAAGCTGAGCCTGCATTACCATGATGAGCAAAACGGCGTGGCGTCCGACAAGCAAATGGTATTCATCGCACCCGGCAAGGGAGAGGCCTGGTCGCTGGAACTCAAGGACCCCCAGACCCGTTCCTACACTTACGACATCAATTATGTGCTGCAAAACGGCTTCGAGCGCAAGGTCGGCCCGTTGAGCAGTTCGGATACATTTTTAATCATCTCGTCGGTTCCACCGACCTAACGTCACCCGGGATGTTATCTGCATCCGGAGTTTTGCCATGGAAACAGCTTCGAGCGCTATAACAAATATTTTGCCGATGGGGCCGCCGGTCGCCTATCCGATCCAGGAGCTGATCTATCATGCCGCCCTTCTGGCCGGAATGGGGACTGCGGCCCGTAAGACGGCCGGTGAGCTGATCAGTGTCCCGCGCCCTTTGGGAAATGAGGAGCGAACCTGCATCGATGCCGGCGCCAAGCTGATGTTTTCGCTGCTGGCGCCCGGCCCCCGAAGCTTGCGGGTGTTGGTTCGTCAGGGACTGGCCGAGGACGGCGGCCTGTCCTGGTTACGGGCCCATTACCATCCTGGGCGCAAGCCGGCGCACTGGCACTGTCTGACTTACACGGGCGAGCCGCCCAGCGTCTGGAAGGATGCCCGCCGCGCCGCCGAGCAGGCCGGCGGCCTGGATCACTTGCGCCGGACCCATGCCGTTCTGGGACCCTGGGGCCGCATTTACAGTGTCGGCCGGAAGCTGGAGGCGGCCCCGCCTCAGGTCTGGATCGGCTGGCAACTCGACCGTGTCCTGCCGATCGACAAGGCTCTGGCCTTGCTTGGCATCGATCATGTTTGGCCCGCGGCGGCGGCCTTCTGGCAAGACCTGCTCGGCAGCCCTCCGCACCCGCGTTTCGGGCCATGGAGCATCAGCTTGGGATTGGGAGCAGAACCGCGTCTGCGGGTGGGCAGCACCAACTGGTCGAGACAGGTAGAAGATGATGAAAAGCGCCGCCGCATGGCGACTCTGGTGGATCGCCAGGGCGGCGACCGGCGATTTGCCGAATCGCTTTACAAACTCGTTCAAGGGGCCACTCGACAGCTCCGGGCCCGCGCCGTGGGTCGGGCCGTGGAATTGGAATTTTTCGAAAGCCGCCCGGTGCAGGCAGAATTTTATCTGCGCGTGCCGTGAATAGGCACGCGGGCCAACACATTTTGCGGTCTTCACCGGGCCTGTTTCACTCGGCGGCGCGCAAGAGCGTTGCAGGACCGCCGTGGCACCTTGTTTGGCAGCAAAGACCGATACCGTGCTCTGGAATCCGTTGCGGCACCATAGCATGAGTTGACGGGCTCAGAGCATACGTGCACTTAACAAGATCATTCGATGAGGAGGCAGCATTATGGAATGGATTCGCATACACCCGATGATCGCCAACTGGCCTGGAGGGGGACCACCGCCGACCTTCGATATCAGCGCCGATGAAAACGGCTCTGTGGTGGTCGAGTTGGCCTGGGACCCGCAGGCACTGGCCGCGCCTTCGACCGGCTATGTGCCTTTGCGTTATTACAATTCCGGCAGCGCCTATAACGTGACGTACACCGCCGACGGCGGAGCGAGCCGCAATCTCAGTATCCCGGCCCAAAACATCCAGCTTGTCGGCAACCGGGCCAGCTGGTCGATTCCCCAGGGACTGTGGGACGCCTATATACAGGAATCCTTAAAGACGATCAGCCACACCCCTGCCACCACTTTTTCCGGCAACCTGTACTACCGCGTGCGCGGAACCGCCCCGGGGGCCGGCCAGGCCATCATCTGGCCTTCCGACAGCTCCCTGACCGGCGGATTTGCCAGTGCGGCGCCGCATATCGGCATCCTGCGGATCAGCGCATCGCCATCTTCGCAGGTGGTGCCGGATCAGGCCGCGGTAGCCGCCATGGGCGGCATACCGGGGCTTGTGCCCAATCTGTTCAGCATGCTGCTCACCACCATGTGGAACGCCCTTCCGGAAAGTGATCCCGGCCGTCAGGTACTGGTGCGCATCTTCGCCCACGAGGCGTTTCAGGCCGCCAACCTGTCCACCCGCGCGGCCATGCTCAAGCTGTGGCTCTTTGCCGGACCCACCGCCCGGCTGCACCTGGTCCAATTGCTGGATCGCCGGACCGTGACCGGTTCCAACATCACGGTCCCGATCGTCTCCAAGACCGACCTGCGCGGCGCAAAGACCCTGGCCGAAAACCTGCTGGCCCTGCTGGATATCACCCCTCATCCGGACCTGGTCGGCGTCATTGCCAAGGAACAGCTCCTCGATGACGTCATCACTGAAATCCTCGATCCCAACGGCCAGGTCAACCAGGGTGCGGCCGGCACCTGTTCGCCGACTTCGCTGCAAACCCTGCTGATCACGATCAACCCGGCCGAGTATGCCCGCCTGCAGACCGGCTGGCTCAGCGCCTCGGCCCGGTCCACCCTGGCCAACAACCAGGTGGCCGACGTGCCTGCCGGCGTGCTGAAGATCGCCCACTATGCCACCGTCGTCGGTCAGCCCTTCCTCGTCCGAACTTTCTCGGAGCTGGCGTTTCAGACGTCTATTCTGAAATACGCCCAGGGCAGCAGCTTTCCGGCCCTGACCGGCACCCCGCAGAACATCAACAAGATTTTTCAGGCGACCATCAACGGAGGCCTGTCTTCCGATCAGACCAAGCGCGCTCTGGATGGGATTTTCAATGTCAATTTCACCACCCATTATATCGCTTATCCCATCAATTCGGGGAACGCGGCCTGGACCGGCGCCCAGGTGGCGATCCGTGACGGCTTCGTCCACGACCTGCCGGGGCGCCAGCAGCAGATGTTGTTCGCCATGTTCTGGAGCAAGCCCTACGACTTTGGGCATGTTTTGATGGGGATGCGGCGCGACGGCGGACGGATTTTCTACAAGAATCCCCAGTACCCCGGCTCCCACCCCAGCCCCGGCATCACCCAGGGCGGCAATGGCAGCAATCCGCCCCGGCGGTTCGAAGACCCCTCCCAGTCGTCCGAATCGATCAGCGAGACCGACCTGGCCAGCTGGATCAAGGGCTACTGGGTACCCGATATGGCCATTTTATAGAAAGGATGTGACGCCATGCTATATATAGATAAACCCATCGGCCCCATCAATGGGATGATGATCTACGGTGACCACGCCGATCCAAGCCTGTTCTACTATGTGCCCGAACGGCCCCGGTTGGCGCGAAACGACGGTGTGCCCGAGTTCATCTATCTCAAATACCGCCGCGACATCACGGACAACCCGGCTTTCGATCCGGATACCAAGCAGTCTTTAGGCGGCGGGTTCATGGCATTTACCGTCGATTTAGGCGTAGAGGAGGAGGAACTGAAAGAAATCAAAAAGGAGCTGGGTCGTTTTGCCGATGGTGAGGTCAAGCTCACCCCCATCCAGTTCCGCAAAGGCTCGGTGCGCCTGACCATTACCAAGGACGCCGCCGATGCCAAGGAAGCTGCGCCCGACACCCCCCATGGGATGACCTTTTTCGAAGAGGTCTATGGCGCCACGACGCCCTCGCTTTTCGGCTTCAACCGCGCCACCTTCGCCATCGTGCTGAGCCAGGAGGCCGCCACCTTATTCGAGGCAGCCTTAAAGTCGGGCGTCAGTCCCATCGGCGTGATCTACGACCTCGAGTTTCTCGGCATGCGCCCGGCCTTCGATGTGCGTATTACGGCCAATTACCACCGCGTCTATGACGAACTGGACATCGAGTTCGGCGCCAAGGGACAGATCTATGCCGTGTCTCTGGGAGTCGATATCGGGGCCGCCTTTCAGAAACTGCGCGACAAGGGTGTGGTCAAGGTCGAAGTGCTCAATTTTACCGATGACGAAAACCTGCGCAAACAGGCTGATGCAGCCTTCGATTGGTTCAAGACCGAGCTGCTGAAGGACTTCTTCAAGTCATCGATCGAACCGCCGGCCCTGATGAAGTCCAACTCCGGCGGCGGACTGCTCAGCCAGTTGACCAGCATCCTGGGAAGCCTGGGCTCCACTCAGACCGGCTCGCCCCAGCCCGCCATGGGAGCGCCTTCCAACGCCAATCCGACTCCGGCCCAGACTCCGACCAACCAGGCCTCCAACGTGGCCAGCACGGCCCAGGCCAATACGGCGTCAAACGCCAACGCAGGGGCCGGCAGCGGAGCGGTTGGCGGGGGCGCCAATCCCAGCCCGTTCCAGGTGGCCTTTTCGCTCAAAAAACTTGAACAGGTCGAAGACAAGGAACGGATCTTCGAGTACTCCATGCAGGCCGCCGTGGCCCGTGAAGCCGCCCCCCAGGGCCTGTTTTCCACCATCGTCCAGGGCCTCGACCTGACCCAGGCCATCAAGGAGGTCTCCCTGGACGACGAGTTTTTCAATCGCCTGGCCGCCACGGTCTCCATGGGCGGAGATCTGACCGCGGCCGGCATCAACACCGTGGCAGTCAATCTGGAGTATCCCGGGGTGCGCGGAGCCAATGAAGATCCCCTCAATGTGGACGGCTTCATCTTCAAACCGGATCAGCTCACCCCGCACACCTTCACCAACTGGCTCAACGACAAGAAAGATCGCCGCTACCGCTATTACATGGATATTCACTTTGCGCCCAATTCGCCCTTCGTCGGCAAAGACGTTCACGTGGCAACCGACTGGGAGGTGACCCGTGACCGCCAGCTCACTCTCGATCCGCTGGACAAGATCGGTTTGCTCGACGTACAGGTTTCGCTGGGCAAGATCGATCCTGTCCAGATCGTTCAGGTGCAAGTCGAGCTGCTCTACGAGGATCGGGCCAATGCCTTTGAAACGGTCAAAACCATTTCCCTGAAGACAGGCGATGCCGGGGCGCGCTGGCAGGTGCGCCTCTCGGACCGCAATCAGAAATCCTACCGGTACCGGCTGCTCTATTTCTTCGCCGACGGGCTGCGCTACCAGACCCAGTGGCAGCCCAGCGAGGATCCGGCCCTTGTGATCAACGAACCATTCCAGAACAAGATCAGGGCCCGCCTCGTGCCGCTGCTGGATGCCAACAACCTGGTGGAGGCCGATGTCAACATCACCTATGAAGAAGCCGATAACAATTACCGCCGGACGGAGCAGAAAGTTTTTACGGGCGGCGCACCCCTGACCTCCCAGGAGGTTGTCATTCCCACCCTGGCCCAGGCTCCGGCCAGGTTCACCTACGATGTGACGGTGGTTCGCGCCGACGGCAGCGTCTTTACCGCCGACCCGCAGACCATCACTACCATCCCCGCCACCCTGGTCGTTTCCGACGGGGAAGGCAAGACCACGAGGCTCAAAGTCAAGCTGGCCAATAGCGACCTGACCTCAGCCAACCTCGTGGCGGTCAAGGTCCAGGTTGTCGGCACGGGCGAAAATCCCGACAGCGCCGAAGCGCTCTTTACCCCCAGCGCAACGGCCGATCAGACCCTGATCCTGGTCCAGTCGGGCGGAACCGAACCGTTGCGTTACGGTTACCGCATCACAGGCTACAACGGCCAGGGCATCCCGGTGCCGGGCGCCTCCGGTGAAGACACCAGCCTCAATCTGCTGGTCCCAATGCCCACTCCCTGAAACAGGAATCCCTGCCGCTTGCTGTTACATTTAAGCAAGCGACAGGGGTTTTTTCGGACCAAAATCTTCGACCACCAGCAGAGTTGGTGGTCCGAGAAGGGTCCCGGGAAGAAAAATACCCCGGGGACGGGCCACGACAACCCATTGATATAAAAGTTAAATAATTGTTCAGAAGGGCCGAAATACCATCTATAGAGCATAGGGGTTGGCAGTCTTCAAGTTACCAACCGCATAAAGACTGCCATGGGACCCATGGCAAGAGGCCGCACTGTTCGTGATATCGATGGCAGCTCTGAAATGCGGGAACCACAATCGCACTATAAGGCGATTTTTCCCCCTGAAAATTGCGATATAGCTCCCAAAAAGGACCTAAAGAAATAGACTGTTCGGCAAAATTGAAATTGGTTAGCTTGGCCCATCCCCGATATATTTCGCTAATACGAAATAGATGGATCAAATAGTAAAATTTTCTTGACTCTGCCGGGATTGATTACATGTGGGATTTTTTCGGAATTCTTATAACACCAGAGAGTGACAAGATATATATCACTTATGTTGCAATGCTGGGTGATTTTGAACCTGATAGGGATGTTGATGGTTCTGATCTTGCATTTTTTATCACGAGTGGAGGCGGGATTACCCTGGATAGATTTGCTCATAATTATGGCAGAACAGATCGGCAATAATAAACTAAAAAAAAACCTATAAAATTGCTATCAATCAGTCGAGAGGTTAATCAAAAACAGCTAAAAAGACCGCCGAAGGATGCATCCAGGAGTTTTGGAAAAGCACTGGCGCGGGAAGACAGCAAAACCTATCTGCTGCGCCTGTTTATAACCGGCGCCACCCCCAAATCGGTGAAAGCCGTTTCCAATATTAAAAAGATCTGCGAGTCAATGTTAAAGGGCCGCTTGGAACTGGAGGTGATCGATCTCTATCAGGATCCGCAGAAGGCCCGCAAAGACCAGATTGTCGCCGCGCCCACCCTGGTCAAAAAGCTGCCGCTCCCGCTGCGCCGGGTTATCGGCGATCTGTCCGACACCGAGCGGGTTCTGGTCGGCCTCGATCTGGTTGAAAAAGAAGGTGATGATACAGGGGATGATATATGAAGGCCGAAGAGCGAGTCCAACTGCTTCAACGCCAAAATGAAGAATTGCGTCTCCGGCTGCAGGAAGCCCAGGATACCCTGACGGCCATCCACAACGGGGAGATTGACGCCCTGGTGGTCGAAGGGCCCGGGGGCGGGCAGATATTCACCCTCAAGGGAGCCGATCACAGCTACCGCGTGCTGATCGAAGAAATGACTGCCGGGGCCCTCACCCTGGCCGCGGACGGCAGCATCCTGTATGCGAACCGGTTCATGGAAAAACTGCTGGATACACCCCTTGAAAAGGTCGTCGGCAGTCCGGTCGAACAGTATGTCCACGCGCCCGACAGGCCCCGGTTTCTAGCCGTACTGGAGCACTGCGCAAGCGGTCAGGCCGCCGCGGAAATAAGAATGCGCGCCGCCGGCCGACCGGCGCCCGTTTACGTTTCCGCCACGCACATCGAACTCGAAGGTGTGGCCATCCGCTGTCTGGCGGTCACGGATCTGACCGACCAGAAACGGCAAGAGGCCATTCTGGGGGAGGAGCGGTTGAGCCGCTCGATCATCGATCAGTCGGCGGATGCCATCATCGTGTGCAATGAACGGGGAACCGTGATCCGTGCCAGCCGGGTCGGTGCCGTTTTAATCGGCCGCAACTGTCTGCATGCGCAATTCAATGACATCTTCGATATTCGGATCAAAGCGGAAAGCGGGGAACCGCCCGGTCGGGAGCCGGAATTTGAGCTGTTTCTGATCGCTGATGTCATAAACGGCCAAAGTTTTCGCTCCCGTGAAGCGGTTATTGTAAAAGACGGCGCACCCGCAAACCATTTGCTGCTTAGCGCCGAACCCTTGTCGGACGATGATGGCCAGGTGATCGGCGCCATCGTCAATCTGGCCGACATTAGTGTGAAAGTCAAACTCGAGAATCAGTTGAAAGAAAGTGAACAACGGTTTCGTTCGGTCGTCGAGTCCAACATGATCGGGGTGGTGTTCGCCGATCCGGTCAGCGGCAAGATCACGGACGCCAATGACGAATACCTGCGGATCGTCAGACGCAGCCGGGAGGAGCTTCGAGCGGGCCGGCTCAATTACAAGTCGATCACGCCGCCGGAAGTGCTGGCACGCGAGGATCAGGTGACGGCCAGTCTTCAGCCCGGAGAGCGGCTGACACCGTTCGAGAAGGAGTACCTGCGACCCGACGGCGTCCGGGTGCCGGTCATCATCGGCGGTTCCTATTTAAACGATTCGCGGCGGCAGGCGGTGGCGTTTGTCCTGGACATCACCGAGCGCAAGCGAACCGAGGAAGCGCTGCGCGAAAGCGAGGAGCGCTTCCGCTCGCTGTTCGAAAACAGCCTCGATGCCATGTTTTTCACGATTCCCGATGGCCGAGTGGTGGATGCCAACCCGGCCGCGTGTAAGATGTTCGGACGGTCGAAAGAGGAGTTTATCCGGCTGGGGCGGGCCGCAACGCCTGCGGCCGACCCGGGCGAACAGGAAGAAGCGGTCGAGCAGCGCGCGCGTGAGGGCTTGGTTCGCCGCGAGGTGACCTACCTGCGCAAGGACGGATCGAAGTTCACGGCGGAGCTGAGTTCGGTCATCATCCGGAATTCGCACGGGGAGAAGCGATCCTTTGTCATTCTTCATGACATCACCGTGCGCAAGCGGTCCGAAGTAGCCCTGCGCCAAAGCGAGGAAAGGCTGAAAGCCTCGTTGGCCGAAAAGGAGGTTCTGCTCCAGGAGATCCACCACCGGGTGAAAAACAACATGCAGGTTATCTCCAGCCTGGTGGATCTGCAGGCCAACGAAGTCCGGGAACCCGCCATGCGGCTCATCTTCCAGGATATTGTCTATCGCGTGCGCTCGATGGCCATGGTCCATGAAAAGCTTTACCAGTCAGCCGATTTCGCCCGGGTGGACTTTGCCGACTATGCCGACAGCCTTCTGGGTTACCTGTGGCGCGCCCAGGGCACGGCACTGACCGGGGTGGAGCTGAAACTGGAGCTGGAGCCCGTTTGGCTGCCGGTAAACCACGCGGTGCCCTGTGGTCTGATACTCAACGAGCTGTTCACCAATGCCCTGACGCACGCTTTCCGCGGCCGTGACAACGGTACGGTGGCCGTTTCGCTTCACGTGGATGAAAAAGGTCGGGTGAATTTGAGCGTGAGTGACAATGGCATCGGGCTGCCGTCCGGGTTTGATTTGAGCGCGGCAAACTCCCTTGGCCTGCGGCTGGTACAGATGCTCGGCCGGCAACTGGCCGCCTCCGTGGATGTTTCCAGTGAAAAAGGAACCCGGTTCACCGTTAAATTCGAAAATTCCAAGCAATGAGCAAAATCAGTATCCTCATCGTTGAAGATGAAGCGATCGTCGCCGCGGACCTGGTTAGCAAGCTCGATCGGCTCGGCTACCGGGCAGCCGGGGTTGCCCGGCAGGGGTGAAGAAGTCATCGAAAAGGCCGGCCGTCTGCGCCCCGACCTCGTGCTGATGGACATCCAGCTGGATGGCCAGTGCGACGGCATCGTGGCGGCGGAGGCCATCCGCAATCAGTATGATTTGCCGGTGATTTACCTGACGGCGCATTCAGATGCCACTACACTGGCGCGGGCCAAGCTCACCGGCCCGTTCGGCTACATTCTCAAGCCGTTCGACGAACGCGATCTGGCAGTGCAGATCGAGCGGGCGCTGTACAAGCACCAGGCGGAGCGCAAACTGCGCGAGCAGCGCGAGTGGCTGCGCGTGACGCTGAACAGCATCGGCGACGCGGTGATCGCCACCGATGCCATCTGGGGCAAAGCGCCCCATACCGAACGCAAGAGATATTACGCCAGGGATTCCAGGGCCTGGTGGCCCGCCACCGGCCGGCGGGTCCAATCCCACGAGCCGCAGCCTCGGGCTAAAAGGCAGCCAGTCTGATCAAGAAAGAAACTCCGAACAACAAGTAACAAGTAAATAGTGACGAGTGACAAGTGACGAAGGAAGGAATGCGGTTGGACATCTTGATCCCTAACACGGCGCAGCTTCAATCTTCACTTCAATGTTTATCGGGTATAGATCCAGGGGACCAGCTAGTTGTTTCTGAAATAGCTTCTACCGATTTTATTTCGAGGATCTGAATATCCTGATTGCCACGTAGAGATGTCAGCTCCAGAAAATAACTGTGACTTCAGGTTATCCGTCTCCGCCTTTAAAGATCAGTGATGGCTATCTCCCTGACCAATGCCAGGGCGGTGGTTAGCCATTCGGAGTAATAAAGCGTCTGGCCTGATTTATCGACAACATTCCAGGCCCGGTGAAACAGCGGTGTTCCCTCCACAAGGTCCAGCAGTTTCGCCGTTTCGGAGTCGCAGATCCAGGGGCGAATGGTTTGTAAAATACTGACGTTTTTATCCCCCTGCAGCTCAATGACCGCATCGAGAATCGACCCGACGGAAAGCCGGTCCAGGTTCAATCTATCAAAAATACTTGCCGGAATATAGATTTCCCATAGATTTCTTCGCCGGCTGTCGCGGCGGCTGATAAAGATCCGTTTGGTAAAGAAAATTTTGCCTTCCCGTAAGGCGCCGTCCTGCCCCTGAAATAGATTGCGCACCCGATTGGGAGGATCGACCCAGTGTGCGGCGATCTGTTCAATCCGCTGCAGTTTAAGCGCGTCCTTGAATTCCCTATAGAAAGATTTCGGGGTCCAGGCCTGCCGAGCGACATCATCCTTGACAGAGGTACCGGCCCCTCGCTTTTTAACAATAAAGCCCTCCTTGGCCAACAAATCCAAAGCAGTACGGACGGTCCCCTCGCTGACTCCGAAACGTTGATGCAGTTGGAAAATATTCGGAATCCGGGACCCCGGCGGAAGCTCCCCAAGCAGGATCTCATTTCTAAGGGTAAGATATAACTTAAAATACATATTGACGTTGCCTTCTGAAATTTTCACGCTAAATTCCTCTGCCTTCATATGATGTCAAACTGTCATTTTGAACTTGACAAAGAATTTACCCTCTGTCAAGAATGACCTTGTGATTAATAAACATCACAATAACATTATCTGGCGAAAAGTCCTTTAAAACACGCGATAGTAAAGGAGCAGTGCTTTATGACTCTTTCAAAAACCGTCTCCACAGGCAGCGTCAAGCGAGCGCCCTTGAGCGATATAAAATTTGGAGCGGACGAGCCGCAAAAACCCGCTGAGGGGATTTGGGTGATGCCGTCCTATGGCAATATGGGAGTGGTTGAAACAGACGAGTGCCTGGTTGTGGTGGATGTTCCTCTGGGCCTTTTTATTCCCAAGGCCCTCAAAAACCTGCGAAAAGTTTTGGATAAACCGGTCCACACGATCTTTTTGACCCACGGCCATGCCGACCATGCATTCTCATTGAATCCGTTGTTTGAAGACGCTGAAAAAAACGGCCATCCGCAGCCGCGCGTGATTGCCCATCGCAACGTTTTAGACCGATTCAACCGTTATCGCATGCTGCACGGTTTTCACGATCACATCAACCGGCAGCAGTTTGCCGTGCCTGACGGAATTCCCGCCTTTCCCCTGCCGGACCGCAATCCGGACATCACTTTTGACCGGAGTTTGAGCCTTCGGGTCGGGGGAATCGAGTTTCACGCCTATCATGCCAAAGGCGAAACCGACGATCATCTATGGGTCTGGGTACCACAAAAGAAAACCGTATTTTCCGGCGACATGCTTATCTGGACATTCCCCAATGTCGGGAATCCTTTTAAGGTCCAGCGATATACGCTCGAATGGGCCGAAGGCCTTGAAGCGATCGCCGCCAAAGAACCCGAGATTCTGGTTACCGGCCACGGTCCGGCGCTACAGGGTCGCGACAACATCCGCGAAATCTGTCTGAACGTATCTTCGGCATTGCGATATCTGCATGACGAAGTCGTCAAACGGCTCAATGCCGGCATGGGTTACGAGGAAATTTTGCATGATATCGAAATTCCGCCGGAATGGTCGCAAAAAGATTACCTGGTTTCCCGTTATGGATGTCCGACATTTGTGATCCACGGCATTCTGCGCCAATACACCGGGTGGTATGACGGAAATCCGTCCAACCTGTTTGCGCCCAAAAAAGAGGAGATTGGCCGGGAAGTGGCGGTGCTGATCGGGCTGGATAATATGACGGCCCACGCGCGGCAACTTCAATCCGAGGGACGGGAACGGATGGCGCTGCAGTTTATCGATATGGCCCTGGCAGCCAGCACCGCCGCGGATGCAAAGTGCAGTCTGCATGCACTGAAAGCCGAAATACTGGGTGCTTTGGGAGATAAGGAACCTTCCTTCATTGCCCGTAACATTTATTATAGCGGACACAATCGAGAAAAAGAATTAGCAGGAGAACTTTGAATGCCTAAAAATTTCTCGGCCTGGCCCGAGGGTTACCCTCAGACACTCGCCTATCCGATATTGCCGGTTTTTGAGATTCTGAATCAAACCGCCCAGCGGATACCGAACCATCAGGCGCTGATCTTTAACCGTCTGGAACTGTCTTTTAAAGATCTGCGAAATTTCGCCGATCGGTTTGCCGCTGCACTTGCCGGTTTGGGTGTCGTCAAAGGCGATCGAGTTGCCTTGCACCTGCCCAACTGCCCTCAGTTTGCAATCGCCTATTACGGACTGCTGAAAGCCGGAGCCGTTTTCACGCCGGTCAGCCCCTTGCTCACTGTGGAAGAGGTACGCCTTCAGCTACTGGATTGCGGGGCGAAGGTCCTGGTAACTCTGGAGCGGTCTTATCCATCGCTTCAGCCGATAATCGGCCATACCGACGTTCAGGAGGTGATTATCACCAACCTGGAGGATTGCAGTCCGGATCCGGTCTCTTCATTGGGAAAAGCCGACGAGGCTTTATCAGCCCGTCCCCGGGATTTCATCTCTTTGCTGGGCCGCCATTCGGCCGATGCCCCTCACATCGATATAGATCCGAAACGCGACCTGGCCCATCTGTCCTATACCGGGGGCACTACCGGACGTTCCAAGGCTGTCATGCTAACCCATTTCAATGTCTTAACCAATGCCGTTCAGATAGCGTGCTGGTTTGCCGGGACCGACCTAGAGGTTGCAAACGGTCGGATGCAAATGGTTTATCCGGAAGGTGTCGATCCCGCCCGTGACCGTGATCTTCATCTGGGCGAGGAAGTCACACTGGTGGTGAATCCATGGTTTCATGCCATGGGCGTCATGGGCAATCTCACAGGCGTCCTGTTTTTAAGGGGCTGCTTCTGGCCGTCCTGTTTGCAGCGATATTTTTGGTCCTCTACATGGCGGTCAATTACGAGCGTTTGGATATGTGGGCCGGTTTTCCGGAACCTTTCGATATTGTCGTCGGCATCTGCCTGATATTGCTGGTGCTGTCGCTGGTTTGGAAGCAGTGGGGCGCGGTATTTCCCTGTCTGGCGTTGATCGGTGTGGCCTATGCCGTCTGGGGAGACCATCTGCCCGGATTTATCGGGCATCCGCCGCTGGAATTCGGGCTTATTATCTCCAGTCTCAGCGTCGGTTTTCAGGGAATCTACGGAATGATGCTCAGCATTTCGGTTAATGTTGTCTTCATACTGATCATATTCGGTTCATTATTCCAGGCGACCGGCGTCGATCTGTTTTTTAAGGAAATCGGCAGTTTCATGGCCCGCCGGTTGCGCGGCGGGGCAGGACAGACGGCGGTTTTTTCCAGTTCCCTGGTCGGCATGGTCAACGGGGCGGCAGTGGCCAATGTCGCTATTACGGGATCCTACACAATCCCGATGATGAAAGCATCCGGCTTCAGAGGAGAAACTGCGGCAGCCATCGAGGCGGTTGCTTCCACCGGAGGCCTGTTGACCCCGCCTATTATGGGCATTTCCATTTTCATCATGGCCAACTTTCTCGGGCTTTCCTACGCAGATTTGATGATGAAAGCCGTGCCCGCGGCCGTATGTTATTATGCTATCGCCGCTATGGGCGTTGTCATTATCGCACGCCGGGAACGCATTCCCAGGCTGAAGGCGCCCTTGGACCGCAAAAACCTCATTGCCGGTGCGCCGGTGTTTCTGCTGCCTATGGGCCTTTTGACATTTATGCTGCTGAAGCATTATTCACCGGGTCACACCGCCGTCGTATCCATCGCCTGTATTCTCATCGTATCGGTATTCCGCAAAGAAACCCGTCCGAGTCTGAAGGCCTTAAACCGTGTTCTGGTTCAGGGGTCCCTGCTGGGCGCCAATCTGGGCATGGCCATTGCCTGCATCGGTTTGTTTACCAAGTTGATCATGTTCACCGGCGCCAGCACCAAATTAACATTGGGCGTGATCGCCTTAAGCGGCGGACATGTGCTTCCGGCGCTGTTTATGACCATGGTGCTTTCGATTTTTTTAAGCTGCGCCCTTCCGGCCGTTGTTGCTTACGTGATCGTGGCCCTGGTGGTGGCGCCCATTTTGCAGGAGATGGGGGTGCCGTTGCTGGCTTCCCACTTTTTCGTATATTTTTTCGCCACGCTGTCAGCCATTACCCCCCCGGTGGCCGCCGCCACCATGGTGGGAAGCCAAATCGCCGAGGTCGGTTACATGAAAGCCGGCTGGGAAGGCTTAAAACTGGTGGCGCCTTTTTTTATCGTTCCCTTTTTTGCCGTTTACAATCCAATTCTGCTTTTGGGCGATCAACCGGCGGCTGCCACCGTTCAGATGATTATCACTCTGGTAATTGCCGCCGGTGCCGTCATTTGCTTTTGCCAAAATTATTTTCTGCAACGGCTCAATGGTCTGGAGCAAACCGGTTTTTTTCTATTGGCACTTGCCGCGACCGGATATGGTTTGTTGCACGTATCCTGGTTGTTTTTCCTTTCATGCGGATTTGCGATCGTTCTGAGTGCGCTTCAGTGGCGCAATTGCAAACGGAGCCCCACCAGGGACAGACTGAAAGAAAAGGATGCTATCAATACATTTTCCGTCAACGAAACTTTGTGAGTGATCGACCAGCGAACACCTGCCAATATATATATCATAAAAATCCAGCAGCTTAAATGATATTGCCACTCAAATACAGCGAAAGGAGAACAACATGAAAGCAAAGCATCTTCTTCTCATTATTTTTTTAACGGCGGCCTGCCTGTTTGGCTGGCAGGCAACCGCTGATGCTTCCGAACAGAAAAAGGAAATATATGAGATCACCTTCATGTCACCGCCGTTTGGGTCACCTGCCTACAACATGGGTGCGGCCCTTGAGATGGTGTTTGAAAAGCACAAATCATGGGTACGTATTAAACATCAGGAAACACCGGGGGGAATGTATGTCGTCAAATATATGTTCCAAAACCTCGATAAAATCAAGGCCGGGGAACACAACAACATCATCGGCTTTTCCGCGGGTTCGATTTTCGGTCACGTCATAGAGGGCCGTCCGCCTTTTACCAAACTCGGCCTGGGCGATGGGTATAAGGCCATCTGCTCGGCCCCCAGCATCATGTCGCTGTATGCATCCCATGATCCGCAAATAGAAAGCACCCACGATTTTGCCGGCCTGCGCATCGGAACCGCCGCCAAATCACGGCCTTTCCAAGGGGTGCTCAAAGACAAGCCGTATTTCGGCAAGGGGTTGGGTATTTACGATAAGATAGAATGGCAGTTTTTGGGGTTTAAAGGATCGCAAGACGCCTTTTTAAACAATCAGATCGACATTATCAGCCTGAATTTTACAGGAGAGGTGACAATGAACGGGGATGGTACGCTGGTGTGCAACAAATTGGCTCCCGGTCCCTCCACGATGCAGGTTCTCAACTCAGGCCGCAAAATAAACCTGATTGAATATGATCCGGAAGCAGTCAGAAAAGGCTACGATTTTTCAAAAGACCTTATCATCACCCCCGTCCTTATGAAAAAGAGCGCCTTCAAGGAGTTAAAGCGGGATATGTGGGGCCGCGGTTCGCTGGGTGTGATTGCCGGCACGTCCTACATTCCGGCTGACGCACTGCAAGAATTCATCCGGATCATCTGGACCTATCGCCAGGAGTTGGGCAACTATCATGCCGATTTGAAATACATCCCCGATAACCCGTATCCTCTCGGGATCCCGAAACCCGAATGGATTTATCCCGGTGTGGACAAGGCCATGCAGAATCTCGGTTTTGCCATCCCGGCCAAAGCGAAATGAACCGATAGGACCCACATGGACGAGAACCTGGCAACGGGAGCGAAGCGATGACGAACTGGACGTTGATGATTGTATTGGATTTAATGCTCGCCGGAGTTGTTTTCTGGGTTTATCTGCACTGGCCGCGGCGGCTGATTAACCTGACCCGATCGAAAAAACCGGATTGGCTGGCCGTAATTCCCGGCCACCCGAATGTAATTCCCCGGCTCTTTATTATGAAATACGGCCCCTGGCCGCAACCGAAACAAATTAACTTCAGCGCTTTTACACCGGTGCGGCTTGAAGCGGATAAACCGGTTATCCTGAGAGGACGGCCGAATCAGGTCCGTTATTGGGGCTTTGTTTTTTATCCCGATAAGGCCCACGTGCACGGCGGCAGCCTGCCGGCCATATATTCTCCTGAAATAGCGCTCACGGAGGATGGAACTTATGAAGTCGTATTTTCGGGGAAGCCCGCCGGCGGCAATTGGGTGAACACCGGCAAGAGTACCGCCGGGATGCTTTCCATGCGCAATTATTATCCGCAGCGTCAAACCCGGATCCAAATGCCGGCAATCTATTACGGCGACGAAATGGTCCTGCCTCCCAGGGAGTATGATTATGAAGCTTGAAACCATCTGGATTGTTATAATCAACCTGGGAGTCATCGCGGTATTGAGTATGTCGATGTACCTGGGTTGGCGGGAACTGCACGCCTACAAAATCTCCAGGATGCTGCTCAGCAGGGGAAAACCGAATGCCGGCATGCGCCGGGCCAATCAGGGAAAGGGATTCAATCCGGCCAACATTTATTTCACCATGAACTATGACTGCCGCAAGGAGGACATTCAAATTACGGGAGTGATGCCGGAAACCCTGTATTGGAGCATGACTGTCTACGACCGGTATACGGTGCCGTTGAAATCATTTCTGGTAGATGACTCTCTGGTCAGGCAACGGGACGATCGCTACTCCGCATGGCTGACCCGCCGCCCCCTGGGCCGTCCCAATGAAATCGATGTTTCGACATCACCAAGGGGTTTGCTCATTATTCGCAACAGTCTTCCGCGCGACCCGCATGAGGTGGCGAATTCACCGCCAAAAGTTCGAACCGTGCAATGCGAGACACCTGTTTTCCAACGAGCACGACCATAGAGTGATCGAACGTTTCGATCGAATCCCGGACAAAAAATTCTAAATTCAAAAAGGTTCATCATTCATTCGGTTCAAGACTGAGCAGCGTCCATTTTGGGGAAGGTCGGGAGGATGCAAATCGTCTTAAAAAATATAGCCGAGCCGCCCTTCGAGAGGCAGCTCGGCTTTTTGTATTGAGAAACGGGTTTTGATGACGGCAACCTTCATACAAACATGAAACCCCCTTTTCAACATCCCCCAACGGAAACCCTCGAGCACTGTTCTGGAAATTACATGATGCACCGTAGCTTAACGGTTGTGAAATAATTGAAAATGTGTTGATATTAATGCGCTAATCAAAATTTTTGAAAAACGTATTCAGTGCCGGATAACTAAACGGACTAAAACCTTTTGAGTCTTATCGGCAATTATTGCCAATTGCTTGCAATTTATAAGAAAGGAAAAGAAAATGGGGAATGAGCTGGGTTCTGCTGGCAAAGTGGTTACAGAAGATTTGGGCGGTGGTTTTCACAACTTCAAAGACACCGTTTACCATTTTTTAGGAAATAGTTTCGGTTGGCTGTCTGCACATCCAGGCGTGGCGCTCATTATTATCCTATGTGTTTCGGCAGCTGTGATTTGGTATATTTTAAGGGTCAGGAAATACCGCAAACAACTTGAACAGAAAGTTACACGCAAGAGCGTCGAAATAGATAAAAAAGACGTTCTTATTAATGAACAAAAAAGCACTCTTGAAGTTTTACAAAAAAAAATGTCCGACCAGCAAGAATTTATAAGCGAAGCGCTGCTCGGAACCATGGCCACCATTACAGGTTATGACATTGACCAATTGCCAATCTTTTTTAAATTCCTGACCAAAATTGATGGAAACCCTCTGCAAATGGCCGATGCTCAGGTGGATGCCATGCCCAAGGGCCTGGAGCTTGAAGAAAAGAGTGATGATACTATTGAGGAAAATGATACAGAAGAAAAAATTTCCATGGGTCCCGATCCTGGCGAAGTCGGGGCACCCAATAAAAATGGCGAAGAATTACAGCCTAAATTTGGGGGCGATCACGGGAATGGGCCAAGCTGACCAACACTCGCATCATCGGTTTCGGCCCGGGCGTGGTACAACTCAAAGGTATTATCTTCCAGGTTCAATTTAATTCCTCCTTTTAGAGTTGCCGTCCAAGAGATTCAATTTTCAGCGGTGCTTCGATTTGAATATCCCTCACGAGGCTGTTGGCGGTCGTGATGGTCTCTGACACGGAAATAACGTCATTATCCGGGTTAAGCCTGATCCAGGTTCGATGAAACACAGGCGTACCATCCGGGATTTTCAGCAACTCAGCCGTATCCACGTCGCAGATCCATGGTCGCACGGTCTGTCGGATTTTAATCGGTTGATTCGCGAAGTGCTCCGACAGGGCCTGCTGGAAGTGACTGACCCTGATTTTTTCAGCGCCGATCTTAAAAACGATGGATGCAGCTAAATACGCATCGGTGATCCGCTTTCTTCGTGGATCCGACAGCGAGATCCAGAGGCGGCGGATTTTAAAGATTTTTGCACGATGATACGCCCCGGGCCGATCAGCGAAATGCTTCGCAACCCGATGAGGCGGCGTCGCCCATCCACTGAATAAAATTTCAGGCACCAGATCCTGCATTGCGACGTGGGTTATATCGACCAGCGATGTTGGATTCCATATCGGAAGATCGACCCGATCACGAACAAAGATACCCATGCCCCGTTTTTTTAAAATTAAATTCTCTTTTTCAAGCAGACCCAGGGACCGGCGAACCGTTGCGTGGGATACACCATATTGCACATGAAGTTTCTCGATATTGGGCAGACGGGATCCTGGCTCAATCTCACCGAGCAGGATATCGTTTTTGATCTTTAAATAAAATTGGAAGTATAATGGTATGTTACCTTCTTTAAATTCCATATGAGAACCCTTTTAGCGGGCAATTGTGACTATTTGACGTCATAATATATTTTTCTTGACATGGCTTTCATTTCATGTCAACTGTTTTTCGAAATCAAATTTAAAAGAAATAACGCGGAAGGCTGCACATTCATCAGCGGATACCCGCAGCGGACGGCCCCTTGCAGAGGCATTTCTCATGCCACCCGCTTTGCTTGGTGGGCGCTGATTTTAAGATGATCCGCATTAACCTGAAAAGGAGGGTGACATGCAAAAGCAAAGAATAACTGCATCGGGACGATTCGTACTCATTGTTTTGATCCTTTTCGTTTTTGGAGGAACCGCCCTTTTCGCATCCGATTTCAACTGGCGCAAACACGAGGGAACGACCATTCGCGTATTGCTTTCAAAAAGTGCCTTTTCACCGATAAATGACGCCATAATAAAGGAATTCGAAGCTAAAACCGGAATCACGGTACAGGCTGAGCATTATCCTTCAATGCCGTTGCGCAGAAAGGTGCTCATGGAACTCGGGGCGGGCAACAAGGATTTGGACGTTTTCGGCGGCCTCATGAAAATGGCGTTTCAGTATGAAAGTGCCGGGTGGTTGGAACCGTTGGCCAAATACATCGACAATCCGGCGCTCACCAATCCGGATTTTAATTATGCTGTGTCGAGGCCATGAAATTTTATGGCCATCTGATGAGAGCCTACGGCCCTCCCGGCGGCTCGACCATCGGCTGGAAAGAGGTGGTCGGTTCTATGGCTCAGGGAAAAGCCGCAATGACGGTCGAAATTTCGATATTTGCAAACCTAATTCTGGAAAACCCCAAAAGCTCGAGGGTTGCCGGAAAATTGGGATACGCTGCATTTCCGGCAGCAGACGGGGGGCCGCCAAAATTCATGCTGCCTTGCAACGTGCAGTTCATGAATGCCCTTTCCGAGAAAAAGGAAGCGGCCTGGTGGTACATACAGTATGTCAGCATGAAAGATCCCATGATGCGCTTCCAGATGAAAGGCTTCCCCATGGCCCGCAAGTCCTGCTGGGAGGATCCAAAATTCAGAGACAGCGACAGCCTGCCACAACTTTCCGAACTTCAGTATCGCGCCATGCAGAATGGCATTGTCGGCTTCGAGATCCCGATCGCCGGATTTGCCGAAGCCCGGCCGTTGATCGAACGGGCCCTTTACACGGCTTATGAAGGCGGAGACGTGCAAAAGGCCGCCGATGAGGCCGTCAAGGGCGTGGAACAAATAATGAAACGCACCGGAGAAAAATAGGGCTTCGGTTTGCGGATATAACCAGCCGGCCCGGCCGGTCGCAGCCAAGCACAGATCCCGCATCAGCGGGGAGCCAAATAGCTGCCGATTTTAAGACGCTGGGATATTGCGTGGTCAGTCTGCGAGTTTCTGGAAAAAAGAAATACCCGAAGATTGGAATGCCGGGTTGAAAATCGGATTGGACCTTGTTTTAAAATAAAATGGAATCATCCAGGCGTTTATTTGGACAAACCGTGTTAGATATCATCGACCGCCATATTCGCTGGCTTTTTCCCGCACCGGCGATCATTGTAGCCGGCGGCCTTTTTATTTTCCCCTTCATTCGACTGATCTATCTGAGTTTCCATAATTGGATACTCACGGCCCGGCAAGCACCTTCTTTCGTGGGGTTGGCCAACTATATTCAGGCATTTACCCGGGATACCCATTTCTGGAAATCTATCTGGTTGACGTTCTATTTTGCCGTCGGCTCCCTCGCCGGTCAGTTCATTCTCGGCTTCGGCCTGGCCCTGTTGTTCGACCGCAAATTCCGGGGGGAGTCGGTTTTCAGAACCTTTATGCTCTTTCCCATCATCGCCACACCGGTGGCCATGAGTCTGGTCTGGTCAATGTTGATGAATCCCATGATGGGGCACCTTAATTATTATCTTTCACTGATCGGGTTGGGTCCCTCCGAGTGGGCGGCCAGCCGCTCAACCGTCATGCCGTCGCTGATCATGGTGGAAATCTGGCACTGGACACCCATGACCATGCTTATTTTGCTGGCGGGACTGAAAAGCCTGCCGCAGGATCCTTATGAGGCCGCCATCATGGATGGTGCTTCAAAAGCCCGGATATTTTTCAAAATCACCCTGCCGTTGATGCAACCCTATATTTTTTTGGTGCTGTTATTGAGATTTGTGCACGGCATGAAGGTGTTCGACAAGATTTATGTGATTGCTTCCGGCGGGGGGCCGAACCGGGCTTCCGAGACGCTGAATTTGATGATCTATCATGAGGCGTTTCGATCCCTTAATTTCGGATACGCTTCTGCCCTGGGCATGATCATGCTGGCGATTATTTTGGTTGTCACCATCGTCCTTTACCGTTTCCGCGAAAGGAAATGGAGATACTAGCCATGCCGAAACGATCCTTTAGAGCGGTTAGCGGCAGGGCTTTTTTCTATTTGGCCATTACCCTCATTGTGGCGTTGTTTTTCTTTCCCTTTTACTGGGTTGTGCGCACCTCCTTTATGGACGCGTTGGATGCGGCCGCCATACCCCCCAACTTTTTCTTTAAGCCGATCCTGGATAATTACCGTCAGGTATTGAATACAAGCGATTTTATGAAGAGTCTCTGGAATTCAACCGTCGTGGTCTTTCTGACCCTGTCCGTCAACCTTATCATTTCCCTGCCGGCCGCCTATATCATCGCCCGTCGCCGCCAAAAATGGCTGTCGTTTATGATTTTGTTTTTCCAGATGGCGCCCTGGATCGTCCTGCTGCTGCCCTGGTACGTCATATTCAAACAGCTGGGGCTGTACGACACTTATATCGGTCTGGTTCTGTCCAACCTGACGTTCATGATTCCGTTTACCGTCTGGCTGATGCTGGGTTTTTTCGAGGATATCCCCGTTGAAGTCGAGGAGGCCGCCTGGCTGGACGGTTGTTCGCACCTGGGAACCTTCTTGCGAATCGTCATACCGCTGGTCAGGGGAGGAATTATCACCGTTTGCACCCTGGGTTTCATGTTTACCTGGAACATATTTCTCTTTCCGTTGGTCTTGTCGGGATATCACACCAAAACACTGCCGGTCATGATCTACGGTTTTCTGGCAGACAATCAACTGGACTATGGTCCGCTGTCGGCAGCCGTTGTTTTGATCACGATCCCGGTTATCGTATTCACCCTTATCAATCAGAAGCATTTTAGAAAAGGTATTGCCCTGGGAGGCAGAAAATAGCAGGACGATGGCGCATGTAAAACTTGAACATATTTCCAAATGCTTTGGTGACGTTGAAGCGGTAAAAGAATTATCGCTGGATATCGCCGACGGTGAATTTTTAATTCTTGTGGGGCCCTCGGGCTGCGGCAAAACCACCCTGTTGCGGATCGTCGCCGGTCTGGAGAAACCGACCTCGGGTGAGATATTTGTCGACGGGGAAGGTATCACCAACCTGGCTCCCAAGAAGCGTGATATCGCCATGGTATTTCAAAACTATGCGCTGTATCCGCATATGAAAGTCTATGACAACCTGGCCTTTTGCCTTAAATTGCGCAAAAAAGCCAAACCGGATATCAAGGAACGCGTTGAAAAAACGGCCGGGCTATTGGGGATTCAGGAACTGTTGACGCGCTTTCCGCATCAGCTCTCCGGGGGCCAGCGCCAGCGTGTTGCGCTGGGACGCGCCATTATCCGGGACCCGAAAGTGTTTCTTTTCGACGAACCGTTATCCAATCTGGACGCCAAGTTAAGGGTCAACATGCGCACCGAATTGCTGGATCTGCATCACCGGCTCAAAAGCACCGTTATCTATGTTACCCACGATCAAATGGAGGCCATGACCATGGGCACCCGGATAGTGGTCATGAAAGACGGCGAGGTCCAACAGGTCGACACCCCCAAGGTAGTATACAATAATCCTTCCAATCTGTTTGTCGCCGGATTCATCGGTTCACCGGCGATGAATTTTTTCGACTGCGCAATCATTCAGGAAAACGGCGACCTGTTTGCACGCAGCGCGGACATCAATTTTAAATTCCCGCCGGATAAAGCAGCGCTCATCTCCGGTTATAGTGGGAAAGATTTGATCCTGGGACTGAGACCTGAAAATTTTGTCCCGGGATCCGGAGGGCATGAGACCGATTTTGAGGCTGAGATCCGGGTCGTCGAACTATTGGGATCGGAGCAACTGTTGAACCTGGAACTCGGTGCCAAAAGATTTACGGTTCGCCTGGACCCCGAGAGCGTCTATCAAATCGGTGAAACCCGCAGGTTTAACGCCAGAATGGAGTCGGCGCATATATTCGATCCGGTAAAACAGACGGCGATTTTTTAGCAAAGTACAGAACTTAAGAATGAAAATAAATCTATGCCATTGAAGAATGAGCCGATTAAGGAGAAGAACAGATGCCGAAACTGCCACTTGAAGGAATAACCGTTATTGATTTTGCAACCCTGATCGCTGCCCCGGGCGTGGCCACATTTTTAGGAGACTTCGGGGCGGCCGTCATCAAGGTCGAGCTGCCTGAAATTGGAGATCCGATTAGAGGCAAACTGGCCTATCCGGACGGCCGCAGTCCCATGTGGCTGAACGAAGGACGCAACAAAAAGACCATAACATTGAATCTGAGAACCGCGGAAGGCCAGGCTATCGCGCATAAACTGGCGGCAAAGGCGGATGTGGTGCTGCTCAATTTCCGTCCGGGTCAGGCTGAAAAGTGGCATCTGGGGGCCGATGATTTTCACAAAACCAACCCGAATCTGATCGTGGCACAGGTGTCGGCCTACGGGCAGACCGGCCCTTACCGCAAAAAAGGCGGCTTCGACCGCACCATCGCCGCCTTTTCCGGCAACACCTTTGTGACCGGATTTCCGGACAGCCCGCCGGTGCGCACCGGATATGCCCAGATCGACTATATGACGGCCTATCTGGGTGCGTTCGGGGTCATGACCGCCCTCTACAACCGCGACGTCAACCACACCGGCGGGGAGGTGATCGATTTGAGCCTGGCAGAGGCCGGTTTTCGCTGCTCGGAATCCGCTCTCATGGATTACAGCATGACCGGAAATATCCGCAAACGGAACGGGAATCGCAACCCCCACTTCGTCCCGGCAGAAGACTTTGAAACCAGAGACAATAGAATTTTAGTTATCAATGCCGGAACCGATGGCCTCTGGAAAAAACTGGCACACGCCATGAAAAAGCCGGAACTGCTGGAAGATGACCGCTTCAACAGCACCATCAATCGAATTGCCAATCAAAATGCGCTTTACGACATCATTGCGCAATGGGCAAAAAAATTGACGGCGGTCGAGGGATTGAAAATCTGTGATGACGCCGGCGTTCCTGCCGATATGATCCGCAATATCGCCGATCTGGCCCAGGACCCGCATATGCGGGAACGCGAGGCGGTGATGGTCTTCAACGATCCGGAGAAAGACGAGGTTCTCATCCCCGGTGTCTTTCCCAAAATGGCCAGGTTTCCGGGCAGGGTAAAATTTCTGGGTGCCAAATTAGGTGAATTTAATGAGGAAATCTATGGTGATGTTGTCGGGCTGTCCAAGGATGAAATTTCGAGCCTTAAAGATAAAGGCGTGATTTAGGGTTCACGCCAAAGCAGATGAATGTTAAAGGATAAGCGTTTACGACCCAGTGGGAGACCACCGGCGCCATTTGGAGATCCGCCCTGATTGTGGCCCATGCGACGCCGACCACGGTCTCGTCGAGCACGATCAGACCCAGCACTCCGCTCATTGCAGCAAGAATCCACCACCGGCGATTTCGATCATTGACAAAAAACATGATTTGGGATTCTATGAGTTCATCAACGATTGGTGGGCGCCGGCTTTCCACCCGTGGTTGACATCATTTTTACCATCCTCTGCATAGAACTTAAAATCATTAATTGCTCCCACTCCTCTAACTTAGAATAATGATCGGTGAAGGTTTTTTGAAGAGGAGGGGGCGCCAGAGCAAGAAGTTCCCGGCATTTTTCTGACAGCGTAATCCATACACGGCGTTTATCCTGACTGCTGCGCCGTTTATTGATCAGCCCTTTCTTTTCAAGTCGGTGAATGATTTCGGTAACGGTTCCCTGGCTTAAACTTATCCGCTGCGCCAGTCCCGAAACAGTCATTTCTCCGCTTGACAATTCCTGCAGCAAGATGAGCTGCGGACCTGTCAAACCGAAATTTTTATCCAGGTATTTCGAGTGCAGATCAACCGCCTGCGTAATTTTTCTTAATATAAGCAAAAGTTCTTTGCAGCGCAAACTGTTTGCCTGATCCAATTTTTCATCCTCTTTTATACGGGGTGATCATTCCTGACTCCTGGGCTTAAAAGGAACAGCTTTACGACACCCTGTGGATTGAAGACGCGTGTTCAGTTTAGGGCCATCGCAGAGGTGCGCATACCGGTTTCATTTTGAAAGTCAGCTGATTCCGGAGACACGAACATTTCATTTTCGAAAAAGAATTTTTTGTCACCGAAGGCCGGTCGCAACTCGTTAAACCAGCAGGCGTCTTTATCGTATTCAGCAAAAAATGGTTTGTTCACCCAGTCGGATGACCTGCCCTGGATAAAAGACATGGCGATGTACTTTTTTCCATTTATCATGGGTAAGCCATCGATTTTAATTTTTCCCTGGTGTGCCGACATGCTCGGCCCCCTGACGGTTCTTGCGAGACCACTCACCTGACTGAATGCCTCCCTGAATATATGATATGCCTTAACCAGCGGGATAGAAAAAAATCTGTGGGAACCGGTATTTCTGGGAACAAACAAGTAATATGGAACAATACCGAGGTTGACCTGATCCACCCACATCTTTTCCCAGACCTCAGAAGAGGAATTTACATGATTCAACACGGGTGACTGCGCCCGGATAACGGCGCCTGTCTGCCTGATCCGTTGTACGGCCGCACGAAAAGCATCGGTGGACATCTCCTGGTAGTGATTGATGTGGGCCATAATGGAAAGATGAATGCCTGAATCGACAACCTTCCTGAAAAGTTCCAGTATTTTTCCGGAATCGTTATCCGTCAGGTATCTGTAAGGCCAGTAAGAGAGCGATTTGGTTCCGATTCTGATCGTTCTCAGATTGGAAAAATCTGAATTCAACAAGGCATCGATATAAATCTTCAGCTTGTCCGCGCTCATCACCATCGGATCGCCGCCGGAGAAAAGAACATCTGTGATTTCAGGGTTACGTCTGAGATATTCGGCGGATACTTCCGCCTGCTTCAATACCATTTTAAAATCACTCATTCCGGTAAACTGCGGCCACCTGAAGCAGAAAGTGCAATAGGCATGGCATGTCTGACCGGCGGCCGGAAACACGAGCATGGTTTCCCTGTATTTATGCTGGATCCCACAGACTCTGCTTCCATTCATTTCAGGGATATTACAGTCCAGTTGACCGGCCGGATGGGGATTGAGTCCGAGTCTGATGCGATCAACAGCCTGGCTCATGACGGTGTTGTCCGCACCGGATTCCAAAAGGCTTCGGATCAGGTCAAACTGTCTGGGGGCCATCAATTTTTTCTGTGGAAAATTGATGGCAAACATGGGGTCATTTTTCCAATTATCCCAATCGATAAGTTCATTAACCACGTAATTATTCGTTTTAAAGGGTAAAACCCGGCCCACCACATCGATGCCGGAGACGGTGGTTTCGGGTAGACTCTTTACCTGTGGAATCTGACGATAATTTCTAAGTGTATACGGGATGTATTTCATAGAATTAATTTGTCTCCTTTATTAATTTAAATTGCGGCCAAATAAAATTAAAGACATATAACATTAAATAATATTGTGGTCAATGGAATATTATCAGCCAGATTTAGTTGATAAACAGCGATGGTTTGCAATTTTATAATAATTAAAACGGGTTATTTTAATTACTGTACAAACTATTGAACTCAAAATAAAAATTTGCCTATTTTGAGGACCCTTTACAGGCGGCGACCACCAAAAAGCAGCGGCGGTTCATCCATACAGTGACTTTAAACTCCATTCATCCAATCGTGAAAGACGACAAGGAGCGTGGAATTATCCCTCAGACGATGGGGACTGCTAGCCGTTAGAACGGCTCGGCATTATAACCGGGGAAAGCGCCGGAGAGGCGCTTTTTGGGGAGGATCGACACCATTCGAGGGCCATCAAATCCGGAGAACATCTTTTGCGATGATTATCGTTCGATCGTTAGCCAGCCGCATATCAATGTGAGAAAGATAAGCGCACCGGTCATTAGAAACAAGCTGCGGTAATCCCCGGTTGCGACCAGAACGGTGCCGCAAAGGGCCATACCGACGGTGCCGCCTAACATCTGAATCGTCAGATTGAGTCCGCTGGCCTGACCTTGCTGTGTTTTGGGCACCGCACTCATGAGCGCGCGGCGGGAGGCAACCGCAATAAAAGGCAGGGTCGCGCCCCAGATGACAGGCGGCGCAACGACCATGGCATAATTATCCTGGACTGTAGCGAAGCCGATCAAAATTATGGCCGAGCCGTTTAGCAGCAGGCCGGTCAGCAGAGACCGACGTGAACCGAATCGGTCAGCGGATTTGCCGGCAATAAGGGAGGTAATAAGTGTCGGCAGTACGGCGATCAATATGACGGCTCCCGCCGCAATCGGGGTTTGGCGAAGCTTTTCCTGCAAGTAGAGCGCAAGGAAGACAAAGACGGCAATCTTGTTAAACTGAAAAATGAAAAATACGAGGTTGCCACCGGTAAAGGTCGCAATGCGCAGCAGCTCGATTTCAATCAATGCATGTGTCCGGCGCAACTCGATGATCGTAAAAAAAATCAGGCCGATGGTGCCACTGAAGAAAAGGCTCAGGATGACCGGCGAGCGCCAGCCCCACTCGGTTCCTTGCATGAGGGCCACCACCAAAGCCGTCAGTCCGGCGACCAGGGTGATCAACCCCGGAAAATCGAACGAGACTGGAGCCCGAGGCGCCGATAGTCGCTTTTCCTCACGGGACGGTACCCACGCCGCAAGCACAATTGCTCCGACAGCGGCAACCACCGGCAGATTGATCCAGAAAATCCAGCGCCACGAAATCGAATCGGCCAAGAACCCTCCGATCAGGGGACCCATGGACATGAACACACCACCGACGGTCGTTTGGATGCCGAAAGCGAATCCACGCTCCTTCAGGGGGAAAATGGCAGTCAGCATGGCCCAGGCAGCCGGAAAGATGACGGCAGCGCCGATACCCTGCACCGCGCGCGCAGATATCAGCCACTGACCGTTCGGGGCAAGGCCCGGGCCAGGGAGCCTATGCCGAAGATGGCCACGCCGAATACAAAAAAACCTCGGTGTCCGAGGCTGTCTCCCAGACGTCCACCGGTGGCGACAAAGCAGGTGAACGTTAAAAGATAAGCGTTTACGACCCAGTGGGTGGCCACCGGCGCCAATCGGAGATCCGACCTGATTGTGGCCAATGCGACGCCGACCACGGTCTCATCGAGAACAATCAGACCCAGCACTCCGCTCATTGCAGCAAGAATCCACCACCTGCGATTTCGATCAGTGACAAAAAACATTTTTGCTTTCTGTTTTAACCTAACTGGGGACGGTCAAGATAACCATCTTTTTTCAGAATTTTATGCTTGTTTCATGGTTTCTTTTCCACACGAATTCGCATGGTATCCGGCACGGCCAAGATATGCCACAGCATGGTTGATGTCAAACAGGCGTGGGTTTGGTTGGCTGCAAATCAGGGAAATGGATGCTATTTGGTGGTTGCAACGGCTCGGCTTAAAAGGGCGACGGCGGCATTGATCTCTTCGATTTTATCGGTCTGGCGGCCTTTTTTGGTAAACAGCCACCTTAGCGCCATATGGCTGAAGATGCCCATGAAAAGATTTCTGAATACACGATTGTTGATCTCCGGCCGGATACTGCCGTTTTTTTTACCTTCGTCAAGAATCTCATAGATGGCTTCGATGTATTGCTTAAAGGGTTGATAGGCGTTTGAGGTATAAAATCCGGCATTGTAAATGGCATCGAGCAAAAAAACTTTCACAAAAGCCGGCTGGGTAAGATAGATCGTGAAATGATAGCGCATGAAGCGTTTTAATTTGCGTAGCGGGGTTCTGACTTCAAACAATTCATCAAGCAAATCCAAGTTGTTCTGAAATTGCCGCTCAAGTATGGAAAAGAGCAAATCTTCTTTGTTGTTAAAATATTCGTAAATCGTTCCTTCGGACACAGTAGCCGATTTTGAAATCTCCTGGATCGTAGCGTTCTGAAATCCTTTGGCGGCAAATACGTTTAACGCAGATTCCAGTATTCTGCCCGCCTTGTCGCCTTTAAGGGCACACGCCTCTGTGTCCGGCCGAATCATCGGCAGTACGAGATCCAAAATGGCACCGAGATCCGTATGGGCCTGTTGCAGTCCTCGGGCGGTCATGAACTGAATATTTTCCATATCAACCAATCCAAAAATGGCGTCACGGACAATTGGGAGGGCAAGGTCTTTACGGAAGGAACCATCTGAAATCCCATTGTTGAGAATTTCGATTCCGATAGCGGACCAACGTTTAATCAATCCGTAAGCCTCATGTTTGATGAATCCCTTGTTTGAGCGACATTCGAACAATAAGAGATTGGCATAATCGGGGTGGGTGTCATGGTAATACAGCTGAAACCATATCAGCTTGCTGAGTTGATTGACCGGATCCATGATCCCCTGGAGTTGTTCATTCAATTTTTCCAATGCAATCCTAAGATGCTCTTGGGTGACGGAGAAAAGTAAGTCCTCTTTATTTTTAAAATAATGATAGATTACAGAATCTGTAACTTCAGAAGCGGCGCTTATTTCACTGATTTTAGCGCCTCTCCCCTTTGTCGACATAATACGCTCAGCCGCATCCAGAATTTTTTGCCTCTTTTCGCTCGCCATGAGTTACCTTCTTGCAAAATCAGTAAGCCCTGCTGAAAAGCAGTGGGATCAATCGGATGGTCTTTATAACGGCAATAAACATAGAGCTCTTTTTTTGATTTCGACAATATTATTCTTTAAAATTGAGCAACATTCAAGCTAAATTATAATTTAAATAGAAAAGAAATGGTTTCAAAATATGCAGAGATTTTATTAATAAATATATAATAACAATATGTTAAAATATTTTTTATTAGATCTTGACAGTCATCTCACGATAGAATAGTGTTCAAAACAAATTCTATTTCTATATTTTATTATATATGAGACTGGACCGTATTTGGGGAAGTACATGCACGCGTTAATTCCAAATATATTAATAAATTTCTTGATGGATTTCTATTTTATAACCAAGAGCGCTTTATAATGCAAAAGAACCAAGAAGGGAGGTGGATATTTTCCATAATGTGAGGTTGAAGCTGAAATCCGCCCGGTCTTGTCGATCCGACAAGTTCTAACCGAGATTTTCGTATTTCGAACCTAATATTCATTAGATGAAAGGAGACCGTTATGAAATTTAGAAATTTGGTTCTGGTTTTAACATGTTTGGCTCTTTTGGCGATGGTGGGCGGGCCGGCCACAGCGGCCGACACAATCAAAATTGCGTACATCGATCCACTGTCAGGCTCTTTTGCGGGTGTGGGGGATTCCGGCTACAAGCATTTTCAATACAGTGCCGAGCTGATCAATGCCAAGGGGGGGGTGCTCGGCGGCAAGATGCTCGAGATCGTGCCCTTCGATAATAAAACCAGCGCCAAGGAGAGCCTGATTCAGCTTAAAAGCGCCATCGATCAGGGCATTCAGATCATCACCCAGGGCAACGGCTCCAGTGTGGCCGGGGCCTTGATCGAGGCAGTGGACAAGCACAACAAGCGCAATCCCGACCAACCGGTTCTTTATCTGAACTATGCGGCGGTCACGCCGGCCTTTACCAATGAAAAGTGCAGCTTCTGGCACTTCCGCTTCGATGCCCATGTGGACATGAAGATTGCGGCCATCACCGACTACATCAAAGAGCAAAAAGACATTACCAAGGTTTATCTGATCAATCAGGACTATGTATTCGGCCATGCCGTGAGCGATGCCGCAAAAGCCATGCTCAAGGAAAAACGTCCGGACATCGAGATTGTCGGCGACACCTACACTCCTCTGGGCAAAGTGAAGGATTTTTCGCCCTATGTCTCCAAGATTCAGGCCAGCGGCGCCCAGGCCATTATTACCGGAAACTGGGGCGCGGACATGTCGCTGCTCGTCAAGGCCGCTAAGGATGCGGGTCTGGATGCTCAATTTTATACATTCTACGGCAACGGTCTGGGTGCGCCCGCGGTCATCGGCGAGGCCGGCATCGGCAAGCTCATTTCGGTCACTGAATGGCATCTTGACCTGAACCAGGAAGAAAACAACAAAGAGGACGAAGACTTCTTGATAGGCTATCAGGAAAAGTATTCCGACGGCGGCAAATCTCCCTACTACTACGGCCGCATCCGCACCGAAATGGACATGCTGGCCGCGGCCATCGACAAGGCCGGCAGCACCGACCCCAAAGACATCGCCTATGCCCTGGAAGGCATGGAATACGAAACACCGTACGGCCAAGTTCTCATGCGGGCCGAAGATCATCAGCTGATCCAGCCGCTGTATCTTTCGGTTTACGCCAAGGCGGGAGAAGGCACCGTTAAATACGACGCCGAGAATTCCGGCGTCGGCTTTAAAACCCTCAAGCGGATCGAGGCTGCGGCCACGGCCATGCCGACGACCTGCCAGATGGTACGTCCGCCCAAATAGGCAGTTTGAGCGGATTGCCCATAGGCATACCCGGCGTCAAAATAATTACCGTGATCGGCCTTGGGACCTAAATTCTAGAGCTGTCGCCTATGATCGATCATGCCCACCGCCGGGTATGGATGTGACACGTTCCATATAACCAGGCCCTGCCGGATTACTTCTTCCGGCAGGGCCGAGTCCGACTGACGCATGCCCGGCGTCCGCATACATTTGGGGGAGCCTTTGAGCCGGGCAGCGGGCGGCGGCGGTAAAGGCACCGCGGGTTTTTTAACTTGTCACCGCACCCCGTTTAATCAAGAAAGTAAACATATGCTGGAATACGTTTTCTTTTCGCTATTAAACAGTCTGGTGCTGGGGATGCTCCTTTTTATGCTCTCCAGCGGTCTCACGCTGATTTTCAGCATGATGGGCATACTCAATTTCGCCCATGCCAGCTTTTACATGCTGGGCGCTTACTTTGGTTATCAGATCACCCGGATGATCGGCTTCTGGCCCGCGCTGGTGATCGCCCCTTTACTGGTGGGCGTCCTGGGGGCAGTGGTCGAGCGGTACGGTCTCAGAACCCTTCACAAATACGGACATGTGGCCGAGCTGCTGTTCACAGTCGGCCTCTTCTACATTATCGAAGAGAGCATCAACCTGATCTGGGGGCGCAATGCCGTGTCCTATCCCATACCGGCGGCGCTTGATTTTCCGCTGTTTACCTTCCTGGGCGCCGAGTTTTCAGCTTACCGCATGTTTATGCTGATCACTTCCGCAGCCATGTTTGTGGGACTTTATCTGATTTTAACCCGCACCCGGATCGGATTGATTATCCAGGCGGCGCTGACCCATCCCGACGGCGTCAGCGCCCTGGGGCACAATGTGCCGGCGGTTTTCATGATGGTTTTTGGCGGCGGTTCCGCCTTAGCCGGACTCGCCGGGGTCATCGGCGGCATCTTTTTGATTACCGAGCCGGCCATGGCCTCGACGTTGGGCCCGATCGTCTTTGTGGTGATCGTCGTCGGCGGCATGGGCTCCTTGACGGGTGCTTTCGTCGCCTCCCTGCTTTTGGCCGCCATCCAGACATTT
The DNA here is from genome assembly GCA_963774425.1 of uncultured delta proteobacterium. Classification (GTDB taxonomy): domain Bacteria; phylum Desulfobacterota; class Desulfobacteria; order Desulfobacterales; family JAFDCJ01; genus JAFDCJ01. Next base: position 328,267 of record CAVZEZ010000004.1, on the reverse strand, counting down.
GCGGTGGGTATCGAATATTCGTTAGCCGACCTGTTTGCCGTATTCGGATTGAATGTCGATGCCGGCGGCCTGCTGGGAGATATCTGGCGCATCCAGTTGTCACACACCGGACCGATTCTACCCTATCTTTTTATGGTGTTGATGCTGATGTTTCGTCCAAAGGGTTTAATGGGCAAACGCGAATCATGAACACGGGTGATACAGGAAATCACTAATATATGAAGGCTTACTTGCAGCAGGGCGGAATTTGGCTTGCGGCCGTTCTCATTTGCACCCTACTACCATTGATCTTCAACTCAGGGTTTGCCCTGTCGATGCTCAGCCAGATGGGAATCGCCATCATCTTTGCGCTTTCCTACAACATGCTGTTGGGACAAGGCGGCATGCTTTCTTTCGGGCATGCGGTTTACTACGGTTTGGGCGGATTTCTCGCCATGCACGCGATCAATATGGTCGGCGCCGGTGAGTTGCCGCTGCCGCTGGAGTTGGTGCCGCTGGTAGGCGGCTTGGGCGGCGTGGTTGCCGGTCTGGTTTTCGGTTGGTTGTCCACGGATAGAGCCGGCACCACCTTTGCGCTTATTTCTCTGGGAATCGGCGAGTTGATCGCCGCCAGCGCTCTCATGCTGCCGGGTTTCTTCGGTGGTGAAGAGGGGATATCCACAGACCGCATGGTCGACAACACCCTGACCGGACTCGGGTTCGGTCAGCAGATCGAAGTCTTTTACTTGATTGCCGCCTGGATGCTGATATGTGTGGCGCTGATGTATCTGCAAACCAAGACGCCGTTGGGCCGGGTCGCCAATGCGGTTCGAGACAACCCCCAGCGCGCGGCTTTCATCGGCTACAATGCGCGTTGGGTCAGAACGCTGCAATTTGCCTTGGCGGCTTTTTTCGCCGGTATTGCCGGTGGACTGTTTGCCATCAACTATGAAATCATCACCGCTGAGACCATCGGCGCCATCCCATCGGGCAATGTATTGATGATGACCTACATCGGTGGGATCGGCGATTTTTTTGGGCCGATTCTGGGGGCGGTGCTCGTCACCTTTATGCAGCTCTCCCTGGCCGGTATCACGCATGCCTGGCTGCTTTATTTCGGCCTGCTTTTCGTGGGCATGGTCCTATGGGCGCCGAACGGTTTGGCCGGTATCATCATGCTGCACCAGCCGGTGTGGCAAGCCGGCCTCATGAAACGGTTGCTGCCGGCTTACGGTCTGATTGCCCTGCCGAGCCTCGTGCTGTTTTCAGGCGCCATGACGCTGATCGAGATCAATTATCATCTCTCTTTGAGCATCAACCCGGATGAACCCATGAGACTGTTCGGTATTTCATTTCGCGCCCAATCGCCGATTGCCTGGTTGGCAGCCGTCGTATGGGTCGTCGTCGGGTTTTACTTCTTTCGCAAGGCCCAACGCGCGGTGCGGCGCAGCTGGAACGAAGTGACCCAAATGATGAAGGACAAGGCGATCGTATGACGGCGCTTAAACTGGTCGACGTGCACAAAAGCTTCGGCAGCAGCAAAATCATCAATGGCGTCGACCTGGCGATACGCAAAGGCGAGCGCCATGCCATTATCGGCCCCAACGGCGCCGGCAAATCCACCCTTTTCAACCTGATCAGCGGTTTTTATGAGGTCAGCACCGGTCACATCGAGCTTAACGGGCGGGTCATCAGCGGGCTGCCCCCGCACCGAATCAACCGCCGCGGCCTGAGCCGCAGTTTCCAGATAACCAATATCTTCCCCAAAATGACCGTGTTTGAAAATATCCGCTGCGCCTTGCTGTGGCCCATGGGGTATCGCTGCTCGTTCTGGCATCTGTGCGGCCGTCTCAAAAAGCTCAACCAAAAGGCCGAGACAATCCTGGAGAAGATCAATCTGGCCGACCGTCGCCACCTTCCGGCCGCGATGCTGGCTTATGCCGATCAGCGGGCCCTTGAAATCGGCATTACCATTGCCGGCGATACGGATGTCATTTTGCTCGATGAACCCACCGCCGGCATGAGTATGAGCGAAACCAAACGGGCGGTCGAGCTCATTCGCAGTGTGACCGAGGGCAAAACCCTTGTCGTGGTCGAACATGATATGAGCGTCGTCTTTGATCTGGCCGACCGGATTTCGGTGCTGGTTTACGGTGAAATTATCGCCACGGATGCTCCCGCCGGCATACGCCGCAATCCGGAAGTACAGGAAGCCTATCTGGGAAAGGAGATCGCCTGAATGTTGGAGGTCAAGGATCTGCACGCCTATTACGGCCGCAGCCACATTCTCCAGGGGGTGAATTTAAAGATCGGCACCAATGAAATTGTCAGTTTATTGGGCCGCAACGGCGTCGGTCGCTCGACTTTCTGCAAAACGATCATGGGGCTCGTCGCGCCCCGGGGTTCGATCATTTTTCAGGGCGAAGAGATTACCGGATGCAAACCCCACACGATCGCGCACAAAGGAATCGGATTCGTGCCGGAGGACCGCTGGATATTCCCCGGTCTGACCGTCCTGCAAAATCTTCAGCTGGGAATGAAGGCCAGAAAAGCGCAGGGGCGCTGGACCCTGGCGGACGTGTTCAAAATGTTTCCAAGACTGGAAGAGCGCTCCAACGTCCAGGGCGGGCTGATATCGGGCGGAGAGCAGCAAATGCTGACCATCTGCCGCGCCCTGATGGGAAACCCCAACTTTATCATGATTGACGAACCCACCGAAGGACTTGCGCCCAAAATGATTGTCCAGGTCGGCCAACTGATAGAAGAGATCGCGCAGCGGGGTATTTCCGTGCTGCTGGTCGAACAGAAGCTCAACATCGCCTTGAAGATATCCCGGCGTTTATACATTATGGGCCATGGACAGGTTGTCTTTGAGGGCACGCCGGAAGACCTGATATCAGATGAAGCCATACGAAAGGAATGGCTGGAAGTCTAGAAACAAAAGCCTGTTGGCAGCAGCAGCGCCTGAGCCGTTGATCGAAACGTTCGAAATAGATTACAGAACCTGTAACTTCAGAAGCAGCGCTGATTTCACTGATTGCAGCGCTTCTCCCCTTCGTCGACATCATAAAAAGCTTTTATACTCATGTGCTGTTTGGCCCTTAATTTTCGAAATGTGCATTCGGCGGGAATCCTCGATGGGTTACCCTGGACGGTGAGTCAGCCGGTGCGCGCGACACGCTTACCCTGCTCATATCGCCTACGACTTCGGGGCTCTTTCGATCTGCTGTCGTGGAAAGCGGCGCACCGCCGTCAGCCACCTTCGACGCTCCGGCAACAGGGGACCCCAAGACAAATAAGATGATCGAGTGGCTCCTCGTTGCTGACGAAACCGTCGGTGAGACGGATGCCGCAGCATATCGGGCAGACATGACCAACCGTTGAATCAGTCAATATAAGCAGAGGAGGGTAAACATGAATATCTTCAGAGTAAAGTTTTTTACTATGGCCGTGACCACCGCCGCAATCCTAATCCTTGCACCGGCGGGATTTTGCAGCGGCAGTACGTCGTCCCCGGTCACCCAGACCTGCGAGGAACTCAACGGAATGATGATTCCCGCTGCATCGATCGGCTTGCCGACCACCGGGGCAAATGTTACCGGCACGGAAGTCGTCCCGGCGGCCAGAAACAAGGATAAAGACGGCAACCCGGGCGAACTCCTGACCGGCGCCAAGGCCATCGGAGAATATTGCCTGGTGAAAGGTGAAATCAATCCCGTGGACCCCGATGCGCCGAAAATTATGTTCCATGTCGCCCTGCCGACAGAATGGAACCGGAAGGCGGTGATGTTCGGCGGCGGGGGCTTCAACGGCCGTATCCCGGCTGTTGCCCAGAATGTACCCGCGGGTCCGACGGATCAAGCGACGCCATTAGGACGTGGCTACGCCACCTTCGGCAGTGACTCCGGTCACCAGGCCGGAGAATTGGGTTCGCAGGACGGCTCGGCTTTCATCAACGATGAGGCTGTGAACAACTTCGGCGGCGACGCATTGAAAAAGACCCACGATGCCGCACTCGTTATCATGTATGCCCGCTATGGCAAAAAACCTGTGAAGAAGTATTTTGCAGGCGGGTCAACCGGCGGGCGCGAAGCGCTAAGCGCGATCCAGCGCTGGCCCGCTGACTGGAACGGGGCTGTCGCCTGGTATCCGGTATGGACGAATGTTCCCGCCTGGCTTGCCGGCCACAAGGTGAACCTTGAACTGTCGAAGCCGGGGGCCTATCCCAACCAGGCAAAGAAGAAGCTGATCTTCGATGCAGCCATGGAGGCTTGCGATGCCTTGGATGGAGCCGCCGATGGCGTGGTCAGCAACCAGGTGAAATGCAACGCCACATTCGATCCGTCGACCGCGACCTTTAACGGCGCTCCGCTGCGCTGCCCGAATGGCACAGATACCGGTGACACCTGCCTGTCGGATGCGCAGATTGCCGCCTTGAAGGCGCTCGGTACAGATACACAATTCAACTATTTTCTTGCCAGCGGCGACACGCAATTTCCCGGTTACAATATGTGGGGCAGCGATCTCGGCATGGATACCGGAAGCCCAATAGAGAAATACGTGAAATGGCTGGCCCTCGGAACAACTCAGCCGAAAAATCCCCAGGCCCAGACCGGACCCTATATCAGTCTGATGGTTGACCAGTGGATCAAGTATATGGTGACGCGAGACCCGGATTTCGACGCTTACAACCTCGATCCCGAAAACCCCGGAGCCTGGGGCAGTCGCATCAGTGAACTCAGCGCCCTGTTTACCGCCAAAACCGATATCTCTGCGTTCGCCGCCCGCGGTGGCAAGTTGCTGATGGCCCACGGTATTTCCGATGTGCTGGTCGCCACCCGGTCCAGCGAGCAATACTACCAGCAATTGGCAGCTCAAATGGGGCATTCGAAGGTCGACGGCTTTGTCAGGTTTTACGAGGTCCCGGGGTATGGCCATGCGCTCAGTTCAGTGTTCAACGCTGCCTGGGATTCACTCACCGCGCTCGACGACTGGGTGGAAAAGGGAGCCGCCCCGACAAACCAGATCGTGGCCGATACCATCGGGGTACCGGGCCGCACCCGTCCGCTGTGTGAATATCCGAGCTGGCCGAAATACAAGGGGTCCGGTGACGTGAATCTTGCGTCGAGTTTTACCTGCGCCGATTATTAAACAAACCATCAGAAAGAAGAAATACTCATGAATAAAAAAACCCCTCGCAAAGCCATCATTTCGGCCGCAATTACCGGCGCAATCCACACACCGGCGATGTCGCCGCACCTGCCGATTACCCCTCAACAGATGATCGATGACATTATGAGTGTGTACGACGCAGGCGGGGCAGTGGCCCATTTGCATGCACGCGATCCGCAGACGGGCCAACCCAATGCGGACCAAGACGTTTTTAAGGAAGTGGTAAGACGAAGTGAAGCGCCGCTGCGATATCGTCATCTGCACCACCACCGGCGGCAGACTCGGTGACAGTGTGGAGAACCGGGCGAAAGTCGTTTCAACCCTGAAGCCGGAACTGGCCTCACTGAATGCGGGCTCCCTGAACTTCGCCCTTTTTCAGGTGGTTCCAAAATTTTCAGGAAAGTGGAAATACGACTGGGAAAAACCCTATCTGGAAGGCACCGAGGACTTCATTTTCCCCAACACCTTCTATACCATGCGCAAATTCACGGAACTGATGAACCAAAACGGTACCAAGCCGGAATTCGAGATTTACGATGTCGGCATGATAAATAACCTGGCCTACCTCCTCGAGACCGGAATGATTAAAGCACCGCTCTACCTGCAATTCGTTCTCGGCATCCTGGGTGGCATCCCCGCAACCATCGATAACCTGGTTTACCTGGTACAGACCGCCCAACGGCAGATTGGCGATTTCGAGTGGTCCGTCTGTGCCGCCGGCCGCACTCAGTTTACCATGACCACCCATGCCCTGCTCATGGGCGGCCATGCGCGGGTGGGTCTGGAGGACAACCTTTACCTGGCAAAGGGCGTACTGGCCACCAACAGCGGTGAGCAGGTCGCCAAGATCAGGCGCATCGCCGCCGAGCTTGGCGTCGAAACGGCGACACCCGCCGAGGCCAGGCAGATTCTGGGACTCAAAGGATTGGATCAGGTAGGCTACTGAACGCCGTCGATACCAATCCGTTTCTTATCTTTTCACATCATCATTATTGAAAGCGGAACTTATTTCACGGGGGCACACGTATTTCGATGGGATGGAGATAGACGATGAGGGCTACATCTATGCGGCCGAGTCCAGTGTCAGCATTAACCAGATCATCGTCCTTCCGCCGGATACGGCCGGATGGCTGGGCATGACACCGAGGAAAGTGATCGGTAGCGGCGACCCGCTGCAAGGTCCGACCAGTATTGTAATTAGAGACGGTGTGCTTTACACTGCGAATCTCGCTTTTGGACTGCCCGAGGAACAAAAGAACAAGGCCGTCGTTGCGATTGAGAACTTTTCTAAAAAATAGCCTCAGCAATCGGGATAGGGGAGGGCGTCGCGGGATTTGCCCTCCCACACCCAGGGTGAAGGCACTGTGATGCTCGGGGTGGTGCATTTTTGTTTCGGTTCTATGATCCAAAAAAGTAAATGTGAGGCGAGCTCTGGATACATGCTCTATGGTGTTGATTCGCTTTCAAATCGAAATCGATCCCGATTCCAATGATTACCATCTTGTTTCCTTAATTGATCAGAGGGCTGCCCTTTAGCCCGCGGCCCCGTCTGATCAGCGACCCGTCTGCAAGCGTGTGATGCCCCCGATTCCCCGGAGCCAAAATGAAAAACTGAGTTCCACCGTAATCCGGATCTCGACTTTCCAGGTATCCCGGGGTTCCACTGACCGGCAAATAATCTTCAGGTGTCATTTCGGGAAAAAAACCTTGACAATCAATTTTATAATTTATATTTGATCAAATATCAAAGCCGGGACATCAAATAGGAGGCTACAACATGACGCCCTATCGAACAATGGCCGATCTGGCGACTGAGTCGCTCCGGGAACGATTGCTGGTGGGAGGTTTCTCTCCCGGTACCCGGCTGATTCCTTCCGAACTGGAAGAGACATTGAATTTAGGCCGCATGGCCATCCGGGAAGCCCTCAAAGAATTGATCGGTTCCGGGCTGGTCATCCAAAAAGCCAATAAGGGTATCTGCGTGGCAGCGCCGCCTTCCGTTTTAGAGTTGGATGCCCTCTTTGACGCGCGTTGCGCCCTGGAAGGGAAGACAGCGGCCGTATCCGCCTCAAACATCGATGAAGAATCGTTGGCTAATCTCGAACGATTGTATGAAGAGATGGAAGATCCGGACAAAGCGCCCATAGAATATCATCTAATCAACAGAAAGTTTCATCTCACCCTGTATCAAGCCTCGGGGTGGCGCCATGCCGTTGTCTGTATCACCCACATGCTCGATCAGGTTCTGTCCTATTTCGGACCGCATGCTGCTACAGCCGAGCTGGACTTTACTCCCTACAACCAGGAACACAGATGCATTCTTGATGCCGTTCATGCAAAAAATACCGATGAGGTTCGTGACCTGATCGTGGCCAACATTAACAGGGGCAGGCAATTAATGTTCTCGTTGAAGTAGGCATTATCTAGCCGTGCTCAAAAGCAAAGGAGGAGAAACATGAAAAAGCATCTAATTTTAACCGCGGTATTGTCGGTGTGCCTGCTTGTTTTCCTTGTGAGTCCCGCATTGTCCCAGAATATACCGGCCCACAAACCTGAAAAAGTTATCTTCCAGACCACCCAGTTTGGCCGGGCCTTTTATGACTATGCTTTCGCTTATGAGGAACTGGCCCGCAAATCCGGATCCTGGGTTGAGCTCAAAGCCGAGGAAACGCCGGGGGCAATGTTCATAATCAAATACCAATACGAAAACCTCGATCAGATGCGTTCCGGCCAAAAGCCCTGGACTGTTACGTATGGCAGCTCCAACGGGATCCGGTTTAACAGAAACGGCTGGGCACCTTTCAGCAAATATCCGCTACCCGGACTCACCGTGTTTTCATCGATTTTGTGCCGCATCAACGTACTGGGCACCTTTGACCCGAACATAAAGTCCGCCAAGGACCTGGCCGGAAAGCGGGTGGCCGTGGCCGCCAAGGCAGCCCCCTTCAATTCGACCCTCAAGTATGTACCGTACTTTGCCAAAGGGCTCGGTGTGGATGTCAACTGGCAATTCATCGGCATCGACCAGGGCAAGGACGCTCTCTTGAACGGCACGGTCGATGCCACGGTCTGCACATTCATGGGCGAATACGAACTGGCAGCCGACGGAAAGACCTATATCATTACCAAGGCTGCGCCGGATTCGCCCACCCTGCAGCTGCTGGCCTCGGGCCGTAAACTGTATCTCATCCCATTCGATCCGCAAATTCTGATGTCCACCTACCAGGGCGAGGGGATGGAGGTCTTTAGCCCGGCCCTGCTCAAGGCAGGTGCAGCGGACGGCATTGCGGCGGATGTCACGGGATTGTGCGAATTCCTCTATATGCAGTGTGATAAGGACACACCCGATGATATCATCATCGAGCTGTTGAAGGTTCGCTACGAACAAGCGGACAAATTCGGCGATTATCACGCCATGTTCAAAATGCAGCCTAAAAACCCGTTCCCTGCGGGCGTGCCCAAGGACTATATTCATCCGGCTGTCTTCAAAGCGGCCAAGGAATTGGGTTTCAAAGTAATCGAATAATTCCGTCCGGAACAGAGAATCCGACAGACATCTCCCAATCCGTTGCCGATCAATCTTTTGAGCGGCAACGGCTGGGATCCGCAACTGCCCGGTCAAAAGTGCGGTCCATTCATCTCTGATCAACCGTATTCATCATAACATTCGGATTCGGTCGCACACCCGGCCGCCAGAGGACGTATACATGCCTGAGCCTGAAATTAAAAGAGAAGATGGGTGGACCCGGTCGATAGATTTTATTATCAAGGCCGTCGCCCTGCTTATGATCGCCTATCATGCGTTTACGACATGGCATCCCATATTCAACGATCTGGTTCACCAGAACATCCACCTGGGTTTCGCCCTGGCCATCCTGTTCCTATACGGAATGAAATCACCGCACCGGCTCCGCCGGGTAATCTATTCCATCGGCATCATCATCAGCATCGGCTGCACGTTGTATATGCATATCAATTTTGAAAGGCTGGACATGTTTTCGGGATCTCCCGAGTTGCAGGACATCCCGGTCGGAATTCTTCTGCCGGCTATCGTCCTTGCGATTTCATGGGTTCAGTGGGGGGCCATATTTACCTGCCTGGCGCTCGTTGCAGTCGTCTATGCCTTGTTCGGCCATCTGATTCCCGGCGCCTTCGGGCACTCGGAATTGGCACCGTCCTACGTATTGTCCATGATGGGCGTCGGCTACCGGGGCATCTACGGCGTGCTTCTGAACGCTTCGGCCATCCTCATCATGCCCTTCATCATTTTCGGCAGTGCTTTCGAATCCGTTGGGATCAATCGGGTATTCATCGAAATCGGCAACTGGATCGGAACCCGAATCCGTGGTGGCGCGGCACAGATCGCCGTTATTTCAAGCACGTTTATCGCCATGTGCACCGGAGCGGCTATGGCCAATGTCGCCCTGACCGGGTCTTACACCATTCCCCTGATGAAGAAGAACGGCTACAAGCCGGAGCAAGCCGGGGCCATAGAAGCCGTGGCCTCCACGGGCGGCCAGATAACACCGCCGGTAATGGGCGTTTCTATATTTATCATGGCCAATTTCCTGGGGATCGGCTACCAGGTTTTGATGGTAAAGGCCATCCCATCGGCCGCTATCTACCTTATCTTGACATCTTTAGGCGCCCTTCTCATCGCCCAGCGGGAACACCTGGCGAAGATAACGGTCAAGACGAATTTTTCGGTCATTGCCAAGGGTGTCTGGGTTTTCATTATCCCGATGCTTGTGTTGGTAACCCTTCTGGTCAAAAGGTTCAGCCCGGCCTATGCCGCCTACACGACCCTGGGGGTGCTGCTGGCCATCGCCTTATTGTTAAAAGAAACGCGGCCATCCCTGGGAAAGTTAATCGACGGCCTGGCCAACGGCGTCCGAATCGTGGCCTCGCTGGCCATCGTCTGCGCTGCGGTGGGTATTTTTGTCAGGATGCTGATCCTCACCGGCGCGGGCATCAAACTGGCGGGGATGATCGAAACCCTTTCCGGCGGCAACCTGTTGATCGCCCTGTTTCTAACCATGGTTTTGTCGATCGTGATGGGCTGCGCCCTGCCGACGGTTCCGGCTTATATCATTGTGGCGCTAGTGGTTGCCCCGGCCCTGGTCAACATGGGGGTGGACCGGCTGCTGGCTCATTTCTTTGTTTTTTACTACGCTGTGTTGGCGGTCATCACGCCACCGGTTGCTCCCGGCTCCATGGTGGCCAGCAAGCTGGCTGAGGCTAAATTTCTAACAACCGCCTGGGAAAGCACGAAATTGGCGGCGCCTTTTTTTCTCGTGCCGTATTTCATCATCTATAATCCGATGTTGCTGTTGGAGCCCCAGAAAGATCTTTGGGGTATTGTGCTGGCAACCATCGGCATGATCATCGGCTGCGGCTCTTTGATGGTGGCACTTCAAAAGTGGCTTATCGTTAAGACAACCCCTGCAGAGCGGGCATCCTTGTTCGTATCGGCGATCCTGGCCACGGTATACAGCATCAACCAAAGCTATACGTTCTTATCGATTGCCGCGGTTATTTTTGGCGGTGTTATCCTGCTTCAATACAACAGGCTTAGATCGAGCAGAGTTTATAGAGAAAGCCATCATTAAGTAGACATAAAGATGCCCCAGTCAGCTGCCATGGTTTTATAAATTTCGAAATGGCATTCGGTGCAGGGTGAAGGTTTGTTTTCGATTGTAAACGAATCTATGTCTATTGAATTATGCTCGGTCAAGCAACGCCTTTTATTCTGACATTGAAAGAGTGGTCCTCTGGGCCAGGGAATAAACGGGTTTGGATACTTCGCTGAAGTATCATCTAAAATAGCCTAAAGACCTGTTCTTTCGATCAAACATATACTTCAAGAATTAGACAAGGAGGAGAATCTGAATATGTCAACTATAGGACCTTTGGACGGAATAAAAGTTATTGATTGCACCCATATTCTATCCGGCGCTTTTTCCAGTACCTTGTTGGCAGACCTCGGAGCCGAGGTTGTCAAAATTGAAAAAATGGGCACTGGGGACCCCATACGTTCAGGTGGCCCGCCATTTCAAAATGGTGAGAGCGCTTATTTTTTTTCGGTCAATCACAATAAAAAGAGCATCTGCGTCGATCTGAAGCAAAAGGCGGGGATCGATGTCGTTCACCGGCTGGTTGCGCAGGCCGACGTCTTTATGGAGAATTTCAGACCCGGCGTCATGGATCGGCTGGGGCTGGGCTACGAGGCGCTGAAAAAAATAAATCCGGAGTTAATTTACTCCTCTCTCACGGCCTTCGGCAGCCAGGGGCCTTATAAGGACAAACCTGGTTTTGAGTTGATCATTCAATCTCTCACAGGACTGGTGGACGTTACGAGCCCTCCTGGAGGCCCTCCGGCAAAGATACAGGTTCAGATGGTCGACCTCACCGCCGGTATGTTTCTGGCGTACGCCACGCTTGCAGCGCTCTATTACAAGCAGGTCAGCGGCAAAGGCCAACGGGTGGAAACTTCCCTGCTGGAATCGACGATCACCATGCTGGCCAATCTGGCCAACATTTTCCTGATGTCCGGCAAAGTTCCGACGGGATTGGGGTCCAGAAATCCCCAATCCATGCCGTCGCAGGCATTCAAGACCCAAGATTCCTATGTGTCGGTTGTGCTGTCTTCCGAACATTGGGGACGTTTCTGCAATGCATTGGGACAATCTGATTGGGTTGACCATCCAGACTTCAAAGAACCTAGTTATCGCGTCAAACATTATGGAGAAATGGAAACTATGATCCAAACGGTAACCGCTGCCAAGAAAACCGCGGAATGGCTCGATATTTTCGAAAAACATGAGGTTGCGGCCGCCCCCATCAATACCGTCGAGCAGGCCTTTGAGGACCCCGGCGTTCTGGCCACCGGCATGGTCAAAACCATGGAGCATCCGATTGCGGGGGAAATAAGGGTTCTCGACAAACCCTGGCACATGTCGGCCACACCGGCTGGACTGAAATTGCCGCCTCCGGCCCTGGGCTGGCACACTTCAGAGGTTCTAAAATCAGCAGGATTTGAAACAGAAGAAATTGACGATCTGAAGAAAGCCGGAGCCATTGGCGGGAAGTAGTTTCCATCCATAAATGGCGGTTCTGGAAAAGCTCGAATATCCCTGAGTCGTAATCCAAGGGCTCACTCAAAAATAACTACACATTTCATACGCTGATGCATCCCGCCTGGGCTAGATGTTGCGAAAGCTCGAAATATTCCTGCGTTATCGCGTCTTGCCGGCCAGGCGCCTTAACGTCTGGCGATGCGAATTAATTTTTTAATGAACCCTAAGCCAAAGGAGAAACATAAACATGAGCAAACTTAAGAAACAGATGTCCCGACGGGAGTTCGTTAAAATGATGGCAGCCGGTGCGGCCGGAACCGTGGCTCTGTCCATGGGGGGCCCATCCCTGTTCGCCCAAACACCGAAACGCGGCGGCATCCTGAAATGCGGGATGTCGTTTTTGATTCAATCGCCCGATCCGCAGCGCCGCAACGGTAGCTGGGGCCGACAGGATGCCGCGCTGGCCTGGGAAGGACTGGTGGACCCCATTTCTATTGGAGAACGCTTCCAAATCATCAAGGAGAAAGGGCCGGAAGCCGTCCCGGAGGTCAAGCCGATGCTGGCAGACGCCTGGGATATCGAAAAAGGAGGAACCCGCTATGTCTTTCACCTTAAAAAGGGCGTCAAATTCCATGACGGCAAGGAATTCGATTCCGACGATGTGAAATGGAACTGGGAGCGGGTCAAGGCCCCCGTGCACGGTTTGCCGGCGCGAAAATTGCTGGGAAATTACCTGGAATCGATCGAGACACCGGATCGTTACACGGTGGTGGCCAATCTCACCCAACCCTACGCCGCCTTTCTGATCGCCAACGCCTGGGTCAACGTGCCGATACTGCCCAAGGACAGCATCCCCTACGGCAAGATTTTCGGAGAATCCGCCGACTTTACATCCGACCGGGCCGCTCCTCCTGGCACGGGCCCATTTGAGATGGTGGAATTCCAGCAGAACCACAAGGCCGTCTTCAAAGCCCACAAGGATTACCGCATCCCGGGGCTGCCCTACCTGGACGGTGTCGAGTTGCTGGTTCTCAAGGATCAACCCAGGACCATGGCCCTGAGAGCCGGAAACCTGGATTATATTTATGGCGTGACGGACGAGTATTTCGCGAAGGTGTTCCAGGGGCAGAAGCTGTATACGCCGTTTGAAACGGATAATCTGATGTTCTATCCCAGGTTGAATGACGCCACGATGACCATCTACCTGAACAATCACCCGGAAAAGGGGCATTCGCCCTTTCATGATGAAAGAGTGCGTCAAGCGCTGAGCCTTGCCATCGATCGCAGGAAGCTGGCCCAGGCATTGTACGGGGAACGGGGGATTGCGACAGTCCAGGGTTTTCAGCCCTCCGAATCTCTTTGGGGATTTGAGGACATCGAGGTACCGGAACCGGATATCGCCAAAGCCAAACAACTGCTGAAGGAAGCCGGTTATCCCGACGGCATCGATGCAGATTTCTATATCACCTCGACCTGGGGAAAGAACGACCAGATGGCCCAGGTGGTGCAGCAGATGGCCCGGGCAGCCGGATTCCGCATCAAGATCATCCCGCAGCTGGGACTCCAATACTGGCTCCACCTTGCAAAAGTAGACTACCAGATGTTCGTCTTCACCGTAGGCGGCGACGATCCCATGAGTATATACTACTCATTTCTCCATACCGATCCGGGCAAACCCAATGATGGCTATGCCCCGATAACGGGCGTGAAGGATCCGGAGTTGGATAAACTGCTGGACGATATGGCCATGGAAATGGACACAAAGAAACGGCGGGAGAAATTTAAAAAAGTGGTGTTGAAGGTCAATGAAAAGGCCTATTTCATCCCATACATGACCTTTATCCTCGCCAACGGCTGGACCCAAAAGCTGAAAAATTTCAAGCCCGCGAATTACTACATCCCGGAACAGGGACTCAGGGAAGCCTGGTTGGAAAGCTGAGATGGGGCTGAAGCGATTTCTGATCCGCCGGCTGCTGTATGTGATGCCCACCCTGTTCCTGGTGACGATCATGGTGTTTTCCATCCTCCAACTGATCCCCGGGGACCCGGTGGATTCCCTGGTTGAAATCACGGCCAGCGAGGAGGTGCGCCAAGCGGTTATCCAGAAGTATGGATTCGACAAGCCGATTATCGTCCAATATGGTATCTGGCTTGGCAAGGTGCTGCAGGGAGATTTGGGGCGCTCCATTCTCCATGCCCGACCGGTTTCCGTGATCGTTGGCGAAGCGCTGCCGCGAACGGTTTATTTGGCAGTCGGCGGAATGATCTTCGCGCTGCTGTTTTCATTTCCCCTGGGGATTTTCGCGGCGGTCAAGCGAAAATCCCTGGTGGATTATGCCGCCCAGGTCACCGCCCTGGTGGGCTTGAGCCTGCCCTCCTTCTGGGCGGGACTCATGCTGATGCTCTATTTCGGCCTGGTTTTGAAATGGTTCCCGATATTCGGTTACATCCCCCCCGGTCAGAGCATGACGGGATTTTTGCACCACCTGTTTTTGCCGGCATTTACGCTGGGGATCGAAATGACGGGAGTGCTCACCCGGATGACGCGCTCAACCATGCTGGAGGAGTTAAACAAGGATTATGTCCGAACCCATCGGTCCCAGGGGTTGAGCGAAACCGAGATCGTGGCCCGCTTCACCCTGAAAAACGCCATGATTCCCACCCTGACCATCTCCTCCATTCGCTTTGCCATGCTGTTGGGAGGGACGGTGGTCATCGAGCAGATATTTTCCTGGCCGGGGATCGGCAACATGATTTACGAAGGCATCATGGCCAAGGACTACCCGGTGGTCCAGGGGGGGATCATCGTCCTGTCATCCGCATTCATCCTGATAAATTTGGTGGTGGATATCATTTACAAGTGGCTGGACCCGCGGATCCAACTGGAATAGATCGGTGGTTGTCCATTTTCTTTAATTTCTAACCCGGCCGAGCCGGAACCAAAAAGAAAAGAATGATCACGAAAGCACGAAAGAACAATAAAATTTCGTGTTTTCGTGATGAAAATTTTGCCATAAACTGCACAGAATTCATCCTTAACCTATTAATAGTGGCAGCTTGCATCCAATGACGAACGCAACCCAGGCGAATCCGCAATTTGACAGCGCCGGCACCATTACCGGCAAACCAGGTTTCAAAGGTGCGCTGGTTCGATTTATCATTCGAGTGGCCAAGACGTTTGGCCGCCTCGTGGAATCGCGCATTGCGCTGGTGGGCCTGATTATTTGCACGCTTGTGGTGCTTACGGCCATATTTGCTCCCTGGCTGGCCACCCATGATCCCATCGAGGGGGATTTTTTAAACCTCAAGGCCCCGGCCAGTGTCGAGCACTGGATGGGCACCGACCAACTGGGCCGGGATATATGGTCACGCCTGGTCTGGGGGGCACGGAATGCGGTCATGGTGGCGCTGATCGTTGTCCCGCTGCAGATGCTGATTGGTATGGCCATCGGCGCAATCGCCGGCTACTACGGGGCCTGGACTGACAACCTGATCATGCGAATAAACGATGCCTTGCTCGCCTTTCCGGGATTGATTCTGTTCATGGCCATTCTGGCCATTCTGGGACCCGGTTTGTGGCCCTGCATCCTGGCGTTGATTATCGGGGGTGCACCCAGCTTGATCCGGATGACCCGGGGGCTGGTCATTGCCGAAAGGCAACGGGATTACGTAAAAGCATCCCAGCTGATCGGCGAGAGCGGGCTGTGGATCTTGTACCGTCAGATCATTCCCAATGTGTCATCACCGCTGATTGTCATGGCCACGGTGCGGCTGGGCGGAACCCTGCTGGTGTTTGCCGGGCTGACGTTTCTGGGTCTGGGCCCACCGCCGCCGGAGCCCAGCTGGGGCCTGATGCTCAACGAAGCCCGGGACCTGATGGAGTCCGCGCCCATGGTGGCGGTGTATCCCGGGATGGCCATATTTTTTACGGTACTGGGCGCAAATCTGCTGGGTGACGGATTGCGTGACGTGTTCGATCCGCGCTTGTCGGAAAAATAGTCAAATTGTTCTCTAAGACAAGGAAATTATGGACGGCCATTTTTTGTCATTAAAACAGGTATCCGTCACCTTCGAACTGAGAGCCGGCAAGCTCAAAGCGGTCGATCAGGTGAATCTGACCTTGAATAAGGGGGAAACCCTGGGCATCGTGGGCGAGTCCGGAAGCGGTAAAAGCGTTATGGCCAAAACCATCAATCGGCTCAACCCGACGCCGCCGGCCGTCACCACCGGGCAGGTGATTCTGGACAATAACGATGTATTCAGCCTATCCATGCGGGAAATGCGCCGGATACGCGGTTCCCTGGTTTCCATGATTTTTCAGGAACCCATGACCAGCCTGAACCCGGTGTTTACCATCGGCCGGCAGATGCGCGCCGGCATAAGGACGCACCTGGACGTTTCGTTGAGAGCAGCCGACGACCGGGCAAACGATCATTTAAAAATGGTCGGTATTCCGTCGCCCCGGGAGCGGTTGAAGCAGTATCCTCACGAGCTTTCCGGCGGGATGCGCCAGCGGGTGATGATCGCTATGGCCATTTCATGCGACCCGTCGCTGCTCATTGCCGATGAGCCGACCACCGCCCTGGATGTGACCATCCAGGCTCAGATTCTGGACCTGCTGGCCGAACGCATTCAAAAAAGCCACATGGCCCTGATGCTGATATCGCATAACCTGTATGTGGTGGCGGACGTTTGTGCCCGAATCTGCGTGATGTACGCCAGCCGGCAAGTTGAACTCGGACCGACCGCGCAGATATTCAAAAAACCCGTGCATCCTTACACCATCGGTCTGAAAGCATCGCAGCCGCAAATCGGGGAAAAAAGCGAATATCTGACACCGATTCCGGGAATGGTGCCCGATATGCTTCAGGTTCCCAGCGGCTGCGCATTCCACCCGCGATGCAAGCTGGCTGAAAATATTTGTCGGCGGGAGGTGCCCGCCTTACGAGAGATCGAAAACGGTCATTTCATCGCCTGCCACCTGATTTAGCCAAATGTGATCATGACAGAACAAACGAGTCAGTTTCCGCAAAACAGCCATCCGATCCTGGAAGCCAGGAATCTGTGTAAATATTTCACAGTCTATGTCGAAGGGAAAAAAGCGACCCTCAAGGCCGTGGACCATGTCGATTTGAAGATATATCCGGGCCGGACACTCGGACTGGTTGGGGAGAGCGGATCGGGTAAGTCAACGATTGCCTTTACCATGGTTCACTATCACCAACCCACCTCCGGTGAAATCATCCATTACGATCGGGGCACCCGTATTCATTTGGAAGATATGCGGGTGCGGACCTTTCGCCAACGCCTGCAGATGGTGTTTCAGGACCCATACAGTTCCCTGGATCCGCGCCAGATGTTAAAAACCATTGTCGAACGCCCCCTGAAGCTGCACACCCATCTGAATCAGCAGCGACGGCTGGCAGCCGTCATCGGTATTCTGCATCAGGTGGGACTGGATGCCGGGCAATTATATCGATACCCGCACGAGTTCAGCGGCGGGCAGCGGCAACGAATCGCGATCGCCCGCGCCCTGGCCGTCAATCCTCAGGTGATTATCTGCGATGAACCCGTATCCGCCCTGGATGTTTCGGTGCAGGCCCAGATTCTGAATTTATTAAAAAGGCTTCAGGAAGAACAGGGTCTGGCGTATCTGTTCGTGTCCCATGATCTGAACGTCGTCCGGCATATTTCGCACGAGGTGGCGGTGATCTACCTGGGACGGGTGGCGGAACTGGCTCGGAGCGAATTGCTGTTCGACAACCCCTCCCACCCGTACTCGCGCGCTCTGATGGCTTCCATGCCTGGATTGGAACGAAAAGACGCCAAGGTCAAACTCATCGGCGAAATCAGTTCTCCAATCGATCCACCGCCCGGCTGCAGACTCGCTTCACGGTGCCCGGTGGCCTTGGAACAGTGTAAGTCGGTGGATCCGGAGCTAAAGGAGATTGCCTCCGGACACTGGGTGGCCTGTCCGCTGCGCTGAGTCCATTTTAACCCCAGCGAATGCGTTCAATTTGACGGCTCATTGTTTTTTAGCCGACATCGCCTGCCGTTACTTCGGCAAGGCCGGCTCATTCGCCAAGACTTCCGATCTCAAGATATTTTTAAGCGGCACCATGCCTTATTCAAAATTCGATGTTGAACGTTCGATGTTCGATGTTCAGTCAACGATGTGGCCCGTGTTTCTTGTTCGATCAGACGGGCTGCTTCTTAGCCGGCGACCCCGGTTCATGCGGCAAAACGGCAACGAGGGAGCTGACATAAGCCGGTTCACCCATAGCTTCAAATTCAACTTCCGCATATAAAGCCAGATGGGAATCCGGTGCAGCTTCCAGGTGGCTTTGATACTGATTCGAAACAAATTCCATTTCTTTATAATGCCACCGGGAGAACCGCCAATCATGCGAAGGGCTGTATGCGAAGTAGAGCCTGACGTGCAAAGGTGCGGCATCAAAGATTACATCAGCGGTAATATTGACGGCGGCGGCCGCCTTTTCCAGCTTTGTGGTCACTTGTGGAATTTTGCCTCCCTGAAAGTTATATCTCAGCCACATGCGCCACGCGGCCAGATGTTTGCGGGAGATCCAGGTATGCGGCAGGTTGTCGATCGCCAGAAACGCTTTATCGCCTGAAAACTGCTCAAGCATTTCATTGGGAGCCTCCAACCCGTAAAACTCGTCATTGGTGCCGATCGCAACCAGATAAGCAGCTTGAATCTGATCCCGCCATAAATAAGGGTCAAAAGCCATGAGATAGCCAAATCCGATGGGATTGTTGAGTGCACGCAGTTGAACTTTAGGAGGTTGGAAACCAGGACCTGTTTTTGACTTTAAAGGTCCACTGATATCCGGCCCGAATGCCCTGTATTTATTGGCAGCCATCCCAAGAAGGTTGCCACCGGGAAAGCAAGTGATCATTACTCCCGCCACCCGTCCGGGATCTGCCCCGGCGCAGATGCTTACGGCCAAGCCTCTTTTTGAGCAGCCCAGCAAAACCGCCTTTTCAGCCCGGATGTCCGGGTGAATCTGCATGAGTGTGATCGCGCGCAAATAGGACTTCGCGATTGCATAATACCCTGACCAGGTCAGGTCGCCCGTTTCCATCATTTTCTGCATGCCAAAGCCCATGAGGTCGGATTCGTCCATATCTTCCATGCCTTCATCCGGCGTACTGAAAATCATGATCGGGATGTTCAGATCGAGTGCCGTGCCTTCGGCAAATTCGTCTTCAGTCCGTAGACCGGTTCCGGGAATGAATTCGCGTCTGCCGCCCGCCTGGGTAAACAATCTGTGGGTACCGATAATCCCCACACATCCCCGCAACGGATTATTTACCGGCAGATATATCCTGGCCTGATGCTTCCAGGTAAATCCATGCCAGATTTGACTGGTAAAAGATAAACCGATGATTCGGACCCGCTTTTCAGCGCGCGCCCGGCTGCTAATCACACCATCGGATTTGATATCGATTTCCAGCGCAGCGCCTTCCAAAATTTCCGACCTATCGAAAAAAGAAGCGGGCCCTGAAACAAATTCATATGCATGTGGTTTGGATTTTTTCTTGGTACGGTTCATTTGATTTCCCCGATGGCTACTCAGATTTTTCATCTACCACCTGACCTGAGGTTTTAAAACCACTTCAATTCCATCGCCGAAGACGGTCCCCCTGTTTTGCACCCTCAAAATAAAAACATAGAAACGAGCCAATCAGCCCTAAATAACTTTCCTGGGGATAACTTAAGTAAAACGTCATTGATTTGCAAATGGAATTTGTGTTCTAAACCTATCAGTTTTTACATTGCCATTCCCGGTAGGAGACAAGACGAGGCGCCATTAAAGCGGACTATCTATTTGTCGACCCGGAACAGGAACCAGGGGGATGCATTCCATAGAAAGGCGACAACACGCTATTTGTGAAATCCTATTGAATAATCAGTCTAAAGCAGATAAACACGATCGAGCGCGTGACGATATTGCTGCTATATTTGAAACAGAAATTGATTTGATATGGGTCTATTGTCTGCAGCGAAACCCGCTGTGTCGAAAGAGAACGGATGATTGCCAAAGCTGATGTTCCTATGAACAAAGATACCGAATCAAAAACAGATCAGGCGGATGAAAACCGCCGATTGGCGCAAATGTCATTGGCGGCTCTCGGCATCGTGTTCGGAGACATCAGCACGAGTCCGATTTATGCGATTCGGGAGTGTTTCAGTGGTGAATTCGGAATTGCACCGATACATGACAACATTATCGGCGTTCTGTCCTTGATATTCTGGGCGCTGGTTATGATCGTCGGGGTAAAATATCTCATATTTGTATTTAGAGCCGACAACAAAGGAGAAGGCGGCGTGATTGCCCTGACTGCTTTGATTCGGGGAGAGACCCACCGGCCGTCACTGGGCCGCGGCACCAGGGGCATCGTTTCTCTGGGGCTTTTTGCCGCCTGCCTGCTTTACGGCGACGGCATGATTACCCCCGCCATTTCGGTACTGAGCGCTGTGGAAGGAATCGGCATCGTCACCCCCATGTTTGGATCCTATGTCATTCCGCTTACCATCGCCATCCTATTCGGCTTGTTTCTGATACAGCGTCACGGTACGGCGCGGGTGGGCGGGCTCTTCGGTCCGGTGATTCTGATCTGGCTTCTCTTTTTGGGGATCACGGGAGGGGTTCAAGTTCTTCAGGCGCCACGGATTCTGATGGCCATCTTTCCCTGGCATGCCTTTCGATTTCTTCTGATAAACAAGATCCATGGGTTTGTGGTTTTAGGAGCTGTATTTTTAGTGGTTACCGGAACCGAGGCGCTTTACGCCGATATGGGGCATTTCGGCAAACGGCCGATCCGGTTGACGTGGTTTGCGGCTGCTTTCCCGGCCCTGATCCTCAATTATTTCGGACAGGGCGCATTGCTGCTTGCGAATCCCGGGGCTGCTGAGCATCCGTTTTATGCCATGGTGCCTTCATGGGCCTTATGGCCGACCGTCCTGCTGGCCACACTGGCCACGATCATTGCTTCCCAGGCGGTGATCAGCGGCGCTTTTTCCCTGACGCGTCAGGCGATACAACTGGGCTATTTGCCACGGTTGAAGGTTCAGCATACCTCAGCCACCCAAATCGGTCAGATATACATTGCACCGATCAACTGGATGCTGATGGTTTGCACCATAGCTTTGGTGATTGGTTTTCAGTCATCGAGTAACCTTGCCGCTGCCTACGGCGTCGCCGTTACCTCCACCATGCTGATTACGACGACCCTGTTTTTTATCCTTTCCCGAAGGCGCTGGCAGTGGCCGCTGTTTTGGGCTGCTCCGCTGACGGTGGTTTTCTTTTTGGTCGACATGCCCTTTTTTTTCGCCAATATCAGCAAGGTGCTGCACGGTGCCTGGTTTCCACTGGTGATCGGCGCTGTTTTTTTCACCGTGATGCTGACCTGGGCCAGGGGCCGCCGTATCCTGGCCGCTCAACTATACAAGAACATGCCGCCGGTTCACCAATTTATAGTCGATCTAAAAAGCAACACCGCCACGCGAATTGACAACCAGGCGGTATTTCTTTCAGGGACGTCATCCCGGGTGCCCATGGCATTGGCCAAAAACCTCAGGCATAATCGAATTATCCACAGCCGGACCGTATTGCTGCATTTCCAGGTAGAAGACATACCGCGGGTACCCAATTTGGAAAAAATAAAAGTGGAGAAACTCGGCAGTGGTTTTTACCGCATCATCGCCCGCTACGGTTTCATGGAAGATCCTCAATTGGAAAACGCGCTGACGCTTGCACGCGGTCAGGGTTTGGAACTCGATTTGGACAATTTGAGCTTCTATCTCGGCCGTGAGAAACTGGTCGCTGGAACTAACCACGAAATGGCGCGCTGGCGGACCTACATGTTTATCTTCATGTCTCGAAACGCCGCCGATGCGATGTCGTTTTTCAGTCTTTCGGCGGATAAAGTAATTGAGATCGGCGTCCGATTGGAAGTCTGACTGCATTGACATACAGTTTAAATTCCGTTATCAGTACGGGCCCGGGAAACGAACCACCATTTGAGGGAGCCCTTCTGAACCGGAGAAACAGCGGGATGAATACCTATATTATCAAAAGGCTCATTCAGGCCGTTACTTTTGAAGTTCTATACGCCTGATTTTGAAGCCTACGCCGAATGCGTCGCCGGAACGGCTCTGGGCTACTCCTACGAAAGCATCGGCACCGCCAGGGAAGTGTTGAAATCACATTTGTCTGGAGTCATCCTATCTGGCCCAGGCCCTGGCGTATGCCCTGAACACCGGTCGGGCACATTCCATAGAATTTCTGATCGGATACGCCGGCGAAGAGGCCGTCAACCTGGAAACCTCTCCGGTGGAAGAACATGTGCTGGGGCCTGAGAACGGCATCTGCGTTCACACGAACCATTATCTCGAATCCGGCAAAAATTTTGGCGGAGAGGTTTAAACAAAATTATTCAAGTAGGAGAAATCATGTCGAGTTCTGAAATCTGCTATATGACGGCAATTGAGTTAGTACAGCGAATCCGTGCCGGTGAGTTGTCCTGCCGCGAGGTGATGCAGGCCCACCTGGATCAGATCGATCGCCTGAACCCGGTGGTCAATGCCATTGTCACCCGCATACCTTCCGATCAGGCCCTGGAAATGGCGGACGCCGCGGACAGGATGCTGGCGGAAGGCCACGATAGCGGTCCCTTGCATGGTCTTCCCATTGCCCACAAGGATCTGGTCCCGACCCAGGGCTTGCGAACGACCTTGGGCTCTCCCATCTACAAGGATTTTGTTCCGAACCATGACGCCCTGATCGTGGAGCGGCTGAAAAAGGCCGGCGCCATTACCATCGGCAAGACCAACACACCGGAATTCGGGGCCGGCTCGCAGACATTCAATCAGGTGTTCGGCGAGACGCTGAATCCCTATGACACGACCAAAACGTGCGGCGGCAGCAGCGGCGGGGCGGCCGTGGCCCTGGCCTGCGGCATGCTTCCCCTGGCAGACGGCAGTGATATGGGCGGTTCGCTGCGCAACCCGGCCAACTTCTGCAATATTGTCGGATTTCGAACCTCCCCCGGTCGGGTACCTGTGTGGCCCAGACTCGTGGGATGGTTTCCCATATCCGTCCAGGGTCCGATGGCACGCACGGTAAAAGATGTTGGCTTGATGCTGAGCGTGATGGCCGGCCCGGATCCGCGATCCCCGATCGCCATTGCCGAGGAAGGCGCTATTTTCGCCCGCCCCCTGGAACGGGATTTCAAGGGCGTAAAAATAGCCTGGAGCAAAGACCTGGGAGAATTACCGGTCGATCCGAGAGTCACCCGGGCGCTGCAGAATCAACGCCATGTATTTGAAGATCTGGGATGCATCGTGGAAGATGCTCAGCCGGATTTTGCCGATGCCGATGAGATTTTTAAAATCTGGCGGGCCTGGAATTTCGAATTGCAGCTTGGCGAAGACTTGCAAAACCACCGGGAGCTGATAAAAGACACGGTGATATGGAACGTCGAGCAGGGCCGGAGGCTCACCGGACCTCAGATCGGCAGGGCCGAGGTAAAACGCACGGAACTGTACCACCGCGTACGGGAATTCATGGAAACCTATGAATATCTGATCTGTCCCGTCAATCAGGTGCCTCCGTTTGACATCGAGCAGCGCTGGATCGAAGAAATCAACGGTGTCAAAATGCAGACCTACATCGATTGGATGAAAAGCTGCTATTACATCACGGTCACCGGTCTGCCGGCCATATCCGTGCCCTGCGGGTTTACCCCGGAGGGCCTGCCGGTGGGCGTCCAGATCGTCGGCCGACACAAGGCCGAGTTCAGTGTACTCCAGCTGGCATTCGCATTTGAACAAGCCACCGGGTTTTGGAAACAAAGGCCGCCGGTAGCCGATTAAGAAATTTGATCGTTATAGTTCAGTCACAAGGATTTTTTTAAAAACAAAAACGGCATGGCGGCGATGAATAGGCACAAAAGCGCCAGAAACTGGATCCCGGCCATGAAGGTTCCGGTCAGATCCATCAATAGGCCCAGGGCCGCCGGGCCGCCGAATCCGCCGATCTCCGCAAAACAGAAAAACAAACCACCGGCGGCACCCATAAATTCGGGCTTCATCCCCGGCGTTTCCATGAGCATCAGCAGCATCAGCGGCATGAACGGCGAACTTGCAAAGCCCAGGACCATCAAATTGATGTAAAACGCCACACCGGATGTGTGTATCACCAGAACCAGGGTAATGGCGGTGGTCACCGCCAGGACGGTAATCGCACGCCCCCTGAGATCAGACGGAATCAGCGACGGCAGAACCAGAATCGCCGGAATACCGGTCGCCAGGGGAATGGATGCGGCCAGGCCGGCTTGAGCAGCGGACAGGCCGTTTTCCTCGAATATTTTCGGCAGCCAGCTTGAAAACCCATGGTTGACTGCAAAAGCCAAAAGCGCCATGAGCAGCAGGATCTGCACATTGCGTACCGTGATCAGACGGCCGAATACCTCCCCGAGGCTTGTACCGAAGGTGCCGGATTTCGATCCGCGTTCCCTGGCTGCAATCAGCCATAGCAAGGCGGCCGCAAAGGTGAGCATACCGTAAATGGAGAAGGTGAGCCGCCAGCTGCCGCCGGCCAGAGGCATTACCACGCTGTTGGTTGCGGCCAGCGCCGCCAGACCGCCGATCCAGGGGCCGGTGGTATAAATGCCGACAGCGATCCCGCGGCTGCGGCCGTCGAACCATTCGGAAATGGATTTCGGTCCGCCGATGGAGATCAGGCTGCCTCCGATACCGAAAAGCGCGATTGAAAACAGCATCGTTAAAAATCCAATCGCGAAAGAGCGGCCCGCAGCGGAAATTCCAATGATCAAGGCGCCGGTGAAGATGGATTTGCGCACGCCCCATCGGTCCAGAATCGCACCGGCCGCCAGCGCGATCAAAATATAGGTCAGCTGCCATGATCCCAGAATAAATCCCATCTGGGAGTAGGATATGTGAAGATCGATCAGGATCGGGCTGATCAGCGGAAAGATGGAGCGCGCCACCAGCCCGAAGGCGGCGTACAGCAACCATAAAAGAATCAGGATGATCCATCGATAGCGGGTGGGGCGGCCCTCTGAACACATTTGAAATTCCAAACGTCATTTTTGCGGATACAGCGGTCGGTTTCCCGCTCGCAGGAGTCGGATCATGTCGGCTGGCCCCTGACAGGCGCCGCCCGAACGGAAGGCTGGTAATGATGTTGAAATGCCCGGATTGAAACCAGCGGCAGCCGGAAGCCGAAAAAGATGGCCCCGGGTGCCGCCGCACCCCGAACGCGGCCGCCGACTATAGGGGTTTCAGCATTTCTCCGAGCTTTTCGATCAGAAGTTCGGTATCCATTTCGCCGGCGGAAAGAAACGGAGGCCGGACATTGCGCCACCTCGGCTCGTTACGCAGTTTGGCCAGCAGACCCTTCATGGCGGGAATGGGCGCATAACCCTCCACGGTTTTGCGAAATGCCGTCATTTCGTCGTTGAGCCGGTCCAGATCGCCTTCTATGGCGCCGGTTGCCACATCGTAGGTGCGGCGGACCCCGGAAGGATTTACATTGCAGGTCGCCGAGATGCATCCCATGCCGCCGTGATCCAGCCCCTGCCTGAGAAAAAGCTCCGATCCCGGGAATACGGAGATCTCCGGCGCGGCGGCGATAACGGCCCGGGTGTTGTCAAAATTGCCGGAGCTGTCCTTGTAGGCGATCACGGTGCCTGGAAAGTCCCGTGCCAGACGCCCGGTCAGGGATGGGGAAAACCCGATTCCCGCCAAAGGCGGGATATGGTACAGGCAGATTCTGAGATCGGCACGATCGAGGGTTTCGATCAGCCGGGTGAAATACGCATACAGTCCATCATCGCCGGCGTTCTTGTAAAAAAACGGCGGCAGGAGCATGACCGCTTGACAGCCCCGATCCAGGGCGTGGCGGCACAGCGTCAGGGTTTCCGGAAGATTGCAGAGGCCGGCGCCCGGCATCAGCACCGCCGGATCGATGCCGCCGTCAATGAGCGCATCCACGGCCGCCAGACGCTCCGCCAGCGACATGCTGAGGGCTTCGCCCGTGGTGCCGAAAGGCGCAATATAGTGGATGCCGTTTTCCAGCAGCCAAGCTGCATGGCGGATATACAGATCCGGGGCAAAACTCAAATCGTCATTGAAGGGTGTCAGTATGGGTGTCGTGACACCGGCCATCTTGGTCAGGCTCATGTCGGTCAAGTCCTCTCTGGGTTCCAATCGTTAAAAAGAATGGGTCTGCGGGGCGCGGATTCTGTTCCAAACCGCAGCGGTTTCCGTCCCGCCGACCATTTTCCGATAAGCTGCCGGCAAACCGGGTGCGATTTCGTCGCACGATTCCAGCAGGACCCTGCCTCTTTAACATAAGCCGCCGGTTTTCGCAAAGGCTCATGCCCGGGAAATGACAATGGCCATCTGCGGTTTTTCCAGAACTTTTCAGCGAAAGCCCACCGAATGCATCAGGCCCCGGCAGCAAGCTTCGGTTATTTCTGCGGGGT
The DNA here is from genome assembly GCA_963774425.1 of uncultured delta proteobacterium. GTDB lineage: Bacteria > Desulfobacterota > Desulfobacteria > Desulfobacterales > JAFDCJ01 > JAFDCJ01. The sequence continues at coordinate 301,502 of CAVZEZ010000004.1, read as the reverse complement.
TGCCCCGATGAGGATTTATGGATTCTCCCTATTTCTCGTTCTGAAACATAAATTGGGAAGAATATAATCGTTTAACATAAGTTAATCAAAAGCAAAATTCTACTTGACTTTGCCGATTGCCGGCAGGAAAGATGAATTCGCGCCATTTTGTTGACCTGTCTGAACCCCGTCTCGGTAAATTTAAATAGTGAAACTATTTTCGGAGGGCAATTCAAATGCTTAGAGGCCACGCGGCATTCACCCCGTCTGAAGCACGGAATTTCTACGACCGGTTCGGTAAAAAGCAGGACGCTCAGGGATTCTATGAGGATCCTCCGGTAAATAATATGATTGCCCATGCCCGTTTCAAGGATGCCCGCAGGATATTTGAATTCGGATGCGGAACCGGTAGGTTAGCGGCTCGACTGCTGAATGAGCATTTATGGCCTTCGGCAAGCTATCTTGGATGCGACATCAGTATGACCATGATCGGAATTGCACGGGAGCGTCTCAAAATGTATTCGGAACGATCGAAAGTGTTTCAAACCGGTTTTGGGGTCAGTTTCCCGCTAAGGGATCGATCGGTCGATCGGGTGATTTCCTGCTATGTTCTCGATCTATTACCAGAGAGATATGTTCGGGCGGTATTTGCCGAGGCGCATCGGGTCCTCATACCGAAAGGCAAACTTTGTATTGTCAGTTTGACCGGCGGGACGACACTGCCCTCATCGATCGTATCATTGCTCTGGATGACGATCTTTTGCATCCGCCGATCGCTGGTGGGCGGCTGCCGTCCGATTCACCTCGGCCGCTTCATAGATCGTAAATGCTGGGAATTGGAACATCAGCAAATACTGGCCCCATTCGGGGTGCCGTCGGAGGTGGTGGTTTTAAGAGCAACCAGGTCTCCAAAACCGTCGAGCCATCCGCGTGAAGCCACGGCTTCTAAAGTGCGATGTTTGCGGGAAGATCGGAAGGCGCCAGACGCTCCGCCAGCGACATGCTGAGGGCTTCTCTCGTGGTGCGCTTTGCCTGCTGCTTTAATCGTTTGGCTTTCTCACATACCTTCACTATTCCGGAGCTTATTTCTCCCGGCTCTATTATTTCACGGTCTTTCGGCCGAACTTGAACGTGCGAGACGCTCCACCAGAAATCCGTCCATGATGATATGGACGATATGGTGCAGGACGCACACCAGAAGGGCGAGGGGATACTGGGGGAACAGGGACATCTGCAACAGGATGGACAGCGTTAGAGTTTTTTGGCCACCGATGAACAAGATACTCTCACGGTGGCCCGGTTCCCGACCGGATACGCGGATCAGGGACCCGGCGCAGATCAGCAGCAACCCGTGGTAGAGGAAACTTACCACCACGATCAGGCCCACGGTCAGTCCGCTGCCCACCAGCAGGCTTCGGGTCTGGGACATGGCAATCCACACCATGAGCAGAATCAGGATCTGGTTGGCGGGATTGATCTTGTCTTCGAGCCGATCATGGAGAGACGAAAGCAAGCGCCTCAAAATCATGCCGGCAATCAGCGGCAGGACCACCAATGTACCGATCTTGAGCATGATGGCCGCCTTGTCGATCGAAACGGACGCCGATTTGCCCACGAGCGCCAGCAGATAAGACAAGGCATAGGGAATTGTGAAAACCGAGAGAATATTGGCCAAAACGGTGGTGACCAGGGCATGGGCCGCATTTCCTCCGGCCGCCGCGGTCATGATCACCCCGCTGCTCAGGGTCGACGGCATAACGGCCACTATAATCAGCCCGATATGGATGCCCATGTCCATGGGAGCCCGGCTGAACAGGACGGCCGCCAGGGGGGCGGCGATAAATATGACCGCCAACGCCAACAGCATGCCCTGGATATCCAAAAGTCCGCCTTTCAGCTGTTGCGGGCTGAGTGCGAACCCGGAAAGCAAAAAAACGCACACAATCACGAAATCGGGGCCATGGTGATTTTTGATCCAGTTACCCAGGGCGGCAAGAATGCCGTATCCATCGGCGAGGGTCGCCAGGGCGATGAAGCAAAGCGCGAAGGTAAACCAGTGCCGTGTGAGCCATCGGATAAGATGAAGTGTCATGGGAACCAAATCATATGAAAGTTCCCTAACTCAATATCGAGTGGGTTTTGAAAATTCCATGGGGTTTATCCTGTATATTTATTCCAGCATGAAAAACATAGTCCTTGGGGCCAGGTCAGGGATTATGGGCTATGCGTGATCAAACACCGGGGAATGATGGAACATTGGAATTTTGGAATACTGGACCGGTTTATTACCCGATTTCTGCCGGTAAATCCAGTGCTCGAGAAAAATTGATACGTTTGCAATAATCTATTTGCATTTTGGGGCAAAACTTTCTATCAAGAAATCACGAAATTTGGGAAATACGGAAAAGTGTGTCTTCAGAATCGCGATTTTCCAATTTCGCGATCGGTTACATCTCCAGTTCCCGGCCAACAGGTATCTTCGTATGGCTCCGGCCCGGCAGCAGGCTTTGTCCTCATCGGCTCGGTCGCGGTCGGACTTCATTTAAACGTCCATCATGAAGCGATGGATCCAGTAAAAGGAGGAAGTTTTTATGAGCGACCGTGTAGTGATCATTCTGTCCTGTGGTACCGACAATCCCAACCGTTCCACCCGGGCCCTGTTTTTCGCAATGGTGGCCAAAAAGAAGGGCCGGGATGTGGTGGTCTTCCTGCTCGATGAAGCCGTTTATCTCGCCAAAAAAGGCGTCGCCGAAAATTTGCGCGCCGCCACCGGAGATTCCGCCGACGATCACCTGAACTTTCTGCAGGAATACGAGGTGCCGATTCTGGTGTGCACCCCTTGCGCCGTTACGCGTCAAATCCAGGAGTCAGAACTCATAAGGGGAGCGCGCTTCGGCAAAGGCGAGGAGCTGATCGACCTGACCGAAGGCAGCACCGTTTTGAGTTTCTGACCAGCCGGGGCCGCTGGCGAAAGGGCAGCCCGATTGATCAAAGATAGAAACATTCAAAAAGGATTGCATCATTTTACCCCCTCCCTCAATCCCTCCCGCCGGGGGAGGGAAGTTGACTCCTCTCCCTTGACGGGAGAGGCCGGGTGAGGGTGATAAAATGGCAAAATGCCTTTTTAACCCAGAACCCAGAACCTTGAACCTTGAACCTGGAATTTGTAGTTTCATACGAGCCGCAGCCTCGGGCTAAAGGGCAGCCCGACTGATCAAAGACAGAAACTATTCATCATCGCGCCAAGACGCCAAGGCGCCAAGATTATTTATATTTTTAATCATTCCCTTTGCGAGCTTTGCGACTCTGCGCGAGATAAAATATTTGTAGTTTCATATAAGCGGCCGCCTCGGGCGAAAGGGCAGCCAGTTTGATCAATAAAGAAACTCCGAACAACAAGTAACAAGTAAATAGTGACGAGTGACAAGTGACGAAGGAAGGAATGCGGTCGATTCTTTTTTTAAGGCCAGAGCGCAGCGATTCTACCCTTCGAAATTCATTATTCGTTATTCGATATTCTACGGTTCGCTTTTCCTGGTCACCAGAACCCAGAACCTTGAACCTGGAATTTGTAGTTTCATACGAGGGTGGCCCCGGCCGAGCCGGAGCCATACCGGACTGAGCGGCGAATATCCGTCCGAGGTCTGTTTCAGGATGTGGCCGTTCCCGACGGATAGCTTCCCAGATTTTTCAGCGAAATGGTCATCTTCTCTATTTTTTGTAATACGTCGACCACTTTCGCGTCCGCTTGCGAGCCTTCGAAGTCCAGGAAAAAACTGTAGTTGCCCGGATCCGAGCGCAGGGGCATCGACGAAATCCGCGTCAGATTGATCTGGGCCTCCGCAAACAATTTGAGGACACTATAGAGCTTGCCGGCTTCATGGGCGACGGCGAAGATCACCGAGGTCTTGTCGCCCGATCCGGCATAGGGCGCTTTGGACAGAAGCAGGAAACGGGTGGAGTTGGACGGCCCGTCTTCTATGCCTTCCTTTATGATGTCCAGGTCGTACAGTTCGGCGCACAGGGCGCTGGCGATAGCGGCGGCCGCCCTTGGATTTTCGCGGGCCAGCATTTTAGCCGCACCCGCCGTATCGTAATAGGGCCGTGCCTCGAGCTTGTTGCGCATCAGGAAATCCCGGCACTGGGCCAGGGCCTGGGGATGGGAGTATACCACCCGGATTTCACGGTAATCGGTAGTATCGGTGGCCAACAGACAATGCCTTACATCTACTTTGGTTTCACCAATCACTTTCAGATGGGTGGCCGTCAGCAGATCGTTCACCTGGGTGACGGCACCCTCCAGCGAGTTTTCCACCGGCACGACCCCCAGATCGAAATCGCCGGCCTCGACGCCACTGAAGACGTCGATGAACTCCAGACAGGGAATGTAGGCGCCGGCCGGGACCAGACTGCGGGAGGCCACCTCGCCGTAGGCGCCGTGCTCCCCCTGAAAAGCGACCAGACGCCGATCCTCATCCTGCAGCCGCTTGGTTTCGTCGACGATCGTGTCGAGCAACTGCCGGGAAAAGGAACGCTTGACCAGATCCAGGTTCAAGCGTTGCATGCGATCCAGGGCAGCTGCATCCTGGTCTGAATCGCCGGCCGGTTCAGGGTATTTTCTCAACCGCAGGGCGAGCCCCATCCGCTCCTGCAGCAACACCAGCAGTTCCCGATCGATTTTATTTATTTTTGTGCGAATTCCTTCGGGTTTCATAGTTTACCTCATAAAAATTAATTTTAGCTGAATAAGTTATTTCCTGCACGACGTGTAAGAGATGACCTCCAAGGGGCAGAGGCACCCATTAGGTTTCAGATGTCAGGGTTTCGCCCCGGTGGTTCTCAAATCTTTTATGGGTCCCCCGTTCTAATAACGGTATCGATTAAAAGCACATCCCGGCAGCCTGAGGTCAGAACCGACACCTGACACCTGACACCAAAATCTCAATCCGTCGCGATCATCGACGATGTCACTTCACGGGCAACTTCTTCATAAACGAACTCAGCGGTCTCAGATCCCCCATGATTCGGGCGAACAATTCCGGTGTGAGCGCCTGGTCGGCGTCACACAGGGCTTCGGCAGGCTTGTGATGCACTTCGATGATCAACCCGTCGGCACCGGCGGCCACGGCGGCCATGCTCATGGGTCCGATCAGACTGATTCGTCCGGTGCTGTGCGTCGGATCCACAATGATGGGCAGATGCGTCAGCTCCTTGATGGCGGGCACCGCGCTGAGATCCAGCGTGTTGCGGGTATAGGTCTCGAAGGTTCGTATGCCCCGTTCACAGAGAATCACGTTCGGGTTGCCTTCGCTGAGGATATACTCGGCGCAATTCAGCCATTCCGCCAGCGTGGAATACATGCCGCGCTTGAGCAGCACCGGACGCCCGGTCTGTCCGACTTCCTTGAGCAGTGAAAAGTTCTGCATATTGCGGGTGCCGATCTGCAGAACATCCGCAAACTCGGCTACCCAGGATACATCCCGGGGATCGATCACCTCGGTGACGATCGGCAGCCCGGTTTGCCTGCCGGCGTCCGCCAGCAATTTCAAACCCTGGAGTCCCAATCCCTGAAATGCATAGGGCGAGGTCCTGGGCTTGAAGGCACCGCCGCGAAGCATATCCGCACCCGCGTTTTTAACGGCGCGGGCGGATTCGAGAATCTGGGATTCACTTTCAACGCTGCAGGGGCCGGCGATCACCACCAGGTCTTTGCCGACCTCGACCCCACAGACATTGATGACCGTGCGTTGGGCGCTCTCGCGCAGCGCAAGTTTCAGGTTTTTCATGGTTGTCGTCCTTGTAAAAGACCCGTTGATGGATGGGCGCTAGTTAGCGCAGGATGCGATATAATGCGGTCCTGCTTGGTTCCGGCGCGGCCGGGTTGAGATCGCTTCTAATAAAAAAAGCCCCGGAAATTCCCGGGGCTTGATTACAAATAAAAACCCCGGGTGGTTGTGAAGTCCACCCGGGGCGTTTGACGATTGAATTTGGCGTCAGCGAACCGGATGAACGCTTCTAAAGCTAAAAAAGAAGCGTCCGAAACTGAAAAAATAGCTGCTTTTCATAAAAATTGAATTCACCGGTCGTCTCCACCAATAATCATGTACACTATAAAAAGACTTCCTGGGTTGTCAACATTTTTTTAACCGAATAAAAAAAGCCTTGACACCCCGGTGACGCTGGGATACAGGATATGCGTTATTCCAATTGAAGCAAAGGGACGATTAAGTGGCGCACATTTTTACGGGCAATTTTGTTTATTCTTATTATCGGTATTATTTTTATTTTACCGGTTTGCCTGGGGTGCGCTGAGGAAAAGAAAAAACCGAGATACAAAGCGTTCGAACCGCGGGCAAACCTGAAAATGTCCGCGGTTTTTTTATTGTCCCACTCGGGGAGTGGGAGCAAATCACTTGATTTAATGATGCGCATGGGTCGAGGGGTCAAGGATTCAAGGAGAGGCTTGACCGGTCTTTTCACTTGACCCCCTGGCCCAGACCTGGATCAGATACGAATGTCTCCAATTCGGCGTTGTATTGAATTGACGTTATCGACGCACATCCACGCAATCGCGCCAGGGCGGGCCTGGAATCCTTGAACCCCAAGCTTTCGGCTTTAGCCGAAGGCAGGCGACATTGGCAGGGAAGCTGCCGGCCGGGTCTAAACAGCACAACACCATACCGAGGCAAAAATTATGAAACCGACTGATGATCTGCGTGTAAAAGGTTATCAACATCTCCTGGAACCCAACCGCCTGAAGCAGGAACTCGCCCTTACGCCCCAGGCCCATGACACCGTTCTTGCCGGCAGATCCGCCATTGAAAAAATCATGCGCAGGGAAGACAAGCGGTTGTTGGTGGTGGCGGGGCCGTGCTCCATTCACGACCAGCAGGCGGCGGTCGAATATGCCGGGCGGCTCAGGGAACTCGGTGAAAAAGTCGCGGATGCTTTTTACGTTGTCATGCGGGTGTACTTTGAAAAGCCGCGAACCAGCGTGGGCTGGAAGGGGATGATCAACGACCCCAACATGGACGGATCCTGCGACATCATGGAAGGCCTGCGAAAGGCCCGCCATATTCTGCTGCAAATCAACGAACTCGGCGTTCCGGCCGCCACCGAATTTCTGGAAACCATCACCCCGCAGTACGTGGCCGATCTTGTCAGCTGGTCCTGCATCGGCGCCCGTACCACCGAATCCCAGACCCATCGGGAAATGGCCAGCGGGCTGTCGATGGCCGTCGGTTTCAAGAACGGGACCGACGGCAGTCTGTCCTCGGCCATCAATGCCGTGGTAGCGGCCAAAACCCCCCAGAGTTTCCTGGGAATCGACCAGTCCGGCCGCACGTGTATCGTGCAAACCGGCGGGAATCCCTGGACCCACATCGTCCTGCGCGGCGGCCGGCGGCCGAATTACGATCCGATCAGCATCGAAGAAGCCCGTTTGAAACTGATCGAAAATAATTTGCCGGAGGCCATTATGGTGGACTGTTCCCACGGCAATTCCATGAAAAAGTTTCAGGGACAGGCGATGGTATTTAAAAATGTCATCGATCAATATCTATCCGGTAACGAAGCCTTGATCGGACTGATGCTGGAAAGCAACCTGTACCAGGGCAATCAGAAATTCAGCGGTGATTTTGCGGCGCTTAAATACGGGGTTTCCCTCACCGATGAGTGCATTTCCTGGGAGACCACCGAGCACCTGTTGCTGTCTGCCGCCGAAAAACTGGCGCGGTCCGCTAAAATGGACAGCGGCCGACGCTGGGTGCATTCACTATGAAATCCGTAAGCATCACAGGGGATGCCGGTGAATCGGTCATCATAGTCGGCGAGCGCCTCGAAAACCTGAAGGCACACCTGCCGGTCGCCACGCCGATTATTATCACCGACCACCGGGTTCGCGCATGCTGGGGTGCGTTTTTTCCATCCTCGCCGATCATCGCCATCGGCAGCGGGGAGAAAATAAAGAATCTGGAAACCGTCAGCACCATCTACGAGCGGCTGATCGCACTCGAAGCCGACCGGTCGACCTTCATCGTGGGAATCGGCGGCGGCATTGTCTGTGACATCGCCGGTTTTGCGGCCTCCACTTACCTGCGGGGGGTGGGATACGGGTTTGTGCCGACCACGCTGCTGTCCCAGGTGGACGCCAGTGTCGGGGGCAAAAACGGTGTCAATTTCAGCGGGTACAAAAATATCGTGGGACTTTTTAACCAGCCGCAATTCGTTATTTGCGATCCGAATGTGCTGAGTACCCTGCCGCCGGAAGAACGCGCCTGCGGGTTTGCTGAAATCATCAAGCAGGCCGCCATTGCCGATCCGCGTCTGTTCGACTATCTTGAAAATCATTGCGAGCCGGCCCTGGCGCTGGATTTCGCAGTGGTGGAAAAACTTGTTTACGATTCGGTGATCATCAAATCCACCATCGTCAACCGGGACGCCAGGGAGAAAGGGTCCCGCCGTCTGCTTAATTTCGGACATACCTTCGGACATGCCATCGAAAAAACACTGGGGGTCCGACATGGAGAAGCCGTCGGCGCCGGGATGGTTCTGGCAGCGGAGCTGTCGGTCAAGAGGGGAGCTCTGAAACCCGCCGACGCGAACCGAATCACCCGCTTGATCGACGCATACGGGCTGCCCGTGCGGCTGCCGTATGACCGGCAACAGGTTCTCGACGCCCTTCGGATGGACAAAAAGCGCGAAGGGCAGTCCGTCAAATTCGTGCTGTTGAACAAGATCGGTCGGGCGTTTATAGATGACATTTCCCTGGCGGAACTGGATGCATTTACCGAAAAGGGATCGTGACGTCCACCTTTTTTCCGAGTCTGCATTCGGAAAAAGAGATCCCTGCGGGGCCGTAATGGCATGACGAAATTTAAATAGGTTTCAGGTGTCAGGTGTCAGGTTTCAGGAAATTTGCATATTGATGCTTGATAGTTCATATGGATCTGCGTGGTTTGTAGCCCTGTTCTCGATCGAAATGACGGATAGTTGCCTACGGCGACGCTGACACCTGACACCCGAAACCTGAAGCCCCAAGCCGATTTAAGGACCTATCGACCTTTTTTTGTCGGTATCGCCGGGTTAAGCGTCTATGAAAAATCAACGCGGACAGATAACTCAAAAAACAGGCGGGCAAGCGGATATCCCGGACCTGCGAAAACAGATCGACGCCCTCGACGATCAGATCCTGGAGCTGGTCAATCAACGGCTTTGCGTCGCCCGGGCCATCGGTCGGATCAAACGTAAAACCGGTGTTGCGGTGGTCGACAGCCGGCGCGAAACCGAAATCTATAACCGGCTATTGGCGCACAATCCCGGTCCGCTGACCAGCGGCGCGGTGTTTCGTATTTTCGGCGGCGCTGTGACCGCCGGCCGCGGTGTCCAGGAGACCGGCGGTCCGGGGGAAACACCGCCGGTCTACGCGGTATTCGGAAATCCGGTGGGCCACAGTCTGAGCCCGGTGATGCATAACAGCGCCCTGACCTATCTGGGACTGAGTGGGGACTATCTCGCCTTCCGGGTCGAAGACATCGCCGCGGCGGTTGCCGGTATCCGCGGGCTTGGGATTCGCGGCGCCAGCATCACCATTCCTCACAAGGTCGGCGTCATGGAATTTCTCGACGAAATCGACCCGCCGGCGGTTGAAATCGGTGCGGTCAACACCATTGTCAACCGGCAGGGGATTCTGCATGGCTATAACTCGGACGGTACCGGGGCCGTTAAAGCCCTGCTCGCAAAGACCCCGCTCGCAGGCAGACAGGTGGCCGTCATCGGTGCCGGGGGCGGGGCGCGGGCCGTCGGATTCGGGATCAAAGGGGAAGGGGGACGAATCACCGTTATCAACCGCAGCCGGTCGCGAGGCGAAAAACTGGCGGCTGATCTGGATTGTGATTTCAAACCGCTGGCGCAAGTCGGCAAACTGGTCTATGACATCATCGTCAACACGACGCCCGTGGGGATGACTCCCCATCAGGATGCCTCGCCGGTAAATCCGGAGTCCCTGGAAGCCGGCATCGTGGTGATGGACATGGTCTACAATCCTTTGAACACCCGCCTTTTGAAGGAGGCGGCCGCCGTGGGTTGTGTCACCATCGATGGGGTTGCCATGTTCGTTCATCAGGGAGCGGTTCAGTTTGAGCTGTGGACCGCCCATAACGCGCCGCTCGACATCATGCGGCGGGCGGTGCTGGATGAACTTTCATCAGTGTAAGTGTTTGTTGCCAGTTGTATGCGGTCTGGGACCGAAAATGAGGATAGGATTTTTTACCGATTTCCGACGTCTTGAGGCGTACATATATCAGATCGATTGGCGTCGTTTTTTTTAACAACAAACAACTTGCAACTTACACCTAATGCTCGAAATCAAATCAAATAAGTTAAAGCCGTTTTGCGAAGTTGCCGTGCCCGGGTCAAAGAGCTACACGCACCGGATTTTAATCGCCGCAGCCCTGTCGGACGGTGTTTGCCGGATCGATAATGCGCTCTGCAGCCAAGACACCCTGCTGACGGTGGGAGCCCTGCGGCAGCTCGGAATTCGCATCGAGCCATCGGGGGACCGGTTTGTCGTATACGGCGGCGGCGGTTGCCTGCGGCCGATCGATGAGCGGATCTACCTGGGAAATTCCGGCACCTCCATGCGCCTGCTCACCGCCGTCGCCGCCCTGGCTGAGGGAAGCGTTGTTTTACACGGTTCCGAGCGCATGGGCCGGCGGCCCATCGGGGATCTCCTGGATGCTTTGGATCAGATCGGCATTCGGGCCTTTTCCCTCAACGGCAACGGCTGCCCTCCGGTCGAGGTACGGGGGGGTACCGTCAACGGCGGTGCCGTCGCCGTAAACTGCGCAACGAGCAGCCAGTATCTTTCCGCGTTGCTGCTGATGGCGCCCTATACTCTCCAGGGACTGGATATTTCGGTGGCGAAGGGTATGGTATCGAAACCCTATGTGGACATGACGGTGGACGTGATGTCCGATTTCGGCGTGCCGGTCGAGCGTCGGGGCTACCGGCACTTTCAGATCGCCGGCGGACGCTGCTACCGGGCCGGAGATCACCGGGTGGAACCCGACAGCTCCCAGGCCGGGTATTTCTGGGCCGCTGCCGCTGTCTGCGGCGTGGCAATCCGGGTCCGGGGGATCCGCGAAGGCACCCGCCAGGGGGATTCCCGTTTTGCGCAAGTGCTGGAAACCATGGGCTGTAAACGAATACCCGAACCCGACGGCTTGACGGTTTGCGGCGGCGGGCTGCACGCCGCCGAGATCGATATGGCCGATATGCCGGATATGGTGCCCACCCTGGCGGTGGTCGCGGCCTTTGCCGCGGGGACCACCCTTATCAGAAATGTGTCGCATCTGAAAGCCAAGGAAAGCGACCGTCTGGCCGCGGTCGTCAACGAGTTGGTCAAAATGGGAATCGACGCCCGCTGCAGCGACGATACATTGATCGTGACCGGCGGTCGGCCGCACGGTGCGGAAATCGAAACCTACGACGACCATCGCATCGCCATGAGTTTCGCGGTGGCCGGGCTGGCCGCCCCGGGCACCGTCATCCGGGACGAAGGCTGCGTAGCGAAGTCGTTTCCGGAATTCTGGGAAATATTCGAGGGGATGTATGCGGATTGAAGGTTAAGGCTAAAGGATTACGGATCAAGGATTATGGATTAGGGATTGGATTACGGATCCAGGAATACCTTCTCTTAATCCTTCTTACCCCTTACCCCTTAATCCTTAACCTTTAATCTTCGCCTGGAGATAAACCGGTGAGCTGTCAATTACAAAACGTGGGCATTATTTTCCTTATCGGCTACCGCTGCACCGGGAAATCATCGGTGGGCGAATTGCTCGCCGCCCGGCTCGGTCGCAGGTTCGTGGACACGGACTCAGTGGTGGTGGTCCAAGCCGGCAAGAGCATCCAGGAGATTGTCGTTCATTCGGGCTGGGAGGAGTTTCGCCGGTTGGAGCGCGCGGTCTTGCAGCAGGCCGGCGCGCTGGACCGGCCGGTGGTGGCCACCGGCGGCGGGATTGTGCTCGACGTCGCCAATATCGAAAAGATGAAAGCCGGCGGCACGGTTGTCTGGCTGCGGGCTGCGGTGGACACCATCGGAACCAGAATGCAGCAGGACCAGGCGTCGGAGGCATTTCGGCCGGCCCTGAACGGCCGCGACCCGATTGGCGAAATCGAGGCAACGCTGGCCCAGCGGGAACCGCTCTACCGAAATGCGATGGACTTCGCGGTCGATACGGACCATCATGATTTCGAGCAGGTTTGCGAAACCATCATCACGAAACTGGAAAAATGGCGGGAAAGAATATAAAACCTAAACTGATAGGTTCCAGGTTCCGGGTTCAGAGTTCAAAGGTTGCAACTGTTTCAAAATGCAAATTTATATATCGAGATCGTTTTTTTCCATTCTCACCCATTGGGTGATAAGAGGCCGTAAACGCACTTGTCACCGCAATTCTTGATATTAAACGGTTTACTGTATTTTCAACCCGGAACCCTGAACGCTGAACCGCTCAACCTTTGTAAAAATGGGAGATCCAACTCATGTCGAGTACGACGGGAACCCTGTTCAGGGTAACGACTTTCGGTGAATCTCACGGACGCGGTGTGGGGGCGGTCGTAGACGGCTGCCCGCCCGGACTGCCGCTCGGGGAAACGGACATACAGCCCCAGCTCGACCGCCGCCGCCCCGGCCAGAGCCGGCTGTCGACTGAGCGCGAAGAAGCCGATCGGGTCTTCATTCTAGCGGGGGTCGAAAACGGCCGTACCCTGGGAACCCCGATTGCATTGAGCGTCGCGAACCGCGATCAGCGTCCCGGGGATTATGCCGCGATGCGTGCTATTCCCCGTCCGTCCCATGCGGACTACACCTACCAGGTGAAATACGGCATCCGGACCATGAGCGGGGGCGGGCGGGCCAGCGCCCGGGAAACCATCGGACGCGTGGCGGCGGGCGCCATTGCCGAAAAGCTGATGATTCAAAACTTCGGCACTGAAATCGTGGCCTGGGTTTCCGCGGTGGGAAACATTGCGGTCGACCCGGTCGATGAAATCGACGTTAGCCGCCCGGTTGTGGACCAAACCCCGGTGCGCTGTCCTTCTGAAAAAAAGGCCGAACTCATGATGCGGGCCATCACCGAGGCCCGAGAAGCAAACGATTCCCTGGGCGGGATCGTTTCATGCATCTGCCGCCATGTCCCGGCCGGCCTCGGGGAACCCGTTTTCGACAAAATGGAGGCGCGGCTGGCCCAGGCCATGTTGTCCATTCCGGCCAGCAAGGGGTTTGAAATCGGATCCGGATTCGCGGGCAGCCGCATGACTGGTGCGGCCCACAACGATCCCTTTGTGAAAAGAGGAGATCGACTGGGGACCGAGAGCAATTTCAGCGGCGGGGTCCAGGGCGGGATTACAAACGGCGAGCCGATATTTTTCCGGGTGGCGTTCAAACCGCCGGCCACCATCGGCAAGGACCAGAAAACCGTGGACTTCGCGGGCAATGCCAGGGTCCTGGAGGCCAGAGGCCGCCACGATCCCTGCGTGGTGCCCCGCGCCGTGCCGATTGTGGAAGCCATGGCGGCCCTGGTGCTGGCCGATCTCGCGCTGCAGCAGCAAAGCCGAAAATGAATGCGGAATGGGGAATGCTGAAAGCTCAAAGCCCAGAGATTAGAAGGGCAGGATTACGGATTAAGGGGTAGGGATTAAGGGGTAGGGATTAAGGGGTAGGGATTAAGGGGTAGGGATTAAGGGATAGGGAGTAAGGGGTAAGGAGCAAGGAGTAAGGGCTAAAGGGTCAAACATAAAGTCCAAACAAACACAACGATCCAAACGAACACAACGAACAACATGAACTTATCAAAGCGCATCAACGAAATCGAACCCTCCGGTACGGTCCGGTTTACCCGGCTCATTCAGGAATTGAGAGGGCAGGGCAGCGACGTGATCGATCTGGCGGTCGGTGAACCGCCGTACAACACCCCCGGGGTGGTTATTGAAGCCACCCGGCAAGCCCTGGCCGAAGGCCGCACCAAATACGGTCCGGTGGCCGGACTGCCAGAATTGAAGGAGCGTCTGGCCCGACGGTTCGACGGCTATGGCGCACACAACATCCTGGTTGGCAACGGATCGAAACAGTGTCTCTATACCGCGTTTCAGGCGATCTGCGATCCGCAGGACGAGGTCATCATCCCCCGGCCGTGCTGGGTGAGCTTCCCCCAGCAAATCAAGCTTGCCGGCGGATGTCCGGTGCTGGTGGATACCCGCAACCATCAGCTCGACTGCCAGGCGATCGAGCGGGCCGTCACGACCCGGACCCGGGCTATTCTGATCAATTCCCCCAACAATCCCACCGGTGCCGTGTATCCGGCGCGGGACCTTACCCGGATCGCCGAACTCGCCCTCCAGTGCAATCTGTACCTGATTGCGGATGAAGCCTACAGTTCGTTCGTCTACGACGGCTGCGACGCCGCGAGCCTGTTCGATTTCGAGGACATTCGGAACCAGCTCGTCGTCGTCCGCAGTTTTTCTAAAAATCAGGCCATGACCGGCTTTCGCCTCGGCTACCTGGCCGCTCACCGGGAATTTGTAGCGGCCGCCACGGCCTTGCAAAGCCACCTGACCGGCAATGTCTGCACGTTTGCGCAACATGGCGCCCTGGCTGCGCTCGAAATGGGTGATCGCGACCCGGAAAGCTGGCGCGGCGATCTGGAACGCAAACGGGATTACGCCTATCGCCGCACCACGGATTTATTCACCTGTGTCAAGCCCGGAGGCGCCTTCTATCTTTTTCCCGATGTCAGACAGCGTTTGAAAAACGGCATGACTTCCATCGAGTTTGCCGGACATCTTCTTGCGAACCATGAGGTGGCCGTGGTCCCCGGTGACGTGTTCGGCGCGGCCGGACACATCCGCATATCCTTCGCCGTTTCCGGGGACCGGCTGGCGAGCGGATTCGACCGGATTGCAGAGGCGTTATGATCGGAATTATCGGATTCGGCCGATTCGGCCGCTTGACGGCCCGTTATCTGGCCCCGGAATTTGAGGTCGCGGTTTACCATCGCAGCGATAAATCCGCGGAGATTACCGCCATCGGCGCCCGGCCGGCATCGCTGGAGACCGTCTGTCGTCAGCCGATCGTTATTCCCTGTGTTCCCATTTCCGTGTTCCGGGAGGTCCTTAAAAAAATCGCGAAACTGCTCCAGCCGGAGGCCCTGGTGGTGGACGTCTGTTCGGTCAAGGAATTTCCCGTTCGCCTGATGACCGAGATCCTTCCGGCGACGGTTTCGATTCTGGCAACCCATCCCATGTTCGGCCCGGACAGCGCGGCCGATTCGCTGCAGGGCCGCAAAATCTGTTTGTGCCGGGTGCGCATCACGGATAAAAAATATCAGACGATAAAGCACTGGATGCAGGCCAATGGCCTGGTGGTGATCGAGGCCACCCCCCGGCAGCATGACGAGCAGATTGCCACCAGCCTATCGCTGACGCATTTTATCGGCAGAACCCTGTCCGAATTGGGAGCCGAGCCGCTGGATATCGACACCGAAGGATACAAGCGGCTGCTGCACATTCTGGAAGTCGTCGAACGGGATACCTGGCAGTTGTTTGTGGATATGCATCACTACAATCCCTATGCCCGACAGAAGCGGACGGCATTTATGGAAGTCATGCAAAGGATCGAAGAAAGGCTGGAGGCGGCCAGGCCGGCCGCAGTGGAACCGGGGCTAGGTTCAGAGGTCAAAGCTGAAAGCGCAAAACCGAAGAGTAATTAATATTCGTGGTCCACTTTTAACCCCAACGTTGCAAAAGCCGGAGGGCTTCAGAGACCCGGCGTCAAGGATGAAGCTGTCGTCGTCTGACCGCAATTTCTTGACAACGCAGTATCTGAAGTTCTCCGGCTTTCCCGAAGGGTAAACCATATGGCATCATTTAAAATTCCCGGGGCGCCCCCATCCTTGGACTTCACAAAATGGGATGTCCAGCGAAGGTTTGCTTTTCTAAAATATCGGTTATAATTACGGAATATTAGATATTATTTGCCATATTGTTTATGCAGCTAAGGGGTTAAGGGTTCCACTTGGGTAATGGGAGATAAATGCTTCCGATTCGGCGAGGCGCCAAGGATTCAAGCAAAGGCCTGGACGCCTTTTCACTTGACCCCCTGGCCCAGACCTGGATCAGATACGAATGTCTCCAATTCGGCGTTGTACTGAATTGACGTTATCGACGCGCATCCACGGCAATCGCGCCAGGGCGGGCCTGGAACCCTTGAACCCCAAGCCTTCGGCTCTATACGAAGGCAGTTGATTTCTGGAACGGAGTGAATACAAGATGGAAGGTGCTTCCCGTAAAAAAGTTCTGATCATTCATGGACCCAATTTGAACATGCTCGGCAAAAGAGAGTCCGATATCTACGGCCATGAAAGTCTGGCGGAAATCGATGCCCGCTTGAAGGAAACCGGTGAAAAACTGGGCGTCGAGGTGCAGACGTTTCAATCCAACCACGAGGGCGCCCTGGTCGACAAAATCCAGCAGGCCGTCGGCATCGTCCACGGTATCGTGATCAATCCGGCAGCGTACACCCACACCAGTGTCGCCATTCGGGATGCGCTGGCAATGCTGGCGGTACCGATTGTCGAGATTCACCTCTCCAACATCCACCGCCGCGAGCCGTTCCGACACACCTCACTGATCGCCGATATCGTCGCCGCGCGGATCGCCGGATTCGGTTCCCATGGCTACCTGCTGGCGCTGGAAGGGTTGGCTGAAATGTTATGCAAGCAGCCGGTCTGATTGAAAAAGAAACTTTAAAAAAAGCGAATATCGAATATCGAACCGCAGAATATCGATTGTCGAAGGAAGGAATGCTGTCGATTATATTTTAAAAGGCCAGCGCGAAGCGATTCCACCCTTCGAAATTCATGATTCATTATTCGACATTCTGCGGTTCGCTGTTTACCAAGTTTCACACGAGAAAATATAGCCATCTCGAAAAAGTTTGTACAAACCTGCAGTGCTTCGAGCGGGATCGGTAAAATCCAGATCGATGTGATATTCCCGGGGAGGCGCCTGGCTGCTTCGCTGAATATTTACCCTTACGATCTGGCTGGTTTTACGGATTGATTGCAGGTCGCTTTCGAACCAAACAGCCGTCAACCGGGGAACGCCTGCCAGCATTTCCTGCTCGATGGCCTCGCCGATTTCACCCAGTGCGCCGTTCACACCGTTTTTCAATTCCGCCAGTTTCTCCTCGGACAGACGCACCCCGCTTTCCCTTTCCGGCAGTAAATTGACCCAGCTGTGGATATTGTCCCTGACCGTTTCTATCTGGGTGACGGTCGCAGCGGAAATCACCGTTACCGTTCGGCCATAGACGGTAAGGCTTTTATGGCGGACAAGCTCGTCCAATGCCTGGGATATGGCGGCTGCGAGCTTTTGGCGGTCGTCGGTGGCCGCCGCCGCTTTGAGGCGTTTCACGCGTTCGATAGATGCGGGGGCTTTTTTGCGGGCTTCCTCGCGGGGATTGACACCGGGTACGCGCACCCGCTTTTCAATTTTCTTCCCCAGGATTGTAACCGATACCGTCTTGTAAAATCTGGTCGGCAGCTTGCCGACTCGCGTTTCCGTCTCTGCGATGGCCGTATCGCAAACGGTGATGAGAGTGTTTCGCAGGCTGTCGACATTCCAGTCCACTTCCTGCAGGCCGTCCAGTGCGCCGGACAGGTCCCGGCCGGCGCGGTCGATTTCCCTGCGGGCCGCCTGGGCGTCGGCCTTCAAGAGCTGATCGAATTGCCGCCTGAAATCGGGAAGGTCCAGCTCGATGCGGGAACTGAACCCACTGCCGCCGATTTCACCAGGCGCCGTGACACGGAAGGTGGCGGCCACGCCGAAGATCTCACCGACGCCCGAAAGTTTCATGCCTTCGTCTGAAAACAGGGCCGTTCCCCGGCACGTCATCGCATCCTGAGGTCCATACTCCCAGCCAATGGTTCCGCCCAGAGCAACCCCGTTCTGGCCGATCGTCAAGATGCCGGTGATTTTAAAAACCGGAGTGACCGTCATGGAAACCGCGGCTTCGAATGCCGTCTCGGAAACCGCAATCCTGCCCGCAAAATCGATCAGCGTGCGATCTGTGAGCGTCAGCGCGAGTTGACCGTCGACGGCAACCTTTTTTCCATCCGCCTGGATGCGCCCGCCCAGGGTCAATGCGACAATACCGGCATCCATGTGCAGCCGGAAACCGGTTTCAAAGCCGGCGCTGCGGGTGACCGCCAGGCCGAATTGGGTCTGAGCCTTAAACGGCCCCATGCCGGCGCCGCCCATCAGCAGCACGATAAACCCCCCGTCAGGCGCCGTTTCAGCCCTCTTGGCGGGCAAGGCATCCAATACTCCCTCGCTGATGGCGGGCGGCAGTTTATTGGCCTGCTGCGTTTCCGGCAAAACGTACCGGACAAATTCTTCTTCGGTGGTAATGCACCAGGCGGCCGAAAGACTCAGGGGACCGAAACGGATTGCCTGGTCGCCGACCCGGATCCAGCGATCGCCCACCTTGAGGGGGATCGCCTGGATGAGGTAGCCGGGGTTGCCGGTTTTGAAGGCATCCAGCAGCAGGGCGATGCATTCGTCCACATCCAGCGGATCAAGATCTTCCTGCAGACCGAGGATCCCGCCGCCCAGATACGGGGGCAGTGATAAAAAGTTGGGGCCGATCGCCAGTTTCAATTGCAAACCGGCGGGAAATCCTTGTGTATGCAGCAGGTAGCCCGGGTCGCAGAAAAACTGCCGCAGTCGGTCGAACAATCCGATAAAGGCGAACAGGCCGCCTTCGGGTTGGGGAAAACTCCAGTGGAGGCCGATCTGCATTCCCAGGATATTGTTCAGCTCCCAGGCCAGCTGACTGTAAAACAGCGGCATGGGCGCCGGCGCGGCGGTCGGCAGCACCGCCAGGGTGTCGCGGCAGATAATCCGATTGCGCAGATGTCGGGTTTGTTGGGGGTCCGCCAGGGCGGCCGTGATGGCCGGCAGGTCGAAAAAGTCGATATTGCCGTCGATTTCCAGCAGAACCAGCGCCCCGCCGGAAGTCATGCCTGCCGCAAGCCGGTAAACGGTCACGCCCATCAGCCCCGGCAGCGGCCCGAGCATCGGCAGCATGACCCGCAAGGGCCGGCCATCGCCGGTGGACAGTTTGAAATGGAAACTGCCCGCGGGATTCATGCCGATGTCCAGGGCAATGGCGCGCGGCAGGTGCAGGTCGGCATATTCAATGAAATCGTCCGGCATTTGATTGAACTGACGCTGGAGCTGTTGGAGAACATCGAAAAGGCGGTCCACGAATTCGCCGGTGTTGCTGCCCAATACCTGCCGGAGATCTTCCAGATAGCGTTCATCCGCGAGGTTGACGTCTTTGAGGGCAATGGCGGCGGGCATGAAGTCCACGATGTCATCCGGCAGCCCCGCCTGTCTGAGGATGAATTTGAGGGGCCCCAACGGCAATTTGACATCGCCTTCGACTTGCAGACCGCCGCTGGCCTCCCAGCAGCCGCCGGCAAAGGAAAACGCCGGAATCTGCACGTGAAAAAGCCCGTAGTCGCCCAGATCCAGATCCCACCCGATGCGGCCGTCTTTTTCGTAGAGTTTCAGGGGCCTGAACGGGGAGGATCGCAGCATGATCCCGGGTTTGCGGGCGATCGTCAAATCGATGTCGAACCGATCGTTTAGAAAATCATAATTGGCCCGGCCGGATGTATCGACTCCCAGGATTTTGTTGAAACCGCCGATGGACGACACCGTCATTTTCTGGATGAATCGGGCTTCCGCGCCCAGCGCCACCTCGATTTCTTTGACTTCCAGCGCCGGTCGCCCCAGTGACAACCGCTGCGCATCGGTGAGCTCCAGCGCCACTTCCGGAAAGCGGGGCTGCGCCACGGAGGGCCAGGTCAGGTGCAAAACGACCGTCTGCCCGTCGGCGCAAAAGCGGCCGCTGAGTTTTTCCCTGGGCAGGTAGTTTTGCACGACCGTGGGGATATGCTGCAATTGCGCGGTGGCGGAAGCCTCCAGAATCCAGCTTTTCCCGCTGCCGCCGGGAGGTTTCCGGCGGCCGACGGTGAATTCGCCGATCTCGATTTCGACAGTCGGGGGGGCGCCCTCGGCAATCTGGCCCGCCAGGGGAATCGTGGCCACCGCGCGGTCCGGTTGAAATGCCAGACCGGCGGCGTCTCCGGCTCGGTGGTAAAGCGTCAAACGACCGGAAAAATCGAAGGCCCCTGCGACCGCGATCCTGCCGTCGGCGGCAACGTCAAATGTCGCTGCGTCCGGCTGTCCGTCGGCGGCATTCTTGCCGATCTCGACGGTCAGATGGGAAATGTCGAGGCGGCAAATCCCCGCCAGGTCCAGCACCGTCAATGATTGCGTCCCAGCGCCGGACAGGCGTATGACCTTCATGTCCGCTGCTTCCGCATACCCGGCGTTGAGGGTGATCCCGGTATCGAACAGCATGGCATGTACATCGCCGGTCAGCGACCATTGGCCGTCCCGGTCGAGGCTGAATGCCAGGGAGAAATTCTGGATCGTCAATCCTTCGGCTACCGGAGCGGCATCCTCACCGCTGATGGTGATTTTTATCGCGGTGGCAGTCCTTGATTCCTCAACGGTCCGATCCAAGGCCACATCGATCCGGGAGACAACCAGGCCGGAATCGGACGACGGAAATTTCCAGCGCCCGTCGGCCCGTCCACGGAGGACCAGGGCACCGGTTGCCGGTGACAGGGAAAACTGAAGGTCCGAAAATTCCACGTCCGGCAGGTCGGCCGGCAGCCGGGCTTTTGCGAGCAAGGCGTCAAACAGGCCGGTCAGGCGCAGTCGCGGGATGGTCCCGGAAAGCGCGAGGGATTCGGTAAGCGCACCCGACAGTTCGACTTCTACGCCGGCGATGTCGGCGATTCCCCGAAACCGCCCGGTGCCGCCGCCGGCCGGATCGATCGCCAGCTCCAGTTCGACCTCCTGAATGCTCAATGTCGGCAGACCGGCGGCCGGCGCCAGCTGCAGCGGGTCATCCACGCGAACCTGCAGGGCATACGTATTGTTTTTCGGGTCGGCCGACAAAACAAGATCCGAGATGGTCACGTCGGGGAGGTTCGCGCCGGGGATGGCCACCCTTTCCAGCAGCTGTCCGAGCGTGAGATGCTCGCCTTCCGTCAGCCGCCCGGCAAGACCGAATTCCGGCAGCCAGAGCGACAGGTCGAATGCGGTTTGTGCAATGGTGAGGTGTCCGTCAACGGTCACATAGGCGATCGATTTGTCCACCGGATCGAATCCAATCGCCGTACGGGAAATCCTGAATGCATCGAAACCCCAGGCGCTCAGGCTGTTATGAACGAGCTGCCCCAGTGCGGGGCCGCCGGCCAGCGACGCCAGGTCGGCCGCCGCGGGAAATTCGGCCTCCGGCTTGATTTCTATTTCGCAAAGTTCGGAATCGCCCAGGCGGATTTCAATGTCAAAGGTTTTTCCTCCCAAAACAAAAGATCCGTTGATGGCGCCGCCAATCGAGGTGAGGGCCAGATCGCCGCTGACCGGTACATGCACGGTGTAAAATTCGGCCCGACATCCGGGTTGGATGGCCAGAATGCCCGGTGCGATTTCCCAGGGCCGGGGCAGGCCGACCTGCAGGGTCGAATACGTCGGCTTCGCGCGGCGCGCGTCAAACCGGATATCGAAGCTGTCGATGGCCGCGGTTTGAAATGTATCATCTGCCAGCAGATGTTCCAGACCGCCGATATCCATGCCGCCAAGAGCCAATGGCAGCAGATGCGCGATGGTCTGGGAACCGTGCCCGTCCTCTGAAAGCGTCAGGCTCCAGCCGCCCGCAGGGTCCGGCTGAACCGAGACCGGCAGGCGGGCTGCGCCCAGCGTTCCCGCCAGGCGGCAGGCGGCATCCAGGCTGCCGTTTGATTCGGACAGCTCGACGGTGATGGCTTCAAGCTGAAGGGGGCTGGACGGGAGACCGACAAGAGGCCAGGTGGCCTCGCAGCGGCCGGAAATCGAAAAGCCCTGATTGCGAATATCGGAAACCTCCGGTTGGTGAATCACCAGTTGACGGCCGGGGACATTTTCGAGGATCTTGCCGAGCACGGCGCCATCCAGGCCGCTTTCATCCAGAACCAGAGCCGCGTGCTTTTTCACTCGTTCGTCGATTTTGGATTTTATCTCCTGCAACGGCATACTAGCGGTCCTTATTATGAAAGAAATATTATGAAAGCAGTTGACAACGCCAAAAGATATGAAAAGCGGACTCAGTTTCTATTCCGCGATACCCTGGAGGATTGTGTCGAAAAAACACAAATTTCAAGCACCCAATTTCAAATAAATCTCAAATTCCAATATTCAATGACCAAAACCTGAAGCTGAGCCCTTTGGGCTCGGATCCTTTACTTCGAGCTTCGAGCTTCGAATTTCGAGTTTACTAAAACGAAGCAATCTTTTTCGCCCCCTTCCCGGGGGGCCTCCTGAAGCCGTCCGCTCAGCGGCAGATGAGCGCTTGCTATGCGGGTATTATCCGTCCGGCGTGGGTCTGCAACGCGGCCTGATTGGCTGATTTGTAGAAGGCACGGTCCAGGGTGGCCTCATCGACTTTGAGGTCCGTCGACAGGACGCTTTTATTCTGATTCCAACTTCCGGGTCTGATCCAGATTTTGAATTTTTGCGGATTCTGGGGATCGACGAAAGGATAGTCACCGCTGTCGGTGTGCAGGCCTTCCAGAAAATGATCCACCAGTTGTTCGATCTGTTCGCAGAAATAAGGCGGAAGCCGGTCTCCGGTCGAATTCGCATGCAGGCGGCCGAGCTTTCTGACGCTTCGCTGCAGGCCATCGATAATTGCCGGTGGAATTTTTTTGCCGTCCAGGGCGAAGGCCCGCCCGGAATGCAGATCATTCAGAAAATCGGTCGCCATTTCAACACAAAATGGATCCAGAATGACCTGCAGACGACTGTCGGTATACTCGTAAAAAAGGGTCTTGTCCTCGGGCTGTTGCCGGAGCCGCTCCTGCGGCCAGTCCCATTGGAGCTGTCTGACCAGTCCGGTGATTTCCCGCTGAAGATTTCGCCGGGTGTCCGGGGCCCGCCCGCGTTTCGCCGCCGGCAACGCCAGGCCGTAGAGGCCCCATTTTATGGCAGCCAGATACTTTTCGCGCGAATATCTGGCGCCCGCCAGCCACTTGGTGAAGGCGGCGACGGTGTCTTCACCGATTTCCGGGGGATCACAATCGACCCGCACCATCTCGACCTGCTCGAGCCGGATGCCGCCGTATTTTTGGTCTTTTTCCTGAATGCTTTTCAGAATTTTCAGGATATGGTAATCCTCCATGTTGGCATCATGGAGGTCCAGCCTGCGCGCCAGGGCCTTGATTTTTTTGCCGATGAAAAAGCTGGCCGTCAGGCTGGTGCGGCCATCCGTCGATTCGCTGATGATTTGCTTTAACTCGCGCGCCCGGCCGCTGTCAAAACCGGACTCGATGAGCGGCAGCGTTTCGTCTCCCTCGAGGAGATCCCGGGCGGCCGGGCGGTCGCCGCAAAGCAGCGCAAAAGCGCTGCGGGCCTGCCGTTCCGCCTGCGCTTTGCTGCCGGTTCCCGCCGACGCATAACAGGCAATATCCGTGAACTGCCGGTCGTTGCCTGGAGGGGCCTGGTGGAAACCGACAAAGCGCACGAGTCCCTGGAATTGCCTTTCGGTGGGGGCGTCTTTCACTACCGCGGAGCCGACAAAAACACTGCCGGTGATGCGGTGGACGGACCCCGGCCCGTCGCCGGCCGCGATCGCTCCGCCGGCGCCGAACACCCGGACATTCGCGCCGCGTGCGAAGCCCGGCATTTCGTGCAGCGACCGAATAGCGGCCCGCAGATACGTCCGGGTGAGATCGGGTTGAAATCCCATTTCCGGGCTGCGGATCGCCACAATGGCATCTTGGGAATTTGTGCTGTCGGTGTTCAGTCCCAACACACTGCAGAGAAATATCGATTGATCCGCCGCCGGGCCGGGCCGGTTCAGACGAACCTTCTGCTTGACCAGATTATGGCTGCGCTGCCGGTATTTGCCGTAAAGTCCGGTATCGAACATCATCTGAATGCTGTGAAAGAAAGTTTGGGTCCAGTCGTCTTCCGAAATCGGCGCGCCGTCCACGACAACTTTATTAAATTCGTGGCGATAGCTGCTCAGGTGACGTTCAAACAGCAAATTATCCACTCGCCCGCGCTCCATCACCAACAGGGGACGCTCCTGAGTGATCGCCTCGTCCACCAGATAGTCGAGCACACTGGCGATTTCCTCATCCATGAAACCGATATAGACGTCCAGCATTTTTTTCATCCGAGCCGGTGGGTTCAGGCGGTCAGTACATCAAAAAATTACGAAACTATGAACAAAAAAAGGTCGATCCAAAAAAACGGATAAGAAGACAAGATGTAATTCATTGGAATCGAAATCGCTATCGGGATCGAAATCGATTTCGATAGCGATCCCGATTTCGATTTGGAAGCGAATCAACACCAAAATGCAATTAGAGCATGTTCTCAAGAGCTTGCCTCAAATTTACCTTATTTTGGATCATAGAACCAAAAAATTAAAGTTACGGCATTGCGACCGGGAACCGACCACCGATGTGGATCAAAGAACCCGAATCAGGCAGAGCGGTATCAAACAGGTGCGCACCATCACCCCTTGGGGTAAATGGTCCATCAGCCTGCTGGAATTTTGGCCGATACCCCTGATTTAAGCGCCTAAGATGCCCTGACGATCTATCCGCGGGTGATCGCGGCCATGGCCGCCAGGGCCCGGTCGATATCGTCGGGGGTGTTGAAAGGTCCGAGGCTGAAACGCACGGCGCCCCGCGGAAAAGTTCCGATGTCCGCATGCACGAGCGGCGCACAGTGGAGCCCGACCCGTACGGCAATGTCAAAATCGGCATCCAGAATGGCGCCGGCATCACCCGGGTCCAATCCGTGCACATTGAGGGTCACGAGGCCGAGGTGATTTTCGAGATCCTCGGCGCAGTATAGTTCGATTCGATCCAGGGCGGACAATCCGTCCCGCAATCTGGCGAGCAGCCTCATTTCCTCCGCGTGGATGGACTCCAGACCCCTTTCCTCGACAAAGCGCAATCCCTCGGACAGGCCGATAATTCCCAGCAAATTGATCGTGCCGGCCTCGAGACGGTGGGGGTAGTCCTGAGTATGGAAAGGATCTTGCGAATCGATTCCGGTTCCCCCGAAGCGGGTGGTTCTCAGTTCCAGCTCCGGATGGACGGCCAGACCGCCGATACCCGTGGGGCCGAGCAACGACTTGTGGCCGGTAAACGCCACGGCTGAAATTTTCCAGGCATCCATGTCAATGGGAATCACCCCGGCGCTCTGGGCGGCATCCACCAGCAGGGACACCCCTTTGGCCGCGCACAGGGGACCGATTTCGCGAAGGGGCTGGATCGTTCCCAGCACGTTGGAGGCATGACACACGATCACCAGCCGGGTATTGGATTTAATGGCCCGGGCGATATCGTCGGGATCGACAAAACCTTGTCCGTCAAAAGGGACCAGATCGTATTCTAAAAGGCCCTGATCCTGCAAATGGTGCAGGGGCCGCAGCACGGAATTATGCTCCAGCCGGGTGGACACCACATGATCCCCCGGTTGAATCAGGCCCTGGATAGCCATATTCAGGGCGTCCGTGGCATTGCTGGCGAAGACGACGCGGTCGGATTCCGGGGCGCCCAGCAGATGGGCGAGTTGGTTTCTGGCGGCATCCACCAGATCTTCGGCCTCCACCGCCAGGTCGTAGCTTCCGCGTCCCGGAGAGACCCCCATTTCCCGGTAGGTGTCAACCATTGCGGCCAGCATCCCCGGCGGTTTAGGGAAGGTGGTGGCCGCATTGTCAAGGTAGATATATCGCTGAGTCATTTTTTATCCTGAACAGGTTTTGGGATTCGGCAGACCGGCTACCCGGCGGGCGCCGCGGCGAATGCCGTCCGGAAACAGCGCCTCCATTTCCATGAAGCTCAGACCGATTTCGGCTTTAATATCGCGGTTCAGCGGCGCCCGGCCGTTCTGAAAATAAAAATTTCTCAAAAAGCGAAGAATCCGCCATTGGATCTCGTTTAATTGCGCCAATCCGCTTTCGGCGGCCAGAATTTCGGCTACTTGCTCGGACCAGTCCTCAGGATTCCACAAGAAGCCTTCGCTGTCAAAAAGAATCTTTTGACTCCCGATTAACCGGATTTCCTGGCTGGGATGGCCGGCGGCGGGTTTGGATTCATTTGTTGATGTCATAAGCCCAGGCTGAGCGGTTCAGGCTTCAGCGGTCCAGGTTGGAGATACCATACGGCTACTGTCAATGGTCGTACTGTTCGGCATACGCGGCATCGTTATAGAGCCCCTCGCCGTATTGCTTGACCCCGTAGTCGGCGATGAGGGTCTGACCTTCCCTGGAGACCAGAAAATCTATGAATTTGGAGGCAGTGGTCTGGCCCGGGGTCGCACCTTCGGGCTGGCAGAGTGTGTGATAGGTGTTGATGAGAAAGGGATCGCCGCGAAACAGCACTTTCAGATTCGTGATATCTTTTTGCGCCGCCACCCAGGTGCTGCTGTCGGTCATGAAATATCCCATCTGCTCGTCGGCCTTTTTCAGGGTCGCCATCATAAACGTGTGGGTGATGCGATACCAGTCGCCCGAGGGGTCGATGCCCGCATTTTTCCAGATCGCCATCTCTTTTTTGTGGGTTCCGGAATTGTCGCCACGGGAAAAAAACGGCGAGCCGGCTTCGGCGATCTCCCGATAAGCCTCGGCCGCGGATTTCGCGGAGGCAATCCCGGCGGGGTCGGATTTGGGGCCGACGATAAAAAACTCATTGGAGCCGATCAGGTCGCGCTTGATGGCCCAACCCTCTTCAACCGCTTTTTTCTCGGCGGCCGGCGCATGCACCATCACCATATCGACTTTTTTCTCTTTCAACAACTTCAACGATGCGCCGGATCCGGCTTTCATCCAGCACAGGATCGCATCCGCAGTGGGGTTGAATTGCTCCGCAATGGCGCCCAGCAGACCCAATTCACCCGGGCTGCCGGTTGCCAGCCGGAACGTATGCACACCGCTGCCATATACCTCCGTGCAATCGTCGGCGGCCAGGGACGGCAAGGCGAAAGCCAGCGTCGAAATCATTGCGAGGATCAAGGGTACCAGCCACGTTTTCTTTCTGATCATTGCAGTTCCTCCTTCGAATCAGGTTTAGAAGATATGTTATGAATTCGTATGAAATGACGTCATCCGCGGCTCCGCCTGTTTCGGCTTCCGCTCCGCGGTGGTATAGCAACAAGGCTCCAGCGGTGTCAATATAGACATAGCTCATTGCTAATATTTTTATTAAAATCCAGCAAGTTGAGAAACAGACGCACTAAAAATGACCAAATCTGACATTCATTCGACCCGATGGCAAAAAAAAAACGGAGACCTGAATTATCAGGTTCCCGTTTTTATTTTATTTGGTCGGGACGGCAAGATTTGAACTTGCGACCCCAGCGTCCCGAACGCTGTGCTCTACCAGACTGAGCCACGTCCCGACTGAAACGTCATATTTATTATTTTTGATTCAAATTGTCAATCAAAAATATATAAGACAAACAACACACAAATCACATAAGCGTCAGCCCCCAAATCATGCCGCTGAATTCAATTTGCCGCCCCCATCCCGCCCATGGCAATCATTCAAATAGTGAATCCGGCGCTTATAAAAGTTTATTGAAAGGGTTCTCCAAAACAATCGTTTGCTCACGGTCCGCGCCGACGGAAATGAGGTGGATGGGCGTTTGGGTCAGTTCAGCAATACGATCGAGATACCGGCGTGCGTTTGGGGGCAGATCTTCCAGTTTTTTGGCGCCTGAGAGGTTCTCCGGCCAGCCCGGCAGGGTCTCGTACACGGGCTTGCACTCTGCCAGAACCTTCAGATTTGCCGGGAAATGTTCTAAAATTTCGCCCCGGTAATCATAGCGGGTGCAGATTTTCAAGGATTCCAGCCCATCGAGCACATCCAGCTTGGTAATGGCCAGGCCGGTGAGCCCGTTGAGACGGGCCGCATTTCTCAGAATGACGGTGTCCAGCCAGCCGCAGCGGCGGCGTCTTCCGGTGGTGGCGCCGAATTCGGCCCCTTTTTGCTGAATCCGGTCGCCGACTTCATCGAACAGCTCGGCCGTGAACGGGCCGTAGCCCACCCGGGTGGTGTAGGCTTTGACGATGCCGACAACCGCATCGATTTTTTTGGGGCCGACGCCCGCCCCGCAGCAGGCGTTTCCGGCCAGCGTATTGGAGGAGGTCACAAACGGATAAGTGCCGTGATCAATGTCCAGATGGGTCCCCTGCGCGCCTTCAAACAGAATCTGCCGACCGGCTTTTATGGCGTCGTCGATGATCACCGAAATATTGGTTACATGGGGGGCCAACCGCTGGGCATAGGAATGATATTCCTCGATAATTTCCTTGGGATCCAGAGTCGGGGCGGCCAGATAATTTTTCAGATAAAAGTTTTTTTCATCCAAAATGGTTTCCACCTTCTCGGCGAATAGCTGAGCATCCAGCAAATCCACGAACCGGATTCCCCGGCGGGTGGCCTTGTCTTCATAAGCCGGACCGATACCGCGCCCGGTGGTTCCGATTTTAGCATCTCCCTTGAACTGTTCCCGGGCATTGTCGATCTGCCGGTGATAGGGCATGATGAGGTGCGCCTTTTCACAGATTCTGAGCTTTTGGGGTCCGATATCGACCCCCCTGGCATCCAGCGCGTCGATTTCTTTGAGCAAAACAGACGGGTCGACAACGACGCCGTTTCCGATGATGCAGGTTTTCCCCTGCAATATTCCGGATGGAATCAGATGGCAGATAAATTGTTCGCCACCCACCACCATGGTATGGCCGGCATTGTTGCCGCCCTGAAATCGAACGACCATATCGGCGTCTTCCGCCAGCAGATCGACAATTTTGCCTTTGCCTTCGTCCCCCCACTGGGTTCCGACGATGATGACATTCGCCACTTTTTTCTCCCTTGGAATCGATTAGTCACTTGTTTAACACGAGCTTCAACTTCGTTTGGAACGGAAAAAATCCTGCATCAACCGGCGGCAATCCTGCGCGCAGACCCCGGCCGTAATCTTGACCTGGTGATTCAGGCGACGGTCTTCCGCGAAGTTGTACAGCGTGCCGGCCGCACCCCACCGGGGGTCTGCGGCACCGAAAACGAGCTGGGAAATCCGGGCGTGCACGATGGCGCCCATACACATGATGCATGGCTCGACGGTAGCATACAGCGTGGTATTTGGCAATCGGTAGTTGCCAATCGCACGCGCGGCTTCCCGCAGTGCCAGAATTTCGGCGTGGGCGGTGGGATCGGCCCGATGGATGGTCTGGTTGTGGGCGGCTGCCAGAATTTCACCATCTTCGGAGACGAGTATTGCACCTACCGGAACTTCACCGATTTGTCCAGCCTTTTCCGCTTCCTGAAGGGCGAGCTGCATGAAATCCAGGCTCGAATCGGTCATCTCGTCTCCATGTTTATTGCATTTACCCTTAAACGCAAACCGCCGGCCTTACCGGCCGACGGCCGCATCATCACCAGGCATCAAACGACCGGTTTTTGGAATCCGTAATCGAAGATCACGGTCCGCGCGCCCGGCAGCGAATATCCCCCTGCAGAGCGACAAAACCCATTGACAACCCGAGCACTTTAGCTTATGTTGCACCCAAATTTCAAACAGTTTTTCTTGCGCCAGTAGCTCAGCCCGGATAGAGCGCCGGACTACGAATCCGTAGGTCGCAGGTTCGAATCCTGCCTGGCGCACCATGAATTTTAAAGGCTTACAAATTTCAGTTTGTAAGCCTTTTTTATGGGCTGGTTTTGATCTTATAGCCACCTGGACGTTTCTTCGACCACGCATACTTCAGGCTGTTCTGGAAAAATGGGGCTATGAAGTGGTCGCTGTTGCGGACGGCGTTGCCGCCCAGGCTGCCATGCAGGCTGACGACGCGCCTCAATTGGTTGTTTTGGATTGGATGATGCCGAGTCTTGACGGACCGTCTTTGTGTCGAAATCTTCGCGAACGAATGCCACACAAGCCGCTCTATCTCATCCTGCTCACCGCAAAAGGTGAAAAAGGTGATATGGTTCAGGGCCTTGAAGCCGGCGCGGACGATTACGTTTCCAAACCATATGACAACGCCGAGATGCAAGCGCGGGTGAACGTGGGCCGGCGGATGGTCATGTTGCAAAACGAACTCAGAGAAAGCGTAAAATTACAGGGAATATTGGAGATGGCGGGTGCCGTATGTCATGAACTGAATCAGCCGCTGCAGGGAGTACTGGGATATTCGGAATTACTTTCGATGGAGATGGGGAAAGACGATCTCAATTATGCCACTATAGAAAAAATGAAAATGGAAATTGAGCGAATCGGTGAATTGACTCGAAAAATCATGAAAATCTTCCGGTACCGGTCCAAAAATTACACGGATGGAAGCCGGATATTGGATATCGATCTGGCATCAAGGCCCACCTGGCAGTAATCGAAGACAGAGCGATTTACAAAGCGAGACTAAAAATATTTAACCTGCACGGAGGCATCCCAAGCTGTGGTGAATGGGGGCGGAGCAAACAAGATGTTTGACATCGATGCCAAAGTCAAATAATCATGGACACAGACCGATCGGATCCGGCAGATTGGCGATATATGCAAGTAAAACGCAGGTGCGTGCCGGTTCAAGTCCGGCACATCCCACAGGCTGACTACCAGAATTAAACAAAGGAGTGAACATGCCCCTGAACACCCGCAAAATCGCCCCGACCCCTTCCGCTTACCCGTACCAGTTGTTGATCAAGCACCTGCTGAATACGCCGCTGACATATTCACCGGATCGGGAAATCGTCTATCGGGACCGCCATCGATACACCTATGCGGACCTGGGAAAGCGGGTGGCCCGGCTGGCCAATGCCCTGGTCCGGCTCGGAGTCGAGCCGGGGATGACGGTGGCCGTGATGGACTGGGACAGCCATCGTTATCTGGAGTGCTTTTTCGCCGTGCCCATGATCGGGGCGGTGTTGCATACCATCAACATCCGGTTGACTCCCGAGCAGCTTATCTACACCATCAACCACGCCGAGGACGAGGTGATTCTGGTCAACCGGGAATTTCTGCCGCTGCTGGAAGCGGTGCGGGACCGGTTTGAAACCGTCAAAAAAATCGTGCTGATCTCCGAGGAACAAACCCCCGTCGAGACCGGGTTGCCGCTCGATGCCGAATATGACGCCCTGCTGGACGCATGTCCGGATACATACGATTTTCCGGATTTCGACGAAGACAGTGTGGCCACCACCTTTTACACCACCGGCACCACGGGCTTGCCCAAAGGCGTGTATTTCACCCATCGCCAGTTGATGCTTCATACCTACGGCATTCTGTCCGCCCATTGCGCTTTTCACCACCAGGCCCCGCTGGATTCCTCAGACGTTTACATGCCCATTACGCCCATGTTTCATGTGCATGCCTGGGGGGTTCCGTACCTGATGACCTTGATCGGGGCCAAGCAGGTCTATCCCGGCCGTTACGAGCCGAAAATGCTGCTGCACCTGCTGGAAAAAGAAAAGGTGACTTTTTCCCATTGCGTGCCCACCATTTTGCACATGCTGCTGACCGATCCGGCATCGGAAAAAACGGACCTGACCGGCTGGAAAGTCAACGTCGGCGGCGCGGCCTTGCCCCGGGGCCTGGCCCGATCCGCCATGGAACGCGGCATCAACGTGTATGCGGGCTACGGCATGTCCGAGACCTGCCCGGTGCTCACCATTGCCCATCTCAAACCCCGCATGCTCGATTGGGACGTGGAGCGGCAGCTCGATGTCCGCTGCCGAACGGGACTGCCCATCCCCGGGGCATACGTCGAGGTGGTGGACGGCCGAGGCAACCCGTTGCCCCATGACGAGTCCAGCACCGGAGAGGTGGTCACCCGCTCGCCCTGGCTGACCTGGGGCTATTTGAAGGATCCGGCGAAAAGCGAGGCCCTGTGGCAGGACGGGTGGCTGCACACCGGCGACATCGGCTTCATCGACGAAGGCGGTTACCTGCAGATCACCGACCGCCTGAAAGACGTTATCAAAAGCGGCGGGGAATGGATATCTTCCCTCGAACTGGAAAATATCATCAGCCAGCACCCGGCAGTCAGCGAGGCCGCGGTCATCGGTATGCCGGACGAAAAATGGGGCGAGGTGCCCCTGGCTCTGGTGGTGCTTAAGAGCGGGTATGCGGGCAAAATTACCGAATCCGAACTCAGAGATCATTTTGCCGCTTTTTATCAAAAGGGGGTAATCCCTAAATACGGCATTCCCAAACGCATCGAATTCGTGGGCACCATTGCCAAAACCAGTGTCGGCAAGCTCGATAAGAAAGAGCTGCGCAAACGATACACCTGACCCGGAAAAGCCGGAATGACTGGTTTTAGATAGAAAGTTTATGAGCTCATAAGCTCGTGAGCGCTTACGAACTCAAGAGCTAATTAGTGCCCATCCATAAAGGGTTTTTACAATGATGGGCACCTGGTGGTGTTTCCAATCCAGAAATGAGAATTTTTGCCCAAGGTCAAGGAAAATCAAGTGCTTGCGCGGAGGCGTAGTTTTTTACGCCGCACAAGCAAACGCGCAGATTGACGCAGAAATTGGGTAAAAAGGCCATTTGTGATGGAAACTAATTAGTGCCCATCCATCAAAGGGTCTTTTAACATGATGGGCACCGGATGGTGTTTCCAATCCGGAAATGCGAATATTTTGCCTAAGTTCAAGGAAATCAAGTCCTTGCGCGGAGGCGTAGTTTACTGCGCCGCCCAGGCAAGGGCGCAGATTGACGCCGAAATTGGGCAAAAAGGCCATTTGTGGAAAGAAACTGATTAAAGATAGCGACAATAGCTCAATAAAGCCTTCTTGCCACAAAATGCATAAAAATAAATGAGCTTAATTCCGAATAAACCGACCGTTATTCCACCATTGCATCATCGCATTATTCCATTATTCCGGCTGTTTTCCCCGGACCATGCCGCTATTCCCATAATATGAAAGGAAAACCGGTTAAAAAAATCCCCGGAATTTTGCGGTCAGAAGCGGCCTTGTGGATCGGTATCGTCACCACCCTGATTTTTTACCTGGCAGCTAAAAATTGGCTGGTGGATTTATCCAATCCGTTGAAGTTCGGCTTGCTTTTTACGTGGCTGTTTGGGGTGATGCTGGGTTTGTCATTCGGGGTGGTCCGGCATGCCGACTGCCTGGCGATTCTTCTGGGCGAACCCTATGGCACGCTGATCTTAACCCTTGCCGTTATCAGTATCGAAGTCATCATGATTTCGGCGGTCATGCTCACTGGTGAAAACAATCCCACCCTGGCGCGCGATACCATCGTCCTGCAGGGAGCGGTTCACCTGATCCTTTTTTTTTCCTATATGGTCCTTATTTTCGACTGAAATTCAGATCGAGGGTCGCAGTTTCAGCCTGCACAGCCAAGGCTGCTTGTCCGCTATCGGGCATATAGCCCTCTGCCGAAGCCACCACATCATAGGGGCCCAACGGCAAATCGACCGTATACACTAAACTGCCGTCGTTATCAGGTGACACCGGAAGGGTTGTGATTTCCACGTAACCGCAACTCAAATCGGCATAGAAGCTGACAAAGACCGCCAGCGGATCATCCGGATCGATAGTGCCGTCTGGTTCCACCGTGACTGTTCCGGAAACAGTGACAAAGTCGATTTTTTCGAGCCTTAAATCCTGAACAACATTCTGATCGATGGGTACCGAAACTTCGGCGCACGCCACGGTTTCGATTTTGTAATGTGTTATGATTTCAGTAGCTTTGATAATCAGCCGCGTCAAGTAGCTTGACTTTATTTGTCATCGGCGTGCCATTTTTTGCACAAATTGGTTCCTGAAATCATTTTGGAGGAGTTGAGCGACAGGCGGGAAACGCCTGATAAAAAGGCAGGTTTAACCATACAAAGAAGGATATTTGATCTGATACTCTGATCCGGTTATCAGAGATTTTCAATAATCTTGGAATAAAGAATTCGATCGTTCGCCACAATATCCAAAATTTCGTTTACATCCTCCTCGGACCACTCCCTGTTTCCAGAAAAGTTTTGGAATTTTCCGAGCGTTAAAGCCGTGGCGATACTTTTCGCAGTCGCTCCTGAATTCTTATACATTCCGACAATTTCATATATTCTGGGCCCGTTCGGATGCTTCAGGATATAATCGAGTTTTGCGTCACTCGTAATCGGCTTATCCTCATGCGTTGGTTCAGCGACAACAGGATTCAGCATATTCGACACCGCCCGTTCGAGAAATGCTGCAATGGTTTCCCCGGTCCTTTTACGTTCTTTGTCAATCAGGTCTTTCGTACCAGCCTCCAGCATGACCGAAACGGATTTTTTGCCCTTGGCCACCTGCTTTGTTTTTAATTTTTTAGGTCGTTGGTTGTTTGTCGGGGCCATATTTCATCTTTTTTACTGAACTGCCTTGCTTGAGTTTACAAACTCCCGCTAATC
Organism: uncultured delta proteobacterium; assembly: GCA_963774425.1. GTDB lineage: Bacteria > Desulfobacterota > Desulfobacteria > Desulfobacterales > JAFDCJ01 > JAFDCJ01. Next base: position 266,920 of record CAVZEZ010000004.1, on the reverse strand, counting down.
GGTGAGCATGAGAGTTTAATACAATCGATGTCGCCTGAAAAAAGCGACTGGAATATGATTTCGGTGAGTTTAAGCGGCAGCGCCGGGTAGACCCGGATAAATCGGCAGGTCATATGAAGCAAAAAAAGACATCAGTTTTAACCTTCCGATATCCTTATCTTTATATGGTGCCCCCGGCAGGAATCGGACCTGCGGCACATGGATTAGGAATCCATTGCTCTATCCACTGAGCTACGGGGGCGAAAAGAAGTGATTTTAGTAGGTTACGCTTGACAACCCACCTCAAATTTTCGGCTGATTTGGTGGATTGTGCCTGAAATTGCGCCCGTCTGCGAATCAAGATAGACTTGCTGTTTCAGTGCAGCCAGTTTTAAATCCTGGTCATTCACGATGTAACGATCAGGTACAGATCTTGTCTTATGATCCGGATATTATCATCGCCACCCTTTCGGGTATTCGGGACCTTACCATGTTGCGAACTGCGGTCCGCCTTAAATCGTGGAAAAGCCTTATACCAATTCCGCCATTTTTACAAGAGGTCTTCCAGGATTTATCAAACCTTTTTATACGGTCGTTGCCGTCCTGGTTCAGAAACACGGTTACACGAAGGGCATGTCTTCTGTTTTTCAAATTTATCTCCGCATTTATTAAATCTCCGGCTGATAAACTGATGGCCTTCTATGAAAACGGAAATAAAATGACGATCGAGGCCGTGTTCGAGCTGATCGATTTTTTCATCATGCTCGATGAAGTAAAATAACAGCTGCCGCCTGACATTCGCAAGTTCTGGGAAAGGATCTATCAACGTGGCCGTCAGTGAACCAAGTATATGAATCATGCGAAGACCATCTGCTTTTGGGCACCCTTGAAGACTCCCGCGAATGTTTTGAATTCCATGGTTAGTAACCCCCAGCGGATATGGATGCCCGGCCTTCCATCTTCGACGCGCACAGCCTGATTTCAGTCTGAGACGCCGTTTATCCAAAGGCTGACAGTGTGCATCAGACGCTGGGGCCTTCTTCGGCGACCCCAGGGGCGTTCAGGCCTCGCGTCCGACGCCCGGAAATACGCCGCCTGGCCCAGTTCTGGGCCCGATCGAGGTAGTAGTAGATCACTGGGGTGCTATAGAGGGTCAGTAGCTGGGAGACCAGCAGACCGCCGACCACCGCCAGCCCGAGGGGACGCCGGGACTCGGCGCCTGCACCGACGCCGATGGCGATGGGCAGCGTCCCCATCAGCGCGGCCATGGTGGTCATCATGATCGGCCGGAAACGGACGACGCACCCCTGGAAGATGGCTTCGAGGGGCGCCTTGCCCTCCTGGCGCTGGGCCTCGAGGGCGAAATCGATCATCATGATGGCATTCTTCTTGACGATCCCTACCAGCATGATGATGCCCACAAAGGCATAGAGGTTGAGGTCCTTGTGGAAGATCATCAGGGTGACCAGCGCGCCGAGGCCGGCCGCGGGCAGCCCGGATAGGATGGTCAGGGGATGGATGTAGCTTTCGTAGAGAATCCCGAGCACAATGTAGATGACCAGGATCGCCAGGACCAGCAGCAGCGCCAGCCCCTTGGTGGAGGCCTGGTAGACCTGGGCGGCCCCCTGGAAGCCGGTGGTGATGGTCGCCGGCAGGCTGCGCGCCTCCTTCTCGACGGCCGCCACCGCGGCTCCCAGCGGCACGTTGGGCCGCAGGTTGAAGGATATGGTGACCGCCGTGATCTGACCCAGATGGTTGACCGATAGCGGCCCGAGGCCACGGGTGATGGTCACCAGGGAGGACAGGGGCACCAGGACGCCGGCGTCGGAACGGATGTAGAGCAGCTGCAGGACCGAAGGATCGGCCTGGTAGCGCGGCTCAAGTTCCATGATCACCTGGTACTGGTTGGTCGGTGAAAAGATGGTCGAGACCTGGCGGCTGCCGTAGGCCGAATAGAGCGCGTTTTCGATTCGTTCGGCAGTGATGCCCAGGGCTGCCGCCCGATCGCGGTCGATAGTCAGGTTGACCTGGGGGTTCTTGATTTCCAGGTCCGAGGTCACGTCCTGGAGCATCGGCAGGCCGTGGAGCCGGGCCTCGAATTCGGCGGCCCGGGCGTAGAGCTCGTCACTGTCGGGACTCTGCAGCACGAACTGGTACTGGGCCTTGGATGAGACCGACTCGAGGCGGATTGGGGGCGGGTTCTGCAGAAAAACGCGGATCCCCGGAATCCCGTCAAGCTGGGGGCGCAGGCGCTGAACGATCTGGTCGGCATTGGCTTTGCGCCGGTCCCGGGGCATGAGCTTGATGAACATGAAACCGCTGTTGGAACCCACGCGCGAGCCCGAGGCGCCCACCGAGGACATGAAGGCTTCCACATCGGGATCCCGGATGACGATTGCCGCCAGCCGGGCCTGGTTGCGTTTCATATCTTCGAAGGATACTCCCTGGGCCCCCTCGGTACTACCGCGCAGCGAGCCGACATCGTCAGGCGGGAAAAGGCCGGTGGGAATCCGGGTGAAGAGCCAAAGCGTCGCCGCAATCAGCACCAGGGTTAACAGCAGAACGGAACGCCGGTAGTTGAGCACCCAGGTCAGGGTCTTTTCGTACAGGGCCCGCCAGCCGTTGAAAAAACGTTCCATCTGATTGTAGAGAAATCCGTGCCGCCGGCCGGTATGGGGTTTGAGAAAACGGCTGCCGAGCATGGGCGTCAAGGACAGCGAAACGAATCCCGAGATCAGGATGGCGACGGCGATGGTGACGGCGAATTCGTGAAGGACCCGCCCGATCATGCCGGCCATGAACAGCACCGGAATGAACACCGCCACCAGTGAGACGGTCATGGAAACGATGGTGAAACCGATCTCCCGCGCCCCTCGGAAGGCCGCCTCCCGGGCCGCCTCGCCGTGCTCCATGTGGCGGACGATGTTCTCCAGCATGACGATGGCGTCATCCACCACAAAGCCCACCGACAGGGTGAGGGCCATCAGGGTGATGTTGTTCACCGAAAAGCCAAGCAGGTACATCGCGGCAAAGGTACCGACAATGGAAAGCGGCAGCGCCAGGCTGGGGATGAGGGTGGCGGAAAGGTTGCGCAAAAACAGGAAGATAACCAGGATCACCAGGGCAATGGTCAGAACGAGGGTGAACTTGACCTCCGCCACCGACTCGCGGATCGAGTTGGAGCGATCGTACATGACCTCGAGATCCACCGCGCCGGGCAGCTGCTGGCGGAAATCGGGCAGCTGCCGTTTGATGCGGTCGACGACCTTGATGGTGTTGGTGCCGGGCTGGCGCTGAATCGCCAGAATGATCGACCGGCTGGCCTTCTCCTTAGTGTAGAACCATGCGGCGACCTTGTCGTTTTCGACGCTGTCGGTGACCTGGGCGATGTCCTGAAGTCGCACCGGCGCTCCGCCTCGGTAGACCACGATGAGCTGCTTGAACGCCTCGGCGTTGTAGAGCTGGCCGTTGACCTGGATCGTGAAGGACTGGCTCGGCCCCTCCAGCCCGCCGGTGGGCAGGTTGACATTCCAACCGGCCAGGGCCGCCTCGACCTCGTCCAGGCCGATGTAACGGCTGGCCAGCTTCAGGGGGTCGAGGCCCACCCGCACGGCGTATTTCTGCGAACCGTAGACGTTGACCTGGGCCACCCCGGCGACCATCGAGATGCGCGGGGCGATGACCGTGTCGGCAAGCTCGTTGACCTCGGAAAGCGGCAGGGTCGGCGAGGTCATGGCCAGGTAGAGAATCGAAGCATCGGCCGGGTTGACCTTGCGGATCGAGGGCGGACTCGGCATCTCCCGGGGGAGCTGCCGGGCGGCCTGGGAGATGGCCGTCTGCACGTCCTGGGCGGCCGCGTCGATATCGCGCTCCAGGGTGAACTGGATGGTGATGATCGTGGATCCCTGGCCGTTGGTGGAACTCAGCGACTCGATGCCGGCAATGGTCGAGAGCTGGCGCTCCAGGGGGGTGGCGACGGCGCTGGCCATGGTTTCCGGGCTGGCGCCCGGGAGACTGGCCCGCACCTGGATGGTCGGGAAATCGATGCTCGGCAGGTCGTTGACCGGCAGCAGCCGGTAGGCGAAGGCGCCGAAGATCATGATCGCCAGCATGATCAGGCTCGTCATAACCGGCCGGCGGATGAAGAGTCCGGAAATATTCACCGGGTGGCCTCGGTCTTGTCCGTTGCGGTGTCCGCCTGGACCAAGCTCACCTTGACCCCCGGGGCCAGCCGCAACTGTCCGTCGGTCACCACCGTCTCGCCCACTGCCAGGCCCGTTTCGATGACCGACTCGTCGCCGACGCTGAAGCCCAGTGTCACCGGACGCAGCTCCACGTGCTGCTCCGGATTGACGAGGTAGACGAAGGTGCCGTTCTGGCTCGTCTGCACGGCCCGGGCGGGAACGACCGTGGCATTCCGCCGGGTGGTCAATTGCAGGCGGACATGGACGAACTGGCCCGGCCAAAGGATCCGTTCCGGGTTGGCGAAGGTCGCTTTGAGCCGGATGGTGCCGGTCGCCGCGTCGACCATGTTGTCGAGAAAGGAGATCCGGCCCACCAGGGGTTCGCCGCGGTAGCCGTTCGGAACCGCTTGCATCGTCAGGCTCCCGGCGGCCAGGTATTTTTTCAGCTCCGGCAGGGCCTGCTCGGAGAGGGCGAAATTGACCTTGATCGGCGTGACCTGGTTAATCGTCACCAACGGCTGATCCGCCTCGGCCTTGACCAGATTCCCCTGGTCCACCAGCAGCGCGCCGGTGTATCCGGAGATGGGCGCACGGATCGTGCAGTTGTTCAGATCCAGCCGGGTGCTCTCCACCGCAGCTTCGTCGGCCGCTACCGCGGCCGCCAGCACGGCGACGCTGGTTTGCGCCTGATCGGACTGCTCCTCGGAGACATATCCCTTCTCGGCGGCCGGGCGGTAGCGCGCCGCTTGCTTGCGGGCATTGTCGAGGGCGGCCCGGTCCTTGGCCAGGGCCGCCAGGGCCTGGTGGAGCCGGGCGTCGAACGGACGCGGGTCGATGCGAAAGAGCAGGTCACCGGCCTTGACCGGATCGCCTTCCCGGAAGTTTACTTTTTCAAGGACCCCGGCCACCTGGGATTTGATTCCCACCGCGGCAAATGGCTCGACGCTGCCCACGGTCTGGATTTCGACGGGCATGTCCTTGCGGCTGCTGGCGGCCACGCTCACCGGTACCGATGACGCCTCGGATCGGGCCGGCTTTCCGCCAGTATCGCTTTGAGCGTCGGAACCGGAACAACCCGGCAGCATGAAGAGCAGGCACATCGCCAGGATCAACCCGCCGCCGACGCGGCCGGCGCGCAGGCGCAAACACCAGGGCCCCCCGTCCCTCATAGGACACCGTTTCATTGGATCACATCTCCTGTTGGTATGGGTTGCAGGTCGACCAGGGTCTTCGCCCACGGCCTGCTTGAGATATTCGATTCATCCCGGTCAATCTCCCATCCGCCCCCCAGCGCTTTGAACAGGGCGACCTGGTAGAGTGCCAGCCGCTGCTCGCTCTGGATCATTTGGTCCTGGGACAGGTAGAGGGCGGTCTGGCTCTGAAGGAGCGAAAGAATATCGCTGATTCCGGCGCGGTAGCGGCCGCTGGCCAGTTCCACCGCCCGTTGCCCGGAATGTACGGCATCCGCCAGGCTCCGATAGGTCTCCGTCTCCCGGGACAGGCCCAGCAGGGCAGATTCCACCTCGCCCAGGGCGGCAAGGACTGTCTTTTCATAGGCGGCCTGCGCCTCTTCCTGGCGCCACTGGTTGAGATCGATGTTGGCCCGCGCCCGGCCCATATCGAACAGCGGCCAGCTCACCGTGGGGCCGACGGTCCAGTAGCGGCTGCCGGTGCTGATCATATCGCCGAGACTGGCGCTCTGCAGGCCCAGCAGGCCGATCAGGGAAAACCGGGGAAAAAGCTCGGCGGTGGCCACCCCGATATCGGCAGTGGCAGCCGCCAGCTGGCGCTCGGCCCGGCGGATATCCGGCCGCCGTCGCAATAAGTCGGAGGGAAGGGTTTGCGGCAGCCATGCCGACCGCGGCGGCAGCGGCGCCCCCGGCGCGAGCTCCTTCTCGAGAGCCCGGGGAGGCAAGCCCAGCAACAGCGACAGGCTATAAATGGACGCCCCGGCACTGTTCTCCAGGGGGGGCAGTTGGGCGCGGGTCAAGGCCAGCTGGGTTTCGGCCTGGGCTACCTCCAGTCGGTTGCCGAGTCCGCTCTCATGGCGTCCCCGGGCCAGGTACAGGGTCCGTTCCTGGATGCCGACATTTTCCCGGGCCGCCCGCAGTCGTTGCTGGCTGCCGCGCAGTTCCAGGTAATTGCGGGCGACCTCCGCCTCCAGGGACACCAAAACATCCCGGCGGCCTTCAGCGGTGGCGGCCAGCCGCGCCCCGGCCGCTTCGACGGACCGACGGGTGCCGCCGAAGATGTCGAGTTCCCAGCCGGCATCAAACCCGGCCTGGTAGAGATCCTGGGTCGTCCCGGCGTTGCTGCCGCCGGTATTCCCGCTGCGTTGGGTGCGGGCGGAGGTGCCGGAGACATCCACCGCCGGTGCAAGCGCCGCGGTAGCCAGCCGATACTGGGCGCGGGCCTGCTGGATGCGGGTCACGGCGATCTTGAGGTCGGGGTTGGCGGCCACCGCTCGCTGGATCAGGCCGTCGAGCCGGGGATCGTCGAACAGGATCCACCAGGTTTCCAGCGCGCCGGTGCCGGCGTTTGCGGTGCCGCCCTCACCCGCCTCGCTCCAGGCGGCTGGCAGTTGCGGACGGGACGGCTGATAATCGGGTCCGACCGGCGCGCAGCCAACCAACAGGGCCGTCAGCCCCCAACCCATAAAAGCGATCAAGCGAATATATTCCCCGCGCATCCGGGTACGAAGCTCCTATTGTCATGTTAGCCAATTGCCATCTTGAATAATGCGGTGAATCGGAGATGGTGCATAGCAAAGTCCCGCCCATAAGGAAAAATAATCCGTGAGGCGGCAAGAAACTTTTCGGCAAAATCACCCTCGTGCCGAATCCTCGGATCAGCGTCTTGCTTACGGGCGATGGCCTGATTGACGCAAATTGCACCGAAAGGCGCAGCAGTTGGAATACCGGCGGGAAAAGTGGCCTCAAAAACAAAAAGGGAAAGGCCTAAAAGCCAACCCTTTGACATTTATGGTGATCCCAGCGGGGTTCGAATCCGCGTTACCAGCGTTATAAAACGTTAATGCAAAACCTTAAGCCGTGTTATAAACGCTTCGGGCGGCAAAGAAATGTACAGTCCCTACCTCGTTCTTAGCGACATAAACCTTAAGCTGCAAGGCGCGCAACGCATCATAAGCGTTGGCCCAGGTAATGCCGGACCTCCGGCTGAGCGGTGAACCGTTAAGCGGGGCGTGATCTAAAATGGTGAGATAGGCTGTAAGCTCTGTCCGGCTTAAGCCGCTTATTTCAACCTTGCTCGAATAAGTGGGCATTTTGGGGGGGGTTGGTCCCATTTTTCATGATTCTTGTTTTATCTAATACAACATTTTTCGTTCCATCTGTCAAATACAAAAGCCGGAGCAATCGGGCTAAATTCCAAGCAGCCTGAAGTGATAAGGCCTTGTTTCCAAATTTTATCGAGCCAAAGTTGATATGGCAGAAGAGCCCAAAAAACAAGAACCATCGAGGTCAATACGGCGATTCTTTTTATTGAATATGTTGTCGAGTAACTCTGCCGGCGAAAGATGACATCGGACCCCATGGGGTGTTAAATATCAAGAATATTTAGGAAAATCGAAAGGTAGTTGCCACCTGCCGCGAGTTTGTGTTAATATGTTTCATTATCATTTGAAATACCCGGCGGGGCATTTTTGCAATCGATTTTCACGGACTTATGCTCCATGAACGGGGAATTTCAGGTTTAAAGTTCAATTCCAAGCGAGGGTGAATTCATGAAGCGTGCGTTGATAACAGGCATCACCGGGCAGGATGGCGCCTATCTGTCCGAATTTCTGCTGGAAAAAGGTTACGAGGTACATGGCATCAAGCGCCGGGCGTCTTCGTTCAATACCGCCCGGGTCGATCACCTTTATCGCGACCCGCACGAGCGGGATGTGCGATTTTACATGCATTACGGAGATCTCACGGATTCAACCAACCTGATCCGCATCATCCAGGAAACCCAGCCCGATGAAATCTACAACCTGGCGGCCCAGAGTCATGTCAAGGTTTCCTTCGAGACCCCGGAATACACGGCCAATGTTGACGCCCTGGGAACTCTGCGCATTCTGGAAGCGATCAGAATTCTAAAGCTCGAAAAAAAGACCCGGTTTTACCAGGCTTCGACTTCCGAATTGTATGGAAAAGTTCAGGAAGTTCCCCAAAAGGAAACCACCCCTTTTTACCCCCGATCCCCCTATGGCGCAGCCAAACTCTACGCTTACTGGATTACCATCAATTATCGCGAGGCTTATGGTATCTACGCCTGCAACGGAATTCTTTTCAACCATGAGTCACCCCTTCGCGGCGAAACCTTTGTCACCCGTAAGATTACCCGGGCGTTGGCGCGCATCAAAACCGGTTTTTCCGAGGCGCTTTATATCGGCAATCTGGATGCCAAAAGGGACTGGGGACACGCCAGAGATTATGTGGAAATGCAATGGCTGATGCTTCAGCAGGATAAACCCGATGACTTTGTCATCGCCACCGGAGAACATTATTCCGTCCGGGAGTTTATCGAAACCGCCGCCCGCCACCTCGATATAACCATTCGCTGGGAAGGCGGCGGAGTTGCCGAAAAGGGCATCGACACCGACACCGGACGGATTCTGGTTGCCGTGGATCCGCGCTACTTTCGGCCTACCGAAGTTGAGGATTTGCTGGGCAATGCCGACAAGGCCCGCCAGAAGCTGGGCTGGAGACCGCGCATATCTTTTGAACAATTGGTGGCCGAAATGGTGGAAGCCGACGTCAACGAGGCCAAACGCGATCACTTGTGCCGGGAGGGAGGATTTCAGACCTTCAATCATTTCGATACATAGGGCGGCCGCTTGTATGAAACTTCAAATTCCAGGTTCAAGGTTCTGGGTTAAAAAGGCATTTTACCATTTTATCACCCTCACCCGGCCTCTCCCGTCAAGGGAGAGGAGATTTCTTCCCTCCCCCGGCGGGAGGGACTGAGGGAGGGGGTAAGATGGAGCCGATCCTTTTAAAAAGTTTCTTTATTGATCAAACTGGCTGCCCTTTCGCCAGCGGCCCCGGCTTATATGACACTTCATTGGCAATACCCATACGTCACTCCGACCTGGTTTCGCCGGATTCCAGCCACATGGCAAACTTCCTGGATTGCGGCTAAAATCCGGCCGCAATAAACGGGGTGGATAAGAAATCCGTTCCAAGGATTTCAATTGTCTGATTTTCGAATCCATGGACGGGATGCACCGCCGGCCGGGTGGCGAAAATGCAAGACACCCACTGCTTGACACAATTTGCAGGAATGGATATTGTGTGGAAAGCCTTCTTCCGGGCAGTATGTGAGGTGTTTTTAGCACCGCACCCTGATTCCGACCGCTTCCGGGCGGTCTCCGGCCCATGAACCCTGAAGCGGAATTCATCCACCGAAAAATGATTGACAAGGCAGCACTGGTTCAGGCACTTGCCGAGATCGATACCACGATCCGATTTCTGTCGGCCCGCGGACACCGGGGATTCGATTGTTCCCCGGAATCGCTGGCTAAACTGGAAAAGTGGGGGAAGGGGCCGCCGTCTGCACCCAACCCCGAATCCCTGGAATTCATCCGCGAGGATCTGAACGAGTGCCGGCGCTGTAAACTGGCCGGGGGGCGGAACACCATCGTTTTCGGGGACGGGCCTTCGGCAGCCAGGCTGGTGTTCGTCGGTGAAGGCCCCGGTTTTGAAGAAGACCGGCAGGGCAAGCCCTTTGTGGGTGCCGCCGGACAGCTTTTGACCCGGATCATCGAGGCCATGAAGTTTGCCCGCAGCCAGGTGTATATCTGCAACATCATCAAATGTCGTCCTCCAGCAAACCGCAACCCGGAACCGGATGAAATCGAAGCCTGTTTCCCGTTTGTGGAACGTCAGATCGCTGCCATAAAGCCCGATTTTATCGTCGCTCTGGGCAGCATCGCGGCCCAGACCTTGCTGAGCACCACGGCTTCCATCTCGCGGCTCAGGGGAAGGTTCCATGATTATAAAGGAATAAAGGTGATGCCCACCTATCATCCCGCCTATCTTTTGCGCAATCCCGATAAAAAGCGCGAGGTCTGGGAGGATATGAAATTGCTGATGAAGGAATTCACCGATGAAGAATAAACTGTTCCTGGCGTCTTTTGTCCTGGTTTTTTCAGCCGGTGCCGCTTTGGGCTTCGCCGCGCAACGTGAGGTCGACATCATCCAGGTTGCCGACGCCATCAGCCCGGGGACGGCCGATTTCATAAAAGGCGGCCTGCAGACGGCGGCTGAAAACGATGCGGCCTGCGTCATTATAGAACTGGATACCCCCGGCGGCCTGGCTGAATCCATGCGCCTCATCGTCCAGAGCATTCTGGCCAGCCGGATTCCCGTGGTGGTGTATGTGGCCCCCAGCGGGGCCCGGGCGGCATCGGCCGGAGTGATGATCACCATGGCCGCGGATGTCGCCGCCATGGCACCGGGAACCAATATCGGCGCCGCCCATCCGGTAGGCGCCGGCGGCCAGGAGATCGACGACACGATGTCGGCAAAGATTGTCAACGACATGGTGGCCCAGGCCAAAAGCGTCGCTGAAAAGCGCGGCCGGAATGCGCAATGGGTGGAAGATGCGATCCGCGAGAGCGTCTCGGTGACCGAAACCGAGGCGCTGAAAAAACATATCATCGATCTGATCGCCACGGATGTCGATGATCTGATAAAAAAGCTCAACGGTCGCGAAGTCAAGGGCCTGGGGGTTTTACACCTCGATGATGTCAAAAAGGTCTATATCGAAGAAACCCTGCGCACCAAGATTCTGAAGACCATCAGCAATCCCAATATCGCCTACATTCTCATGATGATCGGGCTCGCCGGGCTTTATTTTGAATTTTCTCATCCGGGCGCCATTTTCCCGGGAGTGATCGGGGCAATCGCTCTGATCCTGGCATTTTTCGCGATGCAGACCCTGTCGGTCAACTATGCCGGAATCCTGCTGATCGTGCTGGCCATTATTTTCTTTATCATGGAAATGAAGATCACCAGCTACGGGCTTTTGAGCGTCGCCGGGGTCGTCTCCCTCCTGTTGGGTTCTCTCATGTTGTTTAGGGGCAGCACGCCTGGGATGCGGCTGTCGCTGGAGGTTATATTGCCGACGATCATTCTGATTTCCGCCTTTTTCGTGGCGGTCGCCGGCCTGGTATTCCGGGCTCAAATGTCCAAGCCAAGGACCGGCTCCCCGGCGCTGATAGGCGAAATCGGTGTCGTGAAAAAGGCGCTGACACCTGAAGGCAAGGTATTCGTGCACGGTGAACTGTGGAGAGCCCGCTCCCTGGAGTCGATCGAAGAAGGCGTCAGAGTGCGGGTCACGCGGGTGGATGATAATTTAACGCTGGAAGTGGTATCGGTGGATCGGCAGGCCGTCGGCCGCGCTTGACCCGGGACGAACCCGAATCGGCCCGCTGCGCATCATATATGGTGGCAACTTTTCCCATCGGCTGCAATGAATGTTGGAATATTGGAAAATCGGAACGCCGGCCACGCAAAAAAGCGTTAGCGCGTTTGGGGCTTTTTCCCCAAGGCATAACGATCCATTAATTATTTTTGAGCTCAACCAGTATCCAGTATTCCAGCAGCCGGTATCGGCATTGGACATTGGGGGAGGATATCTGCCGCCGAATGCACCAAGAAATTATAATTTATCTAAATTGAGGGGGAAACCATGGGCTTGATTACTCCGGTTGGCATTGTTGTGCTTGTAGTCTTTTTCCTGTCGGCAGCCATTCGTATTTTAAATGAATACGAACGCGGTGTGATTTTCAGGCTCGGACGCGTGATAAAAGCCAAGGGGCCGGGGCTCATTATCCTGTTTCCGGTGGTTGACAAAATGGTCAAGGTGAGCTTACGTCTGGTGGTGATGGATGTGGATCCCCAGGATGTGATCACACGTGACAACGTGTCCGTCAAGGTGAATGCGGTTATTTATTTCCGGGTGATCGATCCCACCAAGGCGATTGTCGAAGTGGAAAATTACACCTATGCGATGTCACAGCTGGCCCAGACCACCTTGAGAAGCGTCTGCGGCCAGGCCGAACTCGATGAACTGCTGTCGGAAAGAGAAAAGATAAACGCGGAACTGCAGGAAATCCTCGATACCCACACCGATCCCTGGGGGATCAAAGTGGCCACCGTGGAACTCAAGCATATCGATCTGCCTCAGGAGATGCAGCGGGCCATGGCCAGACAGGCGGAAGCCGAGCGGGAACGACGGGCCAAGGTGATCAATGCCGAAGGTGAATTCCAGGCCGCCAGCAAACTCGCGGATGCCAGCGAAATCATTGAAAAACATCCCACGGCGCTGCAGCTTCGATATCTGCAGACCATGAGCGAAATGGCCACGGAAAGCAATTCCACCACTATTTTTCCGATCCCGATCGAGCTTTTCAAGCTGTTTCTAGGCAACACGGACAAAAAGGACTGACCCAACCCGGCCGAACGCTCCTGAGCGGGTTGGTCGGTGGTGTTTTTTTTTAGATATTGACACACGCGATAAAAATAGTTAATAAATCAGATTTCTTAATTTAACGTAATCGGAAAGGAGAGCGGACGGGCTATGAGCGCTGCAAAAAGTGAAACCAAGGAAAAACCCCTGGAGAAAATGACGGTAACCGAACTGCGGGATATCGCCAAGGCAATCCCCGAAATCGTCGGTGTGCACGGCATGAAAAAGGATGAATTGATTGCCGAAGTCAAAAAAGCGAGGGGCATCGTAGATGAAACCGGGAAAAAAAAGAGTGTTTCTCTCAGGGAACTGAAAAGGAAAATCAAGGAGTTCAAGACCCAGCGCCAGGCCGCCATCGAGGCCAAGGACAAGAAAATGGCCACGATCTACAAACGGCGCATTTCCAGACTGAAGAAAAAGTCGAAACGCGCGGCCGCCTGAACCCGGATGCTTTTGAGCCCGGAAACGGACGCCACATCCGCCGGTAATCAAATGGAATTTTCACGATGAAGCGGGCTTCGGTGGAAAAATCGATCGGTGATTTTATTGAGTCCCTGGAGACAGAAAAAGGATATGCCGAAAATACCTGCCGCGGTTACCGCAACGATCTGGAGGAGTTTTCAGGCTATCTGGCCGATGGCGCGTCCGGCCCAAACAAGGAGGCCGTGACCGTCGATGCGGTCGACGGCATCCGCATCCGGGGTTATCTGGGATATCTGCATAAACGCAACAAAAAGTCCACCATCGCGCGCAAGCTTTCCGCGGTACGGTCGTTTTTCCGTTTTCTCGTCAAAAGGGGGCTCATAGAGATCAATCCGGCCGATTCCATTCTCACCCCGAAACAGGAAAATGCCATTCCCGCCTACCTTCCCGTCGATGACATGTTTCGGCTGCTGGATTCCATCCCGGCCGATTCCATCCTGGATGCCAGAAATCGTGCGGTTTTCGAATTGCTGTACACCAGCGGTATACGGGTGTCGGAACTCGTCGGGCTGGACAATGGCGGTGTGGATTTAAACAGCGCCGTCATCCGGGTCCTGGGAAAGGGCGGCCGGGAACGCGTTGTTCCGATCGGCCGCAAGGCGGTGGCGGCCATATGCACCTATCGTGAGCGTTTGAAAAAGGAGTGGAAAATCGCTACGGATTTCAACCAGCCGCTTTTACTGAACAAAAACAGGGGAAGGCTGAGTGCCCGATCGGTCGGCCGCATTTTGGACAAGCTGATTCGCTCCTGCGGGCTCCTGACCGCCGCCTCGCCCCATACGTTGCGACACACGTTTGCAACCCATATGCTGGATGCCGGTGCAGATTTGAGAGCGGTGCAGGAACTTTTGGGGCACAAAAGTCTTTCCACCACCCAAAAGTATACCCATGTGAGCATCGATCGCCTGATGGCAACCTATGACAGCGCGCATCCCCGGAAGTAGCAGAATTTGATATCCTCATTGGGAATGGGAAGAAATGCCTCGCCTATAGAGCGAAGGCTTTGGTTTGATAAACAAGGATTCAGGGGGTCCAGGGGTCAAGGGTTCAAGGAAAGCTGTCAATGGTCTTTTCACTTGAATCCTGGAACCCTTGCGTCCTTGACCCCCAAGCCTTCGGCTTCCGGCGAAGGTAGCAGACTTTTGGGTTCCGGCTTGTCCGGGTTAGGACTCGGGTGATAAGAATGAATTTTCATGGAACGACGATACTCGCGGTGCGACACAACGGCCGAACCGCCGTCGCCGGAGACGGTCAGGTGACGCTGAATAACACGGTAGTCAAACACCATGCCAAAAAGGTGAGGCGGATATACAACAATAAAATCATCGTGGGTTTTGCGGGGGCCACCGCCGATGCCCTCAACCTTTCCGATCGGCTGGAACAGAAGCTCGAACGCTACAACGGCAACCTGACCCGTTCGGCGGTGGAACTGGCCCGGGACTGGCGCACGGATAAATACCTCAGACGCCTGGAGGCGATGATGATTGCCGTCGACGAGGAAAGCATCTACCTGATTTCGGGCAACGGAGATGTGATTGAGCCGGATGTGGGCCTGGTGGCGATCGGATCCGGCGGGGTCGCGGCCCAAGCGGCGGCCAGGGCGTTGATGGAACACGCCGATTTGAACGCCCGGCAAATCGTGGAACAATCAATGAAGATCGCCGCTTCCCTCTGTATTTATACCAATGAATCCGTTACTATCGAAGAAATGTAATAACTTGTCGCTTTTTGGATGACTTAAATTTTGACAATCACGTAAAAAGTTAAAAAGTGGTCTTTTTACGAGGGTGTTTCGATTTTGGTATTTAGTGTTTAGGGATCTAAGAGCCTGATATGATGACAGGGACTATTTACTAAACGCCAAACACGAAACACCAAACACGAAACACCAAACACGAATTCCCAAACCCATGATGAATTCGACTTTTCACGAATTCATTAATACGAATTCATTAAATTGATGAGAAACAGGGTACCCCATGAGCGATCTGAAACCATCGGAAATTGTCAAGGAACTGGACAAATATATTATCGGGCAGCGGAATGCCAAGCGTTCCGTGGCCGTCGCGCTGAGGAACAGATGGCGGCGGCAGCAGGTCCCCGAGGACCTTCGCGATGAAATTGCGCCCAAAAACATTATCCTGATCGGACCCACCGGTGTGGGCAAGACCGAAATCGCGCGCCGGCTTTCCCGGCTCACCGATTCGCCTTTCAGCAAAGTCGAAGCCTCCAAGTTCACCGAAGTCGGGTACGTCGGCCGGGATGTGGAATCCATGGTGAGGGATCTGGTGGAACTCACCGTCAGCACTTTCAAAATCCGCGCCCAGGAAGAGGTCCAGGACAAAGCCCAACAGATCGCCGAAGAAAGAATGCTGGATCTTTTACTCCCCAAATCGGGCAACCCGCCGGCGCCCCGACCCGAGGACGGCAAGGAACCCCATTTTGAGCTGGTGCCGGCCGGCGGGGACGAATCCTCATCCACCCGGGAAAAACTGCGCAGCATGCTGCGCAAGGGCAAACTCGACAACCGCTTCATCGATCTCGACGTTGCAGACCGAAGCATGCCGATGGTGGAAATCTTTTCGAATGTCGGCATGGAGGAAATGGGGATCAATTTCAAGGATATGCTTGGCGGACTGCTTCCCAAGGGGACCAAGCGCCGCCGAATGAAAGTGGCTGAAGCATTGAAGATACTGGCCCAGGAAGAGGCTCAGGACCTGGTGGATATGGACCAGGTCATCAAGGATGCCATCACCCGGGTCGAGCAGTCAGGCATCATATTTCTCGACGAAATCGACAAGATCGCCGGCAAGGATGCTTCCCATGGGCCGGATGTATCGAGGGAGGGCGTGCAGCGGGACCTTTTGCCGATTGTGGAAGGCAGTACCGTTACCACCAAATATGGACCGGTCAAAACGGACCATATCCTGTTTATCGGATCCGGCGCTTTTCACATGGTCAAACCGTCGGATCTCATCCCGGAGCTGCAGGGACGATTTCCGATACGCGTCGAACTGGATTCGCTGGGGCAGGCGGAGTTTGTCCGAATTCTGACCGAACCCAGAAACGCCCTGTTGCTCCAGTATATAGCCCTGCTGAGAACCGAAAATGTCGACGTCGTCTTTGAAGACGATGCTGTGTCCGAAATCGCCCGGATGGCTCAAGAAGTCAACGACCGCACCGAAAATATCGGCGCCCGCCGGCTGCACACGCTCATGGAGCGGTTGCTGGAGGACATTCTGTTTGACGCTCCGGACATGAAAGCCTGCCGGGTCGTTATCGACAAGGCGTATGTGGAAGATAAATTAAAAGAAATCAAGAACGATGAGGACTTGAGCCGCTATATCTTATAGCCGTCGATTCCGCAAGTTAATGCTTGACAAAGTATCTAGAAACCCGGAATTGAGAAATTCGCAACAAAGCCCGATGACTGAAATTAGAACTCCAAACCCTAACCCGGCCGAGCCGGAACCAAAAAAAAGATTGATCACGAAAGCACGAAAGAAGAAATAGAATTTCGTGTTTTCGTGATGAAAAGGTTTTGCCGTTTTTGATTTTCGTATTTCGAATTTTAAGGACAGGTGGATAAAATATCTTATCAAGCCCTGCTCATATCCGGGTCTTGGGGTTTGATTTTCCTCATGGAGGAGTAGACAATGACGGCAGACATCATGAAGAAAGCGGATCAGGTAATCGCCAACACGTATAAAAGATTTCCGGTCGTGCTGTCGAAAGGCTGCGGCTGCACCCTGTATGACACCGACGGCCGGAGCTACCGGGATTTCGTGGCCGGAATCGCCGTGTGCAACCTGGGACATTCCCATCCCCGGCTCATCGAGGCGTTATCCGCCCAGGCCCGCACCCTGTGGCACGTATCCAATCTTTATTACACCGGTCCCCAGGTCGAACTGGCCGATCGGCTGGTGGCCAACAGCTTCGCCGACAAGGTCTTTTTCTGCAACAGCGGGGCCGAAGCCAATGAGGCGGCCATCAAGCTGGCCCGTAAATATTTTTACGACCGGGGCGAGAATCGGCGGGTCAGAATTATCGCCATGGAACAATCATTTCATGGCCGAACCATGGCGACGCTTTCAGCCACCGGCCAGGATAAGATCAAAAAGGGATTCGCGCCCGTTCTTGAAGGGTTCGATTTCGTGCCGTTCAATGATCCTGGAGCGCTGCAAGCCAAGATAGGGCCGGATCATTGTGCGGTGTTGATCGAACCGATTCAGGGCGAGGGCGGCGTCTGCTGCCCGGATGCGGACTATTTGACGGCGGTCCGCCGAATTTGCGATGAAAACGGATCTTTGCTGATTTTTGACGAAATCCAAACCGGGATGGGCCGTACGGGCCGGTTGTTTGCCCACACGCATTTCGGCGTCGAGCCGGATATCATGACCCTTGCCAAAGCCCTGGCCAATGGACTGCCCATCGGCGCCATGCTGGCACGGGAGCACGTGGCTGAGGCCTTCGGCGCCGGGGCGCATGCATCGACATTCGGCGGGACGCCGCTGGTCACCGCGGTTGCCGTCGAAGTTTGCAACCTGTTGGTGGAGGAGGGCATTATCGACCAGGGGCGTGAAACCGGGCTATATTTCAGGCAGCGGCTGTCGGACTTAAAAGAACATCATGCCTGTGTCCGCGATGTTCGCGGTCTCGGTCTGCTCCTCGGCATGAAGTTGGATTTCAAGGGGCAAGTATTGGTCGAAAAGTGTCTGCAGCGGGGATTTTTAATCAACTGCATCCAGGAAAATATCCTGCGCTTCATACCGCCGTTGACCATTGAAAAAGAATCCATCGACGCCTTGATCGACTGCCTGGATGAACTGTTGAAGGACTGTGCCTGAATGAAGACTGAAAAGCTCTGGCAAGGCAGATTCTCGCAGAAAACGGCCCGGATCGTCGAAGCTTTTACCTCCTCGATCCAGGTGGATCGGCGCCTGTATGCCTATGATATCCAGGGCAGTATCGCCCATTGTAAAATGCTCGCCAAGGTAGCGATCATCAGCGATGACGAAGCCCGGGAATTGGTCAGGGGTCTTGAAGAAATCAAGGCCGAAATCGAAGTGGGCCGCTTTCGGTTCGATGACAGCCTCGAGGACATCCACATGCACATTGAATCGCGGCTGGTCGACATCGTCGGTCCGGTTGCCCAGAAGCTGCATACCGCCCGGAGTCGCAACGACCAGGTGGCACTGGATGTCAGAATGTATCTGCGGGAGGAGATCGGCCGCAGCATTCAGCTGCTTTACAGGCTGCAGCGGGTGCTGGTGGCCCTGGCGAAAGAACATCTGGATACGATATTGCCGGGTTATACCCATACCCAGCGGGCCCAGCCGATCTTGCTGGCGCACCATCTGATGGCCTATTACGAGATGTTCGCCCGGGATCTGGCACGGCTGGAAGACGGCCTGGCGCGAACCAACGTGATGCCGCTGGGATCAGCGGCGCTGGCCGGCACCACCTATCCCATCGATCGGGAATATACAGCCGGGCTTCTCGGCTTTGATGCCATATCCGCCAACAGTATCGATGCCGTCTCCGACCGGGATTTCATCATCGAATTTCTATCGGCGGCGTCCATATGCATGATCCACTTGAGCCGTTTGTCCGAAGAGCTGATCCTGTGGTCCTCTCTCGAGTTCAATTATGTCGAGTTGCCGGATGCGTTCGCGACGGGCAGCAGCATCATGCCGCAGAAGAAAAATCCGGATGTTCCCGAGCTGGTGCGGGGCAAGACCGGTGTCGTCGTCGGTGCGCTGACCACCCTGCTGACCATCATGAAATCCCTGCCGCTTTCCTACAACCGTGACATGCAGGAAGACAAACCGCCCCTGTTTACCGCGGTGGACACCCTGCAAAGCTGCATTGAAATCTACACCCAGATGCTGCCGGAAATCCGGTTCAAAAAGGAGAATATGCAGCGGGCGGCCTCCAGCGGGTTTCTGGATGCCACGGACATGGCCGATTATCTGGCGGGCTGCGGCGTTCCCTTTCGGGAAGCCCATCGCCTGGTGGGCGAGGCCGTCCGTTTCGCCCAGGATGCCGGCAAAGAACTCCATGAGCTGACCCTCGAACAGCTTCGAACGTTTTCAGCGCATATCGATGATGATATTTATGCCCGGCTGGCGCCGCGCCGAATGATCGATCAACGGACATCCTGGGGCGGAACCGCCGGAAAAATGGTCGAAAAGGCCATCTCAGCCGCCGAGAAATGGCTCGATCGAAAAAAAGATGCCCTGCCATAAAATGCAAAAACCTCATTCTCAACGGACTCATACAGCAAACATGGGGGCCGCCGCCGTCATCCTGCTGGCCGCCGTCACCGCGATGGTAGCGGCAGCGGTGTGGACCGGATGCGGCAAGAAGGCGATGCCCCAGCCCCCCAGCGGGAAAAGAGCTCCCCGGGTCACGGACCTGACCTACATCATCAGTGACAATATCGTCAAGCTGAGCTGGACAATCCCCCGGACCAGCGAAGCGGCCCGATATCCGGTGAGCGGGTTTTTCATTTACCAGGCCAAAGATTTGACCATCGGTGCCGAATGTCCGAATTGCCCGCTTCATTTTGAATTGGTCGGCGATGTCCTGGTCAGGCACCGCGGCGCCGCGCAACCGGATACGGCGGTGGTGTTTACCCGCGATCTCGAACGCGGCTACCGCTATGTTTATAAAGTCCGGGCCTATGATGAGGACGGCATCCCCGGAAAGGATTCGAATGTGGTTGATTTTACCCATTGATGAACCCGTAAAGTTCAAAAACAGTGACAGGTGATATATGCACCATTTCTATTATCGTGAAAACGTATTTTTCTGTGAGGGCGTTCCGATACCGGAAATTGCGGCTGCAGTCGGCACCCCCTTTTATTTATACAGCCATGCAACCTTGAAACGCCACTTCGAGGCCTTCGACGCGGCTTTCGAAAGGCTTGACAAGCTGATCTGTTTTTCAGCCAAGGCGAATACGAACCTGACGGTCATGAAACTGTTCGCTGATTTGGGCTGCGGCCTGGACATTGTATCCGGCGGAGAGCTTTACCGGGGCCTGAAGGCCGGCTTTTCTCCGGACCGCATCGTTTATTCCGGCGTGGGAAAACGAATCGACGAGATCGATTACGCCCTCGAAACCGGGATTCTGATGTTCAACGCCGAATCCCCCGTCGAACTGGAATTGATAGACCGACGGGCCGGCCAATCAGGGAAGCGGGCGCCTGTTGCCATCCGCGTCAACCCAAATGTCGATCCCCAGACCCATCCGTACATTTCCACCGGTCTGAAGAAAAACAAATTCGGTATCAACATGGAAACCGCAATCGAAAGTTACCAGATGGCCGCCGGTCTTGAAAATGTGGATATCATCGGGATCGACTGCCATATCGGATCCCAGATAACCGACACCAAACCCTTCGCGGCGGCGTTGAAAAGCCTCATTGCCCTGATCGACGAATTGAAGAAGATCGACATCGAAATCAAGTATGTGGACATGGGCGGCGGTCTCGGCATCACCTATGCCGATGAAAGTCCGCCACCGCTTGGGGAATATGCGGCCGTCATCGCCGAACAGCTCAATGGCAGGGAACTGAAACTGATCCTGGAGCCCGGCCGGGTCCTGGTCGGAAATGCAGGCATTCTGGTCACCCAGGTCCTTTACCGCAAATCCGGGGAGGTAAAAAATTTCATGATCGTCGACGCCGGTATGAATGATTTGATGCGGCCGGCCTTGTATGGTGCATTTCACGCCATCGAGCCGGTCAAAAAATCCCAGGGAGATCGGGTCGTGGCCGATGTCGTGGGACCGATATGTGAAAGCAGCGACTTTCTGGCCGTCGACCGCAGCCTCGCCGACATGCAGAGCGGTGATTTGCTGGCGGTGATGAGTGCGGGCGCTTACGGATATGTCATGTCCTCCAACTACTGTTCCCGCCCGCGGGTAGCCGAAGTCATGGTGAAGGATGACCGCTTTGATGTCATCAGGGCGCGGGAAACTTACGAGGATTTGATCCGGGGAGAATCCATACCTTACTTTATGAAGTCGTGAGCTGTCGGTTTAAATGTGCGGGACTATTTTACCGGGCGTTTTGTCGATGGAATCCATAGAGCAAGATGGTTTCAGGTGTCAGGTTTCAGGTGTCAGTCACACCACAGGTGCCAAGATGGTTTCAGGTGTCAGGTTTCAGGTGTCAGTCACACCACAGGTTCCAAGATGGTTTCAGGAACCCTGACACCTGAACCCTGACACCTGAACCCTGACACCTCGAGCCTCATTTTCAATAACCATTTACAGCGGAACTGAAAGTCATGGAACCGATCGAATTTTACAAAATGAGCGGCAGCGGCAATGATTTTATCGTCGTCGACAATCGCAAGAGAGTCGTCGAAGAAAACGACCTCCCGGGATTTATCAGCCGGATTTGCCGCCGGAAAATGTCCGTGGGCGCCGATGGATTCATTCTGATCGAACCCTCGGACAAGGTGGACTTCAAATGGCGATTTTATAATTCGGACGGCAGCCGTGCCGAAATGTGCGGCAATGGAGCCCGTTGTGCCGCCCGCTTCGCTTTTGAGAACGGGATCGCCGCCGAGAACATGTCTTTTGAAACGGACGTGGGTATTGTGAAGGGGCAGGTCAAAGATGATCGGGCAAAGGTCAACATGCCCAACCCGGCCGATCTGCGACTTGATTTCCCCATTGAACTGAAAAGCGGCACCCTCTCGATCTGCAGTGTCAATACCGGTGTGCCACACGTGGTGATTATGAGACAATCCGTGGAAGACCTCGATGTCTTCAACATCGGCAGGGAAATCCGGTTTCACGAGGCGTTCGCACCGGCCGGCACCAATGTCAATTTCATCTGTGTGCTCAAACCGGGCCACCTGGCCATTCGCACCTACGAACGCGGGGTGGAAGCCGAAACATTGGCATGCGGCACCGGCTCCATCGCCGCGGCGCTGGTGGCTTCGAGCAAGCTGCACTGGAATTCGCCGGTCCATCTCACCACGCGCGGCGGCGAAGATCTCGTGATTTATTTCAATAATGAAAACGGTGTCTTGGAGGATATATACCTCGAGGGCGATGCGCGCATCATTTATTGCGCCCAAATGCGCCAAGATGCCTGGAAGTCGTAGACGGTGACATCACACACCGCTTATATCAGCGTCGGATCCAATCTGGGCGCCCGACTTGAAAACTGCCACAAAGGAGTTCTGGCCCTGACATGCTGCGGCGCCTGCCGCCTGATCGATCAGTCTCAGATCTACCGAACGGAGCCGGTCGATTATAAAGATCAGGATTGGTTCGTAAATTATGTCATCAAGATCGAAACCTCGCTGGATCCGCAGTCACTGCTGAAAACGCTGAAATCCATCGAGCAGGATGCCGGCCGAAAAAGGGATACGGTTCGGTTCGGGCCGAGAGTGCTCGACATGGATATCCTATTATATGATGCCGTGGTAATGGATCGATCGGATCTGGTGATTCCCCATCCCCGGATGCACAAAAGGCGCTTTGTATTGAAGCCCATGTGTGATATAGATTCGCATATCATCCATCCCGTGTTCCACCAATCGGTGCAATCCCTGTTGGAGCACCTCGATGAACAGGATCAGCGGGTAATAGAATATACATGATCAACAGGACAGGTGGACTTAAATTTTTAAACATCCCAATACCTTGACCTTGTTTCGCATTATCGCGGTACCGATAATCGTGATCTTGATGCTGTTTCCAAACCGGATGTGCACCTGGGTGGCCGCGATTCTTTTCAGCGCCGCCGCCATCACCGATTACCTGGACGGGTATCTCGCTAGACGAATGGGACTGGTTTCCACCATGGGCAAAGTCATGGACCCGGTGGCCGACAAACTGCTGGTGTCGTCGGCTTTCATCATGCTGACTTCCCTGGGGTGGGTTCCCGCCTGGATTGTTTGCATCATCGTCGGCCGGGAAATCGCGGTAACGGGACTGCGCAATATCATTGCGGAACGGGGAGAAGACCTATCGGCGTCCAACCTGGGGAAGTACAAAACCGGCTTTCAAATCGCCGCGGCCATACCGCTGCTGATTCATTATCCGTTTTGGGGCCTGAAACCACATCCTGTGGGCCTCTTTTTTCTATGGGGTGCGCTGGCTTTCACCCTCTGGTCCGGTGCCGACTATTTTTTCAAATTCCGCAAGTATCTAAAATACGGAGATAAAACGCTCGATGAGTGAGCACGTATCGGGGAGTTGCGATTGCTTGTTCATGGAGCGGCTTGCTTAAAAAAACGTCTTGACCCGTGATATAATTTTTATCGTTTCAAGCAAGCTTTTCTGTTGACAGACCGATTTTAAATGGCTAAATAGTACACTTTAATTGAGCGGGAATAACTCAGTGGTAGAGTGCGACCTTGCCAAGGTCGAAGTCGCGGGTTCAAATCCCGTTTCCCGCTCCATTTTTTTTTGGCGGCATAGCCAAGTGGTAAGGCAGCGGTCTGCAAAACCGCTATTCTCCGGTTCAAATCCGGATGCCGCCTCCACTTTAAAAATAAAGGCCCAAAAGTAATTTCAATTACTTGCGGGCCTTTTTTAATGTGCTGAATCATATATGCGTCGATCAAAAGTGAATGTTATTTCACATAAAGCATGCAGGCGTCTAGTGTGCTGCCCCCCGCGATATAGAGCTGCTCTTTAATAAGAAAGAATCCCAGATTTGGAAACGGCAACGGGGCGACGGCCCGCGGGCTGATATCCAATTTCTTTATAAAATGTCAAATTAAACAAAGTGAAAAGATTAAACGGGTGGTCCTCCTTGAATTTATCGTCTCGGACTAATAAAAAAGGTTTGCAAGCACAACAGTCTCTTGCAAACCCTTTGTTAATGTTCTGTCTGATATTCGCCTGCCGGAATCACTCCGGCGGCCGGTCGGGGCCCTGGATCCTACAGTTCGTTTTTCAGCAGCATGGTCGCCGGGTCCAGGCGCAGTTCGAGTTGCTCTGAAAACTGCTCCCGGCCCTTGAGAGCGTTTACATGAATTTCCTTTCCCTCCGGCTGCAGCTCAAGGGCGATCTCGAACAGGTCGGAAATCTCGGCCAGTTGCAAAGGCAGTCCGTCAGGTCCGGGCTCCTCATGCCGGTGGGTGCGCACCGTGAACCAGGCGGGCATGCCATGGCTTGCGGCCAGATCCTTAAATTCCGTCAGGGGCCGGCGGATGGATTCATCAAACGGAAACCCGTCCACAATAATCATATCCGGGGTGAAAATATGCTGCTCGGTTAAATCCGCCAGTCTTTCTTCGAGTTTGGGGACACTGAAGCCCTCCACCCGGAATGTCATGATAAACCGGTGCGGCAGCAGGGAATCCCAGAGTTGATCGATCTGATGAACTTTATATTGATCCGCGATGAGATTGAATACCTCCTTGTACCACAGACTGACCTTGTTGACCGGATCGATGAGGCTGATGTGCAGTACATTCTTGCCGCGCAACATGGCGTTTAATGAAAGCTGGACCAAAAAAGCCGTTTTGCCCACACCGGCGCGAGCCAGCACGGCGCCGAATTCGCCGGCACTCAGAATATCGTCATTCTCACTGCCCAAAACCCGCAGGGGGTTGCGCAATATGAGGTCATTTTTGAGCATGGTAAAATACCTTTCCTTGATATGGATAACTTCAGCCGGATTTTGAAGACCCCGCGGGGTGTTTTCATCGCCCGGCCGATTTGCAGCCGGCTTCTGCCATGAAGGATCACGGCCTTCCGGATGAAGGTTGTCAATGTCGCCTGTATCGAAGCTGAGAGTAATCTTCCGGGAATTGGAATTCCATCCCCGGGAAAGGATCGTTCCCTTGTTTCCGGATCGTGAATTCAAACCATCGATTCTGTAGGATTTCGCCATTCGAATTATTTGCCGTTGCCCGCTCCCATAACCGCCAACCCCCGACAGACCCGGTGTTAGGCGACGTTTTTTTTCAATTCAGCCGCCTTCTTGATCAATTCTTCGGAAACACTCTGGGGCACCTGTTTGTAGGTAGCAAATTCCATGGTGAACTGGGCCTGTCCCTGAGTCAGGGATCTCAGCACGGTTGAATAGCCAAACATTTCCGCCAGCGGTACCTGGGCGTCGATAACGCACGTATGGCCTTCTTCCTGGGAGCCGACGATCATTCCCCGCCGTTGGTTCAAAGAGCCCATCACCGGCCCCTGAAACTGGGAGGGCGATTCGACGCTGACCTTCATGATCGGTTCGTGAATGACCGGTTTGGCACTCCGGTAGGCCTGTAGAAAGGCGCCCCGGGCGGCAGCCTGAAAGGCCATGTCCGAGGAGTCCACCGCATGGGATGCGCCGTCGTTTATGGCGATTTTTATGCCGGTGACGGGAAACCCCATCAGAGGGCCCTCGGCCAGGCATCGCCGGAAACCTTTTTCACAGGCGGCGATGTATTGGGTCGGAATCGCACCGCCGGTCACCTGGTTGTCGAACACAAAATCGCTGTCGCTGACCGGCTCCATATATCCGGCCACGCGACCGAATTGACCCGCGCCACCCGTTTGTTTCTTATGGATGTAGTCGAACTGCGCCAGGCGGGTGATGGTTTCGCGATAGGCCACCCGCGGCATTCCCGGATTTACCTGGGCCTTGTATTCCCGCAGCATGCGCTCGATATAGACCTCGAGGTGCAGTTCGCCCATCCCCGAAATAATCGTATCTCCGGTTTCATCATTGACATGTACGCGAAATGTCGGATCTTCCTTGGTGAAACGGGCCAGGGCCTTGGACATGTTGATTTCAGACTTATGATCCACCGGTGTCACGGCCAGCGATATCACCGGCTCCGGGATGTACATGGAGGTCATGGTCAGATTGATGCCCGGGGACGTGAAGGTATCGCCCGAGGCGCAGTCGACACCGAAAAGCGCGCCGATATACCCCGCGAGTACACTTTTGATGTCTTCCATCTGGTCGGCGTGCATCCGTACGAGGCGCCCGATTTTAACTTTTTTCCCCGTGCGGACGTTGATGACGGTATCGCCCTTGGCGACCGCCCCCTGATATACGCGGATGTACGTCAATTGCCCGAATGGACCGTCTTCCAGCTTGAAAGCCAGGGCCACGGTCGGCTTCTGGCTGTCTGCGGAAAGCCGCACCATCGCCTCGTCTTGTTCCATGTCCAGCGCATAGTTTTCGACATCCGTCGGACAGGGCAACAAGGCGGTGACGGCGTCCAGAAGCGGCTGGATTCCCTTGTTCTTGTAAGCGGAACCCATGAAGACCGGAGTGATTTTCCTGGCGAGCACTGCCCGGCGGAGGGCTTTGACGATCACATCCTCGGGAATGACCGCTTCTTCCAGAATCAGATCGGTCAGCGAGTCGGAAAACTCGGATACGGAATCCAGAAGCGCTTCCCTGTTTTCGCGGGCCTCCGCCCGCATGGACGCGGGTATTTCCTCCACGCGCAGAACCTCTCCGCTGTCGCCGTCGAAATAAATGGCTTTCATGGAAACCAGATCGATAATTCCTTTAAAATCGGCCTCGAGGCCGATGGGCATCTGTATGGCCACCGCGTTGTGTCCCAATTTATCCTTGAGCTGTTTGATGACCCGCTGCGGATTGGCACCGCTGCGATCGCATTTATTGACAAAGGCGACGCAGGGCACGTTGTATCGTTTCATTTGCTGGTCGACGGTAATGGATTGGGACTGAACACCGCCCACGGCGCACAGCACCAGAATGGCGCCATCCAGCACCCGCAGGGAACGTTCGACCTCGATGGTGAAATCCACATGGCCGGGCGTGTCAATGATATTGATCTCATGTCCGGCCCACTCACAATAGGTGGCCGCCGACGCGATGGTGATGCCGCGTTCCTTTTCGAGTTCCATGGAATCCATGGTGGCTCCGATACCGTCTTTGCCCTTGACATCGTGGATGGCATGAATTCGCTGGGTATAAAAAAGAATTCGTTCAGTTAAGGTTGTTTTGCCCGAATCGATATGGGCGCTGATACCGATATTTCTGACGGTTGATATGTCCCTTTTCATGGTGATGCTGCCTTTTCTTTAAGTATTCACCTCGCAGAGCGAAGATATGCCTGTATTAAAAACCGGTTGACGAACGGATGGTTCAAACTCGACGACGTCCGATCCCCGGGATCCCCGGAAGCGGTTCCAAAATCCCATCTGAAGTTCGACGGCCCGGGCGCCGGAACAACGAACCTGATCTGAGGCTCTGAAACATTTTCTAAAAAAAATCCCGCCTCGGAAAGAAATGAACCAGGTGGGGATCATTTGACAACAAGTTAGTTTAACCAAGAATGATAAGCTTACCTGGATTTCCTGTCAAGCGTTAATTGAATTTATCAGGTGTTTAGTGTGTTGTGTTTGGTTGTTTGGTAAAAATACTTGCCATTATTTCAGCTTGATACTTACCAAACGCGGAGAATGAAGTTTAAAAAATAATCTCTGCGCTCTCAGCGAACTCTGCGGTGAATCGCAAATAAAATAGACTTCGATCAATTGAAGTTTCACATAAGCCGCGGCCGCTGGCGAAAGGGCAGCCAGTTTGATCAAAGATAGAAACTTTTTAAAAGGATCGGCTCCATTTTATCCCCTCCCTCAGTCCCTCCCGCCGGGGGAGGGAAGAAATCTCCTCTCCCTTGATGGGAGAGGCCGGGTGAGGGTGAATTAAATCGCCAGAATTCCAATAAACTGAATGAAGTTTCATATAAGCGGCCGCCTCGGGCTAAAGGGCAGCCCGACTGATCAAAGACAGAAACTGTGCCATTCTGGCGTAGTTTCATACGAGCCGGGGCCGCTGGCTAAAGGGCAGCCAGTTTGATCAAATCGAGAAACTCATGGTGGGCCTTCGATAGTCGGAAAAATCGAGTGGGAGCGGCTTCCAGCCGCGATGTTAAAATCGGATCATTGCCAATTTTATTCGCGGCTGGAAGCCGCTCCCACAAACTGGTAAAAACCTTTAGCCCCAGAACCTGAAGATGAAGTTTCATACGAGCGGCGGCCGCTGGCTAAAGGGCAGCCCGATTGATCAAAGACAGAAACTTTCTAATAAGGATTGCTTCATTTTACCCCCTCCCTCAGTCCCTCCCACCAGGGGAGGGAAGCTGTCTCCTCTCCCTTGATGGGAGAGGCCGGGTGAGGGTGATAAAATGGCAAAATGCCTTTTTAACCCAGAACCCAGAACCCCTGGCCCAGACCTGGATCAGATACCAATGGATTAATTTTAAGGACAGATTACTTGATGTTTCTTAAGCCGCTTTAACCAGTCGCGCCAGGGCAGGCTTGAACCTTGAACCTTGAACCTGGAATTTGTAGTTTCATACGAGCGGGCGCCTCGGGCGAAAGGGCCGCCCGCCTGATCAAAGACAGAAACTGTGCCATTCTGGCGTAGTTTCATATAAGCTTCATACCATTTGCTCGGCGGGCGGCCGTTGGCCGTGCACGTTCGGCGGCTTTTTCTTCCGCTTCCTGAACCGCTTCGTCAATGGCTGTCGTCGCAGCAGCACATAGGTGGCGCCCGCCCCGCCGTCGCACAGGCGCGCGCTGGTAAACGCAATGACCCACTTGTGCCAGGGCGCAGTTGTAAGCCACTGATAAACTTTGGTTTTCAAAACCGGATGCTGCGGCGATGAAAGTCCCCGGCCATGAATCACCAGCACCGCTCGTTTGCCGGCTGTTATACTTTCGTTCAAAAACTCGTTGAATACCCGTCGGGCGTCGACAACGCCGTATCCGTGAAGATCGATGTGGGCCTGGATAGAAAAATTACCCTGATGGAGCCGGCGGGTCACTTCGGGACTCACCCGATGCGTCCGGCCCTCAATATATTCCGGTGTGAGGGAAACCACAAATCCGGCCCCGTATTCCACCAGTTCTTTGAGCCGCACAAGTGATTCGGATTCCGCTTTTTCTTTGGAGCGCGGCGGTTTAATGGTTGGCGGAGAGGTGACCATCCCATTGGACCATGTTATCCGCTGCACATCCGCCATGGCCTCCTGAAAGATCGTGCGATCCGGCCGGTTATCGACCACCTTGTCAGACGGTTTTTCCGGCACCGGCGCCTCGTGCGGCTTGAGTTGAATATCCTTTTCTTCAAGCAGTGCCTTCAGATTTCGAAAAGGTCTGAAATTTCCGGAGGAGTCAGCAGATTTCACGGCTTCACCTCTATACCGGCCCGCCGATAAATAGAATGATCCCGACGCACATTCAAAATAACAACCTCTGCGGTGATGGTCAACCGTTTCAAACCCGATCCAGACAGCATTTTGACCCGGTTTAAAATTGAAAGGTGAGGAAGGTGTCGATTTTAATAAAATTGTTTGATATGGTAGTCAACTTGATTTTTACAAAAATCCAGTTGTATGGAATGGGGGAGATAATAAATGGACTGGCAGCAGCACTGTGCACAAAAGATTGTCGACGCTCAGGAAGCCGTATCCAAAATCAAAAGGGGCAGCCGCGTGTTTATCGGCACGGGCTGCGGCGAGCCCCAACATCTCATTCGGGCAATGGTCCAGGACGAACGGCTGCAGGACATCATGGTCTATCAGATGCTGTCTTCGACCCTTTCGCAGTTCGTTGAAGATGCGTCTTTCACGCGAAGGTTCTCGCTGAAACTCTTTTTCATCAGCCAGGCCATGCGCAAAGCCGCCTTCGAGGGCAAAATCGATTACGTTCCCGAGTACCTTTCCCAGATTCCGCGTTTGTTTTCCAGTCATCAGATCGGACTGGACGCCGCCCTGGTACAGGTCAGTCCACCGGACAAGTTCGGGTATTGCAGCCTGGGGGTTTCGGTGGATATCACCCGCTCGGCGGTTGAGAATGCCTCCATCGTCATCGCCCAGGTGAACTCCAAAATGCCTCGAACCTGGGGCGACAGTTTCGTGCACGTGGACGATATCAACTGGCTGGTACCCTTTGAAGAGCCGCTGGTGGAAGCCTTGCCGACCGAGAAGGATACCGAAGTCTCGCGCAGAATCGGTCATTATGTGTCGGAACTGGTAGATGACGGGGCCACGATTCAGATCGGATTCGGCAGTTTGCCCAATGCCATTCTGAAATATCTGGATGGCAAAAAAGATCTCGGGCTTCACACCCAATTGATCACAGACGGGATGTTGCCATTGTTCGAAAAGAACGTGATCACCAACAAGAAAAAGACACTTCTACCCGGCAGGGCGGTGGCATCCCTGTGCATGGGATCCGAAAAAATTTACAGTTATGTGGACAACAACCCGGCCTTTTATTTCAGATCTTCGGAGTTTGTCAACGATCCGACGGTAATCGCCCGTAATGACAATCTGATCTCCATCAGTTCAGCCCTTGAAGTCGATCTCACCGGCCAGGTGTGTTCAGATTCCATGGGGTACCTTTTTTACAGCGGAATCGGAGATCAGGTCGATTTTCTGCGCGGCAGCTCCATGTCCCGGGGCGGCTTTTCGATCATCGCCCTGCCGTCCACGGCGCGAAACGGAACCGTGTCGCGAATTGTCTCCCACGTCAGTGAGGGCGCGGGGGTGGCGACCACCCGGGGGGATGTCAATTTCGTCATTACCGAATACGGCATCGCCGAACTGAAGGGCAAGAGTATTTACCAGCGGGTGATGGAATTGGCCCAGATTGCCCATCCCAAATTCCGTGAAGAGCTCGTCGACGTGGCCAAAAAGCATCACTATATTTTTGCGGATCAGCTTCCGCCCACCACCGAGGATCTTCTTTTTCTGGAAGGCTACAAGGACACGGTGCGGCTGAAAAACGGAAAAGTCGTGGAATTCAGGCCCCTGCTGCCCTCCGATGAGTTTGCCTACCGCAACTTTTTCTATTCCCTGCAGGAAAAGACCATCTATTTGCGTTTTTTTTACAAGATGAGAACTTTTTCCCACGAGGTGGTCCAGAAGCAATGGTCGAGTGTGGATTACCACAAAAATATGTCCGTCATCGGACGGGTGCGAAAGGGCGGGCATAAGGAAATCATGGCCATCGGCTCCTATGCTTCCGAGGATGACACCCTGGCGGAAGTGGCCTTTGTCGTGCGCGAGGATTTCCAGGGAATGGGAATCGCGAGTTTCCTTCTTAAAATGCTGGAAAAAATCGCAAAAGAAAATCAGTATAAAGGCTTTACCGCCACCGTGCTGCGGGAAAATGCGGCCATGGTGAAGGTTTTTAAAAAGCGCTATCCGAATGCCATAGTCAAGGTCAACAGCGGATCGGATCTTTTGATCCGGATGGATTTTGCCGACGCCGCTGATAAGGATCCCGCGGATTGAAGTTTTGGGGGCGCGTCGGGTTCACGAAAAAATGGATCCGGTTATCCGGAAAGCTCAAGTTAAAGAGTGTGCGGTCGGACATTGATTTTGCCGTCCCTGAGCATTGCAGTCAAACCCAAAAGATGATAAATATACAATTTTTCTGTGATATCTACGTGATCTGATTCATCTTCTAAACTTTTAAAAGCCATCTATGGGCGGTTTTTGTAAATTTATTGGAGCGAATTCCCTGAATATGATATTCTAACTTTTTAATTAGGCTTTGAATGTTTAGCTAAAATACGATGAAGACGAACGCCATATCAATTCTTATAGTTGAAGACGAGACCATTGTCGCGGCGGACCTGGCGGTCAAGCTGAAGCAGCTCGGCTATCAGGTCGCCGCAACGGCCACCTCCGGCGAAGATGCCGTGGAGTTGGCCGGACGCCTGAACCCCGGGCTCGTGTTGATGGATATTCAGTTGGAAGGTTCCGGGGACGGCATCGAGGCAGCCGGGCAGATCCGGGATCGATACGATCTGCCGGTCATATATCTGACGGCCCATTCGGATTCCGCCACGCTCGCGCGCGCCAAGGTCAGCGGACCGTCGGGCTATATACTCAAGCCGTTCGAGGAACGGGACCTGGCCACCCAGATCGAACTGGCGCTCTACAAACACCAGGCCGACCGGCAGCTTCGCGAGCAGCGCGAATGGCTGCGGGTCACCCTGACCAGCATCGGCGACGCGGTGATCGCCACCGACAATTCCGCGCGCATCAGTTTCGTGAATCCCGTGGCGGAGTCACTGACCGGGTGGAAATCCGACGAGGGCATCGGCAAGCCCGTGACGGAGGTCTTTCGTGTTTTCAACGAACAGACCGGTGAGCCGCTGGAGGAGCCCGTGGCGCGCGTGTTGCGGGAAGGCCGGGCGGTCGAGCTGGCCAATCACGCCGCCCTGCTGACCAAAGACGGTCGCAGCGTGGCCGTGGAGGACAGCGCCGCGCCGATCCTGGACGCGGGAGGAAGGGTGATCGGGGTCGTGCTCGTATTTCACGATGTCACCGAAAAGCGGCGGGCCGAAGAAGCGTTGCTGGCCAGCGAGCAGCGGCTGAAAAGATCCGAGGAAATTGCCCATCTCGGCGGCTGGGAAATCGACCACGAGAATAACGCAGTGACCTGGTCCGATGAAGTCTACCGAATATTGGGCCTTCAGCCGCAGCAGTTAACGCCCACCTTTGAAACGTTTATGGAGGCGGCGCACCCGGACGATCGCCAACTCGTGCAGAACACCTACGCCGCCTCGCTGCTGGAAGATCAGGATGCCCATGAAATCGAACACCGGATCGTGAGACCCGACGGGGCCGTCAGGTTCGTGCATGAAAAATGGGAGCATCGCCGCGACGGTTTCGGCAAGGTCATTCGTTCGGCGGGCATGGTGCACGACATCACCGCCCAAACTCGAAGCCGGGAAGCCCTGGAGCGTTCCAATCGGGAGCTGGAACAGTTCGCTTATGTGGCTTCCCATGACCTGCAGGAGCCGCTGCGGGCGGTCGCCGGGTTTCTCCAGCTTCTCGAAAGCCGCTATGGCGGCCGGCTCGACGAAAAAGGCCGGCACTACATCGAGCGCTCCGTGAATGCGGCTCACCGAATGCAGACGCTGATCAGGGAATTGTTGACCCTGTCCCGGGTGCACACCCGGGGCGCGACCTTCATGGCCACGGATCTCAACCTTCTGGTAACAGATGTCCTCGAGAACCTGCAATCGATCATTGAGGAGAAAAAGGCGGAAATTACCTGCGCTGAACTACCGGAGCTGAAAATCGATGCCGAACAGATCCGGAGTCTTTTCCAGAATTTAATCATGAATGCGCTCAGGTACAATCAAAGCCCGGGGCCCGTCATCGAGATCGGCTGCCGCCGGCAGGACAATGTGTGTTTTTTTTCCATCAAAGACAACGGCATCGGGATCGCCGAGGAATTTTACAAAAGAATATTCATGGTGTTTCAGCGGCTGCACACGGAAAAGGAATATCCTGGAACCGGACTGGGGCTTGCGCTGTGCAAGCGGATCGTTGAACGTCATGACGGAACGATCTGGGTCGAATCCCAGCCGCAGGGGGGATCGACCTTTAATTTTACGTTACCCATAAAGAGGTAAGTGAATACCATGGCGAACATCGATGACAGGAGACTGGCCAATGTCCTGCTGGTCGAGGACAACGAGGATGATATCGAGCTGACGCTGGAAGCTCTTGAGGATTCCAAGGTCCGGATGCAGATCGATGTGGTGTCCGACGGGATATCCGCCATGTCCTTTTTGCGTCGGCAGGATCCTTACGCAGACAAGGCGCGGCCGGATCTGATCCTGCTGGATCTGAACCTTCCGCTGATGGACGGCCGCCAGGTGCTGGCGGAAATAAGAAAGGATCCGAACCTTACCCACATCCCGGTGGTTGTCCTGACCACATCCGAAGATGAAGGGGATATCTGTCGGGCATACAAGCTGCATACCAACTGCTATATTTCAAAACCGGTTGATTTTATGCAATTCACCAAAATCATCAAGCAAATTGAAGGCTTCTGGCTAGAGCTGGTCAAGCTGCCGTGCAAGGGGACCACACTTTGAATTCCGCAGGGGACAAAAGAGCTGAGTGAATCAGGGAATTGAATTATGAGACAAAATATTACCGTTCTGATTATTGAAGACAGCCTGGATGATTTTTTCCTCCTGAGGCGGGTTCTCGAAGCATCCGAGGAAGTCGATGCGGAAATTCTTCACGAGGAGCGGCTCGGCGGCGGAATCGCGGTTGCCGCCCATCGAATCATCGATGTCGCGATCATCGACCTTTCGCTCCCGGACAGTTTCGGGCTGGACACGTATATGGCATTTCATGAGAAATATCCGCTGATCCCGACGGTTATCATGACCGGCTTCAGGGACCACGAATTGGGTTTTGAAGCCGTTCAAAAAGGCGCCCAGGATTACCTTTTTAAGGGAGAACCTTCCTCCACCGCAATTATCCGGACCATTCGCTATGCCATCGAACGTCAGCGCCTGACATCCAAACTGAAAATCGCCATGGACCACATCAAACAGCTTCAGGGCATGCTGCCGATCTGTTCGGTGTGCAAAAGTATCCGCGACGACAAGGGCTACTGGAACCGGATCGAATCCTATATATCCGATCATTCCGAAGTGGAATTCAGCCACAGTATCTGTCCGACCTGTGCCCGGGAACTTTATCCGGAGCTTTATGCCGAGGAAGACCCGGAAGACAAAAAAGATGGGTAGATGGTTTGGAGGTTTGAGATAGTTTAGATCGTTTGACTGGTTTAGATGGTTTAGTTGGTTGAGATCGTTTTGATGGCCAGACATTTTTGATCGTTTGGAGGGCGGGAAGCGCTGCCGCTGGCAAATGCAACGTACCGGAGGTGACCGATCATCGGATTTACGGTGCGGCCTGCATCAGCGGTCCTCCGGGATTGCCAGGGGTATGGCATCATAATAAAAGGGTTTAGGAAAAACTCTTAATTTGATGGGCAAACAATAATATTAAAATTATGCTTGACAGGAAAAGATGCATCGTTATATATTCTTATATAACAATATATAGAGGTAATCATGAAATCCTTTGTAAAAGTCATGAAAGCGTTTTCCGACCCCAACCGGGTCAAAATTATCAAGCTGCTGCAACAAAAATCGATGTGCGTCTGCGAGTTGCAGGGTGCTCTGAATCTGGCCCAGCCGACGGTATCCAAGCACTTGAAAATACTAGAAGAAGCTGGGCTGGTCGATTATAAAAAGGACGGCTTGTGGGTAAATTATTTCCTTGCAGACGGCAGGAGCAGCCCCTATGCCGCCAGTTTGCTCGGCAACCTTCGACACTGGTTGAATGAAGATCCTGACATCGCAGAATTGATGAAAAAAGCACCTTTTATTAACCGGGCCGATATCTGCCGGAATTAATTTTTTTTGTGTTATTATATCGTTAAATACAAATATAGCGTTTTATAGATCCTGCCTTCCAGTATAAACTGAAAAATTTCATAAAATGAGCATGGATCATAAATGAGAAGAAGGGAGATTCAAATATGAACGACCTGGCCACAGCTAACGAACAAAGAGCCGCCATCGGCCAATCTTCCAAGGCTGAAAAGATGGAGACACAACCCAGCGCAATCGATTGGAAAGCGATATGGAAGCCTTTGAGTCTCATCATCGGTGTTTTTCTAATATTTTTCTGGCTGCCGATAAACAACAGCCGCTTCAGCAATGCGGTGATCGAATCACTGGCCCTGGTCAAATGGTACGCCCAGGAGCACGTCCTGCTGTGCCTGGTGCCGGCCTTTTTCATCGCCGGCGCCATTTCCGTATTCGTGTCCCAGGCAGCGGTCATGAAATACCTGGGAGCCGGCGCCAAAAAAGTCATGTCCTACGGGGTGGCCTCCGTTTCGGGCTCGATTCTGGCGGTCTGTTCCTGCACGGTGCTGCCGCTGTTCGCCGGTATCTGGAAACGCGGCGCCGGCCTGGGCCCGGCGATTGCGTTTCTGTATTCCGGTCCGGCGATCAATGTGCTGGCAATCGTCCTGACCGCCAGAGTTCTCGGGCTGCCCCTCGGCGTGGCACGGGCGGTGGGAGCCGTGCTGTTCAGCGTGGTTATCGGCTTGATCATGCATCTCCTGTTCCGCAAGGAAGAGCAGGCCAAGGCCCAGGCCGCCCTGCACATGCCCGAGCCGGAAGTTGAGCGACCGCTGTGGCAGAATGTGGTATATTTTGCCGTCATGGTGGGCATCCTGGTGTCTGCGACCTGGGGCCAGCCGGTTGAGCCGACTGGTCTGTGGCACGCGATTTACAGCGTTAAATGGTTATTGACCGGTTTTTTTGCGATTGTCCTGGGTGTGCTGCTGACAAAATGGTTGCACGTGAAGGCCTATAAAGTTGTACTGGCCGCCGCCGCCGTTCTGGTTCTGGCAGTTGTTTTCCCGCGCCAGCCCCTGATTGCCTTTTCAGCCGGCATTATTGCGTTGGTGCTGCTGCTGACCACCACCCGCGGGGAAACCGAGTCCTGGTTTAATTCCACCTGGGATTTTACCAAGCTGATCCTTCCGCTGCTGTTCGGCGGCGTCCTGATTGCGGGTCTCTTACTCGGACGCCCGGGTTCGGAAGGCCTAATTCCATCCAGGTGGGTCGCCGGATTGGTGGGAGGCAATTCCCTGGGGGCCAACTTGTTCTCATCGGTGGTCGGTGCGTTTATGTACTTTGCCACGTTAACCGAGGTGCCCATTCTGCAAGGTCTTCTGGGCGCGGGTATGGGTCAAGGTCCGGCGCTGGCATTGCTGCTGGCCGGTCCGGCGTTGAGCCTGCCAAACATGCTGGTGATTCGCAGCATCATGGGTACCAAAAAGACCGTCGCGTTTGTCATCCTGGTAGTCGTGATGGCCACCATCAGCGGCATGATCTTCGGTCATTTTTTCGCCTGACTGCCATGGCAGCGTTGGGGGCGCAATTTTATCTGCCTTTCATTCCGTGCCAGAGCAGTTTTTGGCTGCAACCTGTTTTGGCAGAGTATCAGCGCAGGGTGATCGCAGCAGATGGATGCTTCCCAGATAATAATCGTATGATTGTCAAGAAATCATTTTGGAAAATAAGGAAATCAGCTCATGTCTTCAGATGAAGTTAGCCAGATCAAAGTAGGCGGGGACCGCATCGGTATAATCGGACTGAAATCCATTTTAGCAGAGGTGGCGGCAACGTGTGCCGCCCAAACCGATGAAGAGATTCGTTCCGAACTATTGAAACGTCTCTATAAGCGCAACTATATTCCCGAGCCATCGAAAGGGGCATACAGCCAGGCTTTTTTAAGAGAATTCAAAAAATTCAGCGGTCGTCCAATTGAAAACAGCGGTCCGGACGGCGTGGAAATCAAGGTGCTGGGACCCGGCTGTGCGCGCTGCAACCAACTGGAGCAGGACCTGATGGCCGTCATGGCGGAAATGAACCTGCCCGCCGATATCGAGCATGTGACCGATACGCTTGAAATCGGCAGCTACGGGGTGATGGGCACCCCGGCGCTGACAGTCAACGGTGCGGTCAAGTCGGTCGGTTCAATTCCACCAAAAGCAAAGCTGAAGCAATGGCTGCAAGAGGCTTTTGCAAACCAATAAACCCCAAAAAAGCAGCCAAACATTTAATTTACAGGAGGAAACCATCATGGAAATCAAAGTATTGGGACCCGGATGCCCCAAATGTCAACAAACTGAAAAAATCGTCAAGGAAGCATTGGCGGAAGCAGGCGTGGATGCTACCGTCGGACATGTGACCGACACCATGGAAATCGCCGGCTATGGGGTTTTCGGCACCCCTGCGGTAGTGGTGAACGGCGAAGTCAAAAGCGTCGGCAAAATCCCGAAAAAAGAAGATGTCAAGTCCTGGATTGCCGAATGAAGTCGCCTTTTGCATAAGCTAAGGAGCTAAATCCGATTCACACAAACAATCAACCAAGCGGGTATGTCCTCTGCCCTGCCGTTGAAGGGTTGGAGCATGCCCGCTGGTTTGGTTTCCCGAGGAGTTGTCAAATTGAGAAAAAATAAAATTGTCATCTTACTTGGTTTTTTGGGGTTTATTGTTATGGCCGACAACTGGGTCGTGTCCCCCATTCTGCCGGCGATTTCTGCAAACATAGGCGTTGCGGTCGAGCGAGCCGGCCTTCTGATCGCTGCTTACATGATTCCATTTGGAATTTTTCAAATAATTTTCGGCCCCCTGGCGGATCGCTACGGCAAAAAGCAGGTCATCACTTTTTCGATTATATTGTTTACCGTCGCCACCGGTCTGTGCGCGGTAGGCTTCGGGTTGACGGATCTGGCGATTTACCGGGCACTGACCGGTATTTTTGCGGCGGCCGTAATGCCCATATCGCTGGCTTTGATCGGCGATATTTTCCCAATCGAGCAAAGACAGGGCGCTATCGGCACTTTTATGGGCATATCCTTTCTCGGCCAGGGGCTGAGCATGATCACCGGCGGCGCGATTGCCTATTTCTTGAACTGGCGCGGCGTATTCGCAATCTATGCCCTGCTGTCCGTCATTCCGATGGTGATGCTCATCAAAAACTATAAGCTGCTGCCCGATACCAAACATGCGGACAGCAAATTTATTGCGCCTTATCTCAAGCTTCTGAGCGATCCCCAAAGCCTGTTTACCTATATACTGATATTGCTGGAAGGCATGTTCATCATCGGCAGCTTTTCTTATCTCGGCGCCTTCATCGCCGAAACACATCATTTCAACTATCTGGCCATCGGAGTCACCATGACGGCTTTTGGACTGATGACGGTGGTCGGCGGACGTTTGAGCGGCAAACTCGTTCCAAAAATCGGCGCCCGTATAATTCTAAGCCTGGGACTTATATTTGCCACCCTGGCCGATTTTTGCGTCTATTATCTGGGCCGGAGTCTCTGGTGCCTGGTGATCGGCATCGGCTTGCTGGGTATCGGGTTTATTTTCACCCACTCCACCCTTTTAACGCGCGCCACCGAGTTTGCTTCAAAAGCCCGGGGGGCGGCCATGTCACTGGTGGCATTTTGCTTCATGGGCGGAGGAGGACTGGGGACAGCTATCGGCGGAAAAATCGCGGCAGTTTACGGTCTGTCCTCGTTGTTCCTGATCTACGCCATTGCCCTGGTCATAACTCTGATGCTGAGCTTTATTTTGATAAACGGACAGGTCGTTCCGTCCCGCCTGGCGGCAGGATCGGAGCCGGCCTGATTCAAGTGATCGCATTGGTCTTTATGTAGTTATGAATTTGGGCATGGGGTCATATGGGGTGTTTATGCGCAAACAGATATTGATTCAGATCATCATCGTAAAGAAAGAAAGGAGAGGAGTAAAAGCTGCCGTGAAAGCTGCCGGGAGCAATGGCGCGTCTGCCGGTAAAGATTCACCTGGCAGTGCTGAAAGCTGCTGCGGATAACACGCTCCGAAAAAAGTATCCTGCTGTATTGCGGTGAAATAAAAGCGGAAGGAGTATCGATTGTGACCCTATTTCGGAAACTCACTAGTTTTTTTCTATTATCAGTTCTTACCGTCCTGTTTTATCCGCCATCAATCAATGCCGATGTGGAAGGATTCAGAGACCTGCCGGTCAAGGGCATGGTCACCATGATCGACCTTGGGGCGGATAAATGCATCCCCTGCAAGATGATGGCACCGATCCTGGCGAAAATGGAAAAGCAATATGAAGGCAAGGCCGTTATCGTGTTCATCGATGTATGGAAACACGCTGAACAGGCGGGACGATTCGGAATCCGGGCTATCCCGACGCAAATTTTTTTCGATCAAAATGGCAAGGAAGTCTTCCGTCACCTCGGTTTTATGAGTGAAAAGGCGATCGTCAACCAGCTGAAAAAAATGGGAGTTAAGTGATTTGAAAAAAAACGGCCGAAACAAATTGGATTTGTACAAATGTGCCGCTTTAAGGGCGCCATGCACTTTTGTTACCATAATAATGATGACGGCAATTCTGTTGCCGATGTTTCAGGCAAGGTCAGCATCAGCGAGCTCCGGCCCGCTTATGACTGTAGAGGAAAGCTATCCGGGTTTGGCAACCGGTGTACTCAAAGCGGCTGAACTGAAAGAGCTGCCGGCTGGACTCATCTTTAAAGCTGAAAATCTGGAAATCCATGAAACCCAGCTCCAGGAAAAAATGGCCGGCGCAGATCCGAAAATTCGCGAGCAATTGGAAAAAAACCTGTTTTTTCTTCTCGAACAGGAAGCCACGATGAAAATCCTGGTTTATGAGGCCAGAAATTCTGTTGGTGATGCTAAAAGTCTTTCCGACTCCGAAGCGTTGAAAACCCACCTGGATCGCATATCTCAGCAAACATCCGTGTCGGAGGCGGAGTTAAAAGCGTTTTACGAGGACAACAAGGAAATGGTCGGCGGCATGCCGTTTGATCAGGTTAAAAACGGCATTCATGAATACCTTCTTCAACATAAAAAGACGGAAACAATCGATGCCTATATCACCGACCTGGGCAAGCGCAACAGCATCCAGATCAATCAAACATGGGTCAAAGCCCAGTATCATAAAGCGCTGGACAACCCGGTGGACAAAGCCCGCATGTCGGGAAAACCCTCGATGATAGAATTTGGGGCCACCGGCTGCATCCCCTGCGATCGGATGCAGCCTATCCTGGAAAACCTGCGTAAATCTTTCAAAGATCGTTTGAACGTGGTTTTCATTCATGTCAGGCAAGAACAGATTTTAGGGGCGCGTCTCGGCATAAGATCGATTCCCGTGCAGGTCTTTTTTGACGAAAGCGGTCAGGAAGTATTTCGCCATGAAGGCTTTTTCGCGGAGGGAGAGGTCCGCAAACAGTTGGCCAAGATGGGAGCAAAATAAATGTTCGAGTCCGTATTTTTAACCGTCAACGAATGGATGGTCAGCGGGACCGCCATCGCCGCTGTCGGCTGTCTTGCCTGGGGTATGATCAGTGTACTGTTCAGTCCCTGTCACCTTGCTTCCATCCCCCTGATTGTGGCGTATGTCGGTGGTCAGGAACAGGCCTTAAACCCCAGGCAGGCCGGCGTTTATTCATCTTCATTTACCCTGGGACTGTTCATCAGCATTGCCCTGATCGGTATCGTTTGCGCCCTACTGGGCCGCATGCTGGGGGATGTGGGCAATTACTGGCAAATTCTGGTGGGGGCCGTTTTGATCTGGGTGGCGCTGGGGATGCTGGGGGTTGAAAAATGCTCCATGTCGGGTAGTCTGCTGTATCGATTGAACTTGAAAGGATTGTCAGGGGCCTTCGTGTTGGGCCTGGCATACGGAATTCTCTCAGGCTCCTGCACCTTCGGATTCATCGCCCCGATTTTGGCAATCATCACCATACAGCAGCAAATTGCGACCGGCATTATTTACATCCTGCTGTTTGCCGTCGGCCACTGCCTGCCGATTGTGGTTGCCGGCAGTTCAACGGCAGCCGTTCGCAAACTTATGGAAAACAGTGCCTGGCAGGGCACGGGAACCTGGTTCAGACGTGGTGCCGGAATTGTTATCGTATTTTTGGGTGTGTATTTTATCCTGAATCCGTTAATATTATCTTAACCATCCTCGTTGCACTTTAAAATGGTGACGATATGCTGCCCCAGTTAAAAATGAACAAAGCAGAAAGAGAAAAAAAGCACATAATATTTTTCTGGTTGTTGTCGTTTTTGCTTGCTATAACTATCGGGTGTGCAAGCACGGCCGGTGCATGCGAGCCAACTCGTGAGGGTGCAGCGTTCCCTGATTCGTCAATTCTGCAGCATCTTTGTTGCCGTCTGGCTGCTGAAAATAACATTCCAAATGAGGCCGGGTCTGAAAACCGGATCCCTTGCACCTGTCGTTCTCAGTCTAATGAGAAAATCAGAATGGCAGTTTCAACCGATTCCTATCCCTGCTATCCCGACAAAGGCAATTCCTTGCCGCTGAAAGATACCTTTCCCGCTTATACCTCAGCAATACCGCTATTCGTTGGAACGATGACAAAAAATCCGGTTCCGATTTATCTGCTTAACACCAGCCTTCTGATCTGATTTTCAACTCATTTCCAAAGCAGTGGTTTGTAACCAGCAACCTGTCTGGCAAAAAAAGAAGCTTTCTTCCTCAGCAAAAAAAGGTCCGTATACCTATACGAACCGACCCTTCTATTTTAGGACTTAAGGGGAAAAATGAAATCACGCTACAGCTTGAATTGGAAACGGGCGATTTTCCAAGTGCCTGCCATAATTCTAACGGCCGGCATACTGGCCTTTTCAGCCAATGCTCTGCGACCGGATTCACTGCCGCTTATCGGTGACTGGTCTATAGATGCCCGTATGACCACCGTGACCGGAGAACGGCTGGACATCCCCCTGCAGGAGGCCGAAAAACTGTTTCGCAACCAGGCAGTCATTTTTTTGGATGCGCGCTCAGCGGACGATTACGCCAGGGGCCACATCAAGGGAGCCCGCAGCCTGCCCTGGCAGGAAGTCGATCGATCCTTTATGGAGGTCACCCAGGACCTGGAATCGGAAACTGCTATTATCACCTACTGTGACGGAGAAACCTGCAACCTGAGCCATGACCTGGCCCTTTTTTTAAAAAATATGGGGTTCATGAATGTCCGGGTGCTGATCAACGGCTGGACCGTCTGGCATGAGAGTCGTTTGCCGGTTGAATCATCCGAAGGATAGAAATTTACAATAGGCAAATGAGTATTTCAGGGATTTTATTCACGAAAAAGGGATGTCAATGAAATGAAAGAAAACACCGGCACAAGAGCACACAATCACAGAGATTATCCGTCTTCGACGCCATTCCACCCACACAACGAGGAAGCGATAGAAAGCCACTCGCACAGCCATACGCACCACCATGTGGATATACAGGAAACCAGTGGGTCCCGTCTATTGATGACGCTGGGTTTAAATTTTATTATCCCCATCGCCCAGGTCATCGGCGGGGTTTTGGCCAACAGCGTGGCGCTGATTTCGGACGCAACTCACAATTTCAGCGACTTTGCAGCCATATTGATATCCTATATCGCCTTTCGTATCGGGCGCAAGGGAGCCACGGTGCAAAACACGTTCGGCTACCGTCGGGCCGAAATTATAGCGGCCCTGATCAATGTGGTTATGCTGGTTGGCGCCGCCGCCTTCATTGTTTTCGAAGCCGTCCAGCGTTTCCAGCACCCCCAACCGGTTGCCGGGCGCATCGTTATGGGACTGGCGGCTGTCGGCATAGCCGGCAATGGTCTTTCAGCCTGGCTGCTTCACCGGGATTCGAAGCACAGCCTGAATGTCCGAGGGGCCTTTTTGCACATGATGGGAGACCTGCTCACCTCGGTGGTCGTCTTCATCAACGGCCTGGTGTTGATTTTTAAACCCTGGTACGGGCTGGACCCGGTTTTGTCGATTCTGATTGTGCTCTTTATCTTGAAGAATTGCTGGGGAATTTTAAAAGAATCCGGGTTGGTGCTGATGAATGCCACCCCCAAGGGACTCGATCTTGAACAGATTAGAAAGCAACTTTTGAAACTGCCGGATATTGTGGGCATCCACTTCATGCATGCCTGGAATGTGTCTTCAACCAGCGTTGCTTTTTCCTGCCACATAGAGGTGGCGGATCAACCCGTAAGCCGGACCGAACAAATCGGTGAAAAAATTCGTCATGCTTTATTTCACAATTTCGGCATTGACCACCCCGTTTTGCAGTTTGAGACTGTCCAATGCGGCAACGGCGGCATGCTGTGCGAAATTTCGGGAGGAAGAGTAAAGAAATGTTGCTCTGAACCATAGTCTGAACCTTAAACGGCTCACAAAGGATCATTAAAAACACAGCCAGTCGGAATTTGGTGAATCGGATGTGAAATGTTTTGCCTGATAATTTCGGGGAGGAAAGAATATGACGATAGGCCGAACAAAACAAGCACTTAAAAGGCGATA
Organism: uncultured delta proteobacterium; assembly: GCA_963774425.1. Classification (GTDB taxonomy): domain Bacteria; phylum Desulfobacterota; class Desulfobacteria; order Desulfobacterales; family JAFDCJ01; genus JAFDCJ01. Next base: position 223,086 of record CAVZEZ010000004.1, on the reverse strand, counting down.
TTTCGGCAGCGGGTCAAAGGTTATTATACTTGCAGCCCGGCTGATCCTGGGAGGTGTCTTTGTCTCTGCCAGCATCGACAAAATTCTCCATCCGGCCGCCTTTGCCGAGGCGGTCTACAATTACCAGATTTTGCCCGCCAGCCTCATCAACCTGACGGCGATACTTTTGCCATGGATGGAGCTGGTTTTGGGAAGCCTGTTGATCATCGGTATATGGATGCCGGGGGCGGTACTTGTCAGTAATCTATTGCTGCTGACCTTCATCGGGGTCCTGATTTATAACATATCCCGGGGATTGGACATCCACTGCGGATGCTTTTCCACCGAGCCGTCCCAGGACCCGTTATCGATTTGGACGATTGTGCGGGATGCTTTTTTCCTTGTTCCGGCCGTCTATTTGCTGTTTGCCAACCGGATACCCGAACCGGCTTTTGAACAAAATGATATACGTAATGAGCGGATTCAACTCTGAAGGAATCGCCCTATACAACCAAAAAGTTAGTTGCTGCGATGTTTCTTTTTCTCTGTGTATTAGTGCCTAGCGCTTTTTCTGAAACCACTCCCGCGCCTGCTCCCAAAGCGATTTTGACGGAAAGTATCCATGTATTTGAACCGGTCGTGGAGGGGACGGTGGTTTCCCATGACTTTATCTTGGAGAACGGGGGAGATGCGCCCTTGATCATTGAATCGATCAAGGCCGGCTGAGGGTGCACGGCCATCTCCAGTGTGAGACAAATCACAGCCGGCGGCAAGGGAATCATAACGCTCAAGTTCAATACAAACGGCTACGGCGGGCGCAGGGTCAGAGAAAGCGCCCGCATCAAAACCAACGACGCAAAAAGGCCCTGGGTGGATATTGCGGTTACCTGTCTGGTGGAGAACTTTGTCGACATAACCCCTCCGCAGTTAAGTTTGCGCGGGCCGGCGGGCGCTCCCCTGAGGGCAAAGGTCATCATAGAACCGAAGGAAAAATATCCTTTTAAAATTACCGGCAGCCGGGCGCGGCAGGGCAAATATTTTAAGTTCGAGCTTACCGAACAAAGCCGGGCGGGAAAATTGCAATACCAACTTGCGGTGGAAACCATGCAGGAGGCAAAAGGCCGCTACGCGGATGTCATCTATCTGGATACGGACAGCAGTATCAAGCCAAGGATTCAAGTCCCGATAGTCGTCTATCTTTTTGAACAGAAAAAATCTCTAACGCAGTAAATGCAAACATGGTGATCAATCGGCGAATTAAAATATTTGGCTTGCCGCTCATCATTTTCCTGATGTGTCTTTTAACCAATTCAGCCTTCGCCCAGTGCCCTTCACCGGAGGAGGTCAGCGACAGTTTCGGCCGATTTGCAGCCCGGGGCAGCCAGATTATTGCAATAAATCCCACCGCCTATGCTGGAGTCTGCGAAGTTTGCGTGCGTCTGCAGGCCAGAACCCGAATCTTCTATGTGGGGTCAAAAGGCGATTTTATACTTATGGGCCAGTTGTATGACGCTGCCACGGGCAGCAATCTAACGCGAGACTCCCTTGAAGCGATCTCGTTGTTTTCAGTGCAGGAAATGGATTTGCTAAAGAAATTGACCGCCTTCTCATTGGGAAATACCGATACGGTTCTTATTACGTCACCGACCCCCAATGCCCTTATTGCAAAAAGGGCACGGAGACTTTGAAGAGCTGGTCGACGCCGGTGAAGTCCGGGTATTCAAAGATATCTTGGATTCGGTGAAGACTCACCGAGGCAATCACACGGTATTGCTGCACGAGGGCAAAAAAATGTAAAACCATCGAACCGAAGAGAAGCTCTGCCGTGAAAAGTGCTAATACATAAGGAAGCATTTAACCATGAAGAAATTTATTCGAATAATGAAGGCACTCTCTATCCCAATCTATCACTTTAAAATGCTGCAAGAAATGCCCGTTGTGTTTGTGAATTAAGGAAACCCTGGGGCTTGCGCAGCCAACGGTTTCGAAACACCTCAGACAGCTTGAAGAAGCCGGCCTGGTCACCTCCCGAAAAACCGCTCAATGGGTGTACTATCGACTTTCGAATGGTTCCGACAGTCCTTATGCAGCGGTTATGCTAGGTAATTTAAAGTACTGGCTGGAGGATCATCCGTCCCCCCGCAGAGGACTAGCACATAGAGCACGGTACAGGAAGCGATCGCTGGAGCAGGAAGGAGTTCGGACCGGCTTGGCCGTTGAGCGCACATGGCACCCCGGGGCATCCGTTTTGACAGGGGTATACCCCAAAGGAAAACCATGAGATACCGCTGGAAGCTGCTTATTATACTTTTGATAGTTGCGATTATACCGCCGCTGGCCTTAAGGACATTTCTAGCCAAACATCAGCACAGACTCGGCGATGAACTGTACCGGCAAACATTGAAGAAGGGGCACGTAAAAGGCCGTTTGCAGTCTGTGCTATACATACTCCTCCGAGATGCTCGTAGAATTAAACCTGTCCACGACGATCCTCAGGTTGCAGTCGTTATAGGTAGACAAATTACTATCTCATCTCACTTTTTCTATTGTCATACCTACCTCTAAATCTTTATCTATCAGTAAATATTCTCTCAACTATTCCTTTACATAGCCTTCAGTCCTTTTCCTTCTCTCTTTGAAACCCTCAGATGTTGCCATATATGTATCCCATCTTTCCTAGATGTCATCAGTTTACTCTTATTTGTCTAGTCATATTATCATTCTTCACCATACAGTACTTTTGACCTCGTTGATCAGCATTTACCCCTTCAGCACTCCATTTCCACCGTCCTGGAATCCCACCACTTAAGAATGGTTTGAAAAAGCCTTAAATGTAATTGTCTTCATTTCGTCTTTATCTTATACAGACCCTTTCACATTCCTTTATATTCTTACTTTTTCACTATCTTTATATCTCATATATTTTCTTATCATCTTTTTAACTTCTTTTTTTTTACCTTTTTCTTTCTTTTTTTTAAACCTTATTCTTATTCATTATTTGCCATCTAACACAAAATCTTTTATTGTCTAATTTGAAGAAAACCCTCAAACCTTAATCACTTATCTTTTAATCATTTCTTATTTTATCTCCTCTTTTATTAATAAATCAAACACCCATCTTATATACACCCCCCATATATCTCTTATCTCAATCTATTAACTTAAATATCTATCCATACATCTTAACTTCTAACCTTTACCTTCAACCTTTTCATAATTCCCTTTTATTATCTTTATATCCTTTTTTCCTATAAATCTATATTTTTCTCTTATTCTTTTTTTCTTATAACACTCTTTATACTTCTTATCCCATTTCTATTACTTACAGATTGAAAAAAAATTTTCTAATGCTAATGCGAAAATATTCTGATGGCTGCGGTCCTTGCCGTTTTGTTCTCACGAACCGTCACCAAACGTCTCCGGATACTGACACAAGGCGTCCGGCACCTGGCCGCAGGTTATCATAACACACGGGTAGACATCCGCTCGCGGGATGAATTCGGGGGGCTTGGATGCGTTTTCAATACAATCGGCCCCCTGCTGGCAGAGCACGTTCGCGTGGAGCACTCCATGGCGCTGGCAACCGAAGTGCAAAGCAGCCTTTTGCCCCTATCTGATCCGGAAGTTCCCGGACTGGATGTTTCCGGTAGCTGCATTTATTGCGACCGGGTGGGTGGTGAATCCATTTTTTTGCGGGAACATCTGGCCATGGGTAAGTTCGGAGTAGTCATTAAAGACATGGCCGTGCACGGTATTCCCGCGGCTCTGGATATATCACCCCAAAGCCTTGATGCATTAACGGGCGTCTATATCAATTTGCATAGATGCGATTTTTCAGATATTAACCGCTATTTTTATCACCATGTCAGTGAATTGTGTCGATTTTAAATCCCATGTTTTACTGTGGATTTGAAACCCGGGATAGCACCCTGCGTCTGGGTCAGAGCCGTGCCAAGATCGGCATTGCGGTAGGCAACTGCAGCTTAACGTTTTTCACCATTGGACGCCTTGAATGCCTGGGGGACTCTAAAATTGCAGATTACAGGGGTATCAGCGAGAGATTTCATCGGACCAGATATTTGTCTTCGGCACCGACGGGTTGTGGGAGACACAGAACCTAAAAGGCGAATTGTTCGGCAAAGAAAGGCTGCGATTGTCCTTTTTCTTGCTTACTATTCTTCTAAATATATTAAAGAGTCAATATTTAAAGCTGTACAGAATTTCCTTGTTTCTCAGAAACAGTAAGACTACATTACCTTTTTGATCTTCAAAGTCGGGGAAATATATTTTAATTTATTTTATTTTTAATTAAATATAGTATTTTGTGATGAATATCACCCCAAATGATCGTTTTAATTACAAGGGCATGGGGTCTATATCAATTTGAATTAGCCGTATTAATATCAGTTTTTATTACCTTAGTGCTAATTTTTTAACGTCATAAGTATAGTAAATCTTTTTGTCCAATTGTCGATCTTTAAATCTTTTTTTTCACATAGCGTTTGGGGGGTGTGGAATGAGGTTTTTTGTCAAGGTTTTTTTTTTTCTAGCCATCTAGAAACTTTTGGCATCTTTGTACACCTTTTTCTAGTTCTTTTTTTGCGAGGGTACCATGTTGTTTACCCTTTCGCGGGAAAGTTCCGGTAGCACCCCATCTTCTGCGTTGCCCTAAGGGATTGGGAACTACAAGCGCATTCACCCTTGGAATTTTTTCGCTGACTGAGGACTCCCGACTTTCAATGGGGATCATTGACGGGTAGAATCAAAACAGTAACAATAACAGCAGTTGGAGAGGAACCACGATACAATTTGTCATGAATCGATAGCACCGCATCGGGTTGTGGCTATGACACAGAATTCCGCTGGCAAAAGGCGACAATCGATCCATAAATGCCTGCTGACTGGCACCATTTTGAATGCGTGGGCCTAAGCTAGGCAGAAAATGCTGTTATATTGTTCCGTAAAGATAATTCCCAAAACTTACGGCTGCGTTCAATCAACTACATTGTTGCGGCCTTAGTGGTAATGGTTGCCGGCAGCTGGCATTGTTTTTTTGATCGCGGAAAAATGAATGCTGCTTTTCGCTATCTCATCGCTGAACTTTGTGGTCCCATGGTCGCGGACGTTGGTCAGGCAACACAATTTCTTGCGGATGCGTGACATTGTTGTTGCAAGTTGCATAATAATTCTCTATATGGCGAAATATAGAAACATAACAACCTTGTTTAAGTTCCTTGCCAGAAAGAAACAGCGGTTAAGTTAACCTTAAAACAACCGTTCAAGGGGTATGGGTCATGCTGCTATCAAGCTTTTCCAAGGAAATCTTCCGGCCCGAGTGCAATCCGAGCTTTGAATCCGTGCACTGCATCGCTCATCTGGGCCAGGACATTTCCGCGGTGCTTCCCTATCTGAATGCCGTTCTCGGCGGTTTTGATTATCTCAAGGATCCGCCGGCGGTGATATTTCGTTCCCAGGGCAAAATTATTGCCGTGCACGGCCGCAAAATCGCCATCAACGCCCTCAGAGACGAGGACGAAGCCGACAAGATCCTCGCGTGGCTGCAGCGGGAAATCAACGCTGCCTGGGAAAACCGAAATAGCATTGAACCCAGCTATGAAGGTGCGCCCAAACCCAAGCTGATCGAGATTCTCAAACTGCTGCCCAAAACCAATTGCAAAGAATGCGGTGAGCCCACCTGCATGGTATTCGCCGCCCGCATGGCCGAGGGAGGGAAGGGCCCGGGGGATTGTCCGCCAATGGATGCCGGCAAAAAACAGCGGCTCGAAGAATACATGCGCCAATTTAAATTTGACATTTAACTCTGGGGAGGCAACCCGGTGCACGGCTTCAACTCCGATCCTTCTGGATAGACTTCTAATTAAGGACAGAAACATATGGATTTAATCGTAGCAGAGAATATCACCAAAGATTACCATGTCGGAGAACTCACCGTCAGGGCTCTGAAGGGAGTCAGTTTTAACATCGAGCCTGGTTCATTTATTTCCTTCGTCGGGCCCTCCGGGAGTGGAAAGACGACATTACTGAATCTCATCGGCTGTCTCGACAAGCCCTCGGGAGGCCGGCTTGTGGTCGCAGGAATGGATGTATCGAGTTTGGATAAAACGGAATCGGCTGTTTTCAGGGGCAAGAATATCGGCTTCATTTTCCAGGATTTTAACCTGATACCGGTCCTCACGGTTTTTGAAAATGTTGAGTACCCGCTGCTCATGGTTCAAAACTCACCACCTGAAGATAGAAAAAAAAGGGTGATGAATCTCTTGGAAGCCGTGGGGATGAGGGAACAAAAGGATAAGTACCCAGACCAGATATCCGGCGGGCAGAAGCAGAGAGTGGCCGTCGCCAGGGCGCTTGTGACGAACCCGAAGCTTGTCCTTGCCGACGAACCGACAGCCAACCTCGACCACAAGACGGCGTACATGGTCATCGAGCTGATGAAAAAGATGCGGGATGAATTTAAGACCACCTTCATTTTCTCAACCCACGATCAGAAGATCGTGGGGGAAGCGGAGATCCTCTATCTGCTTGAAGATGGGGCACTGGTAAGCAAGCCGGTGAAGGGGGGCGAAAACCATGTTTAATCTTTTCAAGATAGCTATAAGAAATCTGATGCGCTACAGAAGAAGGACCATCCTGACCGCGTCACTCATTGCCATCGGTGTTATATTCGTTCTTGTCTTTGTCTCTGTGTCAGGATCTTTCAAGAATATGATCATCACGCAGATAACGGGCTCCATGCTGGGGGATATGGAGATCCACCGGAAAGGTTATGTGGCCTCCATAGACAACCTGCCGTTGACCCTGATGATGAACCCGCAACAGGCGAACAAAACGGAGGGGGCTATCAAAGCAGTCCCGGAGATAGTGGCCTTCTCCCCCCGAATAAAGTTTGGAGGGTTGTTCAGCAACTTTACCGAGACGACCAACATACGCCTCAACGGGGTCTATCCCGACATGGAGATGAAGACTCTGCCTCTTCTTACCTCAAGAATCATTGAGGGTGAAAAGACGATTAAGAAAGGGGAGATCATTGTCCCGGAGCTCCTTGCGCGGGGCATGAAGGTCAAGGTCGGTGATATGGTCGTTGTCATTGCGACGAATAAAGACGGCTCCGTGAACGGCAAGCAGCTCAACGTCGGTGGGATCCTCGAAAGTGCAACTGGACCCGGCGGACGGGACGGATACGTTCATATTGAAGACGCCGTGGAAATTCTGAGGATGGAGGAGCAAGAGATAAGCGAAATCGCGATAAAGGTACATGATTTTGGCAAGCTTCGCAGCGTTGCCAATAGCCTGAACAGCGATTTGTCAAAATACGTGAACAAGCAGGGAAAGCCGGTCTTTGAAGTGCACACCTGGGAGACCCTTTCTCCTTTTTACAACATTGCGCGGATGATCGACTTGATGACACTTTTTATTAAAATTATGCTCATCGCCATTGTTCTGATCAGCATCATGAACGTCATGATCATGGCGGTTTACGAGCGCATAAGGGAGATCGGCACCATTGCCGCCATGGGAACCCTGCCCGGCAAGATTCTCTCCATGTTCGTGATTGAAGGGTTCTCCCTCGGCGTGCTCGGCGCCGTTGTCGGCAACGTCATAGGACTGGTGATTGTGCACATACTCGACCTTGTCGAGATAACATTTGATTTCGGCCGACAAAGCGGGCTTGTGTTGTCGCCGACCCTGCAGGCTTCAGATATCCTCGTCGTTTCGGTTATCGTCATCATTGTTGCCGTCCTGGGGAGCCTCCAGCCGGCGCTCAAGGCATCAAGAATGGAACCGATCACCGCTCTAAGACATGTGTAGGAGATGTTTTGAACAAGGGGAATCAGGCCGGAAGGCCTTCCGGAGATCCCCGGCAGCGGTGGAGATTTCTCTATGATTTCCTCTATGAAGGCTCGCGGCATCAGATACATGCGGTTCGAAGGCGTTGCCAAGGACGCGGTGGACAGGATAGGGGTTCGACCCTGAAACAAGAGTATAACCAAGGGAGAAAAACCATGAAAAGACTACTACCGTTCCTGCTCGCAGCCTGCATGCTGTTCATGGCTGCCCCCCTCTATGCCATAGAGGGCACGGATCTACTTCGGCAGATAGACAGAAACTTATTTCCAGACTCATTCGAGTCCTATCGCAAGATTATCAATGTCGAGCCCAACGGCAGAACAAAGGAGTACGTGTATTATACCGCCAAGAAAGGCAAAGACAAAATTGCCGGCTTTTTCCTGCTGCCGGCCAGCGATAGGGGCAGAAGCACGCTAAGACTCGGGGATAATATGTGGCTCTATGTCCCCAGTGTGGGCAAACCCATCCGCATCACGAGCCTGCAATCCGTGATAGGCGGTGTTTTCAACAACGCGGATATACTGGCCCTTGATTACTCGGTGGAATATGGCGTAGAGAAGGTTGAAGACCCGGGAAATGAATACCTGCTCTACTGCAAGGCCAAGACGAATACCGTCGCCTATGACAAACTTAAAATATGGGTTGACAAGTCCAAAATCCTTCCGACCAAGATCGAGTGCCTCACCGCAGCGGAGATGCTCATCAAAACACTTTACTTCAAGGACTTAAAGGACTTCGGGGCCGGCATTGTCAGGCCTGCGATCATCGAGACGGACAGTCCTCTCTACAAGGGGTATAAATCCGTTATGATATTCGCAAAGATCGCAAAAAGGGAGTTTCCGGACGAGGTCTTCACCCTCACCTTTATGCCGAACATGGAGTCTCTGTTGAAATGAAACGGCTCTTTCCGGCCCTGCTTCTTTTCTGTCTTTTGGTGAGAGTGGCTGAGGCAGCGGAAGAATACACCTTCAGCCTTTCGGAGATCGAAAAAAAACCATACCATGTTGGAGGCTTTATTGAATTCCGGCCCGTTCTGTTCGGCCTGCACCAAAACTCTGCTTTATCCAAACTTAACCTCTTTGACAAAAATGTGGGGAACCCGCTCCTGGAATATAACGGAAGACTCTGGATCGATGCAAATATTCAAAAAGGGATGGCCGGCTTTTACCTCCAGCTGAACACAGACTACCAGGAGTCCGACGTCGTGCCGGCAACCTCTGAGATTACACCTTACCAGGCCTACCTTTCCCTCAAGCCGTCATCCTTGTTGACAATGGACATGGGCAAGAAAACTTCAAAATGGGGCAAGGGCTACGCATGGAATCCGGCGGCCTTTGTGGATCGGCCCAAGGATCCGGACGACCCGGAGCTTGCCCTCGAAGGCTATGTGATCGCATCGGCCGATTACATCAAGAGCTTCACATCGGGACCGCTCAAGACGTTCTCGTTTACCCCAGTGATTTTGCCCGCCTACGGGGAACTCGATGACAACCTGATTTCCTTGAAGCATAAAGACCCAAGTATTGAAGTAGAATTGCCAGGATACGGGGCCGTCAACGCCGACTTTGGAGACACCGGTCATCTCAATTTTGCCGCCAAGGCCTATTTCCTGTTCTACGATACGGATATTGATTTCATGCTTCTTTCCGGCGGTAGCAAAACGGCTCGGTACGGCTTCGATTTTTCGCGGAACATCGGAACGAACCTCGAGGTGCACGGGGAATTCGCTTACATCAGCGACTTCCAAAAGATGCTGATCGATGCGAAAGGGAACACGTCCCGGAAGACCTATGACGCGGTAAATTACCTGCTGGGGACACGGTACTTGAGTACCCTTAATACCACTTACATCTTCGAGTATTATTTCCAGGGTACGGGCTATTCAAGCGGGGAGGTATCCGATTTTTTTGAATTTGTGGATAAGGGCTACGATAATTTTCTTTCGAGCGGGGATAGAAGGCCGATATCCAAGGCGGCCGCGGTGGCCCGGCAAGGCGGCTACGGCAGGTTCACGCCTGAAAGACACTACCTCTATCTACGGGCAAGCCAATCGGAACCCTTTGATATCCTTTACTTCACCCCGGCGATCACGACAATCCTCAATCTGAGCGACAGGAGTTTCTCCATCACGCCGGAACTGCTGTACTCACCGATCACAAACTTGGAGCTGCGGCTTAAAACGGGCTTTCTGGTGGGAACCAACGACAGTGAATTCGGTGAAAAACAGAACGATTACAGGCTGGAGTTACGTCTCAGATATTATTTCTAGTTTGGGGTAAAACCGGACCTTAATATCCTTTTTTCTCTACCAAAAAACAGACCGGTCGCCAACGCCACCGCAAGAGCAATGATAAAACTGATCAAGTTGCGGATCAAGGCAACCTTGGCGCCCAGGCATGCCTTTTCCACCGGATAGGTCAAAACACCCACTATCATCAGCGTGGCACTGAAGGCGGACACCACCATGTAGGCAACCCCCTATTTCAGCAGGATACCGAAGAGCGGATTAAAAATACTAAAATGATTTGGCAAGCATTTTCTTCCGATCATCACCGGCGACACTTTGGTCGAATGCTGGACGAAGTGCTCCTGAACAGCTAACCCAACGCATTTATTTAACATTTCATTTAAAGCCGAAATACCGCCTCGACATTTATTGCCTTTTGCAAAACTGCGCAACGGCACCCGATATAAAAATATGTAATCAAAAAATTATTTAATTTCAGAATTTTACTCAATTGAGCCGGCTCTTTTCCGCCTTTGGCACGACTGCTGCTATTAAAAAAAACAATAACATGAAAGGAGGTTAATTCAGGAGGGAAATAGAAAAATTTGAATCAGAACCAATTGATGGAAAATATGGAAGTTAAACACGCTATCGCAAAAAAATCTTTTTGTTAATTCTGGTAAGCATCATCCTGCCGATAACCACCCTGAGTGCCTTCGGCGTATACTCCATAAGTCAGATCAAAGAGGAACTGATCACCCGCAAGCGCCAGTACTTCGAGGCCAAGAACAAGGACCGGCTTCAAAGCTGGCTGAGCCTGTATGCCGCGCCTGTTCGTGCAAAGCTCGAAAAATTGGACCTGACCCTGCAGCTACAGGTCCGTGAAGTGGAGCGTCGTCTTGCAGAAACCGCAGACCAACCGCCGCGGATATCTAAGCAGAAATCCGGATTTTTTTTTTAGCCGAGAAGAGCGTGACGCCCGGAAACCGTCTCCAAAGATATGGCTCGGTTATCGACCCTGATGCCTTTTTATCAAAATTTATCGGCACCGTTCGAAAATGCAATCGACTGTCGGTTTACGGCGCTCGACAACGGCCTTTTGCAGATTTACAGACCCGGTGATAATTCGGAACCCGTTAGTAACACAGCCTACTTATGGAAACTCAACGCGCAAATTGCAAAAGCAGTCTGGGTTCGGCTGAATGTCGATTCTCCGGGTCCAGAAGTTGTCATGGCTGCTTTTGCGCCGGTGTATCGTCAGACCGGTGCATTCGCCGGTGTTCGGGTCTGGTTATCGTGGCCGAGCGTATTTTCAGCCAACTCCCCGTTGCATCGGATGTTCCGGCGGGTTCCCGGATTGTTTTTGCAAAGCTTGAAACTGAATCCGACGCCGTTGCCGGCGGCTTACCCATCCTCGCCCGTTTAATACACGAAAAAGATCCAGGTCACCTGCGGCGTGAAATTCCATCCGAAGCTATGCTCGCGCCTGAAAACGCATCTTCCTATGATGCGTTGAGAAAAGATTTGCAATCCGGCATCAGCGGCACTCGACGGATGCCCTTCAAGGATCAGGATAGTTTCTGGGCTTACGCGCCGGTAAACAAGCAGATAGCGGCTATACTGATCGTGCCCCATGCAGCCGCCTTGGAGCCGATCAACCCATTCAGACGAGGTTTATTCAGGGACTGATTCAACGTCAACTGCTCCTCGCCGTATTCTTGCTGGTCGGTTTGGTGGCGCTCAAATCGATGAGCTCAATGTTTTCCTGATATTTTCACGCAAAGCTTCCCAGCAGATCAAAAATATTTCTGAAAGCATCCATCGTTTGGCCAGCGGTGATTTCGAAACAAGGGCCGAGATAATCTCACACGACGAGTTCGGGGCCCTGGGGCAAACTTTCAATGATGTTGTATCCCGTTTTAAAGGATTACAACCAGCAGCGAAGCAGCCTGGCCGTCGCCGAGGGGATCCAACGAAACCTCCTGCCGGATGCTCCCCCCCAGGTGCAAGGACTGGATATCGCTGGCATCACCATCTACTGTGAACAAACCGGCGGCGACTATTTTGATTACTTTACCATCGGCGACCCGGCAGATGGAAAAATCAGGGTGGTGGTGGGCGATGTTTCGGACCATGGTGTCGCCTCCGCGCTTCTGATGACAACCACCAGGGCTCTTCTGCGGCAGCGGGTTTCCCAGGGCGGCTCCCTTGACTCGGTTATTTCGGACGTCAATTGGCATTTGTGCGACGACATCGAGAGAATCGGGGCGTTTTATCGACATTTTTTTACTTATTAAAAATAATAAAGACCGCAAGGAAGCCATCGAAAAATGAAAATAGCCGTACCACTGCTCGGGGATCGGGTGGCGCCGCATCTCGGCTCCTGCTCGAAAATTCTGCAGGTGGAAATCAAAGGTCTCCGGATCAACAAAGAGGTCGTAAGTGACATCGGCCAAAAGACCCGATGATAACTGCGCGCCGTATGTGCAGAAAAACCAATCAAAAGCCGGCAAGGACCACGACAGTCTATTGGGATCTTGATCCGATCTCAGAATTTTTATCACTGGAGCTTTCTGGATAACTGTATAAATATAATTGAATTGACAAAAGCATCCATTTGTTGGAGATGATAAATGACCCGTATCCACTAAAAATAACAGGTGGAACTTCGATTTCACCGCCAAGGTACCCATCCAATTTTAACGAGAACGGAGGCTGAAGCGATGCTTTTTACGGTTTCGGGGATCGAGGTTAATCCATTCATTCCCTTCCTTGTCGCGTTTGTGGTTTCATTTTTCACATCCATGGGTGGGGTATCCGGTGCCTTTCTCCTTCTTCCATTTCAAGTCAGTTTTTTGGGATATACGGCTCCTTCTGTCAGCGGCACGAATCAAGTTTTCAATATCGTGGCGATACCGAGCGGAGTCTATCGGTACATCCGAGAGGGTCGAATGCTGTGGCCATTGACCTGGGCGGTAATTGTCGGCACCCTGCCGGGGGTTTTTATCGGCGCCTGGATTCGAATCAGATATCTGCCCGAACCCGGTAACTTTAAATTGTTTGTAGGTATTGTGCTTTGTTACATCGGTCTCCGGCTGCTTGTGGGTGTAATCGAGAGAAAGAACTCCAAAAAAGCATCCGATGCAACAACAAGAGCAGGAAGCCGCCCTACCGTCAGAATCCTCGAATCCAGCATTCGACAGGTAAAATTCAATTATGATGGCCAAACTCATGGATTTTCACCTCCGGTTGTTTATGCGATCTGCTTCCTGGTGGGGATTATCGGTGGAATTTACGGAATCGGCGGCGGCTCGATCGTGGCGCCATTTTTTGTGGCTATCATCGGATTGCCGGTGTACACGGTGGCCGGAGCCGCCTTGATGGGGACTTTCATCACATCGATTGCGGGTGTGGCTTTTTATCAATACCTTTCAAGGATATATACGGATATGGCGGTTGCGCCGGACTGGGCATTAGGGATCCTATTTGGTACCGGCGGTCTCTTGGGAATGTATTTAGGAGCGCGAACTCAGAGGTTTGTACCTGAAAGAGTCATCAAGGGCATCCTCTGCGGCTGCGTTCTGTTTGTGGCGCTGAGATACATAATTGGGTTTTTCAGTTAGACATGCCGGGGAAAAAACCAATCGCCAAATAAATTGATAAAGCAGCGCCGCAGGTCGGCGGCGCCCTTTTCCTGGATCAGGCCGCCACTTGTCGGGAATCGCCGGATCCGGGAGGATGCACAACGATTGAAAGCGATTTTAAAAATGGATCTCGAGGTCTTATGCAGCCGTGGAACAAATAAGAGCCGCTGAACTTGATCACCCCTGCCGCTGAGATATCTTCAAATCAATGGCGTAAAGCTTAAAAAAACTAAATTACAGCCATTGAATTATTGAATCGGGAGGAATTCAAATGAGCGAAGCAACCGTTGACAGGAGAATTGCAGCCATGTTTTCACCAGAACAGGCTCGGCGCTTTTACGACCGTTTCGGAAGAAAACAAGACACCCAATCCTTTTACGAAAACCCGGCCCTTGATAAGCTGGTTCAATTCGGTGATTTTGAAAATGCTCGTGATATCGTCGAGTTCGGCTGCGGGACCGGCCGCTTTGCCCTGCGATTGTTTGATGAGTGCCTTTCGAATGATGCCGGATACCGCGGTTTTGATATAAGCGCCACCATGATCGACCTGGCGAAGCATCGTCTGGATGGATTCAAAAATCGCGCTTCCGTCACACTGACAAGCGGATCGGTGGAACTGCCGGCGGAGGATGGCAGCTGCGACCGATTCATTTCCAATTATGTCCTGGATCTTCTTCCCGTAGAGCAAATCTCGGGCCGTCATCGATGAGGCTTATCGAATCCTCAGGAACAATGGTCTTTTGTGCGTAACAAGCCTTACGTTTGGCAAAGGCCCGGTCTCCCGTGCAATCATCGCCATTTGGCGAACGCTTCACAGTGCAAATCCATCTCTGGTGGGAGGCTGCCGACCGATCGAGGTGGCCCGGTTTATTTCCGAACAACAGTGGAACATCAAAACTAATCGAACTGTGGTATCATGGGGTATACCTTCGGATGTCCTCGTAGCCCGTTGTTTGAAATAGGTTTTCTCATCTCATCCTATTCGGTTAAGGCAGGCAGTACCTCGGGTAAGATAGCAAACCCTCAGATGCCATCCTACACTACATACACCAAAGTAACGGTGACCTTATTGTCATGGACAGCCGTGGGCACGGGCTCATATAAGAAGACGCCCTGATCGGCAGCACGTCGCGAATGGTCTTGAAATAAGGAGATCGAATGCTGGTTATCAAGTCGATATTTTTATTTATTATCGCTGGACTCTGCGAGATCGGTGGCGGCTATTTGATCTTGATATAGCTTCGCGGTGGCAAAGGCGTTGTATTTGCCTTCGTTGGTGCACTCGTTTTGATTCCTTACGGCATTGTGCCGACCTTTCAGCCGGCCCATTTCGGCAGGGTTTATGCACCTTACGGCGGCATATTCGTGGTTTTATCGATCCTATGGGGACGGCAGGTCAACCATATCCGGCCGGATCGTTATGATTTGATCGGTGGTTTGATATGCCTGGTTGGTGTATGTATTATCATGTATTGGCCCCGAGCGACATGAACCAATTGGAGGAAGAAATATGAAACGACTGGTCGCCATCGGCGGCAGCGATGCGGGTATCAGCGCGGCGCTGCGCGCCAAAGAAATTAATCCGCAGTTGGAGGCAACCATTGTCGTTTCCGATCAATATCCGAATTTCAGCATTTGCGGGCTGCCGTTTTATCTCAGCGGTGAGGTTCAGGACTGGAAAACACTGGCCCACCGAACGACTGCTGATATCGAAAAGAAAGGCATTTACCTGCTACTGAATCATACGGCAACTGCCATCGATCCGGATAAAAAGCAGGTGAGTGTGATCGCGAAAAACGGAAAATCCAAGACGCTTGAATATGATCGTCTTGTCATCGGGACCGGAGCAGTGTCGGTTGAACCCGATATCGAAGGGCTTCAATTACCGGGGGTGTTTACCCTACGTTGGATGGACGACAGCTTCGCGATGCAGCGCTTTTTAACCGAACAAAACCCAAAATCCGCCATTATCATCGGGGCTGGCTACATCGGCATGGAAATGGCCGATGCTCTTACTTACCGTGGGCTTAAGGTTACCGTGGTTGAATATTTGGATACCGTGCTAACCACTGTGGATCCGGAATTCGGAAATCTGGTGCGGGCTGAACTCGAAAAACACGGCGTGACAGTCAAGACCGGCATCGCGGTGGGAAAAATTGAAAAAAATCAGCAAAGCCTTACCGTTATCGGCTCGAAAGGCTTCTCCGCATCCGCCGATATGGTATTAGTCGCCGTCGGTGCTAGACCGGAAACAAAGCTGGCGCAGGCGGCCGGTATCACAACCGGAATCAAAGACGCCATTAAAGTCGACCGCCGGATGAAAACCAATCTGCCGGATATCTATGCAGCCGGCGACTGTGTGGAAACCTGGCATAAAATATTGCGGAAATACACCTACCTTATCGATCTCAGTTACACCCCCCCCCTGAGCAGCCCCTATGACCCTATCCAGATAAGCGCTCAAAAGTGGACCACGAAATGTCTTCGGTGACAGTGAAAATTTTAGAATCACTTTAAAGTGCGAATAATTTTTTATTGACTGAAATTTCTACAAAGTGGTATGTTCAATTCATGTGTACGATTTTCAGACACAAATAAAATTAGTCTATTATTCAGTACCCTATCTGCATATCCGATATTCAAAAGGTCATTTATTTCATGCAAACAAGGACAAAACTCATATTAGCGTGTTTCCTGATTGCAATGGTTGCGTATACTTTCGGATGCGACGGGAACAGTGATGCCGTCGTAGTTGATTTTTCAAAGACCATGGCAGTGGAGCGTCCGACCAGCCAGGATCCAGGATCGGCACGCTTAAGAGTCGCCGTTGCGGCAATCATATCACCCAAGGAAACCTTCGTTTACTACCGACAGCTGTTGGATTATATCGGCACCAAACTGGGTCGTGAAGTTGAGTTTGTACAGCGAAAAACTTACGGAGAAATTAATGAATTGTTGGCCAAAGGCCAAATTGATCTGGCTTTTATCTGCTCCGGGCCCTATGCCCTCGGCAAGAGAAAATACGGAATTGAATTGCTGGCAACACCCCAGGTTCAAAACAGCCATTTTTACCAGTCGTATCTGATTGTCAATAAAAACAGCATATTCCAATCGCTGGCGGATCTCAGGGGTGGAGTGTTTGCATTTACCGATCCGGACTCCAACAGCGGAAAATTAGTCCCCACCGCCTGGCTCGCGCAGATGGGAGAAAACCCGCAAATGTTTTTCAGAAAAACCATCTACACTTACAGCCACGATAACGCCATCCTGGCGGTGGCCAAAGGGCTGGTGGATGGAGCCGCGGTTGACGGTTTAATCTGGGAGTATTTTCACCTAAAAAATCCCATTTTTACATCGAAAACCCGTGTTATCCGAAAGTCGGAACCCTATGGTATTCCGCCGATCGTGGCCTCAAAATCTTTGGCACCTCGAATGAAGACACTGATTCGCCAGGAGCTGTTTGCCATGCATCAGGATCCTCAAGGACGGAAAATTCTGAATGAATTACTGATCGACCGATTTATAAGCCCCCGTGATGATTGGTACGACAGCATTCGGAAAATTAATCGCAACCTCGCTACCCTGAATAAATAAGAGCATGCGACTGCATAGCCTTAAAAGCAAATTACTCGTGATCGTCTCAGCGCTGGTTATCGGCAGTGGGCTGCTTATCTCGCTGCTGGTTACCCATCGATACAGCATCAGCCTGTTTGCTTCGATGGCGGCCCAGGCCGAAAATATAGCCCACGCTGTTGCGCTTGATGCCACCGATAAAATCCTGACCAATGACCTGGTTGCCCTTCAGAAAATGCTGGATCAACATATGACCAGCAATTCACATACAGCCTATATTTTTATTATCAGAGACAACCAGGTGCTTGCCCATACTTTCACTCAGGGAATCCCGGTCGAATTACTCGGTGCCAACGATGTTATTTTAGCCAATTACGGCCACCAGCAAGAAATTGTCTCCACCGAGGGGGAGCGATACCTCGATATTGCCTGGCCGATATTTTCGGCAAAAGCCGGGCTGCTGCGTCTGGGCATTTACGAAAAGCCATATCGGGACCAGGTTGCCCAGTTATGGCTGCAGATGACCGGGCTTACACTTGCCATTCTTTTGCTATCCATGGGCGGAAGCCTGCTGTTTATAAAACGGATAACCGGCCCGCTGGCCGTACTGGCCAAAGCAGCCGAAAGATTCGATGAAGGCAACCTCGATGTTGAGGTTGAGTTAAAAAGTCAGGATGAAGTCGGCAAATTGACCGTTTCTTTCAACCACATGGTTGCCCGGATAAAAGACTACACGCTGCGGCTTAAAGAAAAAACCGCCGAGCTGGACCGTGCCCACAGGCAAACCCGCACGTCATTTACCATTGCCCAGGAAATCGGGGCCCTGACAAATCTGCTGGATGTCTGCCGCTATCTGATCAAAGAACTGCAGGGCATCGTGACCTGCAGAGATATGAGTCTGCTGGTCTTTAGCAGCAATCGTGAAAATATTTTCCTTCAATCTGAAAATGCATCGTTAAGCCTGGATAAAGCCGCATCTCAAAAAGCGGCCGAACTTGTGTCCAGAGTTAAGAAAATGGAGTTTTTCGAAGCGGATCCATCCAGCACTTTTTTCCTGCCGGATGTTTTTCACGCCGCAGAAAATTTGATGGCCTTTCCGTTTTATCATGAAAATCAGCTTCAGGGAGCCCTGCTGATCGCATGCCCCGGTAATTGTGCGTGCGTAACCAAAGAGCTGGATATCATTGATCTGATATTGAACCAGACCGCAGGTGCGATCCGACGCTCGGTGATCCACGAAGAAGAAATCCGCGAGCTGAGAACCCGGATTGAGCATACCGCCGAATTCAGCGGGATCGTCGGCAAGGATCCCCAGATGCAAAACCTCTATCGATTGATTGAAGATATCGCGCCCACCGACGCCACGGTCCTCATCCAGGGCGAAAGCGGAACAGGCAAGGAACTGGTCGCCCGGGCTATTCACCGGCAGAGCCCGCGTAAAGATAAACCGTTTATCGTCATTAACTGCTCGGCTTATCCGATCACCCTGCTTGAAAGTGAGCTCTTTGGCCACGAAAAAGGCGCTTTTACCGGAGCTATACGCCAGAAGACTGGACGCTTTGAGCAGGCTGACGGCGGTACGGTATTTTTGGACGAAATCGGAGAGATCGCGCCTTCGGCCCAGATTAAGCTGCTGCGGGTTCTCCAGAGCCAGAAATTTGAACGTGTGGGCGGTGAAAAGACCTTAAAAGTGGATGTCAGAATCCTGGCCGCCACCAATAAGGATCTTCTGCAAGAGGTCACAAACAGCAATTTCAGGGAGGACCTTTTTTACCGTCTTAATGTTATTCCGATTCAGCTGCCCTCATTAAGAGCGCGCCTCAACGATATTCCGCTGCTGGCTCGTCACTTTTTGTGTCGGCTTGCCTCCGAACAGCATAAAAAAATTGAGGATTTCAGCTCGGAAGCCATGCGACGACTGCTTGATTATCCCTGGCCGGGTAATGTTCGCGAACTGGAAAACAGTATCGAACATACGGCCGTTTTAGCGAAAGGAAGCACCGTCGAAATTTCGGACCTGCCTTCTGCAATTCGCGATGCTGCGTCGTCGGTCACTTCGGAAACTCAGACCCCGGGCAGCAGTACCATCGTTGAAAACGAGAAAAAATTGCTCCAGGAAGTTTTAGCGGAATGCGGCTGGAATAAGAAAAAGGCGGCTTTGCAGCTGGGGATCAGCCGCAGCACGCTTTATGAAAAAATCAAAAAATACCAGATTGGCAAACCAACCCATCCACTAGCTGCATTTTCAAATGGCATCTAATCTCTAATCCTCGCACCGGTAACCATCAGGGGTGAATACCGGAATGTATGTTGGGCGGTCCAAAAAGGTGTCCGGAATCAGTACATAGATAACTATTTAATATTAAATAAGATAAATAACAAAACCATTTTTCTGTTTAAAATTCGTACAGATTCAAAATTATTCTGCCAGCCAATTTCCTCTGCGTTAAAGATAAATTTTCTGTCGGCATCCTTCTCTTATAATCATTTTAAAATAAATTTCAATTGGTTATATCAAATCCTGCCTTCCCACCGATCCTCTATTGAGCACCTGACATCCGAAGGGTCTATCTTGGCATAAGTATTGCTACATTGTGGTGTCGAAACCTTCAAGTTTAATTTCCGGATCCAATTCCTGCCGGATTCGTTCAAGGAGTCCGCGAGCGAATGAAGAAATCAATCCTGGTGGTCGATGCAGATGAAGATCAATGCCGGGAGTTTTGCGAATTGCTCGAAAAAGGTCAATTTAAAGCAACGCCCTTATTTTCGTCACACAGCATCGAAAAAAACATCAAAAACATCGGATGCAATGCCATTTTTTGGGACATCGACACCGTCACGGTGGACAATCGAACGCTTAGGGATCTCACCATAAAATTCCCAGACGTCTATTTTTTTAGTTTATCGTGCCACCCGTTTCACCCCGAATTGCACGACGCTATCTGCTACCACATTTATGCCTGTATCAACCGACCAGTTGATTCGGACGAACTTTTTTTCTGGTTAAGGTGCATTGAGGAAAATGAAGTCAAGCAAAAGTCCCCCAATGGCTGAATGCCGCTCTGCCTTCTTTTTTCAATATAGGAATAACGCTGCGCTTTATAACTTAATTTCGATATCGAATATTAACTTCCCTGGTGATCAGGGAAAAACCAGGAGGATTTTTCGTTATGAAACAATTCAATCAACCTCGAAGATCCGATATTGATGGCGAGCCTCAGAGCGTATCAGGCGACTGCCCGGAGCCGGGCAATCAAAATCAGGATATTTTCAACACGCCCCAGGCTTGCAGGATATCGCCGCGCAGGAAATTTTTGCGAAATTCATTACTGGCCGCCGGCAGCCTGAGTATTTTCGCTTCTTTTCAAGCTAAAAGCTCTCAAGCCGCCGATGTCGAACAAGAGGCAGCGACGCTAAGGAATCCTCAGAGCTTTGCCGACGGCAATCAATTGGAACGGATGCGGGTGGAGCTTTTACAAGCCTTAAAAAGACCGGTTGCCGAGCGCAAGTGGATAATGGTGATTGATCAGCAAAAATGCGTCGGATGCAGCGCCTGCACGGTCTCCTGTTGTGCAGAGAATAACCTTCCACCCGGCGTGGTGTACCGCCCGGTTCCCAAGGTGGAGACCGGGACGTTTCCCAATGTTTCCTGGGTGTTCACCCCCCGGCCCTGTATGCATTGCGATAATCCGCCCTGCGTGCCGGTCTGCCCCGTGAAAGCCACCTGGAAGCGCGAAGACGGCATCGTGGTGATCGATTATGATATCTGCATCGGCTGCCGCAACTGCCTGGCCTCCTGCCCATACAACGCACGCACGGCCGACTTCGGGGAATTTTACGGAAGTCCGACACCCGAAATTATGGATTACGAAACCCGGCCCAACTATGAATACAGCGAGCAGTGGCGCCGGAAACCTGGAACCGAGAAATCGCCCATCGGAAATGCCCGCAAGTGCCATTTCTGTATGCATCGCATCCGCGAGGGCATGCTGCCGGCCTGTGTCACCACCTGCCTGGGAGGGGCGACCTATTTCGGCGATTCTTCCGACAGAAACAGTCTGGTACACGAATTGGCGGGTTCCAACCGCGTCAGGAGACTGAAAGAAGAGTTGGGCACCGAGCCATCCGTCTATTACCTCGTTTAGCCGACAAGGAGAATACCAATGAATAAAACGCAAAAAACCATCGTATTTATCATCTGGCTGGGGCTGGCGCTCTGGGGGCTGTACGGCGTGTTCCAGCGCATGAGCCATGGAGAGCTGCTCGTCAATTACGGGAGTTATGTTCCCTGGGGGCTGTGGGTGGCCGGCAAGATCTATTTCGTGGGCCTGGCCGTCGGTTCCTCTTTTCTGGTTTGGGTGATCTATGCCTTTGACATCCAGCGCCTGCGGGCGCTGGTGCGCCCTGCGCTGCTGATCTCGTTGGTGACCATGATCGCCGGCTTGCTGGTAATCAGCTTCGACTTAGGCCACATGTGGCGTCTATACGAAGTGTTCACCCGTCCGAACTTCTCCTCCCTGCTGGCCATCGCCACCTGGCTAAGCATGCTTTACCTTCTCTATGTGGCGTGGGCTCTTATCACGGAAATTGCATCCGGCGGAAAAACCGCTGGTAGCCGGTACGCTATGGGATGGATCGGCATTTTTTTCGCCCTTATGTTTTCCGGAGCAAACGGCGCCGAATTCGCCACCCTGGTATCCAACCCCTACTGGCATTCCGCCCTGGGGCCGATTTTATCCATTGGCGGAGCTTTGCTTTCCGGGGTTGCCCTGGTCCTGGCTGCCACCGCTCTGTTTCCGACCGCGTCGACGGCGCCGGACCCCGAGACCCTGAAGATCCTGAGTCGCATGGTGGTGGGGCTGCTGCTGTTCGTGCTGCTGCTGGAGTGGTCCGAGTATTCGGTCGCCATGTGGTACGGCCGAGATGAAAGTTACAGGCTGATGTCTTCTATTCTTTTCGGCCATTACTGGTACGTATTCTGGATTTTCCACATCCTGCTGGGATCCGTTGCTCCGCTGATCGTTTTATTGTGGAAGCCGACCGGCCGGTTGGCGGCCGCCATCGGCGGCGGCCTGGTGGCGCTTTTCTATATCGCCGTGCGGCTAAATCACGTCATTCCGGGGTTCATCACACCGGCAATGAAGGGGCTGCAGGAAGCTTACACGGACAGCCGGCTGCAATTTGAATACTTTCCATCCGCAAATGAATGGGCTGTTTTCGCCTTTTCCGTAGCCCTGGTCATCGCTCTTTTTTATATAGGCTACCGCATGCTGTCCATATTACCACTGAAATCCGCCAACGAAGGAGGGAAATAAACCATGCGCAATCATGAAATCACGCACGTTGATGAAAAAATGCCGGTCGGAAAAAATCGGATGTCCCGGCGACAGTTCTTGAAATCCACTGCCTTCGTCGGTGGTTGTGCCGCCATGACGGCCCAAGCTTCAAGAGCCAGGGGAGGATTGTTCAGCTCCGATGCGTTGGCTGCAACCGAAAAGCCGGCACCATACATCCTGGCTGATCCCCAAAACTTGCTATACACCAGCTGCCTGCAATGCCACGTGGCCTGCCAGATGAAAGCCAAAATCTGGGACGGCACCGTGGCCAAGCTGACCGGGAGCCCATACAGCCCACAAGACTATCTGCCCCACATTCCATACGATACGCCTCCGCAAAAGGCGGCCACCGCAGACGGCAAGCTTTGTGTCAAGGGCCAGACCGCCATTCAGACTTACTATGATCCGTACCGTGTTCGCAAGGTGCTCAAGCGCGCCGGCGAAAGGGGCTCCAACCAGTGGCAAGCAATTCCTTTCGACCAGTTTATCGATGAGGTTATAAATGGAGGCAAACTCTTTGCCAATGCCGGCGACAGCAACCCGTATCCCGGCTTTGAGGAGGTAATTGCGCTGCGGGATCCCAAGCTGTCCGCGGCCATGGCCGAGGATGCCAAAAAGTGCGGCCAAGGAAAAATGACTGTTGCTGAATTCAAACAAAAATATCACGACCATCTGGATAAAATGATCGACCCCGACCATCCGGACCTGGGCCCAAAAAACAACGGCTTTGTGTTCATGGCCGGCCGTATCGAGCACGGCCGTAAGGAGCTGATGAGTCGGTTTACCAAACAGACCTTGGGCTCTTTGAATGCTTACGAGCACACCACCATCTGCGAGCAATCCCATCACATCGCCTATGCGGAAATGACCGGCCACGATACCAGCCACATGAAACCGGATCTGGCTAACTGCGAATTTGTGCTGTACTGGGGCACCGGTGCATTTTCAGCCAACTTCGGACTCACTTGCATGGCCGAAAAGGTAACCACCGGTAAAGTGGAAAGAGGCATGAAAACGGCGGTGGTGGATACGCGCCTGTCTCATGATGCCGGCAAGGCAGACTGGTGGCTGCCGATCCAGCCGAACGGGCACGGCGCATTGGCCATGGCCATGATCCGCTGGATTTTGGAAAACAACCGTTACGATCAACGGTATCTGGAAAATGCCAACAAGGCCGCAGCCAAAACCAACGGGGAACCCACCTGGAGCAATGCCACGCATCTGGTTAAAATTGTGGACGGCCATCCCCAGGAACTGTTGCGGGCTTCAGAGGTCGGTGTCGGCCCGCCAGGCCAGTTTGTGGTCTCTAAGAACGGTCAATTGGTTGCCGTCGTTCCTGAGGATGAAACCCATCCTGTGGAAGGGGATCTATTCGTTAAGACCGAAGTGAACGGCATAACGGCAAAAAGTGCCTTTCAGCTGCTGGCGGAAGAGGCCTTTGCCAGACCTTTGCAGGAATATGCCGACGAATGTGGCGTTTCGCTGAAAACCATTATTGAGGTGGCCCGGGAGTTGACGTCCCACGGGAAAAGAGCGGCTGTTGATATGTACCGCGGTCCGGTGCAGCAGGCCGACGGGTATTACTCAGGGTGCCTGATTATTACCTTAAATATTTTGATCGGCAACGCCGATTACGAAGGCGGCCTGATCAAAGGCGGCGGCCACTGGCATGAAGCCGGCGGCAAATCAGGAAATGTATACAATTTGGGTAAAATGCATCCGGAGGCCTTAAAGGCGTTCGGGTTCAAAATTACACGGGAACAGAGCCGTTATGAGGATTCTACCCTTTTCCGGGAAAAGGGATATCCGGCCCGGCGCCCCTGGTATCCGTTTACCGGGAATGTCTATCAGGAGGTCATTCCTTCTTTTGCCACGGGCTACCCCTATGCGGGCAAAATCCTGTTTACGCACATGGGCACCCCGGCATTCTCAATGCCTGGGGCAAACCAGCAGATCATTGACATGCTGAAAGATCAGAAGCGGGTTCCGCTGTTTATTGCTTCAGATATCGTCATCGGGGAAACTTCCATGTATGCGGATTATATTTTACCCGACTTGACGTTTCTGGAACGCTGGGGGATGCCGCACCCGACTCCGGATAATCCGACCAAAGTAAGTAAAATCCGCCAGCCGGTGGGCAAACCCCTAACCGAGGAGGTGGTGATCGGGGGTGAAAAGATGCCCATCTGCATGGAGGCCTTTATGATTGCCGTGGCACGCAAACTGAACCTATCGGGTTTCGGTCCGGGTGCCTTTGAGCCGGGGTTGGATTTTACCAAACCCGAGGACTGGTACCTGAAAGAAGCCGCTAACATTGCTTTTGGAGACAAAGACAACGAGGCGGTGCCGGATGCAGATGACACTGAGATGGAGATTTTTCGCCAGGCCCGGCGGCATTTGCCGACCTCGGTTTTCGATGAGGCGCACTGGAAAAAAGCGCTACGCTCGGAATCCGAATGGCGCAAGACCGTGTACGTTCTAAACCGCGGCGGCCGTTTTGCACCGTACGACAGCAACTATAAGGGTGATAGGATGAAATCCGGCACTTTCGGCGGCATGTTTCACCTGTTTAGAGAGGAAGTGGCCAAACAAAAGAACAGCATCAGCGGAAAATATTTCAGCGGCGTGCCAATTATCGGCGGCGAATACGATGCCGCCGGAAATCCGTTGCCCCGGTCCGAGGCCTACCCGTTCCGGATCATTACCTTTAAGGAACCAATCGGAGGGCAGTCGCGCACCATTTCCAATTACTGGGGGAATATCAGCCTGCAGCCGACCAATAAGATCCTGATAAACACCCGGGATGCAAGCAGACTGGGTCTCAAGCAAGATCAGATGGTGCGGCTGGTCTCTGCGGACAATCCCAACGGTCGGCTGGAACTTAAAGACGGGGGCAAGCGGGTGGTTGACATGGTCGGTCGCGTAAATATAGTTGAGGGTATGAGGCCCGGGTCGCTGGCGGTCTCCTGGCATTATGGTCACTGGGCTTACGGGTCTAATGACGTCGTTGTGGACGGAAACAAAATAAAGGGGGACGATCGGCGCGCCGGCGGTCTTTGCACCAATGCCCTGTTGGCGGTAGATCCGGTTATCAAGGACGTTTGTCTGACCGATCCCATCGGCGGCAGCGCATCGTTTTCCAACACCCGGGTTAATTTACAGCCATTATAATCTGGCTTAATAAAAGCTGTCTTTTAAGAGGAAAAAGGATGTCTTTAGTCTCAAAAAAAATACGCAGCCTGATTTTTAACACCATGCTTTTGACGGCTGGTCTGCTGGTCCTGATGATGGGGGGAAAGCACTTCATTGTCTCCCAGGCACGGGCCCAGACTCCCGGCAGTAACACTGCGGAAACTTCCGGCAACCGGGGCCAGGTATTGGAAATCGATGTCAGTACCCTGCGTCGGCTGATCCAAATGGATCCCAACCTTTATCTAGTGGATGTCCGCGAAACCGATGAACTAACAGGACCGCTGGGCCATATCAAGCAAGCGGCTCACATACCTTTGGGAGATGTATTGAAAAATTCCGCACAGTTTCCCCGGAATAAAACCCTGGTGTTCATTTGCCGCTCGGGCCGCCGCAGTCGGGTAGCGGCCCTGGCGGTCGCCGCTAAAGGCCGGGTGGCTTATTCGGTCAAAGGCGGCATGCGGGCATGGAACAAGCTGTCGGATCAAAAGCCGTTGGCTGAGCCGGGCGAAACCAAACCGAACCGGCAGGAAAGAAAAATTCCCCTGGAAAGGGACGACAATCCGGGTTCCATTGAAAGAGATATGGGCTGCTGAATCAGGCCGTTCGATTTTGCGTTCTTCAGGAGAAACAACGATGAAATCTTTTGACGCATTACTGGCCTCTTCGGCGGTCGCCCACGGACATCTTTGCCCAGGCCAGGTGGTGGGAGTGCGCATGGCCATGCTGGGCTGCCGCTTGATCGGACTGGATGAACCGACCCGACGGGATCAGGTCAAGAAGCTGATCGTGTATGTTGAGATGGACCGATGCACGGCCGATGCGGTCGCGCACGTGACCGGAGTTAAATTGGGCCGAAGGTCCTTAAAGTATGTAGATTACGGCATTATGGCGTCAACCTTTGTGAATATGGAGACCGGTAAGTCATTTCGGGTCCTCTCCACGGAAGACGCCCGCAGCCTGGCTTCGGTCTATGCACCGGCAGTGGACGGAAAGTCCGCCCAGCAATTGGCCGCCTACAAGCGCATGCCGGACAGCGTCTTGTTTCGCGTCCAGAAAGTCAAGGTCAAACTCGGCGATTATGACCTTCCCGGACCGACCCGCCGCAAGGCTTCCTGCAGCCGATGTGGACAAGTTGTGCGCGATAACCGTGAAGTCGTAGTCGACGGACAGGTGTTGTGTGCACCCTGTACAAAGGGGAGTTATTTTTCTCATCCGATTGAAGTGACATGGCCGGACATGAACTGGGTTCCCCCTCAGGGTACAGGTCAGGGAAAAATATGAATCATAAGTTGATATAAGTGCAGACGGAAGTTCATTGAACCAGCTTTGTGGGTAATCATTATAGATAAATGGGGAGAATGACCGTGCTGAAAAAAATTAAGGTCGAAGATGCGGTGGGAATGGAATTGGCCCATGATATTACCGAAATTCGGCCCGGTGAATTCAAAGGGCCTGCCTTTCACAAAGGCCATACCGTTTGCAATGAAGATCTCTGCCGTCTTCAAAAACTCGGTAAAAACAATCTGTATGTAATCGATTTGGAGAAAGATGAAATTCACGAGAACCAGGCGGCCGCAATTCTGGCAGATGCCCTGGCCGGTGAAGGAATTGCATGGAAGAACGAACCCCATGAAGGCAAGATCAATCTACGAGCGGCCGTAAATGGATTGCTTAAAGTCGATACTGCAGCATTGGCGGCATTTAACATGGTGGATGAGGTCATGTGCGCCACGCTGCACAATCAGAGTTTGGAAAACACCAGTATTTAAATAGATCTTAAGGAAATATTTGCCTATCTCCCATTATTTCTGTAAATTTTTGCCTGCTTTATTTCTAATAAAAGACTTCCATATACCCGTCAAGATAAAATCTTATATTCATCCAATCCAAAAGAAAGTCTGAATTCGTTTTCTGTTGAGGCGTCTTACTTTTTCGTTTGCTCATAGCGCTTAGTCTCTGTTACAAAAACGCCGCTTATCGTACGGCCAACAGTTTCCCAATCGTGCTTTATCGACCCATGGATGGTCCTTTTGCGGAGCTCCTGACACTTCTTACACACAACTTTGCCGGAAGGTGCGATCGTGACGGTTGATCCCAATCCTTTGATTATATTTTTCGTCAGTCGCTTTACCATGGGGAATCCCTCCTTTGTTGTTAATATCGGCCGGAATTAAAAAAAAGTCAACAAAATCCCCAAAAAATAATCAACCATGGCCGAGAAATAGAGATTCAATATAAATTAAAGCCTTAGAAAGTTTCTGTCAAATTTCTGCCATACAACCCGCAATTTCTGCCAAAAAACGGCTAATAACGGCTAAAATGCCAATAAAAAAGGGGTTCCGTCATTTGTCGTAACCCCTTTAATTTACTGGTGCCGGAGGTCGGAATCGAACCGACATGACCTTGCGGTCGGAGGATTTTGAGTCCTCTGCGTCTACCTATTTCACCACTCCGGCGTTAAAAATCGCTTCTATATAGGTAAAATCGGGCTCCTTGTCAATACGTTTGCGTATTTTAGCACCAAAAACCCGATCCGACCAGGCCGGTACTTAAAAGCACCCTTAATCGCCCCAGGTTAAACGGCGCCCCAGGTTTAACTCCAGTACGATATAGTCGATCTGTTTGGCGGGCAGGACAGGGATAAAGATCCTCAGATCCTTCTTGCCTGTTGCCTCCGACCTCAAACCTCCAACGGCCGCAGGCCAATTCCTAAATTCCTCAATCCCCGAATGATGGTTGTCAAATCGCAACTTTCATCTCCTGGTCTCCTGCACGGCATCCAGGATCTCCCTGGCTGAAACCGCTCCTTCCCTCAGAACCCGCGGTGGATCGCGGGTGACATCCACGACTGTCGAGCCGATGCCGCTTTCCAGCATTCCGGCGTCCAGCACGGCATCCAACTGCCCGGCCAGGCGTGGGTCCAGTTCCTCGATCATCCGGCAGCCGGGATGACCGGAGAGATTGGCGCTGGTACCGGTCAACGGTGCTCCGAGTGCATCGATAAGGGCTGACGCCACCGGATGGCCGGTCAGGCGGATGCCGATTGTGGCGGTTCCGGCGGTCAGCTGGTGGGGCAGGGCAGGGGCGGCATTGAAGATCAAAGTCACCCGGCCCGGCCAGAAGCGGTTCATAATCCGGGCGGCGGTTTCCGTTACCTGCGCGGCCAGATCCGTCAACCACTCGCGCCGCTTGATCAGGATCAGGATCGGTTTTCGCGGAGATCGCCCCTTCAGTTCGAACAGCCGTCCAACGGCCGCCGCGTTGTAAGCATCGGTTCCCAGGCCGTACAGGCAGCGGGTGGGAAAAGCGACCACCCCGCCGCCGGCGATGAGACCGGCAGCCTGTCGGATGATCATGGGGTCGGGGTGTTCGCGATCGATTTTATAAACCTTCAATCTTTTTTGCTTTTTCTGCAACCTGCCGTGCCATTTCCTGTTTGAAATCCTCCAGGCGGGCGGCCAGTGCCGTATCGGCGGTCGCAATGATCTGAGCCGCGAGAATGCCGGCATTGCGGGCGCCCGATTTGCCGACGGCCATGGTGGCCACCGGAATTCCGGGCGGCATCTGGACCGTCGACAGCAGGGCGTCCAATCCCTGGAGGCAGGAGGAGTCGATGGGGACGCCGATAACCGGCAGAATCGTGTGGGCGGCCAGCACGCCCGCCAGGTGAGCGGCGTGGCCCGCTCCGGCGATGATCACCTTCATGCCCTTTTTCAGGGCACCGCCGGCAAAGTCCGCTGCCCGCTGAGGGCTTCTGTGCGCCGAGGCCACGGTCATTTCAAAGGGAATCTGAAACTTTTTCAGAATCGTCGCCGCCTCCTGCATGATT
This sequence comes from uncultured delta proteobacterium, assembly GCA_963774425.1. Taxonomy (GTDB): domain Bacteria; phylum Desulfobacterota; class Desulfobacteria; order Desulfobacterales; family JAFDCJ01; genus JAFDCJ01. The sequence goes on along the minus strand of CAVZEZ010000004.1, from coordinate 193,437 downwards.
TCCAGGTCGGAGTCACTGCCCATCACGATACCGACCATCGCTTTCTGTTTCCGTTGTTTGCTCGCTTCCTTATCCGTAGCCAATCAGACCTCCTTTCCATCATCCATTTTCCGTTGTCCTTGCCCTTCGTGCTTCATCTTTTCCCGATGCTCCTCCAGCCCGAGTTCGATCAGTCGATCCATCAGGCGGCTGAAGCTGATTCCAGCGGCCCCGGCGGCCTGGGGCAACAGGCTGGTGGCGGTCATGCCGGGAATCGTGTTGGTTTCCAGCACATAAATGTTGCGGTCCCGCAAAATCATGTCGGTTCTGCTGTAGCCCTGGCAGTGAAGTGTCCGGTGGGCGGTCAGGGCAAACATCTGGGCCTGGCTGGTCAGGTCGTCATCGATGCGGGCCGGACATATTTCGCGGGTGACGCCCGGGGTGTATTTGGCTTCGTAATCGAAAAATTCATGGGCCGCGTCGGGGACGATTTCGATTACCGGCAGGGCCTGCAAATTCCGATTGCCGATGACGCCGACGGTAAGCTCCGTTCCGGCAATATAAGATTCGAGCATGATCGTACGATCCTGTGCCAGGGCTTTGTCCACTGCGGTCTGCAGGGTGCCGGCGGATCTCACGATCGACATGCCCACACTGGATCCGCCGGCCACCGGCTTCACCACCAGCGGCAGTCCGATTCGCTGAATCCAGCCCTTCGGGTCCGGATCGTCGCCGGATTTGTAGACAATATACGGCGGCACGGGCAGATCTGCTTTTTCGTAAAGCTCTTTGGTGACGGCCTTGTTCATGGCCAGCGCACTGCCCAGTACCCCCGAGCCCTGATAGGGTATACCGAGCAGATCGAGCAGCCCCTGGATCGTTCCGTCTTCACCATAGGGACCGTGCAGGATGATCAGCGCAAAATCGATCTCGGCGGCCTCTCTGACCAGGCGGGCCAGATCGGTTTGGGGATCGTAGCGCCGGATATTGTATTTTTCCTTGTCCAGGGCGTCATAGACCTGATCGCCGCTGTGCCGCGAAACTTCGCGTTCGGAGGAGATGCCGCCGGAAAGAAGGGCCACCGTAAGTTTTTTCATGGTCAAGGGTCCTTTCGCTGCCAGATGGGTTTTTCAATTTCCCGCCGCCGGAATAACCGCCGGACGGGTCCAAATAGAAAACCCGGCAATTTTGTTCATGAACATCACATATCGAATGATTATTGAGATTTGAGATTTATTTGTTATTTGGTGCTTGAAATTTGGAATTCATACCTTCCTTCCTTCGAAATTCATTCGTCGACATCCTGCGGTTCGCTGTTTACAATGAAGTTTCACATAAGCCGCGGCCTCGGGCTAAAGGGCAGCCCGACTGATCAAGAAAGAAACTCCGAACAACAAGTAACAAGTAAAATAGTGACGAGTGACGAGTGACGAAGGAAGGAATGCGGTCGATTTTTTTTTAAGGCCAGAGCGCAGCGATTCTACCCTTCGAAATTCATTATTCGTTATTCGATATTCTACGGTTCGCTTTTCCTGGTCACCTGACCCCTGACACCTGAAACCTTCAAGGTAGTTTCATATAAGCCGCGGCCTCGGGCGAAAGGGCAGCCCGATTGATCAAAGACAGAAACTATGCCATTCTGGCGTAGTTTCATATAAGCGGGCGCCTCTGGCTAAAGGGCAGCCAGTTTGATCAATAAAGAAACTTTTTAAAAGGATCGGCTTCATTTTACCCCCTCCCTCAGTCCCTCCCACCCGGGGAGGGAAGTTGTCTCCTCTCCCTTGACGGGAGAGGCCGGGTGAGGGTGATAAAATGGCAAAATGCCTTTTTAACCCAGAACCCAGAACCTTGAACCTTGAACCTGGAATTTGTAGTTTCATACGAGCCGCGCCTCGGGCTAAAGGGCAGCCAGTTTGATCAATAAAGAAACTTTTTAAAAGGATCGGCTCCATTTTACCCCCTCCCTCAATCCCTCCCGCCGGGGGAGGGAAGTTGACTCCTCTCCCTTGACGGGAGAGGCCGGGTGAGGGTGATAAAATGGCAAAATGCCTTTTTAACCCAGAACCCAGAACCTTGAACCTGGAATTTGTAGTTTCATACGAGCGGCCGCCTCGGGCTAAAGGGCAGCCCGACTGATCAAAGACAGAAACTATTCATCATCGCGCCAAGACGCCAAGGCGCCAAGATTATTTATATTTTTAATCATTCCCTTTGCGAGCTTTGCGACTCTGCGCGAGATAAAATATTTGTAGTTTCATATAAGCCGTGGCCGCCGGCCGCGGCACTAACGTTTTTTCGCGCCTTCCAGGCGTTCGATCAGTTTGCCGGAATACCTTTGCGGCATGTCAAACTGGATGGACCGGTTGCCCATGGAATTCAATTTCATGATCAGATAGTTGAGCTTCTTCAGGGTGTGATACTTTTCGACGGTGTCCTGCATGCCGCTGAGCAGATCTTCGGTGCGCTCGATCTCTTTTTTCAACTCGATTTCCGGGGGCAGGCAGTCCGCATTTTTCAGGGCTTTATATGCAATCCGCAGTTCCGGCGCCACATGGGCGTCATTCTCAAGCTTCAGGGGCTTGCCGGCCCCCGTCAGATTGTCGAATTCACCCTGTTTCTGAGCCTGGCGGATGCGCTCTTCGATGATTCTTTCAAAACCGGGTAACATGGTTCAAGGGTTCAAGGGTTCAGGGTTTAAGGTTCCGGGTGCGGATTTCAGGTTTTCCGCTGAAGGCGGATTACCGCAGCCTTTTACCGTCGCAGCGGTATTTTTACCGACTTCCCACCGGGGGTTCAAACTTGAGATTCAATCAAAGCGCTTGGCACTCGGAACCTCCGAACCCACACATATATAGCACACTTGGCGGACGTTTAAAATTAAAAATCCGTGGGAGGGACGTTGACCCTCAAACTTATAATTGACCCGCAAGGTAACAATTTGTTAAGGAGGTGCCAACTTACAATTATCGTCCCAAAATGCTTATTGCCAATATCTTACGAATCTAAATGAGGGAGCAGTCCATGAAGAAAATAGCCTTTGCCGGAACCGACGGAAGAACCTTGCTGAGCGCCCTGGTGACCGCCACCGCCACCAGCGATATTTACGCCGACGCATACCAGGGGATCGTCGTCCGGGGGACGCCCGCCATGCCCGGATTCGCCGCCATCATGAATTGGCCGCTGGAATTTATCGCCACCGCCGGCAATTCCGTCGGGGATTACAGCCGGGCGATTCTGGCCGCTTTGGCGCAACAGCGGATCGATTTCGTGCTTCCCATGCCCGAATCCCTGTTATTCGACGGCCTGGTGGATGCAGTCGAAGCGGCGGGGTTCGGTTCGCATATCATTGGGCTGCGAAAATCCGCTGCATTCATCGAGGGAGATAAGATCGCCTGCAAGCATCTGTGCCGGGAAGCCGGAATTCCGGTGGCGGCCTGCTGGGATACGGTGGACGCCAGAGACTATGAAAGTCTGTTGCGGATCTGTCTGCAGTATATCCACCAATGCGGGGGTGCTGTCTTGAAATATCCTTACAGCGCCGGCGGCAAGGGCGCCCGTCTCATCTCCAACTCCTGGGAAATCAGGGAAGTGTATGAGGCCCTGTTGAGCGACTACAAGGACAGCTATAAAAAACTGTTCGGCGGCAGGGGAAAGTGGCCCCTGCTGATCGAGTCACTGATGTCGGGAGTGGAAATCAGCTTCACGTTCCTGGTGGACAGCCACGGCCATTTTCAGATTCTGCCCACCGCCATGGATTATCCCGAGCGATTCGAAGGTCCCGCCGGCAAAGACAATCCGGTCACCGGCGGCATGGGGGCGATTTCACCGCACCCGATGGAATCTCGGCCCCTGATGCAGATGGCGGCGGATGTCATTGCCGCCCCCTTGATCGCTCTGATGAAAAAAAAGGATCTTCTGCGTCCCTGTGTCCTGTACCCCGGCTGTTTCGTGTCACTGGACGCGGACGGGCTGCCCACCGCCATCCGCGTGTCTGAAATCAATATCCGGCCCGGCGAACCCGAAGCCCAACCGGTCATCCGCCGCCTGCGAAACCTGGGGCCCCTGATCGAAGCGACCCTGGCGGGCAACCTGAATGAGGTCGAACCGGAAGTAAGATCCGACCAGGTGGCGGTCTGCGCGGCTTTGGTGACGGGCAGGGGAGGGCCGGACGGCCAGAAAGGCTATCCCTGGTCCTGCACCCGGGGCGAACCGGTGGATATCGATTTCAAATATATGAAACGCAAGGGCATCCAGGTGATTCCTTCCGCCATGATGGTTTCCGAGCCGGACGGCGGATTCAAATCCGACGGCACCCGGGTGGCCTATCTAAACGCAAATCTGTCCCTCAAACCCGGTGAAAACCGGGGCAAGGCCGCCGAACGTTTCCGACAGAAGCTGCTGGCCGCCTATGACAACGGCAAGATCCGGGTCGTGCCCCGGGAAGACCCGGACGGCAACCGGCTGGATCTCAGACGCGATATCGGACTGCACTTTGTGGCGGCGGAGAGGATTTTCGCTCATAAGGACAAATAGCGGAAAGCTCAAAGCGAAGGTTGGAGGAAAAAGGACGATGACGACATCTCGACCCTTTCAGGTCCTCCATGATATCTTCCTCTCGTCCATCTTCCGAGCGCAGCGATCTTCCCTCGCCGGCCGAAGTGATCTCTGACCTCAGATTTCCGACTTCCGGCCCTTGGCTGCATCCAGCACCCGGCGCACCATTTCGGCGAGATCGGTCTTTACGATGGGCTTCATGAGAAACCCTCTGACCCCGATCGCCCGGGCTTTTTCCGCATCGACCTTCTGGCTGAATCCCGTACACAGAATGATCGGGATATCCGGTCTGATCGCCATCATCTCCGTCGCAAGTTCGTCGCCGGTCATATTGGGCATGGTCAAATCCGAAACTACGAGGTCAAAGCCGGCGGGAGCGGCCCGAAAGGCGCTCAGGGCTTCGATGCTGCTGGTGCGTTCCCGGACCTGGTAACCGAGACGCTCCAGCATCTGCTTCAAGAGCCTGGCGATGGCCACCTCGTCGTCCACCAGCAGGATCCTTTCCGTGCCGGCGGCCACCGGCGGCGCCGGTTCGGGCGCCGGCGGCAGCACTTCTTTTTTCATCAGCGGCAGATACACCTTGAAAACGGCCCCCTTGCCAACCTCGCTGGTTACCTGGATATCTCCCCCGTGCTCGTGTACGATGCCGTAGACCGCCGAAAGCCCGAGGCCGGTTCCCTTGCCGGCGGCCTTGGTGGTAAAATAGGGTTCGAATATCTTCGCCAGATGCTCCGGAGCAATGCCATACCCGGAGTCCGAAACGGTCATCCGCACGTATTTTCCCTGAGCGAGCAGCACGCCCGGCAAATCATCGCCATCGATCGTGGTTTCGATCAGGCTGATGGATATGCGTCCCCCGCGCTGCTCCACGGCATGAAACGCGTTGGTGATCAGGTTCAGGGCGACCTGATGCACCTGGGTGGAATCGGCCAGGACCAGGCCGCAGTCTTTCTGTATATTCTGCTCGATGACGATATTCGCGGGAATCGTGGCCCGCGACAGTTTGAGGACTTCCCGCAGAATCTGCTGGACCCGGACGGGGATCTTCCGGTTCTCCGACTGGCGGCTGAAGGAAAGAATCTGCTTGACCAGATCCCCGGCGCGCCGGGCCGCCTTGAAAATTTCCTCAGCGTTTTCACGCATCAGGCTGCCGGCCGGGGCATCTTCCATCAGCATTTCGGACATGCCGACGATCGGGAAAAGAAGGTTGTTGAAATCGTGGGCGATTCCTCCGGCCAAAGCCCCAATGGCCTCCATTTTCTGGGCCTGGGTCACCCTTCTTTCCAGATCCAGCTCATTGGTAATATCGCGCAGAATCCAGACAAAGCTGAACACCCCGCCGTCACCGTCGCGGATGGGGGATATGGAGCACTCCGCCGTGAATACGGTTCCATCGCGGCGCTTGTTGACCAGGCGCCCGGTCCAGGGTTTTCCAGCCAGCACCGTCTGCCACAGGTTCTGGTAAAAGGCCCGATCGTGGTGGCCGCTTTTGAGAATGCGGGGGTTGCAGCCCACGGCCTGTGCCCGGGAATGGCCCGTGGTTCTTTCAAAGGCCGGGTTGACGTATTGAATGTTTCCCAGAGCGTCGGTGATCACGATCAGCTCGTTGGCCTGTTCGATGGCCAGCAGCAGCCGTTCGCGTTCGGCTTCGGCCTTCTTGTGATCCGAAATATCGCGGGTGATGGAAATGATGTGCGGGACGTCCTGGAGAAGAATCACCCGGGCGGACATCAGGGCGGTGGCCAGGCTGCCGTCCTTGCGGCGGAACCGGGCTTCGAGGTTGTCGCAAAAGCCGGTCTCCCCCAGTTTGTGGACCAGTCCGACCCGGTCGGCGGGGTTGTGCCAGATGTCGATATCCCGGGAGGTCCTGCCCATGACATCCGCCTGCGTGTAGCCGGTGAGCCGGGTAAACCCTTCATTGATTTCCACATACAGTCCGTCTTCCAGACGGTTGATGTTGACCGCATCCGGGCTGGCGTTGAAGGTCAGACGGAATTTTTCCTCGCTTTCCCGCAGGGCGTCTTCCGCCTGCCGGCGCTCGGTGATGTCCTGATTCACGCCGTAGACCCTGACCGTGCGTCCCTGGGCATCCTTGACGATGAAAAAGCGGACGGAAATGCAGCCGGGCTCTCCGTCAGCATAAATGATGCGATGCTCGAGCTGGCGGCCAAAACCGGATTCCGCGGCTTCGACGGCCTTTCGGATTTCCTCTCCCACCACCGCAATATCGTCCGGGTGGACGAAGCGCCGTGCATATTCAGCCGCGGACATGCGGTAGCCGCCGACCTGGTCGGCGGAGGTGCGAAACATTTTGTAAAACTGGTCGTTGAAGGTGAATTCATCCTGGAGAACGTCGTATTCCCAGGGGCCGAGCCGCGCCATTTCGATGGCATTGGCCAGCCGGGTCTGAAGATTTTGCTGCCGGCGGACGGCCTGATTGTGTTGGATTGCCTGGCTGACGGAGTTGCCCACAAACCGCAACAGGTTGCGGTCCTCCCTGCTCCAGTTGCAATGGCGGTGCACCGCGTCGAACCCCAGAACCCCCTTCATCTGCCCCGCCGTTTCCATGGGAATGACTAAAAGGGACTTTATTTTCTGGGACCGAAAATGAACGTCTTCGCGGTGCGCTTCCGGCGGCAGGTTCGTCATATCGGGCACAAATATGATTTCACGCGCGAAAATCTGTTCGGCGAACCAGGGCAGTTTTTGCGTGGCGGAGCTTTTTTTCAGTTTTCCGATCTGAGGCGCCACCCCCGCGGCACACCATTCGTGGGTCTTGTCCAACTGCATGCCGTTGCCGGTGAAACGAAAGACGTAGACCCGATCGGCGCCGACGAAGGTTCCGATGATTTCCAGCACGTGGTTTATGGTCGCATCCAACGATCCGTTGTCGGCCGCGGTCAGCTCGGTGGAAATTTGGACAATGAGCTGCTCGAAGTCCAGGCGATGCCGCAGCTCGGTTTGCGTCTGCCGAAACTCGGATTCCGTTTGTTTGAGTTCACGGATTCTTTGGACCAGTTCCGCATCGGTGGGTTTTGCGTTCATAGGCAGAAGCTCCGAAAATTACCTAAAAATATGTCTTAATGCGAAAAATACAAGGCACCGGTCCGGTTTGCGAAACAAAATTTACTTGACATTCAGGCAATTTATATTTTACTCCGGCAGGGGCGGCCGCCGCTGTCCGGATTGGATATCAGCCGTGTCGGGAACTGTTACCCGGAATGAAAGCAAATGAAACCAAGAAAAATATCCCGCAAAGCTTTTGAGGCCTTGCGGCAAGAGGCCGAGCAGATGGTGAATCGCTGTCAAAACAATCCGGCGCCGGACGGTGAGCCGGAGTTGATGCGCCTGCTTCAAGAAATCGAAGCCCGCCAGGCGGCGCTCGAGCTTCAAAACGAGGAGCTGCGCCGCACGGCCGATCAGTTGGCGGTGTCGCGCAATGAATTCGCCAGGCGGTATCAGGCCGTGCCGGTGGCCCTGGTTAGCCTGGATGAAACCGGCCGGGTCAAACAGTTCAATACGGCTGCCGCACGGATGTTTTCCGGATTTGTAAAATTTGCGGCAGGCAGGGCCTTTGCCGAGCTGATCGTCAGGGAAGATCAGGACATCTATGAATCTCATCTTCAAACGGCCGCCGCCGGCGGGGCCGGGACTCACTGTGAACTCCGGCTCCGGGATGACAAGGACCGGATAATCCAGCTGCGGCTGGACAGCGAAGCCGACCCCGCTGCCGATGACGGACCCCTTCAGTGGCTTCTGGCGCTGGTCGACGTCACCGACTGCAAACAGACAGAAGAGAAGCTGCGAAGCCGCGAAATGCAATACCGCAATATCTTTGAAAGCCACCATGCGGTCATGCTCCTGCTCGATCCCTCCAGCGGGGACATTATCGACGCCAATGCGGCCGCCTGCGCCTACTACGGGTATACAATGGATGAGATCACCGCCCGGAATATAGCGGATCTCAACACACTGCCCCCCGAAACGGTCAGCGCCCAGTTGCGTTCGGCGCGGTCCAGGCAGGAACGGCGGTTTGCTTTCAAACACCGGCTGGCGGACGGGCGCATCCGCGATGTCGAAGTGGACAGCGGTCCGGTATATATCGGGGGGCGCGAGGTGTTGTTTTCGATCGTCCACGACATTACCGAGCGCAAACGGGCCGAGGAGGCGCTGCGTCAGAGCAATCAGGAACTGCACGAATATGCTTACGCCCTGACCCACAACGTCAAGGCGCCTTTTCGTGCCATCGAAAATTACGCCGAGTTTCTGACCGAGGATCTGGCCGATACTGTGGACGGAGAGCCGAAGCAGTATCTGGAAGGAATAAAAAAGGCGGCCGCCCAGGCCAACAACCTGTTCAGGGACCTGGAAATGCTTTACAGCATTCGCAATCACGCGGTCAATTTCGAGTCGTTTGAGATGCGGGAACTGCTCGCTGAAATCCATTTCATGTTCAAGGACACTTCCGCCGCAAAACTGACCCTCACCCCGAATTGGCCGGTCTTCCGCTGCGAGAAATTTCTGCTGCGGCGAATCCTGGTCGATCTGATCAAAAACGGGTTTAAATACAATCGCTCGAAAATCAAGCGGGTCGATGTCGGCTGGCGGCAAACACCTGATGACCGGATCGAAATATATGTGCGTGACAACGGGATCGGCATTGACTCCAGGTACCATGACCAGGTATTCGAAATTTTCCGGCGGTTGCACACGGATCGCGAATATGAGGGCACCGGTATCGGCCTGGCAATCGCCAGAAGGGCCGTCCAAAAAATAGAGGGCACCCTGCGGGTGGAATCCGAGGCCGGCAAGGGCAGCACGTTTTGGGTCAGTCTGCCCGGCTCCATTCTCGAGAGCCGGAAGGGCTGAGTCTCCGATGCTGAATTGTGGATAAGGTCGTATGAGAATTCAAACTGTCAAGTGAATGTCATGCAAACATCGACTCCAACCCCCGACGATCGGCGGCAACGGATCTCAACGCTGCAAGAAGCGCTGGTGCGCCGCAATCTGAATGCCGCCCTGATCTGGTATTCCCGGGACCTTTTCTACTACACCGGCATGGCCCAGCCGGCCTGGCTGGCGATCACCCCGGACGATTACCGGCTGTTCGTGCGCGCCGGCTGTACCCGGGCCGCAACCGACACCTTTCTGCCCGGCGATAATTTGGAACCGCAGCGCGACATCCGGGCGGTTTTCAGTTTTTTGGAGCAGTTGGGCGCCGGGCCGGTGACCGGCACCGAGCTGGATTTGACCCCCGTCAACTGGCTTGGGAAATGGCGGCTGGAATCCAAACGCGACTTTCGGGATCTGTCTCCCCTCATCCTCCACCAGCGGATGAAAAAGAGCCCCGCGGAAATTACTCTTCTGCGCAAGGCCCAGGACTGCATCCAGGCCGGGCATCGACGGGTCATGGAGGTGTTACGGCCGGGCATCAGCGAGCTGGAAGTGAGCGCCGAGGTGGAAGACGCCCATCGCCGGGCCGGTCACGAGGGTACCTTTTTCATGCGGGCGACGGATTTTTTTATGGGCCGCGGGCTGTTGGCCTCCGGGCCCAACCTGCACCGCAGCACCGGTCTGGCCTTTTCCCTCACGGGGGTGGGGCTCAGCGCCGCGGTGCCGGCCGGGGCTTCCCGGCGACGGCTGCAGGACGGTGATCTGGTGCTGGTAGACATCCCGGTGCTGGTGGAGGGCTACCATGCCGACCACTCCCGCACCTATCTGCTGGGCCCCAAAGGTGAGAAGCAGCGGCAGTGGGAAGCCGCCCTGCGGGCGCTGTTCGTGCGGGCCGCGGAGGTGATGCGGCCCGGCGAGATCTGGAGCGAATGCTTCCGGCGGATCTCGGATCGGGCCCGGGAACTCGGCGTACCGGATGCTTTCCAGCGCATGGCCGCCGGTCCGCCCCTGCACTACATCGGACATGGCGTGGGAATAGAACTCAACGAACCGCCGCTGATCACCGCCCGCAACCCGGATCCGGTGGAAGCGGGCACCGTCGTGGCCCTGGAGATGCATCTGCTGGAACCGGAGGGTCCGGTCATCAAGCTGGAGGACATGTTGCATGTGGGGCCGGAGACCAGTGAGTATCTCTCCCGGGTGCCGCATCAGCTTTTTGAGGTTGGATAGGTGAGGTGTAGTATCTTGTGTTTGGTGTTTAGTGTTTGGTATGAAAACCTTGTCATCATGTCAGGCGGTTAGCTCACTCAACGCTAAATACCAAAAAACGAAACACCCTCCTAAAAAGATCACCTTTTTGACTGTTTACAACCCCCTCCCTCGGTCCCTCCCGCCAGGGGAGGGAAGTGGTTTTGAGGGACTGCGGATGGTTAATCGTTTTTTTCGTCTTTGCGGAATCACCCGATGAAATAAAGGCTATCACCTATTTATCGGGGCGATATCCTGTATTTTCAGCATCCCGCTTGCGAAAGGTATTGCAATGTCTTATTTATTCTGATTGCAGGCTCGCGGAAGGGATAGACTGGAAGGCACCATTCGGCTTTGCGTCACCGCAGCGAACACCGCGCGTTTTGTGACGATGCGGCACCGCCGTTCACCGATTCCGGAAACCGATTCCGGATCCCGGCAATCGGGTCAGTTCCCGGAACAAACCTCGCACGAGAAGGGAAATCGAGCTTCGCTGTGATCGTCGATTCCAAACCCTGACGGTTATTGTCCCTCGCGGGGAATGGGAGAAAAACCCTCGGCTTCAGCCGGAGACTTTAGTTTGACGTTTGATAATGGGCAAGGATTCAAGGGGCCGAGGGGCCAAGGGTTCAAGGAAAAACCTGACCGGTGTCTTCACTTGACCCCTGGAACCCTTGAATCCTTGAACCCAAGCCTTCGGCTTCAGCCGAAGGTAGTTGACTTAACTCGTGCCCATACATCAAGGGTTTTTCAATGATGGGCACCGGATGGTGTTTCCAATCCGGAAATGCGAATTTTCGCCCAAGTTCAAGGAAATCAAGCGCTTGCGCGGAGGCGTAGCTTGCTACGCCGCACAAGCAAGGGCGCGGATGACGCCGAAATTGGGCCAAAAAGCCATTTGTGGATGGAAACTAACTGTCCATTTGCGGAGGCTTTACCCTAGCGGCGCCGTTCGCCTGGTAACAAGGAGAACCAGTATGCCAACCAAAAAGCAACCACCGGAAAACGGACAGGCTCCCGGTGGCCGGAAAGCGGGGAACCGGAAACGAAACAATGAAAAGCCCGCTGCCGCTCAAAAATTCTCTGAAAAGGACCGCCCAAAGGAAGTTCCCGAGGAAGACGCCTCGCAAAATTCCGCCGGGCGTGCCCCGGCCACGGACGAATCCGAGAAGCCCGCCGAAACAAAGCGGCCGTTTCCCGTGGTGGGCATCGGGGCCTCGGCTGGCGGCCTGGAAGCGCTGGAGGTGTTTTTTGAACATCTGCCGGTGGACAGCCACATCGCTTTTGTGGTGATCACGCACACCGATCCCAAACGTTCCAGTCTGCTGCCGAAAATTTTGGAGCGTAAAACCAAGGTGACAGTCAAGCAGGTGAAGGAGGGCATGCCGCTGGCGCCGGATACCATCTTCCTGCCGCCGTCGGACAGTGACCCGGTTCTCGAAAATGAGATCTTTCACCTGCATAAACGGCAGCGGGAAGGCGGCGTGCACATGCCGGTGGATCTTTTTTTGAGAAATCTGGCCGCCGAGCGCGGCCAGCGCTGCGGCTGCGTCATTTTGTCGGGCACCGGCTCGGACGGCACCCATGGGCTGCGTGCCGTCAAGGAAATGGCCGGCCTGACCATGGCGCAGGACCCGCAGTCAGCCAGACACACGGGCATGCCGGCCAGCGCCATCGAAACCGGCCTGGTGGACTTCGTGGAGCCGCCGGAAAAGATGGCCCGTCGGCTGATCGAATACTTCACGCATCCGGTTGCGCTGGGATCCGTCGAAGGTCGGATCAATCTGGAGGCGCCCGACAAGCTCAAGGGGGTCATCCGGTTTCTGGCCGAGCGCACACGCCATGATTTCAGCCTGTATAAGTCCAGCACGCTGAACCGGCGTATCGCGCGGCGCCTGGCCGTCACCCGCAGCCGGAATGAATCCGAATACCTCAAGCTGCTGCACCGCGACCACCGCGAACTCCAGTCCCTATTTCAGGATCTGCTGATCGGAGTCACCAGTTTTTTCAGGGACCCGGAGGCTTTTTCCTTTTTGAAACGGCGCGTACTGCCGGACCTGTTTGGCAGCCAAGGCGGGGCCGAGCCCCTGCGCGTATGGGTGCCGGGTTGCGCCAGCGGGGAAGAAGCCTATTCGGTGGCGATTCTCTTCAAGGAATACATGGCGGAAAACTCCGCCGTGCGCGAGTTTCAGATTTTCGGCACGGACATCGACGCACGCGCCATCGAGAAGGCCCGCGGCGGCCGCTACCTGGAAAACATCGCCGCCGACCTCAGCGCCCAGCGGCTGGAACGTTTTTTCGAAAAAGCAGGCGGCAGCTACCGGGTCAAACGTGAAATCCGCGATCCGGTGGTATTCGCCGAACAGAATCTGCTGCGCGATCCGCCGTTCTCCGATCTGAACCTGCTGATGTGCCGCAACCTGCTGATCTATCTGAAAACCGAGGCCCAGGATCGGCTGATTCCGCTTTTCCACCACGTTCTTAAAAAAAACGGGGTGCTGTTTCTGGGCAACTCGGAGACCATCGGCCGCTTCCCCGAACTGTTCGAGCCGCTTGGCCGGTCGCACAGCATTTTTCGCCGCAAGGAGTCCGCCATAAGGCCCCTGGTGCGTTTCCCCACCGGAAAAATCGAACCGGCGGTATCAGACGACGGCCCGGCCGACGGCAACCATCCGCACGCCGAAGGCGGCATCAGCATGGAGAAGGCCGTCGAAAGCATTTTGATCGAAGGTTTCACACCGACCTGCGTGGTGGTCAACCCCGGCGGGCAAATTGTTTACACCCGCGGGCGCACGGGCCGTTACCTGGAGCTTGCGCCGGGCCAGCCCAATTTAATCATTGCCGACATGGCGCGCGAGGGCTTGCGCTTTCCGCTGAGATCCGCGCTGCGCAGGGTCAAGGATTCCCCGGGACCGATCCGCGAGGAGGGTCTGCGCGTCAAAACCAACGGCGGTTACCAGTGGATCGACCTGACGGTGCAAAAATTCAGCGAACCGCACCTGACAGACGCCGTGCTGGTGATTTTCGCGGCGATCCCGACGCCACTGAAATCGGGCCCAAAACCGGATACGGACCGGCACGACGATTCGGGGGAGGAGCGCCTCCGGGAGCTCGAACAGGAACTGCTGCGCGTCAGCCAGGAGGGCCGCAGCGTCAAGGAAGAACTGGAAAGCTCCAACGAGGAGTTGCGGTCATCCAATGAAGAGATGCAGTCGTCCAACGAGGAGCTTCAGAGCACCAACGAGGAGCTGGAGTCCTCCCGCGAGGAGCTGCAGTCCTTGAATGAAGAGCTGAGCACCGTCAACGACGAGCTGCAAAACAAAATCCAGCAGCTCGACGATGCCTACCGGGCGGTGACCGAGACACTCGACAGCACCCGGATCGCGATTGTCTTCCTGGACAAGGACCTTTGCGTGCAACGTTTCACCCACGAAGCCACCCGGCTGATCAACCTGATCGATTCGGACCTGGGCCGGCCGCTGGCACACATCTCCGACAACCTGGAGTATGATGACGGCCTTGCCACCCGGGCCGCGACGACCCTCAAGGATCTGTCCCCCTTTGAAGACGAGGTCAGCACCCACGACGGCCACTGGTATCACCTGAACGTCATGGTCCACCGCAAGGAGGACCACATCATCGAAGGGGTGGTGCTGACTTTTGTCAACATCGATTCACAGAAAGGGGCCCAGCAGGAGATCGCGGAGATCAAGAGCCGTGAGGTCCGCTCGGTCAAATGTTTCGCCGAAAGCATCGTCGAGACCGTGCGCGAGTCGCTGCTGGTGCTCGACGCGCAGCTGCGGGTGCTCAGCGCCAACCGCCGCTTTTACACCACCTTCAATGCCGTTGCCGAGCAGACCGAGGGAAAAAGCCTGTTCGAACTGGGAAACGGCCAGTGGGACACGGCCGAGCTACGCGCGCTTTTGCAGCAAGTTGCCGGACAGCGCCAGGCATTCGAGGACTACCGGCTCGAGCACCCCTTTCCCGATATCGGCTTGCGGAAAATGGTATTAAACGCGCGCCATCTGGAGGAAGATGACGAAACCGGAAACAGAGTCCTGCTGGCCATCGAGGATGTGACCGCCAAATGACTGCCAAAAACAAACCTGCAAACAGCACCGCAAGAGGCGCCCACCAGACCATGCAGGAAAAGGTGAGCAGGATCACGGCGGACACGGCGCCGGGGGTGTCGAACAAAGAGCGGATCGAGCTGCTGCGTCTGGCCGAAGAGCTGGAGGTCTCCCGGGTCGAGCTGGAGGCGCAAAACGAGGAGCTGCGGGAAACCAGCCGGGAGCTGGAGACCGCCCGACTCGAGCTCTGGGAGCTGTACGAATCCGCACCGGTGGCCTATTTGACCTTGAACACAAAAGGCATCGTGCAAAGGGCCAATGCCGCCGCCCGGCGGATGCTGGCCGGCCCCGGCAATAATTTAATCGGCCAAGCCTTCTCCAACTTCGTGCTGCCGCAGGACCTGGGCCGCTATTTCAAAGACCTGAAAAGGCAGGCCATCGGCGGGGAGGTCACGCCCTTTGAGATACGGCTGGTCGACGCGAATGCGACACCGATTTCCGTCCACTGCCAGGCAGTGGCTCACCACGACCAGCGGGGCGGGTTTTACGGCTGGCGGTTCGCCTTTTTTGACATTACCGAACAAAAGCGGCTGGCGGCCGCGCTGCATACCAGCCAGGAGCACCTGGCCATGGCCACCGACGGCGCGGGCATCGGGATCTGGGTCAGTGATCTGAAAACCGGTCGGTCCCACTGGAACGATCAGCTCTATTGCCTGCTGGGTGTCGAGCACCGCGACGGGCCTGAGGACCAGGAGGCATTTTACAACCGAATTCACCCGGCGGACCGCCACGGCCCCCTGCAAAGCACCGAGAATTTGGCGGAGCTGGGTGATGAATTCGATCTGGAGTTTCGCATCATCCGGGCGGACGACGGCCGCGTTCGCTGGCTGGCGGCCAAGGGAACCGTGGACCGTGACGAGAAAGGACGACCCATCCGGTTCAGGGGCGTCAACTTCGACATTACGCAGCGCAAGCAGGCCGAAGCGGCGACGCGTCAGGCCCAGCTCGAGCTGGCTGCGCGACTGGCGGAAAGCCGGCAGCTCAACGAAGAGCTTTCCGAGTATGCCTACGCCGTCACCCACGATCTGAAAGCGCCCCTGCGCGCCGTTCACAACTACGCCGACTTTCTATGCGAGGATCTGGCCGAGTCCCTCGACGATGAGCAAAAAGGGTATCTGAGCGCGATGAAAAAAGCGCTCAGCCAGGGCGACGCCCTGATCGAAGACCTGCTGAGATTTTCGCGCATCGGCCATCAAACGCCGGAGATCGAAGCCGTCGATGTGCCCGGCCTGGTGCGGGAAACCGTGTCCCTGATCCATCCGCGGCCCGGGGTCGAAATCAGCGTTCAGCCGCGTTGGCCGGAGATCCATTCCGACCGCAGGCTGCTCAAACAGATACTGCAGAACCTGATCTCCAACGGTCTCAAATTCAACACCCGCAATCCCAGACGGATCGACATCGGCTGGCAGCCGGCGCCCGAAGCGGCCATTGAAATATTCGTGCGTGACAACGGCATCGGCATCGGCCCGCGCTACCACCAGCAGATTTTCCGGATCTTTCAGCGGCTGCACACCAGCCGTGAGTACGAGGGCACCGGTATCGGCCTGTCCATCGTGCAAAAGGCCGCCCTGAAGCTGGGCGGCACCGTGCGGCTGGAATCCACGCCCGGCGCCGGGAGCACCTTTTTCGTGAATCTGCCGCTGGCGCTTTCCGAAAGCCGACCCGGGAGCGGGAACCACGAGCTCAGGGAAAGCCTGGAATAAAGGAAATGTATGCTGGGAGGGCGAAAGGATGGGTGTGACGCCTTCCCCCATCATTTCAAACCCTGTCCGCCGGAATCTTTTCCGCACCCTTTCTTGCCGATAAGCCTAATGAAATTAATCTGTTGCCAGCCTATTGACATCCGTCGAATCATTCATATCATCTTTCGTGACAAATTCCAGAGGCGGAAGAACATGTCCGGATCGGCCGGAAAATGGATTGGGGATTTCTTAAAACGGAGGTGCCCATGCGAGCCAAAAAAGTCGTCATTGTCGAGGACCATCAGTTATTCCGAGAAGGGTTGCGGGCCCTGCTTGCCGGCAGTACGGATTTCGACATCGCGGGGGAGGCGGCTGACGGCATCGAGGCGGTGGAATGCATCGAAAAACATCGTCCGGATCTCGTGTTGCTGGATCTTTCCATTCCCAAAATGAGCGGATTCTCCGTGATAAAAGAAATTAAAAGCCGTCTTCCGGACATCAGGATCCTGGCTCTGACCATTCACGAATCCGACAAATACGTCCTGGACGCCTTCGAAGT
Source organism: uncultured delta proteobacterium (assembly GCA_963774425.1). Classification (GTDB taxonomy): domain Bacteria; phylum Desulfobacterota; class Desulfobacteria; order Desulfobacterales; family JAFDCJ01; genus JAFDCJ01. The sequence continues at coordinate 176,392 of CAVZEZ010000004.1, read as the reverse complement.
CGGGGCCGACGGCTACTGCCTGAAAGACGCCGGACGGGAAGAACTGCTGACGGCTGTCGCCAGCGTTCTGGAAGGGCGGACCTACCTCAGTCCGGGACTTTCGGCTGCCGTCACCGAAAATTTGATGCCCGCCGTGAAATAGTGAAACCCAATCCTCCTGGAATAATGTGCCCCGCCGCGAAAAGGGGAGGTGCTGAGACTGCTGGCGGCAGGTTACCCCCAACTCAGGGGTTACCGCAACCGCGAAATGTCCGAGTTGCGGGCCGATCAGTGGCAAAACCGTCGAAAAACACCAGCCGGCATCCGCAACAAGCTGAACCTGCACAACCTGCCGACGCTGACCGCCTTTGCCTTCGAGCAAGGGCTGATCGAAAATTCAGCAGCCCATCATACCCCCACCCAACCTTGCACTAATCCATCACTCCAATATTGTATGCTTCACAACTTACAACTCACAACCCACGAAAAACGCCTACTCATACACCTCATCAAATATCTTGACGGCATCCTGTTGGGCATCGACGCAATCGCAATGTCCATCCATCGCCAGATTGTAGTACATGCATTTATTCGCAAAAGCGGACTTGACCGCAAATCTGCAGCGGCGCTGCTGCGCCCAGGAAGTGCCGGCCCCGCATTTGGAAAGAATGCCGGGGATGCAGAAATTGGTCGAGGCTAAATTCAACGTCGGCATATATAATCCTCGCTGTTGATCTGTTATTTGTCACAATTATAATTGGGACGGCGGAAGAATTCAATCCCGCTCTACTGGAAATTTTTCGAGATGCGCACAAACTCCCCAGCAAACCGTTTAATGAACATCGAACATCGACCGTTCAACATCGAATTTTAAGGAATCGGCTCCATTTTACCCCCTCCCTCAGTCCCTCCCGCCGGGGGAGGGAAGGTGACTCCTCTCCCTTGACGGGAGAGGCCGGGTGAGGGTGATAAAATGGCAAAATGCCTTTTTAACCCAGAACCCAGAACCTTGAACCTGGAATTTGTAGTTTCATACAAGCCGAAAACACAATCCGGCGCATCCCATCTTTCGATCATATTTATAAAAAAAAAGCGGTTTACAATCGGTAAAAAGTAGCTTATTTTCTTAAGTTGTATCTATCCAATCGGTAACCACCGACACTCCGCGGCAGGGAAAAAGAATGGATCAAAAAAGTGAATCGACCGGTTCGATGGCGCTGCAAAAATGTCCCACCGGCATTTCGGGCCTCGACGAGATCACCGGCGGCGGTCTGCCCGCAGGAAGGCCGACCCTGGTGTGCGGCGGCGCCGGCAGCGGCAAAACCCTTTTCGCCATGCAGTTTCTGGTCAGCGGCGCCACCCGGTTCGATGAGCCGGGCGTGTTCATATCTTTCGAGGAAAGCGAACACGAACTGGCTGAAAATGTTGCCTCCTTGGGCTGGGAATTGGCATCGCTCGGTGAGCAGAAAAAAATTTTTCTGGATCACGTTTACATTGAAAGAAGCGAAATCGAAGAAACCGGCGAGTTCAACCTGGACGGCCTTTTCATCCGCATCGAAAGCGCCGTTCGAGCCGTCAACGCCCGGCGGATCGCCATCGACACCATCGAGGCGCTGTTCGGCGGATTTGCCGATGAAGGCATCCTGCGTGCGGAAATCCGGCGGCTGTTCCGCTGGTTGAAGGATAAAAACCTGACGGCGATCATCACCGGGGAAAAGGGCGAGCGAACGTTCACCCGCAGTGGGCTGGAGGAATATGTCTCCGATTGCGTAATTTTTCTGGATCACCGCATGATCGAGCAGGTGGCCACCCGCCGCCTGCGAATCCTCAAATACCGGGGCACGGCCCATGGGACCAACGAGTATCCATTTTTGATCACGAAACAGGGGTTTTCGGTGCATCCCATCACCGCCTTGGAAATGAATTACGCGGTGTCGAATGAAAGAATTTCGTCCGGGATCCCACGCTTCGACGCCATGCTCGGCGGGAAGGGGTTTTATCGCGGCTCCAGCATTCTGGTGTCCGGCGCGGCCGGAAGCGGGAAAAGCAGCCTTTCCGCGTGTGTTGTCGATGCCGCCTGTCGGCGGGGCGAGCGCGTCATGTATTTTGCCTTCGAGGAAGCACCGCAACAGATCATTCGCAATATGGGCAGTATCGGTCTCGATCTGAAGCCCGCGGTCCACCAGGGGCTGCTGCAGTTTCTGCCCTCCCGGTCCGTATCCGTCGGGCTGGAATCCCACCTGTCGTTGATGTTGAAGCACATTGACGATTTCGACCCAGCAGTTGCGGTGGTCGACCCCATTTCGAACCTGAGCGGGGTCGCCGACCCGCGGGATGTCAAGGAAATGCTCACCCGACTGACGGACTACCTCAAGCTGAAGGGCATCACGTCCCTGTTTACCGATTTGACCTATGCCGGGGGTCCGCAGGAGTCGACCGACACCGCCATCTCCTCTTTGATGGACACCTGGATCCTCCTGCCTACGATCGAGCACAACGGAGAGCGCAACCGGGGTATTTACGTCTTGAAATCCCGGGGGATGGCACATTCCAACCAGGTCCGCGAATTTCTTATCACTGAAAACGGCTTACAGCTCAAAGATGTGTACATCGGCCCGGGCGGCGTGCTCACCGGTACCGCCCGGGTTACCCAGGAGGCCATCGACGGGGCGGAGGCCCTGGCGCGCAGCCAGAAAATCGAACGCCTGCGGCGCGAGTTGCAGCGGAAGGAAAGCCTGCTGCACGGCCGCCTCCAGGTACTGCAGGACGCCTTCGCCTCCGAGAGAGAGGAAATCGAGAATGCCATCACCGAAGCCCAAACTCGGGAAGAAATACGCGTCAGACAGGTAGAGAAACTCGCCCGGATGAGAGGCCGGGATCAAGGGGAGAGCTCAGATGGCAGTCGATGATAAATCAGAGGTTTCCGACCGGAATGATTCGGATTCGGGGGAATCCTGGGAGCTGCGCCTGTACGTGGCCGGTCAGACGCCGAATTGTGTCCGGGCCTTTTCGAACTTGAAAAAGATCTGCGAGCAGGAACTCAAGGGCTGTTATCGAATCGAGGTCATCGATCTTCTGGAAAACCCCGAACTGGCCAAGGGCGATCAGATTGTGGCCATTCCGACCCTGGTCAGAAAGCTCCCGGCGCCGGTTAAAAAAATCATTGGTTCACTGAAAAACACCGAGCGCGTTCTGGTGGGGCTGGATCTGAAGAAAAGGTCATGATCCAGCCTGTTATCAATTGGACACGGACACCCCCGGATCTTCATCGGTAATTCGCGAAAATTCAGACTTCGACCTCAAACCTTGTGTCTCCCGGGACGGCAGCCACCCCCACGAACGCTTCGCGTCCTGACATTGTACACAGCGAAGCGATTGCAAATAAACCCAAGAAAGCTTGCCATCATGAAAAAACCTCGAGACGTATCCGCTGAATTCGAGAAAGCGCTGGCACAGCAAAACAGCAAACGCTATCTGCTGCGATTGTACGTAACCGGCGCCACTGCGAAGTCCGGCAAAGCCATTTCCAGTATAAAAAAGATCTGCGATGAGTACCTGAAAGACCGCGTCGAACTGGAGGTGATCGATATCCATCAGAAACCGGAGATCGCCCGCCAGGATCAGATCGTGGCCCTGCCGACCCTGATCAAGCGGCTGCCGCCGCCATTGCGGCGCGTCATCGGCGATCTGTCCGACACGGAACGGGTTCTGGCCGGCCTCGATCTGGTTGAAAAAGAAGGCGCTGCGAAATGAAGGACAGGCATCACGAGCTCGAACGGCTGCGGCGCGAATCTGAAGAACTGCGTCTTCGCCTGCAGGAAGCGCGGGAAACGTTGGCCGCCATTCACGGCGGTGAAGTGGACGCCCTGGTGGTCAGGGGATCGCAGGGTGAGCAGATATTCACTCTCAAGGGCGCCGACAACACCTACCGTGCCCTGATCGAAGAGATGCGCGGCGGCGCGATCACGCTGGCCCAGGACGGCAGTATTCTGTACGCCAACCGCTTTATTGAAACCATCCTGGCGACGCCCCTGGAAAAGATAATCGGCAGCTCGATCGAATTGTTTGTTCACCCCCAGGATGCGCCGGCCTTGCAGGCTGTCGTGAAACAAAGCGGGCAGCACCACGCCGGCGTGGAATTGAGGCTGACCGCCGACGGGGGCAGACTTGTCTGCGTATACCTGTCGGCCACCCGGATTGTCCTGGAGGATGTTCCCGTCTGCTGCCTGGCCGTCACGGATTTGACCGATCAGAAACGGCATGAACACATTCTGGCCGAAGAGCGGTTGAGCCGATCCATCATCGATCAGTCGGCGGATGCCATCGTTGTTTGTAACGAGCAGGGCATTGTGATTCGTGCCAGCGAGGTTGTCTGGGATTTGATCGGCCGCAGCTGCCTGGAAGAGCCCTTCAATGAGATCTTCGACATCCGGATTAATTCGGGCGATCCGGCCCAGCCGGGGCCCGTCGCGGAATATACGCCTTTCCTGATCGATCACATCATCGCAGGCCGGAGCTTCCGTTCCCGGGAAGCATTGATCGAGGAGCCCGGGCTTCCGGCCACCCACCTGCTGCTCAGCGCCACGCCGCTGTCGGACAATTCCGGCGCAGTGATCGGCGCCATCGTCAATCTGGCCGATATTACCGCGAAAATCAGGCTCGAACATCAATTGAAAGAGAGCCGGGAAGGTCTGCGCGAAAGCAACCGGGAGCTCAACGAGTATGCCTACGCCCTGACCCACAATCTGAAAGCGCCGTTTCGCGCCGTTCAAAATTACACCGAATTTTTGTCTGAAGATCTCGGCGGCACCCTGCAGGGGGAGCCGAAGCAATTTCTGGAAGGCATCAAAAGAGCGGTCACGCAGGCCAACAAACAGTTTGAGGACCTCGAAGCCCTGTACAGTATTAAAAACCGTTCGGTGAGGATCGAATCCTTTGACATGCAGGAACTGCTCGATGAGATGAAATACCTGTTCAAAAGCGACACCTGCCGCAAATTGATCATTGCGGAGCAGTGGCCGACCCTGCGGTGCGAGAAATTTTTATTGCGGCAAATTCTGATCGATCTGATTACCAACGGGTTTAAATACAACCGGGCGGACAACCCCACTGTCGAGGTCGGCTGGCGCCCGGCGACAGGCGGCCGCTTCGAAATTTTCATACGCGACAGCGGCATCGGCATCGATCCCCGCTACCATGAACAGATATTCGGTATTTTCAAACGGCTGCACACGGATCGGGAATATGCGGGCACCGGCATCGGGCTGGCCATCGTCAAAAAGGCCGTGCAAAAAATCGGGGCCACCGTGCGGGTGGAATCCGCCGTGGGCGAGGGCAGTACATTTTATATCGCTCTGCCGAATTCAATTCTGGAGGCCCAGCCCCCCGCGCCGGGAAAAAAATGAACCCCTCCATTCAAATCTTTTTTCACCAATCATCTCTTTCCCTATTGATCGCCGCCTTCTTCATTCGTTCGATCAGCTTTCCACCTAATTTTAAAACATCTGACTGACACTTCAGTCACGTCACCCTTTGGGGAGGATCAAATTGGATCAGATGGCTTTTATTAAACATAATACGAATTGGAACTGGACCTGCAGCCAATACTTCTCCCAATCAATGCGGCGATACCTTACTAATTTTTGGGTAAATGGATTTAAAGCTGAATTGATGTTGGGCAAAAAAAAACCTGCTGAAAGTTCAGCAGGTTACAGTTTGGATGGTGGCGATGCAGGGAGTTGAACCCCGGACACTGCGGATATGAGCCGCATGCTCTAACCAACTGAGCTACATCGCCACAAGTTTGGCTGACTGCGAGGTCAATGGTAAAACCGCTTATTACCAACTAAGCCATGTTTAGTCAAGCTGAAAAACGGAATCCATTCGGATTATACGTTTGGCCGCCGGACGGTTTATAGGGACGATCCTTCGACTTCCACGGTGTACTCATCCAGGTTTTGCGGCAGTTTGTTGAACACGATCATAAAAGGCACGGTGGTGCCGGTTTTGACCTTGAAGTTGGATTTGCGTTCGCCGAAACGGTTGTGCAGCCGTTTATCGATCGTCGCCGGGTTCATGCCGGTGAGCTCCGCATCAGAGATCACATTGCCGCAATAAACGGTTTCGGCCTGGGCAAGCTTGCCGCCTTTCTGATAGAGTTTGCCGGTCACCTTGATAAAACTGCGCGGGTGATCATAATCATTCTTGATTTTGCCATGAATGACCAGCAGCCGCCCGCCTTCAGGCGCATCGACAAATTTGGCGCTGATCGTGTCCCCCAGCGGAATCAGATCCTGATTGCCGGCGACATCCGTTGGCTCCGGTTTGAGCAGATCGCTCAGATAGGGAATTTTAACGTCACTGATATAAGGGATTCTGATCCCCAGCATGTTAGGTGCGATCAGCAGGCCTGCCGCTAAAAGAAGCAGCACCACCCCGGCCAGAACCGGAAGCTTCGAGCGCGATTTCCGCTTGGATTTTGCCGGCACGACCGGTTCGATTTCGGGTTCCGGGAATCCATCCGTCAGACTGTAAGCATCCCTGGTTTCCATCAGCTCATCGGTTGCCAAATCATCCGAAGCAGCCGCTTCAGGCAGTGAGTCTTCTTCGGGTTCCGCGTCTTCGAATGCTTCGGCGGCCAGTAGACTCGATTCCAGCAGCACATCGGCCGTGTCGTCCCCGGTGGTGGTTTCTTTCTTGTGCTGGAGTTCACCATCCAGATCGAAATCGAGTTCGAGTTCGAGTTCCTCATCAGCGGAATGCGCTTCCATGGGCGCTTCTGCGTCCTCATCGCTTCCATCTTCGCCTTCCGCCAGGATCTTTTCAATGTCCAGCAGGTCATCGTCCTGCAGACTGCCGGCCGTATTCTCCATTTCAAGGCCCTCGGCAGCGTCGGTGGTCGACGGGTCAACCTCGAATTCAAGTTCGAGTTCGTCGGACGCTGGATTCGCGGTGATATCATCCGACGTTTCGCCGACCTCAAGCATCTTCGCTATATCCGAAAAGTCCAGTTCGTCATCTTCTTCAGCGGCCGCGAAATCAGGAGTATTTTCAGCTTCGGGAGTGTCCGGCGAAAGTTCCAGGTCCTCCATGCCATCTTCCCCAAGTTCGCTGGATGCCGAGTCTATAATTTCTTCGAGATCAGATAGATCGAGTTCATCCGAATCGTACCCACCATCGGCGACGGCTTCGGTCGCTGTCGGCTCTATATCGAGCTCCAGCTCCGGTTCGACAGAATCTTCCGGCACCGTTGGGTCGTCCCCTTCGAGTTCCAGGCCGGATAGCGCGAACTCCTCGGTCTCCATCAATTCCGGGTCGGCGGTTGTATCTGAATCGAAATTCAGCATCTCCGGCTCCTGGGCGGTGGGGTCTTCCGGCACCGTTGGATCGTCGCTTTCGATTTCCAGACCGGACAATTCGAATTCATCGGTATCCATCAGCCCCGCATCGTCGGTTGACATTTCAGCGGCGCCGAAGGTCTCGTCCTCCGGTTCCTCAAGATCGAATGAAAGCTCCGGCGGTTCCGGCTCGGCTGAGTCTTCTACATCCGGGATATCGTCGCCTTCGCGTACCAGGCCGGACAATGCAAACTCATCCTCGAGCCCAACATCGTCAGCCGAGGTTTCAGGGGCATCGAGGGCCGGCTCCTCGAGATTGAAGTCAAGTCCCTCAAGCTCGGAGAGGGCCGAATCGACCGGGCCAGCTTGCTCGCTGTCTTCGAGCACCAGATCGGAGCCATCAAACTCATCGGGGGTGATCAGCTCCGCTTCGGTGGCGGCAGCCGGCAGGTCATCGAGGGTTTCAGCGGAAGAATCTTCGGACAAAAGAACAGAATCCGGCACTTCCGAATCAAGCGGGGACACCGTCTCCAGATTCAACTCATCTTCTTCAATGGTCATCGTCGATGAATCCGGGCTGCCGTCCGCCGGAGCCTGGTCGTCCAAAGCCACCAGACCCTCAAGATCCTCCAGATCCTCAAGATCGGAAAGTTCCTCAGCAGCCGTCGGTACGGTGGTCGGGTCGCTGTTGGCAGGATCGTCGGGACCCCCTTCCATTTCATCGAAAACCTCATCGATCTCATCTTCCTCTTCCGGGCTGTCGCCGTCCAAGTTCAGCAGATCTTCGAGGGCCGTCAGGTTGAGATCGGTCTCCCCTGCTTCAAAGTCCGGCGCATGTGCATCTTCGGTTTCATCCGGGTCAGCGTCCAAACCTAAGCCGAAACCCAGCTCCTCATCGGCACCATCCGGCAACTCTGCCATATCCGGAGACCCAGCTTCCTTGAAAAAGTCCTCCAGGGAGGTATCGAAATCATCCACACCGGAATTTCCGGCGGAATCTAAAAGCTGCTCATCCAGCAGGGGATTCGCACCCGTCTCAAGGGCCGGTGGATATGCCACAAAGATGTGCTGACATTTTGAGCATCTGACCTTAGAACCGTTTTCTTTAACGAGACCGTCGTCGAGTTTGAAGTTTGAATTGCATTCATTGCAGGTAATAATCATAGGTGACCCCACTGCTTCTAATTAATTGAATAGATTTTTACATTTAATATTTCACTTCTTTATCGGCACAAACATCAGCAACTTGACGATAAAATTAATTTAATTGCCGGTGCCGCCCGGTATCAATGTTTCGACGGCAGGTGATAAAAAAGTCAAAAAGTAATATTTTACAGACAATTATATATTATCCTTTAAAATTTACATGAACAAAAAATGTGGTATCATTTTTCAGGCCAGTTTCAGAAATGCGCATTGGGGGTGTTGTGCCGAAATCTGTTGTTTTGTCTGACAGGCGTAATACCAACAGATTACTGCGAAAGGGCGATCTTGTCAAATTTTTCGGCCGACGCCCGATCGACACGCTCGCTTACAAACCGGTTTCGGCCAACTCGGTGACCAACTTCTTTTGCTTGGCATTGAGATGTCTGGGGATTTTGATTTGGATCCGAACATACAGATCGCCCTTTTTGCCGCCCTTCATATCGGGCAGACCGTGGCCTGCAAGACGCATCTTGGTGCCGGGCTTGGTGCCGGGAGGAATTTTGAGGCTCAACTGCCGCTCGTCGATGGTGGGTATCGAGACGGTGGTTCCCAGGAGCGCTTCCGTCAGCTTCAGCTCATGGTTTACATGCAGGTCGAGGTTTTCCGAGCTGAACACCGGATCATTGACGAGTGTTGATTTGATATAAAGATCGCCTGCCGGACCGCCGTAGGGGCTCGGGTTGCCCTTGCCGGCCAGGCGCAGTTTCTTGCCGGCGATCATGCCGGGAGGAATTTTTACCGTCAGATTTTCAGACCGTCCGTCGTGCTCGAAGGCGACGACCTTACTGGTGCCGGTGGCGATCTCACGCAATGTCAGGGGAAGTTCGTAAACCAGATCCGAACCCTTGACCGGCGCCTGTTGCTGCTGTGCGCCGCCGAAATTAAGCGGCGATCCGCCGCTGCTATAGGTAAATCGGCGCCCGCCGCCGCCCGCATTGGAAAAATTTCCGCCGCCGAAACCGAACTCCCGGAAGATGTCTCCGAAATCGAAGCCGCGGAAGATATCCTCCTGAGAGAAGCGCTGGCGGAAACCTTCCGAGCCGAAGGCGTCGTACTCCTGGCGCTTTTCCTTATCGCTCAATACGGCGTAGGCTTCGCTGATTTTTTTGAATTTTTCTTCAGCTTCCTTGTTTCCCTTGGCATGATCGGGATGATACTTCATCGCCAGTTTGCGATATGCTTTTCTGATCTCGTCGTTGCCGGCATCTTTTTTAACGCCCAATATTTTGTAATAGTCTTCGGCCATACCGCGAAAATCCCTTTCTTAAAATGACAATTCCAGGAAATAATAATTCGTGAACGGAAGAATTCGAGAACGAGAAACCGCCGACCGGGAAATTCAGGACGACAATTATTCAGGGATTGAGGAATTCGGGAATTCGGGAATTGGATGAATTCTATCGGTCTTGATTTGATGATAATCCTACAATCCCCAAATCCCCCCATTCCTAAGTTCCTAAATCCCTAAATCTCTAGATTCCCCCATCCCCTTCATACCCGACTAACATAAGATTGAAGGTCTAAGGTGTCAAGAATACAGGCTTTCATTCCGGGAGTCGACGGCTGCCCTGCCCGGACTTGAGCGCCACCATCAGCACCGAAAGGGCCGCGGGCGTGATGCCGGAAACCCGGGAAACCTGGCCGAGGGACACGGGCTCCACTTCCGTTAATTTCTCCTTCAGCTCGTTGGACAGCCCATGAACCGCCGCAAATTCAAAATCCGCGGGTATTTTGATCCGCTCCAGGTTTTGAAAACGTTCGATTTCCCGCAGCTGTCTCTGAATATAGCCTTCATATTTGATTTCGATTTGCACCTGACGCGCAACTTCCTCGGTGATGGGGACCCCGCCGGCAGCCAGGGCTTCGACCATGCTGTAGTCCAGTTGAGTTCGCTTCAACAGTTGATCCAGAAATACCCCCTGGTTGATCGGCCGGGTGTTTCGGCTCTGTAAATAGTCGTTCACCGCGGCTGAAGGTTTCACCACGGTCTGCCGTATCCGCCGTATTTCGTCATCGATCTGAACGCGGCGTGTTTTGAGATTCTGCAAAACCGGGTCGCCGATCAAACCGAGTTCATGCCCGATGGGCGACAGTCGCAAATCGGCATTGTCTTCACGCAGCATCAGACGATACTCCGCCCGGCTGGTAAACATCCGGTAGGGCTCCCGCGTACCCAGGGTGACCAGATCGTCGATCATCACCCCCATGTATGCCTGGGACCGGTCCAGGATAAAGGCCGGTCTGGCCTGCATCCGGCAGGCGGCATTGATTCCGGCCCACAAACCCTGAGCGGCGGCTTCTTCATATCCGGAGGTGCCGTTTATCTGTCCGGCCAGAAAAAGCCCGCTCACGATCTTGGATTCCAGGGTCGGTTTAAGCCCGATCGGATTGACGTAATCATACTCAATGGCATATGCCGGCCGCACGATTTCGGCCGACTCCAGACCTTCAATGGACCGCACCAGCTCCACCTGAACTTCCAGTGGAAGACTGTTGCCCAGGCCGCTGGCATAGATCTCCTGGGTGTCCAATCCCTCAGGTTCCAGGATAATCTGGTGCCGATCCCTTGCCGGAAATTTAACGATTTTGTCTTCCAGGGAGGGGCAGTAACGGGCGGAAACGCCCTTGATCATCCCGCCGTACAGCGCCGAGTGCCGGAGGTTGCGACGGACGATTTCATGGCTGGTTTCGCTGGTATGTCCGATGTAACTGGGCAACTGGGGCATTTCTATTCCGGCGGAGAACCGCGAAAACGGAACCGGCCGCGGATCCCCGGGATGCGCCTTGAATTTGCTGAAATCGATGCTGGATTTTTTCAGCCGGGGCGGGGTGCCGGTTTTGAGCCGACCCAGGGGAAAGCCCAGCTCCCTGAGGTTTGCAGCCAGCCCGTAAGAGGCAAACTCGCCCGCCCGCCCGGCTTTCATGGACTTGAAGCCGATATGGATCAGGCCGCTTAGAAAGGTTCCCGTGGCCAACACCACCGTGGCGGTGCGGTACCCGAAGCCGGTTTGATCCTCGATCCCGGCGATCCGCGAGTCTTCCACAATCAGTCGTTCCACCAGGGCCTGTTTGAGATCCAGGTTCGGTTGACGCTCGATCACCGATTTCATGGCCACATGGTATCGAATTTTATCGTTCTGGGTGCGGGACGAGTGGACGGCGGGACCTTTCTTGGTATTGAGGGTGCGGTACTGGATGGCCGATCGGTCGGTGATCCGGGCCATTTCGCCGCCCAAGGCATCGATTTCTTTCACCAACTGTCCCTTGGCCATTCCGCCGATGGATGGACTGCAGGGCATGGCCGCCAGCTTGTCCAGATCGATGGCTGTCAACAGCACACGGCATCCCATGCGGGCGGCGGCCAGGGCCGCCTCGCATCCGGCATGACCGGCGCCGATAACAATGATATCGTAGTTTTTGGTATCGTATGTCATTATTCTGAAACCTGGCTTATGACGCGCAATGGTTTGCTCCTCGTTGAAGCTGATCTCCGCTCCCCTACAACCGGTTCGGCCGGGTCAGGGTTGAAAGGCCGCGCACGCGCGCGTCGGTTGTGAGTTGCCGAATCCTGTGGTATGTTGATCGCAACACAAACGCCCCGAATCTTTGGAAACTCCGGGAGGCTTCATTATAGTGCCGACCCCGGCTCGGGTCAAGGCGTGGACCCGGCCGGCCGACCCGTTCAACGACGGCGCAGGAAATCGGATGCAATATCTCGCCCGTCACCGCGGATCGTCGAAATCCTGATTGTAAAACAGTATCAATGTATTCGCAACAAAGGCATGAGCCTCATTCGCCCCGGCGCCAAAGGGGAAAATGCTTAAACAGCCCACTGGATCACGATGACCAACCGTTACAACGATTTTAATTCCTATCTGCGTTCCCTGTATGGATGCCGGGTGCAGAAAATTTCCGTCGATGCCGGACTGTCTTGCCCCAACCGGGACGGTACCGTATCGTTCGGAGGATGCATTTACTGCAATGCCCGGGGTTCCGGAACCGGTGCCTCGAGCCGGGGACTGTCGTTAACCGAACAGCTTGTGCAAGCCAAGTGGTCCCTGTCGCGGCGCTACAAAGCCAAAAAGTTTATTGCCTATTTTCAGTCCTATTCCAATACCTATGCCCCGCTGCCGGTCCTCAAAAGGCTGTATGACGAAGCGCTGGCCGTCGAGGACGTCGTGGGTCTGGCCGTCGGCACCCGGCCGGACTGTGTGGATGGGGCTATACTCGACCTGCTGCAGGGGTACACCCCGGAAAATCTCGTCTGGATCGAATACGGTCTGCAGTCCGCCAACGATCGCACCCTGGCAGAAATCAACCGTGGTCACGACGTCCGCTGTTTCACCGATGCGGTCCGGGCTACCTTGAACCGGGGCATTAAAATATGCGTCCATGTCATTCTGGGCCTTCCCGGCGAGGATCGCGAGGATATGCTGCAAACCGCCGCGGCCATCTCGAATCTGGGAATCGACGGCATCAAGCTTCACCTGCTGTATGTCGTGAAGGGAACTGTGCTGGAAACGCGTTACCGACAGGGACAATACACCTGCCTGGAGCAGCATGAATATGTCGATCTCGTTTGTGATTTTATCGAGCGCATTCCAGAAGGCATGATCGTTCAACGGCTGACCGGCGATCCACATCCCCGGGAACTCGTAGCGCCCCAGTGGGCACTCAAAAAAAACGAGACTCTGGCGATGATCCGGGATACCCTGCAGCGGCGGAACACCCGGCAGGGTGTTTATTTGAATGCGGAAGGGGGGTGCGGAATGCGGATGATGGAGGACGGATGACAGGGGACCGATCCAAACGAACCAAACGATCTCAACGACCTAAACGAATCGGTAATCCGGCTGACCGACTATGAGCGCACTGACTTATGTTTACCGAAAATATACTTGATTCCGACGACTTCGACCTTTCTTTTAAAGTTTTTCATGAACTTATGGCAAAGAAGGTCACCGAAATTCTCCTGGTTTCAAGCCCCTATGACGCCTTCATCATGGAGGAGGAGGGCCGGCTGGCGGAACGGATCATTCATGAATACCGTGGGCTGAACTTATCACGCCCGCCCATGCTCACCTGGGTATCCACAACCCAGGAGGCGCTGAATGCCCTCGCCGACAAAAAATTCGATCTCGTCATTACAATGCCACAGGTCGAGGAGACGGATGCCTATGTTCTGGGCGAGAAAATTAAGGACCTGCATCCCGATTTGCCGGTCTATTTGCTGATTCAAAATACCAGCACCCATTTGCTGGAGCACCGGAACGACCGCCGTAAATCCATCGACCGGGTGTTCATATGGTTCGGCAATACGGATCTGTTGCTGGCGTTGATCAAAAATCTCGAGGACGGTCTGAATGTCGCCTATGATACCCGGCGGGCCCGGGTTCGGGTCATTGTCCTGGTGGAAGATTCCCCCATCAGCTATTCATCCCTGCTGCCGCTGCTCTACAAGGAAATCGTCACCCAGACCCAGGCGGTGATGGAAGAGTCGATCAATGACGAGCACCGGATACTCAGGATGCGGGCCCGTCCCAAGATATTGACGGCCGAAAATTTTGAGCAGGCCCTGGAGCTTTACCGGCGTTACCGGAAGTATCTGCTCAGCATTTTTTCAGATATCCGTTATCAGCGAAACGGGCGGATGGATGACAAGGCCGGCTTTTCACTCCTGTCGATGATCCGGGCAGAGGCGCCCGACCTGCCGCTGCTCGCCCTGAGCTCCGAAGAATCCAACCGGAAGCCGGCCGAAATGATCCCGGCCGTGTTTTTAAACAAGAATTCTCCCACCCTCCATTCGGAAATCCGCCGATTTTTCATCCAGTATCTGGGTTTCGGCGAATTTATTTTCCGTTCGCCCGACGGTCAAGAAATCGCCCGGGCCTCCAATCTGCGGCAGATGGAAACCATTCTGCCGAGCATCCCCGATGAATCCATTTACTATCACGGTCGGCGCAATCATTTTTCAAGCTGGTTGATGGCCCGGTCCGAGGTCATGCTGGCCTCCCGGCTCAAGCCGCTGAAAGTCAGCGACTTCCCCAACTCCGCCGAACTCAAGCAATATCTGGTGAACTGTATCCATGAGCGGCGCAAGGGACGTCAGAAGGGCATCATCACCGAACTGGCGGCCGGTTCCTTCGATCCGGATTACGATTTCATAAAAGTCGGCAAGGGCTCGCTGGGCGGCAAGGCCCGAGGAATTGCCTTCATTTCGACCCAGCTCAAGGAAAATCCGGAGTTGCAGAAAAAATATGCGAATATCAATATTCAGGTGCCGAAATCCCTGGTGCTGTCCACCGAGGGTTTCGATGCCTTTATCAGCAACAACAATCTGCAGGAGCTGGCTACCGCCGACGTCGGCGATGAGGAGATCAAGGGGCGGTTTCTGGCGGCCCGGTTCCCCGAATTGCTCAAAGACGATCTGGACCTGTTCGTACGCCATGCTGCCTACCCGCTGTCCGTCCGTTCGTCCAGCCTGCTCGAGGATGCCCAATTCCAGCCTTTTGCCGGAATATATAAAACGTATATGCTGCCCAATGCCCATCCGGAGCCCGCAGTGCGGCTGGAACACCTGATCCGGGCGATCAAGCTGGTGTATGCTTCCACCTACTGCCACACTGCCAGATCGTATGTGAAAAGCACCTATCACCGCCTGGAAGATGAAAAAATGGCGGTGATTATCCAGAAACTGACCGGCACCGTTTGCGGGGGCTATTTTTACCCGACGCTCTCCGGCGTGGTGCAATCCTACAATTTCTATCCGATTGACCACATGAAGCCCGAGGAGGGGATTGCCCATATCGCTCTGGGCCTGGGCAAAACGGTGGTGGATGGCGAAACAGCCTTGCGTTTTTCACCGCGGTATCCCCAGCTTCTGCCCCAGTTTTCGACCGTGGAAGATATTTTGCGCAACTCCCAGCGATACTTTTATGCCCTCAAGATGACGGATTCAGCGCCCGACATGGATACCTCTGAAAACGCAACCCTGGCAAAACTGGACATTGATGAGGCCGCCGATCATCCGGCGGTCAAACATTTGGTCAGCTCTTACTCGGTTCAGGATCACCGGATCAGAGACGGTGTCCAGCCGGGGGGACACGCCGTTTTGACTTTCGCCAATATACTGAAATACAAAACGTTTCCATTGGCGGATATCTTGAGAGATGTTCTGGAAATCGGGCGTCGGGGACTGGGCTGTCCGGTGGAAATGGAGTTTTCGGTAAACCTGGAATTGGATGAGGACGGCCGTCCTGCATTCGACCTGCTGCAGATCCGACCCATGGGCATCCGGCAGCAGAACAAGGTCGTCGAAATCAGCCGGGAAGAAATTGCCGCCGCCTACTGCCACTCAAGCTCGGCCCTGGGAAACGGGCAGTTTGAGGATATCGCCGACATCATTTTCGTGCGGCCCGACAGTTTCGAGCCGGCCCGGACCGTGGAAATCGCCGGTGAAATCAGGTCGATGAACAACCGGCTGGTGCGGCAGGAACGAAAGTATCTGCTGATCGGACCCGGCCGGTGGGGATCCGCCGACCGCTGGCTGGGAATCCCGGTCAACTGGAGCGACATTTCAGGGGTGGGGGCCATCGTCGAAACCTTTATCGACGGTTTCAAGGCCGACCCCTCCCAGGGGTCTCATTTTTTTCACAATATCACGTCGCGTGGGATCAGCTATCTGACCGTATCGGGCAGCGATACGGATTTCATCGATTGGCAACGGCTGCAATCCCTGCCGGTGGTGGAGAAGACCGTTTATCTGACCCGTATCGCACTGGAAAGCCCCTTAACCATTAAAATTGACGGCAAGAAGTCGGAAGGGGTGATAATATAGGAATTGGGGAATTTAGGAATTAAAGAAATTCTGTCTTATTTATTTGCAGCCTTCAAACCCTTGCCCCGGTCGAGTCCGAACCAAAAAAGGAATTTAATCACGAAAGCACAAAAACACGAAAGAAAATAAATAAAATTTCGTGTTTTCGTAATAATCCTCCTATTATGGTTATTATGGTTAGGAAAAATAAACAACTCATTTTTATTCAATCCCTGAATCACTGAATCCCTCAATCTCTAAATTCCTGAATTCCTGAATTCTGAATTCCTCAATTCCTGAATCTGCTTCATTTCCCGTTTTTTGCCAGTCGATCCAGATAACGCTGGGCATCCTCATCATCCAGTGCGGCGGCCTTTCTAAAATCGTCCAAGGCTTTTTCCTTTTCGCCGGCCAGCAGCCGGACCCGTCCGCGGCCATAGTAATACATCCCTTTGTCGGGTTCCAGCGCGATGGCCTTGTCGATCAGGTCGATCGCTTTGAAATAATTTTCCAGCTGACCATAGGAGACACCCTGCCCGAAATAAGCTTCGCTGCGCTGGGGATCGAGGGCAAGCACCTTCTGAAAATATTCGATGGCGGCCTGATTGTTGCCGTAGGTAGCACACAGGCCGGCCTTGTCCAGCCAGTAGTCGGCATCCTTTTTGCGCCCGCTTTCCTGCGGCGCTGCCGTAATCAGATCGGCCCTTGTTCTTTGCGCCGGGACGGAAACAGACATGCTCAAGAAAATGAGAATTGCCAATAAAGTGGTGGATAAAGTCAAAAAGACGGATTTGAATTTCATGGATATCACCCCTGTACCATATTATTATTTGAGAAATGAACCTGGATACGCGGAAAACGGACTGCCCTGTCCGGGCGGTCCCGGTATCTCAGGCAGTTGCGATATTATAGGTTATTATCGGCCAGACTGTCAAAATATGTAGATTTTTTTCACAAGGGCACGAAGAAAGGTTTTTATTGCTAAAAGTTTTAAGTTTCAGTATCCTTGACGGCGTCGTCTTCCGTATGCATATCAATTACGGAAAGTTGACAACGCAGCATGTTTAAATTTTTTTCTCAGCGTTGCGTGTGCCCTGCAAATTATGGAAAAGGTTCTCAAATCCCTTCAGCGGGGGTCGGTCGGGCACGGAAACGCTGCAGGAGGCTTCCATGCAGACCTACACCATTCACCCGTTGGCGGTGGGAATCAACGAAACGGACCAGGGGGTGATGACCTATTTGCGGGATTACGGCAAACGGATCTTTCTTCCCATCTATGCCTTTTATCTGGAGGGCGGTGCGAAAAACATCCTCGTCGACACCGGATTGGAGCAGTTTGTGGCGCCTGACGGCGCCGCGGAACACTGCGGTTTCGAAATCCTCGAATTCGAAGATGCCCTGGCGACGCTGAATTTAAAGCCGGCCGACATCGACATCATTATCCACACCCACCTGCACAATGACCATTGCGAAAACGATTACCTCTGCACCCATGCCCGGGTGTATGTGCAAAAGAGGGAATACGAGTTCATGCGCAGCCCCCATCCGGTGGATCATCGCTATTACCCGGACGTCCTGGATGAAAATGAAATCATTCAGCTCGATGGCGATGTCGGCCTTCTCGATGGCATCGATGTCGTATTTTCACCCGGGCATACGGTAGGGGGACAATCCGTGGTGGTCAACACCACCGGTGGACGGGCGGTGATTACCGGATTTTGTTGCAACGACCGGAATTTTCCCGCCGCCGGACCGGCCGTCGCCCCGGGGGTGCACATCGATCTGACGGAAGCATATGACTCTATTCAGAAAATCAAACAGATGGCGGACATCCTGATTCCGCTGCACGATGTCGCGGTGGGAAGGATGGGGAAGATACCCTAAATTGAATGCGGAAGTCGGAACGCGGGATGGGGGGAAATGAAGCGCTTTCTGCTCCGGATACGGGCCGCAAGGTGGCCACAAGTTTATATTTTACATTAATTCATATTGAATAACATATATATTATACTATGAATAAAGATGGAGCAGTCGAAAACGATCTGGTGTTGATCTATTTCGAGGACAATCCCCTCAGTTTTGCCAGAATAGAAGATATCCAGCCGGACGCCAAACGCGACTGGTATCATGTCAAGCTCCTGCTGCTGCAAATCCCGCCTCAGCTGGTTACCTGGATCCTGAGGGACGTCTATGTCAATGGGACCGAATTCACCATGAACGGCCAACGCATGCGGATAGAGAAAGTGGCGGTTCCCGTTGAACCGAAGCCCCCGGAAGCGGAAGAGGAACCGAAGAAGCCGGATGCAGATCTCAAAACCGGCGGCAAGTCCAAGGTAATCTCGCTGAAAGACATCAAAAAGAAGTAATTGCCACTGCATGCAAATATGGGCGATTCCAACAAAATCATCATTTCCGCCTCAAGAAGAAGCGATATTCCCGCCTTTTACATGCCCTGGTTCATGGAGAGGATCGCCGCGGGGTTCTTTGAAGTTGAAAATCCGTTCAACGGTCGGGTTTCCATTGTTCCGGCAGCGCTCAGCAAGGTTCATTCCATTGTTTTCTGGTCGAAAAACTTCGGACCGTTCCTTGAATCCGGTTATGGGGAAAAACTCAGCAAACAGGGGTACCGGCTCTTTTTCAATGCTACCGTCAACTCTGAATCCGCCGTTCTCGAACCCAACCTGCCGCCCTTGAATCTGCGTTTGGACCCGCTTGCACGCCTGTGCCGGCGGTTCGGTCCCGAAACGGTAAACTGGCGTTTCGATCCCCTCTGTTTTTTCAGGACCGCGGCGGGTCTGCCGGCGGACAACCTGAGCGATTTTTCCCGGATTGCCGCCCGGGCGCGCGAATACGGGATCAGGCGCTGCATTACCAGTTTTATGGACCATTATCCCAAGATCCGACGGCGGCTTTCGGGCTATCCGGGGGTTACATTTTTCGATCCGCCACTCGAAAAAAAGGTGGAAATCATTGGGCGGATGGAAACAGAACTGGCCGCCGCCGACATTCGGCTGTTCGTCTGCTGCGAGAAAGAGATTCTCGATGGGCTTCCGCCGGATTCGAAGGTGACCGGCAGCGCATGCATTCCCGGTGAACTCTTGCGGGACTTGTTCGACGGTCGATTGCCGCTGAAAAGGGACGGCGGACAGCGGGTCAAGGCCGGCTGCGGCTGTCAGGTGTCGACCGACATCGGATCCTACCGCCGTCAGCCCTGTTATCATAACTGTCTGTTCTGTTATGCGAATCCGGCATGAAAATCGGAACTCTCACGCTTGAAAACAACGTCATCCTGGCGCCTCTGGCCGGGATCACCAATCTGCCGTTCCGGCTGCTGGCCCGGGAAGCGGGGGCCGGCCTGGTCTGCTCGGAGATGATCAGCGCCAACGGCTTGATTCACCAATCCGCCAAGACCGAAAGGATGCTGGACAGCGTGGCGGCGGAAAAACCGCTTTCGGTTCAGCTGTTTGGCTCCGATCCCGGAATGGTGGCGAAAGCGGCGGCCATCGTGGAATCCAGCGGCGCCGATATCATCGACATCAATTTCGGTTGTGCGGTGAGAAAGGTGGTCAAAACGGGAGCCGGCGCGGCCCTCATGCGGACACCGCAACGGGCCGAAGCCCTGCTGAAGACGGTGCGTCAGGCCGTCCGCGTGCCGCTGACCATAAAAATCAGAAGCGGCTGGGACGCGTCCGGCGCGGATGCCGTCAAAATTGCCGCGATGGCGCAGGATTGCGGCGTGGATGCCGTGACGGTCCATCCCCGGACGGCCATCCAACAGTTCAGGGGACGGGCGGACTGGTCGGTGATTACCGCCGTTAAAAACGCGGTAGCCATACCCGTCATCGGCAACGGCGACATCGATTCCGCCGCAGAAGCGGTCAGAATGCTGGCCGAAACCGGCTGCGATGGCGTCATGATCGGCCGCAAGGCCATCGGGAATCCGGCGATTTTTTCACAGGTGCTGTCCGGCATCCATGGTGAGCCGATTGCATCCGAGGATATCGTCGGGCGCTTCGACGCGATGATCCGTTATTTCAAAGCATCCGTTCAATATATCGGTGAGGAGCCCGCTTGCAGAATGATGCGCAGCCGCCTGGGCTGGTTTACCCGGGGGATGCGCAACAGCAGCAAATTTCGCGAGGCGAGCAAGCACCTGTCTTCCGAGCGCGAGGGTCTGGAGTTGATCGCGGCCTACCGGGGTTCCTTGAATCTGAAAGAGGAAGTTCTAAAATTTTAAATCGGCTGTAAATCCTATTCAACGTTCGAGGTTCGGCGTTCAATGACCTCGCTTTTATCCCGGCAAAGCCGACGCTACTGAAATCGTGCCACTCCGGCGTAGTTTCATACGAGCCGCAGCCTCGGGCGAAAGGGCAGCCCGACTGATCAAAGACAGAAACTATTCATCATCGCGCCAAGACGCCAAGATTATTTATATTTTTAATCATTCCCTTTGCGAGCTTTGCGACTCTGCGCGAGATAAAATATTTGTAGTTTCATATAAGCCGGGGCCGCTGGCTAAAGGGCAGCCAGTTTGATCAAATCGAGAAACTCATGGTGGGCCTTCGATAGTCGGAAAAATCGAGTGGGAGCGGCTTCCAGCCGCGATGTTAAAATCGGATCATTGCCAATTTTATTCGCGGCTGGAAGCCGCTCCCACAAACTGGTAAAAACCTTTAGCCCCAGAACCTGAAGATGAAGTTTCATACGAGCGGCGGCCGCTGGCTAAAGGGCAGCCCGATTGATCAAAGACAGAAACTTTCTAATAAGGATTGCTTCATTTTACCCCCTCCCTCAGTCCCTCCCACCAGGGGAGGGAAGCTGTCTACTCTCCCTTGATGGGAGAGGCCGGGTGAGGGTGATAAAATGGCAAAATGCCTTTTTAACCCAGAACCCAGAACCCAGAACCTTGAACCTGGAATTTGAAGTGTCATATAAGGCACGCGATTGCATGCCTGAATTTGCCCGCAGACCCGCTCTACTTGCGTTTCACCCCGCTTCCCGTTCTGATATCCTCACCTGAAACCAGCCGGGCTTCCAGCGTGTTCTCCGAGAGGCTTACGATTTCAATTTCGCCGATTTTCAGACCCGGCACAATGAAACGCTCGCCACCGATGCCTTCAATGATTCGGCCACTGTCGTAAACCTCCAGGATATCACCGGTTTTCAAACCCACTGCGCTTCCGGAAGGGATGATATAGCGGTCGTTCTCGATGCCGGTGATGAATTCAATCCAGGGTTGATCCCGGACCGCGTCGCAGATGTTGTCACCGACATCCATCATCAATTGCTGCAGGGTTTCCCTCAGAGCGGGCAACGCTATCCGGTCTTTTCCTTTAATTGCACGATATTCGAGATCATCGATATCGATTCGACGGTCGAAGGTGCGGTCAAGGATTTTGGTAGCCGTCCGGGGGTCGAAAACTTCCACGCGTATGAATACCATCAACAGGTGGTGGGTATCCTTGGTCCACAATATCCCTTGCAGTTCGTCGATGAACCGGATGTCCTCCAAGCTGCCGGAAACAATGGCATTCAATCCGAACTGCCGCCCGATAAGTGACAGGGAATACCCGTCGATGAGGCCGGACGGCAAGCGGGGCGGTTCCCGGAAGGCTTCTATAAATTTAACGTCTTGGGGGTCCGCCACGACAATTCCCGGACATTTTCCGCTCAAATATTGCGGCAGATCGGCATTGAAAATTCCCTCGAAGTCCATGTTCTTGTGGTTGGTATAGTTGGCGAACCTCAGGATGCCGACTTTGCGCTTCAGGTCATCGTCGGAGAGGACGATTTTGCGGGTAATGTCCCGACTGGTCCGCTTGACCGTTTTGGTTGTACTTTCCACCACCGTCTGGGTGGTGGCACATGCCTGGAAGATTAGTGAACCGGCAGTCAGACATAACGCAGCGCTGACAAGAAGCAGCCACCCAGCGATCGGAGTCGATTTCGAATTCTTTTTTTTCATGTTCGCTTCATATGAAATTTCGTCTGCGATGTCAATCGGCTGGTGGAAGAATCCGAGCCGCAGGTGGACGCGCCACCCTTCACTCATAGTGAACCCGGCGCTTTTCCGCACGAACGGGCGCCTCTGGCTAAAAGAACAGCGCAGGTCTTGACACCCGCCAAAAATTTTAGTAACACTTCAAAATAATTATAAAAAAAATCAAAAGAAGGGGGACGGTCGATTGACGAACATGGATGAGCAGATACTGAAAGCCACCAAGGAAATTGTGGTCAAATTCATTGAGGGCGGCAGGATTTCTCCCAGCGGCTTCCACGAAGCTTTTAGAGAGATATACCGCACGGTGGAAACCACAGCCAAGGGGCAGGTGGAGAATGCCGAGCCGGAGGAAACGGAAAAATAAGGGCACGGCAACGGCGGGGGCCGCAGGACGAAAAGCGGTGCAGCGGAAAGAGGTGTCGGGCCAGCGAGCAAAAATCTTCAGCCGGTTGCTTTAATAATTGATATTTTGAGCGTTTGAATCTTTTTGTGCTCCGGATTTTCAAATTGAAACAAATTTTTCGACGTGGATGGATCGTCCTTCGTCTGTCTTCACTCATCCTTTTCTAATGGGCCTCATCCCAGTTGCGTCCGTGGGCGATATTTATTTTGAGCGGCACGTCGAGCTGCCAGACGCCTTCCATAATTTCTTTGACCCGTCGGCTGACCGGGTCCAATTCCTCGGGCGGCACCTCGAAAACCAGCTCGTCGTGGACCGTCAGGAGCATGGCCGATTGCAACCGTTGCTCCTCGAGCGCCCGGCTGACCCGGACCATGGCAATTTTGATCAGATCGGCGGCGCTTCCCTGAATCGGGGTGTTGATGGCGGTCCGCTCGGCAGCCTGGCGGATCATGGGATTGGGGCTGTCGATGTCCGTCAATAACCGAATGCGGCCGAGCAGGGTGCTTGTCCTTCGCGTCTGGCGGGCCTCGGCGATGGTCCGGTCCAAAAATTGTTTGACGCCGTGGTAGGTTGCAAAGTACTGATCGATAAAGGTCTGGGCCATCTTGCGGCTGATTTCGAGCTGCTTGGCGAGACCGAAAGCGCTCATGCCGTATATGATGCCGAAGTTGATGGCCTTGGCCTGCCGCCTGAGTTCGGCGGACAAGGCTTCGGGGGAAACCTGAAATACCTCGCAGGCGGTGCGGGTATGGATATCCTCGTCCTCACTGAACGCCTTTATCAGAATTTCATCCTGGGAATAATGGGCCAGAATGCGCAGTTCGACCTGGGAGTAATCGGCGGAAACCAGAAACCAGCCTGGCCGCGGAACGAATGCCTGGCGAATCCGGCGGCCCTCCGCGGTGCGGATGGGAATATTCTGCAGGTTGGGATCCGAACTGCTCAAACGGCCGGTGGCGGCGACGGTCTGATTGTACGAGGTATGAATTCGGCCCGAAGCGGGATCGGCCAGTTCGATCAGCGCGTCGGCATAAGTGGATTTCAGCTTCGTCAGGGTGCGATGCTCCAGAATAAGAGCCGGCAGTTCATGGTGGTCGCACAATTTGGTGAGAACATCCACATCGGTGGAATAGCTGGTTTTCTTGCGGGTTTTTTTCTGAATCGGCAGTTTGAGCTTTTCAAACAATATGCGGCCCAACTGCTGCGGTGAATTGATATTGAACCATTCCCCCGCACACGTACAGATGCGGTCTTCAAGGATGCCAAGCTGCTGTTTAAAGGTTGCGGACAATTCCCGCAGAAGATCCACGTCCAGGCCGGTGCCCAGCATCTCCATGTGCATCAGCACCGGGATCAGCGGCATTTCCACCGCAGTCATCAGCTCATCCAGACCCAGCTCCTCGAGTTTGGGCTGCAGCACATCATGCGCCATGAGGGTGATGTCGGCATCCTCACAGGCATAGGGCGTGGCTTTGTCCAGAGTCACCTGGGAAAACAGGACGGCGTTTTTTCCCTTGCCGGCGACCTGTTGATAGGTGATGGTTTTGTGGTCCAAGAAATCCAGGGCTATCTGATCCAGGTTGTGGGCTCTCTTCGACGGATCCAGCAGATAGGAGGCCAGCATGGTGTCGAAGAAGACCCCCGCAAGGTGGACGCCGTGACGGGCCAGGACCATCCAGTCATATTTAATGTTCTGGCCGATTTTTTTGATCTGCGGGTTTTCCAGAACCGGTCTCAGACGGTCCAGCACAACCTGGCGATCGAGTTGTCCCGGGACGCCGAGGTAATTGTGGGCGCAGGGGATATAAAACGCCTGGTGAGCCCGGGTGGCAAAAGACAATCCGACCAGCGCCGCCCGCATGGGATGGGTCGAGGTGGTTTCGGTATCCAGCGCGAATTGTGTGGCGGTTTCAAGTTGCGAAACCAGCGCGGAGAGGTCCTCCATGGTCATGATCGCCCGATAATCCTTGTGGCTGAGATCGGCCTGCTCCGGAAACGCCTGCTGCAATTGCCGGAATTCGAGAGTCTTGAAAAGCGCCCCCAGTTTCCGGCGGTCCGGGTCTTTTATTTTCAATGCCGCCGGGTCCAGTGACAGCGGCACATGGGTGTCGATGGTGACCAGCCGGCGGCTTAAAAACGCCTGCTCCTTGAAATTTTCAAGATTTTCGCGCTGCTTTTTTCTGGTGATGCCGTCTATCTTTTCATATAATCCCTGCATGCTGCCGTGGGATTGAATCAGCGCAGCCGCCGTCTTGGGGCCGATGCCCGGCACGCCGGGAACGTTGTCGGCGGTATCGCCGGAAAGCCCCTGGATGTCGATCATCTGGTGGGGCTCGACTCCGAATTTCTCCCGGATGCAATTCAAATCGATGATGCTGTCCTTCATGGGGTCCCAGATAAGGGTTTTATCGCTGACCAGTTGCATGAAGTCCTTGTCGCCGGTGACGATCACCACCGAATACCCTTCGGCTTCCGCCAGACGCGCGGTCGTGCCGATGAGGTCATCGGCTTCAAATCCTTCCTTTTCGATGATCGTCAGGTTGAAGGCACAGGTAACTTCCCGGATATAAGACAGCTGGTGCGCCATATCCTCGGGCATGGGGGGACGGTTGGCCTTGTATTCTTCATACAGTTCGTGGCGGAAGGTGGGCCCCCGGCCGTCGAAAAACATGGCGATATGTTCCGGGCAGCGTTCCTCCATGAGCTTTATCAGCATGCGGGTAAAACCGAATACGGCATTGGTGGGCAGGCCCCGGGAATTGGCAAGTCCCCGGATGGCATGATAGGCCCGATAGATGTAGGCGGTGCCGTCGATGAGATAAATGGTCTTTTCTTTTTCCATTGAAGCCCTTCAGGTCGATGAATGGCAGCCGTGAATCAGGCAATGAAATGACGCTGCGCGAGATCGATTGACACGGTTTGTATTCTGCATTAATGTTGCCCGAGTATATACCAATAAAGCGCCCAAACAACAACCATGAAAATCAAAGAATCCAGACCGCGCGACCGGCGTAAGCGTGCCGGGCGCCGCCCATACCGTTGCCACTGCTGCGGTGGAGAGTTCCCTTTCTGCTGGCGATGCCGCTGTGGCTTCAGCATGTGTCAGGGATGTATGCAGGAAAACCTCTGGGGGATGTCCTGCAACGCCATCACCTGGCAGTGTCCGGATTGTGGAGGACAGAACGGGTTTGGAAACCAGTAGGATTGCAGGTTTGAGCGGGGATGGCCAATCGATCGGCCGTAAGCTTCTGAACGTTCAACCTTGGACCTGGGACCCGCACACGAGCGCGGCCTCCGGCCAACGGGCAGCCGGTCTGATCGGAATAGAAACTTATCATGAACTTGAAGATAGTCTGGTAAATTTTGGGGAAGCGGCTTCCAGCCGCGATGGCTTGAAGTTGCTGTATTTCAATTATCTTCGCGGCTGGAAACCGCTCCCACACCGTAGAAATTTATTCCAAGTCAATGATATTCATCGTAGATTCCACGCAGTTTCACACGGGCGGTTATCCGCTGGAGCCAGAAACCGGCTTTACTGGCTGAATTCGCCGACCAAGGTTTTCAGGATATCCTCTTTTCCGACGATGCCCACCAGCTTACCGCCTTCGACCACCGGCAGGGTATGATAATTTTTCTCGACCATGAGCGCGGCCACTTTTTCGATATCCGTATCCGGATCGACGGTAACCGGGTGGGGTGTCATGGCCTGGCCGACGGTGATGGCCGCGATTTTTTCAACCTCCCGGTTCAGACGGTTCAGGAACGTCAAAGGGATATAGCCGTCGAGCAGGGTGAAAAGAGAAGGGATCGGAATACTTTTCTGCTGAGCGATGAGATCGCTCTGACAGAGTATTCCCACGAGACTGCCGGCCTCATCCACCACGGGCATCCCGTTGATCCGTTTCGTCAGCAGCAGTTTCGCTGCCTGAGCGATCTCGGTGTCGGGTGATACGGTAATTACATTTTTCGACATGATATCTTTTACTGTGACCATGGTGCCGCCCTTTCCGCTATCCATGCATAAACGATATGATACATAATCCACCTTGAACTCGGCGCATGCAATGGTTAGTTTTTATTCGTTGAATGTACAACACCGGACCGGCCAAATCAAGTGGCCTGCGAGACGGTTGGGGACGGTTTGCGGAACAGCCGGCTCAACAATTTTGGCAGCGGCGTTGCCAAGGGCTCGGGTCTGGTGAAACCCTGCAATCCGGCCTGAAGAGATTTCAGGTCCGAGATCCATCTCAGCCGGCAAAGGACGGGTGCAATGTCGAGCAAGGTGTTTGCCATAGAAGAGCAGAACGGGCCCTATCAGGCGGTGTTTCAAAGAATCATGCGCATGGTGCCGGAACGCGACAAAAACGATAAAAATCTTCAGCGGCTGCTCGCTTTCCGACTCAGAATAGATGGCGAGGCGGCTTTAAGCGATTACCTGATTCGAAAAATCAGGGAAACCATAAGTTGCGCTTACACCGGCAGATTGTATGAGTTTCTTAAAAATGATCTGATCGAAAGAGCCTGTACCCATGGAGGTGAGGGGCAAACGGATCCGCACGCTCCAGGAGCCGATTGAAACCGGCGATCGCCCTGCGACTCGGTGCCCACGTTCCCGGAAGCGGCAAACCACTCTTTTCACCGCGCAAAGACGAGGGGCGAGGGGATCGGTGCCGCTATTGCGGGGCACTCCTTTTTTCCAAAAGCTCCTTGACAAGCGTGTCCAGTTCGGGTAGTTCGATGGGCTTTTCCAGGACGATGTCCGCATGGGCCTCGGTGGCGAGGGCTCCGGGATGTTCGCCCCAGCCGGTGATCGCGATAACGGGGATGCCGGGATATTTCTTTTTGATGATCGAGATGACGCCGACGCCGCTGATATAAGGCATGACAAGGTCGGTGATAACCAGGTCGAATCCCTGCGGCTCCGTTTCAAACAACTTTAAACCTTCCATTCCGTCCGGCGCAGTAAACACATCGTAATTATTACTGAAAAAATGCTTCAAACCTGCAACGGTCTCAACGCTGTCGTCGATGACGAGCAATCGATATCTTGTGCCCATGTTTATTCTCCGATATGGTTTTTAGCCCTAATATTATCCTGTTATTACGGATAGAGCAAGAGCATAATCATACGGAGGGCAAAGCGCCTAAATCCTAGCGGTCAGCCCCGGAGATGCCGTCAGGGATTTTCGCCGCAACGCCGCTTGACAGGACGGCCCCGGATATATATTTTGCTGTTTTGAGATTTATCTCATAAAGGAGTGCGCATGGTAAGACCGCAGAAGTACCGCATCGTCGCATTTAATCCTGAAATCAGCTACTTCAAGCCCCGGGGCATTCCTCTGATAGACTTGGAGGAAGTCTGTCTTACCGTCGATCAGCGGGAAGCCATCCGGTTGTCGGATCTGCTCGGGATGTCCCACGAAGATGCCGGACGCCGCATGGGTGTTTCCCGGGCGACCTTCGGGCGGATCATTCAGCGGGCGCGGCATGAAGTGGCGGACGCTCTGATTAACGGCAAAGCCATCAATATCGAAGGCGGTAACTATCGGATTCCCGACAAGACCCGCCTTTTTCACTGCGTTATCTGTGGTTTCGAGTGGGAAGCGCCATTCGGCAGCGGTCGACCTCAATGCTGTCCCACCTGCAAGGAAGAAGAATTTTACCGTCTCGGTAAAAAAGACGGACCTCAAAAGGAAGAATCCGTGGATGGCTGACAAGGCCTCCAAGCCCATGATTTATTCTGAAAATAAAGAGAAAACAAAATCAAAGGAGCAAACTAAATGGCAGAAATCCAAGGCAACATGCCCAAAAATCCACAACAGATCCAAGCCGAACAAGATCGGGCCGTAACCGAGTCTTTGGGAAAAATCAAAAACAAGATTCTGGTCATGAGTGGAAAGGGAGGTGTGGGTAAAACAAGCACCTCGGTAAATCTGGCGATTGCACTGGCGAGCCGGGGGTACAAGGTCGGCATCATGGATGTCGATCTTCACGGTCCGGATGTGCCCCGCATGCTGGGCCTCAGTGGAACCCCCGAGATCAACGAAAACAAGAAGCTCAATCCCATTAGTCACTCGGAAAATTTGAAGGCCATATCCATCGAATCCTTTACGCCCAATAAAGACGATGCCATAATTTGGCGGGGACCCCTGAAATTTTCGGCCATCAAGCAGTTTATCGGTGATATCGACTGGGGCAATCTGGATTTTCTGATTATCGACGCGCCTCCGGGAACCGGCGACGAACCGCTGACGGTCGCGCAGACCATCACCGATGCCAAGGCCATCATCGTGACCACCCCCCAGGAAGTCGCTCTGGCCGATGTCCGCAAATCCATCAGTTTTTGTAAAACCGTCAAATTGGAAATTTACGGTTTGATCGAAAACATGAGCGGCTTTTCCTGTCCGCACTGTGGAGAAATGGTGGATCTTTTCGGTTCCGGCGGTGGCGAGAAAACCGCCAGCCGGATGGGGATCCGTTTCCTGGGAAAAATACCCTTCGATCCCAAAATGGTGAACTGCGGCGATACGGGGGTCTGTTTTCAGGACACTCACGCCGACTCACCGGTTGCCAAGGCATTCGAGTCGGTGGCGGAGGCCATGTCCAAGCTGGTGTAGGAAGCCTAACCCGGATAAACCGGAATGGACTGGTTTTAGCTCGTAAGTTCATGAGTTCATAAGCTCGTGGGCGCTTACGAGCTCACGAACTCACGAACCCAAGAGCTCATTTTTAGATCCATGCATTTTAAAATCGTCACCCTGAGTGACAATACCATCCCCCAGGCTGGACTCGACCTGATCGGCGAACATGGTCTTTCGTTTTACATTGAAACCGAAAATCGCAAAATACTTTTCGATACGGGGCAGGGCATCGCCTTATCGAATAACGCCAGGGTATTGGGCGTCGATCTCAGCCGGGTTGACACCGTTATTTTAAGCCACGGCCACATCGATCACAGTGGCGGGCTGAAAAATCTTTTGGCACACAACCGGGATTTCATGCTTCATGCCCACCCGGATGTGTTCGATCGAAAGTTAAGGAAGTCCACCGGGGGGTATCAACGTATCGGCATTTCGGATACAGCCGAGCTGCTTGCCCGCAACGGCATACAAACAAGATTGGAGAAAATACCGGTTCACATCGCTGCCGGTGTCATGACCACCGGAGAAATTCCGCTGGAAAATGATTTTGAGCAGGTGGAATCCGTATTTTACATTCAAAAGGGCCCCGCTGAGACCACCGTAGACCCCCTTGCCGACGATCTGGCCGTCATTCTGGACTCCGCCCGGGGATTGGTGGTCCTGCTCGGTTGCTGCCATCGGGGGCTTATCAATACCCTCAACCACGTGGTCCGGCTGACCGGCAAAAGGTCGATTCATGCCGTTTTAGGAGGTCTTCATCTGGGGAAGGCCTCCGATAGGAAGTTAAAAAAAATAACGGAGCAGCTGGCAGCCTTCGATCTGGATAGAATCGGGGTCGGGCACTGTACCGGTTTTCACGCCCTGGTGGCCTTGTCCAACCAGTTTCAGGACCGGGTTTTCCCGAATATGGTGGGAAATGTTCTGGAAGTTTAGCTCGTTTGGATGGTTTGGACGGTCCGGATCGAGTGCGCTTACGCTAAATTAGTTGCATCATCCATCCCAGCAACCGGAATGCTGGAAGGGTGGAATGGTGGAACCGGCCCCCCGGTAAGCGTTAACGTTCATGTCGTTTCCGGTATTCCAATATTTCATTATTCGAGCACAGCCCTTTTTTCCGTCGTCCTTGATTCCAACCTCAAACGGGCGGAGCTCACTTTGTCCGCATTCCAGTCTCCGTCTTCCGATCTCAGCTTTTATCCTCCCCGCCTATAACCGCAGCCTTTTTGCCCCTCAGCGGGTCTGACGCTGTATCTCCATCCAAGTTGCCCTTTCTTTTTGTCAGGAAATGGATCGGACAGGAAGTTCGGAATTTGCAATATATTTTCGGGTCACGGCATTCAAGGCAGTCCGTGCAAAGATAAATAGCGTGTTTCATGCATCCATAGCTGGTTTCCCGCTCCGGGTGGTTCACACATTGTCCCAAGTTCAATTTCCTCCCTTAAATTTTCGATCCAGTGCTAAAGTTCTCGCAAGGCGGTGCCGATTAACTATTTCAGCCCGGCACTCAAATATCCTCTTGCGACTTGAATGCGCCCATATGACGCCCCTGGAGGTTGCCGCAGAGCTTTGACGCAAGCGTTCATTTCAGGATCGTATTCAACCCAGCGGTTTTTCATGGACCTTTTAAGCAAAAGATCCACTGAAAGATAAAAGGTTACAACGAACCGGAGACCGCACCGGCCGTCAGCGTCCCGAAGGGAGGGATTGAAGGTTGAAAAAGCTTGTTTTTCCAGCGCTGATTCTCTTGTTGGTTTCCCTGTCTCCGGTGAGGGCCGGCAATTCCCCCCAGGAAATTATTGTTGTCAGTGAAGAGCGGCCCAATGCCATCAATCGGGACGGCACCGGTCTATATTGCGATATTTTGCGGGCAGTGTACGAATCCCTGGGAATCAAAACCAGGATGGTCCTGCGGTCCTACGATGGCTCGGTCAGCCTGGTAAAGCAGCACAAAGCGGATGCGGCGGTGGGGTTGTATCCCGATGCCACCAGCGGCACCGTATTTTCGAAATATCCCTTCGTGAAGGACGCCGTGCTGGTGCTGTTTAAAAAGGACAAATCCGGCCAGTGGGAGGGCCAGCAAACCCTGAAAAACCAAAGGGTCGGCTGGATCAGCGGATGCGCTTACAACGAATACCTGGAAGTGCCCGTGACCGGAAAGGAATTTCATTCCCGGGAAACCATGTTGCGCTGGCTGGACGAAGATCGGATCGACTTTTACATGGACTCCCGCAAGGATGTGGAGGCGGTGCTGAATAAGGGCATTATCGACGTCACGCAGTATACGGTTGAAACCGTACTGGAACTCGAGCGCTATCTGGTATTTGCCGATAGTCTCAAGGGCAATCGCCTCAAGCGCATTTTCGACCGGCGTTTTCCCTACCTGGTTCAGACCGGAGAAATAGAAAAACTGCACGATAAGTGGAACTGGTGATGAAACTAAAAGAACAGCCGCGGGGTATCATGGCGTCGGAGTTTGATTTTTATTGATCTTTGCACGGCCGGTGACCAGTTGCCGATCCCTGTTCTTTTAGTTTCATGTAAGCCGGGGCCGCTGGCTAAAGGGCAGCCAGTCTGATCGAACAAGAAACATTTTAAAAAGGATTGGCTCCATTTTACCCCCTTCCTCAATCCCTCCCGCCGGGGGAGCGAAGAAATCTCCTCTCCCTTGATGGGAGCGGCCGGGTGAGGGTGAATAAATCGAATATATACCTTTTCAAAAGTGTCGTTTCACATAAGCGGTCGCCGCTCGCTAAAAGGTCAGCGGATCTGCCTGGATATGGAAGGCCCGGCAATCCGAGCCGGAAGTTACGGTTCGGATTGCCGTCTTTGAGAAGATGGCGGTGATTATTTCAGCGCGCCGGTCATATCCTCGGCGGAGCCAATGACATATTCGGACAAATCCCGCGCCTTGGGGTTGCGCGGATCGCTCCAATCGTAAAATCCTTTTCCGGTGCTGGCGCCGTATTCTCCGTTTTTGACCATGCGCATCAACGTCAGAGGCGGATACATCCGGGGATCGTTGGAGTTCTGGTACATTTCCAGCGAAACCCGCAGCATGGTGGGTGCGGTTATAAAATCATGGAGCTTGAAGGTGCCCTGGGGATGCCCCACGCTGGTGTTCAGGCCGATGTCGCCGTCTTCGACTTTGATTTTTCCCTGTTCCAGGAGACGGACGGCATCCAGCATCTGCGGGACCAGCAACCGGTTGACCCAGAACCCGGGAATGTTGGGGGCCAGAAAGGGTGATTTTTTCATATCGAGCAGTGTCTTTCGGGTGAACTCCACCGTTTCCGCGCTGGTTTTGGCCCCTGGAACCACCTCGACGCCGGGCATCATGGGCACCGGATTCATGCCATGGGTGATAATGGAGCGCTCCGGGCGGCCGCCGGCTTGGGCCATGGGATTGATATCGAGACTGCTGGTGTTGGACCAGAAAACAACGTTTTTCGGCAGCTGGGGCAAAAACTCCGACAACACCGTACATTTCAGCTTCAAATCCTCGAAGATGACTTCCAAAAATACGTCACAGCCTTTGGCGGCTTCGATAAAGGCCCCCTTGTCCTCATAGGTATGGATATTTTTCACGGCCTTTGCCGCGAAATCCGGGTCGTCTATCCTGAATTTTTTCGCCACTTTCCCGGCGAGCTTTTCGCTGGCATCGACGGTGCCGGCCAGAATCTGCCGGTTGCCATCATAGCAATGAACTTCATGCCCGGTCATCGAGCATTGGGTGATCCATCCGCGTCCCATAATACCTGTGCCAATAATTGCAAATTTCATCATTTTCCTCCTGATTGTAGGGTTATCGATGCGACCATTTTTTGGCCGGAGTATAAAGAATAGATGTTTTGCGTGTCAAGAAAGAATCCATCTCCTCTCCTTCCGGTCCGATTTCCCCTGCCGACAGAGGAAGAACCTGGCCGATTCCCGGATGGGATAATTGCCTTTTGGCCAACCGCGTATTAGTTTATTCGTTATTGTCCCACTCGGGGCATGGGAGAAAAACCTTCGATTAGATGATGGGCAAGGATTCAAGCAAAGGGTTGACCGGTCTTTTCACTTGACCCCTGGGACCCTTGAATCCTTGAATCCCGGTCCTTTGGCTTTAGCCGAAGGTAGTTGACTCGATGTCTATCGGCGCCATTGCCGAAGCTGCGCTTTCTGATCGGTAAGGCCGGGGTTCAAGACGGCGGCCGGGCTGAACCCCAACCTGGAATGGATTCATATGTTTTTTACCAAAAAAAAAACCTTGATGGGATTGTCGCGCACCTGTGGGTGAGCGGCCAAAATCGGTCCGACGGATCTGTCGGAAGCGCTGCGGGACCTGGATGTGTCCGTGGATGAAAATCTGCTGGTGGGATATGAGACCAGTGATGACGCGGCCGTTTATCGGCTGACCCCCGAAATCGCCTTTATCAGTACGGTGGATTTCATCACTCCACCGGTGGACGATCCTTACTGGTTCGGACAGATCGCGGCCGCAAATTCACTGTCCGATGTGTATGCCATGGGGGGAACGCCATTGACGGCCTTGAATCTGGTGATGTTTCCTTCCAAAAAGCTGGACATGGGGTTGCTGAAAGAAATCCTGCGCGGCGGCGCCGACAAGGTCCGGGAGGCGGGCGCGTCCCTGGCCGGCGGCCACTCCGTGGACGACAACGAACCCAAATACGGTCTGGCGGTGACCGGCCGGGTTCATCCCGGGCGCATTCTGACCAATTGCGGCTGCCGGCCGGGAGACGCCCTGATTCTCACCAAGCCTTTGGGGACAGGTGTCCTCTTCAATGCCGGCCGATCCGGAAAACTTTCCTACCCGGACCTGGAAGCGGTTTTACCGATGGTGGCCGCTCTCAACGCTCAAGCGGCGGCCACGGCCCTGAAATTCGAAATTCATGCCTGCACCGACATCACCGGTTTCGGGATTCTCGGACACACTCTCGAAATGGCCCGGGGCAGCGGCGTGGCTATCGCCATGGACTATGACCGCCTGCCGTTTTACCCCCACGCACGCGAAATGTACCGCCGGGGGGAGACCACCGGCAGCAACCGGGCCAATCGCAAACTGGCGAGCGGCCGCTGGGAGATGTCCACCGGCAGATCCCATGAAGAAGAACAACTTTTGTTCGATCCCCAGACTTCAGGCGGCCTCCTGCTGGCGCTTCCCGCCGCTCAGGCCGGTGACCTGCTGTCGGCGTTGAAAAAATCCGGTGTCGAGGCGGCGGCCGAAATCGGGCGGGCGGTCGAGACGGGAAAGCCGTTTGTGAGGGTGGTTTAATAAGTTCGTTTCGCTCACCCGTCAGGAGCGCTGCGCATGAGGTTGGAGGTTTGAGGCAAAAAAAAGATGGACGATGGATGACCGCTGCGCTCGGAAGAGGGACGAAAAAGCAAACATAGTTGACAGTACAGAAGCCAAGAAGCCGATCCTTTATGCCCTGCCTTTCTTCCCTCGTCCGAGCGCAGCGGTCGTCCATCTTCCATCGATCCAATCCGTCCTGCGCCTTCCGACGTTGGGGTTACTCCCGGCTGAGAATGGTCTTGGCCGGTATCAAGCCGGTGGCGGCGGCGGAGACGATGTTTCCGGCAACCCCCGGTCCATCACCGGCCACATATAAACCCCTGATTTTGGTTTCAAGATCGGCGGTTGTGTCGATCTGGGTGGCAAAAAACTTGATTTCCGGTGCATACAGCAAGGTTTCGTCATTGGCGACTCCCGGTACCACGAAATTCAGCTTTTCCAGCCCCTCAATGATATTCGTCAGGATTCTTTCCGGCAGGGCCATGGCTATATCGCCGCAAACCACATGGGTCAGCGTGGGTTCGATATAGCCTTTCTTGATCCGGTGCCAGGTGCTGCGCCGGCCTCTTTTCAGATCGCCGAAGCGCTGCAGGATGGGTTTACCGCCGCCGATCAGGGTGGCCAGGCTTCCGATCGATTCGCCATAGGCCTGGTTGTCGGTCACCGGCTCCGTGAGCACCACTTTCGACAGAAAGGCGAAGTTCGTATTGCGGGACTTGCGGTCCTGATAGGCGTGCCCGTTGACGCAAACAAAGTCACTGTAACGTTCCAGAGATACAAAACCGCCCCGGTTGGTGCAGAATGTTCGGGTCTGGTCATCATATTTTGCGGTTTGAATGAAAAAGGTCGGATCATAAATGATGTCGCACAGATCCTGCATGATGTCCTGGTGAACTTCCACCCGGACGCCGACCTCGATCCCCCGCTGCCGGATGCCGATGCCGTTTTTCTGGGCCAATTTTCCGACCCAGTCCGCTCCCACCCTACCGGGGGCGAGAATCACGTTTTTAGCCGAATAATTTGCTCGATTGGTGGCCACGCCGACCGTCCGGTTGGCTTCCACCACGACTTCCCGGACCTCTTCCAGGGTGTGAATGACCACGCCACTGGCGGCAATGTGATCGGCCATGCGGGCAATATGCCCGGGTAGGCGATCGCTGCCCAGGTGCTTCTGCTTTATAAGGAGCAGATCGATACCGTAGCGTTTCGCCTGCTTACGTATCTCCCGCGCCCGGCCCATGTCGGTCGGGTAGACGGGCCCGTCCATGCCGAATCGGTTGAAAATGTCCTCGGTTTCATCGATCAGCTTTTCCGCTGCGGCGACCGGCATGAACTGGGAGAGATCGGTTTTTCCCAGTTTGTAAATATAGTTCAGCTTACCGTCCGAAAAGAGACCGGCGCCGCCGATACCGCTGAGGATGTTACAGGGCCGGCACCGAATACAATCCTGATAGGATTTCACCGGACAATCCCGTTTCCGGGAGACGTTTCCCTTATCGATAAGCAGCACCCGTTGGTCGGAATGCTCGCCGAGGTAATAGGCCGCAAACAATCCGGCCGGGCCGCCGCCGACGATGATGGTATCGTATGTCACTTTGGATTTCCCGGAGGTTTGAAGCAAAACCGGCTATCCCCTTATTGTCCCATTCGGGGAATGGGAGAAAAACCCTCGCTTTTAGTCGGAGACGTTAGTTTGACGTTTGATGATGGGCAAGGATTCAAGCAAAGTCTGACCGGTCTTTTCACTTGACCTTTGGACCCTTGGCCTTCGGCTATAGCCGAAGGTAGTTGGTTTCCCTCCACATATAGCCTTTTGGCCCAATTTCGGCGTCAATCTGCGCCCTTGCTTGTGCGGCGTAGTAAGCTACGCCTCCGCGCAAGGGCTTGATTTCCTTGAATTTGGGCAAAAATTCTCATTTCTGGATTGGAAACACCATCCGGTGCCCATCATTGTAAAAGACCCTTTGATGGGTGGGCACTAGTTGACTTCAGTTGCGAAATTCTTCCACCTTGCGCTCCGGTCTCAAACCGACATCATCTTTCAGTCCGGTTCGATCCTGTTTGTACGCAAACCATATCCTCTGAAGGGCGGTGAAATTGGATAGAACAGCCACCAGCCAGATAGTGATTTCAAATATCCTGATATGGATCAGCGCGCCCAGTGCGAGCAGCACGATCCGCTCGGGTCGCTGCAGGAATCCCTTTCGGGCTTCAAAACCGAGGCTCTCGGCGCGCGCCCGGGCATAGCTGACCATCAGCGAACCGCACATGGCCAGAAATGTTCCCAGGCCGAGGCCGTAATCCTGCCTATCGATGAAATAGACGCCGATACCCAGGTACATGATCAATTCGGCATAGCGGTCCACAGCGGAATCCAGCAGGGCGCCAAACCGCGAGACTTTGCCCGAAACGCGCGCCAGGGATCCGTCGAGCGTGTCGCAAAAGCCGCCGGACAATATCAGAAGGCCGGCCGGGCGAATATAGCCCATCATAAATGCCGCCGCGCCGAAGGTGGTAATCACGACCCCCGCGACGGTAAACGCGTTGGGGTTCAACCCCCACTTCGAAAATTCCATGATCAACGGTGACTGCAGCTTGATGAAACGATCCTGCAGACTCTGTGGGATTAAACGACGACTCGGATCAGCCACGTGAACGCCCCCATTATGCAATTCTTCGTACCTTGAAAACCCGGGCATTGAAGCCGCGTCAGCGGTTTATTTCTCTGCCCCGGGATCCATATCTACTCTCTGAGCCGGACGAGCGGGATCGGCTCCGCTAATAATTAGCATGACTTTTACCCAGGGCAAGCACATCATCGGTAATAAAACGGCCCGCCGCCTGTCGGGCCGCCAGGTCCGCCGCGCACCTGCAGGCATCCGGAATCGACCGGCGGTGCGCCAGACGCTCCGTCACATAGGCCGCCAGAAAAACATCACCGGCCCCCGTCGGATCGACAGGATTTTTTACCGGTACCGCCTCGTAATGATATGCATGACCGCCACGCTTTTGGACGAAACCGCCCCGCATGTCCAGGGTAACCAAAAATTCATCAATTTTAAAGGATTCCATCAATTGGCGCAATCCCATCTTGAAATAGGCGAGAAGGGCCCGATACTCGGATTCAGAGGCTTTTACAATATGGGCCAGACTCAATCCAGCCGCTGCCCGATCCGATACGGAGCGGGATATCCGGGTGTCTTTTATTATTCGAGTGTAGCCCTGGACGTCCAGAATGATTTTCCGGTCGGTGTTCGCAAGGCTTTGCAGGACCGGGATTTCGATATCGTCGGGATGCAACGGTCCGAGTTGCAGCACGTCCACCTGGCGGCATATCTGCGTAATCCGGTCAGACCGGATCGGCCGGGCGCACGTAAGCAGGTACTGACGGCGGGTACTGCCGCGGTAATGGTTTACAAAGCGGGTGGTAAATGGCGATTCAGCGCTGATAACCGTAATATTTTCCGCCTGCAGCGGTTCCGTGAGCGGCAGATCCCCAGCGGCCAGGTTGCTGACGATGATCACCGGTATGCCAAGGCGGCGATAGGTGAGGCCGGCATAAACGGTCACCCCGCCGAGCTTTAAAATCCTGCGGTCCGGGGTGATGATGGTGTCGATCGTGGTTGATCCGACGATGCCGATGCCGTTTTGAAGATTGCTCATAAAAGCGGCGCCTCGGGTTAATGGGCAGCCCGTCTGGTCAAGATAAGAAATTGAGCCATTTTGGTGTGATCCCGGGTCCGGTGGACGATTAAAATCACAAATTCCAAATCCCAAATACCAAACAAATCTCAATCACCAAAATTCAAAATCCCAAATGGAACTTCATCGGCTGCCGTCATCGCTGCAGATAAGCAAACGACCTTTCATTACGATTGCAAGAAAGTTCTAAACCATTAATAAGGATTGCTTCATTTTACCCCCTCCCTCAGTCCCTCCCACCCGGGGAGGGAAGCTGTCTCCTCTCCCTTGATGGGAGAGGCCGGGTGAGGGTGATAAAATGGCAACATGCCTTTTTAACTCAGAACCCAGAACCCAGAACCCAGAACCTGGAATTTGAAGTTTAACCCAAACGAGGCTTCCGGCTAATTTGCGCTTTCTATTTCTTACCGGATTTGCTAAATTGCCCTAATGTCCTATACCCTTGCCGGATACCTCAGTCAACCGCTAAAAATAGGCAGCCGGTCCATTCCCAAAAGGCTGGTGCTGGCCCCCTTGAGCTTTCTCGGCAATATCGCATATCGGGAGCTGCTTTCGCACTACGGCGGCTACGGCCTGCTGTTTTCCGAAATGTGCAGTGCCAAGGCGCTTCCCCATGAAAACCGATTTGTTTCACCCTGTTTCCGATGGCGGGATGAAGAGCGCAGTCACCTGGTTTGCCAGATCTTCGGCGCCGACCCCTCTCAGATGGCGGAGGCCGCCCGCAGGGTCGAAGACGAGGGGCTGTTCGGCGTAGACCTCAATTTTGGATGTTCAAGCCCGGCTGTCTGCCGCCGGAACGGCGGGGCGGCCCTGCTGCGGGATCCGAATCTGGCGGAGTCCATTGTGGCGGCTGTGCGCCGGGCGGTTTCCTGTCCGCTGACGGTGAAATTCCGTACCGGCTGGCGGAACGATCCCGCGATGGCCGTAGATTTCGCCCGGCGATTCGAGGCTGCCGGCGCGGATGCCCTGACGTTTCACCCCCGGGTGGCGCCGGACCGCCGTTCACGGCCGCCGGTTTGGGAACATATCGGCCAGATCAAGCAAGCCGTCGGC
This sequence comes from uncultured delta proteobacterium, assembly GCA_963774425.1. Lineage (GTDB taxonomy): Bacteria > Desulfobacterota > Desulfobacteria > Desulfobacterales > JAFDCJ01 > JAFDCJ01. The sequence continues at coordinate 136,958 of CAVZEZ010000004.1, read as the reverse complement.
ATTCCGGTTTTCGGCAACGGCAATGTATTCGACGGCAATGACTGTCGGCGCATGGTATCGGAAACCGGCTGCGACGGGGTGGCCCTGGGCCGGATGGCGATAGCCAGACCGTGGATTTTCGCCGAACTGACCGAAAACTTCACACCGGTTCCGGAGATGTTTGCCGATACCGCCGTCAAACTGATCCGGCTGCTCGAAATACATTTCGATCCCGTTGCCGCCGTCAAACGGTTCAAGCGCTTCGCCTTTTATTTTGCAGCCAACTTTCGGTTTGGGCACAGCTTGTATTCGAAAATTTTAGCAGCCGGGGATATGCCGGGTGTGCACGCCGCCGTGCGACGTTTTTTTGAAAATCCACCCGCCCTTTGCGCCGGGCCCAATATGAATTTCTTCACATGATTGCGTTTTCTTTTTACCGGGCCCGCCTACTCCCGGATACGTTCACGCGGTGGGGGCAATTGTCGATTTTCGGAGCCCATCTGCCGCTGTTTCTCCCCAAAGAGAAAACCTGCAAGATCCGTGACGGGTCAGGTATCCATGCAAGCATACGGCTGAAATGCCGCTGAAAAGGAATTTCAAGATGAATTTTCGCATAGCCTTGATACCGGGAGACGGCATCGGCAGGGAAGTGGTTCCCGTCGCCGTCGAAGTGATGCAGGCTCTGTCCCGGCAGTATGATTTCGAACTGGCCTTTACGGAATTTCCTTACTCCTGTGAGTATTATCTGGAAACGGGCGGCATGATGCCCGCCGACGGCATTGAAAAGCTGCGTGCGTTTGATGCCATCTTTCTGGGGGCGGTGGGAGATCCCCGGGTGCCGGATCACGTTTCCTTGTGGGGTCTGTTGATTCCGATACGCCGCCGGATGGAGCAATATGTCAATGTCCGCCCGGTGAGGCTGCTGCCGGGCATCCGTTCACCGCTGGCCGGGCGGAAGCCGGAGGATATCGATTTTATCGTGGTGCGGGAAAACAATGAGGGCGAGTACTCCCAAATCGGCGGTCGGGTGCACGAAGGCACGGAGCTGGAAATGGTCGTCCAGGAAACCGTTTTCACGCGCAAGGGGGTGGACCGCATTATGCGCTACGCCTTCGAGCTGGCCCGCAGCCGTCCGCGAAAACATCTGTCATCGGCCACCAAATCCAACGGGATCATTCACACAATGCCTTACTGGGACGAGCGTTTCCGGGCGATCTCCAAGCAATTTCCCGAGGTGCGAACCGACCAATTTCATATCGACATCCTGACGGCCAATTTTGTTCAGCATCCCGACTGGTTCGATGTCGTGGTCGGCAGCAATCTTTTCGGCGATATTCTCTCTGATCTGGGTCCCGCCATCGCCGGCAGCATCGGGATCGCCGCATCCGCCAATCTCAATCCCGAAAAAGAGTTTCCCTCGATGTTCGAACCCGTCCACGGCTCCGCCCCCGACATCGCCGGCAAGGGAATTGCCAATCCCATCGGCACCCTCTGGTCGGCCCAGTTGATGCTCGACTTCCTGGGGGAAAAGCAGGCGGCCCGGTCGCTGATGCAGGCCATCGAATCGGTCACCGCCGATGGAATACTGACCCCCGATCTGGGTGGTACGGCAACCACCGGGGAATTTGTACAAACCGTGTTGAGCCGCTTGGATGGCAATTCTGAAAACGGTTGAAGCGGGTCGCCACCGCGCTGAAGCCGTTGTCTGCGAGGCAACGGCCGCAGGTCGAACACCTGGTGCAGGTGGACACGTATCGCTTTCCAAGCGGGCATGCTTTGCTGTCCGCGGTGGTTTATCTGACCCGGGGGGCATTGCTGGCGCGTTCGGAAAAGCGGAAAGGGTCGATTCGACAAGGAATAAGTCTGGAGAACACCTGTTGAACGCTGAGGATAATAACAAATGAAAAAAGATATTTCGATGAATTTCGACTTATCCCGAATCGCCGCCATCATTGCCGCGGACGCTGAAATTATCACCGGCAAATGGATGGAAAAGGAACGTAGGGAACTTAGTATAGCCTCAAATGCGCATCGGGTTGAATTAAGAAATTTAATACCCAAATACCTGACCGCGCTGGCCGCTGAGTTGTCCAGGTCCGAAGCCGAAAAAATCGACCATTATCTGCTGGCCCGCGACCACGGCATCCAGCGCTGGGAGGCAAACTGGCGCTTGGACGAGGTCATCGCCGATTACCAGCTTCTTCAGATCACCTTGCTGGAGCATCTGGCAGAAGCGCTCAAAAGGAATCTGGCCATCCAGGAAATGATTACCATCGGAATTTTCATCGACGATGCGATCATAATTGCCGTGACCGCTTTCACGGAGCAATCGGAAAGCGCGTTACGCTCACTGAACGAAACCCTGGAGGAACGTGTCCTCGAAAGAACGAGAGTGGCTAAAGACAAGGAGGCCAAACTTCGAAAGGCCGGCATCGATCTCATCAAGGCCAAACAGATTGAACGCCAGCGGATCGCCAGAATTCTGCACGATGATCTGCAGCAGCTGATGGCCGCCTCATTGTTGCGGGTCGAAGGTCTCAATCCAAAAATGAGCACATCCGCATTTGAGGCTGAACTGGACACCATCAGCGGAATGCTGCATAAGGCCCTGACGGTTTCGAAGAATCTTGCCATCGAGCTCCGGCCGTCCGTCGATCCCGGCAACATCCCGAAACTGTTGAAGTGGATCCAGGAGAGAATGCAGGAGGAATACGATCTACAGGTGACTACCGGAGCTGGACAGGATGAGATTGTCGTGGGGCAGGAAATCGGCCTGCTGACTTATCAGAGCCTGCGGGAGCTGTTATTCAACGTGGTCAAACACGGTAAGTGCCGCCAGGCCAGCGTCACCTGCGAAGTTGCGGAAAAGCGCATGTTGATTTTCACGGTCAGTGACGCCGGCAGCGGATTCGACATATCGACTCTGAAGAAGGCGGAAAATAAAGGTTTCGGGCTGAACTATATTCAGGAGCGTCTCGAAATGGTCGGGGGAAAACTGGACATCAGGAGCACGATCGGCCAGGGGACCCACATCACCATGCAGCTGCCGCTGGGACTCTGAACCCCGTAGTTGCATAAACAATATGGCAAACAATATCTGATGTTCCGTAATTATAACCGATATTTTAGAAAAACAAACCCTCGTTGGACATCCCATTTTGTGAAGTCCAAGGATGGGGGCGCCCCGGGAATTTTAAATGCTGCCATATGGTTTACCCTTCGGGAAAGCCGGAGAACTTCAGATACTGCGTTGTCAAGAAATTGCGGTAAGACGACGACAGCTTCATCCTTGACGCCGGGTCTCTGAAGCCCTCCGGCTTTTGCAACATTGGGGTGAACCGAGCCGACCTGAGCGGGATCGGAACAATTACGGGAGCGCCGTCTTCATCACCAGAGACCGTACCCCTTGGTTGCATAGGCGATAAACAAAAAAAATGTTGGATTCAGTGATGCTTTATCTCCTGTTCGGTGCCCCTGTTGCGTTCTTTTAGAATTGGTTTTCGCACCTTGCCGAGCGATGTTCGAGGAAATTCGTCGCAGAAAACCACCTTCCTGGGCCATTTGTATTTTGCCAGTTTGCCCTCACACATGGCCTGCAGCTCGACGGGATTCAAGATTTTTCCTGGCTTGAGAATTATAAACGCCACTCCCGTTTCTCCCCAGAAAGGGTCGGGGAGGCCGGCTATCGCCACATCCTCGATGTCGGGGTGTTGGCATAACACTTTTTCCACTTCCGCCGGATACACATTTTCGCCGCCGGAAATGTACATGTCCTTGACCCGATCGACCAGGTAAAAGTATCCATCTTCATCCATGCGTGCCAGATCTCCTGTGTGAAGCCAGCCGTTTCGGATGGTGTCCTCGGTGCGGACCGGGTCCTGCCAGTATTCCTTCATCATGATGGAGCCCCGCACCACGATCTCGCCCACTTCACCCGGCGGCACGCGCTTGCCGTCCTTGCCGATGATCTGAAAGTCGGCATGAAAGACGGGTCTGCCCACGGTCCCCGGCTTTTTCAGCGAATCCTCTTCCGATGCCCATAAAAGAATCGAGGTTTCGGTCTGGCCCATGATCTGCCGAAGAGACAACCCGGCTTGCGCGCACGCCTCCAGCAGCTGAACGGTCGTTTTTTCGCCGCCGATAGCACAGATTTTGAGTGAGGACAGGTTCGCCCGCTCTTGGGGGGGCACCTTCAGCAGGGCACGATATACGGTGGGTACGCCCAAAAATTTGGTTACCCGATAACGGGCAATGTCGCCGAAGGTGCTCTGCGGGTCGAATTTCGAGTGAATGACGAGGGTCGCCCCCTTGTAAAGAATGGGGGCGGCCTGGATAAAAAGGCCTCCCGAATGAAACAGCGGCAGTACCACCAGCATGATGTCATCGAAATGCAGCTTGAAAAAAATATCGGCATTCAGGCAGTTGAAAAAGGTTTTTCGATGGGAGAGAACCGCTCCCTTGGGCTGGCCCGTGGTCCCGGACGTATACATGATGACGTGCGGCTCCTCGGGATCCGCCGGCCCCAAAGACTGGGTCAGAAACGGCGTCCGGCCGTCAAAGGAGATGGTGTCCTTGCGATAGTCCAGAAAATCGCTGTTCCGATCGGGCGGACTCTGCGGTGCCTGCAGCACGGCCAGAAGCATGATCGGAAACCTTTTGTCGAGACCCAGATGCCGGACCGAATCCGCATATCGATCACTGAACACAAAAAGTCTCGGCCTGCAATTCCTCAGGGTGTATTCCAATTCCGGTACGGCGAGCCTGAAATTGACAGGGGTGAAGATCGCACCCAATCTGGAGCATGCCAGAAACATTTCCAGAAATTCAGGACAATTTGTCATCATGGCGGCCACACGGTCCCCTTTTTCGATCCCCAGGGACTGCAGCCAGCAGCTTGCCCGGTCGGCGCGGCTGTGCAAATCCCGATAGGAGATGGACTGACCTTCATAGATGACCGCCGGTTTATCGGGATGCAGTTCACCCCAACGTTGCACCCACCAGGCGACGTTCATGGATTTGATCATCGGCGCTTTTTCCTCTTTTCCTTCAAAATCCCTATCCTCCAATCTCCGAAGACAGGGAAATCGGAACTCCGGGCAGGAGGTTGCCGCCGATCGCGGCAAACCTTCGCATTGTCGAGTATACAACTTTGCCAGGCGTGTCAAGGGAAAGGCAAACGGCCGTGGTTGTCGCTCATATTTTAAATTGCCAGTTCCAATCGCATGTACTATACATCCAGGAGATTGAAAACCCACTGAGGAAAGAGCTGCGAAATGAAATACCGCCTGTTGGGGAAAACCGGCATCCAGGTATCCTGTCTGTGCCTGGGTACCATGACCTTCGGCCGCGAAGCCGACGAGCGCGCGTGCCTGGATATGTTCAATCGCTGCCGGGATGCCGGTGTGAATTTTATCGACTGTGCCAATGTTTACGGACAGGGCCGGGCCGAATCCATCCTGGGCGGACTGATCGCGGCCTGCCGGCAAGAACTCGTCGTCACTTCCAAGTTCGGCGGTCCCTTCGGGAAAGGCCCCAACAACCGCGGTGGATCGCGCCGCAACCTGATGTCCTCATTAGAGGGCAGTCTGAAACGGCTGGGTACCGACTACCTCGATATCTATTTGCTGCATTACTTCGATCCGGACGTTCCCCTGAAAGAAACCCTGCGGGCCTTAAACGACATGGTGAACCAGGGTAAGGTGCGCTATATCGGTGTCAGCAATTTTGCCGCCTGGCAAATCGCCAAGGCCCTGGGCATCTGTGTCCTGAACGGCTGGTCTCCGCTGCATTGCGTCCAACCCATGTACAACCTGGTCAAACGTCAGGCGGAAGTCGAAATCCTGCCCCTGGCGGAATCGGAAAATCTGGCGGTGATCTGCTACAATCCCCTGGGAGCGGGCCTTCTCACCGGCAAATATGGCCGGGACCGCCGCGCCGGACAGGGACGTCTGACCGCAGACGATATGTACGCCAAGCGCTACGGCGAGCAGTGGATGTACGCCGCCGCCGCCGATTTTGTGCGCTTTGCCGAGGAAAATGGCTATCATCCGGTGAGTTTGGCGGTGGCCTGGGTGTCCCGTCACCCGGCGGTAACCGCACCGATTATCGGCGCGCGCAACGTCGCACAGTTGGAAGACTCGCTGCGGTCCGTAGATATCTCAATGGATGCGGACATGTATGAGGCGATCTGCCGCCTGACCCCGCAACCACCGCCGGCAACCGACCGGTCGGAGATATTCCATTGACCGTTGCAACCGCTTTAGTTGTTAGGATCGTTTTGATCGTTCAGGCCCGCGGCAGTTGGAAGGATGGGTTCGGTTGGATCATGTTGCGTCATGCAATCCAACACAACCCGGGTCAGACGGCGTAAGACTATCCCTGCCGCCCTGCCGAACACTCTCATTCCGCCGACACGACCCGATTTTTCGCCAGATTTTCCAGGAGACCTTTCATGATCTTTTCCATGCCGGTCTTCGACCTACCATAATTTGACAGTTCGGCATCCGACAATGGCTGTTTCGGCGGACCCATTTCGAATCCGCGCATTTCCAATGCCAGTTTGAATCCCAGGGGAAAGGGCAGCGCGAACATCGCCCGCAGGATCGGCAGGATGGTGGTCTGCAACTGCCGCGCGACCTCATAGCGCCCCTGCTTCCAGGCGTGATAGATGCCGGTGATGATTTCCGGCAGGATCCCCGATGTCGCTGTCATGCAGCCCTTGCCACCGACCATGAGACAGGCAAACAGGGTTTCTTCCCTGCCCGTCAGCATCTGAATGTCCTCGCCGGCGAGTTTGACCGTATCCATAAAATGCATGAAATCGACCATGCTGCCGCTGCTGTCCTTCATTCCGACGATGTTCGCATGGCGGGCCAAGCGTTCGACAACGTTGTAGGACAGGGGCTGGGTGAACAGGGGAATGTTGTAGATGATGTTGGGTATATCGACGGCATCGGCAATGGTTTCAAAATATTTTTGGACGTTGTCCGGGGCCATCGGATAAAAATAGGGCGGAGCGACGACGACCGCATCGCAGCCAAGATCTTTGGCCCGGCGCGCCAGGATAATGGATTCGGCGGGATTGCTGGAACCGACACCCGGGGCGATTCTCACCCGGCCGCGGTTCTGGTCCACGATGATCTCCATCATCCGGAATTTTTCTTCACGGCTCATGTGAATAAATTCCCCCACCGAGCTGATGGGAAACAGGCCGTCGACACCGCCTTCGACTTGAAAATCCACAATCCGACGCAATTCGGACTCTTTTAGGGCGCCGTTTTCGTCAAAAGGGGTGAGCATGGCCACATATACGCCTTGCGGTCTGAACATGATATATTCGATCTCCTCGAATGCGCTGATAATTGGTTGTCGTCCAGCAGTTATGCCGCCTGCGGCACGGACTGGCAGCCGAATTTAATTTTCCGGACAATCGCGCGATCAGCCTACATGTAGCAGCTTTCGGCGCGACGGTCAATCGGGCAATAGGGCCGTTATAAAAGCTCGAAGCTCGAAGCCATTATGCCGAATATTGCCGAAGGCAACGGCAAGACAACACAGGCAGATCGAAGGCGCTATTTTGCGGTTGCCAGATTGAAAACGGTGTTCACCATCCCGGAGAAGGGGAAAAGCAGAAATACGTGCTGGTCCACACCGGAAGGTTGCGGTACTCCGTGAGGCTCGGCGTGACGTATTCCTGCATGGCGTTGATCCAGGGGTGCACTCCCAGCCCAGGTATTCATTGGTCACTTTGCAGCCGGTGGCTTCCTCCCACTTGCGGCAGTTCTCCGTCCGGAGAGTCTTGTCGCTTTCGACGAAAACGCTCCACCGTAAAACATTCAGATTGGCGCCTTCTTCGACTGCCAGATTCGGCCGGGTGGCAGCCAGGGCCCTGCCGGCGAGGGGGACCCAGCGGACCCGCGATGATCGCGGCACCCGCCAAATCGGCGCTCGAGGTTTTAATGTGTTTCCTGCGTGTCATGTTATTATTATGAATAATGTTTAGCAAATGCAAAAACGTTAAAAAATTTTTCACCGATTTGAAGAAAAGCCCTGGCCACCCCCCCCGGGTTTATTGTAAGTATTGATACGTAAAACAAAAAGCAAGAATCGGTCCTTTACCGAAACCCGACAACATGTGTCCACGAAAGGAGCAGCCATGAAATGGCGCAGCAGCCGCATACTCGAACGTCCGGAATGGTCGATGCACCGCGCACTCTATAAGTCCATGGGTTACAGCGATTACGATCTGAATGGCCCGCTGATCGGGATCGCCAATTCCTGGAATCGGGTGGTGCCGGGGCATTACAATTTAAACCAGGTGTCCGAATACGTCCAGCAGGGAATCCGGCAGGCCGGTGGAACACCGGTGGAGTTCGGTGTAATCGCCGCCTGTGACGGCATCGCCCAGGGTCACGAAGGCATGCACTACATCCTGCCCACCCGCGATCTGATCGCCAATGACATTGAAATGATGGTGCAGGCCCATCGCCTCGATGCCGTCGTGCTGCTGGGTTCTTGTGACAAGATCGTTCCCGCCATGCTGATGGCAGCCGCCCGGTTGGACCTGCCGGCAATTATGGTGGTGGGAGGCCCCATGGAAGGCGGTTGCCGGTTTGACGAGCGCGCCGCGGATATCACCTCCGTCATGGAAGGTCTGGGAATGCTGAAAGCCGGCCGCATTGACGATGATGACTACAGGGCCCTTGAAAGCTGTGCGGGTCCGACCTGCGGGTCGTGTTCATTTCTGGGAACGGCCAACACCATGTGCTGCGTCGCCGAAGCCATGGGACTCTCGCTGCCCGGCAGTGCAACCATTCCGGCGACCTTCGCCGATCGTCTGCGCAATGCCCAGGAATCCGGGCGTCGGATCGTTGAGCTGGTTAAGTCCGGCATCACGGCCCGCCGGATTCTCGATAGAAAAGGAATCGAAAACGGCATTCGTCTCAGCACGGCCATTGGCGGTTCGACCAATGTCGCCCTGCACATTCCGGCAATCGGCTACGAAGCCGACTGTGAAATTACGATGGACGATTTCGAGCGTTTGTGCCGCAGCACGCCACATATCGCCAAAATGAATCCGGCGGCTGCCCCCAATGTGCCGGATTTTCACCGGGCCGGCGGCGTACCGGCCGTCATGAAGGAGCTGCTTTCCATTCTGCATGCGGATGCCCTGACCGTCACCGGCGGCACCGTCGCTGAAAATCTCTCCACCGTGACCGCTCCCGACCGTACGATCATCAGAACGAAGGACGACCCCTGGCGTCAAGGGGGTGGACTGGCTGTTTTACGCGGCAATCTGGCTCCCAACACGGCCGTTACCAAACCGGCCGCTATTCATCCCGACATGCACGCGTTTACGGGCAGAGCCCATTGCTTCGATTCCGAGGAAGCGGCCAACGAAGCCATTCTCCAGGGTCGGGTAACCGCCGGAGAGGTGGTGGTGATTCGCTATGAAGGTCCCAAGGGCGGACCCGGTATGCGTGAGATGTACAAAGCCATGAAACTGCTTTATGGCCGGGGACTGGCGCTGACAACCGCGGTGATCACCGACGGGCGCTTTTCCGGTACCAACAACGGCTGTTTTGTAGGGCACATTTCACCCGAAGCCGCCGAGGGCGGACCGTTGGCGGCCGTTGAAAACGGAGACCGTATTACCATCGATATCGCCGAGCGCGCCCTGCATTTGCATGTGCCGGAGGCCGAGATTTCGAACCGCCTCGCGAAGTGGCAGCGGCCGGCGCCGAAGTTCAAAAGCGGCTATCTGGCCCTGTATTCGCGTCTCGCCGAATCGGCGGACAAAGGCGCGGTAATACGGCATAAATTATTGTAAGTGGTGGGTTGTGGGTTGTTTGTAGTAAGTCCCGAATTGTTTCTGGCAAGTGGTGAGTGGTTGGTTGTTCGGCTCGGCCGAGCAGCGATCAACAACTCACAACCTACAACCCACAAAAAACAATTAGCACGAAGGATTATGGGGTTAGGATTTAAGGATTAAAGGATTTTGAGAACAAGACGCAAAAGAGAAAACATTTGCTCTTCAGGATGGAAGCCGGATGATCTGTTGCCTCCAACCTCTAATCTGCAACCACCAACGGTCGAAGGCCACAACAAGTCTGTGTTTGTCCGTGTGGGTCTGTGGCTAACTATATTTCGATCCGGTTAAGCCGGAGTCAGGAGTTTAAAATGGAAAAAATCGGATTTATCGGACTGGGCATCATGGGAAAGCCTATGGCGGGAAATCTTATCAGGGCCGGATATTCTCTGGTGGTTCACAATCGCAGCCGCGCGGCGGTGGAAGAACTGACGGCCCAAGGGGCATCCCCCGCCGAAACGCCTGAAGAAGTCGCCCGCCAAAGCGACATTGTCATTACCATGTTGCCTGACTCCCCCGACGTCAAGCAGGTAGTACTGGGCGCGGATGGGGTCGCGGCCGGAGCAGAATCCGGTATGCTGTACATCGACATGTCCACCATCGCACCCGGCACTGCCCGCGAAATTTACGAGGTATTGAAGGCCAAAGGGGTGGCGTCTCTGGACGCGCCGGTTTCCGGTGGTGAAGTGGGTGCCCAAGAGGGGACGCTCTCCATTATGGTGGGGGGGGCAGAAGTTGCTTTTCAAAGAGCCCAACCGATTTTTGATATCTTGGGCAAGAATATTGTGAGAATCGGCGAGACCGGAGCCGGACAGGTGACCAAGGCCTGCAACCAGATCGTCGTGGCCCTCACCATCCAGGCGGTTGCCGAGGCCCTGATTCTGGCCCGCAAGTCCGGCGTGGACCCCGCCAAAGTTCGTGAAGCCCTGTTGGGCGGTTTCGCCGGTAGTCGCATTATGGAACTGCATGGCCAAAGAATTATCGACCGCGCCTTTCAACCCGGCTTCCGGGTGCGTTTGCACCGTAAAGATCTTGCCATCGCGCTGCAAACCGGCCGGGAGGTTTCGCTGCCCCTGATGCTGACGGCACAGGTGGCCGAGCTGATGAATGCCATGATTGCCAGGGGTGACGGTGACCTCGATCACTCCGGGTTGGCGCACCTGCTCGAACAGATGGGCGGAGAAAAATAGAATGCGGACGGTGTAATGGGGAATGCGGAAGGCTAAAGCAAAGGCGAGGGAAGAGGGAAGACCGCTTCGCTCGGAAGATTAAAATTCGGTGTTGGTCCGTGTCCAGTTATTATCTAGTGCCCATCCATCAAAGGGTCTTTTACCATGATGGGCACCGGATGGTGTTTCCAATCCAGAAATGCGAATTTTTGCCCAAGTTCAAGGAAATCAAGTCCTTGCGCGGAGGCGTAGTTTACTACACCGCACAAGCAAGGGCGCAGATTGACGCCGAAATTGGGCAAAAAGGCCATTTGTGGATGGAAACTATCTAATAAGCATCTAATAAGGAGGTACGTCAATGATCGTTGTTGCGAAAATGAAAGCGAAGGCCGGTGAAGAAGCGAAAATGGAAGCGGTCCTGCGGGGCATGGTCGCCAAGGTCGCTCAGGAAGAGGGAACCATGACTTATACGCTCCACCGCGCTCGCAAGGAGCCGTCCGTTTTTCTGTTCTACGAAAAGTATGCGAACACCGCCTCATTCAAGGCTCATAGCGCCACTCCATACTTCAAAGAATTGTTCGAAGCCCTTCAGCCATTGCTGGACGGCGCCCCGGAGATCGAACTCTACGAAGAGCTTGCCGGGCTAAGTGAATAAAGACATGCATGTCGGCCCGGCCGTCAGCCAAAAAAAACGGCCGATTCAGCCAACATCGGAATGTGATCGGAACCTGAAAAAAGCGAATTGAATGCGGTGTGAGCGGCCTCCAGCCGCGGTGGTGAATTATGACGAAGCATCAATTCTTTTTCGCGGCTGGAAGCCGCTCCTGCGATGCAGAAGACTATATCAAGTCAATGTCATTCATCCGCAATTTGCAACATGCCGCCTCCAACAACAACCTGCGACCCGTAAAAAGGAATCCCTGATATGGACACAGCTCCTTTGTATTACCGCCCCCTCACAGAGCTTGCCGAAATGTTGCGAAACGATGAAATTTCGTCAACCCGGCTGGTAAAAAGTTTGCTGGACCGCATCGAGTCCATCGACGGTCCCCTGAACGCTTTTCGCTTGACCTGTCCCGAACGCGCCCTGGAACAGGCTCGGGCCGCCGACCGCAGAATCAGAGATGAAAAGGACCCGGGGGTGCTGTGCGGCATTCCCTATGCCGTCAAGGACCTTTTCGATGTCCAGGGGTTTCCGACCGCCGCCGGCTCTCATCTGCTCGAAAAGGATCCGGCCGCCATCGATGCCCATGCGGTTCACCGACTCGAGCGGGCCGGCATGGTTCTGGTCGGCAAAACCAACACGGTCCAATTCGCCTATGGGGCTGTCGGCATCAATCACGATCACGGCACACCCCAAAACCCCTGGAAGCAGGTTCATCATGTGCCGGGAGGATCCAGCAGCGGATCTGCTGTGGCCGTTTGTGCCGGCATGGTCCCGGTCGCCCTGGGGACGGACACGGGCGGATCGGTGCGCATTCCGGCCTCGCTCTGTGGTGCATCCGGGCTGAAGACAACCGTCGGACGGGTCGGCCGCGGGGGTGTTTACCCCTTGAGCTGGAGCCTGGACTCGGTAGGTCCCCTGACACGCTCGGTGGAAGACGCCGCCTGGGTTTACCAGTATATGCAGGGTGTCGACACCCGTGATGAAAGCACCTGGGGTCTGGCGGCCCCGGACGTTCTGAAAAACTTGAAAGTTGGTGTGCGGGGTATGCGGCTGGCCTTCGGTGAAACCGCGTTTTGGGACGATGTCGATCCCGAGGTCGAACAGGCGGTACGTGCAGCGGGCCGCGTATTTGAAGGCCTGGGAGCCACAGTTGACCGGATTGAATTTCAAGAGGCGGAACAGGCCCGGCAGCTCAATTCCAAGGGATTGATTATTGCCGCGGAGGCCTATGCCCTGAATAAAAAGTGGTTGGAAGAGCATTTTGACCAGTTGGATCCCATCGTGGCGCACCGGATGCTCAAGGGCAGGGAGGTAGGGCTCGACCAATATTTGCAGAACAACCTGGCCTGGAAGAAAATGAGGGTGTCGGCATTAAACTCCCTGAATGATGTGGACGCCCTGCTGGTTCCCACCACCGCCATACCGGCCCTGCCGACGGATGAAATCGATGGGAGTCTGGCATCCTACACTGCCCGAAACATCAGCTATCTGCGAAATACCGCCATCGGCAACGTTTTGAATTTGTGCGGTTTGAGCGTACCCTGCGGATTTACGGCCCAGGGTCTTCCCGTCGGTCTCATGATATATGCCAAACCGTTTCAGGAGGACATGGTACTTCGCGTCGGTTATGCCTATCAGCAGGTGACCGCCTGGCATCGGCGTCGGCCCGATCTGTCCTGGATCGAAGGGTTTTGACAAACCGACGATACATAACCATATTTGAAATGTCGCGCTGAAGCGCCCGGTGGATATGTATCATCAAAACCGTTGAAAATCGAATCGCAGGAGGTTGCCGATGAAATTTATCACGATCTCACGTCAATTAGGCACCGGGGGTGCTGAAATCGCCCGGCAGGTTGCCGAAAGGCTTGGATACAAGCTTCACGATACGGCCAGTATCGATCATGTCGCCAAGGAGATGGGCTTTATCGAAAACGTGGCCGGTACGGACGAGAGGACCCCTTCTTTTTTTAAACGCTACTTCACCCACAAGCCCGCAATCACCCAGGCACGCCTGAACTCCGTGATCTACGAATTGGCCAAACACGGAGACGGCGTTTTTCTGGGCAGGGGAGGGCATATCCTGTTGAAATCCTTTTCGTGCGCCATGCACCTCAGAATCATCGCTTCCAAAGATAAGCGCGCGGAGCGCCTCTTGGAGCAGGGTTTCAGCAGGCATTCCGCGTTGCGGTATATCGAGCAAAGCGACCGTGAAAGGGCCGGCTTCATCAAATATGCCTTCGGCCGGGAATGGGATGATCCGGGCCTTTATGACGTGCTCTTGAATATGGACAAACTGAGCACGGCCCTGGCCGTTGACACGATTGTCGCCATGGCGGGTTCCGACGAAATTGCCGCATGTTCGATCGACTCCATGAAGGCACTGGCAAGTCTGGCATTGACGGCCAGAGTCGAAGCCGCAATCGAGGAATCCGGGCTGTCTTACGGGCCTTCGATGTCGGTATCTGTTTCCGTGGAGGAAATGGGGAGAGTCAGGTTGCAGGGAGCGGTCGGAGATAGGGTAACCAGGGAGAAGGCCGAAGCCGTCGCCAAAGGAGTCAAAGGCGTGGAATCCATTGACAACCAGATCAGGGTCTGGGCCGCCGACCGTCATGCATAACGCCGATCACAAGCCGCAGTTCATCATTTGATAATGCGCAGGGATTCAAGGGGTCGAGGGGTCAAAGATGGAAGGATAGGATTGACCGGTTTTTTCACTTGACCCCTGAGACCCCTGAATCCTTGAGCCCCAAGCTTTTGGCTTTAGCCGCAGGTCGTTGATCTGATCCCTAAAATTCCTTGAATTCATCGTCCTCAAAGGGGATGATCTCCTCTGGACTCATTTTATGATCTTGACGGTCGGACCGCGATTTCTCCGCGGTTTGTTTCCTGGGTGCGGCGAATTGAACGATCGGTCTGTTTTTTGATCCGGCCGAAGATTTTTTGCCGGAGTGACCCGTCCCGGTGCTGTCGAGGCTGCCGACCATATTCACGAGCTCCTGCACGATGGCTTTCAACTGCTCGGCCTGGGCGCTCAGCTCTTCGGAAGCGCTGGCGGACTCCTCGGCATTGGCCGCATTGGACTGGGTGACCTTGTCCATCTGGGTGACGGCGGTGTTGACCTGTTCGATGCCCTGGGACTGCTCCCTGGAAGCCGCCGCGATTTCAGACACCAGTTCGCCCACCTTGGATGCACTCTCGGCCACCCGGGTGAATGCCTCGTTGGTGCGGCCCACCAGCGAGGTGCCGTCCTGCACCTTCTTGACGGTGCCTTCGATCAGCTCGGCGGTGTTTTTAGCGGCATCGGCCGCCCGCATGGCCAGGTTTCGCACCTCATCGGCCACCACCGCAAATCCGGCCCCGGCCTCACCGGCCCGGGCGGCTTCCACCGCCGCGTTCAGGGCCAGCAGATTGGTCTGAAAGGCGATTTCGTCGATGGTTTTGATAATCTTGGAGGTCTCTTCACTGGCCCGGGAAATGCCTTCCATGGAGCTGTTCAGCTCGCTCATCGAGGCGTTGGCCTGGGCGACCACCTGGTTGGCTTCTTTCATCAAGTTGTCGGCCTGGCCCGCGTTTTCGGCGTTCCGGCGGGTCATCGAAGACATCTCCTCAAGCGAGGAAGAGGTTTCCTCGATGGAGGCCGCCTGCTCGGAGGATCCTTCGGCCAGCTGCTGGCTGGAGTCGGACACCTGGGCGGATGCCGAAGCCACCTGCTCGGCACCCTCGTTCAATCCCTCGATGATTCGTTTTAACGTACCGGTGAGACCGCGTCCCAGGGTCCACATGAATATGATTCCGGTAATCAAGCCGATGCCCGGTATGACTAGCAGACTGATTAAAGAGTGGCGGTAGGACTTATCGGCCGACTGGTTGGCGGTTTCAGCAAAGTTTAAATTAATTTGCGTCAGCTTATCGAGCTGATCGCGCATTTCTTCAAATTTTTGTTTGGCAGCACTCAGCGTGAGGTCAATCGCCTCCCGGCGTCCTTCGCGCGTGTCTGCTATGCGGCCGTCGACCACTTTTTGTGACACAGCCTTCCATTCCTCCCTGACCGCGTCGTATTTTGCCACGATCGCTTTTTCGCTGGGGGTGAAGGCCAACGCTTTGTATTTCTGCCAGCGTTGTTCAGACTGCTGCAGGTTTTCTTGATAATCCTGTAGAAATTTTTTGAAAATTTCAGATTTGGTGTTCGTAAATATCATCGAACGCTCCGCCACCAGCAACTGCTGCAGATCCCGGTCGGCTTCGATCAGATAATCGATAGCGGGTAGCCTGACAGAAAAAATTTCCCCTAAATCAGCGTGAATCTGTTTGCTGGCGCGGTAGCCGTTAAATCCGATAGCGGCCATAAAAATTATCATTATCGTGAACCCGAGAATCAGCTTGGTACCGATTTTAAGGTTTTTGAACCATTTCATTCCACATTCCTCCAGTGGTTGGGCTGGGTTGCCTGTTATGGGAACATATCCTTTCCAAAAGGGGGCCTGAACCGATAAACTATCGCAAGCATCTACTCTATTTGGTCGACATCGATACCAAATGTAATGGCACCGATGACACTGTCGCCGTCTTTGACCGGCACGGATACCTGAACCAGATAGGTCTGTGCGCTGTCGTCAAATTTAACTTCGTCGACAAAAACCGTTCCGCTGCCGTTGTTGAAAGCGTTTTTGAATTTGGCTTCATCACCCTGCCAGTAATCCGATGTCTTGTCGGTCATGGCGACGTTTGCACCCTGGTTATCCATGACAAAGATTTCTGCGAAATACGGTGCGGAGTTCTGGATCTCATATAGGCGTTTTCCGGTCTCAGAGTCCATCATGGCTTTCATATAATCGGCTACGCCGGGAGTGGCCTGCCATTGTTTGTCGATATCCTTTATCTTCTCCAGGCTTTTGCCCTTGGCGTTTTCAGCCTTGACAGCCGCGACGATGACGGCATCGCTGCCGTATTGAGCCAGGCTGGAGTTCGCTAAATCGAACACTTTCTGGGGGGCCTTTTCACCGGCGAGTGCCAGCCCGGTTATCGCGAAAATAAAGAGTGCCGATACCAGCATGATTTTTGTTTTTTTCATCATTCATCTCTCCTTGGATTTTGGTTTTCTCTTTCAGGTCAATTTCAATCAAGGGCGTCCATTAAACAAAACGGAGCATTTTCTGCTGTCGAAAAATGGTACCCGGTTTCAGTGCGACCGTTTGCGGATGTCACTTGCTTCGTGCTTTGTTCCGGAGGCAGGCCTTGGAATATTCAGGCGAAAAAAATTCAACAAGTTCAGGATAGATCGATCAGAGAATTGCAAAAATCAAGTCAGCGAGCAATGGGTCGAAATGCGGATAGTAAAATATCGGTTAGAATGATTGATTTAATTTTTCTCTGTTTTGCTATCGCTATCGGATAGTATCGGTAATTTTTCAGCAAGCTTTAACAAAAAGTGGAGAAAAGGCTGGACTAAATCCTGTCGGTTCAAACATCGTCCGGGGAGTACAGGTGCAGGTGAAGGAAATTGCTAAACTACTTTTGGATAAGCGCCTGAAGCGACTCGGTTCAACCGGCATTCAAATCGGATAACAGATTTCCCTCCTTATCAAATTTCAGCGGGCGGGCGGCGGCGAGCACACTGATGTCGCTTCGCTTTTCCAATTCCGGCAGTATGGAATCTGAAACATACAGCGCTTCCAGCCTGAGCGTGTCCCGGACATGAACAATTCTTGCCTTTGCGGGTTCCACCAAGCCGATCGTTTTCAAGGCGGTTTCGATTGCCTCCCGATCGCTGTCAAAATAGGGAGGAATCCTAACGGCCTCCGGGCAGGAAGAAGTGACCGCGTTCATATAGGTGGCCCGGGGATCGATCTTATCCACCAACCGTTTGGTGGTAAAATCCGCGTTTCCGATGGCGGTGGCGTTGCCTTCGGAGTCCGGGGTTAAGTCGCGTACGAATATGCGCATGATCTGGTTTTGAATCGACGGACGATGATAAGGAATCACGCTGCGACCGATGACGTTCTGGTCCATACCCGTGCCGCTGATGCTCTTGCCCATTTGGTCCACGATGAGCAAATCGATCCGCTTCACGGGGATTCGCGGAAACAGTCGCTTGGCTTTTCGCAGCAGCGTGTACTCCATGGCTTCGATTTTCCCGGCCGGTACCGCCTTGATGATTTGGGTTTCGTCTCGTTGGTTTTCCACCAGGGCCATGCCGAACGCGATCGAGCAGCGCTGCAGGATCTCTCTGGCAACCGCCAGAAGCACGTTGGTATGCCCCTGCCGGACAATGGCGTTGTGATAAAGATCGGCGCCTCTCTGTTTACCGAGTCCGATGGCCATCATTTTTAACAAGCCGCTTTCAAATTTGCCTTTAAAATCCGTATGAGGTTTTATGCGGTTGACCACCACGATATGGTCGGCCTGGGAGGCATAGCGGTCGACGTATACCGGAAGGCCGTCTGGCGTGGCACCCACCTGAACCACCCTCATGGACGATTTAACGGGAACTCCCATGGACGTTTTCGTGATTCCGTAGTGTTCCAGAATCCTTTGCTGCCCCTTGGCGGTGGCACCGCCATGGCTTCCCATGGCCGGAATGATAAAGGGTTTGGCGCCGATTCCCTTAAGCGCCCCCACGATCTCGGCCATTATGACGGAGAGGTTCGCGATGCCGCGGCTGCCGGCCGTAATCGCTACCGTATCCCCGCGGGAAATAATTTTTTCAGGCGTGATTCGCGCAATCTCGGTGCGAACTTCAGCTGGTATATCGGCAATCGGTCCGGCGTTGAAATGTTGTTTGATAAGGGCCATTCTTGGATATTTCATCGTCGTGCACTCCTTTCCATGCGGATTTTCCTCACAAGGGCTTTTTTCCTTGCGTTTGCTGAATAATATCCTTATATGTTTTTCCTTAAGAATACAACGTTGAGTTATATATGGGTCCTGCTATTGGGACAGCGCCCTCGAGGCGTGTAATTGCTCCGGGCGCTCGGACAAAAAAAGGAAATCTGCATGACAACTTCCAAGCACCTGGTCATTCGTTTGCACGATTCAGACAACGTGGTTGTCGCCTGCAGCGATATACCGGCCGGCACCGAAATCCCCTCGGAGAGCATCGTCTGTGCCGCTGATATCACCTTCGGCCACAAGGTCGCCGCCACGGCAGTGAAGTCCGACGAACCCATCTATAAATACGGACAGATCATCGGTTTTGCATCGCGTAACATTGCACCAGGCGAGCATGTTCACACCCACAATGTCGCGGTAAAAGGGTTTGAACGGGACTATGCCATCGGTAGCAATGCTGAATCCCCAACGGTATATGAATCCGAACCGGCAACCTATCAGGGTATTGTCAGAGCCGACGGGCGTATCGCCACCCGCAATTACATCGGTATCGTCAGCACCGTCAACTGCTCGGCATCCGTGGCACGTTTCATCGCCGACGCCCTGCGCCGCGATACCTTGTCCCGATATCCGGATATCGACGGCATTGTACCTATCTGTCACGGGGCCGGATGCGCCTGCTCGAGTAGTGATGAGAGTTTCGAACTTTTACTGAGCACCATCGGCGGGTATGTGCGGCATCCCAATTTTGCGGCGGTCCTGGTTATCGGCCTGGGGTGTGAAGTTCTGCAGATTGAAACATTATTCGATCTTAAACATCTGACTGAAGGCCCGAATCTGCAGACCCTGTCGATTCAAGATACCGGTGGAACCCGCAAAACCATCCGGGAAGGCATTCGTCGCATAGAGGCTGTGCTTCCGGAGGCAAACCGCGTAAGCCGGCGTCCGGTGTCGGCAAGCCATCTGATACTGGGCCTGCAGTGTGGTGGTTCCGACGGCTATTCGGGAATTACGGCCAACCCGGCCCTGGGTGCCGCGGTCGATCTGTTGGTGCGCCATGGGGGCACGGCGATATTGGGGGAGACGCCTGAAATCTACGGCGCCGAGCACCTGTTGACCCGCCGGGCCGCGTCCCGGGAAACCGGCGAAAAGCTGATCGAACGGATTCGCTGGTGGGAAAATTATACCCGCGTCCATCAGGCCGAGATGGACAACAATCCCTCACCGGGCAACAAAGCCGGGGGGTTGACGACGATTCTGGAAAAATCGCTGGGCGCTGCCGCCAAAGGCGGCACCACCAACCTGATGGAAGTTTACCGCTATGCCCAACCCATCCGCGCCAAAGGCCTGGTGTTTATGGACACCCCCGGTTATGATCCGGTTTCCCTGACCGGTATGGTTGCCGGCGGTGCCAACCTCATCTGCTTTACGACGGGCAGGGGATCGGTTTACGGGTGCAAACCGGTGCCGGTGACAAAACTGGCAACCAATTCGACGATGTATCAGCGAATGGTGGACGATATGGACCTGGATTGCGGACAAACCATTGACGGAGACCTGACGGTGGCGGAAATGGGAGTCCGAATTTTTAATTTTCTTCTGGATGTAGCCTCGGGCAAGAAAACCAAAAGTGAAATGAACGGCATCGGCGACGATGAATTCGTGCCGTGGCACATGGGAGCAGTGATGTAAAGTTTGACGTTCGATATTGCATATTGATGCTCGATTCGCGCTGCTGGAATCGAACGGCCTGAACGGACCTGAACGAACGAAACGAAACGATCAAAACGACCTTAATGATCCAATCCGAGTGGGTCGGCGGCCAAATAAATTAAACTAAACTAAGGAGGAAAGTATGATCATTGTAGGGGAACTGATAAATGCCAGCCGAAAAAGTGTGGGTGCCGCCATCGAAAACAAGGATATCGAAGCGATCAAAAACTTGGCCAGCGATCAGGCCGAGAACGGCGCGGATTATATCGACGTCAATGCGGGTGTATTCGTCGGCCGCGAAGCCGGATATCTGTCCTGGCTGGTCGAAACCGTTCAGTCGGCTACGGACAAGCCCTGCAGCATCGACAGTCCGGATCCACACGCCATCGAAGCCGCCCTGGCCGTTCACCAGGGAACCGCCATGATCAATTCAATCTCGCTGGAGAAGGAGCGCTATGACGCCTTGCTGCCGATCGTGGCCGGTACGGATCTCAAGGTTGTGGCCTTGTGCATGAGCGACGCGGGGATGCCGGAAACCGCGGATGAACGCATGGCGATCGCTGACAAACTGATCAACGGGCTTTTACAGAAAAACGTCGACCTGGGAAATATCTATGTGGACCCCCTGGTGCAGCCCGTGGCCACCAACGGCAGCTACGGTGTGGAATTCTTAAAAACCATCGAAAATATCACGACCACCTTCAAGGGAATCCATACCATGTGCGGCTTGTCCAACATATCATTCGGCCTGCCGGAGCGAAAATTTTTAAATCAGACCTTCATGGTGATGGCGATTGCCAAAGGACTCGACGGGGCCATCGTGAATCCCCTGGATCGCAAGATGATGGCCAATATAATCGCTGCCGAGGCCCTGGCGGGCAAAGATGATTTTTGCATGCAGTATCTGCAGGCTTACCGGGCTAAAAAGTTCGAGGCACTTTGAGATGCCGTGCGCGTGATATTCCGCAAAAAAGCTCACCACGAGATCAGAATTAGAAGATCAGAAGATAAGAAGTTGAGAAGGCAGGGACTTGGTATGGGATAAAATGCTGCCCTCTGATTTGCTTATCTTCCGAACTTCTCAAGGTTATTCCGATCTCAGCGATGATCGATTGAGTTTTGATCAAACCGGGTTTATTTGAAAACCGACAGAAAGGCGTTTTTCGCGGCCGAGAGTGCACTCTGATCCTTGAGGATTTCCTTGAGCTCCCCTGGATCCAGGTGAATCGCCCCGCAATCTTCATTGACGCAAATGTCGATTTTGACCTTGCCCTGGTCGATCTCCGCCAAGCTGTTGGTGCCGCAGCGGAAGCAATGGTACTGGTGTTCATCACGATATTTCTGGCTGGATTCCGCCTGTGCCTTCTGTCTCAATTCCCTGAGCTTTTTCTGATCCTGCTCCGCAAAAAAGGTCTCTTCCGATTCTCGTTTATGCTGAAATTTGACGGATACTGGTTTTTCGGCCATAAAGTCCTCCTTTCATCAGCTCCGGGTTCCGGGGCTCACCGCGAAACGGCGCCCACATTTTTACGGAATTCACCGCTCGGTCCGGATTAACATAAATATTCGGAGGTCGGGTGTCAATTGCAGCGGCCGAAACATGTCTGATTTTACGAAAAGTCACTGGACGCAAGTTTGAAATTGAGTGATTGCATCTTCATTGGTTAGAAATCCTTGAAGTCCGCATCTTCAAGCGGTATTACCCCTTCAGGTCGCGGGCTGTTTGCCGGGCGCGCCGGCGGCCCGTCCTTTTTGGAGCCGCCAGCGCCCTTCCAGGTTTCGCCAGATCCTGCCATGGAGATCAGCTTTTCGATGATGGTTTTCATCTGCTCGGCTTGGGCGCTCAGCTCCTCGGCTGCGCTGGCCGATTCCTCCGCATTGGCCGCATTGGACTGGGTGACCTTTTCCATCTGAGATACCGCTGTGTTGACCTGTTGGATGCCCTGGGCCTGTTCTTTGGATGCGGCCGCGATTTCCGCCACCAGTTCGCCGACCTTGGCGGCGTTTTCCATGTTTTCATCAGAAGCCGCCTGGGTCAATTGGGTCAGTTCGCTTCCGTTCTGGACGGACTTGATGGTGTTTTCGATCAGCTCTGCCGTGTTCCTGGCGGCATCCGCCGCCCGCATCGCCAGGTTTCTAACCTCGTCGGCCACCACTGCAAAACCGGCACCCGCCTCTCCGGCCCGGGCGGCTTCCACGGCGGCATTCAGGGCCAGAAGATTGGTCTGGAAGGCGATCTCGTCGATAGTCTTGATAATCTTGCCGGTCTCTTCACTGGACCGGGTGATTTCCGCCATGGCAACGCCCATATCTCCCATGTGTCTGTTCACCTTGGCCGCGATTTCATCTGTTTCGGCCACCCGGTTTTTGGCTTCCTCGGCGTTGTCGGCGTTTTGTCGCGTCATGGACGACATTTCCTCCAGGGAGGATGAGGTTTGCTGTATCGCCGCCGCCTGCTCCGAGGAACCCTCCGCCAGGGACTGGCTGCTGCCGGATACCTGGGCCGAGGCCGAGGCCACCTGGTCCGAAGCGTCCAGCAGGTCGGCAACCACCCGGCTCAGGAGACCCGAAACCGATTTGGCGGTGAAGATACTGATCAATATGCCGCAGCCCGAAATAGCGGTGATAATTATGATCAGGTAGCGGAATAAAGCCTTTACCTCTTCAAAGAAACCCGCCGATTTTTCGAGATAGGCCTCGTTTAACTTGTCAATGTCTTTATCGATCCTGTTTAAAATCGATTGCTTAAGATCCTTTTCTTCATCGAGGTTTTTGATGTATGTTAGGGTAAGGTCCCTGGCTTCCAGATTCAGCTTTTTGGCTTCCACCGGCAGCAATTCAAATGGCGTTCCCGCCAATCCTTCAATGTCTTTTTCCACGTTTTTAATCAAAGTGTCAAAATAGGAGAGGATTTCGGATTTGACATCCAGGTTTCTCTTCATGCGACCGAAAAGCACCTGAAGATCATAATTGGCCGAGGTGTTGACGACCGCACCGGCGATCACCCGCCGTTCCAGAGTGGATACCTGCGACCGCTGCTGCTCGTCGGCCAGTTTCGCGGAGACCTGCTTGATGAAGCCGTTGGAATTCTTTATGGAACTATTCGTCAACTCGAAAAACCGGTTATCTATCTGAGCATTCGTCTCCCGCAGGTGGTGGATGTTTTCCACCTGATTCCAGCCTGTTTTCATATCGATGCCCCGATCGCCGCTCTCCAGTTCGGCTTTCAGGGCTTGGTAGCGTTGCTCCAATTCAGTAAATGAGATTTCCTCATGGGCATAGGCTTTAATATTCAAAACAGCTTGACTCAGGTTTTCCTTAAAGGCACTGGATGAAGCCTGTTCCTGCGATAGCTGCCTTATCATCGAATTTGAAATGATGAAAAAGTAAACGACGGTCCCCAGCAACATCAAATAAAGGATATTCGGTAAAAACAACTTGTACTTTAATTTCATGGACTTGATCGATTCAAGCATTTTTAATGTTCCTCTCCTACCCGTTTTACGGGCAGATTTTTTTAGTGTTCCGGTATTTAATCTGCTGAAGCCCCTGCCGGTGCGATCACCCTGCGAACCAAATGGGTGGATCTGACATGGCTTTGTGGCTTCCCACAAGAGTGTTCGGGCGATATCGCAAACAACATTGTGACAACATTGTGATAGTATTTCGGTCAGCCGCCGTGAATCATCTTGTCTCTATTTCGTCATATCAGCAAAAAACTTGAAGGCTACTGCACGGATTCGAGCATTTTACCGATAACAGGGACGATTTTCCTGAGATCGCCGGTGACATGTGCGATAAAGCACGGCTTAAGTTTAGGTCCTTATTTTATCCACCATGCCCGGAAGCACTTTCCGAAGCCTCTTGATCTTTTCATCGATGATCGCTAATTTAGAAACATTTTTTGGGGATCGAGTTGTAATTCTCGAATCGATTGTTATTTTGAAAATATAGAAAAGTTCATACCGACCGGAATCGTCCGGCCATAACCGAATTTAAACAAGGGGGATCAAATGGACAAAACCGATTGTTTGCGCGAGAAGATATCGGGTAGAACGATAGGAATCATTTTGATGGCATTTGCCTTGTTAGTTGCTTTTGCCGGTGTTCTGATCATACCGGTATTCGGACTTTTCTTTGCATTGCCCCTGCTTGTTCTGGCAATCGTTTTTATCTCATCGCCTGAAAGCAAAATTTGCAGGCTTATCACCAGAAAAAGCGGGTAGGGGAATGAAACCCCTGTCCGGCATTTGCAGGCAGAGGCCGATCCCGCTTGCGTGAAGACTCCCGAAAACCACAAGGCGGATTAAAAGAGGGCGGACGAAACCGCCCGCCCTAATTGTTTTCTCGCTCGCATTCCAACGTTTTTAGATTCGTTTTTAAATCCTGCATTTATTCTGGCAATCCTCAATTTTGACCTTTCCAACCCCCGCCGGCTTCAAAACATCCTGGCTCTGTTCGGAAAGCCCTATTCAACATTCAGTTTTTTTGACGCTATAATTGTCGAAATTCGGTTTATTACATTGAAATATCGATTCATTTCAGATAAAGAGACCATTTAAATCTACTCATTCTGAGGCTTGAATGAAACTTCCAGAAATGTACCGGGTGCGTCAAGTGTTCGATGACACCCGGGTAGACGATATTCGGGCGGCGGTGTTCCTTGAACTGGGCAGACTGACTTGGTCGGCGGTCCGTCCGGGAGACCGGGTGGCGATCCCGGCCGGCAGTCGCGGGATTTCAAATATCGCTGAGATCCTGGCAGCCGTCGTAGAATTTTTAAAAACACTGGAAGCCGATCCGTTCATTTTCCCAGCTATGGGCAGTCATGGAGGTGCAACAGCCGCAGGGCAGGTGGCCTTGCTGGCGCAGTTGGGGGTGACGGAAACATCTGTCAAAGCCCCGATCATATCATCCATGGAAACGGAAGTGATCGGTGTAACTGAAGATAATATACCGGTATTTATGGATAAAGCTGCTCTGACGGCCGATCATATGGTGGTGGTTAACCGGGTTAAATCCCACACCAAATTCAAGGCGCCGATTGAAAGCGGTATGATGAAAATGATGGCCATCGGCATGGGAAAGCAAAACGGCGCGGAACTTTACCATAAAGCCGCTGTTCAGCATACATTTGCCAAGATCATTGCGGATGCCGCCCGCGTGGTGTTGAAAAACACGCGTGTCATCTGCGCGGTGGGAATCGTGGAAAACGGTTACGGCGAGACGGCCGGAATTGCCGCTTTAACACCTGATGAAGCCGAAGAAAAGGAAAAAGACCTTTTGCTTCTATCCAAAAAAATGATGGCCAGACTTCCTTTCGATGAAATCGATCTTTTAATCATCGATGAGATGGGAAAAGACATCAGCGGGGTCGGTATCGATCCGAACATCACCGGAAGGAATCGAGATTTGCTGGGAGTTTTTCACCACCCGGTAAAAACCAAAAGACTTTTTGTAAGGGATCTGACGGAAAAAAGCAAGGGCAACGCCACCGGCATCGGCCTGGCGGATATCACCACCAGACGGCTTGTTGACAAGATTGATTATCAGGCCACCTACAAAAATTGTATCACCGGCATCAGTCTGGAGAAAGCCGCGGTCCCAATGCATTTTGATAACGATCGTGAAGCGATTGAGGCAGCTCTGGGATCCATTGGCCTTATCCCGGCCGAGAAAAGCAAAATCGTGCGCATCAAAAATACGCTTCGGCTGGACACTGTCGAGGTGTCCGAAGCCTATGCAGAGACGTTTCAGCAAAGGTCTGACCTGGAAATTATCGGGGGGCCTTTTCCCATGCAATTCGATCGTGATGGCAATCTGGCGTCATAGACATGAGGCGGCGCCGCCGGCTAAAGGGCAGCCGGTCTGATGTAAGAATTCAAGGAATGGATATCAAACCGGATCTATCGGTGAACATCGGCGGTCTACAGATCCAAAATCCGGTGCTGACGGCTTCCGGCACCTTTGGCTACGCCCGGGAGTTCGATCATCTGGTCGATCTGAATCGTCTCGGCGGGATTATTGTGAAAGGACTGTCTTTAGAGCCAACCAGAGGCAACCCGCCGCCGCGCATTGTCGAGACCCCCTGCGGCATGTTAAATGCAATCGGCCTGGAAAATGTGGGTGTCGAGGCGTTTATCAGGGACAAACTTCCCTTTTTACAACGACTGGCACCGCCGGTTATCGCCAATATCTACGGCAAACTGGAAGAGGAGTATGTGCAATTGGCCGCCCGCATCGAAAAACTGGCGGGCGTCGCCGGCATTGAAGTCAATATCTCCTGCCCCAACGTGAAAGCCGGCGGTGTCGCCTTCGGTGTGGATGCGAATGCCGCCTACCGGGTGATCCAACGGGTTCGTAACGAAACCGCTAAACCCTTGATAGCCAAACTTTCACCCAATGTCACCGACATCACCGAAATAGCCCTGGCAGTCCAGGAGGCGGGAGCCGATTGTCTTTCCCTGATCAATACGATCACCGCCATGGTGGTGGACATCGAAACCCGGCGCCCGCGGCTGGCCAACATTACCGGGGGGTTGTCCGGACCGGCCATCAGACCGGTCGCGGTGCGGATGGTCTGGCAGGTGGCCCAGGTGGCCGCAATCCCGATCATCGGCATCGGCGGGATCATGACGGCCGAAGATGCCCTGCAGTTTTTGATCGCAGGTGCATCGGCCGTTCAGGTGGGAACCGCCAATTTCATCAATCCGCGGGCCACCATGGATATCATCGATGGTCTCGAGGCCTTTCTCGCCGAAAGGGACATCGCCGCAATATCGGAAATCATCGGAACATTGGAAACTGGGTAGAGGCGGCCGGGGGACGTCAGTCTTGGAAATCCCAATCACCAAATTTCAAATATCAAATAAGCACCAATGACCCAAATTCAAAATTCAAAACAACAGAAAGCCCATTAAAAAGTAGATAGCTTCCCGTATTTTGGGTCATTGAATTTTTGAATTTGAGATTCATTTGGAACTTGGATATTGGAATTTGGAATTTCAGTTGAATCGGATTTTCTCATCTCAGCTGACCCAAAATACAACCCGCTCTCCCCAATACCCTGAGTCTACAGCACCACCGCATCCTTGACAGGATGGGCCTTCAGGTATTCCAGCCGGTTCAGTCCGTTGATGTAGGCCAGGGCACCGGCCGTGATGATGTCGGGGTTGGCACCTTTTCCCAGTGCAAGCAGACCGTTTTCACGCAGCCGCACGGTGACTTCGCCCTGGGCATCGGTCCCCCCGGTCAGCGCACTGATCGAAAACCGCATCAATTCCGAGTCGGTTCCGGTGAGTTTGGCAATCGTATTGTAAGCGGCGTCGATGGGACCGTTTCCATAATTGGCTCCCTGCACGCTTCGTCCGTTGATTTTGAGCTTGACGCTGGCCATCGGAATCACCGTTGTGCCGGCGGTGACGTGCAGATATTCGAGTTGGAAAACGTCGGTGGTGCGCAATATCCCTTCCGTGACGATAACCTCGAGGTCTTCGTCCACCACTTGTTTTTTTTTGTCCGCCAGTTCTTTGAACTTTTCAAAAACCAGATCTAGCTCCTCGTTTGAAAGATCGTACCCGATTTCCTTCAAATGAGAGCGCAGGGCGTGTCGGCCGGAATGCTTGCCAAGCACGAGTCGGTTGGTGCTCAGTCCGACCGTCTCCGGTCTCATGATTTCATAGGTCATGGGGTTTTTAAGGACACCGTCCTGGTGGATGCCGGCCTCATGAGCAAAGGCATTGGCGCCCACAATGGCCTTGTTCGGCTGCACCATCATGCCGGTGATCATGCTGACCAAACGACTGGTCGGATGGATTTGTTCCGTCTGAATGCCGGTGTCGACGGAAATATAGGTCGGCCGGGTCCGCAGCGCCATGACCACTTCTTCCAACGATGTGTTGCCGGCTCTTTCACCGATCCCGTTGATGGTCACTTCGGCCTGGCGGGCGCCGGCCTTGATGGCCGCGATGGTATTTGCGGTGGCCAGCCCCAGATCATTGTGGCAGTGAACGCTCAGCACCGCCTTTTGGATATTCGGGGTATGGTCGATGACATATTTGGCCAGCGCGGCAAACTCCTCGGGCACCGCGTAGCCTACGGTGTCCGGCAGATTGACCGTCGTGGCCCCGGCGGCAATGGCACCTTCGAAAATACGGCATAAATAATCCCGGTCACTGCGCGATCCGTCTTCCGCGGAAAACTCGACATTATCCGTGAGCGTTTTGGCATAACGGACGGCATGGACCGCGGCCTGGACCACCTCATCCCGGGTCATTTTCAGTTTATAATCCAGGTGGATGTCGGAGGTGGCGATAAACGTGTGAATCCGGGGTTTGGCGGCGTGCGAAATCGCCTGCCAGGCACGGTCGATATCGTTTTTGGAGGTACGCGCCAGGGCGGCAACCTCGGTCTTTTTCAGTTTGCCCGCGATTCTGGATACCGCGTCCAGATCTCCTTCGGAAGAAGCCGGGAAGCCGGCTTCGAGGACATCCACACCCAGCTTTTCCATTTGAGTGGCCAGACGCAGCTTTTCGGCGGAGTTCATGCTGGCACCGGGTGATTGTTCCCCATCCCTTAGCGTGGTATCGAAAATGATGACTCGGTCTTTCATTGATCTGCTCCCCTGTTTGTGATTGGAACTGCATGTTTGCCCGAAGGGGCATTTTTGTTCCCGGTGAAGTTCGAAATAGGTTTCAGGTGTCAGGTGTCAGGTTTCAGGACCTCGCCCGTGTGGTTTCGCAAGTCTTATATGAAACTACAAATTCCAGGTTCAAGGTTCAAGCCTGCCCTGGCGCGACTGGTTAAAGCGGCTTAAGAAACATCAAGTAATCTGTCCTTAAAATTAATCCATTGGTATCTGATCCAGGTCTGGGCCAGGGGTTCTGGGTTCTGGGTTAAAAGGCATTTTGCCATTTTATCACCCTCACCCGGCCTCTCCCGTCAAGGGAGAGGAGACAGCTTCCCTCCCCCGGCGGGAGGATTGAGGGAGGGGGTAAAGTGAAGCAATCCTTTTAGAATGTTTCTGTCTTTGATCAATCGGGCTGCCCTTTGCCCGAGGCCGCGGCTTATATGAAACTTCATTCAGTTTATTGGAATTCTGGCGATTTAAATCACCCTCACCCGGCCTCTCCCGTCAAGGGAGAGGAGTCCACTTCCCTCCCCCGGCGGGAGGGATTGAGGGAGGGGGTAAAATGATGCAATCCTTTTTGAAGGTTTCTACCTTTGATCATTCTGGCTGCCCTTTCGCCAGCAGCTACAGCTTGGATGAACCTCGGTGGTTCCGGATATTGACATCGATTCAAATCGATCATGCCGGCAGCTCGTGGTCAGAACTGAAACCTGACACCTGACACCTGAAACCTCAAATTGTCCAAGCTATCGACAATTTCGTTTTAATGTCGGTGGGTTAAGTGTCTATGCAAATTTGCGGGGGAGCAAAGGCCGCGGGAAACTTACCGGCATCGTTCCCGCGGCGCTATTACCTTGCTGACTATTCAATGGGTCACTCCTCAACTAGAAGTTTCAGAAAAATTACGCAGCGGCTCAAGCGGTCGACGCTTTTTCGCCATTGGAAATCCGTCAAGTGTGAAATCGTTTTTCATTGGCCAGTTTGAAATGAAAGCTGTCGGCCAAAGCCTGCCAACTGGCCTCGATGATATCTTCGGACACCCCGATCGTACTCCAGATTTCATTTTGATCCCGCGATTCAATCAGAACCCGTACTTTGGCCGCCGTTCCGCGGTCTCCGTCGATGACGCGCACTTTAAAATCCACCAGTTTCATGGTGTCGAGATCCGGAAAGAATCTCCCCAGCGCCTTTCTCAGAGCGTTATCCAGGGCACTGACCGGGCCATAGCCTTCGGCGGCAGTGATTTCCTGCTTGTCTCCAACGGATATTTTGATGGTTGCCTGGGAGGTGCAGGGCCGATCCGCGTCTTTTTCGATGGTCACGCGAAACGATTCCAGTTGGAACAACGGTTCGAACTGGTCGGTGAATTTTTCCATCAGAATCCGGAACGATCCTTCAGCCACATCATACTGATATCCCAGTTGCTCCAACTGTTTTATTTCGGACACGATCTTTCTGCTGTCGAAGCCGTTGTCACTCAATTCGATGCCGAGTTCCTTGGCTTTGAATTCGATATTGCTTTTGCCGGCCAGATCCGAAATCAGCACCCGTCTTTGATTGCCGACCCGCGCGGGGTCGATGTGCTCATATGCGCAGGGAATTTTCATGATGGCGCTCACATGGATGCCGCCTTTGTGGGCAAAGGCGCTTTTGCCGACGAAGGGGCGGGTGTTCAGCGGCACCTGGTTGGCGGTTTCGCTGACATAAAGAGAAAGGGCATTGAGTTTTCTGAGATTTTTTTCGGATATGCAGGGTCGGTTCATTTTCAGGCCGATAATGGGAATGATGGAGGTCAAATCCGCGTTGCCGCATCTCTCACCGTATCCGTTGATGGTTCCATGGACCATGACCGCGCCGGCGTGAACGGCGGTGACGGAATTGGCCACCGCCAGGCCGCAGTCGTTGTGCGCATGAACACCCAGCCGGCAAGGTGTGGTGCCGCAGATTTGCGGATCGACATCGGACAGGGATTTCTGGACATCCCGAAGGATGGTTTCGATATCGAAGGGCAGGCTGCCGCCGTTGGTATCACACAGCACCAGATAATCCGCGCCGGCTGCTGCCGCGGTGTGCAGGGTCTTGAGGGCATAGGCCGGGTTATTTTTATAGCCGTCGAAAAAGTGTTCGGCATCATAGATTACCTCGAGGTCGTTGTTTTTCAGGAAATCGATGCTGTCCTGAATCATGGCGAGATTTTCTTTCAATGTGTTGTTCATGATTTTTTGGACGTGAAGATCCCATGATTTGCCGAAGATGGCAACGGCCGGCGTCCCGGCGGTAATCAGCGCTTTTAAATTGCTGTCTTCACCCGGTTGGATGCCGGCACGGCGGGTGGAGCCGAAAGCCGTCAGGCGGGCTTGATTGAATTCCACCCGTCGGGCAAGTTCGAAGAACTGCATGTCTCTGGGATTCGAACCGGGCCATCCGCCCTCGATATAGTGAATCCCGATATCATCCAGTCTCTGAGCGATATTGATTTTTTCATCAGCCGAAAAGGTGATGTTTTCCCCCTGGGATCCATCTCTCAAGGTCGTGTCGTAAAGCAGAATCGGTTCCATGAATATCTCCCTGCTTACAGCTTTTTCCGGTTTTCGGGCCGCAGTGACCGGACGGTGGCGCCGGTTTGCCACATTTCCGAATTTTTTATCACTTCCAATTCCTTGTTCAGTTTTTCGCGGTAATCCGGTACGCTGTTGGCCTCCAGAACCCGCCGGGTCTCTTCCCCGGAGACGACTTTTTCATAGAGGGTGTCAAAAACAGGGGTCACGGCGTCCCTGAACTTCGGGGCCCAATCCAGCGCGCCGCGCTGGGCGGTGGTGGAACAGTTGCTGAACATCCAGTCCATGCCGTTTTCGGCCACCAACCGGATGAGGCTCTGGGTCAGTTCTTCAACGGTCTCGTTGAAGGCTTCACTCGGGCTGTGCCCATGTTTACGCAGCAAGTTGTACTGGGCCTCCATAACGCCGGCCAGACAGCCCATCAAAACGCCGCGTTCACCGGTCAGGTCGCTGTGGACTTCCTTTTCAAAGGTGGTGGGAAACAGGTAACCGGATCCGACCGCAATACCCAGAGCCAGGGTCCTTTTCCGGGCCTTGCCCGTGAAATCCTGAAACACGGCGTAGCTGGAATTGATCCCGCTGCCATCCAGGAAGTTGAGCCTCACATTGCGTCCCGAGCCTTTGGGCGCCACCAATATGACATCCACATTTTCAGGGGGAATAATTCCGGTCTGATCCTTGAAAACAATACCGAATCCATGGGAGAAATATAAGGCGTTGCCTTCATCCAGACATTGCCTGATACGGGGCCAGGTCGCCACCTGGCCGGCATCCGAAAGCAAAAACTGAATGATGGTCGCCTTTTTGGCCGCTTCATCCAGGGGAAAAAGAGTTTCGCCGGGGACGAAGCCGTCCGATACGGCCCGCTGCCAGGTGCGGCCCCCCTCCCGCTGTCCCACAATGACGCGGATACCGTTGTCTCTTAGATTTAAAGCCTGTCCGGGGCCCTGAACGCCGTATCCCAGGACCGCTACCGTTTCGTTTTGAAGGATGTCTCTGGCTTTTTGCAATGAAAATTCATCCGAAGTAATGACGTCTTCCACCACACCGCCGAAATTAAATTCTGTCATTGTTTACCTCTGTTTGCTTTTGGTTAAAGTGCTTAATATCCAAGAAAATAAGGTGTCAGGTGTCAGCATCTCGTTGCCACCTATCAGGCAATTTTATCGAAAAAGGGCGACATACCACGCAGATTCATATGGGCTCCCAAGCATCGAAAGTGCTTAATTCCTGAAACTTGGCACCTGACACCTGAAACCGTAACTATTTGGGTTCCCGATACAGCGCCAACGCACCGCTTCGGGCGATTTTCTGGATGCCCATGGGACTGAGAAGATTGATCAGGGCCGTCAGTTTATCCGCATCCCCGGTAACCTCGATAATATAATGTTCGAGTCCGACATCGACGACCTTGCATCGAAAGATATCGACGATCCGTAAAATCTCCGCACGATGCTCCGGCTTGGCCTTGATGCAAATCAAGGCTATCTCCCGTTTGACGGCCTTGGGGCCGGTCATGTCGCGCAGCTTGATAATGTTTACCAACTTTCGCAATTGCTTTTCGATCTGTTCGATCACCGGCGGATTGGCCATGGTGACAATGGTAATTCTCGAAACCAGTGGATCCATGGTTGGAGCGACGCAGAGGCTTTCGATATTAAATCCTTTGCCGCTGAACAACCCAACCACCCGGGAGAGTACCCCCGGCTGATTATCTACCAGCATGGTCATGATGTGCTTTTGCTCTTTCATGCGTCTAAGACTCCCCGTAGTGTGTTGCGTTTTAAATTTAGGAATTATAGAATTGAGGAATTTAGAAATTAAAGGAATTTTATTGCTATCTGTTTGTATTGGTGTCCCTTTATATCCAATTCCATCGATCATTCAATCCTTCAATTCCTCAATCCCTGAATTCTTGAATTACCCTCATACCAGCAGCATCTCAGTGATGGGGGATCCGGCCGGGACCATGGGGTAAACCCCCTCCTCCGGGTCTACGACAAACTCCATGATCACCGGTCTGGAAACAGAAAGTCCTTCAACCAGTACGGATTCGACCTCTTCGGGTTTCGTGGCTCGCAAACCGACGGCTCCGAAGGCTTCGGCGAGTTTGACAAAATCCGGAGCGCAATCCATACAGGTGCAGACATAGCGCTTGTCGTAAAACAATTCCTGCCACTGTCTAACCATGCCCATGTAGCCATTGTTCAGGATCACGATTTTCACCGGCAGACAGTTTTGCACCGCAGTGGCCATTTCCTGGATATTCATTTGGATGCTGCAGTCTCCGGCGATGTCCACCACCATTTTATCCGGGCAGGCAACCTGGGCACCGATGGCGGCGGGCAGACCGAACCCCATGGCGCCCAGACCTCCGGAAGTTATGAAATGATTGGGATGGTTGTATTGATAAAACTGGGCGGCCCACATCTGATTCTGACCGACCTCGGTGGTGATGATGGCCTCACCTCTGGTCAGTTCGCAAAGTTTTTCCACAACGAATTGCGGCTTGATGACGTCGGTCTGGTTATAAGCCAGGGAGTTGGCATTTTTCCACTCTTCAATTCTGGCAAACCAGTTTTTTCTTTTGACAGCGACATCCCCCAGATCGGCCTGATGGAGCAGCTTGTTCAGGTGCTGCAGGCTGATTTTGCAGTCTCCCACTACGGGTATGGTGACCGGAATGTTTTTGCGGATGGTGGTGGGATCGATGTCAATGTGAACAATCTGAGATTGGGCGGCAAAGGAATCGGTTTTGCCGGTGACGCGGTCATCGAATCGGACGCCGATGGCCAGAAGGAGATCGCATTCGGCGGTACACATATTGGCTCGATAAGTCCCGTGCATGCCGATCATCCCCAGCGACAACGGGTCCGATTCGGGAAAGGCCCCCAGACCCATAAGGGACGTGGTCACAGGAATTTGGGCTTGGTGGGCCAATTCGGTCAGTTCCGCGGAGGCCTTTGAAAGAATCACTCCGCCACCGGCAAAAATGATCGGCCGTTCGCATTCCTCCACGAGATTGACAATCTTTTTCAACTGCTTCATGTTGGGGTTGTAGGTCGGATTGTAGGATTTGATTTTGACCTTGCCCCCGGTGGTGTAGTCTGTGAATTCCTGAGCGATATCCTTGGGAATATCCACCAGGATGGGGCCCGGTCTTCCGGAGCGGGCCAGATAAAACGCCTCTCTGATGGTGGCGGCCAAATCTTCAATGGACATCACCAGATAATTGTGTTTGGTGCAGGGGCGGGTGATGCCCACGATGTCCACCTCCTGAAAAGCATCGTTGCCGATGAGAGCGGTGGGCACCTGACCGCTCAGAATCACCAAGGGAATCGAGTCCATGTACGCCGAGGCAATGCCGGTGATGGTATTGGTCACCCCCGGTCCGGAAGTCACCAGACATACTCCCACCCGGCCGGCGGCCCTGGCATAGCCATCGGCCGCGTGCACGGCGGCCTGCTCATGGCGTACCAGAATATGACGAATGTCCGTCTTTGCCAGGGCATCATAGATATCGATGACGGCTCCTCCAGGATATCCAAAAATCGTGTCAACTTTCTCTTCCTTGAGTACTTCCATCAGTATATTCGCGCCGCTGAGCTTCA
Source organism: uncultured delta proteobacterium (assembly GCA_963774425.1). GTDB lineage: Bacteria > Desulfobacterota > Desulfobacteria > Desulfobacterales > JAFDCJ01 > JAFDCJ01. The sequence goes on along the minus strand of CAVZEZ010000004.1, from coordinate 101,933 downwards.
TGGTTTCTCCCCCCTTCAAAAAAAAATCCGTTACCGGCCTTGGGCTGATAACGGATTTTTGTGTAACTTGTTTGATCGGTGAATTTATGCCATTATCAACCCTTTTTCCGGTCGAGGATAATAATTTCCCCGACCAGGATAAGAATAAGGCTAATAAGGTTTCTAATGGCGACTTTAATCATATTTTGATTCTGTATTTTTTATGCTTAGACAGATTCCTATCAGTATAAAACAGGGTTGTCAAGCGTTTTCTTTGTATCCGCAGCCCTGCTCCGGGCAGGTGATGAAGGTTCCCAGCTTTTTGGTGGTTTTCTCAACCAGATATTTGGCGGCGCATTGGGGACACGCTCTATTCAGCGGTTTGTCCCAGGAAGCAAACGTGCATTCAGGAAAGCGGCTGCAGCCGTAGAATAGCTTTCCCCGCTTGGAGGTGCGCTCTACGATATCGCCGGAACACCCTTCCTGGGGGCAGGAAACATCGATTTTCTTGCCATTTCCGTTCGAATTCAGAGACTGGGTGTTCTTGCACTCGGGATAACCGCTGCAGGCTATAAAGCTGCCGTAGCGTCCCTTTTTGACCACCATCGGCTTTCCACATTTCTGGCACACCTTATCGGTGACTTCTTCATCATCTTGACTTTCGGGTTGAATGTTTCCCTTTTCATCGCGTATGTAGTCGCTGGAATAGGTGCAATCCGGATAGCCGGTGCAGGCCAGAAAATGTCCGTTTTTCCCAACTTTGATTCTTAGAGGTTTGCCGCACTGGGGACATTGGAGGTCCGTCGGGATGCCGACACCTTTAACACTGAGCATTTCATCGGCGGCGGTCGCCAGGTCCTGGCTGAATGGCTTGTAGAACCGGCTCAACACCTGCAGAAAGTCCAGCTTTCTGGATTCGATCTGATCCAGATTCTCTTCCATCTTTGCGGTGAATTCGACATCGAACACCTCTGGAAAATTCTGCACCAGCAAATCGTTGACAATGAAGCCGAGTTCATTAGGCCTGAAATAACCCTTAACGAGATCCACATACCCTTTGCCCCGAATCGTCGACAAAATAGTCGCGTAGGTGCTGGGACGGCCGATACCGTTTTCTTCAAGTTCTTTCACCAGCGATGCCTCTGAGAAGCGGGGCGGCGGCATTGTAAAATGTTGTTTGGGCTCCAGTTTTTCGAGGTCCAGAATCTTTCCCCGATCCAACTCGGGCAACTTCGGCTTTTTCTTTTCGGATTCGCTTTCGATTTCATCGTCCACCGACATATAGAGCGCCATAAAGCCGGGAAATTTTACCGATGATCCGCTGGTTGTAAACTCATACGCCCCGGCTTTGATGGATACGGACACCTGGTCGATCAGGGCCTGGGCCATCTGGGAGGCAACGAACCGTTGCCAGATGAGCTGATACAAGGCTAGTTGATCCGCTGACAGATAAGACTTGATCTTTTCAGGACTGTTGAACACCGAAGTGGGTCGAATGGCTTCATGGGCGTCCTGCACTTTTTTTCTGTTGGCGAAAAACCGCGGTTTTTCCAGAGCATAGTCCCGACCGAAGCGATCCAGGATCAACTGTTGCGCTTCCGAAGCGGCCTCCGCCGCAATACGGGTGGAATCGGTTCGCATATAGGTGATCAGCCCTTCCGGCTCACCCGGACCGAGATCGATGCCCTCGTAAAGCTGCTGGGCAACCATCATTGCCTTGCGTGCACTGAATCTGAGCTTTCTGATGGCCTCCTGTTGCAGCTTGCTGGTCGTAAACGGCGGCAGCGGGTTTTTTTTGGTTGTCCGCTTTTGAATGGTGTCGACGATAAATTTCTGTCCATCCAATTCTCTTAAAATTTGGGCGGCGGCGACCTCGTCCGGAATTCTGAGTTTTTCGCGATCTTTTCTTACCAGTTTGGCGGTAAATGGCGGCGGCGAGTCTCCGGTCAGATAGGCGGTGATCGACCAGTATTCCTCGGGTACAAACGCCTGGATTTCACGCTCCCTTTCACAGATAATCCTGACCGCCACGGATTGAACCCGTCCGGCACTCAATCCACCTTTTACCTTCCGCCATAAAATCGGCGACACCTGATAGCCGACCAGCCGGTCCAGAATCCGGCGGGCCTGCTGCGCTTCGTATTTGCTGCGATCCAGCGCCTCGGGTACGGACATGGCCTTGCGAACGGCATCTTTGGTCAATTCATGGAAAAGCACCCGATGGAAGTTGCGGCCTTTCTGTTTTAAAACTTCGGCGGTATGCCAGGCAATCGCTTCCCCCTCCCGGTCGGGGTCCGGGGCCAGGTAAACCTCCGGTGTGTCCCCGGCAGCCGCTCTTAGGTTTTTGACGATTTTTTGTTTGCCGGGAATGTACTGATACTTGGGCTTAAAACCGTCTTCAACATCAATGCCCATCTCTTTGTCGGGCAAATCTTTTATATGCCCTACCGTGGCTGCAACGCTGAAGTCCTTCCCAAGATATTTTTTTATCGTTCTTACTTTGGTGGGCGATTCCACGACGACTAAAGGCTTACTCACAGCAATTCCTTATGTGATTGATGAATATTAGGTGTTTAACCAATCAAAATAAATATAAACGATTCGATACGTCTCTAACCAGTTTGAGGTTTCAGGTGTCAGGTTTCAGGTACTAATTTCCTGACACCTGACACCTGAAACCTGAAACCTGAAACTTTTCCACATTCTGTGGCAAGATTACCCAGACTTTTAAAGCCAATCCAGGCAACCGGAATAATGGTTGGAGTTGAATATATGCATCGATATCGGTTTGTCGATGTCGAATTTATCGGATTGGCGCTTACGGTTCGGATCGAGCGTCCGATATGGAAAAATATTTTCCTGGTGACTGATGAACCAGGCCCTTCAGTTCGAGTTGTAACAGAATTCCGGAAAGCTTCGCCGACTCCATGGAAATTTTTCGGGTGAGTTCATCGATGTGAATGGCATAGGGTTCGAGCGCATCATACACCCGGACTTCATCGTCGCTGAGAGATATCGGTATTCGACCGGCTTCGCTGGGGGGGATGTTTTCCGGACACCCACGCTCAAGGAAATAGGGCGCCAGCTCTTCAACGATGTCCTGGGCATGTTCGACCAGCTTGGCCCCCTGTTTGATGAGGGTATGGGTTCCGGTGCTCTTGAAGGATTGAATGCTGCCCGGTACCGCAAATACTTCCCGATTTTGCTCGGCAGCCAATCGCGCGGTAATCAGAGAGCCGCTTTTGCGGGTGGCCTCCACTACCACGGTACCCAGCGACAAGCCGCTGATGATGCGATTTCGCAACGGGAAATGATGGGCTTCCGGTTCGGCCAGCATGGAAAATTCCGAAACAACCCCTCCATTGCCGGAAATCCGATGAAAAAGCTGGGCGTTTTCCGCCGGATAGATACGGTCCAGGCCGCTGCCCAAAACGGCGATGGTGTCGCCTCCGGCGGCCAGGGCGCCTTCGTGGGCGGCGGTGTCGATGCCACGGGCCATTCCGCTGACAATCGTGACCCCCAGAGCCGCCAATCCGGCACACAGAATTTTCGTGGTCTGCAGACCGTAAGCGGTTGCATTGCGGGAACCGACCACGGCAATCTTCAAGTCCGAGCTGCAGAGGGTTCCGGATACATACAATAGAAGCGGTGGATCGGGAATTTCACGCAACAAAGAGGGGTAGTCCGGATCGGTCAGGGTTACAATTCGGTAGTTTTTGCGGGTCGCAAGGTCAAGTTCCGCCGTGACCTGCCCAGGCATTTTGTGGTTTTTAATGGCCGCCACGTGCCGCTGGGTGATTCCCTCCACCTGCAGAAGTTTTTCAGCGGATGCCTGAATAATATTTTGAGGTGATGTGAACCTGTCAATCAGACGCTTGGCAAGAAGATTTCCAACTCCCGGAACGCTTTTAAGGAAAAACCAAGATTTTATATCGTCCATAATCCTTTACTGTCGGGCGTTCATGTTTCAGCTCGATTTTTTTCGCTGCCGGTCCTGCCAGGCAAGAAGGAGCGGGCTTGCGACAAAAATCGACGAATAAGTTCCTACGACGATCCCGACGAGCAAAGCGAATGCGAAATCATGAATGATGCCGCCTCCCAGAGCGAACAGGGCAACCACCACAAACAGCGTGGTAAGCGAGGTCAGGATGGTGCGGCTGAGGGTTTCGTTGATGCTGCGGTTCAGAATGACTTCCAGCGGATTTTTATGGTATTTTCTGAGATTTTCACGAATACGGTCAAAAACGATAATGGTATCGTTCAGGGAATAACCGATGATGGTCAACAGGGCGGCAATGATCGCCAGGGTAAATTCCTTGTCGAGGATCGAGAAGATGCCCACGGTGATGGTGACATCGTGAATCAACGCCACGATGGCACCCATGGCATATTTGAGTTCGAGAAACCAGAACAAAACCAGGGAGATGATCAGGGCAGCGGCAATCAGCACGGGAATGCTGACATGAAACAGCGTGAAGACATAAACAGCGCCGATCAAGGCGGCCGCCATCACACCGCTCAATATCCATTTCAACTCAAAGCGCCCCGATATGTAAATGGTGATAAACAGCAGGGCATAGAACATGGCGAACAGAGCCTTTTCCCTCAAGTCCCGGCCGACCTGGGCCCCGACCATTTCCACGCGTCGAATCTCCGCCTGCTCACCCGTGGCGGTCGTCAAAGCCTCCTGGACGTGTTTGGCGAAGCCCTCCTCGCTCATATCGGAGCTGTCGGTGCGGATCAGATATTCATTGGCGTCATGTTCCCCGAAGCGTTGAACCAGAGAGTTGTTCAGCCCGACGGATCGCAGGCCCTCTTTGACCTTGTCTATTTCGATCGGGGCCGGAAATTTTACCTGAATGAGGGTACCCCCTGCAAAATCGATACCCTGTTTGGGGCCGCCTTTGACCACCAGAGATCCGATGCTGATGAGGATCATCGCCAGGGATACGGCAAAGGCGATTTTGCGTCTGCCGATGAAATTAACATTAACATCCGACTTGATAAACTGCATTGATTTTCCTTTTAGATGCTCAGCGTTTTCACTTTTTGATTCATGAGGATATAATCGAATATAATCCGCGACACGATCAGCGCGGTAAACATGCTGGCGACGACGCCCAGACTCAACACGACGGCGAATCCCTTCACGGGCCCGGTCCCGAATTGAAATAAAACCACGGCGGCGATCAGGGTGGTCACGTTGGCGTCGAGTATGGTCAGGGTTGCCCGGTCGAAGCCCGCGTCGAGGGATGCCCGCGGCGTTCTGCCCAGGGCCATTTCCTCCCGGATGCGCTCGAATATAATGACGTTGGCATCCACGGCCATGCCGATGGTCAGAATCACGGCGGCGATGCCGGGCAGGGTGAGGGTGGCCCCGAACCCGGCCAGCCCGGCGGCGATCAGCAAAATATTGAGAAACAGGGCAATATCGGCGATCAGGCCGGCTGTTTTATAATATACGATCATGAAAAGAATCACGACCAGTCCGCCGATGAGCATCGAGGTCAGACCCATGCGGATTGAATCGGCTCCCAGGGAGGGACCCACGGTTCGTTCTTCGAGGATGTTTACCGGGGCGGGCAGAGCACCGGCACGCAGCACAATCGCCAGATCACGGGCTTCTTCGGTGGTAAACCTGCCGGTGATGCGCGCCTGACCGCCGGCAATTTTTTCCTGGATAACCGGGGCTGAGTAGACATTGTTATCCAACACGATGGCCAGCCGTTTGTCGACATTCTCGGCGGTAATACGTTCGAAGATCCGTGCCCCTTTTTTGTCGAAATTAATGGAAACGTAAGGTTCATTGAAACGGGAATCTATCTGAACCCGGGCATCCGTCAGGGAGGCACCGGTCAGCAGGGTTCGTTTTCGTATGAGGAACGGCGTTTTCGTCGTCCGCCGGGTCTGCGGATCTTCCTCGACCTTGTAAAGCAGTTCGGTTCCGGGCGGAATGGTTCCCCTGACCGCCGCATCCACCGAATGGGTGTCATCCACCAGTTTGAATTCCAGCAGCGCAGTTTTGCCGATCAGGTCCTTGGCTCGCTCGGTGTCGCTGATTCCGGGTAATTGAATCAGAATCCGGTTATCTCCCTGGCGTCGGATGTCCGGTTCCGCCACCCCGAATTGATCGATCCGATTGCGGATCGTTTCGAGGGCCTGGGCAACCGCCAGTTTTTTAATCTGATCGCGATCTTTATCCGGAATGTCCATCACGATGGTTTCCGTGCCGTCGCTCTTTGTCCTCGAAAGTTCCCGCAAATCGCGGAAGTCTTCATCTATGAGCTTTTGCACCTTCGGGCCGGCGTCTGCTTGCATGACTTTGACCGATATCCGGGATCCCTGGATACGTTCCACGTCCACCTGCCGAATGCGCTCGTCTCTGAGCTGCTCGCGGATTTCCTGGGAAAAGCGTTCGGTGGCGCCTTCGACTGCTTTTTCAGTGTCCACCTCCAGAACCAGATGCATTCCGCCCTGAAGGTCGAGACCCAGATTAATCTGCTTGTGAGGCCAGAGTGCAGGCTGGAAGCTCGGGATGACATAGATGATCGCCGCCACGACAACGATAAAAACCAGAACCAGTCTCCAAGAAATATTTTTCAATGATCTCTTCCCTTTTACAATCTTTGCTTTTCACTCGCAAAAATAATAATTTTGCGGTTTCATCAAACGAAAGCCCCGGATGAAGCGCTTAACCGTGGGGCGATGTCGAGCCCGGCGGCCGGAGCGGCTGTCAATAGCGGTGTCAAAAAGCCTTTCAATGCCCGATGGGCAGGTCATCCGGAATCCAAACATCCTCTCTGATGGTTGCTGCACTTTTTCATCGGCCTGCCCGCCGAAGGCGGCCCCTCGCATACGATCTGAGGTTTTGAAACCACTTCTATGATTTTAGGAACTCGGGATAACCGCTAGACAATGCAATTGCATGGGGCAGACTGTAGCCGAGTTGTCGAAACTATTTTTTGGGCGGCGGGCTCTGGGCTGCTGCCGGCTGAGCCAGCGCGGACACATTGCCGCGCGCGACCTTCACCCGGACTTTATCGGCGATTTCCACGGTTAAGGTGAGATCATCCATGCCGGTAATTCGCCCGTGGATACCACCGCTGGTAACAATGCGGTCGCCCTTTTTCAAATTGGATACCATTTGACGATGTTCTTTGGTTTTTTTCTGCTGCGGACGGATCAAAAGGAAGTAGAATATGACAAACATCAAAATCAAAGGAATAAAACCGGAAAAACCGGCGGCGCCGCCTTCTCCTCCCACGCCTCCAGCGCCCATAGCGTATGCGATATCAAACAAATCAATTCCTCCTTGCACTTGTTAAAGAAACTTGGTTTGCAAACCGATTGCCGGATTCATCAAAAAACGAACGATGGAATCGGGTGCGATTTCCGGTTGCCCAACTTAACGCCAATCCCATATCCTATGTTTAAATAACGCCAGACCGCAAAAGGCCGCATCGGCCGAAGCGCCGTCGAATCCGTAAAAAGTTATCTTATTCTATTTGTCCACCGGTGACAATCTATTTGCGGAATTTTTTTAAAATGGCGCTGATATACTTTAAAAGTTCACATTCGTCAAATCTTTCTTGAAATTATTCTTTACTCGCTGCAAACGATTTTGCTGTCGCCCGGCACCATGGACCGGTCGCCTTCGATTTCAACGTTGAGTTCCCGCCGGACCTCGAGGTCGACGATATCCCGGCGTTTTTTGTTCAGAAGATAATCGGCCACATCGACAGGCACAATCCCCTTTACCCGGTGGGCCTTTTCCTTCAATGTTTCCAGACTCAATTTTCGCAGAAAGCCGATTCCCAAAGTTTCCACGGACGGAACCAGCCCCTTGCCCTGGCAATTCCTGCACGGCAAATGGCTGCCGAATTCGATGGATGGACGAATCCGCTGTCGGGACATTTCCAGCAACCCGAATTGTGAGATCTTGCCGACTTTTGAACGCGCCTTGTCATCCTTGATATTCTTTTTCAACGTTCGTTCCACCTCAGCCCGGTGTTTCGGATCTTTCATGTCAATAAAATCGATTACGATCAGCCCGCCAAGATCCCTTAACCGCAACTGGCGCGCGACTTCTTCGGCGGCCTCCAGGTTGGTTTGATAGGCCGTCTGTTCGATGTTTTTTTCATGGGTCGATTTGCCCGAGTTCACATCGATGGATACCAGGGCTTCGGTTTGCTCGATGACAAGGGTGCCGCCGGATTTCAAACTGACCCGGCTTTCGAATATGGAAGCAATCTGGTCTTCAAGCTGAAATTTGGTGAATATGGGTTTGGCACCCTGGTAGCGTTTGACGATTTTGCCGTGTCCGCGCGAAAACAGATTGATAAAGTCTCTTACCTCGTGGTAAATGGCGGTATCATCGATCAGAATCTCGGCGACTTCCGGAGTGAACGAATCCCTGATGGAACGTATGACCAGGTGACGTTCCTTGTAGAGCAGGGCAGGCGCTTTATTTTGCATGACACTGTCCTTGATGGTCTTCCATAATCTGAACAGATAGTTCAGATCCTTGGACAGCGCGGTCTTGCTGGAGTCAGCCGCCGCCGTGCGGACGATGACGCCGAAATCCTCCGGAAGCTTGAGCTTGGCGATAATGTCCTTTAACCGCAGGCGTTCGTCTTCAGTTTCGATCTTGCGGGAGACACCGACGCTTTCGTTGCCGGGCCTGAGCACCATATATCTGCCGGGCAGCGAGATATGCGTGGTCAGCATGGCTCCCTTTTTCATAAACGGGTCCTTGGTTACCTGCACCATCAATTCCTGTCCGCGCCTGACCAGCTTGTTGATGGCGCTTTCTCCATTGGATGTGTCCAGGTAGTAGTCACTGTGAATTTCATTCTTTTGCAGAAATCCGTGCCTCTCGGCGCCATAGTCCACAAAAACGGCCTGCAGGCTGGGTTCGACCCGCGATATGATTCCTTTATATATGTTGCCGTGGGTAATTTCTTTCAGACTGCTTTCAATGTGAAACTGTTCCAGCTTGTTATCTTTTACTATGGCGACTCTGCACTCATCGGGGTCGACGGCATTGATTAAAATTTTGATACTCATAGATTTTTATCCTTGCATAATGAGACCGAAAAATAATATTGGAAAACCCGGGGGCCGGTATGGCTGTCTACAACCTAACCGGCGACACGGCGTATCCGCAAGACGCGGATCGACGGTTGTTGCTTAATCCCCCGATTTGCTTTAATATTAAATTGTTAGATTGAAGTCAAACGATTTCTAACCGATTGGCGCATAACATCTGTTTTAAATAGCGCCATTGAGTTGACGGAATGCATGGTTGTTTGTATTATATATCGTCTAAAAACCCGCAAGGGAAGATGCTGCAAAGAAATTTAAACATAGAGGATAGATCGGCCGGCGCTTGCCGGAGCGTTGCCTTGCGTCCACTTCCGCGCTTGAGATGGTAATGCGCCTGGATTTAATTTCATGCGGATTCGGGCGATGACCGGATGGTGCCGATCGGCCAACAAGGGAACAGAGGAACAGTAACATAATGGAAGACAAATACGATCCCCTGGCAATTGATTCCAAGTGGCAGAAGAAATGGGACGAAGGAAACATGTTTCGGGTGACCGAAAATCCGGACCTGCCGAAATACTACCTGCTCGAAATGTTTCCCTATCCTTCCGGCAAGATTCACATGGGGCATGTTCGCAATTATACTATCGGCGATGTCGTCGCCCGATACAAACGCATGCAGGGATTCAATGTCCTTCATCCCATGGGGTGGGATGCTTTCGGAATGCCGGCGGAAAATGCCGCCATCGCCAACAACACCCATCCGGCTGAATGGACCTACGCCAATATAGATGCCATGCGGTCTCAGCTCAAAAGCCTGGGGTTCAGTTATGATTGGGAGCGCGAACTGGCTACCTGCAAACCCGAGTACTATCGCTGGGAGCAGTGGCTGTTTTTGAAGATGTACGAACAAGGTATGGCCTACCGCAAAGAGTCCTATGTGAACTGGTGCGAAGCCTGCCAGACGGTTTTAGCCAACGAACAGGTCGAAGCCGGATTGTGCTGGCGCTGCGGGCAGCCGGTTCGTCAAAAGCAGTTGTGGCAGTGGTTTTTCAAGATCACCGAATTCGCACGGGACCTGTTGTTGTATTGCGATAAACTGCCGGGCTGGCCGGAAAAAGTCATCACCATGCAGAAGAACTGGATCGGTGAAAGCATCGGGGCGCAAATCGACTTCACCGTCGAAAATCAGGACGAGGTCATTTCCGTATTTACCACCCGTCAGGACACTGTATTCGGCGCCACTTTCATGTGCCTGGCACCCGAACATCCCCTGGTTTTCAAACTATCAAAGGATACCGCCCAGGAGGAGGAAGTCCGGCAGTTTGTCGAACGCATTTCTCTGCAGGACCGCTCGGCGCGGACCATTGAAAGCTATGAAAAGGAAGGGGTTTTTACCGGCGCGTATTGTCTGAATCCCATGACCGGCAAGCGAATGCCGGTATACACCGCCAATTTCGCCCTGATGGAATATGGAACCGGCGCGGTCATGTCCGTCCCTGCCCATGACCAGCGGGATTTCGATTTTGCCAGGAAATACGGTCTGGAGATCATTGTAGTCGTCAAACCCGAAAATAGCGATCTGGACCCAAAGACCATGACCGAGGCCTATGCGGGCAAAGGCGTCATGATCAATTCCGGACAGTTCAACGACCGGGACAGCGGCAAGGCGCTCGATGATATTGCCGATTATCTCGAGGGAAACAATCTCGGCAAGCGGACAGTCAGCTACCGATTGAGGGATTGGGGCATCTCAAGACAGCGATACTGGGGAGCGCCCATTCCGGTCATTCACTGTGACGGCTGCGGCATCGTACCGGTGCCCGAGGAAGAACTTCCGGTAATCCTTCCCGAGCAGGTGGACATGCTGGCGGGCGGCAAATCGCCGCTGTCCACGCTGGACGACTTTGTCCGGGTTCCATGCCCCCGTTGCGGCCGCTCCGATGCCAGACGGGAGACGGACACCATGGACACCTTCGTGGAGTCTTCCTGGTATTTTGAGAGATACTGCAGTCCGCGATGCAATACACATATCTTCGATAAAGACGCCGTTGACTACTGGATGCCCGTGGATCAATACATCGGCGGAGTGGAACACGCCATCCTGCACCTGCTTTATTCGAGATTTTACACGCGCGTGCTGCATCAACACGGACTGGTGGACTTCAAGGAGCCGTTTACCAATTTGTTGACCCAGGGCATGGTCTGCAAGGAAACGGCCTCCTGTCCCGAGCACGGATTTCTCCTGCCTGACGAGATCGACAACCGGGGAGCCGAACCCGTATGCACAAAGTGCGCCCGGCCGGTGACGCTGGGACGGGTAGAGAAAATGTCCAAATCGAAAAAAAATGTGATCGATCCGAACACGCTGCTGAAAAAATACGGGGCGGACACCACTCGGTTCTTTTGCCTTTTCGCCGCCCCCCCCGAACGGGATCTGGAATGGAGCGAGCAGGGGGTCGACGGCGGATTTCGGTTTCTGAACCGTGTTTGGCGTCTGGCGGCGGACCTGATGGATTCCATCAAGGATGCGAAGTCCTTCGATGGAAATCCCGACAGTCTGCCCGGCGCCCTGCGGGAGCTGAATCGCAAAGCCCATCAAACCATTCGTAAAGTGACCCGCGACATAGAAGACCGCTTTCACTTCAACACCGCTATCAGTGCCATCATGGAGCTGTTCAACGCCATGAGCGCCATCGATATACAGCAGAAAAGCGCTGAGACGCTGCCGGTGATACGCTTTGCCATGGAAGCGCTCATTCTGCTCCTGTCGCCGATCGTCCCGCATTTTGCCGAAGAGCTTTGGGAGTCTCTGGGTTACCGATCGAGTATTTTACTGTCACCGTGGCCCCGTTTCAGAGAGGACGCCCTGGAAAAAGACGAACTTCTGATTGTGGTCCAGGTGAACGGCAAACTGCGAAGCAAATTCACGGTTGCTGCCGATACCCATGAGGAAGCCATCAAACAGACGGCACTTGAAGATGAACGGGTTAGAAACTTCACGGAAGGCAAGGCCGTTAAAAAAGTCTTTGTGGTGAAAAAAAAGCTGGTCAATATTGTGGTGTAGCGGGGTATGGCTGTAATATTGGGTCATACGTTTTTCAAATTTGTTTCGGATTTCGGGATTCAGATTTCGAATTTTGATAGTTAGTGCCCATCCATCAATGGGTCTTTTACAATGATGGGCGCCTGATGGTGTTTTCAATCCAGAAATGCGAATTTTTGTCCAAGTTCTAGGAAATCAAGTCCTTGCGCGCAGGCGTAGTTTACTATGCTTTACTGCGCCGCACAAGCAAGGGCGCAGATTGACGCAGAAATTGGGCAAAAAGGCCATTTGTGGATGGAAACCAATTAGTCGTAAGTCATGCCCTGCGGGCTTAACCTAAAGCCGGACCCTCTGGACCCGGATCTTTACTCGGGAGGAATCTTGGTTGTCAAGCGCGGAATAATTTCATTGCTTCTGACAGGTATTCTCATGGCAGGTGCTTGCGGATACCAGTTTTCCGGATCGGGCGAATTTCCACAGAATGTTCAGAAAATATTCATCGAGGTCTTTGAAAACAGGACCTCGAATATCGGGATCGAACGAATTGTGACCAATCAGCTCGTTTTCGAATTCACCCGCCAGAGGCAGAAAAGCCTGGCAACCGACCCGCAAAATGCCGATGCCACCTTGAAGGGTGTGATCCGATCGGTCAGTACGCGGACAATTTCCCGGGTCGATACCGAGATCGCCAGTGAACGGGAGGTCGTCATGTCGGTCGATCTGAGGCTGGTGAATCGGGGCGGCGAGGTTATCTGGGCAGCCAGAGGGCTGTCCGGACGGCAGGCTTATGATGTCACCGAATCCAAGATTGAAAACGACCGCAACGAGAATGAGGCCATCGGGCAGCTTTCGGAAAGAATCTCGGAGCGTATTTTCAGCCGGTTAACGGATGACTTCTAAAAAATCAGCGGCCATCAGCAACGCGTGGCCCTCTTCAAGGACCTTCCCCCAACCATCAGCCCCGCTGGCGGCCGATTATTTTGTTTTGCGGATGCACCCGATTTTTCCCCTGAAAATTAGACGAAAAATCCGGTCCGGGCGGGCCCGCCGGTTGTCATCCGTGAAGCCGGCGCCATGGCGCCCGGTATCCCGGCCACGGGTTCTGAGAATGATACCCAGAACCGGAGGCGGCCGGACCGCGAGGCTTCCGATCGGCGAGCATCCATCCCGACGCCTGTGAACCGCTGTCTGAAACGGGCCCGCGGACGGCGGGGATCCGCCGTCTGCTGTATGGGGAACTATTGTCTGGCGGAGTTGTTGACCAACTTTGAGAGACGGGATATTTTGCGAGCGGCGGTTTTTTTGTGGATCACGCCCTTCTTCGCAGCCTTGTCGATCAGGGATTGGGCGGAGATCAGCTTGGGTTGGGCATCTGCGCTCGCGGATTCCTGAACGGCCGAGCGTACATCCTTGACGATGCCTTTTACTCTCGATTTGGTGGCCTTGTTTCGTAAACGCCTTAATTCATTTTGCTTGGTACGTTTCAATGCCGATTTGTGATTCGCCAACTTAATGTACTCCTTTTCTCAGGTAATTAAAAAACTTATAAATATGATCTTACAATGATTATGTCAAGCATTTTTAGAGATTTACCTTCCAATTTTTTGACTCTTCGTGTCCATGTCTGAAAATTCCCAGGTGGTAAAAGCGGCGGGTATTATCGGTGCCGCCACCCTTGTCAGCCGTATTCTGGGTTTTGTGCGCGATGCCGTGATTGCATGGTTTCTCGGGGCGGGATTCTGTTCCGACGCGTTTATCGCCGCTTTCAGAATTCCGAATCTGCTCAGGCGCCTTTTTGCAGAAGGTTCCCTGAGTTCGGCATTCATCCCGGTCTTCACCGACTGCATCGTCAAACAGGGTCGGTCCGAAGCCTTTCACCTGGCACGGTCGGCCTTCAAGCTGATGAGTCTCATATTGATCGCGGCGACTGTTTGCGGCATTTTGCTGGCCCCCTGGCTGGCTCGCATACTTGCGCCCGGATTTCAATCGGACAAACTGGCGCTTACCATTGATCTGACGCGCCTGATGCTTCCTTATATGTTATTCATCGGGCTGGCCGCCCTGTGCATGGGCATTCTCAATGTTCTCGGTCATTTCGCCGCACCGGCATTTGCACCGGTTTTTATGAACCTGTCTGTCATTGGATCCGTGTTTTTCATATCGCCGATGCTAAAGATACCCGTGATCGGGTTGGCGGTCGGCGTTTTGGTCGGCGGTGGTTTCCAGTTTGCCATTCAGCTGCCGGTTCTGTTCAGGGAAAAGTTTCAATTGTGGAAAACGTCAGAACGGATCCATCCCGGATTGCGACGGGTGGGCACATTGCTTCCTCCGGTCATATTGGGAGGGGCTGTATACCAGATCAATGTCCTGGTCGACACTCTGTTGGGGTCGCTGCTGCCCCAGGGCAGTGTCACCTACCTGTATTATGCCGATCGGCTGGTTCAGTTTCCGCTTGGGGTATTCGCAATTTCCGCCGCCACCGCCGTTTTACCCAGCTTTGCGAGGCAGGCCGCCGTCGGAGATTTTGACACGCTCGGCGGCACGTTTACCCAGAGCCTCAAGCTGATTTTTTTTATTGCCTTTCCCGCCGCACTGGGGCTCGCTGTCTTGAGGGAGCCAATTGTTGCACTGTTATTTCAAAGGGGAGAATTCGACATCGTCGCAACACGGTTGACTGCCCAGGCACTTTTATACTATTCTGTAGGTCTGTGGGCATTCTCGGCTGTCAGAATTATCACGGCTGTCTTTTTCGCACTCCAGAACACCCGAACCCCGGTGATCATGGCCGCGATTTCGATAATTGCCAATCTTCTGCTGGGAATTGTGCTCATGAAACCAATGGCCCACGGGGGGCTCGCTCTGGCGACCTCGCTTGCTTCCGTCTTGAATCTGGCTCTTTTGCTTGCGGCCTTGAATGCCAGAGTGGGGATTTGGCGGTGGCAGGGCGTTGTACGTTGCGCTTGCAGAGCGATATTTTGTTCCCTGATAATGGGGATTGCCATACAGGCGACCGCGGCGGTGATGATTCCGGATATTAACGGTTCACTGCCCGAACTTCTAAGCGGTGTTCTCGTCACGATTGTCGTGGGGATTTTGGTATATGGTGCGGTTTCATATGCGGCGAGGAGTCCTGAGTTGAGAATAATTCTCACTGAAACCGTGAAAGGTACGGATAAAAAATGACAAGGACTCACGGTATTGTGTTGTCAATTGGTATACTTGTGCTGGCCGCCCTGTTTTTTTTTATCGTTGTCAGTGAGCATGGACTTGCGGACCTCATTTTTTTAAAAAGGGAAGAGGGCAAACTTGTCAAGGAAAACGAACGGCTCACCCGTGAGAATCTGAGTATCGGCATTGAAATCGACCGTTTGAAGCATGATCCGGCTTTTATCGAAAACGTGGCCAGGAAAGAACTCGGAATGATCGCGGAAGATGAAGTCATATTAAAACCCCAAAACACCCCGGAGCGACAGCCGTGACAAGGGACATCGGTATTTACACCGAGACGATGGCAAAAGTGTATGCCTCCCAAGGCCACTGGGCAAATGCCGTAGCTATATACCGGCACCTGCTGGCTGAAGCCCCAACTCGTGGAGATTGGGCCGAGGCGCTGGCGGATGCAGAAAAAAATCTGAACACATCTTCAGGCAAAAGGTCCCGCAAGCTGGAGGCTTTGTTCGGGGAATGGATTGAATTGCTGTTCCGGTACAAAAAAATCAAGAAGCTCAAAAGCCTCACGGGCAGGGTTCAGGGCCGGACGGCCAATTGATAGAAACTATCTCAAAATAATCTCCTGGGCCCAACCTCGCCGTTGACGCCCAATTTAAGTCCCTGACATACTGAATCATGTCTGCGGGTTAAATTGTGTCCCCGCTTTGATCTTGAACCAAAATATTTATTTTGAGATAGCTTTCACTTCAATTCTTGGGGGGCCCCATTTTGAAGGCATCCGAACCTTTATCCCTGGAATAGAATTCCGCTTTTATGCGTTTGCCTTTACTGCCCAGGACCTTAACCCGATTGTCTTTCTGATATATAATAATTTTCGATCCAGTAATGGAATTTTTGCCGTTTATTACCTTTGAATTCTCTCCGGTCAGTATTATCGTCATGGCCGCCGTATCATATTCCAGCTTTTCCGTTTCAGCATCGTATTGATCCGATTTGACTTTCACGTTCCCGGTGGCGATGATCTTTTTCAGCATTTCGCCTTCACCGGACTTCTCTTCGGCGTTCATCAGTTCCCCACGGTAATAAATCCGTAATTTATCGGAAGTGATCACGAAGTCCTCCTGAACCGCTTTTACATTTCCACTGAATTCCGCAAATTTTTCTTCGTTAAAGGCGACCAGTTCATCGGCGGTAATTAAAATGGGTATGTTTTCCGATGCCGGATCGGCCGCCGGAGCCTTGGGTTTGTCCGCTGCGGATGCAGCGCCGGAAATAAGCACAATGCTTGCAATCAGTGCGATAGCCCATGGCGGCCGGATCCGGCCGATTTTTAACCTTCCTGTATGTTGCATGGAACCTCCCAACTCTATATCCGGATTTAGCGGCCCGGCACGCGCACGCAACGGCGGGGGATAATTGTCCCGCTCGGTGAATGGGAGAAAAATCCTCGCCAGTCGGCGAAGCCTTTAGTTTGACAAACGAGGATTCAGGGGGTCCAGAGGCCAAGGGTTCAAGGAAAGCCGCTAATGGTCTTTTCACTTGAATCCTGGAACCCTGGAATCCTTGGCCCCCAGGCTTTCGGCCTTAGCTGAAGGCAGTTTATTTGCGATTTGCATTTTTTGTCCAGAGTCCGGTTATCCAGGCAATATAGCATAGTTCTGGAAATCCCTTAACAGAAATTTTTTCGGTTTGCCGAAAGCCGACATTTTCCGGTACAAAAATAGGGCGTTTCAATGCCTGAATGGACAATAATTTTTTATGTCATACCATAATTTTCTTGCATCACGAAAAAATAAAGGTTACAATGCACCCATTCGTGACCCAATTTAAATGCGATTGGGTTGGATTTTTCCAGCTACTCCTGCGATCCGCAGCGCGTCCGGGCAGCGTTTATTTGCCCTACCTCGAATGGTGGTTCGATCACAGACAATGAATTTGCACAAGGATTTTTTCTCCGTTCGATTTCTTGATTCAAACCGCAAGATGCATGGTGTTCTCAGTTTCATGGCAGTGTCCGCCTTTACCCGCTATTCTTCCTCCAAGCATGTCAATCGAGTGGAACTCCAGGGAAGGTACTATGCTGAAAACCGGCGGTGAATTGTGCTGTTTACAAATCTGTTATGGTCCTGATCAAAAGTGCTGGGTTTCGCTGTTTTTATTCATGAGTCCGTTCTGAACGGGCCGCACGGTTTCGACCTGAGGGAGAAAACTATTCGTCAAAGTGGCAGCCCGATGTGAAGTTGGAACCGCGCAAAATTTAAAAAAGGAGGGCTACTATGGCCACTGGTGTCGTCAAATGGTTCAATGAGCGGAAAGGCTACGGCTTTATCGAACAGGAAGAAGGCCCGGATGTTTTCGTTCATCATTCAGGGATCAATGCATCCGGCTTTAGATCACTCAACGAGGGTGACAAGGTCAGTTTCGACATAGAAGCGGGACAAGGACAAAAAGGTCCGCGGGCGGTCAATGTGACGGTTTTATAGGTGCCCCCCCTGCAGTCTACGATCTTTGGGGTTGGGAGTTCATGGCGGGGTTGGGAGTTCATGGCGGAAACCGGTGATCGGGAGTCTATCCTCAACGGTGGCGGTCAATCTCCGGGCGAACATCGGAATTTCAGAGGTATGAATGCGTCGGCGCCGAACTTTTCTCACTCAAAATCATTTAGCGGTGTGACCTCCAATTCCTTTATTTTGGTCAGTAGGGTCTTATAACTTACTTTCAGTATTCGGGTGGCTCGGGTCCGGTTCCAGCCGGTTTTCTCCAGTACATAGGAAATGAGATTCTTCTCGACCTGATCTGCTACCTGTTTTCTGTACTTTTTGAGAGATAAGTTCGCAAGATCCAGCTCCGTTCCGTCTATTACGGGGAAGTCGATACAATTCGATCCGATCGGGCTGTTGGTGACGCTGTTTTGGCTGCTTTCATCGATTTCGGTGACCGCAAACATCGTGTTGATGCTTTCTTCTCCTTCACCCAACACGATGATTCTTCGCAAAACATTTTGCAATTCCCGTACATTGCCCGGCCATTGGTATTCGGTGAGCTTATCCATCAACCTGCCGCTGACGTTTATCTCCTTTTTCGCGCTGCCGCTCAACTGTATGGCATATTGTTTGATATAATAGTCGATCAATGGCGGTATGTCCTGGGGCCGCTTTCGGAGCGGATCGATTTTAATGGTCGCCATACTGATTCTGTAGTACAAGTCTTCCCTGAAGTTCTGGGATTTGAGATCTTCGGCCAGGTTATGGTTGGTGGCGGTGATCACCCAGGCATTGCTCTTAACGGTCTTCTCCGAGCCAAGTGGGATGAACTCACCGTCCTGCAATGCATGCAGCAGTTTTGCCTGAAGAGATAGAGACATGTCTCCTATTTCGTCTAAAAACAAAACTCCCCGGTTGGCTTGTTCAAATTTCCCCCGCATTTTGCGCTGGGCTCCGGTGAAAGCACCTCGTTCGTAGCCGAACATTTCACTTTCCAGCAGACTATCGGGCAGCGCGGCACAGTTTACCTTGATAAACGGCCCACCATTTCTGGGGGATTGCTCGTATAATGTCTTGACGACCAGTTCTTTGCCGACACCGGTCTCACCACATACAACCGTGTTCAGTCCGGTAGCGGCGATTCGCTGAACCAATTCCCTTACGCGGGTGATATTCGGACTCACTCCAATAAAGTCAGTTTCCATCATTCAGGTATCTAATATCCTTGTTTGGTTTGATTTTCGGCTTTCGGGCTCTGATTTCTAATCGGCTTTTTGTCGGAATCCTTAAGAAAAAAATTTATTAATACGGGGTCTTTGGTCACCGGTGCATTCTTCAATCCCCTGCTTTCGAATATAATTGACTGAATCAGGGAAGCCAGCTTTCGGGAATCATGGCGTACGATCCCTTCGGCCGTGTCAAGCAAATCGGCGCTATAAAGCCGGCTCCTATCCGCCCGGCTTTCAATCTCATCGAGTTCGACAAAGTCTGATTTTTTTTCCTGATATTTTTCTAGCAGCCAATCACACGGCTTTGTGACATTGCAAACGATACCGTCCACCGGCCGTTGCAGATATTGTTCAATTTCCTGAACGAAATCATCCCCCCGGTACCTGTGCGTCTCACCAAATTTTGTCATTATATTCAAAATATAAATAATTTTGGCACCAGTGCCCTGAATGGCCTCTTTAATCCCCGGTATGATGAGACTGGCAAGAATACTCGTAAACAAATCACCGGGACCGATAATAATGAAATCAGAATCCAGAATTGCTTCGATTACGGGAGGATAGGCCGAAATCGATCCATTGTGATGGGGTACTAGAAACAGGTCTTTAATCGGTGCCCGATCGGTTTCATCTTGCGGTACATCGATCGAAGACTCGCCAAATATCCGGGTTCCATCAGCGAGCTCGGCCATAAGGGTTGCCTTATTCGTCGTTGCGGGCAACACGCGACCGGAGACCTCGAGAAGTTCAGACAGATTCTGAATCGCCGCTGGAAAGCTGCCGGTATATCCAGACAGCATGGTGAGCAGCAGGTTTCCCGCCTTATGCCCGTGCAGGTGGCTGTCACCATTGAAGGCTTTAAGCAGTATCTTTTGCGCGCAGTCATGCAGGGGGGACAGGGCAATCAGACATTTGAGCACGTCGCCCGGAGGCAGAACTCCCAGTTCATCCCTCAACCTGCCCGTGCTGCCACCGTTATCGGCCATCGACGCCACTGCTGTGATCTTTATGCCGTCGATATCCCTGAGCCCGGAAAGCAGTGCGAATTGGCCGGTTCCCCCGCCAATGGTTAAAATTTTTACCGATCGATTTATTTTGTGAAACATCTTGCCCGTTCCTGTTCGGAGATTTTGAAAACATGCAGCTTGCAATCAAAATGATCGTCTGCACGGCGGGCGCCACCCATCATATGGTTTGAAATCCCGATTTTAAATTATCTCCGGCCCGCCCAAGGCCATAGGTGTCCCTGGAAGTGGGGGGCCTCCTCCCGCCTCGATACGATGGCAGACGGGCTGCAATTGGAATCGCTGGAATTTCCCACCGGCAGGGGCTTCAACCTTTCAATTCCTATCGGTTTCAGGATGGAATTCTTGAGGTTTTTTTTGGCGTAACCGGTGGCTCAATTATAGGAAAGGACGGAGGGGATTCATATAAGCTGTAGCCTCTGGCTACCGGGCAGCCAGTCTGGTCAATTCAGCAAGCGTAAATCTTCGTTCCCACTGTTTAGGGTTATCAGGTGCCGGTCTTTGACAGCCTGACCGGTTTGCTGCCGGGGGCGGATATGCCGTGACGTTCGAGCAGCGTGCCTTCGCTTTGGTAAAGATTTATCAGAGAGATCAGATAATTTGCAACGGCCTCCACCTCTGCAATGCGACTGACCAGCAGATCCCGCTGGGCTTGAGCCACCAGAAAATTGGTTGATTTGCCGACCCTGAATTTTTCGTTTTCGGTCCTCAGCTTCTCTTCGTTGAACTTCCGGGTGGCGGATGAGGCGGTGATCTGTTGTTTGGTGCGATTGACCTCAATGTAAGCCGTCCGGACATCGACCTCCACCAGTTGAGACAGATTCTCGAGGGCGTCTTCGGCCTGATTGCGACCCAGCAATGCCCGCTGGTGAAGGGATTTGGCTTCCCGATTGAAAATCGGATATTGAAACCGCACGCCGGCCAGGGCGTCATAACTGTCACCGTCCAGGCTGGATATGGAATTTCCAAATGAATCCGCATACCCGCTCTTGCCCAGTGTGATAAACAGATCCATTACCGGCAGCAGTCCATTTTTGGTTTTGACCAGCTGCAGATTGTCACTCATCACTTCCAGACGGGCTTGGTTGAGGACGGGACGCATGCGCATCGCCAGGCGCACGTGAAGTTCGGCGTCCTCCAGCTTGATGTCGGGCAGCGTCGGCTGGTGGATCAAGTCGATCTGGCGATCCCAGATTCCGGAACCGGGAGGGTTCAGCAGACGCAGAAGCTGCAGGCGGATTGTCTCCAGATTGCTGCGGGCGTTGATAAGCCCCTGCTCCTGGGATGCCACTTCCGCCTGCGCCGCCGCAAGTTCAGCCTTGGCCAATCTGCCGATATCGATCATTTGCCGGGTATCATTGAGCTGTTGCCGGGCGATTCGCAGCGATTCCTGGAAAATTTCGATCTGGCGCCGTGCCAGGGCGTATTCCCAGTAAGTTCGTTCCACCTGGGCCACCAGAGTTTCAGTAAAACCCCGCAATTCGAACTCCGACATGCGGGTCTCCAGGCGCGCCTGGCGCAAATCGGCTAGATTGACATCCGTTCCGAACCCCCGCAGCAACGCCTGGGTCACCGACATTCCCAGTCTCGTTGAATAAAAGCTGCTTTCGTACAGGGAGGAATCCGTCGCCCGGGTACCGCCTTCAAGAGCCAGCGTCGTGCCCGTTGGAAAATATTGCTCCAAAGAGATGGTGCCCTCGACATTGTCGGTGGTAAGGCTTTCGGTGGCAGCGCCGGTTCGCGCCAACCGCTCTTCTTTTAGCCGACCGGCGGCGATGTCAGCATCGATTACGGGATCGAATACGGATCTTTCCTCGTCCTCGAACGTTTTCCGGATGGCCGGATTCACTCTTTCCACCACCAGCGCCCGGTTGTTTTCAAGGGTCAGCAAAATAGCTTCCCTGACGGTGATTTTCAAAGGACCGGACACCGGTGTCTCCGGAGGTGTCTCCCGGGCCTTTTCAATGGCTTCGGGTCTCAGGTAAACATCGGTATCGGCCGGTGCATTCGGCCCCCCGGCCGCCCGGTCGATGCCGTGTTCGACCAGCGTGCATGAAGCCAAAGCAGTCAACAACCCGCACCAAACAAGACTCCTGGTAAAATAACGAAATCCCGCAGACATAGAGCAACTCCTGAGAACCGGAAAGAGAGATGGCTTTTCCGTGTGAAACCCAAAAAGGACAGAATGTGTCCGCAACCGGATGTGAGTGCTTTATATAGTTAAGTTCCTATCCTAAAACAATGAAAAAATTAATGTCCTTTGCGCGGGCTGAGCTTTTTAGTTGAATAATGTCGCCTGTTGAGGCACTATACTAGTTTGATTATTGTCCCACTCGGGGGAACGGGAACAAAACCCCCGCCTTTAGGTGAAGACCTGATTTCAGCATTTGATGACGGGCAGGGAATCAAGGGGTCCAGAGGCCCGGGATTCAAGCAAAGGATTGACCGGTCTTGACCTTGAACCCCAGGTCTTCGGCTATATCCGAAGGTGATTGACTTTCAGTTATGCCCGATTTTTTTTTAATTCAGCGGCGCTTGTTCATACCCTGGCCGAACACCGGAGGCGGGCAAGCGATGCTGACGATCGAGGACAGTACAGAATGAAGTCCGGCGGCTTTAAAATCTTGGTTGCAGCGGTCTTGCTGTTGGGAGCGGCGGTTGGATTCGGCTGGATGGTCTCCGGCCACATCCAGGATCAGAAAAACGATGGTCGACCTGGCAAAAGCAGAGCGCCGGCGCCGGTGGAGGTGGCTCGGATTCAGCACGGAGCAATCGAAATGCGGCGCTCGTTCAGCGGCGCCCTGGAAGCCCTGGCCGAATTCGTGGTGGCCCCGAAGGTCAGTGGACGCGTCGAGGAGCTTTTCGTCAATCTTGCAGACACCGTAAAACGCGGCCAGGTTGTCGCGAAGCTTGACAATGCCGAGTACATTCAGGCGGTGGCCCAGGCCAGGGCGGATCTGGTGGTGGCCAAAGCCAACCTGTCATTGGCCAGGAGCGCCCTGGAAATCGCCGAGCGGGAATTCGAACGTACCCACAAACTTCTCAAGCGCGGGATCGCCTCCGATTCCGAATTCGATGCGGCCAGGGCCGACCGCCTGGCAAAGCAGGCGCAGCTCGAAGTCGCCACCGCCCAGGTGGCCAAGGCGGAATCTTCGCTGGAAACGGCCAATATCCGGCTCGGATACACCAAGGTGACCGCCGGCTGGAACGGCGGCGATGAGCAGCGGATAGTGGCCGAGCGGTACCTCGATGAGGGCCAGACGGTGGCGGCTAACGCACCCCTGCTGTCCATCGTGGAATTGGATCCCATCATCGGAGTGGTCTTTGTGGCCGAACGGGATTATGCCCGCCTGGGACCGGGGCAATCCGTGGCCTTGACGACGGATGCCTATCCCGGAGAGGAGTTTGAAGGACGGATCGTGCGGATTGCACCGGTATTCCGCAGGGCCACCCGGCAGGCACGGGTGGAAATGTCCATTAATAACCCGAAGCATCGCCTCAAGCCGGGGATGTTTATCCGGGCCACCGTGGTACTGGAAAGCGTCCCCGATACCACCATTATCCCGGAACAGGCCCTGACCAGCCGGGGCGACAAAACCGGAATATTCCTCGTCAACGAGGAGGGATCCACCGTTTCCTGGCGCGAAGTAGACCTGGGGATCCGCGACGGCAACCGGGTGCAGATAAAGGATGAAGGGCTTTCCGGACGGGTCGTCATCCTCGGGCAGCAGCTCATAAATGACGGATCGGCGATCACCGTGGCCGAAGGACCGGCTGAAACCGGAAAGGGCGGGGAGGCGCTTGCGCAATGAACCTGCCGGGTTTCAGCGTTCGACGGCCGATCTTTACCACCATGGTGACCCTGATTGTGGTCATTCTGGGGATGGTTTCCCTTAGCCGGTTGCAGATCGACATGCTGCCCGACATCGAGCTGCCGACTCTGACCATTCGCACGGAGTACGAGGGCGCCAGTCCCGAAGTCATGGAACGGCTGGTGACGCAGATTATCGAGGAAATCGTCGCCACGGTACCCGGTGTGGAGGAAATCACCTCGTCGTCATCCGAGGGCAACAGCACGGTGCGTGTCAGCTTTGTGTGGGGGACGGATATCGATACCGCTTCGATCGATGTCCAGGGAAAACTCGAAGACGAAATCAACGAATTGCCCGATGATATCGTCCGGCCCCGTATCCGCAAGTTCGACATCGCCAGTTTCCCGGTGGTTATCCTGGGGGTTTCCAGTTCCCTGGATCCCGTGGAATTGACGGAGCTGATGGAAGTTCAGATTCGTTATCGGTTCGCCCGTATTCCCGGTGTGGCGCAGGTGGACCTGTGGGGGGAGTTCAAGCGCGAGGTCCGCATCGAGCTGGACCCGGATCGGATCAAGGCCCTGGGGCTGCCGCTGGACCGGGTGCTGGAATCGATTCGCGATGCCAACCTCGACCTGCCGGCAGGCAAAATCGAACAGGGCCGCTATGAAGTCATGCTCCGCGCCCCGGCCGAGTTCACCGATCTCGAGCAGATCCGCAATACGGTCATTTTTCACCGAGATGCCGCCGCGGTCACCCTCGGCCAGATCGCCGATGTTGAAGATACCTATGAGAAGTTGACCCGCATCGTACGCGTCAACGGAGAGCGCGGACTGCGGGTGGGCATTCGCAAACAGGCCAATGCCAATACCGTGGAGGTGGCCAAACGCATTCTGGAAGAAATCGAGGCCGTCAACGCGTCCTTTCCGCAGGTACACATCGTGCCGGTCATCAATCAGGGAAACTTCATCGAGCTGTCGATCGCCAACGTCGCCCGATCCGTGCTCTACGGCGGCGGCCTGGCCATTGTGGTGCTGCTGTTTTTTCTGCGCAATATCCGCAGTACGCTGGTAATTTCGCTGGCAATCCCCATCTCGATCATCGCGACCTTTGCCATGATCTACTTCGGCGGATTCACCCTCAACCTGATGACGCTCGGCGGTTTGGCGTTGGGGGTGGGTATGATGGTGGACAGTTCCATCGTCGTGCTGGAGAATATTTTCCGCCGGCGCAGCGAGAACGGTGAACCGCCGGCAGAGGCGGCCGTCAAAGGTGCCCGGGAAGTTGCCGCCGCGATTGTGGCCAGCACCATCACCACCCTGGTGATTTTTCTGCCTCTGGTTTTCGTCCGCGGCGTTTCCGGCATTCTCTTTCAGGAGCTGGCCTATGTCATCATTTTTTCGCTGATCTGCTCCCTGACGGTATCACTGAGTCTGGTTCCCATGCTGGCATCCAGGCTGCTGCAGCATCAGACGGAGCAAACCGGTCGTCTCCGGCGGCTGGCGGCCGCCTCGAATGCATTCTTTACCGGCCTTGACAATGCCTACCTCAGACTGGTGCGGTGGGTTCTGGCCCATCGCCTGATAACCGTTCTATTCGCCGCCGCCGTGCTGGGTGCCAGCCTGCTTTTGCTGCCCTTGATCGGCAGCGAATTTCTGCCGCCCAGCGACGAGGGCGAAGTTCGCGTCAGCGGTAAAATGGAAATCGGCACCCGCCTCGATCTGGTCGACCGGCAAACGCGAAAAATGGAGCAGATCGTCTATGACGCCGTCCCCGAGGCAGTCGCCAAGGTGGCCAGTGTCGGTGCCGCCGGTTGGCGGGCCGATGCAGCGGCCGAGGGTGAAATCCGCCTGTCCCTGGTGCCGTCCGGCAAGCGTGAGCGGTCCAACGTGGAAATCGCCGAGGACCTTCGGCGGCGGTTGGTGGGCAAGATTCCGGGGATGGAAATCCGCACCCGGGCGCCCCAGGGTCAATTTTTGCTGGAGCGTCTCCTGGGCGGCGATCAGGGGTTGACCGTCGAAATTCGGGGATTCGAGCTCGAGGTCCTCAACGGATTGGCGCAGCGTGTCGCCGAGTCCATAGGTGACGTGGCGGGCATTACCGATGTAGACACCAGCTTCGAAGCCGGGATACCCCAGCAGGAAATCCGGGTGGACCGGGACAAGGTGGCCGATCTGGATCTGAGCGTGCGGGACGTGACCCGGCTTCTCGAAACGGCGGTGGCCGGTTCCAAAGCCGGAGAATACCGGACCGGCGGAAATGCTTACCGAATTCTCGTGCAGCTCAAGGACGCCGAGAAGCGCTCCCTGAATGAAATCCTCGATCTCACACTGAGCACCGACTCGGGCGAACAGGTGAGCCTGCGCAATGTCGTTGCCGCCGTACCGAGCCGCGGCCCCATTCTGATCGACCGCAAGGGCCAGCAGCGCCTGGTGACGGTCCAGGCCAATGTCGCCGGCCGTGATCTAGGCTCGATTGCCCGGGATGTGCAGGCCAGACTCAATCAAATTGCGCGTCCGGTCGGTTACGACCTGATGGTTGCCGGCAATTTCGAAGAACAGCAAAAAGCGTTCGGCGAGCTCGTGATGTCACTTGTGCTGGCGCTGATCCTGGTTTACATGGTGCTGGCCTGCCAGTACGAATCCTTGCGGGATCCGCTGGTCGTTATGCTGTCCGTGCCCCTGGCGGCCGTCGGCGTGCTGATCACGCTGTTTGCCACCGGCACTACCTTGAATGTTCAGTCCTATATCGGCTGCATCATGCTGGGTGGGATCGTGGTCAACAATGCGATTCTTCTCGTGGACCAGGCCGGCCAGCTGGTACGCAACGGGATGGCAACACGGGAAGCCATGGCGGAGGCGGGCCGCCGCAGGTTGCGGCCGATTTTAATGACCACCTTGACGACAATTCTGGGGCTGCTGCCCCTGGCGTTGGGCATCGGTGAAGGCGCCGATGCCCAGGCTCCCCTGGCGCGGGCGGTGGTCGGCGGGCTCACCGGATCGACGCTGATTACCCTGGTGCTCATTCCGGCTGTCTATTCCCTGTTTCATCCGGAACCCAAAGAGAGCAGGGCTCATAGCTCAAGGCTCAAAGCTCAAAGCGGCATGGATAGAAGCTGATTTTTCCTATTCTCTTTGAGGTAAGCGCCTGTTCCTTAAAGATGCGTGCTGTCAATCGCCGGAAAGCAGCTTTTCCCTCAGGCTCCCGAACCAGCTTTTTTCCGAGTTTCCGAGAATGCAGGCCTGTTTGAGAACCTTTATAAATTTGGGATTGATATCTTGATAGGCAATAATTCTGTCTACCGAAAGCACATTGTCGAGATCGGGGGGGGCCAGGCCGATATGCGACTCCCTGTTGATCGATTCCATCATGATCGCCAGGGCATAGACAACCATTTTTTCCGCCAATTCTTTATCGCTGTAATTCGTTTGAGGCCCGTCCTGATATCTGGCGATTTCATAGATACAGGCCAGCAAGATCGGATCGCCGACATCCCCGGGTTCGTTGCAAACGTCCAGATCGAAATTGGTGTCCAGAAAATCATCCGCCATCTTCTGCAGGATTTGCAGCCATTCATCGTTCAGGTTCTGCGGCAGCACGGCGTTGGGGCCATAGGATAGTACTTCGTTGTTAAAACGGGCTAACATCGCATGGGATCCTTTCTTTATCCTAATCCGATAAGTTCCGGGTTCAGAGTTCAGGGTTCAGGGTTCAGGCCCGCCCTGGCGGGATATGCTGGCATACGCTTCATCGACATCGGGGCAATGCTTCCGTACTCTCGAATATATTTATATCTGATCCAGTTCTGAACCAGGGGTTCAAAGGTTGCATCTATTTGAAACTGTTTACAAAATTGATATTGTTAATATCAGCTGATGTATGTGTTTCCAACCCTGAACGCTGAACCCCTGAACCGCTCGACCTAGGTTCCGGTAATTTTAGCGATGCGTTCGACAATGGATTCAGCGAGCGATTGGGCCTGTTCGTGGCTGATGGATGGGATTTCCCGGGCAAATTCGTCCACCTTTTCCTCCACGATATCCGTCATTTTGTTGACCAGAAAGGCGTC
The DNA here is from genome assembly GCA_963774425.1 of uncultured delta proteobacterium. Taxonomy (GTDB): domain Bacteria; phylum Desulfobacterota; class Desulfobacteria; order Desulfobacterales; family JAFDCJ01; genus JAFDCJ01. The sequence continues at coordinate 74,077 of CAVZEZ010000004.1, read as the reverse complement.
TACCTCGCCATCTTCCAGCAGGCATCCGCAGGCGCCGACGGCTCCCACGAATTCCCCTTTGCTGAAAATAGGAACCACCAGCTTTATCAGCCCGGCATCGCATTCCTCGATGGCCGGTTGTCCGCTGCGCATGGCCTGCATGGCGATATTCATGTGGGCCGGTGCGCATATGAAACTTTGCCCGCGGTCGGTCGCCTTGATTTCCGGACACAGGCGATTGGCCCAATTTTTAAAATCCGATATTCGATATCCCTTTGTGTCAAACACATTGACGTCCAATCCGCTGTCGCGGTGGATCTCTTTTTCAAGCCAAATCCAGGTTTCCATCGGGGCGATGTCGGTCAGATTCATCTTTAATCTCCTTGATCGTAATTTTTCTGCAGCCAAATTTTGAGTCGCTCAAGTCCTTCCCGGGTCGATACCAGGGGTTGGTAGCCCAGGTCTTTTCTGGCGGCACTGATGTCAAACCAATGGGTTTTGGCCGCTGCATCGACCAGAAACCGGGTCATTTGGGGTTCGCCGGGAATTCTAAAGGTTCGATAAATAAATTCCAGAACGGCGCCGACAGTCCAGGCGGTTTTATAGGAAACGGCGCCCTTTACCGGAGGCAGCCCGGCGGCAGCCAGAATGGAATCGATCATGTCCCAGGCCGTGATCGGATCCCCCTGGCTGATAAAATATATGTTGCCGGAAATCTCCGGCTTTTTATCCAACGCGTCGGCCGCCAGAATGTGGGCGTCCACGGCGTTGTCGATGTAGGTCGTGTCAACCAGATTATTCCCGCTGCCGATGCGTTTCAGCTTTTTCGAGCGGGCGATCAAACGGGGCACAAAGTGGGGATCGCCCGGCCCCCAGATCTGATGGGGCCTCAGCACGACCGTGCGCAGGTTCCGGCCGGCTGCTTTTAAAACCGATTTTTCGGCTCTGGCCTTTGTTTCAGGATAAAAGGCATTGAACCGGGTGGGGTAGGGCACCGATTCATCCACACCTTCCAGGTCGGATCCGTCGAAAACGACACTGGGCGTGCTGGTATAGACCAGTCTCCGGATATGGTTGCGAAGGCAGGCATCGATCATGTTTTGAGTGCCGTTGACGTTGGTTCTGTAATAATCGCGATATTTTCCCCAGGGAGGCGGTTTGGCCGCCGTGTGAAACACGAGGTCCACTCCGGCGCAGGCCGCCAGCACCGTCTCCCGATCCGATATATCGCCTCGAATCATTGTGACTCCCATGGCGGCAAGCTGCGGATAATCCCCGCGGCAAAGACTGCAGACCGTATCGCCGCGCTTTTTCAGCCGCGCGATGATCGCACGGCCTAAAAAACCACCGCCGCCGGTCACCAGAACCCGGGTTCCCGAAGATGGTTTATTGTATTCTGTTGAATTCATTTTATATACCTTAGGGTGCAGCCGAAACACCCTGAAAAAGGTTTCAGGTGTCAGGTTTCAGGTGTCAGGAAATTAGCATCTAAACTGATCGGTTCCGGGTTTGAGGTTCAGCTTTCAGAGGTTATGACCAATCGAGACTGTTAAAGGTGTCTTGTCATTAATTCACCCTCACCCGGCCTCTCGTGTGAAACTACAGGTTCAGCGTTCAGGGTTAAAATGGAATGGATGCGATTCTATGATTTTTAATAGACAGGATTTACAGGATCTTGGGGATTTTTTCGCCTTCGGCGATTGACCATTCGGCCGAAGGCCGCCATATCCCAACCATCCTGTCGATCCTGTCTATTCTTTTTTATAAGAATGGAATCCATTCCTTCAAAATCTTTTGTTTCTTCCTCGATCAAACTGGCTTCCCTTATCGAGGCGATGCTTTTAGCTCTGGGCCCATGGCTTTGAGCTTTCAGCTTTGAGCTTCCGTATCAGCCAGAGGCTACGGCTCGTATGAAATACGCTGAAACCTGAAACCTGACACCTGAAACCCAATTCGCCCCAAGAACGTCTGAAAAAAATTGATCCCATCATCATTCCTGGGCGCCCTTGTCCTTTTTCAATTTCTTCTCGGCCCATACCGACAGTTTCTCCCGGAAGATTTTTGAGTTGTGACGGATATCTACGGGAAACGACGCGTGAAACAGGACCGTTTTGATGTTTTTGGTCAATTCGCAATCCGCGCCTATTTCGAGTAACTCCCTTTGCAGCTCGCGGTGATCCACCTGCTTATTGGTTTTTTCCGGTTCGATGACCATGACCGGCCTTTGTCGATAGCGGAGGCCGACACCTACCAACGCGCTGCGGAATACTTGGGGATGATTGTTGAAAATGGCCTCACAGGGGATCGTAAAAAGGGTGCCTTCGGCGGTAATGACCCGGTGGCTTTTGCGGCCGCAGAACCAGATCCGCCCTTTTTGATCCATCCATCCCAAATCACCCATGCGATGTCGTATTTCATGGCCTTCTTTGATCTTGGCCAGGGCGTCGGCTTTCGGGTTTTCAAAATAGCAGCGGCTTACCAGGAGACCTTTTACCGTAATTTCGCCGATTTCGCCTGGGGAAACCACGAGATCGTCCGTCCAGCTTTCGATGGGATCGTCACCTATCCGGATAATACGTACATCGATGTCGTTGATGGGTCGCCCGATGCAGACCCCATAGCCTTTTGCCGTGAGTTTCCGGGTTTCCGTCAGAATTTCTCCGCTCCTGATGGATATAATCGGGACGGCTTCCGTCGCCCCATAAGGGGTGTGAATCTCGGCATCACCCTCGAGCAAGGTGCTGAAGCGCTCGATATTTTCGCTCGACACCGGCGCGCCGGCGGAAATGACCCGTTTCAATGACGGCAGTTTCAGCCCCGTCTGCCGGCCGTAACGACCGACGCGGTTCAGCAGTGCCGGCGAGGCGAACATGTTGGTAACTCCCTGGTTTTGGATCGCCTCGATGATTCGATCGGGATTCACCCGGGCGGGACGGGTTGGATCCATGTCGGGGATGACCGACGTGACGCCCAGGGCCGGGTAAAAAAGGGCGAAAAGGGGAAATGTGGACAGATCGATTTCTTCCGCGGACATATCCAGATGGGCTTGAATCTGCTTGAGTTGGGCATCGAAATTTCCATGGGTGTAAACAACTCCCTTGGCCGGGCCGGTGCTGCCGGTCGTGAAAAGTATGGCTGCCGTATCCTCCCGCCCGGTCCGGGCACAGGGAAAGGGCATCGCCGGTGACTGCCGCAGCTGCTCCAGGGTAAATCCCCGCCAGAACCAGCGGCGGCCAACCGTAATCCAGGTTTTGACGGATTTGAAAAAACCCGGATACAGGGTGCGAACCACGTGAGCCGGTGGAATGCCGATGAACGCCGCCGGGCGGGTGGACTTGAAGCAGCCGACCATGCGGTGAATTCCCATGCCGGGATCCACCACAACCGGTATGGCCCCGGTTTTGAACAGCGCAAAAATGAGAATGAAAAAATCCAGACTCGGCTTGACCATCAAGACGGTGCGAACGCCACGGGTGACGCCCGCCGATGTCAGTCCGTGAGATAGACGGTCGGATTCCTGATCGAGCTGCAGGAATGTCAGATGCGCATAGGCCACCCGACCTTTTTTTTCCCGGCCGGCCGGGCAGACCACCGCCCGTTTATAAGGCCGATGTTCAGCCGCCTGCTTGAGATAACCGGCGATATTGACCTGGTCTTCCGTGTTTGGCTCCGGTGTGTTCATATCGTTTCCTGATCCTGAAAATCCGGGGCAGTGGAAGACCGGAATAATGGAAGGTTGGAAATCGCAGCTTTTGCCATAATACTTCCCTCCACTCACTCATCCATCCATCCACTCATCCATCCACCCATCCTTCCACCATTCCATCTTCCAGCCTTCAATCCTAGTGCATCTGTATCGATGGGGCGCTCAAGCGGTGGCGCCGTAAAAAATCGCGTGTCAGCTGGACAATTTGATGAGGCACATCTTCGAGCACATAATGGCCTGCATCCTGAAATTTGTGCACCTCGGCGGCCGGAAAGCGGCGCTGCCACTCGGCCAGGTAGTCATGGTCGAAGACAACATCGCGTTCTCCCCAACAAATAAGCATGGGCATCTTTGCCAGTGTTCCAAGCCGCTCATCCACCTGCCTGACCAGGGGGTAGCTGGGATCTGTTTCCGTCAGGGGAATATCCTGTACGAACTTCAAGGTCGCCATGCGATTCCGCCAGCAGTTATAGGGAGCGGTGAGACCTTTTTTGATGTCTGAAGAAAGTCCTCTGGCGGAAGCCAGGTAAAGCGCACCCACCGCAAAAAGATTGAAACCCAGCACTGCAACGGTCGCCAGGGGACCTGAATTGCGTATCAGGTGCAGTCGCCGGGGAATGGGCTTCCCCGCCGGCGGCAGAAAGGCGGCCGTATTCATGATCATCAGCCGTTTGATCTTGTCGGGATGTCGGAGCGCATAGGCCATGCCGATCATGCCGCCCCAGTCGTGCAGGATCAGGGTCATGCGCCCTCCGAGATTCAGCGACTCCAGCAGATTCTCCAGGTCGTCAACCCGGCTGCGCAGGCGATAATCATAGCGGCTCGGCGAAGGCTTGTCCGACAACCCGCAGCCGATGTGATCCGGTGCGATGCAGCGGCAGCTTCCGCTCAGGGCCGTGATCAACTCCCGGAAGTAAAACGACCAGGTCGGATTGCCGTGAACCATCACCACCGGCTCGCCGGCACCTTCATCGACATAATGGTATCCAAGGCCGTTTAAATCGAAATAGTGGGAGGTGAACGGATAAAGGTGCCGAAATTGCGATATGTCCACGGGTTTGTTTTTCATTGGTTCGCTTGGTTCGTTGAGTTCGTTTGGATCGTTAGGGCCTGCAGCCGTTGGAGGCGATAAAACCGAGGGTACAATGGACGACCGCTGCGCTCGGACGATGGACGAATCATCACCACTCGCCTTTCGTCCATCGTCCATCGTATGTTCCTACGTTCATCTTTTGTCCCTTGTCCTCCGTTTATTCTACCAGTGAATTCCCAGCATCAGGCAGTTGAGGCCGCTGCCGATTCCCAGAAATCCGACCCGGTCGCCGGGCAGCAGAAATTCTCTTTCAGCGGCAATGGCGGCGGTGATCGGCAATGAAACGGTACCGATGTTGCCCAGATGCCGAAAAGTGGTGAAATCCCTCGACACGGGCAACCCGATGGAATTGAGAATCGTCTGCTGATGGGTGGAGCCGACCTGATGACAAATCGTCTTGTCCGGCGTGCCCTCCGCCCAGCCCAATTCACTTCGAAAAGCGGCAAAGGTATCGATGCCCAGGCGTACGCCGTTATTTAAAACACCGACCGAGTCGGTTTCCATGATGTGCAGACCGCTGGCCGGAATGCCGGTATCCGGACCCCACACGCACAGTTCATGAAAGGCGGCGGCGTTTTTGGCCACCCCGCCCAGAATGCGATGACCGCTGGCGGAAAGCGAGCTGTGGGTCAGCAGGACCGCCACCGCACCGGAACCGCCGGTCAGTGTGGCGATCGTTTTTTTGAAAACTTCCATGCTTGCCGTTTGCAGCAAGCGGTCGATGGTGGTGTCGATGATCTGGCGGGCGGATTCGCAGGAAAGGATCAGCCCGGCGCGAATCTGTCCGAGTTCGATCGCATTGGCGACCTGAACCATTCCGTTTAAAATACCCAGGCAGGCATTGGAAACATCGTAAACCTGGGCTTCAGGTCCGAGGCCCAGGCCATTGGAAACCGCGCAGGCGGTGGCCGGTTCCAGATTGTCCCGGCAGACGCCGCCGTAGACCAGCATGCCCACGTCCTCAATCGGGATGCCGGAAGCGTTCAGGGCTTTTTTCCCGGCCCGGATGGCGCCCTCGTGCATTTTAAAGCCCGGATTCCAGAAGCGCCGTTCCCGGATGCCGGTGAGTGCTTCCAGTTGTCCTTTCTGAAAATGGAGCGTTTTGTAAAGCGGTTCCAGGCGCTGCTCCAATTCCTCCGAAGTGACGACATTCGGCGGCAGTTCGTAGCCGAATGCATCGATGTAGACGTGGGTGTATCGCATAATGGTTTATCTATTCCATAGAGGCGTTAAAGCCGCTTTTCTGACAAGATGTTTATAAGACTGTTGGCGTCAGGTGTCAGGTTTCAGCAAAAACGGCGCAAGAAATCGACCCGTCTGATAAATTTGAATCCCCTATTTTCTCCCTTACACATTAGCAGACCACCCATACCCCATTTCATGGGTATGTTATAGTTTAATTTCCGGCCGCCAGGATATATCCGATTCCTGACACCTGAAACCTGACACCTGAAACCCGCCAGTTGCGTCCCTATAACTCAGGGTTGCTGCTGAAAATTGCTTGGCACCCAACAAGTCACCTTCACCGCTCCACCAACTCTATTCCAAAGTTGTCCAATTGGTAAATGCAAAGCCCGTCGACCTCCAGGTATCCGGAGGCAGTTATCGTCGGGACCGGTGTTTCCGTAACCCCGGTGACCGCGGCTTCCACCGTGACCAAACGGTTATGGGGCAAAATTTGACCCCGATAGGTCCAATCGTGACGCGTTCCCCGCAAAAGGCCGAACCGGCGGCCGGCTGTCAGCTCCGGCCAGCGCAACCTGGCAAAATATTTGAGCAACTGGATGAACGATTCGATGCCCAGTGACCCCGGCAGGACCGGATCCTGGTAAAAATGAGCGTCGAAGAACCATTCCCGCGGATCGATGACCTTGCTTCCCCGGATAAAGCCCAATCCCGCGGGGCCGCCGTCCGGAAGGCAGACATCGATGCGGTCGATCATGCGAATGGCCCGGGCCGGCAGGGACAGACCCCGGGGAGGGTCGGTTTCCGGATCGCTGGGCGCTAAAGGGTGCCGGTCCACGAATGTGTGATCCCGACTGCGCTGCGAGTCCGCCGGCGATAGGGTATGCCGCTTGCGGTCGGCATCACGGATGCCTTCCTGAACCGCCAGTGTTTGCGTGCTAAAAAAGCCGAAATAGGTGTTGCCGGCATATAGCTGTTGATCCTGGTGCCATAGCTCAAAGTCAAAATGTTCGATAATCATGTCCCCTGCATCGGCGGCTTTGGTCAGGCGCGTTTTGAGAGATACTGTCCCGAAATCCGCGAAGAGCTCCTGATACAGGGTTGCGTTTCCACCGAGATTTCTGAACCGTAGATCTTTTTCGCTTTTGAGGGCCGATCCCATGTAAGCCGCCAGCCAGCCGCAGGGCTGCAAGGCGATTTCCAGGATAATGCTGACCGGAGCCGCCGGGGAGCGTTCGGCCCTGAAGTACCAGGCATCCGGACGGATATCGTATTCGGCCTCGATCCATCCGCCCGGTTCAAGTTTCCAGGGATCGGGATCGACCCGCATGATCCGGTCGATAAACAAAAAAGGCGGACAGGGCAGCCGGGCGATGAACCGATCCCTTTCGAAGGGTTCATAGCGGTCTCCAAAGGCACGCGCGGGACTTCCGGCCGTAAATTCCAGAATCCGGCCGCGGTCGAACACGGCGGCGGCTTCCGGTGCTGTCGACGGCCGTCGGAAATTTACAGCCTTTTTGCGCCAAAACGCGTCGATTTCGTCCCGGGTAATACCACTCATCTGCATGGACATATCCCTGAACAGAACGATCCGGTCGCCGTCGGCATACATGTGAGCATCGGCGATCATGTAGGGCTGCGGTGTATAGCCGATCTGCTTTACTTCGACTTCATAGACGACCCGACGCGTATGGGGGGTGACCGGGCCGCGGCATTTTAATACACTGCGAACCCCGATGACCGGTTCGTAGCAAACCCCCGCTTTGTCGGTAATCCAGCCCATGCGCTGCATCAACACCCGCAGGGTGTGGGCGCAACACTCATACATCAGCGTTCCGGGCATGACCCTGTCGTCTACGAAGTGGCAGGTCAAAAACCAGTCGTCGGCATGGATATCGGCTTCGGCCCGGATTCGCCCCAGACCATATCGGCCGCCATGGGGATCGAGCTCGAGGATGCGGTCGATCAGTTTCATGCGGCCCCCCCGAAGCCGGAGCGAATCGGGTAAAACGATGTCCTGAAAGCCATCGCCGAAGCAGGCGGCCGCATCCCCCGCGCGCAATGCCTGCAGCGATGCCTCATCATAACTTTCGATTTGCATGGCCACCGGCGGTATCCAGCCGTCGGCCGTTTTGCCGGCGCTGGGAGCGGTGTCATCGCCGGTGAGGATGATTCCGCCGGAATTTCTGACTTCCGACTCGGTGAAAAACCCGGCACAGCCGTCGGTCATGGTGATAAGGGGTGTGTCGCCGATAAATCCCTTGAAGCTGAAAAGAAACAAATAGGTATCGCCCTGGCGGATGAACTTGTGGATCCGAATGTCATAGCGCACCGTCTCGCCCGGTACGGGCAGGCTGCGATGAAATTCGACGGCAGCGTCCAGCAACCGGTAGGTCCGTTTGCCCTTGACGATCAGGTCGATGCCCAGATACGCGCAGAGAAACAGGTCGGCCTGACCGGCTTCGACGGATATACAAACCGGGGCATGGCCGCCATCCAGATACCATGCCTGGGGCCGAACATCATGTTCGGTGACGATCCGTCCGGGACCCAGGGTTCCTTTAGCGCCTTCAACCGCCAGAATGCGATCTACCAGCATCAAGGGTTCGTCCGGCAGCCGCACTCTGGCCGCGTAACCGTCGACCACAGTGAATTCAGGCCCCAGGACATTCGCTGCGGAGCCCCGGGCGAATTCGAGGCAGGCGTCACGCGAATAGACGGCAGGGGGGGAAGGACTGCGGAAGCCGGAAGTCGGACTGCGGAAGTCGGACTGCGGAATGAGGAAATTGGAAGACAGCCGGGAATTTGGATCCCGGGTGACGGCCTGTTCGAGAAGTCGGGTCTGCAGGGCAAAGGTCCTGCCATAGTTCCGGGTCAGATCACTGGCGAAATCCAGGTACCGGCGATGGACCGCGGCGGTGGCTTTCGTAATGTCCGCGGCGGTGACGATCACATCCGAGAACATCCCGGCAGCACCGGCCGCCCGCTTGGTTTGCGGCTCCTTGAGGCGGTCATTTTGGAGGCGGCCGCCATGCGGCGCACCGACGTCCGTCGATTTGCGCCCAGCGGCCGCCGGCAAACACATCGTTTCCGGGCTTTGCTTTCGTTCCTGCAATCCTTGTTGCTGCTTATATCCAAGCGGAAGGGCAGGGGAAAGGGCTTTTCCGCCGACTCGAATCGTGATCCTACCATGGGGGCTTTCGGCTGTGGATTCCAGCATCTGCGGGGCGTAGGATGCGTTACCATAGAGTTTGGCGAGGTCCACCGGCACCCGTTCGGCGGTCAAGGCGGCCAGCGCCTTGATGATCGTCGTGTAATCGTCTTCGCCCCGAACGCAGGCTGAAAGCGCTATATGGGGTTTGTCTTTCAGGATGCTGCCGATCATGCGGGTGCACGAGGCAGCGGGGCCCATTTCCAGAAAGATGCGCACCCCTTCCCGATAGGCCTGTTGTACCGTGGCGGTAAAATCAAACCCATGCAGGGCCTGTTCGAGGATGGAGTCGGCGGTATTGCCGGATGTCAGCTGCAGCGCGCGGCCGCGGGCGCAGCTGTAAAAGCGGATGCCTTCCGGTTGGCGGGTAGGAAAAACATGCAATTCCCGGTATGCTTCCGCTACCGGTTGGAGGGCGTCGCAATGCACCGTCACGACGCCGTCCAGATAAACGGCCTCACATGCCAGCTCTTTTATGGCCGCCTGCACATCCTGCCGGCGGCCGCCGATGACGCATTCGGACGGCGTGTTTACGATCAACAGGCGGGCGGTGCCAAACCGGGAAACGATTTGGCGGACGGCCGGAGCTGGGCGGTTGACCACGGCCGCACACCAGTCCACAGGTTCTTCGGGGGCGAGATTCCAGGCCTTGCGGGCGGCCGAACACGGGCCGGCCAATTCGGTGGAGAACAGCTTCGTCTTTTTCATGCGCTGCAGCATTTCCCCGCGCTCCGGCCACACTCCCATGGCAAAGTTGGCTGCCGATTCACCCAGGGAGTATCCGATGACGGCCGACGGAGCGATGGCGAACCACGCCATCAGTCCGGCCATCACGGATCCGTGGGCCACCTGGCCGAAAATCATGGTCAGCGGATCCGAGATGATGCGCTCATGGGCCGATTTCTGCCAGCCCGGTTCCCAGGACACCCGCCAGGGAACGAAGTATTCCGGCAGGAGCTGGGTCCTCAACTGCAGGGTTTGGGAATCCATGTCACGCAGAATCTGGGGCCAGTGCACCCCGATGTCTCGTCCCATACCCAGATAATGATTGCCCGATCCCGGGAAAACGAAGGCCAGTTCACCGGACTTTCCCAACGGATGCGGTGAATAATGAATGCCGCCCGTTCCCTTCAGTCTGCAGGGATGCTCCGCTAAAACCGCCTCGCGGGCTTCCACGATCAGCGTTTTTAACTGTCGGCGATCATCAGCCGCGATCGACAGGGCCGATTTATCATTGCAGTGGCCATCGTTTTTTAAATACCAGTTGCGGGCGGTTTCTTCCAGGGCTTCGTTGTCGACATCGCGGCGGATACCATCCGCCTCGGCGGAGTGTCCTTCAATATGCCGGTCCAGTCTCTCCAGTCCGGCCAACAGGGATTTTCGGTCATTGCCTGAAACCGTAAAAAGACCGGCCCTCTGATATCCCAGCGGCCGCTGTCTTTCCCGTGCCGCGCGGCCGATGATATCGGCCTGCAAATTATTCCGGGTTTCGTATTCAAAACCGGCCAGCAAGACATGCATGCAGTTGCCGTCGGGGGTCAGGGAACCCACCAGGGCTTGGCGCACCCCGTCCCTGCGGTCCCGCTGCCAGAATTGCGGGTAACGCGGGAGGTGGAATTTATGCTGATGCCAGCGGGAGCTGCCGGGTTTGGTGAAACTGGCCAGCGGCGGGATGATTTCATGATACAGGCACAAAGCGGTTTTGACCACCGAAGCCAGCGCGGCGGCAGCCCCGGTGTGGCCGATGTTGGGTTTGGTGGACCCCACGGCACAGGGAATCCGTCGATTTTCCATCACCGCGTGCAGCGCCTCGGTTTCCAGATTGTCTTCGGCCGGCTGACCGCTGCCGTGGGTTTCTATGAAATCAATCGCCTGAGGCGCGACAGCGGCATCGCGGCAGCAGCGGGAGAGGGAACGCATATAGGCCGTTTGGGTCGGCAAATCCGGTTCGATGCCGCCTCCGCCGGCGGCGCCGATTCCCTTGATGACGGCATAAATTCTGTCATGATCGGCGATTGCGTGATCCAGACGCTTGAGGATCAGGGCGGCGGCGCCTTCGCCGGGCAGAATGCCGTCGGCGGCCTGATCGAAGGGACGCACCTGCCGCTGCCGCGAAAATCCACCTCTGCCGTGTTTTAAAATGATATTGCGGAGATCGCCGCTGAAATCCACGGCGCCCACCAGATAGGATTCGGCCTCTCCCTGCTGCAAAGCCCTGACGGCGATGTCCAGGGCCTTGAGCCCGGAGGCCGCATCACAGGAAACCACGAAACTCGGACCGCCGAGTCGGAATTCGCGCGCAATCCGGCTGGCCGTGATGGCACCTAACGCTCCCAGGGTGCGGGTGGCGGTCAGCGGTGGGCCACAGGCATCCTTCAAGGATGCCAGCCATTCCTTTTTTTCGGCATCGGAGGGGTGCCAGCCGAGTTCATGCACCTGGCGGTCGATCAAATGGTACTGATGCCAGCGCAAACAAAAATCGGCGGCTTCAAAGTCGAAGTCAATACCGATGACGGTGCCCATTTCCCGTCGTTCCTGTCGCAGCGTGAGCGCGGCATCCCGCATGGCAGCGGCGGCCACCTGAAGCATCAACGATTGCTGAGGCAGGATATCGGGGATTTCCTTGGGCGGGATATGAAATTCCCCGGGTGCCACAACGACCCGGTCACAAAATCCGCCGGTCAATGAAGGGGTGCCCAGCCATTGGTCTGCGGCCCGATCACAACCCTTCCAGCGGTGTTTCGGACGTTGACGGATGTTGGATCGGCCGTTAAAGATCAGTTCCTGAAATTCACGCAGCGTATTGACCGAACCGAAAGCGGTTGCCATCCCGGTGATGGCGACGTCGGAAGGGGGAAGTCGGAATGCGGAATGCGGAGGGGAAGCATCGCCGGAACCATCCGACCCGGAGATTGTCTCCCGGCTTATTTCTATATCAGATGTATGAATGAATATGGCCGGTTTTTGTTCCGCCATCCCCATTCCGCTTTCCGCATTCAAGTCCCATTCCTCCAGCAGTAAATGGGCATTGATTCCGCCAAACCCGAAAGCGCTTATCGCTGCTCGCCGTGGGCGGTCCGGTTGACTGCGGCGCCAGGGCTCGGGCTGGGTCAGCACTCGAAAAGGTCCATTGTGCAAGGGGCTATCCGGCGGGGCCAGGGCGAAGTTCAGCGAAGGCGGCAAAGTTTTGTGGTGCAGCGCCAGCAGGGTTTTAATCGATCCCGCGGCGGCGGCGGCGGTCAGCAGGTGTCCGATCATGGATTTTATCGAACCGATGGCGCACTGGTTTTGGGTCCAGCCGGAGTCTCCCCACAGCTTATTCAGACTGCGCAGTTCCGTCAGATCCCCCAAGGGGGTTCCGGCGCCGTGACATTCGATCAGATCGATGTCATGGGGGGACCAGCCACAGGATTTATAGGCTGCGGTCATGGCGCGCACCTGGCCTTCACTGTCGGGTGCGAGCAGATTGCCTCCCAGGTCGTTGGAAAGGCCGATGCCGTGAATCAGACCGTAAATCGGATCTCCGTCCCGCCGGGCATCCGCCAGTCGCTTTAAAACCAGCATGCCGGCACCTTCACCGACCACCAGGCCGTCGGCGCTTTCATCGAAGGGGGCGCAGCGTCCGGAAGGAGACAGGGCCCTTAATTGACTGAAACCGACCTGCGTAAAAAGGCAATCCGGCCGCGATACACCCCCGGCCAGCATGGCGTCGGCACGCCCGGACTGCAGTTCATCACAGGCCAGCTTGATGGCAAAAATCGAAGATGCACAGGCGGCATCGAGCGTAAAGCTTCCACCGCCGAGATCCAGCGCCCGGGCAAGGATAGCCCCGGGCAGGCCGGTCACCCGGCTGGACAGGTAGGCGGCACGGGAAAATCCCGCCGGTTCGGGATGAGCAGGATCGGTGTTAAATAGATCCCGGGCCGGGGCGCCAAATAGTTTCTCTTCGAAAATGGAACCTAATATACGGGTTGTGACTCTGGATGCCGTCTCGGTCGGCAGGGCGATGGCTGCCAGAATAACTCCGGTGCGCCGGCGATTCAACGAATCGGGCGGGAGGCCGCCAACCGCATCCCGGCCGACATGCAGTACGAGGTGGTACAGGGGATCCAATTCGGCCAGCAGATGGGGGTCGATTGTAAAACCCTCGGAATCGAACCTGAAGTCGGTAATCAGATGACTGCGCTTTGAATAGGCCTTGTCCGCTTGGGGCTGCGGATGATACATCACATCCGGAGCGATCCCCCAGCGAGAGGCGGGCACTTCACCCGAGGTATCCACCCGGTTCAGGATGTTTTGCCAGAAGGTTTCAATGTTTCCGGCCCCCGGAAACAGTCCACCCATACCGACAACTGCTATTGGACGCTTTGAGTTCATTTAACGTAATGACTGTATGATTTTACTGATAAATCTGCAACTATAGCTTATCAGGACCGGCAAGGCAAGCGGCAATAAAACAAACTAAAAAAAGTTGAGTAGCGGAATGCTTTTCGTTTCGATAGATCGCTTGACAAAACTTCTGCTCTGAAGTAGTAAGTCATTGTCGTATCAACATTGTGAATCAGTTTTTTCGTGAACCCTAAAAGCCAATGCAGAAAAGTGATTCAGGAGGATAGCGAATATGGCGATTACGAAAAAAGATCTGGCAGCGCTAAAAAAAGAGGTTAAAAAAATTGAAAAGATGATGGCTTCCGTAATCAAGTCGATAGAGAAAGGCAATTCGCCGAAAAAAGCCTCGTCGAAAAGGGCTCCAAGGAAAACCGCCGCCACAGCACCGGTCGAGGCCGATTCCACTAAAAAGGACGCGGCGCGGATTAAGACGGCAGCGGCTAAAGACTCCGGAGATTCCGCAACAGATCAGGTGTTGGAAGTTATAAAGCGATTCAATGAGGGAGTCGACGTCCCCACGATAAAAAAGGAAACCGGATTCGATGATAAGAAGGTTAGAAATATTGTTTTCAGAGCCGGCAAACAAGGCAGAATAAAAAAATCCGGGAGGGGCGTCTACGTTATTGCCTGATGCCTGAAAGTAACTCCAGTCTGTAAAATTCCGAAGTACTTCAGCGATACGGTTCATACCGGAAAAAGTCAACTGCCCTCGGCTGAAGCCGAAGGCGGGGATTCAAGGATTTAAGGGTCCAAGTGAAAAGACCGGTCAAGCCTTTGCTTGAATCCCTGGACCCTCGATCCCTTGAATCTTGTCGATCATCAGCTATTTAACTCACGTCATCGCCCAATGGCGACGGTTTTCCTCCCATCCCCCGGGTAGGCAATAAAATCCGGCAGGCGGCAACGACCCGCCTCCGGGCATCAGCGCTGAAGTTCTCCCGTAACTCCCGCGGGCCTGCAAGTCGGCGAGAAATTCCCCCGATTCATTGAGTTTGCCTTATCGGTATCTTGTTCAACGGTCTTTTCAGCGAGCGTTGACCCTGAACCAGCTCTTCACATTTTCGAGGCATCATTTTATGCAGGGATGCAAGCACCCTGTACGGCCATTTTCCCGGCAGCGAGAAGACGACGTGACGGGCGAGGCGGACGATTCTGAGTTCCGCAATGATATCCCGATTGAGATGATCGGTGTACGATTTCAAAACGGCCGCCGGCTCACGGTGATATTTTATAACTGCATTTGCGGCCAGTTGCGCGCTTTTGTGGGCATAGTAGATTCCTTCACCCAGCATGGGGTCCGCCAAACCGCCGGCATCACCCAGCAACAATACCCGCCCGCATCCGGGCTTGGTCATATAATTGCCATAGGGCAGGGCATGACTTCTAACCGATGAAATTTGAGCCGGGGATACCGGCAGTGAATTTAAAAAGTTATTGAAGCCGCCTTTCAACAATTTTCCGGCTCTGGTATTTAATCCGCATATTCCTGCAATCCGCTGTTTTTTTCCAGGGAAATACCAGGCATACCCCCAGGGGATATAGCCAAAGAATAATTGGGGGTGGTTCGGAAGGTCAGGCGATGCTTCCTCGGAGATAAATACTTCCAAGGCGGTCGCCAGGTTCGTTCTCCATTGCGTTCCCATCGCTTTTTTCAATGATAGCGATTTTCTGACTTTGCTGAGCGCACCGTCGGCACCGAAGATGAATTTACCGTAGAATTCATTGCCATTGGCTGTCGACACTTTCCGGCTGGAACGGTCAACAGCGGTCACTTTTTCGCCGGGTCTGAATTCGGCCCCCGCCTGGCAGGCCAGTTTCAGCCAGAAATCATCATATACCCTGCGCTCCGTAAAATGAAACGGATATTGCAGGCGCCCCTGCAACGACTTGCCGGACCTGTAGGCGACCGCGTACTCATTATTGCTGAAAAAAATGACCTGCCGGAACTTCAGGAAGTCCAGCGGTGTTTTGAATAGAAAATCGAGTAGGTGCGTGGTCTTGTAAGTCAAAAGTCCGCCGCAAAGCTTGTCTCTGGGAAAGACCTTCTCATCAAGAATAAGAACGCTGAAACCCTTTGAGGCCAGCAAATAGGCTGCCGTTGTCCCTGCGGGGCCTGCTCCCACGACGATGACATCGAAAGTGTTTTCGTGAATCATTATCTTTGATCTCCACACTTTAAAATGTTTCTTTCTTGATCAGAGCGGCGGTCCTTTCGCCGGGCGGCGCTGTAATGAACTATATCCATGCGAATTCAATCGAAAGCCGGAATATAACCGGAGTTAAAAATTAATTCAACAGTCAGATTGTAGGAATTAATTAAATATAAGATTACAATATAAATTACACCTATAAAAAAAATATATAATTTTATGTAATAAAAATTAATCTTGATTAAAAATAATTCTTGAAATAAAGAAAGAAACGTTGTAATAATTTTGGCATGGCTGAAAAAAAGACGTTTTCCACCAGAATCGATGTTGATTGTCTCAAGGCGCTGAAGCATCTTGCAGTTGATGAGGATAAACCCATTGGAAGCTTGCTGGAAGAAGCCATCTACGATCTGATCGAGAAATATAATAATACGAAAAGGAGGTGAGCGTTGATCAGGCGGAAAATATGCCCGGTTGTTTTCGACACCCCGTGTCGCCGGAGATCGGTATCCGGGACCGCCTGAGGGTAAGTCTCTTTATGACATCGGTTTAGGCCGGAACAAAGGTGTTATGCAACCCTAGGGCAACCAAAAGAGAGGAATGGACATGCCTGCAATCAGCAACAGCCAATGTTTAGGGGAAGAGAAAAGCTGGGATTTCACCGGCGAGGACATTGAACAGGAAAGCCTGACGGTCGAGTGCATCTGCCCGAAGTGCGGCTGCTCCCATCGCATGAAGCTGCTCTGGAGCGGAAGGGGAAAGCCGAAGAAATACTGTCAGCCTTGCAAGAGCTTCGTTGCGACGATCGAAGCCATAGATTTCTGCGGCATTCCTGCAAAAACCGACAGGGTTTAGCGAAGCCCGTCCTGGACGTCAGCGGCACCGTAGTGCCCGGGGGCCGGAGTTGACAATTTTCGCGCTTCAGCCCAAAGCGCTATATCGGGATTTGAACGCCTTTATCAAGGCGGCATCCATGATGGCTTCATAACCGGACAGGGTGGCCACGATCATGTCATTTGAATCCAGAATAGTAAATTCTCCCCGCATCTTGTGACTTGCAGCCTCACTGGTTTTCATGATCACTTTCACGCTGTCTGAAGGGTACTGATTCCGATACTGGCGGTATGACGCCGCATAGCTTGGCAGCGAAACCGCTCCTTTTTGTTCGAAACACCACAGCGTCGCCATCTGGAAAGCGCAATCGAGAACCAGCGGGTCGGCAATCCAGCGCTCGCGCAAGGGCGTGGAAATCCACTCCCGGGGTCCGGGGGCCGTTGAAACGTGGGCCGCCATTGCCTGGGGAGAACAGCTCACGACCTTGCGAATACCTTGGAGTTGGGAACCGTGAAATAGAATATTATCATATATTTCAGATACTTCACGTTTATAAGGTTCGTTTGTTCCGCTATCGGCAAATCGATGGACAGGGGGCGTGAGGTCATGATCGCTCAAGACGGCCGTGGCTCTGCAATGTATCAGTTCGGATCCGGATTCCCGGCCTCTCAACTCAACGGCAACTTCATAGAATCCGTCCCGCTTCTCAAGTTTACCCGCAAATAGCCGAACCACGTGCTTTCCATGCTCCAGGCGAATCCCCTTGAGCACTCGAATATCATCCAGCCCGTTTAAGATCAGGCCCGGATTTTGATGCAGGGCGCCATGGGCAAACCATTCCATTATCAATGCCAACGGCACCACGGGTTTATCGTCAATGATATGGGAATTCAGAATCGGATACTGTCTGACATCGATTTCCTGTTCAAAGCAGAGATCAAACCGCCTCTTTTTGACGGATGCATCGGATTTCACCAGGGTGGGGCGTTTCGGCTTTTGGCTGACATCGCCGACGGATTCGGCGAGTTCGGCACCGAGGACGACCTCCACAGCGGCAGGCCGCTCGGTCGCCATCTCATGGATCAGGCATTCGGCGCCCTGATCCGTGGGAATCAGACGGATACCCCGGCGTTCGAATTCTCGTTTCAATCCGGGAGTCACCATTCCGCCTTCCCAGGGACCCCAGTTGACGGCGATCACCCGACACGCGGTTCGTCGGTATGATTCGGCCTGGGCGATCTTGTTGGCCGCTTCATTGGCCATGGCATAGTCCACCTGACCTTGATTGCCGAACCGCGCCGCAATCGAGGAAAAGATCACCAGATATTTCAAGTCGTCGTCCTGGGTGGCCAGCAGTAAATTCTGCAACCCTTTGACTTTGGTATCAAAAACCCTTCGGTATTGTTCCGGGGTCTTGTTGACGATCAGACGATCTTCCGATATACCGGCACCATGGATAACGGCGGCGATTTCCCCGTGTTGCGAGTGGACCGCATCGATGGCGGTTCGCACGGCTTCCAAATCGCGTATATCCACCGGATGGTAGTGAACCTCTGCACCGGCCGCCTGCAATGCCACGAGGTTGCGGCCTATTTCACGGTTTGCCATCCGGGCTTTAAAGGCGGCCTCGATTTCAACCGGCGATGGTATCCGATCGCGAAACTCATGCGCCAACAGGGCTCTTTTTATGGCGGCTTCATCCGTCAGGGAAGCCAACCAGGGCGGTTCAACGGCGGGCTGTGGCGATCGACCCAGCAGGATCAGGCGCAGGTGCGGGCTGCGCCCGGCAAGTTTTTGCGACGCGGCGGCGGTAATTCCTCTGGCGCCGCCGCTGATAACAACCACATCGCCGGGATTCAGATTCAGACGACCGGCCGAATGGGAATCGGGTTTCAAGGTCAGCGTGCAGCGGTGTCCGGCCGCTAAACCGATTTCAATCGGCCCCGGATTCAGGATTTCCCGTACGACTGCCGCGGCGGCTTCAGCCGGATCCTGCGGATTCATGGCGATGTCGATGGCATGGCAGCAGACATGTTTCCATTCGACCGCGGCCGTTTTGGCCAGCGCGGCCAGGCCACCCTGTAGGGGATGGTCCAATTGAACCCGTTTGAAGCCGAATGCACCGTCCAACCGGGTGACGGTCGCCAGCAAGGCGCCGCCCTTATCGGCGGATTCCAGCAGGTCGGATGCCAGTTGCTGGACGAGTATAAAAGCATCCATCAGGTCCTGTTCCATATCGCAAGATTCAGGATCCTGCACGATCACCAGGCCTGCCGCCGTTCCGGAAAATTGCCCTTGACGGCGCCGGGCGGCCAGCGGAATTTTCACGGCGTTCAGGCCGATTTTTTCCAGTTCCGCAACGATATGTTCCGACAGGCCGGTGTTATCCTCGGTCACAAATATTTGCCGGTTTGAAGCGATCGACAGGGGTGAAGCGGCAATCTCCGGTGCTTCCACCACGGTGACCACTTTGCGGGGGATGGCGGTAGCTTGCACCCCTGCCTGCGTCGATCCGACCTGCTGCGGCAGGTCGGGCCGATCAGCGGCAATGGCGGCCTTATTCACCGCATGGTCATCCTTGGCGGGCGCCTGCTGTACGGATATGTGGTCGACCGACGCGCTCAGGTGTCCGCCGATTTGTCCCAGGGTTTTCAGGGTTCCCATGATTTCCGGAGAAACAGGCGGCAGATCGGGTAATCTCTCCTCAAGCGCCGACAGGATTTCCACCCGTTTAATGGAATCGATGCCCAACTCGGCTTCGATATCCATGTCCAGACCCAGCATTTCCGCCGGATAACCGGTCAGCTGGCTGACGACCTCCAGGATGGCTGTGGTGATCCCGTCGGGGGCGACAAGACCAGAGCCCGCCGCATCCGTATCCCCGGCATCCACCGGTCCGGAATCTGAAACGGTGGGTTGCACCCGGTCTACCGGCTTTTCGGCAGTTCCGGCAAGGAATTCGGCAATTTGTCCCAGGGTCTTTAAAGTCCCCATAATTTCCGGGGACACGGCGGGCAAATCGGGCAGTCTTTCTTCAAGGGTCGACAGGATTTCCACCCGTTTGATGGAGTCGATGCCCAATTCGGCCTCGATATCCATATCCAGACCGAGCATTTCCACCGGATAGCCGGTCAGTTGCCTAACGACCTCCAATATCGTTTCTTCGATTTTGCTCCGGTTCGATTGAACGGCGACCGCGTGTTCTTCCTGACGGGTATCCTCGGCTGCATCCTGTGCATACCCGTTGGCGGCACCCTCGGGAATTTGATCGGCAGCGGATCCGAGTGTGTTTCGCTCGTCGCGGGCGATCGGAACCGCAGCGTATCCGGCTGGAGGCGACGTCGCCTCCGATGACGGTTCGCTGTTCCGCCGGCCGCTATCACGGGGCGGCGCCACCGGCTCCCGCGGGCTGGAAGCCGCTTGGATCAGCGTGGTATCAATCCCCAGGGAAGACTCTGCCAGCCGCTGCGTGTTTTTCATCATTTCCTGCAGCGTCCGGTTAGCCTCTGTCTGGACTTCCAGAAACTTTTGATGGACACGGGCCGTTTCAGTTTGAAGATTTTGCATCGACTGCAAACCCTGAGAAACGACTTTCAGGGCATCGAGAACAAGTTCCGATCGTCTGTCTTGGTCATGGTTCATGGTGTCTTCAGTTTGCCGGGTTTGTCCGGAAGATTTCAAACCGCCGGATGGCTGGTAAACGGGAGCTCCCGGCGGAAGTTTCTTTTTTTGAGGTTTGGATGGTTGGCTGAAACGGGGTGAATCATTCCGTGCGGCGATCAATGGCGCCGTTTGATAAGCGTCTGCCGTCTGCAAATGTCCGGCTTCAGTCTCAGGGTTTGTTTTTGCTTTGGGGGGTGTTTCGCGGCTGGTTTCTGGATTGCCGGCTGCAGCGTTCCGATGGGTGTAGTTGGTGCCGCTGAGCATGACATGCATGCGTGATTTGGGCAGCGTCGCCGGGGAGGTTTCCCATTCGGTCAGGGCCACTGGATAACCAAGGGCGGCCAGCCGGCATAGCATCCGGCCGAGGTCGGCCACGCCATTGGATTTTCCCCGGGAGGCATCCAGCGCTACGGCGGTAAACCGGCGGTCCCGCAGGATGGTTGAAATCAGCCCGGTCAGAACCGACCCGGGGCCGATTTCCACAAAAGTTCGGACTCCCGAATTGAACAAATTTTCAATTTCGTCGATGAATTGGACGGGGCAGGCCAATTGATTGGCCAACAGGATGCGGGCCTCATGCGGGTCGCCCGGATAGGCCCGGCCGGTCGTATTGGAAAAGACCTGAACGGGGCCCGGATTCAGCGGCAGTCCTTGTAAGGCTTCCAGAAAGGGTTGGACGGCGTCTTTGACCAGTTCGCTGTGAAACGCCGTGGAGACCGGCAGCCTGACCGCCGGGATGTTTCGCTGTCTGCATATATCTTCTATTTCGGTGATGGCGGATAACGGCCCGGACAGGACACCCTGAAGCGGGCTGTTGCGATTGGCGATGACCAGGCGGCCGGATGAATCTGCAACCAGCACCTCCAGGTCATCCAATGGAGCCTGCACCGCCAGCATGGCCCCCTGAACCGCCCGGTTGTTTGCTCCCGCAGCGGCCATGAGATCGCCCCGGATAATCGCCAGATTCAGCAGCGCCTGTTCGTCGATCCAGTCGGCGGCGCACAGCGCCGTCAACTCCCCGAAGCTGTGTCCGCATACGGCGTCGGGGGTGACGGCGAAATTCTGCAATACTTTCAGCATGGCCAGACTGACGGCGCCGATGGCCGGCTGGGCGACCTCGGTTCTTTTAAGGGAGGATTCCTGTGCTTGCCTTTCGGCAGCCGTTTGGGCCGGTGGCGGGAAAATCAACTCGGTCAGAGGCGTCGTATGCTTGAATTTTCGTGCGGCTTGCTCCAGCACGTGCATGGCCTGGGGGAAGAGGCAGACCATATCGCGTCCCATTCCGAGATACTGGCTTCCCTGTCCGGGGAATACGAGAGCCAGCTTGCCCGGCTTTTGCGGACCGCCGATGTGGATATTTCCCGACAGGGGAGGTAGGGTCCCAGAGCCGGTATTCAGCGCTTCCAGCGCCCGGCTGCACAGATCTTCACTCCGGATATCATCTTCGTAAACCAGCAACAGGCGGTGGGCATGTTCGGCCGCAAAGTTCTGTCGGGTTTCAGCCGCCCGGGCACCGAATTCATCCACCGATAAACCGGATTCAAGCCGGTCTCGAAACGCAGTCAGGCGGTTGACCAGATCCTGTTTGCGTTCAGCGGAAAATGCCAGAATTTCAACCGTTCCGTCCCAGGATACGTTCTTTTTCGCCGGGTCATATTCTTCCAGGACGATGTGAAAGTTGCTGCCTCCGAAACCAAATGCACTCACCCCGGCTCTGCGGGGCCGGCCGCTTTCCGAAAACCAGGGACGCGTCGTTGAATTCACGAAAAAATGGCTGTTGCCGATGCCAAGACCCGGATCCGGTATCTCGGCTTTGAGGGTGGGGGGCAATACCTTATGGTAAAGGCCGAGGGCGGTTTTAATCAGTCCGGCGGCGCCGGCAGCGGCTTTGGTATGGCCGATCATGGATTTGACGGACCCCAGGGCACATTTGCGGCCGTTGACCCCGGATTCGGAAAAAAACTGGTTCAGGGCGGTAAACTCGACCTTGTCTCCCACCCGGGTACCCGTACCATGGGCTTCGATCAGATCGATGGTCGCAGGATCGACAGCGGCATTGCGGTAGGCGGCTCTCAGCGCCCGAAGCTGACCGTCGACGCTGGGTGAATAGATGCTCTGCGCCTTGCCGTCGCTTGAGGATCCGAGGCCCTTGATCACTGCATAGATTCTGTTCCCGTCGCGCTGAGCGTCGGCAAGGCGTCGCAATACCAAAATCCCCACCCCTTCACCCAGCACGGTTCCATCGGCGTCCGTGGAGAACGGACGCGCATCTCCGGTGGCAGACAGGGTGTGCGTCTTGGAAAAACACATATGCATGAATATGTCATTGAGCGTGTCGACCCCACCGGTGATCACCCAATCGCTGCGGCCGGATAATAATTCCAGCATGCCGAGATGGACGGCACTCAATGAACTGGCGCAGGCGGCATCCACGACGCAGTTGGTGCCCCGTAAATCCAGTCGATTGCTGATTCTGCCGGCCACGACATTGCCCAGCAAGCCGGGGAACGAATTTTCCTGCCAGGGGACGTAGGTGCCTGAAATTGTTTTAACAATTTCTTCGATTTTATCCGACGGCACCCCCGACTCCACCAGGGCTCTGCGCCATCGGGGGTGACCGAGTCTGGAGCTCAGGGGAATGGCCAGTTCCTGGGTTCCGGTAACCCCCAGGATGACGGAAGTTCGGTCGCGGTCGAAATGCCGGCCTCCGGCGAAATCATACCCACAGTCTTCCATGGCCCGTTTGGCTGCCAGCAGGCCCAGCAGTTGGGAAGTATCGGTGGCTTCCAGAGAAGAGGGGGGAATGCCGAATTCAGCCGGATCGAAGGCGACGGGGTCTAGAAATCCACCGCGTTTGCAGTAGACGTGATCCGGAGTTTTGGGGTCGGTGTCAAAATATTCGTCAGGTGACCAGTGAGAATCCGGAACGTCGGTTATGGCATCCCGGCCGTGATAGAGAAGCTTCCAGAATTGCTTGAGACCGGCTGATTTCGGAAACAAACACCCCATTCCAATAATGGCCACCGGGCTGTTGTCGGGCATCGTGCAGGGTCCTTTCCCGGCCGGCTTTTTGGGTGAAAACTGGCAGGAGATTTATAAACCACTAATATAAAGCCAATATAAAATCTTTGCAAGCGAATGTTTAAAAAAATTGACTTGATATATTGACATAGCAACTCTATAATCAATCTGATGATAACTTTTTACACAAGCCGGGAACTTTCTCGAAAATTCAATGTCAATCTTGCGAGATGGAAACGCTGGACGCGTGAGTTTCTATCACCCGACCCACTGGGTGGATTGCAGTCAGGCTATGCCCGGCAGTACAGTCATGATGAAGCGTTCACGGTGGTGCTTGCCGGTCATCTGGTGGCAGAACTGAAATTTTCGATACCGGAGACAAAACAGATATTGAACGATTTGCGCCAGTGGCTGATGGACCACGATTTTTATCTTTATACCTCGAAATCAGCGAAATCGATCGGCAGCCGGTTGGCAAATGCAAACGGATATCAGATCGCCATCGCCGGTCCTTCGGCAGAACATACGTCGGAAAGCGGGTTATCCTACCGGATCAGAGGCATTCTTGGAGATGATGTCGTGACCGTAGACGGGGTTCGGACGCGGCGCCTGCAATTTACCGAATATATTATCGAACCGGCCGCAGACCATCTCCGCCGCCATGATACCGAAAGTTACCGCGTCGTCAACATCAGCGGATTGTATAAAAAATTCATGAATTGCCTGGATTAATAAGGCTCACGGTGCTTCATCCAGAAGTCCCATGATTTCGGATAATTCCAGCGGACAAGATTTGACGGCGCCATGGGGCAGGGTGATCCCCTGATGTCGCAGCCAGTTCACCCGGGTTGCCACGGCAGCGCCGAACAGCAGATTCATGGCCACGGTGACGGTTTTGCGATTTTCGCGCTCTTCGAGAAACGTGCCTCGGGTCCATTGATTGAAGGCGCCCATCGACGGCCCGCACCAGATTTGATAATCTATTTTTCTCGAAGGGTCGCCGGTTTTCGCCCAGTTGGAAGAACGGCCGAGGTAGGATCGGAAAACCAGCGCCATCATGTGCTTGGGATTGTTTTCGGCAAGTTCTATCTGTTTCGGATCCCGCTGCCGGAAAAAAATCTTGGTTTGCTCCCACTCCGCCTCGAAGGTCGATCTGAAGATGTCCCGTTGCAGAATTTCGCGCTGGGAGGCCGGTATTTCCGTATAACTGCCATACCGTGAATACAGATCAAAAAGCCTGGCGGCCCGCAGAGCGAACATGGTTCCGCGTTTGAGCACCTGGAGCTTGACCCCCATTTCGAACATATCGGCGGCCGGCGCCATGGTGACATCCGCCTGATCGGCTTCGGCCAGCATCTGGCGCACGGTTTCCGACGTGCCGGCTTCCACGCAGGCCTGGTTGACCGATCCGGTGAGCACATAGGCCGCCCCCATGGCAAAGGCGGCGGCGGTTGCATCCGGAGTGGCGATGCCCCCGGCGAGTCCGACGCGAATCGGATTCGGGTAGTCGTAGGCCGCCGCTATCTCGTCGCGCAGCGCCAGCATGGTCGGTAACAGTGCCAGGGCGGGGCGATTGTCGGTATGGCCGCCGGAATCCGCCTCGGCGGTCACGTCTTCCGCCATCGGGACCGACCCGGCAAGTTCGGCCTGTTCGGCGGAGATCAGATCGCGGGCGAGCAGTTGCTTGAGAAGTTTTTCCGGAGGGGGGGCCATGAATTTACGGGCAACCTCCACCCGCGAGACCTTGGCGACAATCCTGCCGGGACAGATGATCCGGCCGATTTCATCGCGATGGATGCCGTTGACCCGAAAATAGACCAAAGGCAGGGTGAGGCCCAGGTAGGCCGAGGCGCTGATCAATTTTATACCACGTTTGAGATACAGGTCCACCGTGGCCGTTTCAAGGGCCGGGTCCGCCGGACTGTGAATCAGGTTGAACCCGAAGGGACCGGCAGGCAGTCTGGCCTGCAGCCGATCGATGGCGGCTTCGATTTCAGGCGGCAAAAGCCCGGCTGCACCGAAAAAACCGATCATTCCGTTGCGGCCGACCTCCTCGACCATGGCGGTGGAGGTAATGGCGTTGGCCATCGCGCCGGCCACATAGGCATAACGAAGGTTATGGTCCCGTTTGAACTGCGGGTCGCCTAAATTTGTGGGATGCAATGGGGGCGCGTATCCCAGAAGCGGCAGCACGTGCGCCCCGGATGGTCTGGACGGTCCGAGGGTTGCGGTGCCTTCGCTGCAAACGGCTGTCTCGCCGTCCAGATCTACCATAAAAAGAGGATGGTTGACCCGCCGCAGCGCCTCTTTCAATGAATGCATTCCGGGTGTGGGCTGTTTTTCGGCGGGCTGCCACCAGCCCAATTGATTCTCACGAATGTTGCATATGGACACGTTCTTTTTCCCTGATGCTGCAATCTGATTTGAAGGTAAGCGACAAAAAAGAGATTACTTTAAGTTTAGAACCGCCGGATGTCAATATTTCTGCTGATCAAACGGGATTCATTATTATGGTCCCACCGGGGGAATGGGAGAAGAACCCTTGCCTTTAGGCGAAGACGTTAGTTTACAAACTAGGGGTCAGGGTGGTGACCTCAAACGTCCGGCGATATCCCGCCATGGCGCGAATGGAAACGGATTATCCCCTCGGATGATAGCGCCGGTGTAAATCGCTGAGGTGTTTGCGGGTGACGTGGGTATATATCTGGGTGGTCGAGATATCGACGTGCCCGAGCATCACCTGAACGGCTCTCAGATCGGCGCCTCCCTCCAGCAGGTGGGTTGCAAACGAGTGTCTCAGGCTGTGGGGTGTAATCTTTTTTTCCATACCTGCCAGATCGCCATAGCGCCGCAGCAATTTCCAGAACCCTTGGCGGGTCATCGGTTTTGCCGCCCGGGCGACAAACAGGTAAGCACTCACCTGCTTTTTCAAAAGCAGGTTCCGTGAATTTTCAAGATAAAATTCAACTTTTTCCCTGGCAACCGATCCAATCGGCACCACCCGTTCTTTAGAGCCTTTGCCGAAAACCCTCACAAAACCGGCTTCCAAATTTACGTTGTGCAGTTTTAAATTGACTAACTCCGAGACTCGCAGGCCCGACGCGTATAAAAGCTCCAGCATGGCGGCATCTCTGGCTCCGAGAGGTTTGCCCGGGTCCGGAATGCTCAGCAGCCTGGATACCTCCTCCACCGACAGCACGTCGGGCAGTTTGAGATTTGTTTTCGGCGAATCGACCCATCCGGCAGGATCATGCCGTAGCACGCCTTCCTGTACCGCAAATCGGTAAAAACCCCGTATCGACACCAAATGCCTCGCCCTGGAGCGGGCGCCCAGACCATCGCTGCGCAGGGCGATCAAATGCTTCAGAATCAAAGGGGTATCGTCGTCAGAAATGTAATCAGCGCTGTTTTTCTGTAAAAATTCCCGGTATCTGATCAGATCGCTGCTGTAGGATTCCAGCGTGGCCGCAGAAAGACCTTTTTCAACGAGAAGATAATTTAAAAATTGATCGATCAAACCATCCATGGGCGGTTTGCGGGATGATGCCATGCGGGCTACCTCAGATGATCCTACATATGATCCGATGCTTGTTTATAAGGATTCAAGGGGCCGAGGATTCAAGTAAAGGCTTAACCGGTTTTTTCACTTGACCCCTGGAACCCTTGGATCCTCGGACCCAGGCTTCGGCTCTATCCGAACGCTCTAATGAAACCATATTTAAAAGCCTGTGAAGTGTCAAGCTCCGCCTGGGGGGCCGCCCCATACAGGGGACGAAATGACGATCCTCGAAGACCTGAAGGTTTTTACAGATTTTTTGATAAGGCCAGCGTGTTCTTGTTGATTGCCAGTTGCAAGTCCGGCTGTAAGAACTCATGGGGTCCTTCATTAAACGGAATCAGTGTCAGGGAGAATTTTTTGGCATCGATCCGGATATCACCCAACCGTTCATGGATCGTTTTGCGGGGTCTGCCAAAATCGGCCAGGATAATTTTCAGGCTTTCGATGGCTTCTTCCACCGGCATGTTGACGGGATAAATCGGGGCTTCCGGTATTTCGGGAATGAGTCGGTCCCGCGGCTGGAACCGCGTCGTCTGGCTTGCCAGTTGCAGAAACTTTTTGGGCCGGATCTTGAATGCCGGGATCCAGAACCGAAATGGTATATCCTGCCATCCGTTTTGCACCGCCCGGGGCAGATTGGCAACCGCAACCAGGTCTGCGTAGGAATCCAATACGACTCCGGTCATATCAGCTTTTATGCGCCAGAACGGCAGATAGGTCGTCTGCCCGGTCTTGCCTTGAAAATGGCCGAATTTCAGCTGCTTGAGTTTGTTTCCGGCCGGATACCAGATCGAGTTGCAGTTTTTGCAGGCCAGCGCCAGCGTGTCGCGTTCACCTTCCAGATCCCAGCCGCAGTTTGGACAGAGCGTCGATACGAAACGGATTTGCCATTGGCGCCGATCGATACCAAAGCTATCGATGTCGAAATCCGGCGGCAGTTTCTGTGAAACCGGTTTATCCAATATGGCGTCATGCAAGCGGTCCGTCAGGTAAAACGGCGAATAAATCAGGCTGAGGGTGTCTCCGAGGTTTGCCTGATGGAATATCGGCTTGGCAACGGATTTGCCGAAGCGCTGTTGAAATGTGCCCAGAATGCGGTCGAAAGACTGTCGGGGAGGCAGAAACCGGCCTTGCGTTTCGGTGGTGGCGAAGCGAAGTTTCAGGGCCTGGCTGCGCACACCGACCGATACGGGGAAAAGGGGTGTTTCGATCGCCTGATGGCTGATGTCGATGAACCGGTGTTCGATTTCGGATGGTCCGCAAAAAAAAAGCATCCCCTTGAATCGCCAGTAGGGGAAGTATATGACTTCCCGGTTTTCAGCCGGTGGATGCGGCAGAAGATAGCGGAAGACGTCTTCCGTCACCAGGTACGAATGGACCCGGCAGTATGGGCAGGCAAACAGGCGGTCGGTTTCACCCAGAACCGCCGGGGCGCCGCATTGGGGGCATTGATGTTCTATGAGAAAATTGATGCCGGCCTCCTCACAGTTTTTCCCCGCACTCGTTGCAGTAGATGGAATCAGATATATTTTCATTGCCGCAATTGGGGCAGACCTTGGACGGCGACACCTGCGCCACCTTCTGGCCGCAACGGGAGCAGAATCTGGCATTGGGCGTGAGATTCTTGCCGCATTGGGTGCATTGATTGAAAACCAGCTGCTGGTGTCCGCACTGGGGACAGAATTTGGCATCATCGGGGATTGGCTGACGGCAATCCGGACATGCGGCCGTTCGGTCGGCTTGGTTTTGCTCCGTGGATGGCAGTCCACCCGCAAAGTAGCGGGCGAACATTGCCGGCATCATCAAACCCATTCCCGTTGCCATTCCGGCCCCGGCCCCGCCGTCCGCCTGGGAAGCCTTTTCCATGGCCATGGCGGCTTTCATCTGCATGAGTTTGTTCATGTCGTCGAATACACCGATGCGGCTGCGGTCATCGATAGCCTGCTGGACCTCGGGCGGCGGTGTGACGGCATTGATGTAAATATGGGTCAGGTTAATGCCGAAGTGACCGAAATCTTCCTGCAACCGCCGGGCAAGCCCCTGTGAAAGCTGATCATAGGTGGCGGGAAGATTCAGGATCGAGTCGATTTTTTCACCCATGTAATCATTGAACCTCGATACGATCACCCGGTTGAGGTACTCTTCGATTTCCGAAGTCGAATACATTCCCTGGGTGCCCACCAGACGATTGATAAACAGCACGGGCTGCACCACCTGGAGGTTAAACACACCGAAGGCCCTCAGCCGAATGAGACCCAGTTCGGAATCCTTGAACGCCACCGGATCCCGTGTGCCCCACTTCAGATTGGTGAACACCTTCAGATTCACGAAATAGACTTCCGATCTCAAGGGGCTTTTCATACCCCAGGGGATACTGGCAATTTTGGTCAGCAGGGGGATATTCGCGGTTTTCAGGGTATGACGCCCCGGGCCGAAAGCTCCGACGGCCTTGCCGCGATAGTAAAATATGCCGGCCTGGCTTTCCCGGATGGTTAACTGTGCACCGTATTTTATTTCCCCCGATCCCTGTTCCGGAAGGCGGTGGACAAGTTCATGGCCGGATTCATCAAACCACTCCAGATTCTCCAAAAAAATGATATTGTCGGCACCCATGACAGTCTTCTCCTTTGTGGCGGATCCCTTGGATCTTAATCAGCGCGCTGTTTTACACCACTTTGTTATGCGGGCCGCAAACTCTCCGCATTCCCCCCAAGAATCCGTGGTCCGTTGTTGAAATTTCACGATACATCCGCCGGCGTGCCGCTTCGAGGCGGGTCCGGCCCCGGCCGGGTATACGGTATATTATATCGGCTATGACTACTTCGACTTAAGCGCTTATAATCGTGGATGCGGAATTCGGTCCGCCGAAAAAATCAGTCTATCGACCTGCCGCCGGGTGCGGATAAAGTTCTTTTTGTTTGACAGAAGTTCTTCTATGGACAATAATACCCCATCAATATAAAGCAACGTCCCGGCTCAAACGGTAAATTCAGGACCGTGCTCGCCGCAGGCTATTTTCCAACAGGGGCACTTTACTGCCGTGCAATGGCGCCAAATGGGACTGTTTTCCGGATCCCGGTGACAGGAGGGATGGATGAGGCCGTATGATGAAAGGAGAAAACACGACCGCCACAATCTTAATGCACAGATAATATACGCTTTTAAGGATTCCGACCAGTTTTCGAAAGCCCGTATGTGCAACTACTGTGAAGGAGGAATGTGCTTCGAAGTCGATGATGCGCTGGTACCGGGATCCGACATTTACATTATGATGGAAGATTTTTCCCCGGATGCCGTCGATGTTGAATTCTATGACGGATATCTGGCGGAAATACGATGGTGCCGGAAAATAGCCCCCGAACAAAACGAAAACTTCATCGTGGGAGTCAAATATTACAAAACCTGTATCAAATAGCACCTCAAAGCGGCCGGCCGATTCGTTCCATGATCACACCGGCATGCCGAAAAAAATCCTCTTCTATGCCGTCAGGCTTCCAGGTATCTATTTTCTCATTACCAGCGGTATTATTCTGGACTTCCTCCTCCAACTACCTTTTCTGGTCCTTTGTTCGGCTGAAAACCTGTTTCGCGGCCCGACCCGGTCTGTCCGGCCGCCGGATTGAAAGCAGCGGGTTCAATCGAATCGGATTCTAAAAGTCACCCCGCTTCTAAGTCGCCCCGCTTCTAACGATTGATGAGCAAAAGCACAAGCGGCAAAAGCAACGCCGCCAGGATGATGAGGCCGGGCAGGGAAATATAGGGCTTATACCACGGGTCCTTATTAATTTTTGCTTTTCTGACTTCGCCTAAAAACCAATTGCCAATAATGATTGAGGCAATCAGTACGGCGGCATACTTCATAAGGGTAAATGCATTTAGGCCATTCATTGTTCTTATTCCTCAAAGTCTCGTGCCGTCGCCGGCAATGAGCGGGAATAGATCCGGGAGAAGATCTGTTTTGTTTGACGGAAATATGCGTTGAATTTTTTGATTTTTATTGTATAGTGGAGTCGTTGACAGCGAGGTTGGTTGAGCCAAGATAAATAACCGGACGGGTGCTGGATTTGATACGGACCGAAATCTCCGTTTGCTGAGTCGTGATTGTGATCAAGTATGTATCCGGATTTATGAACTGGTACGCCTGGCAGGATTCGAACCTGCGGCCTACGGATTAGAAGTCCGTTGCTCTATCCAGCTGAGCTACAGGCGCACATGGCAGGCTTTCTTATCATATGTCGACACCCATGTCCACCTTAAAAATCTCTCGCAACGGGCGGAATATGACCCAGATTATATTCAGTCGGAGACGAAAGAAGATCGAGTTGTATTTATGACGAAAAAAGAAGCAGTTAAAAAGAAAACCAAAGTGAAGCCCAATAAAAAGGGATCGACGCCTAAAGTGAAAAGCCAACAGACCCCGTCTGAGCGTGCTTCGGACAAGGCGCTGATCAAATTCGATCCGCTGCAACGCTATCTGACCGAAATCAGCAACTATAAACTGTTGACCCGGGAGCAGGAGAAGGAACTGGGTATTCGCGTCAGAGAACATGGGGACAAAGAGGCCGCCTACCGTTTGGTGACATCCAACCTCAGACTGGTGGTGAAGATTGCTCTGGAGTTTCAGCGGGTCTGGATGCAGAATCTGCTGGATCTCATTCAGGAAGGCAATATCGGGCTGATGCAGGCCGTTAAAAAATTCGACCCCTATAAAAATGTCAAGTTTTCCTACTATGCTTCCTTCTGGATTAAAGCATATATTTTGAAATTCATAATGGACAACTGGCGCCTGGTAAAGATTGGAACGACCCAGGGACAACGCAAGCTGTTTTTTAAACTGAAAAAAGAAAAACAAAAACTAATCGACATGGGATTTGAACCCAAACCCAAACTTCTATCTGAGCGGTTGGGTGTTTCCGAAAGAGAAATTGTCGATATGGACCAGCGGCTGGATGGCTGGGATGTCTCCCTGGATGCTCCTTTGAAGGAAGATTCGGACACGGAGCGAATCGAATTTCTAAGCACACCCTCCGAATCCATTGAGGATCAGGTCTCTAAAAAGGAAATTGAAGCCCTGCTCCATAACAAAATTGCTGAATTCAGAAAAAAGATGACGCCTCGCGAAATCGAGATTTTCGATCTGCGAATTTTTTCCGACAATCCTGTTACCCTGCAGGAAATTGGCGACCGATACGGAATTTCACGGGAGCGGGTCCGCCAGGTGGAAAAAAATATTATCAAAAAGATGCGGGAATTTTTTAAAAAGGAGATCGCCGATTTCGCATCCTATACGGAATAGGCTAAATAACCCATGAAATTTAATTGTTCAATGCGGCTCATATCGTTAGGTGCAGTCTTTTTGGCCATCGGCTGTGCGGCAAGCCCGGTCATACAAAGTCAGCCGGATGCCCGGCCGGTAAAATCCCAGAATTTTTACGATGCCGAAAATCCCTATTACTATTTCACGGCAGCCGAGGTTCAACGCCAGAAAGGCAACCTGGACGAAGCTGTCAAGCTGCTCCGAAAAGCTATCGACCTCGACCCGGACTCCCTTTACTTGCAGCGTGAACTGGTTACCGTGTATCTGCAGAACAAGGAACACGATAAGGCTCTAAAGGTTCTGGAGGGTATTCTGCAAAAAGATCCCGATGATTTGAAGGCCCTCATCCTTTACGGTGGCATCAAACAGGTTCAGAAGAAAAATAAGGAAGCCATCGCCATCTATGAAAAAATATTAACCATTGATCCGGAACAGGAGCGAATTTATTCCCTGCTGGGTGGGCTTTACACGGAAACGGGAGACCTCGACCATGCGCGGGATGTCTTTAAACGTCAAATTGAAAATTTTCCGGATTCGTATACGGGTCATTTTTACCTTGGCAAAATTTATGCCGAACAGGGTAATGCCGAAAAAGCGGCAGTGCAGTTTCGCAAAGCAATGGAACTAAAACCCGACCGCACCGAACCGAGATTCGCACTCATCGATCTTTACAAAACCCGGGGAAACACCAAAAAGGTCATCGCTTTGTATGAAGAGATTCTGGAGGATCATCCCGGCAATGTGCGGGCGACCATGGAACTCGGATTTTACTATCATCAAAAGGGAATGAAGAAAAAGGCCCAAAAATATCTGGCCGAACTCGGACAAAGAAGCCGGAATGAATTCGATGTGATCATCAATCTGATTCAGCTTTACGTCGATCCTAAAAAGTACGAAGATGCGCTGGTCGTTATAAACGGGATGCTGAAGGAAGTGCCGGATAACCCCGATTTGCACCATCTGGCCGGGGTGTCATACTACGGCTTGGAAAAAAATGATCAGGCGCTTTCGCATTTTAGAAAGGTTACTCCGGAGTCAAGATTTTTTCAGGACGCCGTCGTGCATGTGGCTTTTATTTACCAGGATCAGGGCAAAAACGACGAAGCCATTCGATTCTTGAATTCGGCGATGGAAAAAGATCCGGACAATCCCGATTTCAAATATTATCTCGGCACGTTTTATGAGGAAACCGAAGACTATGAAAAGGCCGAGAATCTCATCAAGCAAGCCATCGACCTGGACCCGGAAAATCCCCGGTACTACTTTCGACTCGGTGTGGTCTATGACAAATTGAACCAAAAGGACGCTTCCATCCAAACCATGCAGAAGGTTATCTCGCTCGATCCCCAGCATGCCAATGCGTTGAATTACCTTGGCTATACCTATGCGGATCTCGGTCGTAACCTGGAGGAGGCCGAGCGCCTGGTCAAAGAAGCCCTTAAATACAAGCCCGACGACGGTTACATTACCGATAGTCTGGGGTGGGTTTACTACAAAAAGGGTGATTTTGACAAAGCCTTGAAATATTTAAAAAAAGCAATTGAAATGGTGCCGAACGATCCCGTTATGCTGGAGCATTTGGGGGATGTGTACGATAAACTCAACGACCGGCCGAACGCACTTAAGTTTTATCGGAAATCTCTGAAAATGAAGGAAAAGGACAAAGAAACGCTTGAAGAAAAGATCCGCAAGCTATCGTCGTCCGGATCCTGAATCCGGCTGTTTTTCCCATATGATGTCCAAGATTTCAATATGAAGAAATCGAACGTATTGGCAGGTTCAAGCTGAACCCCCCTTTTTCGCCATTGCCTTTTTCCCGTTGATAAACGCAAAACGGCCCCGAGGCCGAGAGTTTATTTTGAGCTTCCGCATGGTGTACAGGACCCCCCCGGATCCAGATGATCGAAAGCGTGGCGCGTGCCCGGAGATCATAAACCGATGAGAAACCCCTCAAGTGGCCCGCGCCTTTTGATCATATGTATTATCGCCACCATTTTGTCGGCCGGGTGCGCCGGTGTCTCACGTCAACCGTCCGATACCGGGGAGTCCCGGGCAGTCGCCGAGGGCCGCAGGGTGCTGAGTGCGCTGGCCCTGCAAAATGACAAATTAACGACTTTTAAAGGCATCGGGAAAATCGAAGTCCGGCGCAATGAACAAAATATAATCGATGAAAGAATCGCCTGGATCGGATCGGAACCGAACCGGCTGAGTATTGCGGTGCTGATATCGGGGCATCCCGCGCTGAAGTTAGCCAGCGACGGAACATGGTTTTATTATTATGAAATCCGACAGGGGGCGCCGATCTATAAAAAAGAGCCGGCCACGGAGGCCACCCTGCAGCGCATCGTGGCGATGCCGATCAAAATCAGCGATATTTTGAGATTGCTGGCCGGACGCACACCACTGCGCGCGCATCACACGGCCGTGCTTGACGGTGAAGGTTCCGATAACGGCTATGTGCTCACTCTAAAAAAATGGTGGGGGGACGTCGTTGAAAAAATATTCCTGGATGAAGACCGGTCCCAGGTCCGCCAGGTCGAATTTTTCGATCGCAGGGGAGCATTGGAATATCGCGCCCGCTTCGACGACATGCAGATGGTTGGCGGATACCGGGTCCCGACCGGATTGAGTATAACCAACGGGGAGGGGATCGCTTTTAGACTCGAGGTCGAACGATATCTGCCGGATGTGCCCGTTTCCCCCTCGATGTTTGTTTTGAATCCACCGGAGTAAACCCTATTGCTTCAAAAAAAATAATTTTCTGTCTAAGCCGTTTCGGAGCAACTTTTTGCCAATCGCGGCTGATTCTGGATATCGGTTTCTGGATACTCGATGCTGCGGTTTTGGCCAGGACTGTCCTATTAAACAGCCGAATTTTAAACATAATTGGATAAATTTGGATGATCGCAGAAATTTTGGCAACCGGAGATGAGATCCGGTCGGGCGCGCTGGTGGATAGCAATTCCGCCTACATCGCCCGGAAACTGGAGGAAGTCGGTGTTGAGGTGGTCCGCCACGGCTGCGTGGGTGATGATCTGTCGCGCCTGGCCGGAATTTTGACCGAAATGAGTCGACGATCCGATATCGCCGTGGTCACCGGCGGACTCGGGCCCACCGCGGATGATCTCAGCGCAGCCGCGGCCGCCCGGGCAGCCGCGGTAGACCTGGTATTGGATGAGACCGCCCTGGAATCGATTGAGAATTTCTTCAAGGCCCGCGGCCGGGCCGTAACCGAAACCAACAAAAAGCAGGCCATGCTGCCTGCCGGAGCGCAATGCCTTACCAATCCGGTAGGGACGGCACCCGGCTTTCTTCTCGCTATCGGACAGTGTAAATTTTTTTTTATGCCCGGCGTTCCCTTTGAAATGAAGCGAATGATGACCGACTCGGTGATTCCCTGGATTGTGAAAAAGCAAGGTTCCAGTGCCGGTGTCCGCCGGATCCAAACCCTTTCCACGTTCGGTTTGACGGAATCGGCCACCGCTGAACGCCTGAACGGATTCGAGCGGCACTTTCCGTCGATTACACTTGGGTTTCGGGCCAAATTTCCCGAAATTCAGGTTAAGCTGTACGCCTCCGGATCCGATGGAGAACGGATACATTCACAAATAGAGGCGGCTATGCGCTGGGTACGCGAAAAACTGGGAAATACCATGATATCCGGGACCGGAGCCCCCCTGCAACAGGTGATCGGCGACCTTCTGCGGCAAAAACAGGCCACGCTGGCATTGGCCGAAAGCTGTACCGGCGGATTGCTGGCGGATTTATTGACTGATTATCCGGGAAGTTCGGATTATTTCATTTTATCGGCGGTTACCTACGCCAATCAAGTAAAAACCGGAGTGTTGAATGTCACCCCCCGGACATTGGATCGATACGGAGCCGTATCCGAACAGACCGCCGGAGAAATGGCGCGGGGGGTGCAGCAGCTTTCCGGCGCCGACTACGGGCTTTCAACCAGCGGCATCGCCGGGCCGGGCGGTGCGGTCGAGGGCAAACCCGTGGGAACGGTGTGTATCGGACTGGCCAGCGCTGATTTTCTACACACCCGACGGTTTAACTTTACCTTCGACAACCGGAGGATGAATAAGCAGATCTTTGCTGCGACCGCTCTTGATTTGCTGCGGCGGGCACTGTTGGGGATTTTGCGCTGATGGTGACAATTTTGTGGATTTTAGGCAGCATGGTCCTGCTGTACCTGCTGACTACCTTAATATTGACCTACCTCGTTCAGCAGTTTCCCCGCCATCCCGTGGCACACACCCCCGATTGGGGCCACATCACCGATACGAGAATACCCGCTGTTGACGGCGGTTTTCTGGAGGTTTGGCGGATAGATCCTGATCGGCCTGCGCGCGGAACGGTCTTGTTCGCCCACGGATGGGGGCGCAACCGGGACCGCATGGTGGCCCGGGCCAGGTATTTCGGCCGCTGGGGGTTTACTGCGGTCATCCACAGTGCCCGTGATCACGGTCAGTCAAGCCCCCGCAGATTCATGAACGCCATGAAATTTTGTGAGGACATCGAGTCGGTGTTGGATTGGATCGATCAGCCGGTGATTTTGTACGGCCATAGCGCCGGCGCGGCCGGTGCCGCCATCGCCGCTGCCAGGAATCCGGACAGAATCACGCTTCTTTTTCTGGAAGGCTGCTATGCGGATACCAGGGAAGCGCTGTTGAGCCTTTACCGCTGGGTAAATCCTTTTTTCGGCCGGATCTTCGGACCGATGATCGTGTATTGGCTCAATCTGTTTTACAGGAATCAACTGGACGTGGTCAGTCCGGCCCATTTGGCATCTTCCCTGAAGATACCGGTGATGATCATCCATGGCGCCAAAGACCGCCGTTTCCCGCTCAAATTTGCCCACCGGCTGAAAAACAGTTTTCCTTGCGGACAGGCCGAGATGTATATCGCACCGGGCGCGGGACACAGCGATTCCAGCAATACACCCGGATACAAAACCGCGGTAAAAAAGTTTTTGGATCGCCATTTAGAGCCAGGACGGACGATAGTGAACAAAGATCTTCAATCCATCCATAATAGACAACCCTTTCGATTGAGATGAAAGCGCGGCTTTTTGATGTCAATCAGGATGCGGACAAATTGTCATTTCAAAAGATGCCTGGCTCTGAGCAGCGGACGGGGATCCACCAGATGCCGTGCAAACCAGCCCTTTTGTCTTTTTCCTCCCAATCCAAGAGCCAGCGACAAAACTTCCGAAAAATGAAGCACCGGTACTTTGTCCTTCAGGGTACAGCGAACTTCCAGATTCAGGTGACACATGGCGCACGCGGTGACGATGCAGTCGGCACGGACCCGCCGGGCCCCTTCGATGATTTCATCGACCATGGGTGTTACGATGTCGGGACGGGCCACTGTGAGAAACGTGCCACAGCAACGGGAGGCGTATGCCCATTGAAGCGGCACAGCACCCAGCGATGACAGGACCTTCTCCATCAGGCCGTGATAATTTTTTTCATGGCGCAATGCGGGCGGGCGGGCCAGCATGCAACCGTAGTAAGGAGCGAAACGTAACCCATCGAGCCTATTATTACCCAGGGCCTTAGATACGCCGGACAGGTCTATTCCATCCAAAATTTCAAAGAAATGAACTATTTTGAGTTTGTCATCAAATGGGCGGCCCCATGCGGTTTCATAAGTTTCCCGGGCATGCGGGTCTTTTTTTAATTTTAATTGGGCTTGCTGCAGACGTAGCAGGCAACTCGGACACGCAACCAGCAGCGGTTTGCCGGGCGGCGCCAGCGAGAGGTTGCGGGCGGCCAGATCAAAGGCGATGGCGGCGCTGATACTGTGGGCTGAGGAACTGCCGCAACAGTTCCAATCCGGCAGATCGATCAATTGAAAGCCAAGGTGTTCGAAAAGGCACTTCAAGGACTCGTTGTTTTCCCGGGCGGTCGAGGCCAGCGAACATCCGGGGAAATAAGACAACTGCTTCAGCGG
This sequence comes from uncultured delta proteobacterium, assembly GCA_963774425.1. Classification (GTDB taxonomy): domain Bacteria; phylum Desulfobacterota; class Desulfobacteria; order Desulfobacterales; family JAFDCJ01; genus JAFDCJ01. Next base: position 36,009 of record CAVZEZ010000004.1, on the reverse strand, counting down.
CATCTTTTGCATGGGGTTTCACCGTACTTCAAATTGGGAGTCGGTTTTGGCCTACGCCCGAACATTCTTTTGATCTGACCGAGATTGCTGATTTTTGAAGGAAGCAGTTCCAGCTTTCGTTTGGCCAGCATTTTCAAACCGACGGCAAAATCGGCAAACCAATCCTTCTCTTTCAGCTTGTAGCGCATCATTATCTCCAGCTTGTGACTTCGGCCGTACCGTTCGATGGAATGCAATACCTGCTCATGCAAATGTAAGATATCCGGTTGCGCCACCACAACCCCTTCTTCGATGGCGATTTCACGCAACGCATCATTCAGGCCGGCGATATCAATGGCATTGGGACACTGAATTGCACAGGTGTTGCAACCCACGCAGATCCAGATGGTCGAGCTCTGCAAGGCCGGCAGCTTCTGACCGAGCTGAACGAGTCGGATCACCGCATTCGGTGCATAATCCATGGCATGGGAGAAAGGGCATCCGTTGACGCAACTCTTACAATGCCAGCATGAATAAAAATCCGTGCCCGATCGTTTTTTTACCTCATGGATGAAGTCGGTATCCATGCACTTGAGGTCAATCGGTTCCTTTTTTGTGATGTTCACACTCTTTTTCATAGGTGATATACTGCCAGAAAATTCAGGCCTTGTAATTGACTTGGGTCAAAAAGAGAACAAATACTTCCTCCGGCAGAAGCCGTATAAGACCATGCCGGGACAATACTAACTAGTTCCATCCACAAATGGCCTTTTTGCCCAATTTCTGCGTCAATCTGCGCCCTTGCTTGTGCGGCGTAGCAAGCTACGCCTCCGCGCAAGCGCTTGATTTCCTTGACCTTGGGCAAAAATCCTCATTTCTGGATTGGAAACACCATCCGGTGCCCGTCATTGTAAAAGACCCTTTGATTGATGGGCACTAACTATTTCCATCCACAAATGGCCTTTTTGCCCAATTTCTGCGTCAATCTGCGCCCTTGCTTGTGCGGCGTAGCAAGCTACGCCTCCGCGCAAGCGCTTGATTTCCTTGACCTTGGGCAAAAATCCTCATTTCTGGAAAACACCATCCGGTGCCCCTCATTGTAAAAGAGGATGGGCACTAACTAGATAAGCCCGAAAATTAACAATGTCAAAATCGCCGGGACGGCTGGCTTCGGGTCGACAATGGCAGTACGCGTTTATAATTGCGACATGGGTCGAATGAAAACTCATCATGTGTTAGTATTTGGTGTTTGGTATAAAATACTGATGATCAAATCAGGCTTTTAGCTCACTAAACACTAAACACCAGAAACGAAACACCCTCGTAAAACGATCACTTTTTTGACTTTTTAGGAGACCATCATTTTAAGGCAACAGGGCAACAAGTTTTTACACCGAAAGACTGGGCATTAAATTATGAAACTGAAAAAAGGCTCCCAGTTAGAAGCTGAAATAACGGATATCGCCTTTGGCGGCAGGGGCCTGACCCGACTGGACGGCATGGCTGTTTTTGTCGATCAGGCCGTGCCCGGCGATTACGGAATCATTCGTATATTCAAAAAGAAGAAAAATTTTGCCGAAGCCCGCCTGGTGGAGCTCACCCAACCTTCGCCGTTCAGGGTTCCCGCCCCCTGTGTATACAGCGGTTACTGCGGAGGATGCAAATGGCAGTTTTTAAACTATGCGCAACAATTGATTTTTAAAAGGCAGCATGTGCTGGACGCGCTGGAGCACATCGGGCTTTTTAGGGACGTGACGGTCCATGACACGCTGCCGTCGCAGGTTACGTTCGGGTACCGCAACAAAATGGAATTTTCCTGTGCCGACAGACGCTGGCTGCTGCCCTGGGAAATGGATCGACCCGACATCGATTCCAATTTTGCCCTGGGTCTGCATGTGCCCGGGACCTTCCACAAGGTCATTGACACCCAGGCGTGCCTGTTGCAACCGGATTTGGGAAACCGGTTGCTGGAAGAGGTAAGATCGTTTATCCGGTTCTCGGCCTTGCCGGTTTACGGATTGCGCAACCATGAAGGTTTCTGGCGCTTTCTGATGCTGAGGCACTCGGTGGCCCACGATCGCTGGATGGTGAATATCGTAACGGCCGCGGACGATCGCGCGACGGTTCAGCCCCTGGCGGACCGGCTGATGGACAAATATCCGCAGGTTGCGGCGGTCATCAACAATATTACCTCCCGCAGGGCGGGGGTGGCCATTGGAGAAATTGAACATACGCTGGCAGGCACCGATGTCATATCGGACAAAATCAAGGAGTACGAGTTCGAGATATCGGCCAACTCTTTTTTTCAGACCAATACCCGTGGGGCTGCGCGGCTCTATGAAACCGTTCAGGATTACGCGGAACTCACCGGGTCTGAAACGGTATTGGATCTTTACAGCGGAACCGGAACGATTCCGATTCTGCTGGCCGGGCGATGCAAGGCGGTGACCGGCATCGAGATTGTCGGAAGTGCGGTGGCCGATGCCGAAAAGAATTGCCGCCGCAACGGCGTCTCGAACTGCAGATTTATTCTGGGTGATATCCGCAAATGCCTGTCGCAGATCAGCCGCCGACCGGATGTGTTAATCATCGATCCCCCGCGGGTCGGCATGCACAAGGATGTCGTCCGACAGGTTCTCGACCTGGGCCCCGATCGCCTGGTCTATGTTTCCTGCAACCCGGCCACCCTGGCCCGGGATCTTCAGATGATGCAGGAACACTATGGGATCGTCGAGGTGCAGCCGGTGGATATGTTTCCCCATACCTTTCATGTGGAGGCGGTGGCAAAGCTCAGTCGAATAGAACCGAAAAAATATTTGTCTGAATCAGATTAGTACGTTAAAAATAATATCTCTCCATTTTATACCAAGGTACTTGGATCACGAAAACACGGCAATTTAGAAAACACGAAATTATATTCTTTTCTTTCGCGCTTTCGTGCTTTCGTGATCATTCTTTTCCTTCTTGGTTCCTGTCTGCCGGATTAGGTTTTCTGAAGCAGATATTTTAAACTGTAACTTTTCGGGTCAATTGGGTCTATATTCCTGGATGGTGTTCTCAGCGGTATACCATCCAGGGATGTCAACGCCAAAGTTTTTCATCCTTTCCTCCTTTTATGGATCGGCGGATGGCGATTTTGGCCAGTGTGCCGCTTTTTTTTGAATACGAGGCTAAATGCACTGATCCTGAACATTGGGCCGTCGCAGGTCTGACGAAAAAGCAAGCCCAAATTTTTTTAGATGCTATTGCCGCTCTAATAGAGCCGGTGAAAACCCATTATCTGTGGCGGCCGATGCTGCGTGATCCCAACGATGAAATGGTCCTTGAAGTGGCGGTCAATGGCCGGGCCAACGCGATAGTGACATTCAATTTGCGTGACTATGGCCTTACGCCCGGAACATTCAACATCGAGGTTATTACGCCATCGGCCGCGATCAGGAGAGTCAGAAATGAGTGAAACCGCATCATATCCATTGCGCCTGCCCAAATCGCTCAAAAAAGAGGTTGCTAAAGTAGCCAAGCGTGAAGGCACGAGCGTCAATCAGTTTATCGCCATTGCGGTAGCGGAAAAAATTTCAGCCTTGGAAACCGAAAAATTTTTCGCTGAACGGGCGAACAAGGCTGATCTGGGTGCATTTCGGACAATTCTCTTCCGTCCGGGTGGTGAGCCTCCACGAACTGAAGACGAAATAAGCGAACCCGATTAAAACTGGATATTGAAAGGGGAGGGCCGCCGAGGATTGCTTTTTAACGCATTGGATTCGATAAAATAGCGAATCCCCCGCGGCCTAATTTCAAATAACTGAAATAATAAAGTAAAATATTGGAAAACGATGCATTGGATTTTTACCTTCAGAATTGTGTCCGTAGAACCATTGTGCCCAGCCTGTGTGCCTAAAGATGTGCCCACCAAGTCTCATTTTTCCTAAAAAACCCTAACATTTCCCAATTAATTGAAAATAAAAAATTGAGTCTCATTAAATAGTTAGCTGAAATCATTATCTTTTTAAAATCGCTTTTCATGGACTTAAAATCCCCTCTGTCCTAAGGGTGTTGCCGGTTCAATTCCGGCCCTGGGCACAATTATCCCCATCTGAATCACACCCAACTTTACCATTGCTTTGTAAGCCCAACGTGTTATCTAATTGCGATTTCATGGATTGGAGGGTGGGACGTTAAGGAAGCGAATACGAAAAAAGAGTACAAGAAGATTTTGAGCATTGGCTTGACAAGATGATTGTTGATATTTCTTGTGTGCCTTGTTAATCTAATTAACTTGTATTACTTCTCATTGGCTGGTGATTGTCGGGGATTTTGGCGACGTTTTGGTGACTATTTAGAATTTATAAGAACTTAAATAATTAATAATATGGCGGAAGTGCATGGGAATCGAACCCACCCGGGACGGTGTTAGCGCCCCACACCGGATTTGAAGTCCGGGAGCCGCACCAGCCAGCTGCGCACTTCCCTGGAGCAGGTAGCGAACGTAATCAGCGTATAATATCCTCACAATAATTTTTGTCAATGCTTTAATGCAAAAGCGAGACGGTCATGCTGGCCTATTTTGATTGTTTCTCCGGAATCAGCGGGGCTATGATCCTGGGGGCTTTAATTCATCTGGGGGTCCCCCCGGACCTGTTGGAGGGCCGGCTGCGTGGTATCCTGGCTGAGGACTTCGACCTGACCGCCACACCGGTACGTCTCAATGGCATCCAGGCTATCGAGGTCGCTGTCAGGACCCATGGAACCCTGTCTGCCCGGAATCTGGACGAATTGCGTACCCTGATCGAAGACTGCCGACTGCCGCAACCTGTAAAATCCCAGAGTCTCAAGATACTTGCAAAGCATTCTGAAGCGGATGCGCCCCCTTTCGCCGGGTTTCCCGCAGGGGTGACGGCCATCGATGCCGTCATCGAGACGGTGGGAACCGCCATTTGTCTGAATTATTTGGGAATTGACGTTATTTTCGCCTCTGCACTTCCGTTGGGAAGGGGATTCGTCACCGGCAAACCGGCACGATTTCCCGTCCCGACACCGGCGACCTTGAATATGCTGAAAGGGGTGCCGGTTTACGGCTCGGACATTCCCTGCGAATTAGTCACCTTCTCCGGTGCGGCGATTATTACCGCATTGTCCCGGGGATTCGGCGCCATGCCCGGAATGACCCTCGATGCCGTCGGATATGGGGCCGGGCCATCGGAACATGCGGACCGGCCGCATCTCCTGCGAATCATCACCGGAACAGCGCTGCAAGCTGAAGATCCAGTACCGGCCTATATGCAGGAGGACTGCATTACCGTCATCGAGACCTGTATCGACGACATGAATTCCGAGCTGTTCGGTTATCTGATGGAACGTCTTTTTACGGAAGGCGCCCTGGATGTCTACTGGATTCCGGTCCACATGAAAAAAAACAGGCCCGGAACCATGGTTCAGGTTTTATGCCGTGCGGATCGCCGTGAAGTGCTCATTCGCCGGATTCTGTCTGAGACGACGACTTTGGGGGTCCGGCATTTCGAATCCCGCCGCCGCCTGCTGTGGCGCGATCGGCGGGATGTCAAAACCAGTTTCGGAGTGATACCGGTAAAATGCATCAAGGACCCCGACGGAATTTCGCGCATCTCACCCGAGTATGAAGTATGCCGGAAGATTGCGCGTGAACGAAATCTGCCTCTGAGAAGCGTGTATGACACCATCGCCCGTGAAGCCCGGGTGATCGAATGAATCATTGGATGAATCAAGGGTTTTTTAACCATTGACAAACCTCGGGGGAAGCTATAGACACGGGGCCATGAGATTGAGAGAAGGGGCGGTGCTGTTTCTGGCCACGGGATGTCACGTGGGCAATATTCCCTTTGCCCCCGGCACGCTGGGAACATTGGTCGGCCTTCCGCTGTGTTTTATCCTGACCGGAATCGCGCTGATGCCGGCGATACTGTGCATCCTGCTCTTTATCTTATTTTCCGTATGGATCGCAGATGCCGCCGAAAAAATACTCGACCAGAAAGACGCGGGCTGCATCGTAATCGATGAGATTGCGGGTATTCTGGTGACACTGGTCGGTCTGCCATTTACGACGTCAACAGTGTTGGGCGGCTTTTTTCTATTCAGAATCCTGGATATTTCGAAACCGTTTCCAATTCGAATAATCGACAAACGGGTGGCAGGCGGTCTGGGTGTGGTCGCCGACGATGTCGCCGCGGGAATCATCGCTCATTTTATTCTGAACGGCTTGATATATTTTTACGGATTCATTGTGAATTGACGGTGGTTGTTCCTAAAGTGTCACGGATATCACGGACAGGCTATTATTGAAAGGTATCGAAAAATTTGAAACGAAATCAATCAGAGGTAAAAGACGACCAAAATTCAAAGAAAAGTCATCTTCGAGAAAATATTGAAGCCATTCTGGTGGCAATCCTCATTGCGCTTTTCATCCGAACCTTTGTGGTACAGGCGTTCAAAATACCGTCGGGATCCATGAAACAGACGCTGCAGATTGGGGATCACATCCTGGTCAACAAATTCATCTATGGCGTCAAAATCCCCTACTGGAATAAAACCATCATCCCAATCAAAGACCCCCAGCGCGGAGACATCGTCGTATTCAAATTCCCCCAGGACCCTCAAAAAGACTTCATCAAGCGAGTGATCGGCATTGCCGGAGACATCGTCGAGAGCCGGGATAAGCAGCTTTATATCAATCATCAAAAGGTCAATCACGATTACGGTGTGCACTCCGACGCCCACATTTTCCCCGGCGACCTCCGGCCGCGAGATAATTTCGGACCCATCACCGTGCCCCCGCATTCCTTGTTTGTGATGGGAGACAACCGCGATGAAAGTTATGACAGCCGATTTTGGGGATTCGTCGACCTGAAAGCGGTAGACGGTAAGGCGTTTATCATCTACTGGTCATGGGACAGTCAGAAATTCGGAGTCCGCTGGAATCGACTGGGTAAGATTTTAAGATAATCCACCATTAGTGTTTGGTGCCTAGTGTTTAGTGAGCTGGTGCCCATCGACAAAGGGTCTTGCCACAATATGCAAAATAACAATACGAACAGGGCGTCCATGCCACTTCGAATTACCGGCGGTCGGCTGGTGGACCCCGGGCATTTTCACGGTATTGCCGACATCCTCATCGAGGATGGCAGAATCGCTGCGATCATAGAAGCGCCTGCCGGTCGACCCGGGCCGGCGTCAAATTTTCGACAGTCCGACATCGAAATTATTGACGCAACCGGCCAGATTGTGACCCCCGGATTGATCGACATGCATGTCCATTTGCGTCAGCCGGGTTTCGAATACAAGGAGACCATTGAATCCGGCAGCCGGGCGGCTGCCCGGGGCGGGTTCAGCACCATCTGCTGCATGCCCAACACCCAACCCGTCAATGACAACCGCAAGGTCACCGAGTTCATCCTGGCGAAGGCATCCGAATGCGATCTGGTGCGCGTCCGGCCGGTGGCCGCCATTACCCGGCAGCTTGCGGGGGAAACGCTTTGCAACTATGAGCAACTGAAGCAGGCGGGTGCCGTCGCCGTTTCGGATGACGGCAATCCGGTCCGAAACAGCCGGTTGATGCGCCAGGCCCTGGAAAGGGTCAAAGATCTGGTCCTGCCGGTCATCTCCCATTGTGAGGATCTCGACCTGGCAGCCGGCGGTGTCATGCGCGAAGGTGTGATTTCCAGCAAATTGGGCCTTCCCGGTATTCCCGCTGCCAGTGAAACCATTATGGTGCTGCGGGATATCGCGCTTTGCGAACTGACGGGGGCACCGCTGCACATCGCGCATGTCAGTACGGCGGGATCAGTCAGAGCAATTCGGGAGGCCAAGGCCCGGGGGGTCGCGGTCACCGCCGAAACCGCTCCGCATTATTTCACACTCACCGAGAAGGCCTTCGAGCAATGCGGTTCCCTTGCGAAGATGAATCCTCCCCTGGGCACCGAAGCCGATCGGGACGCAATCAGGGAAGGCCTGGCAGACGGCACCATCGATGTCATCGCCAGCGATCATGCGCCACACGCCAGTGAGGAAAAGGCCCGGGGGCCGGCCGCCGCTCCCAACGGCATCATCGGGCTGGAAACTTCAGTGGCCCTGAGCCTGAAGCTGGTCCGGGACGGGGCATTGTCCTTGTACCAGCTGGTTGAAAAAATGGCCGCCAATCCGGCGCGCATTCTCGGCCTCGACTGCGGTTTGCGAGCCGGAGCGCCGGCTGACATCACCATTCTCGACCCGGACCTTCCCCATACGGTGGATGCCGCCGGGTTCCAATCCCTGAGCCGCAATACGCCCTTCGACGGCTGGCGATTGACCGGAGCACCGGTTCTCACCCTGGTCGGGGGACGAATCGTCTATAAAGCGTAAAATCCGGAGGACTTTAACCCGGGTTCAAGGGTCAGCGTTCAAAGGTTCATCTATTTGAAATTGTATATCAAAAAAGATCAGTCTGTTTGCGACTTTACCCATTGGGTGAAATGTATCGTAAATACCTTGTAGATCCGAATCATCAATATTAGCTGGTGCCCATCCATCAAAGGGTCTTTTACAATGATGGGCACCTGATGGGGTTTCCAATCCAGTTATTCAGCCACCGCTGCCGATGGATGTTGATGTTGCCCAGACGTGCTGGAGCCGTCGCGCCAGGGGCGGTCTGAACCGCTCAACCTATTTATATCTAAAGTACAGGTATCTTGCGACCGAAATAACCTGAAAATAATCCAATCGTAAAAATAATTCGATCGATCCTAAATCATGACAGATAAAACCGCCCACATTCTGGTTGTCGACGATGAACTGAGCATGCGCGAACTGCTCGAATACATGCTGAGCAGGGAAGGCTATCAGGTCACCTGCGCCGGGGACGGTCGCGAAGCGACCAAGCTGGTTGAAAAACAAGCATACGACCTGCTGCTCTGCGATATCAAGCTGGGCGATCTTTCCGGTCTGGATGTGCTGCGGGCCTCCAAAAAGAGCGGCCAGGATCCGGTCGTCATCATGATATCCGCCTATGCTTCCACCGAAACCGCGGTGGAGGCCATGAACGAAGGTGCCTATGATTACGTCCCCAAACCCTTCGACAAGGACGAGTTGCTGCAAACCATCGCCAAAGCCCTTGAAATAAAAACCATCGAGCATGGAAAAAAGCTGTTCGACGACCAGTTGAAGGAAAACCTCCATTTCGGGCTGATCGTTGGAAGCAGCCCGGCGATGCAACACATTTACAAGATGATCCGGCAGGTGGCCAAAACCAGAACCAACGTGTTGATTACGGGAGAAAGCGGCACCGGTAAGGAGTTGATTGCCAAGGCCGTTCATCAGGAAAGCGACCGTTGCAACCAGCCCTTTGTGGTGATCAACTGCGGCGGGATCCCCGAAACGCTGATGGAAAGCGAACTGTTCGGGCATAAAAAAGGTTCCTTTACCGGCGCGACCGCCGATAAAAAGGGGCTTTTCGAAGAGGCCCACAAGGGAACCATTTTTCTGGATGAAATCGGGGAACTCAGCCTGCCGATTCAGGTCAAGCTGCTGCGGGCGGTTCAGGAAAAGATCTTCAAGCCCGTCGGAAGCACCGAAGACATTGCCGTTGACATCCGCATTGTGTCGGCCACTAACAAAAATCTGGAAAAGGAAGTCATCGCCGGCAATTTCCGCGAAGACCTTTTTTACCGCCTGAATGTCATCGAGATCAAGGTACCGCCCCTGCGGGAAAGAAAGGCCGATCTCAGGACTCTGGCCCAGTATTTTCTGGAAAAGTATTCCAGGGAGATGGGCAAGGAGATCACCAAGTTTTCCTCCTATGCGATCGATATGTTAAACAAATATGATTTTCCAGGCAACATCCGCGAGCTGGAAAATCTCCTGGAGCGCAGCGTTGCCCTGTCCACCACCAATATCATCCTGCCCGACAGTCTGGCCCTGTCGATCCACAAGCGCCGCTGGATCGAGGGCTTCAAAGGCCGGCGTTTCGATTTGGATGAAGTGCCCCAGGGCGTTTCCCTGGATCACATCCTGGAGGAAATCGAACGTGCCTACCTCAAAAAGGCCCTCGATTGCAGCGACGGCAACAAGAACAAGGCCGCCGAACTTCTGGGCGTCAGTTTCCGATCATTGCGCTATCGTCTGGACAAACTGAGAATCGATTTATAACTCCATTCATCATCCACCGGCTAAACGGTGAGAATTAAATAGGGTTTTGCCGTTATCGAGCTGATCGGTTTTACTGGTACAGACCTGGCAGATGCCTGTGGTTTTTGACTGGAGATATTCTTCCATCTTTCCGCAATCCCATTTCCCCAACCATTATCCCTCGTATGAAACTTCAAATAGTTTGGGCAAGTCTCATTGCCTCGTACGTATTTATCTGGCCTGTGGGAGCGGCTTCCAGCCGCGAAGATCAATGGAATCTCTGCATCGTCCAACCATCGCGGCTGGAAGCCGCTCCCACTAGATTTATCTGTCGACCTTCAAACCCATGATAAGTTTTCTATTTCGATCAGATCCGCTGCTTTTCAGCGGGCGGGCGCGCATCTGGGCAGGCACTTCCGACTCCCCTCTGACTGAGTCAGGATCATAACCCGGTTTTCACCTCAAAAAGCCCATTAAGTTTTTTATAGACCTGCCGATACAAAAAGCAACCGTGAAGGAGACCAGGGTTAGCGGCTCAGCCCTATCGCTGGTCAACACGGTCCACGCTCCCCAAACCAGGGGCTGATGCTGATTGCCGCAGTTTCCAAGACGGTGTCATCATCCCAAAAGCACGGGCTGACAATTTTTGTCAAATCCAAAACAAAATTTGTTAGCCGCCCGAAAAAAGCATCTAGGAGAAGAAGCATGATCAGCCGGCGAAATAATAATTATGAATTAAATCAAATTATTAAAATTTTAAGAGTAAAAATTTCCGGATTGGCATGCCGCTTGCTTATACAAAATACAACAATGCATCACACGGTTGGCTCTCAAACTGAACAACAGAATCAATACTTTAAAAAGGAGGTGGGGACAAAATAACGAGGAGAACGCAGACAGGGGAAGTTATAAAAAAGTTTAAAAAATTTTGACATTAGATGAATTAACAACCAAAAAAAAATTAGAGAACGAAAAAACAAACAGGAGAACTAAAATGCTACAGAAACTTAGAGGAAATCAAAAAGGTTTTACATTGATCGAACTTATGATCGTTATCGCCATCATCGGTATTCTGGCCGCCATCGCCATCCCCAACTTTATCGCCTACCGTAACAAGGCATTCTGCTCCAAGGCGGAATCGGACGCCAACAATATTGCATCCGAAATTTCGGACTACTATTCCATTCCCACCAATGTCGGCTGTGTGGATGTGAGTGGACTCGATGGAGATGATAACACGCCCAACACGGTAGCTGTCACCTGTCCTGATAGTGATGATCCCTCATTGGGCATCCAAATCACAGTCGAAGATGCAAGTGGAAGGTGTCCTGCCGAATACCAGACCGCAATGAGTCAAGCCGCCAATGCGAACGGATATTGGGATGGAGCCAACACCTACGTAAAGATGTTGGACTAAGATTCACCCGATCAATTGAGTTAATTTAGTTGATGATTATAGATCGAAAAAAGGGGGGAAGATTACTCCCCCCCTTGTTTTTTCCATCATGCCGTGTTGCCTGAATGGCGGATGCGTGCAAGTTCTTTTTATCATTTCTTCTCATTGGAGTCTTTGTACATTCCTATAACCAACAAACCGATACCGTCATCCTGAATATTTTTCATCCCATCGATTACCCTCTCGACTGACTTTCAGGGAAGTAAAAACTGAGAGGCATTTTCACATAACACGGAAACCATGGATAAGAGCAAAGAGAAATATGCCGCCATATTGCTTGGTATCACCATATTTTCCGTTATCGTTGCCGTCGTTATTCTTGCCAGCGTGCCGCCGGTCAGCAGGGACGCTCTGACGCATCACCTGGCAATCCCCAAACTTTATTTAAAACACGGCGGTATATATGAAATTCCCGGTATAATTTTTTCGTACTATCCCATGAATCTGGATTTACTGTATTTGATTCCACTATATTTCCAGAATGATATAGCCGCCAAGTATATCCACTTCTTGTTTGCATTGCTTACGGCGCTGTTCATTTACAAATATTTGCAACAAAATTTAGGAAAACTTTACGGTTTGCTGGGGGCATTATTATTTTTGACTATCCCCATCATCATTCAATTATCCATAACCGCTTACGTGGACCTCGGCCTGATCTTCTTTTCCTGGATATGCATCTATTGCGTTTTAAAATGGTTTTCGTGTCAGTTCAAAATCCGATACCTTATATTCTCCGCTTTGTTTTGTGGCTTGGCTCTGGGTACGAAATACAACGCTTTGCTCTTGTTGTCGATTATGGGAACCATGATCCCTTTTTTTTATTCGGTGACCCGCAACAAAGCGTTGGCTCAAAACGATGCCGCGCGGAAAAAATGGAACTCACTATCCGGGCTATTCTATGGAGGAATATTTGTCCTGGTCGCTATGATCCTGTTTTCTCCCTGGATGATTAGAAACTACCATTGGAAAAAAAATCCCGTTTACCCCTTGTACAACAGCTGGTTCAACCCAAACAAACACGCTCAAGATAACGAACGCCATTAAAACAGGCTCCGGCACAAACCACTTTAGTATACGCCGGACGGTTTACCATGAATCATTATGGCAAAGCGCGCTCATACCCGTGAGAATTTTTTTCCAGGGTCGCGATAATTCGCCCCAATATTTTGATGGCAAGCTGAATCCTTGTTTACTGATTTTGCCGCTTTTTGCATTGTGGAAAAGCAAAAAGCGCACTATGTTTCTGGTGGACACCCACAAAAAAATTCTTTTTATCTTTCCCGTATTATTCATACTGTTTGTGCTATTTACAACGGATATGCGTATTCGCTATATGGCACCCGCTATCCCGCCGCTCGTTGTTTTATCCATGTTCGGTCTGGCCAGACTGATTGAGGCAATATCCTTTTTGCCCCGAAAAGCTTTCGGAATAATTGCAGCTGTTCTCATCTTTGGTATATTTTGCAGTAATGCAAACTACATCTGGGCGCAGTACGATTATGTCGATCCCGGCCCATATTTAACGGCAAAAATAGATCGTGACAACTATATCAACCGCTATCGCGGGGAGTATGCCGTCGTCCAGTATGCCAATCGAAATCTGGCGGTCGACGCCAAGGTCCTGTGTCTGATAACCGGCAATCGTACCTATTATGTGGATCGTGATGTCTGGCTTTACAGAAGCCTCTTTTTCAGTCCCCCCGGCAATGGAAAATTTTCAGCAGATACCTTGCTGGAAAGGCTGAACGCACATCCTACGAGCCATATCATTTTAGGAAGGAATACCTTGAGTCAATGGGCTCGATCTACTCTGAAACCGCACGAGATTGAAGTTATCAACCGATTTTTTTATGATAACACCCGGCTGTTGTATCAAAAAAACGGCTATCAGTTATTGGAGGTCAAATCCGCCGAATCAGATATGGTTGCGGCGAAAAAGAATCTCAATGGATTTGAAAAAGAGTGAACATGAATACCGCCAAAATCAGAAAATGTTATCCGTTTCCAGTTTATCTATGGGCAACCGTCCTGCTGGCCGCCGCCGGCTTAGCGGACTCCATCTATCTTGCGATTTCCCACTACCGGGTGTATGCCGATATCGAGTATCGGAGTTTTTGCGCCATCTCCAAAGCCATTAACTGCGACACGGTGTCCCAAAGCCCGTTTTCCATTTTCTTGAGTGTACCGGTGCCGGTGTGGGGGGTCATCGGATACACTTTTTTTCTGCTCTTTTTATTCATGGCCGGCAATCGAGCAGCGCAAAAGAAACGTATCTGGTCGCTACTCTTCCTGGTGTCGCTTGCCTTCAGCATCTCCAGCATTGTTCTGGCAGCGATTTCCACCTTTTATATCCATAGCTACTGCATTATGTGCATCGTTAGTTACGGGATCAACTTCCTGCTTCTGTATTATGTCTGGATCATCCGCGAACGATTCACTGCCGCCGGCATACGGGAAGAATTGAAAGCGGACATCGGTTTTTTGTGGCACAAACGCGTATTGACCACGACTGTGTTTGGACCTGTTTCCTTGGGGTTCGTTTTGGTATTGGCTTTTTACCCGAACTACTGGCAGTTCGATCCCTCCGAACTTCCGATTGCCGCCCACACCGGGATCACGGAGGAGGGTTATCCCTGGATCGGGGCCGAGCATCCTGAACTGGTCATAACGGAATTTGCCGATTACCAATGTTTTCAATGCAAAAAAATGCATTTTTTCCTGCGGCAGCTGATAGGCAGGCATCCGGATAAAATCAGGCTTATCCACCGTCATTTTCCAATGGATCAACAATTTAATCCCCTCGTCAAGGACCGGTTTCACGTCGGATCCGGCGAAATGGCGCTATTGGCCGAATCAGCCCAAACCGAAGATAAGTTCTGGCAAATGAACGATGTGCTTTTCAAAATGGCGGGGCATGTCGATTACATCGATATGAAAAAGCTGGCGCAACGAACGGGTGTGGACTACGGCAAACTAATCTACGCCACAACCAACGGCATGAACCGCTACCGAGTGAAGCACGACATTGCTATCGGGCTAAAACTGGGTATTACCGGTACGCCCGGGTATCTGATAGACGGTAAAGTTTATCTGGGACAGATACCTGCGGAGATAATCAGCAGCGTGCTGAATTGAAGACCATTTCAGTGGAAAGCCGCAAAGGACAAAAAGATATGCAGGATGTCAAACAGGGGGCGGTAGATAAGCCAACCTCGAGGCTGTCGATAAACAGTTTTCTGATCGGCGCCTTGGCTTTATTGATTTCCACGATCGTAATTCTCGCCTGGGTTCCACCGGTCAGCAGGGATGCATTAACCCATCATCTCGCGGTCCCCAAACTTTATCTGCAACACGGCGGCATATACGAAATTCCAACCATTGTTTTTTCTTACTACCCCATGAACCTCGATCTTCTGTACCTCATCCCGCTTTATTTCGGAAACGACATCATACCGAAATACATTCATTTTTTGTTTGCACTGCTGACGGCCGGCCTCATCTATGGTCACCTAACAAAGCGGCTTGGTAAAATGTGGGCGCTTTTCGGTGCCGTTTTTTTTCTTTCGCTTCCGGTTATCGTAAAACTTTCCATCACTGTCTATGTAGATCTGGGGCTTGTTTTCTTTTCGACCGCTTCCGTGATGAGTCTACTTAAATGGATGGAAACCCGGTTCCAACTAAGATACCTGATTTTATCGGGAATCTGCTGCGGGCTGGCGTTGGGCACCAAATATAATGGATTGGTCGTGTTTTTTTTGCTGGCGTTGCTTGTGCCCCTTTTATATACATTCAAAAATAGGAAGATCGATGCAGGGACGTCGGGGAAAAGGTCGAAAACTGGCTCATGCAACGATCAGCTCAAAGCCATCTGGTTTGGAGCGATTTATTGTTTAATCGCCCTCCTGGTATTTTCACCCTGGATGATTAGAAACTATGTCTGGAAAGGGAATCCCATTTATCCGCTCTACCAGAATTTGATCAATCCCCGAAAATCCATCCAGACCGAAACGCCGGCGGACGGTCATAAAACGCGGGGATCCACGCCCGAGTCATTGCAGGCATCCACGAAAAAATCCACGCCCTGGCGCTCTTTTGCGATCAGAAAAGTAATCTATGGAGAAGCCTGGTGGGAAATCGCGTTAATACCTGTAAGGATTTTTTTTCAGGGTCAGGATGACAATCCCAGATATTTCGACGGTCGACTGAATCCTTTTCTCTTTTTTCTGCCCTTTTTTGCTTTTTTACAGAGAAAGAAGAATCCTTCCGGGCTGGTAACCGAAAAAAAAATACTTGCATTTTTTACGGTTCTTTACTTGTTGTTTGCGCTTGCCCAAACCGACATGCGAATACGCTACATCGCACCCATTATTCCGCCCCTGGTTATTCTTGCAATTTACGGGCTGCAAAACTTAACTGCCTGGGCGGCTACTCGCTGGCGGAGCCGGCTAAGAAGGTGTGTTTCGAGTGGGTTGCTGGCGCTCGCAACAATCATGTTGTCCCTGAATGCATCCTATATTCTAACCCAATTTAAAATCGTCGAACCGCTTGATTATGTTTTGAAGCACATGGATCGGGATGCATATATCACAAAATATCGCCCGGAATATACGGCCATCCAATATGCGAACCGCAACTTACCGGACAAGGCAAAATTATTGGCGCTTTTTCTCGGAAACCGGCTTTATTACAGTGACAGGAATTTGGTTTCCGACAATACTATTTTTCGGAAAGGCATCAAAACGGCTGAATCTTCCAATATGTTTATCGCCGAAATGCAAGATTTAGGTTTTACCCATCTTCTCGTTCGCTATGATTCCTTCAATCGATGGGCCAGTGTGCAATTCAATAAAACAGAAAAAGAAATGCTTCAATCGCTTTTTAAAAAAAATCTGGAGCCGATTTTTTCCCAATCCGGTTATGGGTTGTTTAAAATAAAAGCGGGGACCTGAATTGGCCGAATGAGGCTGGCAAGCGAGTTTCCATCCATAAACGGCCTTTTTGCCCAATCTCTGCGTCAATCTGCGCGCTTGCGTGTTCGGCGTAAAAAACTACGCCTCCGCGCAAGTGCTTGATTCTTGACAATCTCGTAAAAAGGCCCAGTTCCGTCTTGCCGGTCCTGAATCAAGTCCAGGATGACGGATCCGGCATCCAGAAGCTGTTGAAATTACTGGATTGCGGCGTTCGCCACAATGACAGAAGAAGTGATTTTCCGACTTTTTACCAATTCATCATTCTTGACCTTGGGCAAAAATTCGCATTTCTGGTTTGCAAACACCATCAGGTGCCCATCATTGCAAAGACCATCAGGTGCCCATCATTGCAAAGACCCTTTAAGGATGGGCACAAGCTAATTCGATGGGCAGGTGGTTCTTGGGTATAGGAGCCGGATGATGATCCGGCAGGTTCTTCCATTAAGAAAGTCGCTACAGAATATCAGCATTTAAATCCATTTCATCCCGGATCATTTAACTTGCTAATGTGTATGAATATATACACTTGACATCTACACGGTATCAGCTTATGTTTAGCGCAAAAAATAACAGGAAACCAGCCATGGAAGAAGTCAACGCACTGAAAATTAGAAACAATCTGGGTGAAATACTGGACCGCTTGAACAAAACCGGCGAACCGATCTTTATCAGTAAGAGCAGAAAAATCCGGGCGGTGCTGGTCACTCCTGAACAATTTGAAAAACGGTTTCTGGATCGGCAAATCGAAGAGAAAAGAATCAACTTCATCAGCGCTGTCAAACACCTGAGAAAGGGTAGAAAGGGAAATGACAGCAGCCTTAAGATTTTGCGCCAGTTGAGGGGCTATCCGGAATGATCTGGGTCCTCGATGCCTCGGTTGCACTTCGGTGGCTGCTGGAAGACGAGGCCCATTTACATGCTGATTTGGTTCTGGAAAGAATCGTACGTGACACGGACAGTTTTGCAGTGCCGGAACTTTTTGCCTTTGAGGTTTTTTCGGTTTTGCAGCGCCTGCATCCGGATGGACTCCAAGCCTTTCAGTCGGGAATTATTCCCATTCTCCAGTTGGGGATATTCAGGCAGCCTATGACGAAACGGCTGGCTGCCAAAGCGCATTATTTTGTTGAACTGGGTTTGACCGGCTATGATGCGTGCTATGCCGCCCTGGCAAAGGATTTAAGGGGAAGTTGGCTGACGTTTGACAAAAAGGCCCATAATCTCATTTCTAATGAAAATGTCTCATGCTATATCGAAGATCGAATGCCCGATAATTGGCCTGTTTAGAAGATGAAAGTTTCTCTCTATGACTTCTGAAAAAGTATCCGTCATCATACCGGTTTATAATGAAGGCGAGTCCATCGGAAAACTCGTCTCCGACATCAAAACATCTTATCCCGCTTTTGATGTCATCGTCATCGATGACGGCTCCGTGGATAACACCGCGGATGAGGCTCAGGCGGCCGGCGCCCGGGTATACAGCCATCCCTATAACATTGGCAACGGCGCGGCAGTAAAAAGCGGCATTCGGGTAGCCGACGGCGATATTTTTGTTTTACTGGACGGCGACGGACAACATGATCCGGCCGATATCGCCCATTTGCTGGAATACATTCCCCGATATGACATGGTCGTCGGCGCCCGCGCCATGGGGGATCAGGCCTCTGTGGGCCGTGCCCTTGGAAACAAGGCCTATAACTGGTTCGCATCCTATGTCGCCAAATTTGCCATCAAGGATCTCACATCGGGATTTCGGGCGGTAAAAGCGAACATCGCCAAAAGTTTCCTGTATTTGCTTCCGAACACCTATTCCTATCCGGCCACCATAACCCTGGGGGTTTTGCGCAGCGGGATGAGCGTCAAATATGTTCCGATCCGAATGCGAAAAAGAAAGTCCGGCAAAAGCAATATCAGGCTGATCCAGGATGGCGTGCGCTTTTTCATGATCATCACCCGCATCTGCACTTTGTATTCGCCCATGCGGGTATTTCTTCCCGTCAGCTTCGCGATGTTTTTTTTCGGAATCGCCAATTATCTCTATACCTATATCACCCGCGGCCAATTTACCAACATGAGCGTTTTCATGTTTGTCGGCGCCATCATTGTTTTTATGATGAGTCTTGTATCCGAGCAAATCTGTCAGATGCGATTTGAAAGAAGAGGGGCGGACCGGCCGGTGTTGCGTTCGAAAAAAACCGAAGAAAGTGACCGCAGATCTTGAACCTGTTCTCTCCCCTTTAGCACCACAACATCAGCTTGACCTCAAATTTGAATGGAACTGGCCCCGAATTGGTGTTTTTACCCACCCCCGAAACGATCATGAACCTGTCCCCCGCAATCATGCCCACGATCATTTTCAAAATAAAAATATATATTCACGGTTGGGACGGGCTGCAATTTAACAAGCAGGAATATCTATATCATCGTTCTTTCCGGGATCGGCGAGGTCTTTAAATTTTAACCGTGTATTTTTTGACATTTCTCCCGCTGCATGATAGAGTAGAAAAGTTACTCAAAAAGGATGCGAGCGTGGAAAACCTGTTTGCGGGACTCATATCATCAAAAACGAGAATCAAGCTTCTGGTCCGGTTTTTTTTCAACCCCCAGACCCAATCCTATTTACGGGAGCTGGCCAAGGAATTCAACGTCTCGACGAATTCCGTTCGGGAAGAACTCAACCAGCTCACCAATACCAAGCTGTTGAAGTCCCAAAAAAGCGGACGGCAGGTGCTCTATGCCGCCAACACAGACCATCCGCTTTTCTCTGAACTCAAATCAATGGTGGCCAAGGTAATGGGAATCGATCAGGTGATCGACGGTATTGTCAACCGCCTGGGCGATCTGGAAAAAGCGTATCTGATTGACGATTATGCTGAAGGTAAAGATTCCGGGATTATCGACCTGGTTCTGGTGGGCAATATTGACGAATATCACTTGAACGATTTGATCAGGAAAACTGAACGCTATATAAAGCGAAAAATTCGATCGCTGGTGGTCAACCCAAGCGAATGTGAAGCGCTTATGCAGAAACTCGAGAATCGACCACGCGTAGTAATTTGGGAAGCTAATAGCGATGCTCCCATGGCATGATTTTAGCATTAACTATACCGTGGCAACTTGAACCTGAATGATTTTGCCACTGAGAGGAGAACTCGACCGTGAATAGTGAGAAGCCGATTCTGGTTACCGGCGGTGCAGGGTACATCGGTTCGCATGCGTGCAAAGCCCTTGCAAACGCAGGCTATATGCCCGTAACTTATGACAATCTCGTATATGGGCACCGGGAAGCGGTTAAATGGGGCCCCTTGGAAGAGGGGGATATTGCCGATCCTATTCGCCTGGAGTCCGTATTGCGCAAATACGGCCCCAAAGCGGTGATGCATTTTGCGGCATATGCATATGTGGGCGAATCGGTCGAAAATCCGTCAAAATATTATCGCAACAATGTCGCCGGTACTCTGACATTGCTGGACACCATGCGAACGTGTGCTGTCGATAAATTGATTTTCTCCAGTACTTGTGCCACCTATGGTATGCCGGAGCAAATCCCAATAACCGAAGATCATCCTCAGAACCCAATCAATCCCTATGGCCGCAGCAAACTGATGATCGAATGGATTCTTAAGGATTATGCCGCCGCCTATGGTTTGAAATATGTATCGTTGCGCTATTTCAATGCCGCCGGAGCGGATCCGGATGGTGAAATCGGTGAAGATCATGATCCGGAAACACATTTGATTCCGCTGGTTTTGGATGTGGCGCTGGGCCGACGGGATCACCTTAATATTTTTGGAACGGATTACGACACAACGGATGGTACCTGCATAAGGGATTATATTCATGTAACCGATTTGGCGGATGCCCATTTGCTGCTTTGAAATATCTTTCAAAGGAGGTTCAAGCGATGTTTTCAACCTGGGAAATGGCAATGGATTTTCCGTCAGAGAAGTCATTTCAATCGGCCTGGAAAATAACCGGCCGCGATATTCATTGCGTGGAATCCGATCGAAGGCCAGGGATCCAGCTATTCTGATCGGAAGTTCGGATAAAATTAAGAAAAAAATTGAAATGGAATGTACCGGAATTTGTACACCGAGTATGGATGCGATTCATAATCGAAACGGCTCTGGCAATTGGCAGAGAATCAAGTTAATATCTGCCACGCAATCAGGCTATAAGGTCTTATTAGCGGATTTATGAACCAATTCAGCAACTGCCGACCATAGGAATGAATCATGCTCCAAGAAATCGATCATCGAAGCAGGTCAAACAGAAAGACAGTACTGGAAAGATCTGTGGAATTATCGAGAGTTGTTTTCTTTTTCTGGCTTGGCGAGATATTCTTGTTCGTTACAAGCAAACAGTCATAGGCATTCTCTGGGCCTTGTTACGGCCTTTTTTGACCATGGTCGTATTGACCGTTGTTTTCGGCAAATGGGCCAATATGCCATCGGAAGGGGTGCCGTATCCGATTCTTGTTTTCTCGGCGATGCTGCCATGGCAATTTTTTGCCAACTCTTTTTCAGGCGCCAGCAATAGTCTTGATTACTAACACCAATTTAATTTCCAAAGTTTATTTTCCGAGGCTTGATTATACCCAGCAAGTTCGGTGGTTGTAAGTTTTGTCGACTTTCTAATATCCACGGTCATCCTTTTCGGATTGATGATCTGGTTACGATTGTTTGCCAACCTGGCGATTTTTCGCATTACCGTTGCTTATATTAATCGCAATGGCCGCATCTATTAGGAGCTGGTTTCTGGATTTCTGCTTTAAATGTGAAATATAGGGATTTTCGTTATGTGGTCCCCTTCATCAGTCCAGTTCGGACTTTATATTTCTCCGGTAGGATTCAGCAGCTTCAGTGGTGCCGGATAAATGGCGACTTTTGTACTCGTTAAATCCTATGGTAGGGGTAATTGACGGTTTTCGATGGGCAATTTTAGGTAAAGACGTCCCTATTTATGCTCCCGGTTTCATTACTTTCCATTGTATTGGTCATTCATCTTGCTCTTCAGTCCGGTATAAAATATTTTCGATCAATGGAACGAACGTTTGCAGATGTTATTTAACTAGGACTGAGAGCTCATGTCAGATACTATTATTCAAGTTGAAAATTTAGGAAAAAAATATCTTCTTCAGCATAAAAAAAAGGAACGCTATATTGCCTTGAGAGATGTTATTGCCGAAAAGAGCTGTCTCTATTGGTAAAAGACTTATTAATCTTTCGCAAAAACAGAAAAATCGCTGATCCGAAATCGTGAAGAATTCTGGGCATTAAATGATGTATCTTTTGAAGTTAAACAAGGTGAGGTTGTTGGCATCATCGGCCGCAACGGTGCCGGGAAGTCCACTCTGCTCAAGATACTTTCGCGTATTACAGAACCGACAACCGGAAAAATACGAATTAAAGGACGGGTCGCCAGCCTGTTGGAAGTGGGAACAGGTTTCCATCCGGAACTTACCGGTCGAGAAAACATATATTTGAATGGCGCCATTCTGGGAATGAGCAAGGCCGAAATAAGGATAAAATTTGACGAAATTGTAGCTTTTGCCGAAATCGAAAAATTTTTAGATACTCCTGTAAAAAGATATTCATCAGGGATGTATGTTCGGCTGGCTTTTTCCGTTGCTGCACACTTGGAACCGGAAATTTTATTGGTGGATGAAGTACTAGCTGTCGGAGATATTGCTTTTCAAAAAAAATGCCTTGGAAAAATGAGCAATGTTGTTAAAAGTGGACGAACTGTATTGTTTGTCAGTCATAACATGGGAGCCATAAACCAGCTTTGTTGCTCAACGATTTGGTTAGATTCCGGTTACTTGAGGGGGCATGACAGAACTGAAACCATCGTAGAATCTTATTTGGAATCATTACAAGAGGAAGGAGCAAGTAAGCAATTTCCAATAAAACCTGATGCTAAAGCGCAGATTAACAGTGTTCGAATTTTAGATAAAAATGAAATTGAAAGATCAGAATATCAACTTGGAACTGAACCAACGGTGGAGATTTCCTATACTATAAATGAGCATGTACGAGGACTTCATGTTGCCTGCATACTTAATTCCATTGAGGGTCACCATATTTTTTCAACTGCAGATAGTGATCTCAATCCATCTTTACTGGAATTGGAAAGGAAGTCAGGAGAGTACATGACAAGATTGCAGTTACCGGTTTCCTTGTTAAATAAGGGAAATTATAAGCTAACGGTGGGTATTGGGATTCCTGGAGTGGAGATTTTCGACCGTCAAACAGCACCATCATTTACGCTTCATGATCTTGGCGGTTTTGCAACTTTTAAGGAGAAAAATGGCCGATCTGGTTTAATATTAGTAGAGGTAGTTTGGAAATACTTTAAATGGGCAGGCAAATGTCTATCTTGATAATAAATTATGGCTTTTTGTGCTACTCAATTTAAGCCTTTAAACTGATTTTTTATTTACGAAAATAATAGTTTACGCTATGCAAAAACCTCATTTTAAATCACTTGTGTATAATGATGAGATAAATTGGAATCTTAATAATAAAAAGATCACTGCACTCACAGAGTTCAAAACAAAATTGGAAGATGGCTTTTATAAATTTATGGATACTTCTAGCCTTTGTGGAGCCATACCGAATACTGAAGAGTCACTATTATTAGGCTGTAAGGACAGATATGGATTAGCAGTCAATACATGGTTAAGCCGAAGATCTGGATTACTATGGACTAGTCCTAGAATGTCCTTTGAAAGCCTTCAAAAGTTCTATGCAGAGGATTACCGTAATATCTATTCTGGAAATACAGAACCCGATATAAGTTTTTATTGTCGTCAAGCCAATCACGGCAAATCAATATCTGATTGGATAGCAAAAAAAACTGATATTGATTTCAACAAACATGGCACTGTTTTGGATATAGGCTGTGGCGCTGGTGGAATGTTAGAGCCATTCAAAGATATCGGTTGGAAAACATATGGCTGTGACTATAATGATAAATACTTGAATTATGGTAGAAAAAAAGGCCTGACCTTAAAAAGTGGAAACATTGAAGCGCTGGACGAGTTTGGGAAGGCAGATTTGATTATAATGTCGCATGTTCTCGAGCATGATATCGACCCAAAAGCACTTCTCAATGCGGCGAAAACTCGTTTAGCAGCTGATGGAATTTTATTCATTTCACTGCCTGGAATAATGAATTTGGCTCCATATCGTTGGCAATTTGTCCGATATCTTCAAAACGCTCATTTATTCCACTTTTCAAAAAACAATCTTAAAATTTTAGCTTCCAAATGTGGCCTGAAGGTCGTTGCTGCCGATGAGTCCATAAAAATGGCATTAAAAAAATGCTCTTCGAAAGAGGAAATGGAATGGGATGCATCCGAAGCACAACGAATCCTAAATTATTTGCATCATCCGACTACATTATTCGAGCGCGTAGGTTTACAGCTAAATAAATTGTTAAATATAGCAGGTTATAAAATCAGCAAGGCTTAAAACTATACGAAATGAGCTGCATTGCTGCAGCATATAAAGATTAGGATCATATTAGATATTCAGCGAGTACGAAATGAAAAACCTTCTCATAATTACCTGTTACGACTCTTTTTTGAAAGCCAGCTTAAATTTGGCTAAAATATTCAAGGCTAACCAATATAGTATCGACTATTTCATTTATACAGACTATCGAGATATCGATCATTATCATTTTCGAGAAATCGGTTTTGACTATCCATATAAAAGTGGTTGGATTAAAGATCTATTTAACGATAAAAAACTTTTCGAATATAATGCGATAATGCTCAGTATGGAAGGGCCGGTGATTCACAAATTCTATCAGGTTTTTGTGGAGCAAATTGCCACGCTACATTTGACGCGTCGGCCTGTACTTTTTGCTGGATATGTTGGCATAATTTATGAGAAATTTATGCAGGGCTTTATGGATCGTCAACCGGTTGATGTCTATTATGTAAACTGTAACCACGATCTAGAATTATTTAAGAGCTACTGTCAAAAGCTTAAGCTGCCTCAAGAAAACATTTTTTTGACAGGGTTGCCCATGCTGGACACCGCCCACCACCTCAAGCCAGATAGGCAGAGAAGAGCAAATTCCTTATTATTTGCTGGACAGCCCACTGTTCCCAAGTCCTTTCGGGAACGAAAATTTATAGTTCAAAAATTGCTGGACTATGCCAGAGCGCATCCTGATGAAAAAATTTACTTTAAGCCACGTCACAGACCCAATCAAAGTACATTGCATGTCGTTATGTTTCACTATGAAGATATCATTCTTCATTTAAAGCGAAATAAGAAAATACCACCAAATTTTATCCTTACTTATGAACCTATTTTGAAATTGCTCCAAAAGGTAGACATGTGCTTGACTGTCAGTTCGACAGCGTCTTTTGAAGCTTTATGCATGGGAATTCCGGTCGGCATTATAGTTGATTTTGGAATTTCTGAAAAATACGGAAATTATTATTTTGCCCACAGCAACTGCATTACAACTTTCAACAAACTATATTCTAAAAAATCCTGCCCACATGGACCAGAAATGGATCGATCAATATTTTTTCTGCGACGGGCATAATACTGAACGTCTTTTCAAAATCGTAGACCGTTTTGTAAATGAACAAAAAGCATCCAACACTATTCTTCCTCTAAGACGTAGTTTTAAAAGTGAAATAATTAGCGATTACAAAACAGAACATAATAAAAAGCGGGATAAGTATGATGCAGTAAACAAAATCCTTCATCAACTGATTCTTAAGACTTTTCGACTCCTTAGCAAGATAAGCCCAATCCTTTACTCAAAAATTTTTCAGTAAAGGTGTTGCAGCATAATACGATAATTTTAGCTTTGATGATTATGATTTCGAAAACCTTTCTTTCCAAAAGGGTTTTGTAATGACCAACAAATTGAAAAAATTCGAAACGCTTGCAATTATACCGGCTCGTGGGAATTCCAAAGGTATTCTTTTGAAAAATATGCAGATACTAGGCAGGCAAACCATTGGTCGTACATACAATCCACGCGGCAGTGAAGTCAGAACATGTCGATCGCGTAATAGTTTCGACTGATCATCCCGAAATAGCCGAAATTGCTATGAAGTATGGGGCAGAGGCTGTAAAACGGCCTTCTGAAATTAGCGGCGATTTTGCGTCCTCAGAATCTGCTCTGATACATGTCCTCAAGCATCTGAAAAAGGAGGAAAATTATTCACCAGATTTGTGTGTATTTTTGCAATGCACCTCTCCTTTGACCTTGCCAATCGATATCGATGGAACCATTGACGCACTTATTGAAGAAGCTGGTGATACTGCCCTATCGGTTACGCCTTTCCACTATTTTCTGTGGAAGAAAAACAAGGCGAACAGCGCAGTCGGTATTAATCATGATAAATCCATCCGTGTTATGCGCCAGCAGCAGGAAGAACAATTTTTAGAAACCGGTGCAGTCTACGTTATGAAAACCACGGAATTTATGAAAAAGAAACACCGGTTTTTCGGCAAAACCGTGGTATATGTCATGCCGTCGGAGAGATGTTTTGAAATCGATGAGCCTGTGGACCTGGAAATCGCCAGGGTTCTGCTTGAACAGCAGCAGAATCAGTTAGCACTATCTTTATTACCCCAAAAAATTGAAGCGGTCAGCTTTAACTTTGATGGAGTGTTTACCGACGATGATGTAATCGTTCAGCAAAATGGGCAGCAAGATATGATCTGTAACCGCGGAGACAGTATGGGAATATCCGATCTTAAAAAGTATCATCTTTCTCTGGTTGTGCTTTCAACCGAAAAAAATGCCGTTGCAGAAACCCGATGCCGTAAGCTGGGATTGGAATATCACCAAAATTTAAAAAACAAGGTGTCTTTCCTGAATTCGTGGTTAGAGGCAAAAGGAATTTCCCAGAAAAACGCGATTTATATCGGAAACGACATCGATGATGCCGAATGCCTGAAAACAGTCGGTTGCGGCGTGGTCACCGCTGACGCCCATAATGATATCAAGCCGTTGGCTCATATCGTTTTGAAACGGTCTGAAGCATGCGGCGCAGTACGTGAGCTGTGTGATTTAATAGTGAAAAAATTGGAGAAAAACCAAAATGGCAAAAGCAATTAACATTGGGGAAACAGTAGTTGGGAGTGGGCAGCCCACTTTTTTTATTGGAGAAATTGGCATCAACCATAATGGCGATTTAGATCTCGCCAAGAAACTGATCGATGTGGCTGTTATCGCGGGTTGTGATGCTGTCAAATTCCAGAAGCGTACTCCTGAGTTATGCGTACCTGCGGAGCAGCGCAATCTGATGCGCGAGACGCCCTGGGGCATCATGTCATACATGGATTATCGCTATAAAGTCGAATTCGGTGAGAAAGAATATGCTGAAATCGACCGCTACTGCAAAGAAAAGGGGATCACCTGGTTTGCTTCTTGCTGGGATGAACCCTCGGTAGACTTCATTGATCAGTTCGAGCCTGCGTGTTACAAAATCGCCTCGGCTGCCGTGACAAACGATCAACTTATTCGGTACCATGTTGACAAAGGTCGTCCCATCATTCTTTCATCAGGGATGTCGACCATGGATGAGATAAAGCATGCTATCTCACTGTTGGAACCGAACAAAATACTCATAGCCCATTGCACAAGCAGCTATCCATGCAAACCGGAGGAATTAAATTTGCAGATGATCAAAACCCTGGCATCAGAATTTGACTGCCCTATCGGTTACTCCGGCCACGAAGTCGGTTTACAGACCAGCTATGCCGCAGTTGTTTTGGGCGCCAGTTTCGTCGAGCGGCATATTACCTTGGACCGCGCCATGTGGGGCAGCGATCAGGCAGCGTCGGTTGAGCCTTCGGGGCTAATGCGGCTTATTCGTGATATTCGGGTTATCGAACAAGCCATCGGAGATGGTCGCAAAAAAGTGTACGATTCGGAACTCGGAATGATTAAACGCTTGCGGAACAACACCAACTAAACAGGCTCATTGCAGCTCGCCATCGGGCGATGGCTGCTGACGATAATGAAGAATAAGCTGGCGATAGCAATCGCGACCGGCATACAGGAGCGGATCTGCCGAGCAATTTATCCGGCCCTTAGCAAATCGGTGCGAATTGGTCATCCTGAAATAATATCACTTGAGGGTTATTATCGATTGGGTTTGGGTTATGCCGGATTCGAACATGTTCGAATATTCCGGGATCGGCTGACACAACCATGGTATGATCGTAGCCGGGCACTTAAGCTGCTGAGTCTGGGGCCTTATCTCTGGCAAATATATCTGACATCCTTGCGAGCCAGGCATTTTTTATTTTTTGTGGATACCGGTGTTTTAGAACGATCGGCCATAATTTTATTGAAGGCTCTCGGATGCAAGGTAGCTGTCCTTCAAGACGCGATGAAGCGCCGACCCAATGTCGGTTCGCAGCATTCATTGACCTGGTTCGGTGGAGGAGGGGCAAATTTATATCTGCTCATGGGTGAACGTTATCGATCTATGGTGTGGTCAAATAAAGCCATTGAGATCGTGGGGTCGCCGATTTACAGTAATAGCATTGACCCCTTGCCGCTTGGTAAAAACATATTGGTCGTAAATCAATGTTTCGCCAAATATGGGGAAGTTGCCCCGGATGTCGAATTCAACTTTATTGACCGGGTCATTGGGGACGCGATACGCTTCGGACCTGTCGAACTTCGCCTTCACCCCCACAACGATTCGCATCGTTACCGAAAACTTGCATCGTTCCAAGTCCGGGTGACGCAGAGGCGTCCGCTGATGCAATCTTTGAGCGAGGCCGGAATCGTTCTAAGCATCAATTCGACCGTTATATTGGAAGCCCTCGCTTTGGGTAGACCGGTCCTGACGCTCGCATGGCACCCGTCTCCATTTAATCAGCCTGTCGATGACGTGGTCACGCGCTGCAGCAACCACAAGGAGATGTGCACAGCGCTTGAGCGCTGGAAAAACGATCGGCAATCTTTGATAATCACGCCTGACAAACTGCGTGGCACCATGAATAGTTTTATCGCCTGCGAAGGCGATGCGTCTATAGAACGAATATCAACTGTTTTGGAGTCCTTTGTCTCAGCCTCCGGAACATTAGGTGCTATCTGAAAATAAAGATTTTAGTCCACTGCTGTAGGATTAAAATTGACGGGTCTTGTGCAGCCTCTTTTGGCACAAAGACACGTCAAATTGAAATATCATGAAAAAAAATGTTTTATGCTGTCCTGCATGTGGCAGGAATAAGATTTCGAGACAATGGCCACGCCATGGTAATGATGAAATCTTTTCGGTGCTTTGGTGTGGATATTGTCATTTTGGCTGGATTCATCCTTTTCCGACGCATGCTGAATTGAAGAACCTGTATGATAATCAACCTGTATACGGTCTTGATTATATAAATGAAAGCAAAGGCGGATTTCCCATCAGAGTAAAGCGTCTAAGAGAACTTATGCCTAAAAGGGGACAATTATTGGATATCGGGGCAGGACTTGGTTATTTCCTGAGCTTTGCCCAGGCCGATGGATGGCAAGTCGAAGGTATCGAACCACGAATTGAAGCTGCCAAATTTTGTCATGATAATTTTGGGATAAAAGTCCATGAAGGTTTTCTTGAAAATTTTAAATGCAAATCCGGTGAATACAACGTAGTCACCTTATGGGATGTATTGGAGCATGTTTCCGATCATATCCAGTTTATACAACGATGCATTGACCTTTTGGCGCCAAGCGGAATTCTGGTTATATCGATTCCTAACGCATCCGGTTGGCCCGCCCGCATTTTCAAGGGACGCTGGCGATATGTGATGTCCAACCACTTGAATTATTTTACTCTGCCTTACATTGAGCGCATACTGGAAAATAGCGATATCGCGATTGAAAGAGCCTATCATACAATAAAGATTCATAGCATCGTCCAGGGGTCTACGGCCCTGCTTCCGATTAAAGTAAATACCCAAAGACTATTCCGAATGGGAAGTGTCGCTGATAAAAAACCGCTATCTCAAGAAACATATTCGACAACTGCAACATCTAAAAGAAAACAAAATGTTTTGGTCAGGATCAGAAAATTGGCCTACAAATTAAATATGACGCCTTTGCCTTGGGGCATCGGCGACATGGTGGATTTGTATTGTCGAAAAATTTCTTAAAGCGGCCCCAACCTATGAAAATCAAGCGTATTTCTACTGGATTTTCCGGGAGTTGTCTGATACTGTGATTGTCTATGGAAAAGCTAACAGAAGAGTGGCTGAACAGTCTGATTATGACATGGACACAGCCGATTTCATGCATGGAGGCGGGCGACACATATATGCCGTCTTTATGTGTCACCGCTCCATTGAAAAGGCGCTTAAGGGGCTCTACTATGAAAAGCTGCGAAAGTTTCCGCCCAAATCGCATAACCTGGTCTATTTGCTGAACGAAATTGGAATCAAGCCGCCGGAAAAACCGGGTAAGTTTATCGTCAAAATGAGTGAGGCCAGCATTCCCCTCCGCTACCCGGAAAACCTGGCGAAGATTCAGCATTCTACAATGAGATCGTGGTTAAAGACATTCTTGCCAAGAGTAAGGAGGTCATTATATGGACAAAGAGCAGCTATCGAATATGGATAAAAGAGCAGCTATCGACATCATTGCCAGATTCCAAAAAGGAATCGAATCACGAGGCATCCGGCCGCTGAAGATCATTCTTTACGGATCTTATGCTGCAGGGCACGAACCGGGAAGGAAGTGACATTGACATTATTGTCATCTCCGACGATTTTACCGGCAAGAGTTATTGGGAGCGAATCGACATTCTGTCCGATGCCATCTATGAAATTTTTGCTCCGGTAGAAGTGGTGGGTCTGACGCAAGATGAGTGGGAGCAGGGGGATTCATTCGCTACTGACTTCGCCCGCAATGGTGAAGTGCTCTATGCCGCTTGATAAAGATCGCCGGATGACTGCACGACTTCGGAACTTTTTGAGATGATAATGGACAAGGATTCAATGGTTCCCGAGGTCAAGGATTCAAGGAAAGGCGTGACCGGTCTTTTCACTTGACCCTGTACCCCTTGAGTCCCTGAACACAAGCCATCGGCTTTAGCGGAAGGTAGTTGACTTTTCCCCCAGCACATAAAACAAATGGCTCATCGGCAGCTTGAACACCCCTTTGCGAAACTTCATATCCCATCTGCCCAGCAGTTTCATCCATCCTGGAAATTGACCGGTCTTGGCGTATCGGATGATCGGCACCTCCCACACCGGTTTCTCCCGAGGGCCCGAATAGTTACGGTGCAGGCGGACATCCCGCGGTCCGCTGGGATCAGGCCATCCGGGGGTGTCGATGGCGCCGTACTCAACAACCTTAAAGCCGGCATCACGAAACATCCTTCTGACTGTAACCATATGATTGTATTTAACTTGGCCGTGGGTCCACGGGAAGCCGTTTATTAAGTGCAAAAAGCGGTGCCAGGGGTATCCGGGCTGGAAATTGTTGCATGTAATCAGCATGACATACTTGCTTGAGACCCGCTTCATTTCCTTAAGATAACTGGGCGGATCTTCCAGTTCCGTCCAGGTCACAAAATTCCAGGCCAGATCAAATTCCCCGTCATCAAATCCGGAGCTGTACACATCGACATCCGCATAGGTTTCCACCCGTTCCGCATCCCCAGTTCCTTCCACCCGTACATCATCTCCATTCTCCGGGTTCACCAATGCCACGCGGCATCCGGCCAACCCAAATCCGATGGAATAAAGAGACCCGGCAGCCTTGGCGCCGTGGCTGGGCATTTCCAATATCCGCTCGAGGTTAAGCTCTCTCGTCAGGATTTTATGAAGCTGCAGGAGTACATAGCGATCGTAAGTCACCCCGAAAACTTCGACTTCTTTTTTCATTTGATTTCCTTAAATTAACCGCAGACACACGCGGACGAACGCGGACAGAACTTAGGGGCTTCGCCCCAATTGATTATGTTGGGTTTCGCACCTCTACCCAATCTACGAAAATCAAGCGTATATTCAGTTTATTAAGTCTGCGTTTGTCTGCGTCCGTCTGCGGTTCATTACACCCATCCGTTTTCCCGGTACCATTCAACGGTTTCTCTTAAACCTTTTTCAGGATCCACCAGGGGGCGAAAACCCAGCTCCTTTGCGGCCTTTTCAATGGAAAATACCCGGTCCGCCAGGGTCGACTCGATATTTTTGCGGGAAACAGGCGGTGTTTTTCCGATCAGTGTAAATATCCTCTCGGATAACGATGCCAGTAATACAGCGGCGGATTCCGGCACGTACAGCGGCAGTCTTCTGATCGCCAATGCCCGCTGTAGAATTCTCCTGATATTGTCAAACGGCATTGATTCGCGGTTCGTGAGCAGATAAATTTGTCCGGTTGCCCCTTTTTCGGCGGCAAGCAATAGACCCTGAATCGCGTCGTCGACATGCACCAGGGGTGTTAACTTGGGCCGGTTGCCAACTTTCGGAAACAGGCCTTTCTTTGCCAACCGGGTGAGTTTGAGAATATCGCGGCCGTCACCGGGACCGTAGACCATCGAAAAACGGACAATAACGGCCGGTAAATTCTCTTCTTTAACCAATTTCAGAATTTCCTGCTCGGCTTTCAATTTACTGCGTCCATACGGATGGTGGGGGGTGCATCGGCTTTCTTCGGTAGCCGGGTTATCCGGACAAATGCCCATGGCAGCTACCGTGCTGCAATGGACAACGCGAGGCACCCGTGATCTCAACGCTTCCGCCATAATGTTCAGGGCGCCCTGGACATTGATGGCTTCAAACATAGGTTCGGTCACTGTAAAATTACTCATATGGCCCAGGGTGGCCAGGTGCAGAACCCGGTCCATGCCATCGGCGATACCCCTCAATGTTTCCGCCCGGGTAATATCTCCTTTTACCAGTTCGACATCGAGTTCCTTCAGGTTTTGCACCTTGCTGCTGTCTCTGACCAGACAGCGGCAGGAATGGCCCTCATTTAGCAGTCTTTTTATCAAGTGAGGCCCGATAAACCCCGTCGCGCCGGTAATTAAATATTTCACTTCCAGTCCTCAAGCCGGCTGAGCCGGAACCCAATAAACAATTGATCACGAATGCACGAAAAAAAAGAATTTACAGGATTGTCAAATTTCGTGTCTTCATACATTCGTGATGGAACATGTTTTCAAAAAAAAGATGTGACAAATTCATTTTGAGCATCCGATACATATGACGCCCGTTTGGCGGATTTCGATCGAGATACCCAATACCGCTCATGTCTACGCCGCGGTTATCTCTTTCCACCAGTAATATATCCAGGCACCATACTCGGCCAGAACCCACCGAATTTGCCGGCCGTCCTTCCACCAATTATTGGGATCATATGGATCCGATGACGCTGCAACCATGGATATTGTCAACTTATTTCCAAACATTTGATCCCAAATAAATTTGGCCCGTCGGCTATGATACTTGCTGGTGGTAACAATTACTTTTTTAAAATCTCTGCGGACAATTCCCCTGCCGACGGCGTCGGCCTCGCTCACCGTGTCGTAGGCATCTTCGGCGCTGATCCAGATGATCTTATCTTCAGGAACGCCCAGCATGGTAAGAATACTCACCGAATCCGCATACCAGGGACAATCACTTTTAAACCCTTGATCTTCCAATTCTCTCAGAATGTCTGTTTTGCGGTTCCCGTTGATCACGACCTTGCCGGCCAGTCCGTGTCGATAAATTTCCGCAGCCTGGATCAAACGCGGATAATATTCAACACCGGTATTCAGAACGACGACGGCATCGGAATAGGCCGGCTTTTCATCCAGCACCACCCATCGGCCCATCCCCGCCAGGATCGTGCCTGAAACCAGGACCAAGAATCCCAAAAAAATCAAGAGGATTAAAAGATAACGCAGACGGCGGGTGCCTGTTTTTGTCGGCCGATGACTCATCTCAAGCAGCTTTCAATATTTTCTGAACGACCCGCAGCAGGGAGGGCGCGTGCAGCAGCATGTTGGAGTAGGCTTGATTGGCCATCGGGCAACTGCAATAACCTTCGCGAATATATGCGCGCACTTCCTTGGCTGCGGGGCTGTTCCACAGCAGTTTAAAATCATAATTGAAATCCCGCAGGTTGCCCATTGGTTTTTCATAACCGAGCGTACAGCAAGCCCAGATATCTCCATATGGCGTCATGTGCACATTGGAGATACCGGCATAGCAGGGAATCATCTGTCGATCATTTTTAAGTATTTGAATGGCAAGATTATAGTATTCCAGACGAAAGGCATTGGTGATTCGCTGAAATAGCAGCCGGTTTTTCATATTCGCTTTGATCTGGCGGACAAAGTAGCCAATGGCTTCCTCATATTGAGCCGGTGCTGGGGTGATGTCATTTTCAGTGTTGAACATCTCGGAGCGCTGCTCGGCGATTTCGTTGCGATAGCTGTCGACACCCAGCTTCGTCACATGTTGAGCGATGGTCTGCACATCCGCAACGTTCCAACGCGAGATAACGGTTCCCAATTCGACATGAAAGTTGGCATGTTCCGACTGCAATTGTTTGAGACGCTGGAACACGTCCATTACCTTGTTGAAGTTACCCGCCACACCGCGGATTTCATCGTGTTTGTCTCCGATATGATCCAGGCTCGGTTTGATGGTCAACTGGGTTTTCGGGCAGGCGTCGTTTAGAAATTTCAGCAATTCAGTGGTTTTTTGCTCAATTTGCCTGCCGGCGATCGCATTAGTGGGTATGTGAACGACGCCGGGGGTCAACCAGCGGCAGGCGGCGATGATGATTTCCACGATATCCGGTCTCAAAAAGGGCTCCCCGCCGCTGACATTAAACACGTATATATGGCCCATGGAACGAAATATTTTTTCGATTTCCTCCAGGGTCAATTCCTCTTTTCGTTTTTCAGGATGTATTTTATAAAGCTCCCAGATATTGCATGTTTTACAACGGGACTGGCAGACATTCGTCACCGAAAAGGTCAAATTGAGCGGCAGGCCGGGCGTCATCAGACCCCGTCGTGCCAGACGAAATCGTATCATCCTGGGCAAAAGCTCTTTGAAATAACTTATCATGTCGATTAATTCGTCAATCTGAGAGATGATTGGGGTTGTTCGGCTCGAATTTTATTTTTGGTGCAAATCAGATCATGGTAAATTGAACATGTCTGTTCCGCGATACCCGGCCAGCTTAATTCGGCAGCTACTTTTCGGGTGCCCTCCGCCATGGCCATCAGTCGGGAGGGATCTTTCAGGCATTTCGCCATGCAACGCGCCAGGGTCTGCGGATCTCCCGGCGCAATGACAGATCGACGATCCGTGACCAACTCCGGCAGTCCTCCCACATCACTGACAATCATCGGCTTGTGAAAAGAAACCGCGGTGGCTCCCACCCCGCTTTGGCTGTCAAAATGATGGTAGGGCAGGATCACCAGATCAGCTGCTTCGAAATATTTGTAAACGTCGCCGGAGGGGACATATTCCAAACAGGTCTTTACCGAGGCGTCAATTCCTGAATCCTCGATCAGACAACGATACGGATCCCAGGATTGCCACAATTTGCCTGCAACCAGCAATACGGCGTCGGGGACTTCTTTCAGTACTTCGGCAAAAGCCTCCAGAGCGGTATCGATCCCCTTATACGGGCGGATCGTACCAAACAAGAGCACCACCTTCCGATCAGATGTGATCCCCAGTTCCTGGCGTATCGTGTCGCGATCGCTATGATCTCGAACGTGAAAATCCAGACTGCCGTGGGGTATCAGGCTGATGCGTTCGGGACATATCCCGTAGTGTTCCGTCATCTGATGAAAATTCTTAGCAGTATGGACAATAAAGTGATCGACCAGTTTGAACATCCAGCGCGAGATGGTTTTATAAAGTTGCGAGCGCTCATGGCTTAAAACATTGTGAATTGTAAAAATAACCGGTTTGCCGCGAAGCCTGAAAATCGCAACCATGCAGGCGTAAATCGCCGTCAGAGGCAAACTCCACCATTGGGCATGGAGCAGTGCAGTGTTGGAAAAAGCTGCCTCGAATATCCAGGTAAACGGGTTGTACCACGTCAACCGGCGTTTTACCTTTAGGTTCGTGTGCGACAGTGAGGGATAGGTGTGATCATCAGATAAATCGCCGCCGGGATAGAGAAATCGGGGATACATTTTCTTGAAGGAAAAAACTCGATCGGGATTTTGTCCGCTAACGCCCGCGACAATTCGAAACAGTAGCTGCTCAATCCGCGAAGCGGGGGATATGATCCCAACATGGCGATTTTTATCGATTTCTTAAAATGCTGGGTTCCTGATGATCCAATGTTCTGTTCGATCTTAATGGGCCGATCCCCCGGATTCCTTTTGAAGTTAAAAACCACGTTGCGTAGACGTGGTCACCATTTTCCACTCATTTGTTTCATTATCTCATAAAAGCCAAAATTTGTCCAAATTGTTTCCTTTATTTTCCGGCAGGTTAACTCGGAAATAAGGATGTTTCGGGATGCAATCAG
>CAVZEZ010000003.1:0-38653 GCA_963774425.1 uncultured delta proteobacterium | reverse complement strand
CCTTCCCCTGCAGTGCCAGCCGTTTTACTCGGAAAAGCCCCGGGCTGTCGTGGATATAGATTTCAGGTTATAAATTCGAGCCCGCGCATTGAGATGCATATTTGTTGAAGGGCGTCGAGCAAAAGCACGGGCCGTCTGGCCAGGGAAATCATTTTTTCCGTCGGGATGAAAACGTCCCAACGTTTGCGTGCGCCAGGCATTCACAAGTCTCAATACGGCATTTTCCACAGTTTACCACACAGAAACATTTCGCAGACGATCGGTTTGATCCGCCACAGGAAACCCTCTCCCCCAGAAAAGCTATTTGGAACCTTCGGGGCGGGTGAGGACGCCTTGCAGGTTTTCGAGCGCCGCCGGGTCCGCCACCAGGGCGTTGATAATCACATCGGCAAAAAATATGATGATGCGATCCCGGGAACAGCAGGCGCTCAATTTACTCTGGTAGCATTTACGGCTGCAAATGTCTTTGAAGTGATTTTCCTGGAAGCCATCGACGGCGTTACGAAAGGCAATATTCAGCCAGATTCCCCCGGAGGGCTTCGCGTTTCGCTTCGGAGATCCATCCGAGATAGCGTCTTGCCACCTGAAGCGCTTGAAATTGTTCTGTTTGATAGGGAGTCACCCGGTTCGCTCCTAAATATATTTCATACTACACAAGCAAAGCGGTCAATCATCCACCACGATGGCGTCCGCCGGAAGATCACGGTTGCCACGCCTTATTTCCAGCAGACGGATATCCGATCGCCTCTTGAACATTGACATAAATCCGTCCCCTTTCGGCGCAATGGCGGCCAACACCTGTTTGTCAGATTTCAAACAGGTGCCGACGATACGCTGAAAACAAGTTGAAAAATGAGCGTTGTTTTGCCCACGCCGGGTTTCCCCGTTATCAATGTTTTGGGATGTCTCAACCGCATCGGGTTGTTTTCTACAGTAGCGGATTGTCTTCTGGTGTGTTCACGGCAATGGTGGCCATGAGGTTTTATTCCACGTTTGCGCCGACAACAGCGGCCATTTGCATCATGTCGATCGTCTGGCCCGCCTCCAGTTTCGTGAGATCAGTGACCTTGCCTGATTTGCTTTTTGATTTTGTGTTTTTGAAGATCGGGAGCAAACGTTCATCCGCCACAATGAACCTGCCTGCATTCTCAGGCTTCCCATTTTCAGTCTTTGTCTGAAGACCCTTCGCTTTTATATAGTCCCAGAGCTTTTTCGTTACCTCTGTCCTGGAAAGTTCTGTCGAACCCAGAAGCTCTGCCAGCTCCTTTTTCAGTTTTACCGGTTTCATCAATCCTTTTTCTTCTGCCATTTTTTCCTCCTTCATGTTTTTGGGTTTAAATGAGTGTTGCTTTGCCAGCCTCGGGTTTCCTGACAAGCAATCTCTGGACATATTTCTGAAGTTTTCCGGCTTGAGGAACGAAAGCCTGGATGGTTAGGCGCACAGCTTCTAATATATACCATAATCGAATATCCGCAATATGAAACTTCCCGCGGCAAGCCGTGGGGAATTAAACCCTTTAGATTTCGCATTGTTCTTAGGTGATTAGAGCAATGTCTGCAATCATCGAAACCTGTTGATTAAAATCGACGGTCTTCTGCCGCCGATAAGGCGCGGCGGACGCGCGTCCGTTGACGGCCTTGTTTTGTCTCGGAAGAATAGATGGCAGCGGGTTGTTTCGGGAGTGAAATCGGGGGGTATCCAATTCCGAAGCTATTCTACGCCAGGCGACTGGCTTTAGTGAAACACCAGTGATTTGACCGTCACGGGAAACACCTGTCCAGCCACCAGGGGCTCTCCGATGTCGATCCAATCGCCTTCTTTCAGCGTCAGTTCATCCAGCGCCAGCAGATGGGTCTTTATCTGCGTTTCGCGGCGCAGCACGTTTCCCACGCTGCAAGCGATATCGGTTTCGAAAATCAAAATGACCGGCAGGTTATTTTCGACCGTGCGGACCAGCACATTTTCAAGGGATTTGGCAAACAGCTCCAGTTGAGGATAAGACGCCCTGACCGGATCCTGAAAGTACAAAGCAGCCAGTTCGTCGCCTTCATTCAAATCGAATCGTCGGAATGCGGCACTTATCCGGGATTTGACCTGCTCCATGCTCAACCTTTCCCGATCGATATCCACCCGGATGACGG
This sequence comes from uncultured delta proteobacterium, assembly GCA_963774425.1. Lineage (GTDB taxonomy): Bacteria > Desulfobacterota > Desulfobacteria > Desulfobacterales > JAFDCJ01 > JAFDCJ01. Next base: position 36,511 of record CAVZEZ010000003.1, on the reverse strand, counting down.
GAACATTTCGGATCGGAAATACGAGTTGGTCATCACTGAAACCTGAACAGCCGGATATCGACACCGAATAGGCCCCCGCCCCGATGACGGTGGCCCTGATTTTATTCGGCAGCTCGATGACAGGCGCCGGCAATTGGGCTGCCACCCGATTCAGTTCAATCGCCAGGATGGGCCCGATATCGTTGTGGCGGCCGTTGCAACCGTACATCAGCTCCGCCACACCGCCCGAAAATGCATATGCGTCTATTCCGCCGGCAAACTCCAGATCGCTGGTTACCATCAACTCCCTGGCCAGCGGGGAGCTTGCCGGACCCGTCAGCACCTCAAACAAAACTTCCGCCAATGCCGCGGCGATTCGGTGGGTATCTTCCGTTGCGATCGGATCGCCGATTCCATAGTTCAGTCCGAGATGCTTCATCACCTTCAGCGCCGGTTCATGAATATGCCGGATGATACCGTCGGAATCGATCCCGATCAATCTGCCACCGACAGCGATGCAGCTGGTGGCTTCGACTTCCCCGTTTTTGGATACGGCCAGGTTGGCTGTCCCACCGCCGATGTCGCAGGACACCACTGTTTCGCCGGCCGCTTTGGATCTTGCCGCTGCACCGGAACCCAGGGCGGCGACCAGGCTCTCGAAATTGGGCCCGGCCGTCGCAGCGACGAATTTTCCGGCATCGGTGGACAGGGCCTCCGCTATCTGCCTGGCATTCTGCCGCTTGGCGGACTCTCCGGTGACAATAACCGCACCGGTCCGGACTTCTGCAGGATCAATGCCCGCGCGCTGATATTCATTTCTGAGAAAAGCGGTCAGTTGATCGATATCGATGGTATCGTCTTCCAGAAAGGGGGTGTCGATGATATGCCCCTCATAGACGACCTTTCGTTCTCGAATGTCAAAGCGGCGGGTAATTGAGCATTCATCCCTTTTTAATGTCAACTTTGAAAACGCCAGGTGACTGGTCGAACTGCCGATATCGACACCCACGGACAGGATTTCGAATTCGTTTATTTCCATAGATTAGGTTCAAAGGTTCAGGGGTTCTGGGTTCAAGGATAAAGGCCCAAGGGTAAAGGCAAAAGGTTCAAAGGTTTGGATCGTTTAGTTCGTTAGGTTCGTTGGAATCTGATCTCCGATCACGATTTCTAGATTTCTTATCTTCTGCTCTTCTTATCTTCTTGCCCTTTCTTCCCTCTTCCGAGCGCAGCGGTCTTCCCTCTTCCCTCGCCCTTCGCCCCTTGCCATCTGACCTCCGAACCCTGAACCTTGAACCCAGAACCCTGAACCGGATACTATTCAGCGCCATCCCCCAGTCCGAGCCGTACCCGTTTGCGAGGGCCGGCCGCCCCACCCGTGCGCCAGTCTTTCAACGGCCTGATTTTTTCCAACAAGTGCAGTTTGTTCTGCCGTTTGAGGCGCAAAACAATCATCGCCCAGGCACACGGCGTGTCCAGACCGACCTCGCAGCTCCCGTTCTGCGAGCCGCCGCAAGGACCGTTGAAAAGACTCTTGGCACAGCGGGCGACCGGGCAGATCCCCGCGGTATAGGTCAGCACACAATCACCGCATCCCCGGCACATTTCCTCCCAGGTGCCCTTCCTGGCGCTGGCTCCCAGAAACGTCGTGTTGAGCGCCGCAATCACCGGCAGGGGGTCGTAGGCGTCGGCCAGGGTCTGGACGCCGGCACCGCAGGCCAAAGAGAGAATGGCATCCGTTCCGGCCGGGATTTTCTGATATTCAAGCACCAGGTCCTTTTCGCACTGTCTGAGAATGCAGCCGGCCTCCAGTTCGGGCGGATTGCCGCTCTTGAAATGTTTTATCCGGGAAAGCTCCCGGCTGAGCTGTTCGGCCTCCTTTTCGCCCCCCGAAAGACAAACGGTCACGCAACTGCCGCACCCGAGAACCAGCACCTGCCTGTATTCTTCAACCGCCGCCACGATTTCGGCCAACGGTTTTAAATTTCCGACGATCATGATTGCCTCACCCTGGACGTGTTGCCGCCTGTTACCGCCGGCACCCGTTTCGAAGCTGCCTGTCGGCGCCGGTGCTGGGGACACAACGGGTCGTTGTCTGTATTTACCGTGCTGAATACCTGTTGATGGTAGGGTTCCGAATACAGTGGTTCCCCGCATTCCCGGCAGCGGACCAGCGCCAGCTCGACCACCTCGTCCCACCGCCCGGTCAGCAGATACTGAAACTCGACGGCCTTTTGCGGACAGACCCGCCAGCACTGGCCGCAGCGCGCACATTTGGTCATATTGTGATTCAGCGTCCGCCGATCGTCGCAATCGGTATAGTTCAACGCCGAAGCGGGACAATTTTCAACGCAGGACAAACATCCATTGCAATTTTGGTTTACCTTGAAATAAGACATTGAATTCACCGGTTTGAAAAGTTTTCGCAATCCAACCGCTGTTTGGATCATTTGAACTTTGAATTTGGATATTATTTGTTTTTTGTGATTTGGTGCCTGGAATTTTTTACATTTAAAGAATATGTTATGCTTTGAGTATCCAGTTTATATTTTTCGAATTTCTGGAAGATCCGCCCTTTATCCTCCCCCCACAAGCAGCATAAATTTCACTGAATCCCCGTCTTTAAGGGGGCGTTCAGCATACTCGCTGCGCGGTAAAAAACCTTCATCATTGATCATGACCTGGATCTCGATAGCCAGCCGCCCCTCCCGGTTCAGCAATATGTCGGCCGCCCGGCGGCCATAACGGTCGACCAGGCGTTGTACGAGATCAACCAGGGTGCCGCCGGCCATTTCCAGTTGCAACTTTTTCCCGATTAATTTCGACAGGGTCGGCAACCCCAAAGATTCTATTCGGATCTTCAATCGGCACCTCCGGCAATATGTTCACTTAGATGAACAAAACTTAGAGAAAATAATAGCATGTCTGCAATTCCTGTCAAGCGGCTTTTTATTTCTAAACATGTAAATATTATATTTATAGAATATTTACGGTGCAATTTTCTCGACATTGGCTATGATTTTATGTTCATCTTAATGAACACCTTGGAGCTGTAGTGTGTAGACAGCACAATCCATGGAAACTTGACCCTTCGCGATATTCGGGCTTTTTTGGGGCTTCGCTGCGCGAACCGTTCGTTCTATTTCCCTACGGTCGGCCTGGGGTTAAAATCGGGGTCGGGTCCATGCACAAATTGCTTGACTTCGCTGCAGGCTTAATGTAGCTACCATATAGCTAGTTTCCATCCATAAATGGCCTTTTTGCCCAATTTCGGCGTCGATCTGCGCCCTTCCTTGGGCGGCGTAGCAAGCTACGCCTCCGCGCAAGGGATTGATTTCCTTGAACTTGGGCAAAATATTCGCATTTATGGATTGGAAACACCATCAGGTGACCGTCATTTTAAAGACCCTTGATGGATGGGCGCTATCTATGAAAAAATGATCCTATAATATGAATCCGAATAATCGGCTAAATTTACTTCATCGCGCAGAGGTTGATTCTCAGCCTTCCCGGCTTCCCCGTCGGGTGAATTTTCTCCGCGCTTTATTTATCTCAGACAACCATTAAAAACCCGGGTGTAGAGACCGCACCACAAAAGGAGGCAACATGAAAGGGAAATTATGCTTGATCAGTTTTGTATCCTTCGTTGCAGTTGCATGCGTAATGGCCCTTCCGGCAGCGTATGCCGCCGATTCGATCGTTATCGGCGTGCCGACTTCCCTCGGTTTTCTGGAAGGAAAGGAAGCCCACAAAGCCGTTCAACTGGCTGCCAGTGAAATCAATGAGAAGGGTGGCGTGAATGTCGGCGCAACCCAGATGAAATTGAAGATCGTGGCCACCGATTTGCGTGATGCGGCGCCCGGTGTTCCGGTTCCCGAAGCGCTGCTGGGACTCGAAAAAATAATTCTGGAACAAAAACCCACGGCCATCGTCGTCGGGCCGTTTCGTTCGGAAGCCTTGATCGCCGGCATGGATATTCTGGCGAAGTACAAGGTGCCGATGCTGGGGACCATTGCCATGAGTCCCGGCTCCGAAAAGAAGCTCAAAGAAAATCCGGAAAAATATAAGTATGTTTTCCGAACCTGCCTCAATGCCGTCCATCTGGTGAAATATCTGGCCGGCAGCATGGCGCTGATCAACAAGGAATTCGGCTTCAACAAGGTCTATGTCATGCATCAGGATGTGGCCTGGGCGCGAGCCACGGCGGAGTTCGTCCGAAAAATGTACTTCGACAAGGCCGGCTGGGAGGTTCTGGGCGAGGAGGCCTATCCCACGGGAACCTCCGACTTTTCTTCGGCCTTGATGAAAGCGCGGGCCAAAGGCGCCCAGGTCATCATGCCGATATTCGATATGCCCCAGAGCGGCACGCTCGTCAAACAGTGGAAATCGATGAAGGTGCCGGCGCTGATGGCCGGATTCATATCCCCTCTGGCCGGCTCCGAAGCCTGGAAGACATTTGACGGCAAGATCGGCGGCGTCATGAACAGCATCTTCGAACTGGGAAGCGCCATCGCCTCACCCAAGGTTCCCAAATCGGTTGAATTTGACAACCATTACCAGGCAACCTACGGCAGCGCCCTGCAGGCCGGTCACGGTCCGGCACCGGCTTACGAATCCGTCTATATCCTGGCCGAAGCCATTGAACGCGCCGGCAGCCTGGACCCGGATGCGATTGTCGCTGAACTGGAAAAAACCGATCGCATGGGTGTCATGGGCCGGGTCAAGTATGATGAGGGTCATCAGGCTATTTTCGGCTCCGATCCCGAACAAACGGCCGTCGGCACGGTCTTCCAGTGGACCGAAGACGGCCAGCGTAAAATCGTCTTTCCCGAATCGATCGCAGAGGCCAAAATCCAGCTGCCGCCGGGGTTGAAGTCTCTTAAGTAGTGCCCATCCATCAAGGGCTTTTTCAACGATGGGCACCTGATGGTGTTTCCAATCCAGAAATGCGAATATTTTGCCCAATGTCAATGAAATCAATCGCTTGCGCGGAGGCGTAGCTTGCTACGCCGCACAAGCAAGCGCGCAGATTGACGCAGAGATTGGGCAAAAAGGCCATTTATGGATGGAAACTCAGTAGCACCAAAATATCGGGTTTCAGGTGTCGGCTTTCTGGTGTCAGCTACCGCCGTTGGCACCTATCCTTCATTTATAGTGAAAAAAGGGGCTGCGGACTGCGCAGATCCATAAGAGCCATCAAGCATCAGAAATGCTAATTTCCTGACACCTGAAACCACTTTCTACGGATAACTGATTTCGATCATCGCGTGGGGGCGCCCTTCAGCCTCGGAATCGTGGCTGAAGGCCGCTCCCACGGTTTATTTGAGGGAGCTGTCCTGCCATGTTTCTCGGAACCGTCGTGTATGCCGTTGTCAACAGCGTTATCCTGGCGTTGATGGCCATCGGCTTCAATTTGACTTTCGGCATCAGCGGTGTGGCCAATTTTGCCTATGGCGCGCTATATATATTTGCTGCCTATGCGAGCTGGATGCTCCTGAACATAGCCGGGCTTCCCTACTTTCTCAGCGCAGTGATATCCATCCTGCTGACGGCCCTGATGGGCGCTCTGATGTATCGCTTTGTGCTGTTGCGGGTGCGCGGGCAGGCCTTATCCGAGGTCATCGCCACCTTCGGCATCGGACTGGCCATACTGGAGCTGTTCCGGTATTTTGGTTTTGTCGGCTTCGAGTATAACCTGCCGGTTTTCATCGACCGGAGTTATTTTTTTGCCGGCGCATACATCGACATGCAGCGCATTCTGATCGTTTCCCTGGGGGCGATCCTGGTTGTCGGGCTTTGGCTGTTTACCCATCATACATCGCTCGGTCTCGCCTTTCGCGGCATCGCCCAGGATGAGCGTACGGCCCTCAGTCTCGGCATCGATTCGGACCGGATTGCGACGGTGGCCGTATCCTTCGGCGCCGGTTTGGCCGCCGTTGCCGCCACCATCATCATTCCCCTGGGCAGCATTTCACCCGGGGAAGGGTATGAGGTGTTAATCAAAGCCCTGGCGGTTTGCATCATCGGGGGCCTGGGCAGCACCGGCGGTGTCATCGTGGCCAGTTTCATCATCGGCTTTGCGGAACGCTTCACCGATACGTACATCGGCTCCCATTGGACCATGATTGTAAGCCTGGCCGCCATTCTGATCGTTTTAATCATTAAACCCTCCGGTCTTTTCGGCAAGCAGAAGGAGCTGGAGGAAAGAATATAGAGAATGGGGAAGTTGGAAAGCCAGAAGACGGACGACGGAAGGATAGCTCAAGGTTTAAAGCTGAAAGTTGAACGCATCAGGATGCGGTCTTGAGAAAGACCGATGGAAGATGAAAGACCGCTTCGCTTGGAAGAGGGATGAATAAACAGGAATTGAGGAAATCAGGTTCAGTTCATCAGCCGGCGGCAGTCGGCTGCTTTGAATTTTGAGCCTTGAGCTTTGAGCTTGCCTAATGATCCTAACGGACAAAGCGAACTATGAAACGACGAAAAGAGCGAATTGACAGGGGAATAAAGGCCCGGGCCGGCGATATCTTCGCGCTGAGTTCCTGGCGGGAAATGCTTTACCTGACGGCACCGCGCCTGATTCCGCTGATCGGATTTCTGGTGCTGCCCCTGATTCTGGGGGTTTACTGGCAGAAGGTGCTGCTTTCGGTGGCCGTCTTCGCCCTTCTGGCCATCAGCTGGGACATTCTGGCGCAGACCGGCATGATTTCGCTGGGTCAAGCCCTTTTTTTCGGTATGGGGGCCTATGTCGCCGGAATCCTGAACTTTTATCTGGGCTTGCATCCGTTGATCGCCCTTCCCCTGGCAACCGTTCTGGGAGGATTGGTCTGCACGTTGTTTCTGTTGCCGGTCCTCAGGCTGAGGGGAATTTATTTCTCCATGGTGACGCTGATCATTCCGCTGATGCTGGTGCGCATCATCGAAGCCACCAAAATCTTCGGCGGCACCGAAGGGCTCAGCGGGATCGCCGCGATGCCGTCGAAATGGATCGAACTTTACGTGATAATGGCGGCCCTGGCGGCCGCCCTTTTCGGTTTCCGACGCATGCTGGCGTCCGATTACGGGCTTATTTTCAAGGGCATCTGCGACAATGACCGTTCCGTTATGAATGCCGGCATCAATATCTACTGGTTCAAAATCCAGGCCCTGTTCATAGCGAGCTGCATCGGGGCTTTTTCCGGGGCTTTCATGACGCATGTGTATATGTTTGTCGGCATGCCGGTGTTCGCTCTCGACTATTCCATTCTACCGATCGCGGCGGCTGTGGTGGGCGGACCCGGAACCCTGGCGGGCGCAACGCTGGGCGCATTTATTCTGGTGCCGCTGTCGGAAATTTTGCGGGGAATCGGAGGGCTGCGCATCGTATTTTATGGATTGTTTCTGGTGGTCTTCATCGTCGCACTGCCCGAAGGCATCTTTCATTACGTTCAGAGCAAATATCACCAGTTCGAAAGATGGGTGGAGGTCGAATAATGAACCATTCTCCGTTGTTGAAGGCATCCGGTCTCTACAAGAATTTTGGCGGCGTCCAGGCCATCACCGACTTGAGTTTCGAGCTGGCCGAGGGCGAGCTGCTCGGCTTGATCGGACCCAACGGCTCCGGTAAAACCACCGCCGTGAATCTGGTTACCGGCTTTGTCAAACCGACCGAAGGCGAGATTCTTTTCCGCGGACAAAATATTACGGGGTGGCCGCCCTACAAAGTCGTCAGGATGGGGGTTGCCAGGACCTTTCAGATGGTGAAACCGTTTTATCGGCTGCCGGCCTACAAGAACATGATCATCCCCCTGTATTCGCCCAGGGTCAAACAACGGGTAGGCGGCAAATATGGTGACCGGGATGCAGTGGCTCTTGACCTGCTGGAGGAGGTGGGCTTCGAACGTGATTCTTTCGTGGCCTATAAGAGCGCCAGCGTGCTGCCCCAGGGTTATCTCAAACGCCTGGAACTGGCCAAGGCCATTGCTCTGCAGCCCGATCTTTTTATTCTGGATGAGCTTTTTTCGGGGCTGAGCCTGGCTGAAGTCGCCGGCATTATCCCGATCATCGAAAAACTGCGCCAAAATGGCAAGGCTATCCTGATGATCGAACACCGACTCAAGGAGCTTTTCCGGATCGCCGACCGGGTGATGGTGTTGAACTACGGCGAAAAAATCGCCGAGGGCAAGGCCGCAGAAGTCATGGAAAGCGAAGTCGTAAAAAAGGCCTATCTGGGCAGTGAAGTTTGAGGTCAGTTGCGCCGGTTGAGCCCCTTGGCCCGTATAGGATCATTTGTCGTATACATAGGTCTTATATAACTTATGGGTCTTGACAGGCTCAACGGGCAAACCGGCTAACCGGCCAATGGAGTTAAAAATGCTACAAGTCAAAAACCTCATGGTTTTTTTCGAAAATGCGCTGGCAATCAATGATCTGTCCCTGGAAGTTGGCGAGGGGGAGCTGGTCGGCGTGATCGGCTCCAACAGCGCCGGGAAAACCACGCTCATGAATTCACTTTCCGGTTTAATTATCGACATGCGGATCAAGGAAGCCCGCCGGGGGGGGGAACGGATCAACGTGTACGGCAATATCCTTTTTGAAGGGGAAGACATTACCGCCACCAAGCCGAGCGACCGTGTTAAAAAAGGAATCGTTCTTTGCAGAGAGCGGCATCCGGTGTTTCCTGAAAGCGATGTTCTGGAAAACCTGAGGATCGCCGGCTATCTCAAGAAAAAACGCGAAGTCAACGAGACCATGGATCACGTGTTCAAGATGTTTCCGGCGCTGTCCAAGCTGAAAAGCCGCAAGGCCGGTTTCATGAGCGGGGGTGAACAGCAGATGCTGGCAATCGGCATGGCGCTGATCGTACGGCCGAAACTGCTGCTTCTGGACGAACCGCTTCTGGGGCTCAGCCCCATGATGCAGCAGGTTGTCATGGAAGCCGTCATTCATTTAAAACAAACTTCGGGGATTACCGTACTGTTGAGTGAGCAGTTCGCCCGACCGGTCCTGCCGGTAATCGACCGGGGATATGTGGTTGAAAACGGCATGCTGACCCTCGACGGCACCGGCACGGAATTGATGAACAACCCTGAAATAAAGTCCGCCTATTTCGGCATATGAGGCCCGTATTCATGACGAGCACCAACGATTACAACATCTATTCGACCTTTGCCGATACCGTCGCACGTCGCAGCGGCCACACCGCCGTGGTCTATTTGGGGACCCGGTTTTCATACCAAACGGTGGCCGATCTGGCCGACCGGTTTGCGGCCGCCCTGCAGGAAGCCGGCATCCAACCCGGCCAAAAAGTGATGATGTACATTCCCAACGGCCTTCAGTGGGTGGTTTCCTGGCTGGGAATCCAGAAATTGGGAGCGGTGGTCGTCCCCATCACGCCGATCTACACCCCCCACGATCTCAAGTATATCGCCAATGACAGCGACGCCCGCAGCATTATCTGTGCGGATACCAATTTCGGCTACGTCACCAGCGTTTTGTCCGAAACCAACCTGAAAAGGGTGGTGGTGACCAATGCGGCTGATTTGCTGCCCTGGTGGAAACGGGCCTTCGGCGCATTGTTCGATATCATTCCGCGGGGCAAATATGCCGTCGATGACCGCACATCGACCTTCAGAAGCATGTTGTCCCGCCACAAAACGGGATCGCTGCCGAACCCGTCTGCGGCCCGCAAGGGCAGAGACATCGCCCAGATCATGTACACCGGCGGAACCACCAAATTTCCCAAGGGGGTTCCGTTTACCCACGATCTCTTCCTGGTTTCCGCCGATGAGCAAATCCGGACCAGCGAACCGCTGTTTCCGGTGGAAGAAAACGTGGTCATCGGCAATGCACCCCTGTTTCACATCCTGGGCCAGACCTGCAGTCTGGCGACGCTTTTTACGGGCGGCACCCTGATCCTCCTGCCGCGCGTCAACCTGGATGCCAATTTCGATGCCATCCAGCGCTTTAAGGTCAAAACCATGATCGGCGTCCCCGCTCTGTATCGCATGATGCTGGAGCACGTTCGGCTGGACCAGTATGATTTGAGCTCGCTCCGGTACTGTTTCAGCGGGGGCGATGTGCTGCCGTCGGAGGTCGGCAAGCGCTGGCAGGAAAAATTCGGCATTCCGATCTATCAGGGCTACGGCGCTACGGAAACCTGCGGCGGGGTTGCCATGTGTCCGGTGGATACCCCCAATCCGTCCAAAAGTGTGGGCCGCATCCTCAAAAGCAAACGGGTGAAAATCGTCAACCCCAACAACCTGGAACCCGTACCGACCGGCGAGCCCGGTGAATTGCTGGTTTCATCCGATTACATGGTCTCCAGCTATCTGAACAAGCCCGAAGAAACGGCGCAGGCCTTTGTGGAGCTCGACGGACAAAAATGGTATCGCACCGCCGACATCATGTCCATGGATGAAGCCGGAAACCTGTACTTTGTGGACCGTACGGTGGACACCATCAAACACAAAGGCTATCGGGTGTCGGCCTCGGAGATCGAATCGGTGCTGCAGGAGCACCCGGCGGTTATCGCCGCCTGCGCCGTAGGGGTGCCCGATGAGAAGGTGGGCGAACGCATCAAAGCCTATGTAGTGCTCAAGGAAGACATCAAGGGGGTTACCGGCTATGAGCTCATCAAGTGGTGCCGGAAGACCCTGGTGTCGTACAAGGTCCCCCAGTATATCGAATTCAGGGATATGCTGCCCAAATCCAAGGTGGGCAAGCTGCTGCGGCGGGAAATCCGCAGCGAGGAGAAGCGGCGGAAAGAAGCCTAAGGGAATGATCTCGGATGCCCCGGTGATATAAAAAGTATCTCTAAAGCTTCCATTTGCGCCGGAAAAAATCCCATTAGAACCTTTGACAAAAGCCCGGCTTTCATCTATTATGCCGATTTTAGCATCCGTCGAGTGTTCGGTTGGCAACGGAAGGGCCGGAACCAGGTAACCAAGGGCTCGATATCCGGAAAAGATGCTTTTAAAAACAATAAAAACACGGAGGTGTATCATGGCTGAGTGCCCCGTATGTGGAGCCGAAATTGTCCTGGATGAAGATGTCGAGGAAGGCGAAATTATAGCCTGCGATGATTGCGGGTCGGAGCTTGAAGTGACCGGCAAGGACAGCCTTCAGGAGGCGCCCCAGGAGGAAGAAGACTGGGGCGAGTAGATGACTGGACAAACCCCCAGTCTTCAGGGATCCACTATCTCGATTCCATCCCGCCTCGGCGCTGAGGGCGGGATGGAATTTTTTTTGTTTTAACAAGCAGTTATTCATACCACAACCCGGAGTATAAAATGAGAGTAGGTTTTTTGCATTCGATTATCAGAAAAGAGGAAAAACTCCTCTTGCAGGAGTTCAGAAACCAGCAGGATGTTGACCTGGTGAAGATCGACGACCGGCTGCAGTTTTTCGATTTGCATGAGAATACCTTTGACCTCGATGTGCTGCTGGAACGCTGCATCAACCATTCACGGGCGGTGCATGCGCTTAAAATCTTCGAGGACCATGGGATTCCGACCGTAAATACGTCGGTCGTCGCGGAAATTTGCGGCAGCAAATTTCTCACCACCCAGGCCCTCATTAAAGCCGGTGTGCGGACCCCCCGCTGTTTTCTGGCGTTTACCCCCGAATCCGCCCTGGAGGCCATGGATCGCCTTGGGTATCCCTGCGTGATCAAACCCACCACCGGATCCTGGGGACGTCTCATATCCAAAGTGAATGACCGCGATGCAGCCGAAGCGATTCTGGAGCACAAACAGATCCTGGGAAGCTACCATCACTCCATTTTTTACATTCAGGAATATGTGGAAAAACAGGGCCGGGATATCCGCAGCTTCATCGTTGGAGGCAAATGCATTGCGGCCATTTACCGCCACGCGGAGCACTGGATTACGAATACGGCCAGGGGCGGCCGGACCTCAAACTGTCCCGTGAGTGAAGAGATCACGGAAATTTCGGTGCGGGCCGCCCAGGCCTGCGGTGGCGGTGTGCTCGCCGCCGATATTTTTGAAACCGCCCAGGGATTATCGATAAACGAGGTCAACTACACCATGGAGTTTAGAAACAGCATCGATGTCACCGGCGTCAATATCCCGCAAAAAATCGTGGAATATGTACTGGAGGTGGGACGCAAATGAAAGTTAGCATTGTCGGCGCATCCGGATATGGCGGCGGGGAACTGCTCCGACTGCTGTTGCAGCATCCCCAGGTCGAGGTACATCAGGTCACCTCGGAAAGATTTGCGGGCAAACCCGTCACCCGTCTGCATCCCAACCTCAGGAAGCAGACGGCGTTGAAATTCAGCAGTATTCAGGATTTGGATCAGGTCGACCTGCTTTTTACCGCCCTGCCCCATTCCCACTGCATGGAAAAATTTGAGGTTTTAAACTCTCTGGCGGACCGGATCGTCGATCTTTCAGCCGATTTCAGGTTAAAAGACGCCGCGGTGTACCGCAATTGGTACGGCCGGGATCACGCCCAGCCCCAAAGGCTTGCGGATTTCGTTTACGGCAATGTTGAACTGCACCGGGAAGAAATGAGAAAGGCACGCTATATCAGCGGCGCCGGCTGCAACGCCACGGCGACCATTCTGCCGCTGTGGCCCTTGTTCAAACAGGGAATCGTGGACATGTCCCGGCCGGTGATCGCCGAAGCCAAATGCGGTTCGTCCGAAGGAGGCAACAGCGCCGGCGAAGCTTCCCATCACCCCGAGCGAAGCGGTTGTGTCCGCTCCTACAAGCCGACCGGCCACCGCCACATTGCCGAAATGGAGCAGGAACTGGGACAGCCGGTTCATTTTTCAGCCACCTCTATCGAGATGGTCCGGGGTATTCTCGTTACGGCTCATCTTTTTGTCCCTGAAGGCACCACCGAAAAGGACATCTGGCAAATTTACCGCCAGGTGTACGGCGAGGAGCCCTTTATCAGAATTGTCAAGGAAAGACAGGGCATCTACCGCTTTCCGGAACCCAAGATTCTGGTCGGCACCAACTACTGCGATATCGGCTTCGAATTGGCCGGCACCCGGCTGGTGGTGATCTCCGCCATCGACAACCTGATGAAAGGCGCCGCCGGTCAGGCGGTGCACGCCTTCAATGTCATGTGCGGTTTCGAAGAAACCACCGGGCTCGAATTCTCCGGGTTGCATCCGATATAAGGGCCGTCGGTTGGTTGGGGTGGGTTGTCTGTTGTATTTGGTGTTTGGTGTTTGGATGCGGTGTTTGGTATTTGGTATTGGTGTTTGGTGTTTCGCATTTGGTGTTTGGTAAGGTCGGATGTCAATCAAATTTATGTCAGATGTTGAGCCGGGGGCACCCATGAGACACGTATAAAAATACATTTGGATAAAGAACGACGTCTATTGACCTGACAGATTCATGTCTTGTGGGAGCGGCTTCCAGCCGCGATTCTTAAATTCGGATGAGTACCAGTTCTTTATCGCGGCTGGAAACCGCTCCCACCCGATTTACTCAACCGGCAACAGACAACAAACAACTCACAACAAACAACAAACAACGAACATCTAATATGTGCCGATTACTGACCATACGTTCCCAAACTGCATTTCCCATCGCGCCTCACCTGGAAAAATTCGCACAGGTGGCCCAAAACAGCACGGAATACCAGGGGCACGGGTGGGGCTGCGCCTATCTGGACGACACGGCGGGCTGGAAATTCTACAAAAACATCCATCCGATTTGGGATGATGATTTCAGCCGGTTCGGCCGGACTTCCCTTCTGGTGGTCCATGCACGCAGCGCCTTCGAAGACCGGGACATCGCCATCGAAAACAACATGCCTTTCTTCGACGGGCGGACGGTATTCATCTTCAATGGAGAATTGCGTGGGGTTAAAATCCGGGAAGAAGGCCGCATCGGGGCCGAAAAAATCTTCAACTACATTCGCCGATTCGATAAAGGCGACACGGGTCGGGCCCTGGAAAAGGCGGTCGGCATCATCAAGAAGCGATCGCGCCGTATCAGGGGCATGAATATCATCATGGTAAACAGCGGGGGGATTTTTGTCTCAAGTCATTTCACCGAAGACGGGGACTATTACACCCTGAGATACCGGGATGGCCGCGAACTGATTATCTGCTCGGCGCCCTATTCCGGTAAAACCGGCTGGCAAACAATCGCCAATGATTCACTGAGGGTCTGGTAAATGATTATCGTCAAGATCGGCGGAGGAAAAGACATTAATATCGAAGGAATCATCGCGGATCTGTCCGGAATTTCCGAACCGTACGTTATCGTCCACGGCGCCAATGCCCTGCGCGACAAGCTGGCCGAAGATCTCGGCCGGCCCAAACAGGTGCTGACTTCGGTCAAGGGGTACACCAGCGTTTATTCCGACGAGAAGCTGCTGGATATGATGATGATGGCCTATGCGGGCTTGCGGAACAAACGCATCGTCGAGCGGTGCCAACACCATGGCATCAATGCCGTCGGTCTCAGCGGCCTGGACGGCAAAATGGTACAGGGAAAGCGCAATCAGGGCATACGGGTCTATCAGGATAAAAAATTGAAGGTTGTCAGGGATTTTTCCGGCAAACCTCAGGCGGTCAATGAAGCCTTACTGCGTCTGCTGCTGGACAACGGGTATGTCCCGGTTTTGACGGTACCGATCATCGACGAAAACAATGTGGCCATCAATACGGAAAACGACGATGTGGTCCGAGTGCTGCAACACGCGCTGCAGGCGGATACGGTGATCAATCTGATCGAAGCACCGGGGTTTCTCGCCAACCGGGAGGATCCGTCCTCCCTGATAAAAGAGATACCCGCCGCGCAACTGGAGGCTCGGGAGCAGCAGGTGGAAGGTCGCATGAAACGTAAAGTCCTTGCGGTGCGAAAGCTCTTCGAGCAGGGCACCACCCGGGTCATCATCAGCGACGGCCGCGGCGCGCACCCGGTAGCCGACGCCTTGGCCGGGAAAGGAACGGTGATCGCATGAATGTCAGATCCGTTGAACAAAAATATGAACTTCCGGTGTATCCGCGCCGGGATATCGTTCTGGTCCGCGGCAAGGGCGCCCGGCTCTATGACGAACAGGGCCGGGAATACATCGACTGCGCTTCCAATGTGGGCGTTTCGAACATCGGCCATGGCAACGAAGTGGTGGCCCGGGCCATCTACGAGCAATACATGGCCCTGGGCAACTGCTACGGCATGTTTTACAATCCGGTGCGAGCCCGGCTGGCGGAAAAACTGGCCGCCCTGGCCCCGGCAGGCCTCGACCGGATTTTTTTCTGCAATTCCGGCGCAGAGGCCATCGAGGCGGCGCTTAAATTTGCCCGATCCAGCACCGGCCGACCGGAAATCATCGCGGCTATGCGAGGGTTTCACGGCAAGACCATGGGTGCGCTGGCCGCCACCTGGGGACCGGAATATCAGAAACCTTTCGCCCCCATGCTGCCGGGTATAAAACACGTGCCGTTCAATAATTTCGACAAACTGGAGGCCGCCCTGGATAAAAAAACAGCCGCCGTCCTGCTCGAAGTCGTTCAGGGGGAAGGCGGCGTGCGGGTGGGCACCAGAGAGTATTTCCGTCAGGTTCGGGAACTTTGCAGCAATAGAGGCACGATCCTGATCATCGATGAAGTCCAAACCGGTTTCGGCCGGACGGGCAGCATGTTTGCCTGTGAGCAGTTCGTACCCCCCGACATCCTCTGCCTGGCGAAATCCCTGGCCGGCGGCATACCGATGGGCGCGGTGATCTGCTCCGATGGGATCACGGTACCGCTCAAAAGCCACACATCCACTTTCGGCGGCAATCCCACCGCCTGTGCCGCGGCGCTGGCCTCCCTGCAGGTGATCGAACGGGAGGGATTGGTCGAAAAGGCCGCGGCGCTGGGCGCCTATCTTCTGGAGAAGCTCAAACGGATAGAGACCGACAAGATTCGAGAGGTCCGGGGACTGGGTCTTATGATCGGCATCGAGCTCAAGGAAAAAGCCGGCCCCCATGTCCAAGCCCTCATGGAAAAGGGGGTGATCGTGTTGCTGGCCGGTGCGACCGTGATCCGTCTGCTGCCCCCGCTGGTCATCTCCCGCGAAGAAATCGACCGGGTGGTATCGGCGATTGAAGAGATACTGTAAAGACGGCAAGCTCAAAGCTGAAGGCTCAAGGCTCAAAGCAGGGTCTACGGCCATCCGAAGACCGCCTCAGCCTTCGCGCTTTATGCTTTCGTCTGTCGTCTGTGTCAAGAGCACGCCGGCCAAATCCGCCCTCCCCCTTCGATGACAGGACAAGAGACTCTAAATATGAGGGACCCATTAACCCCGGCGAAGATAAAGGGGTTTGCGCCCCAATTTTCCGAAGAAATCCTGACCCGTTTTGAATTTCATCGCCGGGCCTCGGCCCTGTTGCCGGAAGCCGGGGACAGAGATCCCGGGGTGGCTGTCATGGTCGATGACGAGAGGCCGGGGCTTGATTCTTTTACCTGTAATTGCGCCAAATCTTGTAAGTCTACCTGTTCGCATGCCAGAATGCTGGCGGCAGTGAATCACTATTTCCGATCCCTGCCGGGCGATAAAACCCTGGAACAGGATTTTCGGGAAAGCGTCTGGCATCACATGGCGACCGCCCTTGCCGAAGGCTCGCCGGATACCCCGGCATCGGTCAGATCGGAGCTGGGGTCCGAAAACGGGCGAAGTATCCTAAAGGTTTACGGCTCCGGAAACGACGTGCTGCTCACCTACGTTTCGGCTGGCGCCGATCGGACTCGGTTTGCAGACCGCTGTCTGGCTGCGCCGAACCAGGGAAAATCACCTTCCCGGGCCGGAGTGCTTTCACAACTGGCACTCTGGACTTTGACTGACAACGAACGCGGGATGGCGCAAAAGGGGTTTAAAACCAGAAGACAGGTTCTGGAGGAAAAATTCTGGTATCGATTGGCTTATCATGCCTACCGGGAACTCGGCGCCCACAACATCGCCCTGGACACTTTTATCGATACCGGACGGGGTGTTTTCGTTTTGAATGCGTATGACATCGGCGGACATCCGGTATTTCATCTGACCGTACCCCGGACGAGAGTTAAAGCTTTACTTGAATGCCTGCAGGATTTCCAACAGCTTTATTATGGAATGGAAATTCACCCGCTTGCGCTGATCACCGTCTTCAAAATTTCACGTATCCAAAAACGCGAACCGGCGCTGGAGGTGACGCCGTACCTTCAACTCACGCAGCCAAACGGCGAAATACGCTTATGGGCAGAAGGTTCTCTGGATAAGTTCCGCTTTGGTGACCTCGTTTATCTGGCTGACGA
Organism: uncultured delta proteobacterium; assembly: GCA_963774425.1. Lineage (GTDB taxonomy): Bacteria > Desulfobacterota > Desulfobacteria > Desulfobacterales > JAFDCJ01 > JAFDCJ01. The sequence continues at coordinate 19,290 of CAVZEZ010000003.1, read as the reverse complement.
GAATATCCTGGCCGAACATCGAAAACCACGCTGGCTTCCCGAAGCATTCAAAACCCTGAGTTCCGGGATAACCATTGTTAAAAAGAATGACATACCCGCTTTTCTGGATACTTTCGATGCAGACTTTTCGAAGGGCTCTTTTTTGAGGGATGATTCGGCGAGATCGCTCAATATATTCAAACGTCCGGACCATATCCACATTACACCGGACACCCTCGAAAGAGACTGGTGCTGGCTTTCGGTGGCCTATGGCTTCGGCAACTCCGAAGTGTCTTTGTCCGAAATTTTGCGAGCCAGGGCCGAGGGCCGGCGCTATATAGAGACGGCCGACGGGTGGCTGGATGCCCAGGCACCCGGATTCGAGGAGCTTGACCGTCTGGCTAAATCGCGGGAAGTCGACGGACCCGAAAGCCACCGAAGCCGGATGAAAATATCGCGCCTGGATTTACTGCGCCTGCAGGCCGCAACCTCTCAAAAAATGATAATCGAGGGACGCAAAACACTGGCGCAACGTCTGGAGCGGATGCTGAATTTCAAGCCCGGCCAGCCGTTTCCGGAAATCAGAGGCATGACATCCAGCCTGCGGGCATACCAGCGGGCAGGTGCCGAATGGATCTCCTTCCTGTACGAAAACGGTTTCGGGGGCCTGCTCTGTGACGATATGGGACTTGGCAAAACCCATGAAGTCATGGCCTTTATGGTATATCTGCGCAAACGGCGTAGAATAAAGAAGCCTTTCCTGGTGGTATGCCCCACCACGGTCCTGAGTCATTGGCACGCTAAAATCAGGGACCATGCCCCCGGCCTGAAAGCGATCATCTATCACGGCAGCCTGCGGGACATCGATCAGGCCCTGGAAACCGCCGATGTCCTGCTGACGTCCTACGGCGTTTTACGGCGGGACATCCGAGCGCTGCAAAAGCGTGCCTTCGGTCTAGTGGTCTTCGATGAAATCCAACACATAAAAAACCGTTTGACGCAATCATATGTGGCGGCTTCCCGGATCAGATCCCGCATGAAACTGGGACTGACGGGTACCCCGATCGAAAACACCGTTTTCGAGCTCAAAGCTCTGATGGATCTGGTCATTGCCGGTTATCTGGGCAGCGATGATGCATTCAAGACTCGATATATCGACGCCATCGAGGCCCACCTGAAAACCCCCCGCCGCAACGAACTGAGCCGGGTGATATCCCCGTTTACCCTGCGCCGCTTGAAAACCACCGTGCTCGACGAGCTGCCGCCCAAAATCGAAGATATCCGCACCTGCCGTTTGAGCGAGGATCAGGTGAAACTCTACCGGGATGCCGTTTCAAATCAGGGGCGGGAGTTGATCCGGCTTTTGAGAATGGATGCAAACGCGGTGCCCTACCTGCACATCTTTGCCCTGCTCACCCTGCTCAAACAGATTTGCAACCACCCGGCAACGGTGTCCGGCGGCGATGAAAATTACAGCCGGTATCAATCCGGAAAATGGGAGCTCTTCAAGGAGCTTTTATCGGAGGCACTGGACAGCGGCCAGAAAGTTGTCGTCTACAGTCAGTTTCTGAATATGATCCGCATTATGGAAAATCACCTGACCCAATCCGGGGTGAACTTCGCCACCCTGACCGGGGCCAGCCGCAACCGCGGCAAAATCATTGACCGGTTTAACAATAATCCCGGCTGCCGGGTATTCGTCGGCAGTCTGAAAGCCGGCGGCACGGGTATCGATCTAGTGTCGGCTTCGGTTGTCATTCACTACGATCGCTGGTGGAATGCAGCCAGGGAAGATCAGGCCACGGATCGCGTACACCGCATCGGCCAGAAACGCGGGGTTCAAGTTTTCAAGCTTGTTACGGAGGGCACGTTGGAGGAAAAAATATCGGCCATCATCGAGCGCAAGAAAAACCTCATGAACCGGATCGTAAAAGAGGACGATCCGGGACTGTTGAAGTCTTTCTCTCGCCTGCAGCTCATCGACTTGTTGGCCGTTCCCCGGTAATCTGCAGGCCTCGGGCGGACGGAAGGGGGTTGTAATAATCCGGGAACGGATCAAAAAAAGAGGAAACAATTTCGAGCTTTTTCAGTTGTGCGCTTTCGTGATAGAAGTTTCACATCTCAACATTAAATATACGACCGACCGCTAGCGGTCATTAGCCCGTTCGCCTTGGATGCCGTGCATATAAAAATCGAAAGGATCCAGTTGGCCGTTGACAACAAATGCTGCCTTGGGTATCTGATGAGTATACAATGCAAATCCCGGCTGTTAGGATTCAGTCTCTCCGCCGGCCAAAAGGAGGAAAAATCACTGTGGATCTGATTCCAAGCATGAAACATCAAGCGGTTCGCAAATCTGTTCGCAAATTCGCCGAGACCGAACTGGGACCGATCAGCCATGATATCGACCGGGACAGTCGCTTTCCGTGGGAAGTCGTCGACAAGATGCGCCCCTTGAATTATTTCGGGCTCCAGATTCCCAAAGCGTACGGTGGGGCGCAGCTCGATTCCATCAGCTATGCCATTACAATCGAAGAGCTGTCACGAGTGTGCGCCGCCGTCGGCCTGTGCGTCACGGTACACAACAGCGTTGCCGCTTATCCGATCGTACGTTTCGGAACCAAAGCGCAGAAAGAACGTTTTCTTCCGTCACTGGCCAGCGGTGAACGCATCGGTGCCTTTTGTTTGACCGAGGCCAATGCCGGCTCTGATGCCGGGGCGGTCGAAACAACCGCCGTTGTGGACAACGGAGATTACATCCTGAATGGCACCAAGGTCTTTGTAACCAACGGCGGCGCCTGCGGTCTGGCCCTGGCCTTCGCGGTCATGGACAGCGGCGATCAGCACGGCGGTGCCGGCGTTTTTATGGTGGAAAAGGAGATGCCGGGGTTTTCCGTGGGGGAACTGGAAGACATGTGCGGCATGCGGGCCAACCCAGTTTCATCCTTGTTTTTCGAGGATGTGCGCCTGCCGCAGTCTCACCTGCTGGGTCATCCGGGAGATGGCTTGAAAATCGGCCTGAACACCCTGGACACAGGCCGCATCGGCATCGGGGCCCAGGCGCTGGGCATTGCCCAGGCCGCTTTCGAGGAAGCAGTCAAATATGCCAAAGAACGCCAGCAGTTTAAAAAGCCCATTGCTTCTTTTCAAACTATTCAGAATTATTTGGCTGAAATGGCAACGGAGATAGACGCCGCCCGGCTTCTGCTGTACCGCGCCTGCGCGCTCAAAGATGCCGGTCGGCCTTTCGGGACTGAAGCCGCCATGGCCAAACTGCACTGCAGCCATACCGCCACCCGCGTGACAAACCTCGCCTTGCAGATCCACGGTGGTTACGGTTACAGCAAGGAATACGACGTGGAGCGCTATTTCAGGGATGCCAAGGTCACCGAAATATACGAAGGCACCAGCGAAGTGCAGCGGATGGTGATTGCCCGGGCGGTGTTGGCGAAGCTCACGTAAAAATAAGCAAGTTGTTTGTTGTGCGCAGTGAGTTGTTTGTTGTTTGTTGGGGATGGTAGATTGCAAATTGGTTGATATCGGAATTTCGAATCATAATATCCTTGTAACCAGGTTCAAACATTTGAAACCTGCAAGCCCCTGGATAAGATTTGACAATAATCGGACGTAAGAAGCATTCAACCTGCAACTGACCACATACAACAAACAACTTCCAACTTCCAACAAACAATTTTGCGTGCCGGTAGTTTATCTGTCTTCCACCGATGATTCATCAAGGAAATGCCAAATTATGCTGAATATGGTTGTCTGCATCAAACAGGTGCCCATGGTGTCCGAACTTCCATGGAATCCCAAAACCGGGACCCTTAAACGCGAACTGGCCGAAGGGATGATGAATCCCTCCTGCGCGCATGCCCTCGAGGCGGCGCTGCAGATTAAAAGCCGCCAGGGTGGTCTGATAACCGCCCTTACCATGGGCCCTCCCATGGCCGAAGAAGTGCTTTACGAAGCCCTGGCTGTTGGGGCCGATCGCGGCATCCTTCTGTCGGATCCGGCCATGGCCGGCGGGGACACGTACGCCACATCCTATACCCTTGCGCGGACCATTGAAAAACAATGCCCCGATTTCCATTTGATCCTCTGCGGCTGTTTCACCAGCGACAGCGAAACGGCCCAGGTCGGCCCCCAACTTGCCGAAGAACTCGACATACCGGCCGCCGCCTATGTCGAACACCTGGAAATTGAAGGCCGCAAGGTCCGCATGCAGCGTATATCCGACAATTTTCTCGAAGTTATGGAGATGAACCTGCCCGGCCTGGTCACCATTATGGCCGGAGCCAACGTTCCCCGCTACCCCTCTCTGGCGGGCCTTGTCAATGCGTTTGAACGGCCACCGATTAAAATTCTCGCTCGCACAGACCTCGGCCTGGACGCCGCTGTCATTGGGCAAAAAGGGTCTCCGACGCGGATTATCAATGTTTATTCCCCGACCGCCGAAAAGAAGAATACCATTTTAAAGGGTACCGCAAAAAAGGTGGTCGATGCAATTTTCAACAAATATGGCAAAAAAATCAGCGGCGCCATTGGGAAAGATCTGAAACGGAAAGAAGATCAGAAGGTGAGAAGATTAGAAGGTTAGGAATTGGAGGTCGGAGATCAGAAGTCAGAGATCGGAGGCCGGAAATCTGAGGCCTGGGACTTTTCAACTCAATCAACCTATCAACATAATTAACCCAACGAACCAAACTTTTGAACCTTGAACCTTGAACCTACTTGATATGAATCAAACGAAACGTTCCATATGGGTCTTCGCCGATTACCGCAATTATTTTCAAAACCGGGTGACGCTGCAGCTGCTGGCCAAGGCCAATGATCTGGCGGACGGCCTGAAGGCGCAGGTTTGCGCCGTGGTATTCGGGCACGAAACCGATGAATATGTCACCGAATACATCGCGCACGGCGCCCACAGGGTCCTGACGGTCGACCATCCCTCCTTGAATCGATACAGTGTCGAAAAGTTTACCGTGCTGATGGCAACCCTCGCCGTAGACATGCAGCCGGAAATCATATTGATCGGCGCCACCTCATTCGGGCGGGAATTTGCGCCGCGGGTGGCCAAACGGCTGGGAACCGGCCTGACAGCCGACTGTATCGGGCTTGGACTAACGGCGGAGGGCAATTTGCTGCAGATTGCACCTTCTTTCGGCGGCAATCTCATTGCCGAAATAATCACTCCGGATCATCGGCCTCAGATGGCCACAGTGCGGCCCGGCACGTTTCAGGAAATTCCGCATGACGACACGCGCCGCGGTGAAATTGTTTCCATTCCCCTGCCCCAAAATATCCCCGCAGACCGCCTGCGGCTCATCGCTTATGAACGCCGAACCGACCGCGACCAGCGGCTCGAGGAGGCCAAGGTCGTTGTCTGCGGCGGACGCGGCATGGGCAGCAAAGCAAAATTCAAGAAGCTCTACGAACTTGCGCAGCTCCTTTCGGGAGAAGTCGGTGCCACCCGGCCGATCGTGTACGCCGGGTGGGCTGATGAAGGCGCCCTGGTCGGCCAGGCCGGCAAACACATCAAGCCCCGGATTCTTTTTTCATTCGGCATCAGCGGTGCGATCCAGCACACCGCCGCTACCACCGACGCGGATTTTATCATTGCAGTGAACAAAAACCCCAACGCTACCATGATGAAAATGGCGGACGTGGCCATCGTGGCCGATGCCGGCCAGGTATGCTCGGCATTGATCAAGGGTCTGAAAGAAAGGATTCAGGCCAAATCCGATTATGGGCAATAGTCGATTCTCATTTCAGAACATTTCCAGCTGATCAGTACCCCATTTTCAGTCAGACGATTAGCAGCCTCAAACTGGTGACGTATTTTTTAAATTAACTTCTGGAGATCCACTTGATGAAGGAAAATACCACTCGTGAAGCGTTGGAGCGACGCGTAGCCGAGCTCGAGGCCGAACTGCAGGAATTGGAAACGGCCAATAGAGAACAGCTGGAAAACGGGGAAAAATACCGTCGATTGTTTTTGGATGCTCCCATCGGCATCGTGACGGTTTCACATAATGGCCACATAACATCAGCCAATCCTTTTTTCTGCAAACGGATCGAAACGAATCAATTCGATCCCTTCTATTCCACCAAATCATCCTGAGAAAGCACCGTCCTGGGGTTGTACCTCTGCAATGCCCTGGCCGGCCAAATGGGAGCACGCCTCGAAGTGGACAGTGTCCCGGGCTAGGGCAGCGCGTTTCGACTCATTATCGAACAAAAAAGTTGAAGGACAACCAGGGTGATTTGCTGGAGCCAGGTATCCTTTTCTATACAATTTTCGGTCTTAATGAATGACAAAATACGTCAGAGCTGACTGCCTTTCTTCGTAACCGTTCGTTTCTTCTTATATTTATCGCCTATCTAATGATGGCATCATATTTGCATACAATTGTCGTATCGGACGATACCAGCCTGTGAAAAAGAAGCGGGATCGACCGTCGGCTTAAGGGATTTTCTGTAAAATATACCTTACTGATGCGGGTGATAATATGGCCGAAAAACTTACCTACGAACAATTGGAAAAAAGGTGCCAGGTCCTGCAGGAGAAACTCGACCGACACAAACAGGCTGAAGCCGCTTTGTTGGAGTCGGAAAAACGCTATCGCGATCTTTTTGACAGCATCAATGATCTGATTATGATCCACGCTACCGACGGCCGCCTGCTCGATGTAAATCCGGCCGTATCCAAGCTTTCGGGCTACCCCCCGGAAGAATTAGTTGGCCGGCCCATCAGCGATTTCATCATTCCGGAATTTCGGCCGTTATTCAAGGACGAGTATCTCAAGGAAATAAACAGGACAGGACACTCGGAGGGAATCGCCATATTTCAGGATAGAGACGGCGGGGAACATTATGTCGAATACCGCAATACCCTCGTTCATCGACCCGGAAGCCAGCGATACATCAGCGGCCTGGGTCGCGATATCACCGATCGGATCCTTGCCGAAAGTGCCCGGCGGGAAAGTGAGGAGCATTACCGGACCGTTTTTCAAACCACCGGCACGGCGACGATCATCGTGGAAAATGACGAGACCATCTCCCTGGCGAACAGCACTTTCGAGGATCTTTCCGGATTTTCTAAAGAACAAATCGAAGGGAAAAAGGCCTGGACCGAATTTGTCAATAAAGATGATCTGGAACCGATCAAAGAATTTCACCGCGCCCGCAAGGACGATCCCGGGGCGGGTCCGGCAAATTTTGAATTCGAGTTTGTCGACCGCTATGGCAATCTCAATAATATCCTTGCTATCATCGCGATGATCCCCGGCACTGAGAAAAGTGTCGTTTCGCTGCTGAACATCACCGATCGCAAACGGGCGGAGGAAGCCCTGCGCCGCTCTCATGCCCAGCTGGAGTTTCGCGTGCAGCAGCGAACAGCCCAGTTGGCCGAAGCCAACGAGCAACTGACCCGTGAAATAGAAGAGCGACGAAAGGCGGAAAAGGAAGTGAAAAAATTAAGCGGGCTGTTGCCCATTTGCTCGTCATGCAAAAAGATTCGGGATGATAAAGGTTATTGGAACCAACTGGAAGACTATATCCAGAAACATTCGGAGGCCGAATTCAGCCACAGTGTATGCCCCGACTGTGCCAAAAAATTGTACCCGGGGTTGAAAATCTATGACTGAAATTATGTGGGTTATCGATCATAATTTGGCAACGCGCCCCATTTTTGCGGGAATTACCATCGGTATTGCTTCCCGGCGTTCGATCACCCGCATGGTTTTCCATTTGCCCCCTAAAAATCGAAGGTAGAAAACCAAACCGAGCAAGCTGATATAGGCCGTGGCGAAAACCCAGGCAATCATCAGACCAAATTTGAAAACCACCACAGATAGATAGACCGGTAAGATAAAGACAAACAGCGACAGGATGACGGTCACCCGCATCACATAGCGGGTATCCCCGGCGCCCTTGACGGCGGAGCAGAATACAATGTTCATGGTGTCGAAAATGGAATATACCGCCACAAATCGCAGCAATATAATACTGTAACCATAAATCTCCGAAAATTCGCCGGGCTGCGCCCGTAACGCAAAGGGTGCCACGAAAATATCGGGAACCAGGACGTAGGCAGCCGCGATCGTGACCATATAAATCAAGGTCAGGTGAAAACCGGAGTAGACGGCGCACTGGGCACGCTCCGGCTGATTGGCGCCCAGATACTGGCCCACGAGTACCGACACGGCGATGCCGCACCCGATCATGGGCATAAATGCCAGGGTGTTGATGTTAAATGCAATGTTTGTGGCCGCCAAACTGGCAATGCCCAGACGGCCCACCAGCAGCACAAATGCGGTAAAACCGGAAATCTCCAGAAAAAATTGTACGCCGGCAGGAAAGCCGAACCGCAACAGCCTGATAAAAAGATCCTTATCCAGCCGCCAGCCCCGCAGGGTGTGAAAAATTCGGTTATTTTCCCGCAGACTGAGCAGGACCCCGAACATCAGCAGGGAAAACACGCCCGCCACGACCGTGGCAATCCCCGCTCCGCGGATACCCATCTCCGGAAAACCCCACCGACCGAAAATAAGGGCGTAATCCAAAACCAGATTCACCGCCGTGGTGGCCGCATTGACCCACAACACAGGCCAGGTTCGGCCTCTGCCGCTGTAAAAGCCCGACAGAGCGTAGGAGGCCGCATAGGCGCCGCCGCCGATACACAGGACTTGAAAATAGGTCACCTCGTTCTGTCGTACCGCAAGGCTATGGCCTACCAGATCGAAGAAGGGAACGGCCAAGGGGATGGCCCCCAGCATCAAAACCCCTCCGAAAATCGAGATATAGACACCCTGCCAGAGCGCAGGCCCGATGCGATCGAGCCGGTCGGCGCCCTGATACTGGGCCACGAAGGTCGTGACATACCCGGCGGTACCCATAATGATGCTGACCATTGAAAAATTAAGCAGGCCGGCCGGCATGGCCGCGGCAATGGCCTCGGGCGAATACCAGGTCAAGAACATGCGATCTACAAAGTGCTGCACCGACCAGGCGGCCGTACTCAACATCAGGGGAATCGCCACGGCCAGCACCTCACGGTAACCGCCCTCCGCGTTCCATCGGTTCATCGGATTTTGCATTATGTTGGATTCACGTATTGCAATTGTTGAATGGATTGCGATCGTTGGAATCGCTGTTTAGTACGTTAAAAAATGAATTCTTTGCATTTTACGGCAAGATAATTTCATCACGAAAACACGAAACCTGGAAAACATGAAATTTTATTTTTTTTCGTGCTTTCGTGATCATTCTTTTCTTTTTTGGTTCCGGTTCGGCCGGGTTAGGTATTCGGCCGTCTGACGTTTGAGACTGTAGGTTTGGACCGAAAAGTTCAAGGCTCGAAATGAAAGACGACAGGAGACACGGTATCATTCGCTCCACCGGTATCTCACTGTATTTTCAGGGTGGAATATCGTATCCTGTGGCAACACTTGAAAAATTTGAAAGATACCTACACCATACAGTTTTCCAGTTCCAGGGCCAGCACCACCTTTTTGGAAATTTCGACCATGGTAGTGGAATCCAATGTCCCGATAAGCTTTTCCAGCCTATTTTTAGGAACCGTATGAATATTATCCGTCTGAACATAGGATGGCTTGGACAAATTGGCTTTGTGATCGATGAAGACTTCAGTGGGGTATCCCTTGCCTTTTGTGGTTACCTCGACGACGATGACTTTGTTAAGATATGCCAATACATTCTGCCTCGTCAATACAACAACCGGTCTGGTACCGGCTCTGCCGCCGAGATTTATCAGCCAGATGTCTCCTCGATTCATTCATCACCCCACTGCTCGGTTTGCAGCCATGATTCAGAATCATTGAGATCATCAGGGGACTCTTCAAGTTTTCGGATCCAGGCATTTTCAAAATCCTGTATTTCCCGCTGTCGGATCCAGTTTTCAAGAGCTTCCCTGATCAGGGCCGAACGAGAGAGTTGGCAAGATGCTGCCAGACGGTCTATGGTCTTTAACAAATTCTCATCAAAACTGATCTGGACATTTTTCATAATACGGTCCTTGATATATGGGGAATATCGTATTATTTAATGTATTTTTTTTAATATAGCATTACCAACGTTACTGTCAACAGTGAAAATTTCCATATTTTTTTCGTTTTCAATTCTTAACCGATAATGCTAAGAAAAATAAAATGGGACTTGCAAAAAGCTATAGCGTACCGGCATCCGAAATCGAATCCCGCCGGCTGAAAATCCAGCAGGAGCTCCGCCAAAATTGCATCGAGGGGCTTTTTATCGTGCAGCGCGTGGATCTGTTTTATTTTTCGGGGACCGCCCAGAACGGATATATGTACATCCCGGCCGAGGGCCGCCCGCTCCTGTTTATCAAACAATCTTTTACGCGCGCCGTCCAGGAGTCTCCCCTGCCCGATATTGTAAAGATTGAATCGATAAAGCAGATCCCGGGGCTGATAGCTGACCATTTCGGACGTCTGCCGCGGGTGCTGGGATACGAACTGGATGTATTGCCGGTCAATGACTTTCAATTCTATCAAAGCCTTTTGGGCCGGAAAACAGGGGTCGACGGATCTTCGTATGTCCTCAAGGTGAGAAGGATCAAATCCGATTGGGAAATCGCCCAGATGGAGCGCACGGCCGACATGACCGCCGGCACGTTTGAATTTATGCGCTCGGCGATTTGCCCGGGACTCACCGAAATGGAATTTGCCGGCATGTTCGAAACCTACGCCCGCAGGCTGGGACACGGCGCCGCCATCCGGGTCAGACATTATCAGACCGAGGGATATCCCTGGCATGTCCTCAGCGGCAGTTCCGGGGGTCTTGCGGGACTGCTAGATTCTCCCGCCAGCGGCGAAGGCACCTCGGCGGCATTTCCCGTCGGCGCCGGACATAAAAAGCTATGCGCCAATGAGCCGGTCATGGTGGATTTCGCATCGGTCCTCAACGGCTACCATCTGGATGAAACCCGCATGTTCGCCATCGGATCCATGCCCGAAAAAGCCCTGCAGGCCAGCCGGTTCGCCCTGGAAATGCACGACACGATTATCGAAAAAGCCAAACCGGGGGTCACCCTCGGAGCGCTTTTCGAGTACTCGGTTCGACTGGCGGAAAGCCGCGGCTATGCAGGATCCTACCTGGGATTTCCCGGGCACAAAGTCACCTTTATCGGCCACGGCATCGGGCTGGAAATCGTGGAGCCTTTTATTATCGCCAGAAACAGAAATGACCGCCTGGAGCCCGGGATGGTTTTTGCCCTGGAACCCAAGTTCGTTTATGAAAACGAGTTTTGCGCCGGCATCGAAAGTGTTTTTCTGGTCACCGAAACCGGTTCGCGTCTGATCAGCAAGGTACCGGTGGAGGTTTTTATTTGCTGATTACTGCCTGACTTAAAAAGCGAATAGCGAATAGCGAATCATGAATATCGAATGTCGAAGGAATGTATTCTATCTATTTCTATAAAAAAGACCGAGCAAGCCTACTTCGCCATGTTGGTTGAAGGTTACGGCGATTGAAAGCGATTTCCCTCTTCGAAATTCGTTATTCAGAATATTTGATTTTCTGCAGTTCTTACCTTGCTGGTTTTGCAGTTGGCGATTACTTATAGTTTAAAAGGGAATCGGGAGTGGCAGAAAAAAAAGAAAACAAGGCCTATAATCTTGAAGAACGATTGATTGATTTTGCTGTCCGTATTATCCGGATAGCTGAGGCCTTGCCCCAAACAAAGGTAGCCAATCATATTGCCGGTCAATTGATCCGTTGCGGCACTTCACCGGCCCCGAATTATGGGGAAGCACAGAGTGCCGAATCGCAAGCTGATTTTATCCACAAAATGAAAGTATGTCTTAAAGAGCTGCGTGAGACGAGAGTTTGGCTGTTAATGATTGTGAGAGCCAAACTGATTAAGCCAATTTCCAAACTCGACCCCTTAATTCAAGAAAATAATGAGCTAATCTCAATATTTGTTACCAGTATAAGAACCGCAAAAAAAAAGAAATAAGAAGTTGCCATGATCTGATATGAGGATCGAAGCGCATTATCCTTAAGTCGTTTTTTTTAAATAAGGGCAGAGCGAAGCGATTCCTCCCTTCGAAATTCGATATTCGATATTCGATATTCTGCGGTTCGCTTTTTCGTGAGTGGTTCTTATGACATGCATATTTTTTCAAAGTTGAGAAAGGAACGAATAAGGATGACTTCAACCGGAATTCTACAACCCAAATCCGCCGCCGACATGCATCTGCTGATGCAAACCGCCCTGGGTGCTGAAAAGGCGGATCTGGCCATTGTCAACGCCAACGTGGTCAATGTGTACACTGCGGAAATCCTGCCGAACCAGGCAATCGCCGTCAAAGACAAGTGGATTGCCTATGTCGGCAAAGATGCCGGGGATACCATCGGTCCGCAAACCGAAATTATCGATGCCGCCGGCCAAACCGTTATTCCGGGATTGATCGACGGTCACACCCATATCGCCTGGATGTTTACAGCGGCCGAGTTCTTGAGATACGCCGTTTCGGGCGGCACCACGACGGTGATCACCGAATCCCTGGAACCTTACCCGGTCTGCGGATACGAGGGGGTCGTCGATTTTCTGGAATCGTTGAAAAATCAACCGATAAAAATCCTGGCAACCGCCCCGGCGATGGTGTCCATCAGTCGCGCGGCCCGCCAGATGCCCGACGAAGACCTGGCAAACCTGCTGGCCCGGGAAGACATTGTCGGACTGGGTGAAAGCTACTGGCAAGCCGTATTGCAGGAGCCCGGACTGTTGTTGCCGCGGTTCGAACGGACCCTGATCGCCGGCAAAACCCTGGAAGGCCATTCCGCCGGCGCCGGCAACAAAAAACTGGCCGCCTATGTCGCCGCCGGCATTTCCTCCTGCCACGAGCCCATCGACGCCGACCAGGTGCTGGAAAGACTGCGGCTGGGGATGCATATTCTGGTACGTGAAGGCAGCATTCGACGGGACCTGCAGGAAATTGCCAAAATTAAAGACAAAGGCATCGATCTGCGGCGTCTGGTCTTAGCTACCGATGGGGTGGAACCCGGGGATCTCATCGAAAAAGGATACATGGAATATGTGCTGCGCAAGGCCATCGACTACGGCTTCGACCCGGTGCCGGCCATCCAGATGGCGACGCTGAACGTCGCCGAGCATTTTTCGCTGGACGGCCTGATCGGCGGCATCGCCCCCGGCCGCTATGCCGACCTGGTGGTGATTCCGGACGTGCGAACCATCGAAGCGAAGCTCGTGGTCAGCAACGGCAAGGTGGTCGCCCGCGGCGGCAACCTATTGACCGCCCCACGTCCACACACGTTTACGGAACCCAACCTGAACAGCATCCACCTTGCCCGGGAAATGCAGGCTTTGGATTTCACGATTAAAACGGATGTCCAGGCCGATCCCATCGGGATTAGAATGATCGACATGGTCACCGACCTGGTCACGGCGGAAAAAAAGATGCCCTGGCCGGTAACCGCCGGTCAACTCGAAGCGGATGTCGATCTGGATGTCATCAAGATTGCCGCCATCGACCGCACCCACAACCCCGGCCGCATGCAGGTCGGCTTGATTCATGGATTCGGTTTGAGATCGGGTGCGTTCGCCTGCAGCGCGGCCTGGGACTCCTCGGATATCATCGCCGTCGGCGCCGATGACCGTGACATGGCCGCCGCTGTCAACCGGATCCACGCGCTGCAGGGCGGTGCGGTGGTATGTCGCGACGGCGAAATCCTGGCCGAGCTGCCGCTGCCCATATTCGGCCTCATGTCGGATCTACCGATTGAAACCATTGCCGGACGTTTAAGAGAAATAAAAAGCGCCGTGTCCCGTCTGGGTGTTTCCTTTCCCAACCCGCTGTTGACCCTGATCACCCTGACCGGGGCCGCAATACCCTATTTGCGGATCTGTGAGGAGGGGCTGGTGAATCTGAAGGACGGCCAAACGGTGGGACTTGTCATTGGCTGATTGATTTGATTGGAGAGCAAAGGTAAATGGTAAATGTGGAAATGAACTTTGAACTTGTCCTGACACCTATCGGGCATCTTCGTTTACGGCAGGGCGACGACGATAGCGGGCCAGCGCCCGATGCCTGGATGAAGCGGGTCGCAGCCGCCTTTTCATCATCCCCGGCAGAGGGTCTTCTCGCTCTTGCCGCTACGCGGCCGGATGCACCGCCGCCGCCGGCATTCTCCTTTTGGCGGGAGTTCGCCTCCCGCTACCTGACCCAACTATGCCGCACGCCCGAGTCCGTGGACATACTGCTCGAACCGATTACGACGCCCGCTGAATCCGAACTGGCGGCCATGCTGCTCAACGCACCGCCCATGCAGGGGGCAGAGTATCTCAGCGTCGAGGTCTTGTGCGGACTTTGGGCGGAGCTGGATGCATGGGCGCGCACAGAGATTGCGGGGTCAAAAGACGGCTTGGCGGGCTGGCTGAAGACGCACGCTTCGATCTGGCGTCAGGTCGGCCGCGTCTGCTTTCACCTTGCCGAAAACAAGCAGGACCCTGAGTTGCCTTTTGCGTTTCTAGCCACCTACGCGCCGAGTCTTTCCAGAGCAGGGCGTGTGCAATACCGACCCTTGGGCAAGGCCCTTGAGGAGTATGCGGGCCAGCGGAACAAAAAAGCTTTGATCAACCTGCTTTCGCCAGTGCAGCGGGCATCCGAGAAGATCGACTTCGTCAGGGAGCTGGTCGATTCCGGTGATGTTTTTCACTCCCTGGCCTGGACGCCGGGAGAAGCCTACCGCCTGCTTGAAAATGTGCCCCTTCTCGAGGAGAGCGGACTTCTGGTACGGCTGCCGGACTGGTGGCGCAAACGCCCCCGCCCGCGGGTGACCGTGACCATCGGCGAAAAGAAACAGAGTCGTTTCGGTGCCGATTCCATGCTGGACTTCAAGGTCGGTGTTGCCCTGGGAGACCAGAACCTGACTGAAGCGGAGTGGCGCCGGATCATGGCGTCGGAAGACGGCCTCGCCTATGTTAAGGGGCAGTGGATCGAAGTCGACCGGCAAAAGCTGGCCGAGGCCCTTGAGCATTGGAAACAAGTGGAGGCCGAGGCAGCCGGTCAGGGCATTTCATTTATCGAAGGCATGCGTCTTTTGGCCGGCGCACCGGCGGACCTGGACGTCGACGGTTCGGCGGCAGACGGCCAGCAGAAGTGGTCCTTTGTAGACGCGGGCAAATGGCTCTCAGGCGTTTTGGCGGGCCTGCGCGATCCCGGAGGATTGACCTTGGCAGAACGCAACAAAGATTTTCGAGGTACACTGCGTTCCTACCAGCAGATCGGGTCCAATTGGCTTTGGTTTTTATCAAGCCTGGGACTGGGCGCATGCTTGGCCGACGACATGGGGTTGGGCAAGACCATTCAGGTCCTGTCGCTCCTGCTGGCCCTGAAGCAAGGCAGGCAGCACGGCGCCAAACCGTCACTGCTGGTGCTGCCAGCATCTCTTTTGGCGAACTGGAAGGCCGAGATCAAGCGTTTTGCGCCGACGCTTGAGGCCGCTTTCATCCACCCTTCGGAAACAGACCAGGCAACCCTTGCCGCCTTGGCCGCAAAGCCCGGTGAGGATCTCGCGGGCACCGACGTGGTGCTGACCACTTACGCCATGTTGACCCGGCACAAATGGATGCTCGATATCGCGTGGCGGCTGGTTATTCTGGACGAAGCCCAGGCCGTCAAGAACCCTGCCGCGCAACAGACCCGGACAGTCAAACAGCTCAAGGCCGATGCCAGGATCGCGCTGACGGGCACACCGGTGGAGAACCGGCTTTCCGACCTGTGGTCGCTGTTTGATTTTCTCTGCCCGGGGCTGCTCGGTTCGGCCGCCAAATTCAAGAAATTCGTTAAGGGCCTGGAGACGCGGGAACATGACCGCTACGCGCCCCTGCGGAACCTGGTCGGCCCCTATGTGCTCAGACGCCTCAAGACCGACAAACGCATTATCGCGGATCTACCCGATAAGACCGAGATGAAGGCCTTCTGCGGCCTGACGAAAAAACAGGCCGCACTGTATGCTAAGTCTGTGGAGCAACTGGCGTCGGCCCTTGAAGGGCTTGACGGGATCAAACGGCGCGGACTCGTTCTGGCCTATCTGATGCGGTTCAAGCAGATTTGCAATCACCCCAGCCAGTTTCTCGGCGACGGCGGATACGAACCGACCGACAGCGGCAAGTTCGAGCGGCTCAAGATCATCTGTGAAGAAATCGTGTCGCGCCAGCAAAAGGTTCTCGTCTTCACCCAGTTCCGCGAGATGACCGAACCGATCGCCGCCTTTCTCGGGGGCCTGTTCGGTCGCCAGGGCCTTGTCCTGCACGGCGGTACCGCGGTAAAGAAACGCCAATCCCTGATCGATAGGTTCCAGAAGGAAGACGGGCCGCCGTTTTTCGTGCTTTCCCTCAAGGCGGGCGGCACGGGCCTGAACCTGACGGCCGCCTCGCACGTGGTGCACTTCGACCGCTGGTGGAACCCGGCCGTGGAAAACCAGGCCACGGACCGGGCGTTTCGCATCGGTCAGCATCGCAACGTGGTGGTGCATAAATTTGTTTGTCGGGGGACAGTCGAAGAGCAGATCGACACCCTGATCGAAGAGAAAACGAACCTTGCCGATGATATCCTCAAGGCCGGCGCCGAATCCATGCTGACGCAGATGAGCGACGCCCAATTACTCAAGGCCGTGGCCCTGGATATCGATCGGGCACAAATGTAGGAGTCCAATGATGAGCTGGTATGGTGGTTTCAGGCCTTACGTGCCGGTGGGCGTGCGCCGTGCGCGCGCGCTGAAAAAAATGGAGAAGCTGCGCAAACAGGGACACGATATCAAGCCCGTGCAGATCGGGGGCCGCAAGATTACGCACACGTTCTGGGGACAAGCCTGGTGCGATCACCTCGAGTCGTTCAGCGATTATGACAACCGGTTGCCCCGCGGCCGCACTTACGTGCGCAATGGCTCGGTGTGCCACCTGGACATCGAAAGGGGCTGGATCAGCGCCATGGTTTGCGGCTCGGAGATCTATACGGTAGAAATCGCCGTCAAGACGCTGCCCCGAAAAAAATGGAAAGAGGTCAAGAACCGTTGTGCCGGGCAAGTCGGCTCGTTGCTGGAACTGCTGCAGGGCAGGCTTTCAAAGAACGTGATGTCTGTTGTGACCGATCGCAGCATGGGATTGTTCCCCCTGCCCGGAGAGATCAGTCTGAAGTGCAGCTGCCCCGACTGGGCCGTCATGTGCAAGCATGTGGCGGCTGCGCTTTACGGTGTAGGTGCCCGGCTTGACGAAGCGCCGGAGTTGCTTTTTCTTCTGCGGGGGGTTGATCACCAAGAGCTGATCGGCGCCGAAGCCGGCGTGGCGGCCGCGGCCGCGGGAACAAAGGGCGGTCGCAGGCGCATCGCCGATGATGCGCTTGCCGATGTGTTCGGCATAGAGATGTCAGAGGATGCGGCGCCCGCTGAGAGCAATATCTCGGCGCACCGGAAAAAGGCTGCGGCCAAAGGCAGGGCGAAGCGCCAGTCGAAAACCGGTTGGCGCAAAACGCAAGTCAACAAAACGCTCGCACCACGCAAGACTGCGGCCCAGGTAGTGCCGCGGCTCGCTGGCAGTATCAACCCGGTTACCGGCAAGGCCGTTGCCGGATTGCGCGCCAGGTTCGGTATGACGCAAAACGAATTCGCAAGACTTCTCGGCGTTAGCGCACCGACTATCGGCAACTGGGAAAAAAAAGCGGAACGCTTGACCTGCGGGCCCGCTCGCTGGACGCCTGGAAAGCGGTAAAGAGATTGACAAAAAGGCAGGCCAGAAAGAAGTTGAGTGATTCATGATGGTCATTAAGGAAGGTGCAAAATGATGCAAGGCATACAGGGGGCAAGAGCAGATTCCGGACAAATAGGGGACATTGTTGACTGGTTTGACTTATTGACTCGCCCGTTTTATGATTTTTGATATGGCCGATGTCGAAACACCCACCTGCCTGGCAACTTCGGCTAACGCAAGTCCATGCCGTTATAAATGGCCCCACCGCCGGTGACGGCGGTTATAAAAAACAGCATAACCTGTCAGCAGCCGACGCATGAATCCGGAAATACCCATTTCAGAGCTGCGCAAAAGAATGTGCGCATGATTGGTCATAATCGCCCAGGCATAAATGGGCGTTTTAGTATCGGCAGAAATCTTTCCAAGACGCTCTATGAATTTTTTTTGGGCGGCAACATCGTTGACTATCCGACGCCTTTCGATCCCCCCCGCCATGACATGATGCAAGGTCCCGGGTGCATCCAATCAAGCTCGACGCGGCATCGCAACCCTCCTGCTATTTTATTTCCTCCGCTTACATAACTCAATGAGTCCCATAAATCAACAACGTCCCTTATGTTGTGAGTTTTCCTATCCTGCTGATTTTATTTTATTTATATGTGATTTTGGATGCTGACGAGAATTGCCTATATTTACAAGAAGTTATCTTCGCCATTGGCGATATCCCATTTGAGCTCGCAACATAACGGCCGGGCGGAACTCGCAGATACTCGAAGCCGGCGGATAGACCTGCTATTTCGGGTCGGGTCCAACCAGCCTATATTTCTTCTTTCTTCTCCCAATCCAGGAACTGGTTCAACACTGGATCATCGCTGAAGCTTTCCCGGATGTAGTCGATGAACTGCTTCTGAACTTCTCTTTTCCTGCGGAGGTCGAGATGAAGGTAGACCATTGTTGATTCAAGCTTTTCGTGCCCCAGATTGTTTCTGATGTCGGTGAGCGACGCGCCGGAAAGAAGCATGTTAACCGCCAGGAATGCCTGAAGCTGTGAGCCGGGTTGATGTATTTCAATTGCTTCGGGTCGAGGCTTTTTCTCAAATGAGCGAGGCAGATTCGATAGACGCCATGCCGGTGATCCGCTCCCGGCGCTGGTTCACGAACAGGACGTCCTTGTGAAGCACTTTGGGTTTCGGCCGATATCGTCGGATATAGCGGGTCAGAAGCTGGCTTGTTTTGGGCCAAAGGGGGACCAGGCAGCGGTTGCCCTTACCCAATATGGCGAGGGTTCTTTTTTCGGTGTCGAAATCAGACAGGTTCAAACCCGCCGCCTCGCTGGCCCGGGCGCCCGAGTCGTATAGAAGATGCAGCAGCGTAAAGTCGCGGGAGCCGTCTTTTTTCCTCAAATTGACCGAGGAGAAGACCTTGAGCACGTCATCATGGCTTAAGAAGCCCACCAGGCGTTTCTGGCAGCGCTTCTGGGGGACGGCCAGGATCATCTCTGCGGCTTTGCGATGCTGAGGATATAAAAGCCGTATCATCTTAGCGAGCGACTTTAGCGC
>CAVZEZ010000002.1:0-555634 GCA_963774425.1 uncultured delta proteobacterium | reverse complement strand
CCAGACGGTCTATGGTCTTTAACAAATTCTCATCAAAAATGATTGGACATTTTTCATAATACGGTCCTTGATATATGGGGAATATCGTATTATTTAATGTATTTTTTTTATTGTATTACCACGTTACTGTCAACAGTGAAAATTTCCATATTTTTTTCGTTTTCAATTCTTGACCGATAATGCTAAGAAAAATAAAATGGGACTTGCAAAAACTATAGCGTACCCGCATCCGAAAATCCAATCCCGCCGGCTAAATCCAGCAGGAGCTCCGCCGAAATTGCATGCTGGGGCTTTTTATCGTGCAGCGCGTGGATCTGTTTAATTTTTCGGGAAGCCCCAGAACGGATATATGTACATCCCGGCCGAGGGCCGCCCGCTCCTGTTTATCAAACAATCTTTTACGCGCGCCGTCCAGGAGTCTCCCTGCCCGATATTGTAAAGATTGAATCGATAAAGCAGATCCCGGGGCTGATAGCTGACCATTTCGGACGTCTGCCGCGGGTGCTGGAATACGAACTGGATGTATTGCCGGTCAATGACTTTCAATTCTATCAAAGCCTTTTGGGCCGGAAAACAGGGGTCGACGGATCTTCGTATGTCCTCAAGGTGAGAAGGATCAATCCGATTGGGAAATCGCCCAGATGGAGCGCACGGCCGACATGACCGCGGCACGTTTGAATTTATGCGCTCGGCGATTTGCCCGGGACTCACCGAAATGGAATTTGCCGGCATGTTCGAAACCTACGCCGCAGGCTGGAACACGGCGCCGCCATCCGGGTCAGACATTATCAGACCAAGGGATATCCCTGGCATGTCCTCAGCGGCAGTTCCGGGGGTCTTGCGGGTCTGCTAGATTCTCCCGCCAGCGGCGAAGGCACCTCGGCGGCATTTCCCGTCGGCGCCGGACATAAAAAGCTATGCCCGATCAGTCGGTCATGGTGGATTTCGCATCGGTCCTCAACGGCTACCATCTGGATGAAACCCGCATGTTCGCCATCGGATCCATGCCCGAAAAAGCCCTGCAGGCCAGCCGGTTCGCCCTGGAAATGCACGACACGATTATCGAAAAAGCCAAACCGGGGGTCACCCTCGGAGCGCTTTTCGATTACTCGGTTCGACTGGCGGAAAGCCGGGCTATGCAGGATCCTACCTGGGATTTCCCGGGCACAAAGTCACCTTTATCGGCCACGGCATCGGGCTGGAAATCGTGGAGCCTTTTATTATCGCCAGAAACAGAATTGACCGCCTGGAGCCCGGGATGGTTTTTGCCCTGGAACCCAAGTTCGTTTATGAAAACGAGTTTTGCGCCGGCATCGAAAGTGTTTTTCTGGTCACCGAAACCGGTTCGCATCTGATCAGCAGGTTCGGTGGAGGTTTTTATTTGCTGATTACTGCCTGACTTAAAAAGCGAATAGCGAATAGCGAATCATGAATATCGAATGTCGAAGGAATGTATTCTATCTATTTCTATAAAAAAGACCGAGCAAGCCTACTTCGCCATGTTGGTTGAAGGTTACGGCGATTGAAAGCGATTTCCCTCTTCGAAATTCGTTATTCAGAATATTTGATTTTCTGCAGTTCTTACCTTGCTGGTTTTGCAGTTGGCGATTACTTATAGTTTAAAAGGGAATCGGGAGTGGCAGAAAAAAAAGAAAACAAGGCCTATAATCTTGAAGAACGATTGATTGATTTTGCTGTCCGTATTATCCGGATAGCTGGCCTTGCCCCAAACAAAGGTAGCCAATCATATTGCCGGTCAATTGATCCGTTGCGGCACTTCACCGGCCCCGAATTATGGGGAAGCACAGAGTGCCGAATCGCAAGCTGATTTTATCCACAAAATGAAAGTATGTCTTAAAGAGCTGCGTGAGACGAGAGTTTGGCTGTTAATGATTGTGAGAGCCAAACTGATTAAGCCAATTTCCAAACTCGACCCCTTAATTCAAGAAAATAATGAGCTAATCTCAATATTTGTTACCAGTATAAGAACCGCAAAAAAAAAGAAATAAGAAGTTGCCATGATCTGATATGAGGATCGAAGCGCATTATCCTTAAGTCGTTTTTTTTAAATAAGGGCAGAGCGAAGCGATTCCTCCCTTCGAAATTCGATATTCGATATTCGATATTCTGCGGTTCGCTTTTTCGTGAGTGGTTCTTATGACATGCATATTTTTTCAAAGTTGAGAAAGGAACGAATAAGGATGACTTCAACCGGAATTCTACAACCCAAATCCGCCGCCGACATGCATCTGCTGATGCAAACCGCCCTGGGTGCTGAAAAGGCGGATCTGGCCATTGTCAACGCCAACGTGGTCAATGTGTACACTGCGGAAATCCTGCCGAACCAGGCAATCGCCGTCAAAGACAAGTGGATTGCCTATGTCGGCAAAGATGCCGGGGATACCATCGGTCCGCAAACCGAAATTATCGATGCCGCCGGCCAAACCGTTATTCCGGGATTGATCGACGGTCACACCCATATCGCCTGGATGTTTACAGCGGCCGAGTTCTTGAGATACGCCGTTTCGGGCGGCACCACGACGGTGATCACCGAATCCCTGGAACCTTACCCGGTCTGCGGATACGAGGGGGTCGTCGATTTTCTGGAATCGTTGAAAAATCAACCGATAAAAATCCTGGCAACCGCCCCGGCGATGGTGTCCATCAGTCGCGCGGCCCGCCAGATGCCCGACGAAGACCTGGCAAACCTGCTGGCCCGGGAAGACATTGTCGGACTGGGTGAAAGCTACTGGCAAGCCGTATTGCAGGAGCCCGGACTGTTGTTGCCGCGGTTCGAACGGACCCTGATCGCCGGCAAAACCCTGGAAGGCCATTCCGCCGGCGCCGGCAACAAAAAACTGGCCGCCTATGTCGCCGCCGGCATTTCCTCCTGCCACGAGCCCATCGACGCCGACCAGGTGCTGGAAAGACTGCGGCTGGGGATGCATATTCTGGTACGTGAAGGCAGCATTCGACGGGACCTGCAGGAAATTGCCAAAATTAAAGACAAAGGCATCGATCTGCGGCGTCTGGTCTTAGCTACCGATGGGGTGGAACCCGGGGATCTCATCGAAAAAGGATACATGGAATATGTGCTGCGCAAGGCCATCGACTACGGCTTCGACCCGGTGCCGGCCATCCAGATGGCGACGCTGAACGTCGCCGAGCATTTTTCGCTGGACGGCCTGATCGGCGGCATCGCCCCCGGCCGCTATGCCGACCTGGTGGTGATTCCGGACGTGCGAACCATCGAAGCGAAGCTCGTGGTCAGCAACGGCAAGGTGGTCGCCCGCGGCGGCAACCTATTGACCGCCCCACGTCCACACACGTTTACGGAACCCAACCTGAACAGCATCCACCTTGCCCGGGAAATGCAGGCTTTGGATTTCACGATTAAAACGGATGTCCAGGCCGATCCCATCGGGATTAGAATGATCGACATGGTCACCGACCTGGTCACGGCGGAAAAAAAGATGCCCTGGCCGGTAACCGCCGGTCAACTCGAAGCGGATGTCGATCTGGATGTCATCAAGATTGCCGCCATCGACCGCACCCACAACCCCGGCCGCATGCAGGTCGGCTTGATTCATGGATTCGGTTTGAGATCGGGTGCGTTCGCCTGCAGCGCGGCCTGGGACTCCTCGGATATCATCGCCGTCGGCGCCGATGACCGTGACATGGCCGCCGCTGTCAACCGGATCCACGCGCTGCAGGGCGGTGCGGTGGTATGTCGCGACGGCGAAATCCTGGCCGAGCTGCCGCTGCCCATATTCGGCCTCATGTCGGATCTACCGATTGAAACCATTGCCGGACGTTTAAGAGAAATAAAAAGCGCCGTGTCCCGTCTGGGTGTTTCCTTTCCCAACCCGCTGTTGACCCTGATCACCCTGACCGGGGCCGCAATACCCTATTTGCGGATCTGTGAGGAGGGGCTGGTGAATCTGAAGGACGGCCAAACGGTGGGACTTGTCATTGGCTGATTGATTTGATTGGAGAGCAAAGGTAAATGGTAAATGTGGAAATGAACTTTGAACTTGTCCTGACACCTATCGGGCATCTTCGTTTACGGCAGGGCGACGACGATAGCGGGCCAGCGCCCGATGCCTGGATGAAGCGGGTCGCAGCCGCCTTTTCATCATCCCCGGCAGAGGGTCTTCTCGCTCTTGCCGCTACGCGGCCGGATGCACCGCCGCCGCCGGCATTCTCCTTTTGGCGGGAGTTCGCCTCCCGCTACCTGACCCAACTATGCCGCACGCCCGAGTCCGTGGACATACTGCTCGAACCGATTACGACGCCCGCTGAATCCGAACTGGCGGCCATGCTGCTCAACGCACCGCCCATGCAGGGGGCAGAGTATCTCAGCGTCGAGGTCTTGTGCGGACTTTGGGCGGAGCTGGATGCATGGGCGCGCACAGAGATTGCGGGGTCAAAAGACGGCTTGGCGGGCTGGCTGAAGACGCACGCTTCGATCTGGCGTCAGGTCGGCCGCGTCTGCTTTCACCTTGCCGAAAACAAGCAGGACCCTGAGTTGCCTTTTGCGTTTCTAGCCACCTACGCGCCGAGTCTTTCCAGAGCAGGGCGTGTGCAATACCGACCCTTGGGCAAGGCCCTTGAGGAGTATGCGGGCCAGCGGAACAAAAAAGCTTTGATCAACCTGCTTTCGCCAGTGCAGCGGGCATCCGAGAAGATCGACTTCGTCAGGGAGCTGGTCGATTCCGGTGATGTTTTTCACTCCCTGGCCTGGACGCCGGGAGAAGCCTACCGCCTGCTTGAAAATGTGCCCCTTCTCGAGGAGAGCGGACTTCTGGTACGGCTGCCGGACTGGTGGCGCAAACGCCCCCGCCCGCGGGTGACCGTGACCATCGGCGAAAAGAAACAGAGTCGTTTCGGTGCCGATTCCATGCTGGACTTCAAGATCGGTGTTGCCCTGGGAGACCAGAACCTGACTGAAGCGGAGTGGCGCCGGATCATGGCGTCGGAAGACGGCCTCGCCTATGTTAAGGGGCAGTGGATCGAAGTCGACCGGCAAAAGCTGGCCGAGGCCCTTGAGCATTGGAAACAAGTGGAGGCCGAGGCAGCCGGTCAGGGCATTTCATTTATCGAAGGCATGCGTCTTTTGGCCGGCGCACCGGCGGACCTGGACGTCGACGGTTCGGCGGCAGACGGCCAGCAGAAGTGGTCCTTTGTAGACGCGGGCAAATGGCTCTCAGGCGTTTTGGCGGGCCTGCGCGATCCCGGAGGGTTGACCTTGGCAGAACGCAACAAAGATTTTCGAGGTACACTGCGTTCCTACCAGCAGATCGGGTCCAATTGGCTTTGGTTTTTATCAAGCCTGGGACTGGGCGCATGCTTGGCCGACGACATGGGGTTGGGCAAGACCATTCAGGTCCTGTCGCTCCTGCTGGCCCTGAAGCAAGGCAGGCAGCACGGCGCCAAACCGTCACTGCTGGTGCTGCCAGCATCTCTTTTGGCGAACTGGAAGGCCGAGATCAAGCGTTTTGCGCCGACGCTTGAGGCCGCTTTCATCCACCCTTCGGAAACAGACCAGGCAACCCTTGCCGCCTTGGCCGCAAAGCCCGGTGAGGATCTCGCGGGCACCGACGTGGTGCTGACCACTTACGCCATGTTGACCCGGCACAAATGGATGCTCGATATCGCGTGGCGGCTGGTTATTCTGGACGAAGCCCAGGCCGTCAAGAACCCTGCCGCGCAACAGACCCGGACAGTCAAACAGCTCAAGGCCGATGCCAGGATCGCGCTGACGGGCACACCGGTGGAGAACCGGCTTTCCGACCTGTGGTCGCTGTTTGATTTTCTCTGCCCGGGGCTGCTCGGTTCGGCCGCCAAATTCAAGAAATTCGTTAAGGGCCTGGAGACGCGGGAACATGACCGCTACGCGCCCCTGCGGAACCTGGTCGGCCCCTATGTGCTCAGACGCCTCAAGACCGACAAACGCATTATCGCGGATCTACCCGATAAGACCGAGATGAAGGCCTTCTGCGGCCTGACGAAAAAACAGGCCGCACTGTATGCTAAGTCTGTGGAGCAACTGGCGTCGGCCCTTGAAGGGCTTGACGGGATCAAACGGCGCGGACTCGTTCTGGCCTATCTGATGCGGTTCAAGCAGATTTGCAATCACCCCAGCCAGTTTCTCGGCGACGGCGGATACGAACCGACCGACAGCGGCAAGTTCGAGCGGCTCAAGATCATCTGTGAAGAAATCGTGTCGCGCCAGCAAAAGGTTCTCGTCTTCACCCAGTTCCGCGAGATGACCGAACCGATCGCCGCCTTTCTCGGGGGCCTGTTCGGTCGCCAGGGCCTTGTCCTGCACGGCGGTACCGCGGTAAAGAAACGCCAATCCCTGATCGATAGGTTCCAGAAGGAAGACGGGCCGCCGTTTTTCGTGCTTTCCCTCAAGGCGGGCGGCACGGGCCTGAACCTGACGGCCGCCTCGCACGTGGTGCACTTCGACCGCTGGTGGAACCCGGCCGTGGAAAACCAGGCCACGGACCGGGCGTTTCGCATCGGTCAGCATCGCAACGTGGTGGTGCATAAATTTGTTTGTCGGGGGACAGTCGAAGAGCAGATCGACACCCTGATCGAAGAGAAAACGAACCTTGCCGATGATATCCTCAAGGCCGGCGCCGAATCCATGCTGACGCAGATGAGCGACGCCCAATTACTCAAGGCCGTGGCCCTGGATATCGATCGGGCACAAATGTAGGAGTCCAATGATGAGCTGGTATGGTGGTTTCAGGCCTTACGTGCCGGTGGGCGTGCGCCGTGCGCGCGCGCTGAAAAAAATGGAGAAGCTGCGCAAACAGGGACACGATATCAAGCCCGTGCAGATCGGGGGCCGCAAGATTACGCACACGTTCTGGGGACAAGCCTGGTGCGATCACCTCGAGTCGTTCAGCGATTATGACAACCGGTTGCCCCGCGGCCGCACTTACGTGCGCAATGGCTCGGTGTGCCACCTGGACATCGAAAGGGGCTGGATCAGCGCCATGGTTTGCGGCTCGGAGATCTATACGGTAGAAATCGCCGTCAAGACGCTGCCCCGAAAAAAATGGAAAGAGGTCAAGAACCGTTGTGCCGGGCAAGTCGGCTCGTTGCTGGAACTGCTGCAGGGCAGGCTTTCAAAGAACGTGATGTCTGTTGTGACCGATCGCAGCATGGGATTGTTCCCCCTGCCCGGAGAGATCAGTCTGAAGTGCAGCTGCCCCGACTGGGCCGTCATGTGCAAGCATGTGGCGGCTGCGCTTTACGGTGTAGGTGCCCGGCTTGACGAAGCGCCGGAGTTGCTTTTTCTTCTGCGGGGGGTTGATCACCAAGAGCTGATCGGCGCCGAAGCCGGCGTGGCGGCCGCGGCCGCGGGAACAAAGGGCGGTCGCAGGCGCATCGCCGATGATGCGCTTGCCGATGTGTTCGGCATAGAGATGTCAGAGGATGCGGCGCCCGCTGAGAGCAATATCTCGGCGCACCGGAAAAAGGCTGCGGCCAAAGGCAGGGCGAAGCGCCAGTCGAAAACCGGTTGGCGCAAAACGCAAGTCAACAAAACGCTCGCACCACGCAAGACTGCGGCCCAGGTAGTGCCGCGGCTCGCTGGCAGTATCAACCCGGTTACCGGCAAGGCCGTTGCCGGATTGCGCGCCAGGTTCGGTATGACGCAAAACGAATTCGCAAGACTTCTCGGCGTTAGCGCACCGACTATCGGCAACTGGGAAAAAAAAAGCGGAACGCTTGACCTGCGGGCCCGCTCGCTGGACGCCTGGAAAGCGGTAAAGAGATTGACAAAAAGGCAGGCCAGAAAGAAGTTGAGTGATTCATGATGGTCATTAAGGAAGGTGCAAAATGATGCAAGGCATACAGGGGGCAAGAGCAGATTCCGGACAAATAGGGGACATTGTTGACTGGTTTGACTTATTGACTCGCCCGTTTTATGATTTTTGATATGGCCGATGTCGAAACACCCACCTGCCTGGCAACTTCGGCTAACGCAAGTCCATGCCGTTATAAATGGCCCCACCGCCGGTGACGGCGGTTATAAAAAACAGCATAACCTGTCAGCAGCCGACGCATGAATCCGGAAATACCCATTTCAGAGCTGCGCAAAAGAATGTGCGCATGATTGGTCATAATCGCCCAGGCATAAATGGGCGTTTTAGTATCGGCAGAAATCTTTCCAAGACGCTCTATGAATTTTTTTTGGGCGGCAACATCGTTGACTATCCGACGCCTTTCGATCCCCCCCGCCATGACATGATGCAAGGTCCCGGGTGCATCCAATCAAGCTCGACGCGGCATCGCAACCCTCCTGCTATTTTATTTCCTCCGCTTACATAACTCAATGAGTCCCATAAATCAACAACGTCCCTTATGTTGTGAGTTTTCCTATCCTGCTGATTTTATTTTATTTATATGTGATTTTGGATGCTGACGAGAATTGCCTATATTTACAAGAAGTTATCTTCGCCATTGGCGATATCCCATTTGAGCTCGCAACATAACGGCCGGGCGGAACTCGCAGATACTCGAAGCCGGCGGATAGACCTGCTATTTCGGGTCAGAGGGTGTCCAACCAGCCTAGTATTTCTTCTTTCTTCTCCCAATCCAGGAACTGGTTCAACACTGGATCATCGCTGAAGCTTTCCCGGATGTAGTCGATGAACTGCTTCTGAACTTCTCTTTTCCTGCGGAGGTCGAGATGAAGGTAGACCATCGTTGATTCAAGCTTTTCGTGCCCCAGATGGTTTCTGATGTCGGTGAGCGACGCGCCGGAAAGAAGCATGTTAACCGCGCAGGAATGCCTGAAGCTGTGAGCCGGGTTGATGTATTTCAATTGCTTCGGGTCGAGGCTTTTTCTCAAATGAGCGAGGCAGATTCGATAGACGCCATGCCGGGTGATCCGCTCCCGGCGCTGGTTCACGAACAGGACGTCCTTGTGAAGCACTTTGGGTTTCGGCCGATATCGTCGGATATAGCGGGTCAGAAGCTGGCTTGTTTTGGGCCAAAGGGGGACCAGGCGGTAGCGGTTGCCCTTACCCAATATGGCGAGGGTTCTTTTTTCGGTGTCGAAATCAGACAGGTTCAAACCCGCCGCCTCGCTGGCCCGGGCGCCCGAGTCGTATAGAAGATGCAGCAGCGTAAAGTCGCGGAAGCCGTCTTTTTTCCTCAAATTGACCGAGGAGAAGACCTTGAGCACGTCATCATGGCTTAAGAAGCCCACCAGGCGTTTCTGGCAGCGCTTCTGGGGGACGGCCAGGATCATCTCTGCGGCTTTGCGATGCTGAGGATATAAAAGCCGTATCATCTTAGCGAGCGACTTTAGCGCCGCCAGACGGTTGTTGCGGGTGCGGGGCGAGTTGTTGCGGTCATCCTCCAGGTGATTCAAGAAGGCGTATATCATATCGAAAGTCAATTCTTCGACTTGAAGCTGTTTAACGGGTTTTTCCCGGTATAACGAGGCGAACTTCAAAAACAGGGCCAGCGCGTGCCGGTAGGACTCCATGGTGTGGGGGCTCGCTCCCTTGATCCGGGGCAAATACTGCTCGAAGAATTGCCGGACACAGGCGGTAAGGTTCATATTTTCTCTTGCCGTCGGATGGAAAAATCCACCAGGGCGTTTCGATGTTTGGCATCGAGCACCTTGAGGTAGACGGCCGTATAGCGGTATTTGACATGGCCCAGATAGCACGACAGGACTGGCAGCGCGTTTTGCGGGCAGCCGCCCCGCTGCCTCACCGCCGAAAGTGTGTTGATGGCAAACGAGTGCCTCAGGCTGTGGGGCGTGGGCCTTGCGAAGCTGGTGTTTGCGATGATGTGCTTTTTACGGTTAAGTCCGATTTGGGTTACACTTTGGTCAAAGAGCCTGTAGACGTTTTTCACGTGGATAGCCCGGCCGGCCGCCGCCTCCGGGATCGGTATCAAACGGTCCTTATGGAATTTGGTCTTTTGGATGTAGAGGGTTTTTTCGCTGGGGCGATAGCCCGGCAGGGTCAGCCGCAAGGGTTCGCTAATCCTCATGCCGCAGCGGGCCAGGAGCACGATTGCCAGGTACGCGCAATAATCCCTGAAGAAGGACAGGTACGGATATATTTTATGCCCTTTGACCGGTTTGCTGAGGTTCGGCTTCGGGTAGATTGCCTCAAGGCCCATAAGCCGCATCAGACGGCGTATCCGTTTGGGATTGACTGCATGCCCCTGGCGCCTTAAGACGGCCGTCATGCGCTCGACCCCGTAGAACGGATGACGGGTATATTCTTCATCGATCAGCCGCATCAGGGCCAGGTTATAGCTGTCATCCTGGCACGATTGATAGTAATACCCGGACCGGCTTATCCCCAGCAAGTCACATTGCCGCGAAATTGAAATCCGCGGGTGTTTGGGGTCGGTATGCTGCCGTTTCAGGTCAGCGGAGCAGCTCAGATTTTTTTTTAACCAGTCCAACTCAACCTTCAGCTGGCCGATTTGGCGGTAAAGTTCCGATTGCAATGCTTCGGCGTCGACCTCCTTTTTTTTACGTTTTCGTGAAAAAATGTCGGGGATTTCATCTAACAGGCGTCTTCGCCATTGTGTAATTTGATTGGGATGAACCCCAAATTCACTGGACAATTGAGCAATCGTTTTTTCCTGTTTGACCGCTTCCAAGGCGATCTTGGCCTTGAACGACGCACTATGGTTCTTTCGAATGTTTCCCACGAACGAGCCTCCTTTGGACGGTCTAGGATACGCTCGTTTTACACCTTAAACAACTGTCCAGTTTTTGGGGAGTATTATAGCCGCACGATATAGCCCGTCCATCTTGATGCATTTGTTCTACCTTTCTCTTCCTGCTCGAACAATATTAACTATTTCTTCCGTCGTAATTTTCGCTTTAATTGATGGGACATCTAAAGGTGAAGAAACGGCTTTTTCAGGAACCAGCGCAAATGTACGACCGTCTTTTCTTCGTATTAGAACCTTGCCTGTATTTTCAGCTTGTTCAAGGACTAATGCGAGCTTTTGTCGGGCTTCTGAATATGTATAAACTTGCATTTTAGATCTCCATAGTTTCGATTTTGAGATTTTGAGCGGCTGTCTTTAGCCTTCGATCCAAAGTTAATAGTGGTGCTTTATGCCTGATAGCACAATCCAAAAAATAGGCATCGTATGCATACATGTTGGCTTGTTTGGATATTTTTAATGTATTGACAAAGTCTGTCTTGCTATACTGCAAAGGAATACTATCGAAAATTGATAGACCCTTCCTGGCTTCATCAAGTGTCAAGCGGTTCTGTTTAAACATCGCAGAGAAGGCATTGCCAATCTCCCATAAAATAGATCCAGGTCCAATGAGTGTATTTCCAGTAGTAACTTCGACAATTCGGCTGCGTTCAGGTTCGCCGACGATAACTGCGACTAATGCAGATGTATCTATGACAACATCCATGAGACCTCTAACGTGCGAGTTTATGACAATTGTACAACAGTGAAATTATTTGTCAAGTGCTAAGGAATATTTTCCTTGCGCCATGATCTTGCACGGCCTTTACGTTAAACCGCGACCTTCACGCCGCCAGCTCCACTGATTTGTTATAACCGAAATGATGCTTTAAGCTGCGTTTGAACTAAGCACGTTTACTTCTTTATCTAGTCGGTCTGCCAGTAAATCTTCTGTTATTTCAATATCGAAGCGATTTTGAAGATTTAGCCAGAATTGTGGCGATATCTCAAAAAACCGTCCCAAACGCAGGGCCGTATCAGCGGTGATCGAACGCTTGCCATGGACTATTTCGTTAATGCGTCTTGGAGGCACACTTATATCTTTGGCAAGTCGATATTGGCTGATACCCATAGGTTTAAGAAATTCCTCAATAAGAATCTCTCCAGGATGAATGGGGGAAAGCTTCTTATTTTTCATGGTCATCTCCTAATTATAATCTGTAATTTCAACATCATATGCATCACCAACTTTCCATCGAAAACAGATTCTCCACTGATCATTGATGCGAATGCTATGCTGACCTTTGCGGTCACCTTTCAAAGCTTCCAATCTGTTTCCGGGTGGTACACTTAAGGCATTTAGTTCGGTTGCCGCATCCAATACGATCAGCTTTAGCATTTCGAAGCTGTACCAGCACTTCAGGGTGCGCGATCACCCCTGCGGCCTACAGGATTCTCTGCCTACGCTTAGCCCATCTTGTTCGATATCTCTTTTCATTGATCGTTCAGTGGGGGTGAGACCATCCGCGAATGGCTCCGGTTTCTCCGGGTCGCGGCTCGTTTCCAGCCAATACATCGGCGTCCAGCACTTACAATGATCTGAAAATATCTCCGCCATGGACCCAAAGCTCGATACGGGTGGGTGGCTAACCCTTACAGAAAGCCATTACTGACTCTCTCCCGGCAGGGACTTGCACCCTGTAAGATGCGCCGAGCTTGGCTCGGCGCGATAACGGCGAATTAAGGGGCCGGAAAACGATAAACGAAAAACTATGCAAAAAATCAAAAGCCCGACCCAAAGTTAACTTCTAAAGCGGCACAGCTTTTCCCGGTCCCACTTAAATGACAGGTTGGCTGAAGCAAATTTATTCGATCAATTCTCCAACCCGTTGGTATAGTTGAGACAATGCCTCCTCAGCTTTCGAATAGATTTCATACAATTCTCTATTCTTACGAACAACTGGATGGCTTCCGATAAACTGATAAAGATAATCAGTGGCAACCCATGATCGATCTAATAATTCGGGATAATGGCCACTATTTATCTCAGAAACCTCTTCATCAAAATCAAGCACTTCTTTCCCATCATTAATACTCTCTATTAGCGCAGGTTTTTGAAATGCCTTCGAAAAATATTGAATATCATTGCGCAGTTCCACCAACGATTCGCCAATTGGCTCAACAGGTGATTGAGTCCAACCCTCGATTATATTTTCATCGTCATAATAAACTTCATGAATATGATATGTGCTTGAATCAGATTCCTCATGATATTTCCGAATTACTCTGTAATTCCAATGTGACATTTTAAATTCCTATGTACCGGCAGCCAACAATGATTATCCCGAAAAAACGCGATATAGCAAATGACCATATCCCGCCGAATATTCACATTTTTTAATTAAAATACACCTCTGTACAGCTTGCTGAAACCGGATATTGAAACCGTAAGATATAGAATATTTTCTTCATTTTGATGATATATCCGCATCGGCCGTGCAATAGCTCTTGCATTCCTCCCATCCTTTTCCATCTTCACAAGCCTCAAAAAACCTCATGGCGGTCTCTGCTATTGACATCATTGGTCTGCCTCCTTTCGCATTAGCCAGTGTTTTTCCCTGTATCTCAAACAAAAAAGCCAAGCCACCCTCAGCAGGCAACTCGGCTTTTTATGGTAAGACAGTCTGCATTTCCCCGCCTTTCTTTGGGTTTGCCCCGTCTTTAAATCCGCCATTTTTTTGCGCACAACGGAAATTAGAAATTGAACTTTTTACATATCTGATTAACCGACTGGCCACAAGGGGTAAATTCAGTGGCGATTAAATGGGTATTCAGCCTTCCTACTCTTCACTGACTGCATCCGCGCAGATCGATCGGCCAGGTGCCCGTCACCTTTTCGCCTCGGGTCAGAAAATAGCGATCGAATAAATTGACCGTCGGATCACAATGGGAAACGACCAGCTCGAGCACCGTGCCAAGCGAGGGAAGTTTAGAACGGTTTACCGGTGTGATTCGGCCATATTCATCGCCGAACCAATCATAGGCCAAAGCAAGTTGTTCAGGCGCGATCACTTTCGGCCTGCCACCGTCTTTGTAGAGCGTCTTCAGGCCGGCATCCACAGTTACGAAATCTTCGTGGTTGGTGCTGACCACCGTCGTGAGAAGTCGTAAAGCGGGATCGAAGGCTTCAAAGCGCATATCGTTGGCAGCCGATCCGATTTCGAGGTATTCGGTGTCCATGCAAACGTAGGATCCCACCTGCAGGTCCGTAATCTGGGAAATTTCAAGATCGATATCGAATGTTCCCGTGCCGGAGGTGCTGAAAATGGTACAGGCGGGTTCGATGGCCTGGACGGCACGAAAAACGGCAACGGCTGCCTGCAGGCACTGGAGAGAGGCTTGCTTTCTCGTTTCAAAAGAGCGAATGTGCTGAACGTGCCCGGCGTAGGCCTGAATTCCTGCAAGACGCAGGCTCGGGCAGGATATAATCTGCTCGGCCAGAGACAACGCGTCGGAGGGCCGCGCACCGGTCCGATTCAGTCCGACGTCCACATCGAGCAGCACGTCCATACGCAGGTCTTTCGGACGCAGCACCGCATCGAGCATCTCGATACTTTTGGGGTGATCGGTCACGGCCATCAGGGAAGAAACTGTTGCCACCAGATCGACCAACCGTTCCACCTTGCCGGGGGTCACAATCGGGCCGGTGATCAGAATGTTGTCAAGCCCCGCCCTGACCAAGGCCTCCGCCTCGGAAAGCTTTGCGACACAAACCCCGATGGCGCCGGCCTCGATTTGCCTCCGGGCTAAAGCCGAGCATTTGTGCGTCTTGGCATGGGGACGAAGATTCTTGCCGGTGCCTTTGGCAAGGGTCTGCATCTTTTGAATGTTTCCATCGAGCACATCCATGTCCAGCACCAGACACGGTGTTTCGAGATCGAATTTGGATTTTTCCGTGGTGACCATCTGATTCATACCCCCCCGGATTTTTCGTATCCGTATATTGCATCCCGGAATGGTTGGACAACTATCTTCGGGTTCAAGGATTCAAGGGGCCCAGGGGGTCAAGTGAAAAGACCGGTCAAGCCTTTGCTTGAATCCTTGGACCCTCGACCCCTTGAATTCCACCCATCATCAAATGTTAAACTCACGTCTTCGCCTGAAGGCCAGCGTTTTTCTCCTATTCACGAGGGGAATAATTAACGGCCATGTTACTTAACCATTTGGTAAAACGGAATATCCTTCCGCAGCTTCAATCAGCAATTTGTCGGCGGTAACCAGAACCAGATCATACACGACCGCCGAGGCGGCAATGAAGCGATCGGCCGGATCCTGATGGGGAAGTTTTATCCGGCGGCTTTGCAGGGCAACCTCGTAATTGAGAAAGGCCTGTTTCAATGGCACGCGGTTCAGTACATTCCGCATCCAGGCAACCGGCTCCTCACTCAATTTTATTCGCTCTTTTTCCGCCAGGATAATAATCTCCCAAATCGTGATGGGGGATATCCATATTTCGTGGGCCGGGTTTTCCAGCCTTTCGGCCACTTTCTTTGACAAGCGCTCAGGCTCCAGCAGGCTCCACAATAAAATGTGGGTATCCAGCAACAGCCTATTCATGCAGAACCCCCCACTCTGTTTCAGCGGCGGCGGGCGAAACGATATCGCCGGTAATTTCGCCTTCGGACCGGAAAGAACCCAGCCAGGATTCTTTCTTCTCGGGCAGCGGCGGGGGTTCAATCATCGCAATCGGTATGCCGCGCCGTGTGACCAGTACCGGTTTCCCGGTACGCTTCACCCTGTCCAAAACGGCCAGGCAAGTCGCTTTGAAATGTGAGATCGATATGACTTCATCTACTTGCATCATGTGCCTCCTTTGAATGCGACCGAGATTTCGACATAACATATCATGGTCAATGATCATGGTCAAGTTGCAACCGCCATTTCCTCCTTGACAGCCAGGCATCATTTAACTATACATTCACTGCCATACAAATGGAATATCAACCGTATGTAGACAGTGTCCACTCGGTATAAGGTTGGAAGGTTCACAGGTTCACCATTCAGGGTTGAACAGCGCCCGATCAAGATCATATTTTCTCCATGTTCAATCAGCTGATCCGACCGTTGAGGATCTATCATTGCGTTAACCCTAATGATCGAACGTTTGCCCCATGCCTTACGCCCTCAGACAATTTGCAAAAAACAAGTTGGCGATTTTCGGAATGCTGATGATCGTGATGTTTTCGCTTGCAGCGGTCTTCGCCCCCCAGATTGCCCCCTACCCTCCCAACAAGCAATTTTTCGAAGGACTGACCCTGGAAGGGGCGCCGCTTCCTCCCAACAAAACGTTCTGGCTGGGCACCGACCTGCTGGGCCGCAGCCTCCTCTCGCGGCTGCTTTTCGGTGCCCGCACCTCTCTGATCATCGGCATTGCCGCCAATGGCACGGCGATTTTCATCGGAGCCTTTTTAGGGATCCTGGCCGGTTACGCCCGGGGATGGGTCGGTACCGTCATCATGCGGTTTACCGATCTCATGATGGCCTTCCCGGCGCTGCTGCTGGCCATCGCGCTGGCGGCCATTTTTAAACCCAGCCTGTGGATTGTAGCGCTGGTCATCGCCCTGGTAAACTGGGTGCAGATCGCACGGGTCATCTACAGCCAGACCCTGTCGCTGACCGCCCAGGAATACATCGAAGCCGTGCGGGCGGTGGGCGCCGGCTGGCCGAGAATTCTGTTCATTCACATCGTACCCCATCTTTGGCCGACCTTTCTCGTCTGGGGAACCCTGGGGATCGCCACCACGGTCTTGCTGGAGGCAACCCTGTCATTTCTGGGCGTCGGCGTGAGACCGCCAATGCCGTCATGGGGCGGCATTATTTACGAGAGCCAATCCTATTTCCTGGATGCCCCCTGGCTCGTTTTTTTCCCGGGGGCGGCCATTATGCTGCTTTCGCTTTCGTTCAATCTGGTCGGCGACGCCCTGCGGGACATACTGGATCCCACCCAGAGGGGCTGCACCTGATGTTTTCCTTTCTCGCTAAAAGACTCGGCCAGTCGGTCCTCATCCTGTTCGGCGTGACCCTGATCACCTTCTGCCTTTCATTTCTCATGCCGGCCGACCCGGTGAGAATGATCGCGGGCCGAAGCGCCACCCAGGCCACGGTGGAATCGATCCGCAGAGAGCTCGGCCTCGACAAACCGCTGCCGGTCCAATATGCCAAGTACATCATTCGTCTGGTACAGGGAGATCTGGGCCGGTCCTACCGCCAGAAAACCCAGGTCAGCGAGTTAATCATGAGCCGGCTTCCCGCGACCCTTCTGCTGATGGTCGGCACCATCTTTTTCGAACTGCTCATCGGCTTGCCCGCCGGCATCTTTGCAGCCACCCGAAGGGGGAAATCAGCCGACAATTGGATCATGGCGGTGTCATTTGCCGGCGTGTCGGTTCCGCAGTTCGTTCTAGGACTTCTGCTGCTGTATTTGTTCGCTTACATGCTGCCGATTTTTCCCCTCGGCGGGTATGGATCGCTCTGGCATCTGGTTCTGCCGGCTTTGACGTTGGGGATCTCCGGAGGCGGATGGTACAGCCGCATGATGCGGTCGAGTATGGTGGACGTCCTGCGGCAGGATTTTATCCGGACGGCCCGTTCGAAGGGACTCTCTGAATGGTCGGTGGTCCTGGTGCATGCCCTGCGCAATGCCGTGCTGCCGGTCATCGCCATGATCGGACTCGATATCGGTATTTTTATGGCCGGGGCGGTGGTGGTGGAATCGGTCTATGGTTGGCCCGGCATCGGCCAAATGGCCTGGCAAGCCATCCAGATGGTGGACATTCCCGTGATCATGGGGGTCACGCTGGTGGCGGCCGTGGGTATCGTGCTGGGGAATCTGCTGACCGATCTGGTGATGCCGTTTATCGATCCACGGGTGTATTTGCGGTAAGATAACAAAATTGAGGTTTCAGGTTTCAGGTTTCAGCTTTCAGGTGTCAGGTTTCAGGTGTCAGGTGTCAGGTGTCAGGTGTCAGGTGTCAGGTTACAGATTGGTCGATAGCCAAGGGAAGTCCGATTTAATCGGATATGAAACCTTTACCAGTGAGTCAATGATCTTGTTATCCGGCATTTTACATGCTGACACCTGAAACCTGACACCTGACACCTGTTTTAGCCTGCTATATGAAAACGGCCGCTACAGGGCCAAACATCCAAAAAAGGAGGATCAAGAATGAAAAAGGTTCTAATATTCGCTCTCGCCATTTGCGTGTCGCTAACCCTCGGGGCCCTGACCCCGGCCACGGCCGGGCAGATCAAACAGGCAGGCGCGATGACCGTCACGTATAAGGACGATATCAGCACCCTGGACCCGGCGATCGGCTACGACTGGCAGAACTGGTCGATGATCAAGGCCCTGTTCAACGGCTTGATGGACTATGAGGCCGGTACCTACAATCTCGAACCGGATCTGGCCGAAAGCTTCGAAATTTCGCCCGACGGCAAAGTTTACACGTTCCATCTGCGCAAGGATGTAAAATTTCACAACGGCCGCAAACTCACGGCCGAAGACATGAAATACTCCATCGAACGCGCCGTCGATCCAAAGACTCAGAGCCCGGGTCAGGGCTTTTTCTGGACGATTAAAGGCTTTGACGAAATGGTGGCGAGCAAGGCATCGGAATTGAGCGGCATTACGGTTGTCGACCCGCATACGCTGCGGATCGAATTATCCCAGCCCGACGCGACCTTTCTGCACGTCATGGCCATCAATTTTGCGTTTGCCGTGCCCAAGGAAGAAGTCGAGAAATACGGCCAGGATTTCGGCAAACATCCGGTCGGGACCGGCGCTTTTGAGATGAAAGAATGGAAGTTGGGACAGCATGTCATCTACGAACGTAATCCCGACTACTACAAAGCCGGTCTGCCCCGTCTCGACAAAATCGTTTTTGAGGTGGGCCAGGAACCGACAGTGGCCCTTTTGCGCCTGCAAAGGGGTGAAGTCGACATCCTCGGCGATGGCATCCCTCCGGCCCGCTTCCTGCAAGTCAAAAACGATCCGAAGAATGCCGATCTGATCATCGAAGGCGGCCAGCTGCACACCGGCTATGTTTCGATGAACGTCCGCATGAAACCCTTTGACAACGTCAAAGTCCGCCAGGCGGTCAATATGACCATCAACAAGGAGCGTATCTGCAAAATCATCAATAACCGGGCCGTGCCCGCCAATCAACCGCTGCCGCCGGCCATGCCCGGTTATGACAAAAATTATAAAGGATATCCCTTCGACCCGGCCAAGGCCAAGACGCTGCTGGCCGAAGCCGGATATGCCGACGGCGTCACCACGGAGCTGTATGCCAACAACACCGATCCCAATCCACGCATCGCCCAGGCGATTCAGCGGGATCTGGCCGAAATCGGTATCAAGGCCGAAATTAAAACCCTGGCCCAGTCCACCGTAATCGCCGCCGGGGGCGAAGAGGATCAGGCACCGATGATCTGGTCGGGCGGAATGGCCTGGATTGCGGACTTCCCGGACCCCTCCAACTTTTACGGTCCGATCCTGGGCTGCGGCGGCGCCGTAAAGGGCGGCTGGAACTGGGCCTGGTATTGCAATGAGGAAATCGATGCCCTGGCGGCCAAGGCCGATGCCATGAGTGATCCGGCAAAATCGGCAGAACGTGAGGAGCTGTGGCGCTCCATCTTCATCAAGCTGATGGAAGATGCCCCGTGGGCACCCGTTTTCAATGAACAGCGCTTCACCATGCGCGCTGCGCGTCTCGGCGGTCCCGACGAAATATTTGTGGATCCGGTTCATATCCCGGTAAACTATGAATATGTTTATGCCAAGGATGCGCAATAGAAGCGAGATGCAACCAGGCACGGCAACGTATTTGCCCAGGGCCTGATGACCCATTAATCATTGAAATGCGGAGAGGACGCTATCCCATGCAGACTAAACCTGACTATAAAATCAGCGCCGATCATATCCATTTCGGCTGGAACCGGTCCAATTCACCGGTTCTGAGAGTGAACCCGGGTGCCGTTGTCGAGTTCGATACAGTGGATGCCTCCGGAGGTCAAATCAACGTTAACGCCACCCTCGAGGACATCCGAAATCTGGATTTTGAAAAAGTCAATCCGGTGACCGGACCCGTCTATATTGAAGGTGCTCAACCCGGGGATGCCTTGAAGGTGACCATCCTCGCGTTCCAGCCTTCCGGATGGGGCTGGACCGCGGTTATTCCGGGTTTCGGGCTGTTGGCCGATCAGTTCGACGAACCGGACCTGCACATCTGGCAATACGACGAAAAAACCCTTGCCCCGGCATCATTTCTCAAGGGCGCCCGGGTGCCGTTGAAGCCCTTCCCCGGAACCATCGGGGTGGCCCCGGCGGCAGAAGGCGGGCACAGCGTCGTAAATCCTCGCCGGGTAGGTGGGAATATGGATACCCGCGACCTGGGGGTCGGAACCGTGCTCTACCTGCCGGTGGAAGTGCCCGGCGCCCTGTTTTCGATCGGCGACGCCCATGCCGCCCAGGGTGATGGAGAGATCTGCGGTACGGCGATCGAGAGTCCCATGAAAGTGACCGTAAAGCTGGAAATCGAAAAGGATGTGAGATTGAATTTTCCTAGATTTTCGACTTCAGGTCCGATATCGCGAAACTTCGACGGGCTGGGATATGAGGCCACCCTGGGCATCGGTCCGGATTTGATGGAATCGGCCAAAGCCGCAGTCAGTGACATGGTGGATCTGATTTCCGGAAAACACGGCCTTTCCCGCTCAGAGGCGTATATGCTCTGCAGCGTATGTGCAAATCTGAAAATCAGCGAAATCGTCGATGCGCCGGACTGGATTGTTTCCTTCTATTTTCCTAAGGCTGTTTTCGGTTGAAGTTTCATATAATCGGGAGCCTCTGGCAAAAGGGCCGCCAGATTGATCAAGGACAGAAACGTTTTTAAAAGGATTGGCTCCATTTTACCCCCTCCCTCAATCCCTCCCGCCGGGGGAGGGAAGTGGACTCCTCTCCCTTGACGAGAGAGGTCGGGTGAGGGTGAATTAGATCGCAAAAATACCTTTAAACATGTGTCGTTTCACACGAGAATTGCAGCACACGGGGGAACTCAGGCGGTGCCAAGCGGGAAACGGATTCTCAAAATACGGAATCTTTCAGTCAGTTTTGCAACGGAGAATGGCCGGGAAAAAGTTATCGAGGATGTGTCTTTTTCCGTCGAACATGGCCGGACGCTGGGACTTGTCGGTGAATCGGGCTGCGGCAAAAGCGTTACCGCCATGTCGATTATCCGGCTATTGCCGTCACCGCCCAGTCAGGTGGAATCCGGCCGTATCGTTTTCGACGGCGAGGACCTGCTCAGGTTGAGCGGGGCTCAAATGAGAACCATCCGCGGCAATCGTATCGGCATGATTTTTCAGGAACCGATGACGAGCCTCAATCCCACCTTCTCCATCGGCTTTCAAATCGGGGAGGTTTTGCGAATCCACCGCGACCTCGGTCGCGCCCAGGCTCGTCAGCGCTGCCTGGAGTTGTTGGGATTGGTCGGCGTCGGCTCGCCGGCTGCCAGACTCGACCAATACCCCCATCAACTTTCCGGCGGCCTCAGGCAACGGGTGATGATCGCCATGGCAATTGCCTGCCGGCCGGGGCTATTAATAGCCGACGAACCGACCACGGCCCTTGACGTCACCATCCAGGCCCAGATCCTCGATTTACTCGTCAAGCTGCAAGAAGATCTCGAGATGTCGATTCTGATGATCACCCACGATCTGGGTGTCGTCGCCGAATTCTGTGACCAGGTCGCCGTAATGTATGCGGGTAAAATAGTCGAAAAAGCATCCGTGGAGCAGATATTTCTCCATCCACGGCATCCCTATACCCACGGATTGCTGACCTCTGTGCCCCGGATAGGTCAAAAGCGGACTTATCTGCCCACGATCCCGGGTATGGTCCCCGGCATCGGCCGCCATCCCCCGGGTTGCCGGTTCGCGGACCGGTGCAGCCGCACCCAAGACGTTTGCCGATACTCGGAACCCTTGCTCGACGGCCGGGGGACTGCAACCCAAATAGCTTGTTGGAATCCATATGACGACTGAACTTCTAAAGGTCCGGCATATTACCAAATATTTTCAACTCAAAGGCGGCCGGGGCGTCGTTCATGCCGTCGATGATGTCAGTTTTTCCCTCAAACACGGAGAAACCATCGGGGTGGTCGGAGAGTCCGGCTGCGGCAAGTCAACCCTGGCCCGCGTGCTTCTGCGGTTGATCGAACCCTCATCCGGACAGGTCTATCTGGATGGAACCGAGATCGGCAAACTCAGTCCCCGCGGTTTGCGGGCCAAACGCAGGGAGATGCAAATAATATTTCAGGACTCCTACGCATCTCTGGATTCGCGTCAGAAAATCGGCAATATTATTGCCGAACCCCTGGCGGTCCATCGGATGGGCAAGGCAGCGGATCGACGTGCGCGGGTCGGCCGGCTGCTGGAAATGGTGGGTCTGGAACCGGATGCCGCCCGGCGGTATCCGCATGAGTTTTCAGGAGGACAGCGGCAGCGAATCGGAATCGCCCGGGCCATCGCGCTCGAACCCAAGCTCGTGATCGCCGACGAGCCGGTTTCGGCGTTGGATGTCTCCATTCAGTCCCAGGTATTGAACCTGCTGGTTGATCTGCGCAAACAACTGGGATTGTCCTATATCTTTATATCCCACGATATGGCGGTGGTTGAGCATATCTGCGATACCATCGCAGTTATGTATCTGGGAGAAATTGTGGAATTGGCGGACGGCGAAGCCCTTTTTGCCGAACCGCAACACCCGTACACCCAAGCCCTGCTGTCCGCAATTCCCAGACCCGACCCGAAACGGCGCGGCAGTGCCCGGATTGTACTCAAGGGCGACATTCCCAATCCTGAAGATCCGCCGCGAGGCTGCCGCTTTCACACCCGATGTCCCAAAGCCCGGCCGGAATGCAGCACGGCAAAACCTGCCAAACGTCTTTATGGGAAAAACGGCAAGGAGCATCTGGTCAGATGCCACCTGGATTAGTTTAATACTGAACCATTCAACCTGGCAACTGTAACGGAGGATCCCATGACCATACCACCGGAAGCATTTGTGCCGTTTATTGATGAAGCCCTGGATGGAATGCTGAACATCGTCGCGTCTCTGGGTGACAAGCGGATCAACCGGCGCCCCGACCTGCCCGAAACCAATTCGCCCTTCGCCATTCTGACGCACTGCGTGGGCATGAGTGAGTACTGGCTCGGCAGCGTTCTGTGCGGACGATCCAGCATGCGCGATCGAGACCGCGAATTTCGCGCCCGGGGAACGGTGGTTGAGATTCGACAGGCCGTGAACACTCTGAAACAGCAGATTCGAAAGGATATCGCCCAGGCGTGGGCCGACGATCATCCGGTTGACCGGGTCCACTCGCGCTATAAAACCCGGCAGGATGTGTTGCTGCATTGCTATACCGAATTGGCGCAGCACCATGGTCAGATGGAGTTGACCCGCGATATCCTGCTGGCAGGCTGAGGGCTCAGTCAAATTTATATTACATGTTGATGCATCATGGGTCTAGTTTTTCGTGTTTGGTCTTTTGATATAAAATCTTTGTCATCATATCCGGCTGTCAGCCCGCTAAACACCAAAATCCTATAAACAAACTTTTTAATCGGAATTGAGACTATTTCCATCCCCAGTCTATTGAGGCCGGTTTTTAGACGCAATCCAGCAAGTTTGCCGTGACGCTGGACTCCGGCTAAAACCCTGTCGGAGTGACGACGAAGGGTATCGCGTACTCTGGAATCGTTTTATGAGAAGGCGAGATCGGTAATATCATATGAGATTGTCATTCCTTCAAACGATAACGGAAATCACAAAACGGCGCCCCTTCCATGATCGTCTGGGTCCGGGTCAGGGAGACAGTGGAATTGAATCCTTCGATCAGGGCAAAATCACGCGCGCAGGAGAATATGGCGCCGATATCCCGGATTCCCAGGCTGTCGTAGAGTTCGGCATAACGACAGCGGGTCACGTTAAAAGCGAGGGCATCCCCGGATTCTTCAATGACGTCCAATTCCAGGGCGTCATCCCGGGTCCAGCATTCCAGAGTGTCGCGAAAATCTCGGAGGGAGTTGCCCCCCGCCGTTTGGACCAGATCACGGCCCTGCTCCCGGGCGATATCGACGATGGTTCGCCGCACCGCATTCAGGATCTTTTCGTGATCGAACGACTTACTTAATTCCTTGATTACGGGTACCAGGATACGGGCTTCGACCTCGCGCCGGGTCAGCACACCGATTTTTGCGTTGAGTTCATCCGCCGGCAGCGCTTTTTGGGTGGCGCCCCGGGAATTCGCGTCTTTACAAGCGGTCATTTGGCATACCCCTTTCTAAATCATTGACAAACATTTTGTTTGCCTTGGCTGGATTCAGCGCCGTTGGCTCTGCCGGCGCATATATTAAATCGTGAAAACGAAAGCCAAAATTCTTTGGAAGCTGAAATCCTTCCGGTAAGCTGTTTTCTATATTTTAAATATGACAACCACGGGCCAAATTCAAGGAAAATGGCTGCGAATCTGCATTATCGATCATCGGCAGCGCGGTCTGTTTGTGCAAGGCAACCCCTGAAAGAAGGCTGCGGTATGGGGATGGTCGCTGGTTTTTGTTGAGTTTGACACTTTACAATCGACGGTCGCCTGTTCTATAAATATAGGTTGAGCCCTTCCATGTTCAGCGCTCTGGGTTGGAAATGCATAAACCGGCTAATATTAATGACTTGGACCTACAGGATATTTACGATACCTTTCACCTAAGCGGTTAAGTCGCAAAGGTCCGGGTCTTTACCAATTTGGCAGACAATATTATATAGAAGCAACC
Source organism: uncultured delta proteobacterium (assembly GCA_963774425.1). Taxonomy (GTDB): domain Bacteria; phylum Desulfobacterota; class Desulfobacteria; order Desulfobacterales; family JAFDCJ01; genus JAFDCJ01. The sequence continues at coordinate 531,040 of CAVZEZ010000002.1, read as the reverse complement.
TTTGAACCCGGAACCCGGAACCGATCGGTTTAGGATAAATTAAAATCAGTGGATTGGTTCCAAAGGTAATTTCAGCCGATACCGGCGCAAGACCACCAACAGGAGGTTTAACGTAAATGAATCAATTTGCACAGAAATTGATTAGCCTGCGAACGGCTCGCCGGTTGACCGTGAAGGAAGTCTGCCAGCAGGTGGGGATCCCTCAATCCCGACTGAATGAACTGGAATGGGGCGTACGAATACCCACTGCCGGGCAAATCGAACGCCTTGAAGCATTTTATGAAGTTGATGCTGAAAAGCTCGCCCAATTGGCGGGATTACCTCAGGAAAGCTGAACTCGGTTTATATGAAGCGCCTGACGACCATCATTTTTTTGTACGTTCTGCTGGCTGCGACCCCAACCGGCGCGGATCAACTCGATGAATCTGCGCTTTCCGACGGAAAAGCCGGTTGGCACACGCTGGCCGAAGGGCTGGAATTGGGTTTTTTTCGCTCACCGGATCCGGCTGAGATCGGGGATTCGATGATCCGGGTGCTGAGAATCGATCCGGTACGCTATCAGTTGAAGCTGTTTAACGCTTCGGCTTCCGAAAATGGACGGCCGTTGTCCGCAAAAGAATGGTGTCGGCAAAACAATCTGGTGGCCGCTATCAACGCCTCCATGTATCAGGCGGATTTAAAGGCCAGCGTGTCGCTGATGCGAACGAATAGACATGTGAACAACCCGAAGCTGTCGAAAGACATGGCGGTGCTGGCTTTCGACAGAAACAGCCCTGACGTACCCCGCATAAAAATCATCGACCGACAGTGCGAGGATTTCAATACCTGGGAACCCAAATATGACACGCTGATTCAGAGCATCCGCATGATCTCATGCCTGGGTAAAAACGTATGGAGCCAGCAGCCCCGCAAATGGAGCACGGCGGCGATTGCCGTCGATCGCCGCGACCGGGTATTGTTCATCCATGTCGGATCGCCGTACAGCACCCATGACCTGATAAACATTCTGAAGATTCTCCCGCTCGACATCGCCCGGGCAATGTATGCCGAGGGCGGACCCCAGGCGCAGATGTATATCAATACCGGCACCCATGAATATGAGTTCGTTGGAAGCTACAAAATCAATATCGAGGAAAACATGAACGCCCTGTTTTCGCGCCCGATTCCCAATGTAGTGGGCGTGTCGTTAAGGCCTGAATCTAAGGATTGAGGAATTGTGGAATTTACGATGAAGAACCGACATGTGTTTATTCTGGCCGCCTTCCTTCTGGTGGTCCAGCAGGGATGCACCGGCAGCATGAAGGGTGTTGTGAGGCAGGATGCCAAAAGGATCGCGCTGGCCTACACGGACGCCAGAGTCGGCAAGGGGGTCGTCCAGACGACCCTGCCGGACGGTGAAACTTTCGAGGGCAAACTCGTTCGAATGGGCGTCGACGATCCCCAGGCCGGCGCAGCCGCCGTCGGCCCTGCACCGGCCGATTTCCAGGATGTTAACGAATTTGAAGGAAATGCCCAGGCCACCTTGTATGGTAACCGGGGCAATATCATGAAATGCCGCTTCCATGTGACGGATTCCATTCTCGGACTGTCCGGGGGCGGTTATGGCATCTGCCAGGATACCGCCGGCCGGGTGATTGACATTTTCTTTTAGAATCCTATTCTTTACCCATGGCGTCAATGAAGGCATCCGCCTCTTTAATGGAGGCTTCCATGTCCCGGATCAGGGAGTTGACCTCCGCATTGACCGAGGCCAGCTCGGTCTGAAGTGAAGCGATCGCCCGGGCATTGAGGTTGTGTTTCAGAAACAGTACCTGATCATTGAAGGCCCGCAGCACCGGTTCCATTTTCTTCTCGGCCCGCTTCATGGCGCCGATCAGCTGGGCATACTGCTGTTTGGTTTGCTTCAATTTACGGGCACTGCTGCGTCGCAGGCTGTCGCTGGTATACTGGTCCAATTCAGCCTCCCATTCATCGAACAGCGCCGCGGATACATCCTCCACACTTTCGATACGGTCCCGCACCGCTTCCGCTCTGGCGCTGCTCTGGTCATAGGCTGTTTTTAACTGCTCGTATTTTTCCTCGAGTTCACCGCCGTCAACCTTCAAAACACTGTTGAATTTTTCCAGGGCCGATTCAAATTGTTCCTTGGCCTGCTCTTGGGCATCCCGGGCTGATTCCACCCGGCTCACCATGATATCCCGTTTGGGGTACCCCAGCTTTTCCATGGTACCATAGTAAGCGGACGAACACCCCGTCAGGATGATTAATACGGCGATCATAAATCTCAGGTTCATTGGAAATCCCAAAATCTGCTTTGGCATAACGGGTCGTCCTTCTCAAATTATTTAATTATCAAGCTAAAAATTAAATTATTGCATTTTGGGGCAACACATAAGCATATTCATCACAAAACCACGGAAATCAAGTTCTTTTTTTCGGATTTGAGTGGTTTCGTGCTTTCGTGATTCCAAATCATTTTGGGTTTCGGCCTCGCGGCCCTGAGCCACTCATAGATTCAGATACCCCATTCAGGGCCTGAGTAGTCAAGATAATTATACCGATTTCACCGGCCGGATGCTGCGCGAAACGGCGAGCGGCACTTGCAATCCAGAGAAACCTTCCTCGGCGACCATTATTAGAGCATGCCGCTGACCATGCTGCGCTATGCGATCGAAAGGTTTCCGGAACCCAAAAGGCAGGGGGATTTAAAAGGCCTCATTTAGCTCCTGAGAGGATCTCCTGCGGGAAGATTTATTTTGGCGTTGGTTCTTCTTTTCGGCGGTCTCCTTCGCAGTGTTGTTTGCCCGGCCGTTCACCAGATGCGTCAGCACCTCCACAAATTTTTTCATCTGATCTGCCTGGACATTCATCTCCGTGGAGGCGGCGGCCCCGTCCTCGGCACTGGCTGCATTTTGCTGGGTAATTTTGTCCATTTCAATCACCGCGTTATTGACCTGCTCGATCCCCAGGGCCTGTTCTTTTGAGGCGGCGCTGATTCGGCTGATCAGGGAGCTGACTTCATCGGTACTTCGGGTGACCGCTGAAAAGGCATCGTTTGTTTTCTTTACGAGTTCCAGGCCATCGCCGATCTGCCCGACGGTGCCCTGTACCAGTTCCGAGGTATTTTTCGATGCGGTGGACGCCCGCAGGGCCAGGCTTCTGACCTCTTCGGCCACCACGGCAAAACCGGCACCCGCTTCTCCGGCGCGTGCGGCTTCCACGGCCGCATTGAGAGCCAACAGATTGGTTTGAAAAGCGATTTCGTCGATCGTCTTTATTATTTTAAAGGTTTCCTCGCTGGCGGTTGAAATTTTATCCATCGATCCATTAAGCTCGGTCATGGTAGAGTTGGCATCTTCAATGATGCGATTGGACTCGCTCATGAGGCTATCGGCCTGATCGGCGTGACTTGCATTCTGTTTGGTGGCGGAGGAGATCTGTTCCAGAGATGCGGCGGTCTCCTCGATGGAAGCGGCTTGCTGGGAAGCTGTTGCGGCCAGAGATTGGCTGGTGCTGGTTATCCGATCACAGGTTGCAGAAAGCGTATGGGACTCGTTGGTTAGGGAGTCGATCATGCGATTGATTGGTTTGCTGACGATCTTTTTGACCAGAAAAAACAACAAAAGCGCTGAAATCACGATAATCCCGAATATGGTGACGGCAAAGACCTCGGCATTGGACCCGTTTATCTCTTCCAGACCGGCTTCATTCTTCTCTTTGAGTGCGGTTGAGAGTATTTTGATTTCCGCGATCTGTCGGGCCAAAACCGCCTTGTTTTTAGCCATTTGCTCCGCTAATGCGATTTCATTCTGATTTTTCAGTTTGTTGAATGCTTCGGTTGAAATTCGAAGATAGAAATATCCGGCCGTCTCCCCTACTTTGCCTTGCCAACCGTGGTGGACATGACATCGGATGCACTTTCTCTCGATCGATTTGGTGACAAATGTTTCCAGCCCATTGTCCGCCCAGCGACGAAACTTCCCACCGCTTGCGGCGGCCTGAGCCAGGACATCCTCGGCAATTCTGGTCCCCAGCAATTGTTTGTCCGAAGAAAATGCGATGACGCCGTCTGCCTTGATGACGGAGACCTCTTCGACTCCCTCCGCCTGATTCTGTCTATGCAGCCAGGTTCTAACCGCCCGCTTATCCCCGGTATCAAAGGCTTTTTCAAACGGCCGACTCGTCAGCTGCAGCATATCCTCGGCGTTTTTGATCTGAAATTCCTCAAACCGTTGGACGGTGGACGTTGAAATATCTTCGAACTGGTGCAGATTGGCTTCGAGAAGATCCGTCATCTGTTTCACGTTGGAGTCGGATAAATTCTGTATAAGTCCAATATTTGTTTTGGAAAGGACGGAAATCTGTCCCGATGAGTGAAAAAACAGATAAACCATGGCCGCCGATACGATAACAAACAGACATAGGCCAAGGGGAACAATTAGCCTAAAATGCAGCTTCAAATTGCTGAAACTCATCGATGATTTCCTCCTAATTCACTTCATTGAATCTACCCGGGTTATTTAATCTTATACAAACTGCGATCGGAAAATATTATTTATGACGATCACAGAATGCCGCTTGGCTGTACCCCGTTTTATTTGATATATGGAATAATTATTGATAAATTCGTAAAAAGCCGAATTCATCTTGTGTTTAGTGTTTTGGGCAGTGAATTAATATTCGGCAAAACGCAATCCAACTTTAGCAAACATTTTATAAAGGGGTAAAAACCATGTACACCCAGGCCATTGCCAGAATGCCCGGACAAAATTTCGCCGAAGGCCTCACGACGACCGTGAGCATCGATCCCCCACGGTATGACCTCTTGCTTGCACAGCATGCGGCCTATATCGAAGCCCTCAAGGCCGCCGAACTGGCGGTTACCGTGCTCGATCCGTTAACGCAGTATCCGGATGCCTATTTTGTCGAAGACACCGCCGTGGTCACACCCGAGGTCGCCGTCATCACCCATCCGGGAGCTGACGCCCGCAAAGGCGAAGAACGATCGATGGCCGAGGTTCTGGCCGAATATCGTGAAGTCAAACACATCCGGCCTCCCGGCACCACGGACGGTGGAGATGTCCTTCAGGTCGGCAGGCATTTTTTTATCGGGCTCTCGCAGCGGACCAATCGGAACGGCGCCGAACAGCTCGGCCGCATTCTCGAAAGATACGGGTGCACCTGGGAGACGCTGGAGGTGGGAGCGGGTCTGCACCTTAAATCAAGCGTCAACTATGTCGGCAAAAAAACCTTGCTGGTTACGGCTGATTTTGCGAAACACGCGCGACTTGCCGGATATGAAAAAATCGTCGTGGACGCCGAGGACGCCTATTCCGCGAATGCGCTGCTGGTGAACGAACGCCTTTTAATCCCGGCCGGATTTCCCGGAACGCGCAAAAAGCTCGAGGTTCTCGGATTTGACATCATCGAGCTGGAGGCCAGTGAAATGCGTAAGATGGACGGCGGACTGACCTGCATGTCCATCCGGCTTTAACCTCCCGTCTTCTTTATTTTATCAGCCGCTTTCACATGAATTTGGAAAGGAATCTGTGCATGGCATCATCCCCTGCACCCGACCAGTCAGAAGCTGATGTTACATTTGCCCGCAATCTCGGTCTTTTTGATGCGACCATGATCGGAATCGGGGCCATGATCGGCGCCGGCATTTTTGTGCTCACCGGCATCGCCGCCGGTGAAGCCGGACCCGCTGCGCTGTTGGCCTTTGGCCTCAACGGTCTGGTCACCCTGCTGACGGCATTGTCCTATGCCGAACTGGCATCGGCCTACCCAAAATCAGGCGGCGGCTATTCTTTCATCACCAAAGCATTCCCCGGTCCGGCAGGGTTTGCCTCGGGTTGGATGCTGTGGTTTTGCTATATCATTGCCTGTGCACTCTATTCGCTCGGATTCGGCAGTTATTTCTGGGAATTTATGCAACGTTATTTCCCGCCGATTGCCACTCTGGTCTTCAACCTCGCCGGTCACAGAATCCCGGCACTTACAATGACCACTTTAGTGACTATCCTTTTCATTTTCGTCAATATGCGGGGGACGGCGTTAACCGGGAGTGTCGAAAATATCATCACCATGGCCAAGATAATTATTCTGGGCATATTCATTGCCTATGGACTGAAGCGGATTTTTCAAATCCCCAGCGAAGCAGCGGCAAGCTTTACCCCCTTTCTGCCGAACGGTGCCGGCGGCGTGGTCATTGCCATGGGGCTGACATTCATCGCCTTTGAAGGCTATGACCTGATCGCAACGGTCGCCGAGGAAATCAAAGCGCCCGAAGAAACCATCCCCCGGGCGACCTTGATTTCTTTAGGCGTCACCGTCTTCATCTATCTGATGATCCTGCTGGTCTGCATCGGCGCCATTCAACCGGAAACAGGCAAATCCTGGCAGTTTCTGGGTCAGCATCAGGAAACGGCCATTGCCAGGGCCGCTCAAAGCTTCATGCCGTTTTTTGGCGTGGCCCTGATTATTTTCGGGGGATTGCTTTCAACGATATCCGCTCTGAACGCAACCATTCTGGCATCATCGCGGGTGGCATTTTCCATGAGTCGCGACAAAATGCTGCCAGAGTCCATATGCACGATCCATGCTACGCGCCGCACGCCGCATATCGCCATTGGGGTCACGGGAGCGATTATCCTTGTCATGGCATTGCTTTTCCCGATTCATGTCATCGGATCGGCCGCCAGCATCATGTTTTTGCTGACATTTGCGCTCGTCAATCTTTCGCTCATTGCACTGCGCCGCAAGTTCCCCGAATTAAAAGGTGGATTTCGCGTGCCGTTATACCCGGCCACGCCCATTGTCGCCATTGTCCTCAACATGTTTCTGGCAATCTATCAGTTCAAATTCGATCCGCGGGCGTGGTACATCGCCATTGCCTGGGTAACCGTCGGCCTGTTTATTTATTTTATATACTTTGAAAAAATCACGGCGGCCGATATGCCCCAGGTACTGGAAGTCCAGCAACCCAAAAGCGCGAGCAATTATCCGTATCGAATCCTGGTTCCACTGCACAACCCCGATCACGTAATCCCCTTAATGAAACTGGCGGTTCCATTGGCCAAGGCCCACCAGGGCGAAATCATTGTGCTGGGGGTCATTAATGTTCCGATCAACCTTCCGCCCCATGAAGGCATGCGATTTGTCCATCACAAAACGCCGCTTTTAAAACAAGCGATCGGGTATGGCAGCGAGCAGGGGGTCGAAACCCGCTCGGCGGTCCGCATCGCGCATCAGGTGTGGGATGGTATTCTCCATACGGCCGAAGCAGAAAAAGCGGCCCTTGTTCTGATGGGCTGGAAGGGATTCACCACCACCCGCGACCGGATTATGGGTGAAGTCACCGATAAAGTGGTGAGACATGCCCCCTGCGATCTAATTGTCGTCAAATTAATGGGAGACCGTCCGATCCGACGCATATTGATTACAACGGCCGGAGGCCCTCATGCAAGTCTTGCCGCGGAATATGTCGGCATGTACCACGACGCCGCAGGATACAAGGTGACATGCTGTTATGTGGTGGAACCCAATGCCGGCGAAGACGATCATGAATCTGCCCGACAATGGATTCAAAAGACAATCCGTCTCACGCATCTCGCAGGCAAGGCCGACATGCGCATATTGGAAGGCAAAAAGGTGGCGACGACGCTGATCCGTGCGGCGGAGGATTATGACTTGATCGCTCTGGGGGCATCCAAGGAAGGACTCTTCTCAAATGTACTGTTCGGTGAGATCCCAGAAAAAGTGGCCCGTTACTCCCGAACGCCGGTTATGATCGTGCAGCGCTACGAAGGTCCGGTAAAATCACTTGTGAAAAGGGTTATGGGATAGCCCGAATAAATTCTGCATTCATGGCTGAGAGCATTCAGGAAATATTTAAACGCAAGCTCATCCCGGTGCGTTTCGAGCGCACCATGGGGCTTTTCGGCGCCACGACTTTGGGCATCGGCGCCCTCATGGGAGCCGGCATATATGTGCTCATCGGGCTTGCGGCTGAAAAAGCCGGACCGGCCGTCTGGCTCTCCTACCTGACCTGCGGCCTGCTGAGCCTTCTCTCCGTTTATGTTTTTGGGGAACTCTCCCGCAAGGTGCCGGTCTCCGGAGGCGGATATGCATTTGCCTACAATGCTCTCGGCAGCTTTTGGGGGTTTATCACCGGCTGGCTCCTGGCACTGGGCAGCATCTTTGCATGCGCAATGTATGCCATGGGGTTGGGGTATTACCTTGGCGCGCTGCTCCCATTCCCGCTGCCGGAGACGGCCCTGAAGGGGCTCGGTTTGATCATTATCGCCGTTTTGACCCTGCTAAACTGCCGCGGAACCAAAGGCGGCGATCGCATTCAGAAAATTCTGACCTGGGGCAATCTGCTGGTCCTCATGACCCTCATCGTCTCGGCCGCCGGCAAGGCCGATATCCGGAACGTAGAGCCCATGTTCCCGAATGGATTGGTGGGAATCGGCGGCGCCATAGCGATTATCTATGTGTCCTTTTTCGGCTATCAGCTCATAGCCAACACGGCCGAGGAAATCATCAACCCCGAAAAGACTGTACCGCGCGCCATGTTCCTGTCCATGATTGTCAGCCTGGCATTTTATTTAGCCCTGGCGGTTATATCGGTGCTGGTGGTCCCCTGGGAAACGCTTGCTCAATCGAATGCGCCCCTGGTCGACGTGGCCGTCAAGGGCCTCGGCCGCCGGGGGTGGCTGCTGGTTGCTGCCGGTGGGGTGCTCGCCTCAGCCGCGGCCCTCAACAGCACCCTGCTTGCTCAGGCGCGACAGATCTTTGCCATGGGAAAAGATGGATTCCTGCCGGCCCTAATAGGACGCATCCACGCGGTCAACCGGACCCCTTTGACGGCACTGGGCGCCGGGGGGCTGGCCACAGCCGCGGCCCTGATTTTCGGCGACCTGACATTGATCGTTAAATCCGCCAATTTCTGCTTTCTTTCCTCGCTATTGCCGGCTTCTTTAGCCCTTCGCAAACTGTACCGGACCGCTGAGACAACCGACCGCCCGAGACGCTGGCGACGATACATTCCCGAAGCATCCTGCTGCGCCAACCTGGTCCTGCTCTTCACACTGGACTGGGTGTCGATCGTTTTCGGCCTGCAGCTGATGGGAGTCGGTTTGCTGATTTATTTTTTTTATTCTCGTAAGCGTGAAGTCCGCGCACGCACCGGTATGAGCCTGGTGTTGTCCGAGCAGCACAAATCCATGCATTTTAGCAATTTCAGGATTCTCGTCCCGATGGCCAACCCGCAAACCCAACCCGCCCTTTTTGCCATTTCCGTATCCCTCCTGGGTCAGCACAGCGGTGAACTGGTGGTGCTCAATGTTGTGCGGGCAACCGAGCAAGTTGATTTCTATTCAGCCCTGTCGCAAGCGGAAAATTCAGTCCATTTGCTGGATGGAAGTACCCAATTGCCCAGCTCGAACCGGGTGAAGATCAGACCGGTGGTTCGAGTTTCGCGAAACCTGTCGAAAGGCATCGTCCACGCTGCCGAAGAGGAAAATTGCAATCTGATCGTGATGGGTTTCGCCGGTGAAGAAGCAACGTCATCCATCCAACTGGTGGAAGATGTGCTGAATTATGCCCGAACCGACATCATTCTTCTCAAGCTGAGAGGTGAATTCACGCCCAAACGGATCGGGGTCTCTCTGGGCGGAAGCGGCAATTTGAACTTGATCGTGCGGCTGGCCGGTGCCCTGGCAGATCGTTATGGCGGAAATATCACGTTTATGAACATTCTGCCCGAAAACTACACTGCCGAGCAAAAGGCGCATTCAAGCAAAATCCTGGTGGAAGCAATCAGACATCACGGCGCAAAGGCCCTATACCGGATCGAAGTGACCAGCTCCGACCGGCCGCTGGATTTTTTAGTCGAACGCTCTGCCGAATTTGATCTCCTCGTCGTGGGGGCCACCAAAGTCAAGTTCCTTGAAAAAGCGGCGGTGGGCCCCTTCTCGTCCCAGATCGCCATGCGATCGGACTGTTCGGTAGCCGTGGTCAGGGTCGCCCCGACGGTCAAGAAAATCATGCCGATCTGACACCCGGAAGCGACTGCTGCCGAACCACAAGGAGTTCTCCCCGTCGTGCGAGTTGGAAGGGATTTTATCTGCAGTCACAAAGAAATTACCATTCACAATTCTCGGCGGATAAATAGTCCATCCGGCGGTCGCGCTATTTTTGGACCGCCGCAAGATTAAGTATCGTAACCCTGCCGTTTCGGTATTCGACAAGTCCGTGTTTCTTCCAATCCTGAAGAATCCGGTTAATCCGGTATTGGATACATTTTTGGCTTTTAATCGCAATACCGGTTGTGCAAAAAGCACCCGATGAGCTTGGACCAGCAGGCAGGGGGAAGATTGCCGTAAATATCGTCTCCCAGATATCCGCCATCTGCCGCCAGAGGGCCGGCTTCCTCCTCGATGACTTGATATAATTTGCCGATTTCTTCATCCAGATAGGCAGCGGCCTGATCGCCGATTAGCAGATTCTTAAGATCCCCGCGCAGATGATCGCAGTACAACCGCATCACCCAGCCCCGGGTGTAAGGGTCTTGATTGGCCAGCGCCCCGCTTTCCCTTAATTCGGGATTGAGGTCGGTGACAACTCCGCCGACCGGGGATTGCATCCGGGCGGTATTGGATTTCCGTTTTAAAAAAATATCGTCGCCGTCCTGCGAGAGCTTTTTTCCCAGCAGCGGGGCCTCAATGCAGTCCAAGGGTCCAAGCAGACGCAGGGCAAAATCATCGAGGCCGATTCTGACCGTGGATCCCTCTTCGATTTTAACCCAGGTGTGCCCGCGGTGCAGGTAATAACCGTGAGGGATGCGGAACCCGTTGACATCGAGGATGTCAACCGGGCGGACCACGGCATGGACCATGAACTGGTCGCTGAAATACTGATCGAAATCGCAGTTGCCGCACTGGTAGTCATGCTTGCAGGCACGAAAATCGATTCTGCCTCTCATGGTATGCAGGCAGGGACGCTTCCAGGGGGGACGCGCTCTTAAGCGGTCTTTCCAGAATACGATCTTTTTCCGGTGACCTGCCGGCGATTGCCCTTGCCGGTATAACCGGCTGTTCTCGCGGGCCACGCGTCCCATGGCCTGGTCAAACCGGCAGCCCTCGCAGTGATAATCGCTTCGGCATACCTTGTGACGAACCACGCCGGCCTGCTTCCAGATGCAGGCCGGCCAACTTTTCCCGGTTTCGGAGTCGGTTCGGATGGTATTCATCGTACTTACCTTTGCTTCAATGAGGTTTCGATATGAAGGGCCGGACAAAGGTTCCCGTGTCAGGTTTTTAAAACCGCCTGGGTCAGGTTTCTCCAGCCAAGATCGGGCATATTACCGTATATATCGTCCCCAAGGCAGCCACCGTCGGCAGCCAGAGGTCCGGCCACATCTTCGATCATGCTTTCCAGATGGGTCACTTCGCTGTTCATCCAGGACAGGCTGCTGTGGTCGACCATGAGCTTTCCCAGGGTCGCCTTGACATCCGGAGTTCTCACCATAAAAAGCCAACCGTCCCCATAGGGCTCGCGATTGGCGATGTCAGGCGTTTTCCTGAGCCGGGAATTGACTTCAACGATCACGCCGTCGACGGGAGCCAGAACATCCGCGAGATTGTTTTTGCGTCTCAGACCCCAGCCGGCCTTGCCCTGATCCAACTCCTTGCCCATCAGCGGCAGATCGAGGGCATCCGCCTCTCCAAGCACTTTGAGCGCGAAATCGTCGAGACCGATACGGATAAATCCGCCGCTTTCAATCTGCGCCCAGGCATGACCGTCATGGAAATAAACGCTCATGGGCACGTCGAATCCTTTGACCTTCTGAACTTCTCCGGGAATGCTTTTGCTTTTGGGGGTCCACACATCTTCGAAGTACTGATCGAAATCGCATGTTGCACAGCGATAGTCGTAGGCACATGTGCGGCGTGCAATGCGATGGGTCAGCGTGTGGCGGCAAACACGGTCCATATCAGGCAGTCTTCGCATGGCATCCTGCCAGGTCGGTTGTTTGCCCTGTCCGGCTTTCACCGCCATGGCTGCGTCATATCTGCAGGTGGTGCAGTCGTAATAATTGTCGCAGCTTTTAAATTTTACAACGCCCGCCTGCATCCACAGGCAAGGATTCGCCGTTGGGGCTTTTCTATCGGGTTTGACCATCCAGACCTGTCCCTGCATGACCGATCCGATCTCCTGCCGGGACCCCAGGTCCTGACCGCTGCCTCTGCGATAAGTCGATCCATAACCTGTATTACTTCTTCGATCTTCGTTTCTTATTCCGGCCATTGCTCTCGCTCCTTTGCTGATTTTGATTTTGTTTACAGATTGATAGAGCAAGGGCTATGCCAATCTCCGAGATGGAAATCAATTTAGATCTAACATTCTATTATTACTGTATATTTTAGTTGCCACCACTTCAAGTATAAAGCATTTGGATAAAATACAGCAGGATGAATTGTGTAGGAATAATCCACAGTCTCTTAAAATCATTCATTGGAATCCACTGCCAAATTAACTGTTTATTAAAATTTATCAGGTTGTTGGAAGCATTGTTGGTTTTTCCGACACCCCTGTGGGGCTTTGCTACATAGAGGGCATACGGAAGGGTGGTTATAGGCGATAGATTCGGAATCGCGTGTTTCAATATTAAATTGCAGGTCAAAATAAAGCCGGGTATCGTTGATCTATTGAGAGCTTTGCGCTATAGTACAAGTCATGCAAACTTCGAAGGCGGATGGATGGATTTCTATGCATGGCTGCAGTTTTTTTAATCTCTGCCGGATCATCACCGTGGTGCTCACCGCTTCGCTTTCCGCACTTTATGTCTTGCCCGCGTCTGCCGCCGCGAGAGACGCGGATCTCCTGGCGTTTCAGCGCTCCATAATTGATTACCGCCAAGAGTCGGACCCGGCCTTTAAAAAGGTGGTGCGTCACAAAACGACATATATCATCGTTCACACCTCCGAACTAGGACTTAAAGCCACCCTCAGAGTCGTTTCGAAGGGTAAGCGGCTGTCCGCACGACGTCGAACCTTCGGCGGGCATACCCACTACGTAATCGCCCGCGATGGACGCACCTTCCGCATCCTGGACAAAAAGTACGTAGCCGATCACGCCGGGCTCAGCATATGGAACGGAGAAACCGATATCAGCAGAATTTCCATCGGCATTGAGCTGGTCGGATATCACTACGCACCGATTACCGACCGCCAGTATCGATCCGTCGGCTTTTTAATCGATATCCTGCAAGAGGTTTATGGAGTGGAAGATCGCGAGGTTCTGACTCACAGCCAGGTGGCTTACGGAGTTCCCAACCGCTGGTTTAAAAAGAATCATCGCGGCCGCAAACGCTGCGCCCGAAATTTCATCCGAGCCAATGCCGACGTGGGCCCCACCTGGGCTTACGATCCTGATGTCCGCAGCGGACGAATAACGGCAGATCCACAACTTGCAAATGTGTTCTACAGCCACCGCGAATTTCAGGCCAAAACTGATGAGGCCAACATCATCTCGAAAAGCAATACGGCCTGGTCGATTGCCGGCGAAGATTATGACAGCCAGACCACTGTCTATAAATTCCCCGACGGTCTTACTCATACCGGCCTGCAGGTATCCCGAAGCATCGGCTGGAATAAAATTCCGCCAAAAACCGTGGTGCTTCTCAACCAGCAAACAAATTTCGAATCCAAGGCGAGTGATGAGCCCATTAAAACCATACCCGACGGTTTAACGGCCTGGTCTCTGGCCGGCGAGGCATATAATCAGGAATCGACCATTTATTTCCTGCCGAACGGTCAGATTAAAATCGGGTCGGCAATATCCGACTGGGATGACCTTCCCGTCCAAACGCGGGTCATTATCGGATACCGCGGCCCGTTCACAATTCATAAAGAGCAAACGGCCTATCGGATCGCCGGCCTCAAATACAATGACCGCGAAACCATCTACTACCTTCCGGGCAGCAAATTGCTTGCCGGCAACAATATAAAAGACTTCAATGAGCTTCCGGCCGGTACCGTGGTATTTCTGCCCTCGCTTTAGGCGCTTAGCGATTGTTTCGGCATTTAATGGCAAAAAAGTTCATCGGATTATTGTAGCTATCTAAAAATAAGTTCTTGAGTTCGTAAGCGCTTACGAGCTTATGAACTCATGAACTTACGAGCTAAAACAATCAATTCCGGTTTATCCGGGTTAGATATCAAAACGATTTACCTGTTTTGGTGCTTTCACAGGCTTTGCACAATAGCTGCAGGTTTTCGATCTTATTACTTCCGCCTTCGGAAATAGGCATGATATAAGAGTAACCGAGATTTTGGCGGCTGCCGCACATCGCGCATTGACCTTTACTCCGGGCCCAAACCTTGCGTCGAACCACAGGAGTCATAAACCCCGGATGGGACGGCTGATCCTCCTTTAGCACCGGTTTGGGGGAATCGGATCCTGCCGCGCCGCCATCAGGCGCGACTTCCTCTTTCAGATCCTGGATCTCAGCGGGCATTGCAAATTCTTCTGCGGGAATTTTGCTGTCTTCATGGTTCTGCGCTTCCGGGATTCCGGTATTTTCCGTTTGCGATGATCTAAAGTTTCTCGAGCGCCGTCTTCTATACAAATAGGCACAAAACACAAACGCCAGCATCGGAATTGCCAACAGGATGTATTTCAAATAAGAATTCGCCGGGGCCGATTTCGGAGAGGCTGCCTCGATATCCTGTTGCTGCACGGTATCGGATACTTCCGGCGGCTTCATTTCGATTCCGGTCCCGGATTGCCTCTCGGCAGGTTCGGTCGGTTCAAGTACTTCCAATTTTTTTTCCGGATTTTTATCCGGCACTTCCGATTTCACCTCCGGAGTCTCCGGGGCCTGGTCGCGGGACACAGGAGGGGTGAACGCATTTTCAAGTTGCTCCGCGAGCGCTTCGTCTATCATTCCCGTCACGGGCAAGCTGTTATCCGCCTGAAAGGCCTTGATAGCCGCCTGCGTTCTCGGACCGTACATCCCGTCAATCGGCCCGGGATTAAATTTCAAAAAAGAGAGCAGCGTTTGAATGTGCCTGACATTTTCAGGTGAATATGCGGCCGGCGAGATGCCGTGGCGGCCGTTTTCAGACAACGGAACAGATAGGCTCTCATCGATTTTTCCACCCTTCGCGGCATCGCAAAACGGCACGGATATAAGAAGGAGACCCGCTATGATAACGATTTTCGTGGCAAGCCCTCTGTAAAGTAAATTTGCTGACAATCTCTTTTTTTCTCCTCAGTCGATTTCAATTCTCACCGGCAGCGCCGGTGGCTTATGAATGGAGTCAGGGTGCAATATCCGAAACAATATCGTGAATGATCTTTTCCGGCTTGAGGCTGTCCGGATCGGACGTGTATTCGGCAAGATGTTCTCTGAATAATTCCATGCGGCTGGTCAAACTCGAACGCAGACTTTCATCAATTATCTGACTCTGAAACGTATGGTCGAGATGACGGTCAATGACCGCCTGCGAATATTTTTGACCGTCTCGAATATCGGCCATGTAAGATTGCGCCAGATAGTCAATCGCAGTGTCACTTTGGCTGATCTGTTCCTTCATTTCTAATATATTCTTGTTTACAGATTCTATTTCAGATTCAGGCAAAGGCTCTAACCGCATCTTCTTGAGCATTTCCAACTCACTTTCCAATTTACCGCGCAGCACCACGTACTTGTGCAAAGATTCTATCGAAAAAAGCACTTTCCAAATGAGGGTCTCGATGGAGCCACCTCCCGATTCTCCCAGCTTGGCGGTAATGGTCTTTAGATAGTCCGCCGCTGATAGAAACTTTTCCCGTTCGACTTCACTGCCCGCTTCTGCTGCCCGGCGCTCGAATTCTGCAATCAGAATTTTCCCGCGAACTTCATCGACGGCGGATTCCCGTGATGGGGGCTTGAGCTCGGCCCGGCGATTGCGCTCGGAAATCCTGGCCCATTGTTCCCGGAGATCCCTGATCCGGTTCTGGGGGGTAACAATTCCCGACAATACGACCCGCAGGCCGAGGTCATTGCTGCGGAACTCCCCTTCATCGAGAAAAAAGGGCATTTCCTCTCGTCTGCCGGGCATGATTTCCGGTCTGCCTTTACTGTAGCTCCCCCCTTTGATGACAAATCCTCCGGTTGCGCCATGCTGCCGAGAATCTGTAAAATATCGGAAAGGATCCAGCATAATCTCAGCAGCGTTGCCGGCTGCATCGAAAAGGCCCAGGGGGTTGGGACATTTTGTGCCGATCCAAGCCAATTTTTCCGGCGGGTTCGCGCCCCCCGCTTGGGTATAGACGGCAAAATCAGAAAATTTATGACCATCCATGGGAAAGAATTGGTTGCGATCCATATCCGCAGCGGTGACCATATGGCCGCCCCGGGCGGCATATTCCCATTCGGCTTCGGTGGGGAGGCGAATAAATCCATGACGGCCGGCGGGAAAAGATGGCAGGGCGTTCGGCCGGTTCTTCAATAACCATTGGGTGTATCGCCTGGTAAACTCCACAGCCTCAAACCATGAAATATCGGTTTTCGGCCGGGGATCCTCCGCCGTAAAGGCTTTGTCCCATCCAGGACAATCCTCGGCCATAACCGTCTGCCACTGCCAGTTCGATATTTCATACTTTCCGATGAAGTAATACAATGCTTTGGAATGACCGTCATCAGGCGCCGGACATAAACCGTCACCTTTACGGGCCAGTTCCGCAAGTTTTGCGCGCCAGGGTTCGGGAAGATCATCCAGGGTGAATGCACCCGAAATTGCGGTTTCCCGCTTAGGTTCCATAAAGCCCTCATCCTTGCGGCGGCAATCGGTACAGCCGGCACTGAACGAGCTGTCGTCCAGGAAGGATCTTGCCGCAATACATACATGGCGCAAAAACAATTTGCCGCCGCAGGGCATGGGCAACTCAAAATCGTACGCATCAGGGTGGGGATTTACCATGTCCTTGACGATCGGGGTCTGGGAAGAACGCTTGAATTCCTGGGAAGGACAATCCTGAGCAAGGGCAAAGCCGTTTGTAAGCACCATGGCGACAGCCAGTACCGCAGTGGCTGTGTATGTCAGAAGGGATTTGAATGAATAGGGCATCGTCATGTTCACTTTGCACTCCGGTTCGGGTCTACGGAAAATAAATTCACAAATTCCGGCGGTGGGGCGCACCATCCCGGCAAGGTGCGAAAAGGCAGGAATAGCCGTTTACTTCAAGCTTTCTCGATGCCATCGGTCGGGATGCATCCCCATATGGAAAAAGCGAGAGGATGCATCAGCGCCTGGAATGTGAAATTATTTTGAGAGTGCTCTCAGGGCATCATGCTCAAGGGCACACGATAGATCATGTCTCCGGGATCCGTAGCCCCGAAGCTGATCCAGTTGTCAACATCATCATGATATTGCCGATACCGCTTGATTTTTGACTTCAGATCATCCACCAGCGCCTGTTGCTGGCCGACACTCATCCGGTACCAGTCTTCTTCGGTCAATCTCATGATACTGCTGCGATAGGGCAAATCATCGAGAAATTCGCCCAGCAGCCCCAGTTCTCCAAGATTCTGATGGGGTCTTTTGCTGAATTGGCCGGGATCCCGCGATATCTGGGCGGCGGCCGATAATATGCCTTGGAAGAAGTCTTTGGCGCCGGTCCGCTTGGTTCTCTGGGCATTGTCCAGAATGATCTTCAGTCGCTGGTACAGATCGCTGAGTTGATTTTTGGTCAGCAAGACGGTGACGGTAAAAGAGGGAATATCGGGCTGCGTGAGATCCATGTCGGACACCCAGGAAGTGACCACCTGAGGCGCCTGGACTTCACTGCGGCGGCCCAGATACTCAAGCTGCATGGAATACCCCAGAATAGCCGCTTTGCGCTTGGCCTCGGTGACGACATCCAGGGATCCGCCCGCCGACTGGCCCGGCAGCTGCAGACGCTGACCGGCGCTGGTCGCCCGGACAAGCTCCACCATTTGGACGGCCACGCCTTCCACCAACCGCCCGAATGTGCGCACTCCCTCCGCTGTCCGGCTAGCATCTACGGGTACGTACAGATCACCGATGGAGGGGTCGGACTGTCCCGTCATGAGCTTATACTGGTTTTCCGCATAGATATGATTGTTGACGTTTTTGCCCAGCGGCGTCTTAATGTGAAGTACAAATATTTTGATGCCTTTGGCTGCGGCGATGTCGGCGATTTCCGGTTCGTTCATGCCGGTGGAGGAAAAGGGATCGTCATTACGGATGGCCCCGGCGTCGGTTATCAGAAATATGAGTCGCGATTGATAAGGTTTCCAATTAAGCTCCTCAACGGCCGTTTTTAGTCCGGCAAACGCATCCTCGTTAAAAGAATGGCTCGACACCTTGGCTTCCTGCAATCCGGCCAGGGCGGTTTCGAACGCCTCCCGCTCGCTCGCGTTCTTCAAATCGGATACGACTTTGGTTACATATTCGAGGCCCGGTGTTTTTTCGACACTGCTTCGAAAAGCCACCAGGCCGAAAGCCACCTTGTCCGTCAAGCCGGATTTTTCGATGGCATCATAAATTCTGCGAACGGCTTCCCGGGTGCGTTCGATATAGGGCTTCATTGAAATCGTCGTATCGATTACAAAAACGATTCCGGTCTTCAATTCCGAGTTGCCGGACAGCACCCAGGAACCCGGATCGATGGAAGCAACTTCGAGAAACTTCACGCCCTCGAAAAGTTCAACCGTTTGGAAAATCGGCATAAGGTAAAACCGCTGCCTGGAAACGGCTTCTTCCCGGGGCTCCATGGCGACGATCGGGAAATCCGCGGGCTTCTGCATACCTCCGGACGATATTTTCATGAATTCCGAGGCCAGCTCGGCGGCTTCATCGCCCGGAGCCGGGGAGCCTGCGACTTGTTCGAGAGAGGTAAGGTCATCAAAAAACAGGACCGGCTTACGGCCGACCCTTTCGGTGAAAACCAGCGATAAGGACTGCCGCCATTCGGATACCAGCTGACTTTCAACCCAGCCGCTTATCTCACAGCTTGCGGAGGGACCCACCTTCAGCCACTCGCTCCCATCTACCTGGAGGTGGTCATATACATAAAAAATAGTGAATGGCTTCACGTTGGCCTGTACCACAGGAGAGGTCTTATCGGCTGAGACGTAAACATTGGCTCCCGGATTGGTAATCACCCTTTGAAACAAGGTCTTTTTGCCCGGAAGCAGCAGCGGTTTACAATTTTGGGAGGCCGCGGTATCAGCCCAGATGACTGCCAGACAAACCATGGACAAAAAAGTCAGTAGAAAGGGTTTATGTCGACGGATACTTCGGATCATTGGGCTTTCCTTTAAAAGCGAAATTATTCCATAAAAAAGTGGTGTATCACGTAAAAAGATCTCGTGTGGACCTTTTGATAAGCGTTAAGCATAACACAGTATAAGGTATAGGAAAAGTTCAGATTTAAAGAAATTTAGTGTAGACTGCCGGTCTCCGGAACCTTTTATGAAACAGGATATGATCTTTTTAGGGGTGTCCCTCTTCGCTCATTTTGCCGAGGCTTTTTTCGAAACTGTCAATTATATCCTCAATCCGGGCAAGCGCCTGGTGGGCTTCTTCCGTAGAAACCGCCTTAAACCGAACCTCGTCTCCCGGTTTGATCTGGCCCAGAGCAGACAAATCCGCCGCGATCACCGTGGCTATTTTTCGATAACCGCCGGTCACGGTTTCCCCCAAAATGATGATCGGCATGCCGTCCCCGGGGATTTGAATGGATCCGGCGATCACACCTTCGGAGATAATCGATTCCTCGATATCCGGCTTTTTTCGTATCGCCGGACCCTGTAGCCGGATTCCGGTACGGTCGGATTCCGATGCCATTTTGAAGGTTGAATTCAGAAAGAGATTTCGACTCTCAGCCGGGAAATGATCATCCTGCGGTCCCCAGATAACCCGCAGCGGCCAGCTTTGCGGGTAAACCGGTATCCATTCCTGATTGAACCGGCAAGTTTCCCTGGGTAGATTTGCGTCATGGATTTCAGAAACCAGAATGTCGGTTTTTTTGAGCGGCCGGCCCTGGAAGCCGCCGAACCCCGAGGAGAGATTGGTGGCTTTGCCGCCCATTACAGCGGATACACCGATTCCGCCACCGATTGCGATATATGCCCGCAGCCCGCTGACCGCTGAACCGAACGATAGAATATCGTTTCGTTTCATTGGGTGTGAGCGCCACATGGCAATCGGCTGCTTGTTTATGCAGGGCTGAAGATCGCCGCCGGTAACCGCGATGACAATATCGTCCAATGCTTTAACCGCAGGCCCCAGCAACATGGTCTCCAGACAGGCTTGCTGCGGCCGGTTACCAACAAGCAAATTCGCAATTCGCAACGCAAATTTATCCAGCGCGCCGCTGGGGGCGACGCCATAACGGCCGTAACCGTATCTGCCGAGATCCTGAATGGAGGTCAGAATTCCAGGAGATAAAATTTCCAGAATTTCTAATCCTGCCATTGGGATGCTTCCTGTTCCGATACGGCTATAAACCGTACCTGGTCTCCCATGACTAAAAGACTGGGGGGGTGCCCGAAAGGATCAAAGAGTTTCACGGGGGTCCAGCCGATTATTTGCCATCCGCCCGGGCTGTCGACCGGATAAATGCCGCTTTGCCTTTGGGCAATACCCACCGATCCCTTCGGCACGCGGGTGCGCGGAGTTTCCCGTCGGGGGGTAGCGATGGCCTCCGGAATTTCACCCAGATACGGATAGCCCGGAGTGAACCCGATCATATACACCCGGTAGACCGGCCAGGTATGAAAGTCGATGACTTTTTGAACGGACAGGTTGTGATGGCGCGCCACCCAATCGAGATCGGGACCATATCTTCCCCCGTAGACGACCGGGATCTTTACGGTCCTGGAATCCGGCAAATCGTTATGATCCGTATCCTTTAAGATGTCGGTTATCAGGGTTTTAATCTCATCGATGGGAATGCGCAGGGGGTCGTAGGTCACCATCAGCGACCGATAAGCCGGCACAAGATCCAGAATGCCCTTGACGCCGCAACGGTCCAATCCGGCGAAAAGCTTTTGAACCTTGCGATTGACGCACGGGCTGATATCGTTTCCCAGTTCAACCAGAAGCGATCGATCTCCCATGAGTCGGAATGCCGGTTCGTCGTATAACATGGAGTTAGATAAAATCAGCCACCGATGCGATTTCAACTCCCGATGACTGCAAGTTTTCTCTGATTTTTTTCACCAGCGATAGCGCTGACGGGTTGTCCCCGTGTACGCAGATGGTATCGGCCTTCAATTCGATTTCGGAGCCGTCCTTGCAGATCACCCTGCCCTCCTGGACCATTTTCAATACCTTATCAGCCACCACGTTGCTGTCGTGAATCACGGCACCCGGTTCATTGCGTGAAACCAGCGATCCATCGGGATTATATGCGCGATCGCCAAAAAACTCGAACGCAATCCGAATACCATGACGGGTGCCGATTTTCTCCAGTTTTTTGCGATCCGGTCCCGCCAGAACAAATAAGATCAAACGACGGTCGACGGCGGCGACGGCTTCGGCGACGGCATCCCAGATGGCCGTGTTTTTCACGGCCATGGTGTAAAGGGCCCCATGAGGCTTGACATGCTGCAGCCTGAGGCCTCGGGCAGCTGCGAAAGCCTGAAGCGCGCCGGTCTGGTATACGACATAATCCTTGATCTCGTCCAGACTGGCAGCCAGTTCCCGTCGACCGAAACCGACCAGATCCGGGAATCCGGGATGAGCCCCAAGCGCGACATCATTTTCTCCGGCGATGGCAACGGTGCGGCGCATGACCGCCGGATCGCCGGCATGGAAACCACAGGCAATGTTGACCGAGCTTACCAGTGGAATAACCTCTTCGTCCAAGCCGAGTTTGTAGCTTCCAAAACTTTCTCCAACATCTGAATTGAGATCGATTTTGTCAATTGGCATCTCTTTCCTCCGGGAAAAAGCTACGTTCTTCATTCATATGCCACCCGCATCCGTCAGGTCTGACCCCATGTGGCATGCACTTACGGAACCGGTAGAACTTTTTCGATTCTCATGGGCACAACCGCCGGTGAATGAATGAAGTTATATAAATAACTTCCGCTGAAGCTGTTTAAGTAAAATATAGAATCGGTTTCGTCAAACACTTTTCCATGGAGCCCAAATAAAAAAGGGAACAGACAACTGTCTGTTCCCTTAAAGGCTGGCAGTGAAGGGGGAGGCTTAACGTTTTGAAAACTGAAATCGTGCCCGAGCACCCTTTTGACCGTATTTTTTTCTTTCTTTTACCCGGGGATCGCGCTTGATAAAGCCGGCCCTCTTTAATGTCACTCTGAAATCAGGATTGACGATTACTAGCGCCCGGGTAATGCCGTGCCGCACAGCGTCGGCCTGTCCGGAAATACCTCCGCCCATGACCGTCGCCTTCACGTCATAAGCGCCCAGGGTATTGGTTAACTTAAACGGCTGCAGCATGTCTGCCTGAATGGTTTCGATGGGAAAATACTCATTCAGCGGACGGTTATTGATAATGACTTCTCCGGATCCCGGCTTAATCCAGGTCCTGGCGGTTGCGGTTTTACGTCTGCCGGTTGCGTAGAAAATGTTTTCCTGCTCCATTTAATTCCTCTATGCTCTTTTACAGTTGGATGGTCTCCGGGTTCTGGGCTTCGTGGGGATGCTGGTTACCGGCATATACCTTTAATTTATTGAACAATTTTCTGCCCAGTCTGTTTTTCGGCAGCATCCCCTTGACGGCGAATCGAACGAGATCCTCGGGGCGCTTTTCCATGAGATCTCTGGCCGTCGTTTCCTTGAGTCCGCCGGTATAGCCACTGTGACGGTAATAACGCTTTTGCTCGAATTTGTTTCCGGTTAACCGGACCTTATCCGCATTGATAACGACAATCCAATCACCCGTGTCGACATGGGGGGTATACATGGGATTGTGCTTGCCCTGCAGACGGGATGCTACCACGGTAGCCAGACGGCCGAGAACGGCCCCCTCGGCATCGATCATGCCCCACTTGCCCTGGTTATCGGATTTTCTGGCACTGTATGTATATTTCTTCACGATTTTTCACTCCTATCATTAAAGAATCTTATCTTTTTATTTGATTCTTGAACCTGTGTCAAGAAAAAAAACGACGTCAACCACCGGTATCAAAACTCTTTATAAGCTGCAGCCGGGTACGGTCCGCTGCAGGGCCGTTCAAATCATCAGCCACCAGCGCTGTTGGTATGAAGAAGGCCTTTGAAAGGGGCCGCGCTCTGCGGGTGGAGCCGGATTTTGTTAGAACCTTTTCATTGCTCACCGCCATAGCCGGTGCCTGATGAATGAAGTCACCGTCCCACCCACACGTGGTCGCCGCTGCCGGCCTTCAGCATACGGGCGGCATTGCCCTTGTTGACGGCGATTTCCAAATATCCGCGGCTGCCGATGAGGGCCAGCGGCGTGTGTGACGGCGACTTTTCATAAGTCTCAGACAGCCCGAAAATTACATGGGCCCCGATTCTGATTCGGATTTTTGAAGTGTCTCGATAGATTTCACTTAATTTCTCAAAGTCGATGTTGGTGATCAGATTCCCGAAATCATCAATGAAAACCACTTTCCCGACAAATTCGCCGCTGTCTGAAACTCGGGCATGTAGACGGTCCAGGTAAACGGCATCCTCCGGAGCCATGGGGGGCCCAAGCTCGGTCAAGTGAACACCGTTGGCCACGTGCGCTCCCACCGGGGCGATAATATCCCTGCCATGAAATGTCCGGCTGACCGGTTTCAAAAAAAGGCTGGAATTCGTTATTCGAACGAGGGCAGAGCTCCGTTTTTCAGCGAGCAGGAGGCTGAGCACGCCGTTGTCCGGGGCAAGGAAAAACTGCTTTTGCATTGAAAGGGCCAGCAAGGAACGTTCGCCGCCGACACCGGGATCGACAACTATTAGATGCACGGTACCGGCCGGGAAATATCGGTAGGAAGAGTGAATGGCAAAGGCGGCCTGGTCGATGTCCTGCCTGCGAATAGCGTGGGAGATATCCACAATGGTGGCCGTCGGACTGATGGATAAAACGACACCCTTCATCAAGCCCGCGTATTCGGCGCCGATTCCAAAATCTGTGAGCAGCGTGACCACAGCCATTACTTGACAACCCCTGAACCTCTGAACCCCTGAACCCTCTACGAAAACATCTTCGTCTGAATTTTATATCCCAGGTGTCTGAAAGACGCTTCGGATGCTTTCCGGCCGGATGAGGTTCTCGTAAGGTAGCCGATTTTCAGAAGATAGGGTTCGACGACGTCCACCAGTGTGTCGGATTCTTCCTGCAGCGTCGCCGCAATGGCCTCGATGCCGACGGGACCGCCGTGATAGAATTTAATGACGGTATTCAGGTATCGCCGATCCAGCTCCGTCAGTCCTTTTTCATCGACGCCTTCCAGAGCCAGGGCGTCGGTAACCGTATCCCCCCTGATGACCCCGTCGGCTTTTACCTGCGCATAGTCCCGCACCCTTTTGAGCAGCCGATTGACGATCCTTGGGGTTCCCCGGCATCGCTGGGCAAGTGTCAGGGCGCCCTCGTCATCAATGGAAATGTCGAGCAGCGCGGCAGAACGCCGTGCGATCTTAACCAGTTCGGAAACCTCGTAAAAATCCAGACTTCTGAAAATTCCAAAGCGGTCCCGCAACGGTGCGGACAACAGGCCGACCCGCGTAGTGGCGCCTACCAGAGCAAATTTTTTAAGCTGAAAACGATGGCTGCGGGCATGCACCCCTTTGTCGAAAATGAAGTCAATGGCGAAATCTTCCATGGCCGGATAAAGAAATTCCTCGACGGATTTCGGTATCCGGTGGATCTCATCGATAAACAGGATATCATTGCTCTCGAGATGAGTCAGCATACCAATCAGGTCACCACCTTTTTCCATGGCCGGACCGGATGTAATGGTCAGTTGGCCCCCCATTTCATTGGCGATAATATGGGCCAGGGTGGTTTTGCCGAGACCCGGCGGACCGTGCAGCAACACATGATCAACGGCTTCTCCTCTCTGCAAAGCGGCTTCGATGGCGATCTTGAGCGTCTCCACGACTTCCTTTTGTCCGACATAGTCAGTAAAGTTTCCCGGACGCAGGGATAATATTCCGGATTCCCTGTCTTCCGGCAGGGAACTGCCGGCAACCAGATTCTGATCATCACAGGAAAATGAAACGATATCGTCAGACATCGATAGTGACCTCTCGCAGTGGGTTTTTAGGACCTTTCTCCGCGGTAGACTTCATCAAAAAGCGCTTCCGCCGTGGCGATGGCCGG
This sequence comes from uncultured delta proteobacterium, assembly GCA_963774425.1. Taxonomy (GTDB): domain Bacteria; phylum Desulfobacterota; class Desulfobacteria; order Desulfobacterales; family JAFDCJ01; genus JAFDCJ01. The sequence continues at coordinate 505,720 of CAVZEZ010000002.1, read as the reverse complement.
GTTGCGTTTTAATGCCTCGTCGATCATCCGTTTGGCATCGCCGGCCTTATGCCCGAGTTGCTTGATCATAACATCCAGCACCTGTTTTGAAAAGTCTTCTACAAGGGGGGCTTCCGGATGGTCGCTGGGACGAATCAAGGCGAACTTGCCCATCTTTCCCTGCAGCGTCGCGACAATTTTTTGGGCGGTTCTCCGACCGATGCCCTTCAGGCGCGCAAGCGAATTGACTTCACCTGCTTCGATGGCGTCCGCAATCTCTCTGACGGAAATCTCGAGCGCTCTGACTGCTTTGAGTGGACCGATGGCTTCGACCGAAATGAAATGCTGAAAAAACTCCTTTTCGACTTCCAGATTGAACCCAATGAGAACAGGTTTTGGCTGACGTTCGGTTTGCTGAAAGAAAATGTAAAGCGAAATATCCTCGCCGACATTTTTATTTTGCAGAGTTTTCATTACAAAGGCGGGAAGCAGTACTTCATATCCCAACTGGTTCACCAAAACCAGTATCCGGTCTTCTTCTTTCTTGAGAATTTTACCTTCGAGGTAACCAATCATGATTCGACGGTCGATATTCGCTTTTTATAAATTTATTACAGCCTGATTTCCGATTCTTCCAATCCGGCTCCTTGAAGACCACCGTCCTTGCGAGTCGCGCTACCGGTCGCCGAATTTTATATTCCGCCCCTGGCTTATCCCGGGAACAAAGGACCCGCTGGGTTCATGGTAACGATAAAAGCCGATCAAGGCCAGGCCCACCGCATCGGATGCATGAAAGGGTCTTATGGGTGACGCGTGGTTCAAACGATGGCGGACGGATTCTTCGAGCTGCATTTTGCTGGCGTTGCCGTTGCCGGTCAGGACCTGTTTCGCTTCACGCACCGGGATTTCAACCGACGATACACCTGCCCGATGGCCGGCAAGCATGACAACACCGGACACCTGTCCCAGCATAATCCCGGATTTGGGGTACTTGGCCAGTGAGAACACATCCTCCACCACCATCAAGTCGGGATTCTCAACGGTCAAAATTTGAAGAAGTCTGGAGAAGATATGATCAAGGCGGTTCGGCAGCGACTTGCTTTTGGAGGTGCTGATACTGCCAAAGGAATAACCCTGGATTCCCCGGCGATCACCTCGAACGATTCCGACACCGGTTGCGGCCAGGCCGGGATCTATACCGATGATCGTTATCATCCGAGGTCATAAATCCTTCACCTTGTCTCTGGCGATTTTTGCTTCATTGGAATCCGGATACTTCCTGATAAGCTCCTCCAAAATCAAGCGGGCATTGGATTTATCCCCTAAATTGGAAAAGGCAAGCCCCTGCTTCAGCAAAGATGCCGGCACCTTGTTACCATTGGGATAATTCTCGATGACCTTCTGATACTCGAGGATCGATTTCTCATACCATTTCTCGCGGTAATAGATTTCTCCGATCCAGAACTGAGCGTTGTCGGCGTGCTCGGATTTGGGAAAGCGTTGTATCAGTTCCTCGAATTGCTTTCTGGCGGTATCCGAATCCCCCTGGTCAAAAGCCTGCTTCGCGGTCCGGTAGATTTCATCCTCCTGCGATTCCTTTTTAGCCTTTTCGGCCTTGGCTTCGGGAGCAGGAACAATCGCGGTCACCGGCTTTTCAACTGCAGGGCTCTGAGGCGTGGAGGATTCGAAATTCAGATACTGTTCGATACGATAGATGCGTTCATCGTTGGACTTTACGGATTTCGCCAATTTATTGGAGAGTTCGTCACCGGTCTGGGCGGACTCGGTACCCATCTCCGTTTGGCGATTCAGATTGTGCTCAATTCCTTCGACCCGGCCGGTCAAGTTCCGAATTTCCTCATTGAGGGCAGCCATTCTGGCCCGCAAAGAAGCCGCCTGCTGCCGCAGGGCCTGCTCTTCACCCTCGCGGCTGCGCAGATCTGTTTCAAGGGTCTGTTTGCCTTTCCGGGATTCAGCGTAGCGCATTTCGAGCTCACTCAAACGGGTATCGAGGGAGGTGAGCTCATTTTGAGCGACACAACCGGAAAAAATCGCCAGAAGCAACAGACAGCTCCATGCTGTTGATTTAATTTTCATTGCGTTCATAGTGGGTATCACAGGTAGAAAATTGTTTTATGGATGCACTATCTCAGGTCCCGGTCCCGGTTGGGGACGCACAAATGAAATCCTGAACATACTCACGCATGCCTTGATTTTAAATTGGACCCCCACCGAGATCTTGAGCCTTGCATTTTAATTCGAAGATGGCTTCCAGCCGGCTCGATACGGGCGAAGGGGCGGCAGGTATCACCAAAACCGATAAGAACCGCCCCTTTTAAAAAACCCGGTTGACCGATGCCCCGGAGGCATGGCCAGCCGGAAACTGAAAGTGCGTTAATTCCGGGCGATAGTCAGGTTTATCTTGTTTCCATCCACAAATGGCCTTTTGGCCCAATTTCGGCGTCAATCTTCGCCCTTGCTTGTGCGGCGTAGTAAACTACGCCTCCGCGCAAGGACTTGATTTTCTTGAACTTGGCCAAAAATTCGCATTTCTGGATTGGAAACCCCATCCGGTGCCCATCATTGTAAAAGACCCTTTAATGGATGGGCACTAGCTAATTGACGTCAAAGTGATCCCGTCTGTTCTTGGCCCAAGCCTCTTCAGTGTGGCGCGGATCGAGCGGTCGTTCTTCACCATAACTGATCGTGTTCAGTTTGGAAGCATCGATCCCCAGATCCACCAGGAATGCTTTGGCACTTTCCGCCCGCCGCTCTCCCAGGGCAAGGTTGTATTCAGGGGTACCGCGTTCGTCACAGTGTCCTTCGATGGTCACGGTGGCGTCGGGATTCTCCCGCAGCCATTCGGCCTTTTGCAGCAGGTTTTCCTGAGCAGCAGGCGTCAGGGTCGATTTGTCGAAATCGAAATGAATATTCGACTGCATGACCTCATCGGACACTTTGGGTGCCGGAGGCGGTACTTCTTCTTTAACGACCACTTCCTCTTTCGGCTCTTCTTTCACAACCGGTTCGGGAGTTGCATCGACCAGCTTTTTCTGACAAGAGACGGTAACCATCAATCCAGGAACCACAATCAATAAAGCCAAAAAAATCCATTTCTTTGTTTTCATTTTCTCCTCCTTTCACGTTAAGCAACATCTCAGTTATTGAAGCTGTTCATAGACCACTTTGGATTTGTCTGCTCGCCTTTCAACGCAAGTAAACGCCGCTGATCGGTTCCGGAGGCAGTCATAACATAGATGCGGGAAGGCCCCTCACGGCTTGAGCTGAAGGCAATAAGACTTCCATCGGGCGACCACGACGGGGCTTCGTTATCTCCTGATTCGTCGGTCAGTTGGATCCGTTGCCGACCTTCGACATCGATTATGCAAATATTGTGGTGATTGTTTTCAAATGACGCGTATGCGATCTTGTCGCCTCGAGGCGACCAGTTTGGCTGGGTGTTGTAGTTGCCCTCGAAGGTCAGCCGTCTCACCCTTCCGGAGTCCATATCCTGGATGTAGATTTGGGGAGTGCCGGATCGGTTCGAAACAAATGCCAGTTTATTACCGTCCGGCGACCAGGCGGGCGATATGTCGCTGCCCCGCATATTTGTTAATCTTTTAATAATTTTACCGGTTCCAGTCAATAGATAAATTTCCTGATCCCCTGAATAGGAAAGAGTTGCCGCCAATTCGAATCGGCCCGGTACCCATGCCGGGGTAATATTCAGTCCCTTTTCGGAAATGGTCGTCTCCTGCATCTCCGCCAGATTTTTGATAAATAAATCAGGTTGGCCCTCCTTGTAGGATGTATAGGCCAGGTATTTTCCGTCGGAAGACCAGGCCGGAAATAAGGTAATCGAATGATTGCGGGTCAACTGCCGGGGATCGTAGCCATCGAAGTCGCACGTGTAAATTTCTTTATTCCCGGATCCGGTCGAGACAAACGCGATCTTGCTTTGGAATATTCCGCTGCCGCCGGTCAGGTATTGAATGACTTCGCTGCAAAACCGATGGATCATTCTGCGTTGATCGGATATCTCGCCGGAATATTTCTTCCCCAGAATACGCTGACCCTTGAAAGTGTCAAAGAGACGCAGTTCCATCGTAATTTCTTCGTTACTTACCTCGAAAAGGCCGGTGATCAACAGCTCGGCTCCAATGACGGTCCAGTTCGAAAAATGTATCTGGGATAAAAGGATCCCATCGGTTTGCGGATCGAATAGAAATGCCTGCCGGTCGAGTATTTGGAAATATCCGGTAAATTCAAGGCTGGCGGAAAGCAGATCAGCCGATGATCCGGCCAGCCGGGTTTCTTCCGGGCTCCCCCCACCGGTTTTGAAGAACGGGATCGCCAACGGGATTTTGCGCAAGAATGGATTACTGATATCAATGTAATCGTATTGATCGCCGCCCTGGGCAACGCCAGACCCGGAAGCAATCAGGATACTGCCGACAATTATGACCACAATGCGTCTCAAACAACGAAATAGCATATCGCTCTTCCTGTTTCCACTTACATAATATTAGACGAATTCCGCCAAAAGCTTCCCTCGACGATCTGTCACAAAAAGTATTGCATCCATCCAAGGCCGAATGGCTGCTGCTCATTTTCGCCCGCCGGTCCGCCGGAGGCGGACCTATGTACCGGATCGGTTAAAAGGTATATATTCGATTCATTCACCCGCACCCGGCCTCTCCCATCAAGGGAGATGAGAATTCTTCCCTCCCCCGGCGGCCTCCGGCTCGTAGAGCAGGCGAGCCTACGCCTCGGAGAGGAGGGATTGAGGGCGGGGGTAAAATGGAGCCGATCGTTTTTAAGATGCCTGCGGTCACTGGTTAACGCATCCCCTGGGGGGTAAATCGCAGGGCGACCGTAACGCTGGGCACATCGACCCCCTCCGGATGCGGGGCAACGGGACTGGCCTTGACGATCGCCCGATAGGCCGATTCGTCCAGATAGCTATTCCCCGACCGCTCGGTAAATCTGATGTCGGTGATATCGCCGGTGGGCATGACCTTGAACACCAGACTGGCCTGCAAAGCCCGATCGTTGCCGACCAATTGCTCTGAAAACGCCCAATGTCTCTCAACCTGGAAAGCAACTTCAATTTTATAGATATCGATGATTTCCAGCGCTCTTTTGCCGCCGATTCCCCCTCCTTGCACTCCGGCGGCACCCGCTCCGTTTGCTCCTCGGGCCGCCCGATTGTTGGACCCGGCACCCGCTTCGGTCTGGGCCACTTTCTTTTTCAGATTTTCCAGAGCCTTATCGAGGGCATCGGCTCTGGTGTTCTCAACCTTTTCCTGAACTTTGGAAACGGCGCTCTCGATCATTTTTTCACGATTCAGGCTCTGCTTTTTCAAGGACTTCTTTACTTTCGGACCCTCGCTTTTGGGAGCCAGCGAAACCGTTTTCGGAACCTTCGGTATTACCGGAGGCGGCTCGGGAGGCGGTGTTTCAATTACCGGAGCCTTGGCAACCGGCTTTACCTCGGGTTTCGGAATGGCGACCACCTCGGCGGCGGGCGCTTCCGCCGGTCCGGTTGCGGCCGCCGGGGGCCCGGGAAGCGATACCAGGCTGACCTTGATCGAACCGGGCGACAAATGGCGTCTCGGGATCCATTCATGGGAAAACACCAGATAACCGATTAAGATCAGGTGAAAAAACAAGGAAATTCCGAAATAAACCGCCATCGTGCGGGAATTGTCTTCTATTTCCAACGCCCGGGCGTGTGAATGCGTATCGTTTATCATCAACTTTCAGTTACTTGGCTTGATGCCTGCTTTTTCCAGTATTTCCGGCTCGGTAATCATACCCAACTGTTCCACCCCGGCCTTTTTAACCTCCGCCATTACCTGGACGACGATGCCGTATGGAATATTCTTATCCGCCTTGAGGTAAACCTCCCGGTCGCGGCGGCCCTGCAGCGTTTTGCTCAGCTTATCGCCCAGGGAATCGACACCAACCTTGAAATCGTTTATATAAACCTGTTGGTCTTCGTCGATGGTGACAACCAGATGTTCCTTTTCGGATTCCAGCGGTTTAGCGGTTGCCTCCGGCAGATCGACATTCAACCCCTCAATCATCATGGGCGCGGTGACCATGAAGATAATCAGCAGCACCAGCATGACATCCACGAAAGGGGTGACGTTGATATCGGACATGAATTCCTTGCTGTTTCCCGTTAAGGCCATCGCTATCTCCTTTCGGCCCGCAGGATGTCTCGTTCGATGATATTGAGAAAATCAGCCGAAAAGCTTTGCAATTCAGTCTCGACGATGCGAATTTTATTCATGAAGAAGTTGAATGCAATGACAGCCGGTATGGCGGCGGCGAGACCGGCGGCGGTCGCCACGAGCGCCTCGGAAATACCGGGGGCGACCACCGCCAGGCTGGCGGAGCCCCTTTGGCCGATTCCGCTGAAGGAACTCATGATCCCCCAGACCGTTCCGAACAAACCGATAAAAGGTGTTGTATTCCCAGTGGTTGCCAGAAAGGGGACCATCTGGGTCATGCGTGTCATTTCCGTATTGATCGCCCTGCGCAAGGCGCGCTTGACATTCTCGAGTCCCGTGAACCGGGTGCCGATGGAAGGAGTGCTTCCATTTAACTGGGAACTATCCGGATGGGATGGTTCGCCGGATGGACTGCTCTTTTTCAATTCCACGTAGCCGATGCGAAAAATTCTGGCCACGGGGCTGCCGTGGAGCTGCTTGGCCTTTGTAAAGGCGTTGGACAGGTCCCGGCTTTTCCAGAAAAATTCGGTGAATTCGACTGACTGCTTGAATGCCCGTTTAATGTATCGATATTTGATCAAAATGATCGCCCATGAGGTGACTGAAAAAAAAAGCAGCAGGAGCAGAACCAATTGAACGATGAAGCTGGCATTGCTGATCATATGGATCAGATCGATATGGGCATCTGACATACAACTCTCCGGTATCGTTATAAATTAGCGGTTTATATAATTGGGGGCAAAAAGAAATATAAGAACGAATCTGAAGTAAACAAGTGTAATAACTTTCTGTTTTAATTATTTTTAGTTATATCAGAAAACAAGGGAGTGTCAATATGTTTGGCAAAGCCGGAGGCGGGATATTTTAGGCTTGCCTTATCCGCTCGCGGCCACTAAATTGAACGATCCATAAAATCTCAACGAACTCAACCGGCTAACGGGCCTGACCGGCCCAACAGGCCCAACGGCTCAACCATCTAAACAAAACAAGGATACCCATGAAACACATAGCCAATCTGCTGTTCGAAGCGAAATTATTAAAGGAGCTCCCCAGGTCGGGCTATCACTTCCTGGGCACCGGCAAGGAATCGGTGGCCGAGCATTGTTTCAGCACCTGCTTTATCGCCTATGTCATGTCCCGGATGGAACCTGAGATGGATGCCCTGAAGCTCATCAGCATGAGTCTTATTCATGACTTGGCCGAGGCCCGGACGGGAGATTTGAATGCCGTCAACAAACGATACGTCAAAGCGGAAGATGATGAAGCATTTGCGGATGCCGTCAAGAATCTTCCTTTTGCGGAAAATATGAAGGCATTGATCGGCGAATTCAAAAGGGGCCGCTCAACGGAAGCCCGGCTTGCCCGGGATGCCGATCAGCTCGCACTTCTGCTGGAGTTAAAGGATCTTACGGACGTGGGCTACAAACCACCCGAAACCTGGATTCCGGATGTGGTCAGCCGGCTTAAAACCAAGATCGGAAAAAATCTTGCCCACGCGATTTTGGAAACCCCGCGCGATGCCTGGTGGAAAGGTGTCGATACCCAATAATTCGGGTATTTCAAGTTACCCGCGTCATTCCCGACGTTTGATTTTGATTTAGCGGTTACCTAGTTTCCATCCACAAATGGCCTTTTGGCCCAAGTTCGGCGTCAAGCTGCGCCCTTGCTTGGGCGGCGCAGTAAACTACGCCTCCGTGCAAGGACTTGATTTCCTTGAACTTGGGCAAAAATTCTCATTTCTGGATTGGAAACACCATCCGGTGCCCATCATGGTAAAAGACCCTTTGATGGATGGGCACTTCCTAAACAAAATTATTGACAGCTAAATTAAAAATAAATAAAAATGACTTTTTTATCCGATTCATTGGATCGGCGAACGAACAACGGAGAGGAAAAAATGAACTGGTTCTTTTTAAACCTCTGGTCCTCCATCGGCAAAAAATTGATGATGGCGCTCACCGGTCTCGCATTCTGTGGTTTTCTAACCGGGCATCTCGCCGGCAATCTGAGCCTATATGGAGGAAGGGATGCTTTTGACGCATATGCCGAAGGCCTTCACAAGCTCGGTCCGCTGATTACCCTGATGGAATGGGCGCTCCTGATTTTCGCCCTGATCCACATCTGTACCGGACTCACCCTGTTCTATCGAAATTTCAACGCCCGCCCGGGCAGGTATGTGGTCAATAAGCGGGCGGGCGGGCGAACCATCGGCTCCGCCACCATGCCCTACACTGGCGTGATTTTACTCGCCTTTGTCATTTTGCATCTGATCAACTTCCATTTTGTGGACAAGACGGATGTGACCATCTATCAGATCGTTCGCCAGACTTTTGAAAATCCGCTTTACGTCATCATTTACATCGCCGCCATGGTGGTGGCGGCCATCCACGTCAGCCATGGGTTCTGGAGTGCTTTCCAAACCATCGGGGCCAACCACCCTAAATACATGCCGCTGATCATGGGACTGAGTATCGCCTTCAGTCTGGCTGTCGGTTTCGGTTTCGGCCTGCTGCCGATGTACGTGGCTGTTGCGGGTTAGACCGTACGAAAGGAAAAATCATGCCGCTTGATGCCAAAATTCCCGGAGGTCCGCTTCAAGATAAATGGGACAGACATCTTTTTGAGTTGAAGCTGGTCAATCCGGCCAACAAGCGAAAGTTCGAGATCATCGTGGTCGGCACCGGATTGGCGGGTGGATCCGCTTCCGCAACCCTGGCGGAATTGGGATACAACGTTAAAACTTTCTGCATTCAGGACAGCCCCCGCCGGGCCCACAGCATCGCCGCCCAGGGCGGCATCAACGCCGCCAAAAATTATCCGAACGACGGTGACAGTATCTGGCGTCTTTTTTACGACACGATCAAGGGAGGGGATTTCAGATCCAGGGAGGCCAATGTTTACCGCCTGGCCCAGGTCAGCAACCATATCATCGATCACTGTGTGGCCCAGGGAATTCCATTCGCCCGGGACTATGGGGGGCTGCTCGCCAACCGGTCCTTCGGGGGCGCCCAGGTTTCGCGTACCTTTTATGCCAGGGGACAGACCGGCCAACAGCTCCTGCTGGGGGCTTACAGCGCCCTGTCCCGGCAGGTGGCCACAGGAAAGGTCCGGCTGTTTACCCGCCGCGAAATGCTGGAACTGGTGATAATCGACGGCAAAGCCCGGGGAATCATGGTCCGCAATCTGGTCACCGGCGCTATCGAACGGCATGAGGCCCATGCCGTCGTTCTATGCACCGGCGGCTACGGGAATGTTTTTTTTCTCTCCACCAACGCCATGGCATCCAACGTGTCCGCTGCCTACCGCGCTTTCCGGAAGGGAGCATTTTTTGCAAACCCCTGTTTCACACAGATCCATCCCACCTGCATTCCGGTTCATGGCGACTATCAGTCCAAACTGACCCTGATGAGCGAGAGCCTGCGAAACGACGGCCGCGTGTGGGTGCCGAAAAATCCCGACGAAAAAAAATCACCGGAACAAATTCCGGATGGCCAGCGCGACTATTTTTTGGAGCGAAAATATCCGAGTTTCGGCAATCTGGTGCCGCGCGATGTGGCATCCCGCAATGCCAAACAACAGTGCGACATGGGGAAAGGCGTCGGCGAAACGGGTCTGGCGGTGTATCTGGATTTCGCGGATGCCATCAGAAGGGACGGCCGCCAGGTTATCGAGAAGAAATACGGAAATCTGTTCCAGATGTACGAGAAGATTACCGGTGAAAACCCTTACGAAACGCCCATGATGATCTATCCGGCCGTACACTACGCCATGGGCGGACTCTGGGTGGACTACAATTTGATGTCCACCATCGACGGGCTCTTCGTTCTGGGCGAGGCCAACTTTTCCGATCACGGAGCCAATCGTCTCGGTGCGAGTGCCCTGATGCAGGGGTTGGCCGACGGTTACTTTATCCTGCCGTATACCATCGGCGGCTACCTGGCAGGGACCACCCTGGCGGATATCACCGTCGAGGACGACGCCTTTAAAGCCGCCGAAAACGAGGCGCATCAGCGTACCGCCACCCTGCTTTCCATCAAGGGTAAGCGCACCGTTGATGATATTCATCGTGAATTGGGTTCGATCATGTGGGAATATTGCGGCATGGGGCGCACCAATGAGGGCCTGGAAAAGGCCCGTCATCTGGTGCAGAACCTGCGTCAGGAATTTTGGGATAACGTCACCGTGCCCGGTGTCGACAAGGATTTCAACCAGAGTCTGGAAAGAGCCGGCCGGGTAGCGGATTTTCTCGAGTTTGCCGAATTGATGATCATGGATGCATCGGCCCGCCAGGAATCCTGTGGTGGCCATTTTAATGAAGCATTTCAAACCGAGGGACAGGAAGCCCGGCGCGATGACGAGAATTTCTGTCATGCGGCCGCCTGGGAATTTACCGGCGATATCGAAAAATCCAAACTTCACAAGGAACCGCTGGTGTTTGAAAATGTCGAGCTGACCCAAAGGAGTTACAAGTGAGCAAAACGATCAATTTGACCTTGAAAATCTGGCGTCAAAAAGATAATGGTGCCCCAGGCAACCTGGAAACCATTCAAGCAGCCGATATTTCGACGGATATGTCATTTCTTGAAATGCTCGACGTCATCAATGAAAAACTGACTTTGGAAGGCGGGGATCCTGTTGCCTTTGATCATGACTGCCGTGAAGGCATCTGCGGTATGTGCGGAATGGTTATCAACGGACGGGCCCATGGACCGGAAAAAGGCACGACATTGTGCCAGCTGCACATGCGGCATTTTTCAGACGGAGATACCCTTGTCATCGAGCCCTGGCGGGCGAGGGCGTTTCCGGTTATCAAGGATCTGGCGGTGGATCGCTCGGCTTTGGACAAGATCATTCAGGCCGGTGGATATATATCCGCGAATACCGGCGGAGCACCGGATGCGAACACCATCCCGGTGCCTCCCGCGAAGGCCGAAAAAGCCATGGATGCGGCGGCCTGCATTGGCTGCGGCGCCTGTGTGGCGGCCTGTCCCAATGCCGCCGCTATGCTGTTTACCGGGGCCAAGATTTCCCACCTCGGTCTGTTGCCCCAGGGCCGGCCCGAAGCCGCCAGACGAGCCCTGGAAATGCTGCGGACGATGGACGAACTGGGTTTCGGAAATTGCACGAACGAAAGAGAATGTGAAGCGGAGTGCCCCAAGGAAATTTCGATCGTCAACATTGCACGCCTGAACCGGGAATTTTTTAAAGCCGCCTTCGCCTCGGATGAAAAGTGAGCCATTATCACCGGCCGAGAATCCCGGCCACAGCCGCGACAAAATGGCCCAATTCGAAGGGCTTTGAAAAGATATGGGTGAATCCCAGTTTAACCACTTCATCCAGTTTGGGATGATGGGGGTATCCGGTGGTGATAATGACCTTCAAATCCGCCAACTCCGGCTCATTGCAGATATTCCGACAAACCTCAACTCCATCCATTTCCGGCATAAAAATATCCAGAATGAGCAGATCGGGTCGATAGGTGCCGAGTTTTATCGATGCTTCGGTACCGCTGGACGCCTCTTCCACCAGATATTGCCGATCCATGGTCAGCGCCTCGATCAATATCCGGCGAATCGCATGGTCATCGTCCACAATCAGAATTCGGGCAGCCTGGCGTTTCAACAGGGAAGGCAGGTAGACGGTAAACGATGTCCCGCAGCCCGGGTCGCTATCAAAAACGATTTCTCCGTCATGGGCTTTCACCAGCGAATAGGTGACGGAAAGACCGAGCCCGGTGCCGCCCTGGGTTTGTTTGTCAGTCACGAAGGGAAGAAATATTTTATCAATGATCGCTGAAGAGACCCCCCGGCCGTTGTCGGCGATGCGGATGTAAACCATGCCGTCCTTAAGCCTCAGACCGGTGCAGACGCTGATTTGTCCCTGATCGTGGTCGATGGCATGCACGGCGTTGATGGTGATGTTCAAGATAATCTGCTCGATGCTCTGAAGGTTGCCGGCGATTTCGGGGAGATCCTCCGCCAGATCGAGCTTGACCCGAACATTGGATTTGCGCAGGGTGGTTTGCGCCAATCGCATGGCGTTTTTAACGGCGCTGTTGACTTGAAGCGGCGCTTTTTCGACGACATTGGACTGGCGGGAATAGTTTTTCAGATCCGATACGGTTTTGACGATCCGATGGGCCGCCATGTCCATGTCGGCCATGAGTTGGGCCAGATTTTCCGCCAGAAAGTCATAGGCAAAGCCGCCGAATTTACGCTCCGGCTCCGCTGCTTTGCGCTGCAGCAACACCGGCAGCAAATCCTGCCAAATTTTTTGCAAAAGCGGCAGGTTGTACAAAATCAGATTAACGGGATTGTTGATTTCATGAGCCACTCCCGCTACCAGGGTTCCCAGAGTCTCCATTTTCTGGGCCTGCAAAAGCTGCTGCTGGGCTTCCCGCAGCGCCGATTCCGCTTCACGCTGCCCGGCTTCCGCGTTTTCGAGCAGGGATCGGATAACGGCCAGTTCACCGATTAGCTGCTGTTTGGTTTTCTTTTCTTCGTTTTTGGAGTCCACTTGCAGAGAACCGTGCGGCTCCTTTTTGTCGTGGGTTTGGAGCCCGGTATAGTTTTAATTAGTTTCCATCCATAAATGGACTTTTTGCCCAATCTCTGTGTCAATCTGCGCGCTTGCTTGTGCGGCGTAAAAAACTACGCCTCCGCGCAAGCCCTTGATTTCCTTGACCTTGGGCAAAAATTCGCATTTCTGGATTGGAAACACCATCCGGTGCCCATCATTGTAAAAACCTTTTATGGATGGGCACTAATTAAGGATAGAGCGCCTGCGGTCGGCACGGCATCTCATTTTTCACGCCGCGCGGCCCGGACATATTCCTGGACGATGTCGGCTGAGACGTCGCGGTTGATCCCGGGACACGAATCTCCCATGATCAGCCAGTTGCGGCCATCTACCAGAAGGCTCTCGATAAAAGGCCATTTCCGGCACATCCTCGGTTTGACCGGATGAATCGTGCAGATTTTATCCCAGAAAATACAATAGCCATCCGATCTTTGGCCGAGCACCGGTTGCCCGCCGGAGAAGCTGCAATACCGGGTGACAAAACGTTCGGAACGAATACCGATAAAGTGGGAGATGGCGGCAATATCCGCCGGTCTCAAATAGGTCCCGCCAAAGCCTTGGCAGCAGTCACCGCACTGGTGGCATTCAAACAGGTCCTCCATACACGGGCGGTCAGAGGGCATGACGTGTATCCAATGCTCTTTTCAACGTGACCTGGTCCACATATTTCAGATCTCCCCCCATGGGAACTCCCGAGGCGATCCGAGTGATGCTGACCGGATACTTTTCGAGAAGCTGGGCGATATACGATGCGGTGGCCTCTCCTTCAACGCTGGTGCTGGTCGCCAGGATAACTTCTTTCGTGCGCTCTTTTTGGACTCTGACGATCAACTCCCGGATCCTGATATTCTCCGGTCCGATACCGTTCATCGGTGAAAGAACACCGCAAAGAATGTGATACAGGCCGTGAAATGCACCGGATTTTTCGATGGCAACCATATCCGCCGGCTGTTCGACCACACAGATGATGGAGGGGTCTCTGGCCGGGTCACCGCAAAGATTACACAGCTCATTGTCACTGAGGGAAAAACACTGTGTGCAAAACCGCACCTTTTCCTTTATGTTCAAAATGCTCTGAGCCAACTGTTCAGCCTCCTGGCGCGGGGCATGCAGTATATGCAATACCAGACGCTCGGCCGTCTTTTCACCGATGCCGGGCAATCTGGCGATATTTTTTATCAGATTCTGAATCGAAGCCGGATAATAACCCATCACATCAATCCCGGAATATTCAGGCCGCCGGTCAGTTTGCTCATTTCCGTGCTGACCATCTCCTGGGCTTTTGTCAGCGCGTCATTCACTGCGGCCAAGATGAGATCCTGGAGCATTTCGACATCTTCGGGGTCGACGACCTCTTTTTCGATCTGAATCGATAGGACTTGCTGCCGGCCATTGGCAACCACCTTCACCATGCCGCCGCCGGAACTGGATTCCACCGTTTTTTCTGCCAGTTCCTCCTGCATTTTCATCATTTTCGATTGAAGCTTCTGGGCTTGCTTCATCATATTTCCCATGCCCTTCATAAACTTACCTCCTTGAGTATTACAAAATCTTGACGTCGATCAGTGTGCCGCTGAAAATTTCAACGGCATCCGCCACCAGGGGATGACCGAGCGCTTTTTTTTTTAACAGGTTATCTTGAGATTTTTTTTTTTGCGGGTTGGCATCCTCAAGTACTGCCGGTGTCAATTGTATTTCCTTCGGCCGGCCGAAAACGTCGCCGCAAACCTGCTTCAGCAAGCCCAAATTCTTTTCACGCGAGATCATCTTCATGGCAAAGCCGTTTCCCGGCACTTCAATTTCCAGGCAGTCCTCCTCGGAACGAACCAATTCACACCTGGCAAGATTGGCCGCCAGCGATGGGTTTTTCTTTGAAACGATCGCGGAGATCCGTTCCCACGCTTCGGTCGAATTTTCAGAGGGATCGCTCCCCGCCCCGGACTTCTCGGGTTCGGCGCCGGAATTTTGTACGGCGTTTGGCCCCACGTCCGGCGAGGCGGCCCGGTGCGATCCGGGCGGCGGCGTTTTTTCAGGCGTGTGGGTCTCCGAAGGCCCTCGGGCCGATTCCTGCGCCGGGCCGCAGGCGAATACTTCACCTCTCAGCGTGTCCAGCCTCTCGATGAGAACGTCTATCGGCAGCACGGGCGTGGTCTGCAAGGTTCGGATAAGGGCGATTTCCAGGGCCAGTTTGGGTTGGGGTGAACGTCTGATATTGGCTTCCTCTCTGAAAAGCGAATCCAGAATCTGTTTCAGCACTGCCGGGGATGTGGGTCCGGCCTGCGCTGCCAGTTGTTCCCGTTCACCAGGCGGCAGATCGACCAGTCTGTCGATTTTTTTGCCCATGGCGGCAACCAGCAAATTTCTGAAGTGTTCGAGAAGATCGGCATAAAGCTTGATCATATCGTGACCCCGGCCGTAAATTTCATCCAAAAGGCTTAGTGCTCCGGGAATGTCCGACTTCAATACCGCATCCGAAAGCTCGAATATGACTTTGCGATCAACGATTCCCAGTATATCGAGCACCTGCTCTTGGCTCACCGTTTCCTGGGCGCAGGTCATAATCTGATCGAGGAGGCTCAGTCCGTCCCGCATGCTGCCGCCGGCTTCCCTCGCAAGGAGCCCGAGGCTTTCCTCAGGTATTGTGAAACCTTCCTGCCTGCTCAGCAAACCCAGATGAAGCGCAATGGTATTCAGGTCGATGCGTCTGAAATCATAGCGTTGGCAGCGCGAGAGAATGGTAATCGGAATCTTGTGGGCTTCCGTGGTGGCAAACATGAACAGCACGTGCGCCGGCGGTTCCTCCAGCGTCTTCAGCAACGCGTTGAAAGCGGCCGTGGTCAGCATGTGGACTTCATCGATGATGTAGATTTTATAGGAACTGTGTGCGGGCATATATTTAATATTTTCCCGCAATTCCCTGACCTGTTCGACACTGTTGTTGGAAGCCCCGTCGATTTCAAAGACATCGACCGCATTGCCGGCGGTAATTTCATTGCAGGATCTGCAGGTGTTGCAGGGAGAAGGAGTGGGGCCTTTCTTGCAATTCATTGCCTTTGCCAAAATACGGGCCACCGTCGTCTTGCCGGTGCCGCGGGGGCCCGAGAACAAAATGGCATGGGCGACCCGCCCCGATGAGATTGCGTTTGTCAAGGTCCGGGTGATATGGGACTGGGCGACAACCTGTTCAAAGGTTTGCGGACGATACTTGCGTGCTAGGACGAGATAGGACATCGGAAATGATTACGTTTACAAATGGCGGAGAGAGAGGGATTCGAACCCTCGGTGCCGCTTTTGACAGCACACACGATTTCCAGTCGTGCTCCTTCGGCCAGCTCGGACATCTCTCCGGTTATAATTGCCAGACTGACAATATCAATGCAAAATAGAGGTCAAGGGGTTGATCCACCTGGCGGAGAGGGTGGGATTCGAACCCACGATCCCGTTTTTGACAGGATACTGCTTTTCGAGAGCAGGGCCTTCAGCCACTCGGCCACCTCTCCAGATTAGATCCGCGAGTGATCTCCTTAAACTTTTTGTCTCCGGGTGTCAACCATGATTTGGAAAAACAACTTGCGAAATTCGGGTGGTCGTTGACCTGGAAATACATCTTAAGGCCTGTGGGAAAGAATTGCAATGTAAAAAAAAAATTGCCAAGATTCTATAGATGATCCCCATTCCAAAGCCACCGGCAACTGTCAGGCTGGTGCAAACATGTCACCCTGGCAACGATGGAATCTTTCCCTGCCGACCGCCCCGGTCGGTAGCTCATGAATGGAATCAGCCCTTGAACATGGCTTCGATTTCCGCCGTATAGCCGTTTTGGCTGTTGTATATAATCAGCGGAGGTTCGACTTTAAGGCCCGGCCGCCCCCCTTTGACGCCCTCTATGATCACCAGAGCCGCCTCGGCAGACCGGCGGGAATGAACCATGCGAGCGCATTTGGGTTCGATCCCCTGGGTTCGCATCTGCAACAGGATATCGGTCATTCGTGGGGCCGGATAAATGAACACCAGACGTCCTGCCGTGAGCAGTAAACGGAGGGAGGTTTGAATGATATCGGCCAGATTGGCCTTGATTTCATGGCGGGCGATCGCACGTTGCCGATTCGGATTCATTCTGCCGGACCCCGGTGTGCGAAACGGCGGATTGCAGACGACCAGATCCACCGGACCCGAAGTCCTGGCAGGTTTGAGCAGCTTCATATCAGTGCATAACACGGCTATCCGGTCTCCCAGCCGATTGTCACTGACATTAAAGACAGCTAATTGGGCCAGCTCCGGCTGCACCTCAACCCCGTAGATGTCGATATCCGGCTGCCGATAAGCCAAAATGAGCGGGATGATTCCGCAACCGGTTCCCAAATCGACAACTCGGTCACCAGGCCGCGGTCGTGCATGATATGCCAGTAAAACGGCGTCTATGGAAAAACGGTACCCTCCCCTGCTTTGCTTGACCCTAATTTTTCCATTGAAAAAGGTATCGGTCGTGTAGGGATTCATAACGGCCCGACCTTGAATTTCAGGTCATCGATAAGCGATTTCCCCAAAGCCTGGTTCAGCTTGGCAATCATTTCAGCTTTCGAAAACTGAAGGTGATGCGCCCACGCCGATCCAGTTACATGCACCAGCAATATCCGGCCCTTGAAAGCGGCGGGTCTGGCGTTTGCGGCAACGGTATCGCCGACAATCCCCTCCCAGATGTGCCAGACCCGGATCAACTCCTCGTCGCCTTCGTTGCGGCAGGTCTTCAGCAACCGATCGATGATACTGCCGATGTGGGTGAATTCTCTGTTTCGCAATTTTGTCTTCATACCTGTAATCCCTCGACGTGTGACTGCGGATCAGCGGATACCGGCTTAGGGCTCACTCAAAAATAACTTCACATTTTATACGTTGATGCATCCTGCCCGGCGGCGTTGCGAAAGCTCGGAATATCCAGATATTCCAGCGTGTTCGCATCTGCCAGCCAGGCGCCTTGTATGATTAAAAATAAATATTTAATAAATAATACGGGGGTGCGGGGGGTGTCCCCCCTCCCTGCGAGAGTCATTCAACTCAACGCCTGAATCTGTGAATTAATTTTTCCGTGAACCCTTAGGCGCTTAACCGAATGTTATCGACACGAAATTAGATAGTTTCCGTCCACAAATGGCCTTTTTGCCCAATTTCGGCGTCAATCTGCGCCCTTGCTTGTGCGGCGTAGCAAGCTACGCCTCCACGCAAGGACTTGATTTCCTTGAACTTGGGCAAAAATTCTCATTTCTGGATTGGAAACACCATCCGGTGCCCATCATGGTAAAAGACCCGTTGATGGATGGGCACTAGATAGTCGAAGATCTTAGTAAGTGCCAGCAGATCCTCGTGATGTCAAGTGAAACCGGGGATCAATGCTTTTTGCTTGACTTGAATGTCCGGGCAACATATTGTTACAAAACATTTTGTCACACGTACCTTTGTATTCGACCGGCAGCAGACATTATTTGCCGGCCGGGTTCACGCCGGCCACGCAGGTCTTGAACCAAGTGGTATGGTTTCAAGGTCAAACTGACGCCAACCTTCGTCAACAGTCAGACAGGAAATTAACTATGAGTTGGGATTGGGACAAGCTGAAACAGCAGCAAAAAAGCAGAGGCGGCGGTATGGGAACCCCACCCCCGCAGATGGATGAGATACTGGAGAAATTCAAGAAATTTAAATTGCCCGGCGGACCGTTTGTAATCCTGGTAATCATTCTCATCCTGATTGGGACCTCCACTTTTTTTACCGTTAACCAGGATGAGGTCGGAATCGTTCAGCTGTTCGGGAGATATG
Organism: uncultured delta proteobacterium; assembly: GCA_963774425.1. Classification (GTDB taxonomy): domain Bacteria; phylum Desulfobacterota; class Desulfobacteria; order Desulfobacterales; family JAFDCJ01; genus JAFDCJ01. The sequence goes on along the minus strand of CAVZEZ010000002.1, from coordinate 487,112 downwards.
TTCGGACTGTCCAGCCGGGACTTAACTTCAAGTTGCCGATCGGCATCGAGAAGGTTACCAAGGTAAATGTCAAACAGATCCGAACCGAAGAGTTCGGCTTTTCTTCGGCGGCAAACGACACCAAATCGCGCTACAAGGCCGGTTCCGACAACGTCAACGTCGCTTTGATGCTCACCGGAGATCTGAACGTCGCCCTGGTACCCTGGATCGTTCAATACCGGGTGAAGGATCCCTACAATTATCTATTTAAGGTGCGTGATGTTCGCAGGCTTCTGACCGACATGTCGGAATCGTCCATGCGGCTGGTCGTGGGTGACCGAAGCATAAACGAAGTCATCAGCAAACGGGATGAAATTGCGGTGGAGGCCCGCGGTCTGTTGCAAAAGGAATTGGATCAAGCGGAAACCGGCATTCATATCGTCACCATCGAAATGAAAAGAACCAATGTTCCCGGACCGGTGCAGCCTTCCTTTAACGAGGTCAACCAGGCGACCCAGGAAAAAGAACAACTGATCTACCAGGCCAAGGAGGAGTACAATAAAGCTATACCCAGAGCCCGCGGGGAGGCCGATCGCACCATCAAAACGGCGGAGGGTTATGCCTTGAACCGCGTCAATCGGGCCCAAGGGGATGCCGCCCGATTTACTTCGATTTACCAGGAGTATACCAAAGCGAAGGATGTCACCAAACGCCGCATGTACCTCGAAACCATGGGAAAAATTTTCCCGAAAATGGGCGCCAAATATATTGTGGATGCGGATCAGAAAAATTTTCTTCCCCTGCTGAATATGGGGCAAAAAAGTGGTGTTGAAAATGAAAAATAAAGGAATCGTTGTAATTGTAGTAATTGCCGTGGCGGCCATCCTCGTTTACAACGCGGCCTACACGGTAGACGAAACCGAGCAGGTCATCATTACCCAGTTCGGTAGAATCGTTGGAAAGCCGAAAACCGATCCCGGTCTTAAGTTCAAGATCCCCTTCATCCAGCGTGCCAATTATTTCGCCAAAAATCTTCTGTACTGGGACGGTGACCCGGGTCAGATTCCCACCCTGGACAAAACCTTCATCTGGGTGGATCCCTTTGCCCGCTGGAAGATTACGGATCCGGTTAAGTTTTTCCAGACCGTCAATAATCAGTTTAACGCCATCGGCAAATTAAACGACATTATCGACCCGGCAGTGAGAAATTTCATTACCTCGCACTCACTGATCGAAGCGGTCCGCAAATCCTCACGGGCGCTCGACGTGTCCGATGTCGACGAATCGGATACCATCAAGACACATTATTCAGTTACCGTCGGCCGCGAAAAAATCACCCAGGGCATACTGGAGCAAGCCCAGCCCAAACTGGCGCAGTTCGGCATCGAACTGGTCGATGTCAAAATAAAGCGGATCAATTATGTCGAAGAAGTCAGGAAATCCGTCTATGGCCGAATGATCGCGGAGCGCAAGCAAATTGCCGAGAAGTATCGCTCCGAGGGTAAGGGTGAGGCCCAGAAAATTTTGGGAGAACGAGAAAGGGAGTTGCAAAAAATAACGTCACAGGCTTACCGCACGGCGCAGGAAGTCAAGGGGAAAGCCGATGCCGAAGCGACCATCATTTACGCCAAGGCATATGGTCTCGATCCTCAATTCTATTCGTTTGTGCAGACGCTTGAAATCTACGAGCAATCGTTGGGAAAAGAAAACACCTTGGTACTTTCAACCGAATCGGAATTTCTAAAATACCTGAAGAAATACCAGGACTAACTGGCTGACGGCATCTTGCCGCCATGCCGCCTGACCGCTTCTCAGAAGATAGATTTTGGTTGTATCAAACAAGAAAGCACCGGCGGGTTCTGCCTGCCGGTGCTTTCTACTCGGCTTCAGAAAAGATTCCGGTTGTCATTATCTACCTTTCCTTCTCTGATGACGCGTTTTGGCAAGTAACTTTCGGTGTTTATGTTTTCTCATTTTTTTTCTTCGTTTTTTTACGACACTGCCCAATTCATCACCTCCTTTTCAATTTTGTCCGCTATCGATATTTTTACCATGCGTGACCTGTTTCTTTAACACAACGAATAGCGGTCTGTCCACATTTTTTTTATTTTGAATTGAATCGAACCCGGATTCGGTGGCCGAATGTGCCGGAAATTTCATGCATTAAGCTTGAATTCAATCCGGTTTGCCGATATATTCCGGAAGGTAATAATCCGTAATATTTTTATCAGAGTAAAATGCCAAAACGCATCCCTTTCAGCACCAGGCAACTTAAAATCGTAAACGATGCCGCTGCCATGGCTGAAGAGCTTGTCAGCAACCATTATAAAATGTCGGCCAGCCAATGGCTCGGCCCGCGTTACGATGTTAAAACGCTTTTCGAACTGGTACAGGAAGAAATTATTGACGGCCCTTTTGCCCAAATCATCCGCTACAAAGGCCAGCGCAGAAACACTTTTTTAGGCTCAGCCACTTACGATTTCTATAAAGTCTGCCTGCAGGATCATACAATCTTGTCCACCCTCAAAACCACCCCAGGCATTGACCTATTTCCCTTTGGCCTGTATATCATTACCCACGAACTGATACACATCGTGCGCTTCAGCAAATTCCTGCAGCGCTTCGATGCCACCTCTGAGGAACGCCTGGCAGAAGAAAAACGCGTGCATTGCAAAACCCACGATATTTTGTTGCCGATTCAACTGGACGGTCTCGCGAACGTACTGACGTTCTACAACAAATGGCACATACCCTATGAGGACCTGCGCAATACCTGACTAAATTCGGGCTTGAGGCCCGATATGGGGGTTGACAACCTGGAGGCGCTGGCTATATATATTTCGGTTCGCTCAGGTTCGATTTAAACACGTGGCAGCAAAAATTTGGCGGCCACAACGATTAAGGATTAATCCCCCAAAGATTTATACAGGTTGTGCCAAAAAGGAGATCTTTACGATGCCTATCTACGAATATGAATGCATCAAATGTGGAACTGTTGAAGAAGTGCTGCAAAAATTTTCAGACAAACCCCTGACCAAGTGCAGACACTGCTCGGGCAAACTCCATAAACTGGTGTCACAAAGCGCGTTTCATCTAAAAGGTACCGGCTGGTATGTGACCGACTATGCCAACAAGCCTGGCAATTCAAGTCCAACGACTCAAAATAAATCCGGAGAAAGCAACTCTGCAGAAACAAAACCAGCAGCCCCCGATACGAGTTCCAAGCAGAAGTCAGCTGAAAAATCCGCCTGAACTGATCGGTTGAAAACCATGACGCCACTGAATTTGCTGACATGTCGCTTGGCGATAAACATTTTCCGGTCGCCGCTGGTTCACTCTCTCCATCATGTATGCAATCCACTAAAAAAATTAAATTTCCAGTCTTTGTCTCTTTACAATCAGGAAAGTGTGATTATTTTTCAGAACAAAATAATTCCCGAAAAAAACTTCTCTGAAATTTCAATACGATAACCTTATTTTTCAAAAAAAGCTGGACCGAAAGGGGGTGGAAAAGGAGGCCGTTTATCCAGCTGATTTCACGCATTGCGATTTAGATGATCAGCACCAGTTCTGGAAAAAAATTCTGTTAATCCAAAGGAGATTTTAAACCATGAAATTGAGACCATTACAGGATCGGATTTTAGTCCAACGCGTCGAAGAAGAGACAACCACCAAAGGTGGTATTATCATTCCGGACACCGCAAAAGAAAAGCCTGCCGAGGGAAAAGTTATAGCCGTCGGTAACGGCAAAGTCGGCGACGATGGCAAGAGGATCGCCCTCGAAATTAAAAAAGGAGACCGTATCCTATTTGGCAAATACTCCGGCACCGAAGTCAAAATCAGTGGCGAGGAATACTTGATCATGCGCGAAGACGACGTGCTTGGCATAATTGACTAAATAAACGATTTGAGGGAGGAAATTAAAACATGGCTAAGCTTATTAAATATGATATGAAAGCCCGTGAAGCGATGCTTAACGGCGTAAGAGCTCTCGCTGACGCGGTTGTGGTGACTTTGGGTCCGAAGGGAAGAAATGTCGTTCTGGATAAATCATGGGGTTCTCCAACCGTAACCAAGGACGGTGTCACGGTAGCTAAGGAAATCGAGCTGGAAGACAAGTTTGAAAACATGGGTGCCCAGATGGTCAAGGAAGTCGCCAGCAAAACCAGCGATATGGCCGGTGACGGCACCACCACGGCCACGGTTCTAGCCCGGGCAATTTACGAAGAGGGACAGAAGCTCGTCGCGGCCGGTAACAATCCCATGGCAATCAAACGCGGGATCGATGCGGCTGTCGAAGTCGTGGTAAAAGAACTTCAGGGCATGAGCAAAGCCACCAAGGATCAGCGTGAGATTGCCCAGGTCGGCACCATTTCCGCCAACAACGATACGACCATCGGCAACATTATCGCCGAGGCCATGAACAAAGTCGGTAAGGAGGGCGTCATTACGGTCGAAGAAGCCAAGAGCATGGAAACGACCCTCGAGGTCGTCGAAGGTATGCAGTTCGACCGCGGTTACCTCTCCCCTTATTTTGTCACGGATCCGGAGAAAATGGTTGCCTCCCTGGACGACCCCTTCATTTTGATCAACGAAAAGAAGATCAGCAACATGAAGGATCTTCTTCCCATTCTGGAACAGGTAGCCAAAATGGGCAAACCCCTCATGATCATCGCTGAAGATGTCGACGGCGAAGCCCTTGCGACCCTGGTAGTCAATAAACTGAGAGGCACGCTGAACGTCGCCGCGGTGAAAGCCCCCGGATTCGGCGACCGCAGAAAAGCCATGCTCGAGGATATCGCCATATTGACCGGCGGACAGGTGGTCTCCGAAGATTTGGGAATCAAACTGGAAAACTTGACGGTGCAGGACCTGGGTAAGGCCAAGCGCATCAGTATCGACAAGGACAATACCACCGTCATTGACGGCGCCGGATCGCGCTCAGCCCTCGAGGGGCGGGTAAAACAAATTCGGAACCAGATCGAGGAAACCACTTCCGACTACGACCGTGAAAAACTGCAGGAAAGACTCGCCAAATTAATCGGCGGTGTGGCCGTCATCAATGTCGGCGCGGCCACTGAGACCGAAATGAAGGAAAAGAAAGCGAGGGTCGAAGATGCCCTGAATGCAACCCGGGCCGCGGTTGAAGAAGGCATCGTACCGGGTGGCGGCGTCGCGCTGGTGCGCTGTCTGGATGCCCTGGGCAAGGTTAGAATCAAGGCCGACCAGAAACTCGGTGTCAAGGTCGTTATGCGCGCTATCGAAGAACCGTTGCGCCAGATCGCCAACAACGCCGGCCTGGAGGGATCCGTCGTGATCGACAAAGTAAGGAATGAAAAAGATGCCTTTGGCTACAATGCCGCAACCGATACCTATGAAGACCTGCTGAAAGCCGGTGTCCTCGACCCCACGAAAGTCGTCCGGCTGGCGCTGCAAAATGCAGCCAGCGTGGCCTCGCTGATGCTGACCACCCAGGCGATGGTAACGGATAAACCTGAGGAAAAACAGGATGCAATGCCCGGTGGAGCCCCCGGAATGGGCGGTGGAATGGGCGGTATGGGCGGCATGGGCGGTATGGGCGGTATGATGTAATTTCACCATCATCCCCACCACTGTCTGTTAGCTCTAAAGTCAAAAAAGCCCTTACGGCATCTCTCATGCCCTAAGGGCTTTTTGGTTTAACCGGGGTGCCAGCGTGCGTACGCCTCTTCCGGCTAGAAAGCAGCCGGTCTGATCGAAAAAAACTTCGGTAAGGGCGTTAATGCGCTTCGGAGCTTCAACATCGAATGTTGAATAAGGTATTCCGACGATGAATTCATAAGAATTCAAAAATCTACCTTGACTGTCTCACCTCTCAAATTTCAATAAAAATCATTATCATATCGCAGAAAGTCGCCTTCAATGATCGGGGATTATCTTCCGATCAATCGCTCGGAATGAAAGCGGAGGCTCCGAGTCTCAGCAACGTTATTGCGCCGCTGAAAAATTTGACAATTCAGCGATATTCAAGTACGCTTATTACATAAAAAACTGAATTTTGCGTTGTTAACAAATAAAGAATCGGAGTCCTTAATGAAGTTACTTAAAAAACGTTTAATATCCCCCTTGATTCTATTCACCTGTCTTGGCGTGTCTGCGTTGTGCGTATCCCGGGCCGAAGCCCAGGACCAGAAAACTGTAACCTACGAAACCGGATTCTACTACACCATCCAAAAAGGTGATACCTTATGGGATCTTTCCCAGAGATTTTCCGATACTCCCTGGCAATGGCCGGAAATGTGGAAGGAAAACAGCCAGATTGCGAATCCGCATCGCATCTATCCGGGACAACGTATCAGACTGTATCGCCGTCGTGGCGCTCAAGGTTATGGACAGGAGGGCCCTCAGAAAGGAAAACCCGCAGCGGACAACCTTGAACTGACCGAGCATATCGAATTTCACTTCGCCACTATCGATCGGGTGGGTTTCATTCGTAAGGAGCCTGTCCAACCCCTGGGTACCATTTTTAAAGTCGAAGGGCAGAAGGAGATGATTAGCACCGGCGACCTGGTGTACATCCGTCCGGATACGAACACTCCGCTCAATGTCGGCCAAAAATTCACGGTGTATCGTACATTAAAACCAATAAAGGCCAAGGAAACCAATGAAATCATCGGCATCCAGCACTATTTCTCCGGAGCTGTCGAAATTACAGTCGTGCGGCCCGAATTTGTCCTGGGAAGGGTAGTGGCATCTTATCGTCCGATCAAAGTTGGCGATCTGCTGATGCCGTATTATCGGCGCATGCCAGGTATCGAGATGCAGCCGACCCCGAAAGATCTGGAAGGGCGGATTATCGTATCCGAGGAACACGAGGGGATATTCGGCGAAAGCGCCATTGCTTTTATCGACAAGGGACAACAGAATGGCGTCAAACCCGGTCAGCTGTACACAATTTATAAACAGGAAGCTTATCGCATCAATCCCAAGAACACCAAAGAAACAACCTTAACCCCGGTGCTCATGGGTGAGTTGTTCGTGCTGCACACTGAAAACACGACGGCCACAGTGCTGATCACCGATTCGCGCTTGGCGATTGAACCCGGAACCCGGATCGCTGCCCCCTTTACAATAGAATAGCGAACCGCTTTCAGAATAAAAAAAACGCCACTTCATCCGTATTTTGAAGTGGCGTTTTTTAGTAACGGCCAGGGGACACTTCCCCATAAAACGGCATTTCAACAAACCATTCTGCCGGCGGCCAATCGACCAGAAATCACACTGAATTATGAACGCAGGAAATCAACCGCATTTTGCAGGATTTTAATACCGACAGGCACTTCGGTCTGGGGTGGTGGTAATCCAAGGCGTCTGGCAATTTCTTTGCGACGCGTCCAATCCGGGTGATTCGTCCAATGGTGAAATCCTTCCGGATGCGGCATCAGGCCGAATATGCGCCCGGTGGTGTCGCAAATCCCGGCAATATCATCCACCGAACCGTTCGGGTTGAATGGGAACCGTCCCTTTGCGGGTTCTCCATCAGGACCGGCATACTGCATGGCCACCAGGTTATTTATCCATAGCTCCGCCAGGGTGGAATCGTCGGTAAAAAATTTACCTTCGCCGTGGCGGACGGGTAATTCCGCCGTATCGATGCCCTTGGTAAAAACACAGGGTGAAGCCGGATTGGTCTTCAGAGCGACCCATTGGTCTCTGAAATTACCGCAGTCGTTGAATGTCAAAGCGACTGATCTCTTACGATAGTCACGTTGCAACCCAGGCAGCAGCCCGAGATTGACCAGAGACTGGAACCCATTGCAAATACCCAGAACCAGGTTTCCCCTTTCGATGAATTCCAGAATCTGATCACCGATGGTGGTTTTTAGCCGTACCGCCTGAATCACACCCGCGCCATGATCGTCTCCCCAACTGAATCCCCCGATAAACACCAAAATTTGGAATTCATCCAAAGTGACGGAACCATCAATCAGGGAATTGATATGTACCCTGACGGCCCTGGCACCGGCCAGCGAGAAGGCATAAGCCGTCTCATGGTCACAATTCAATCCATAACCGGTAAGCACTAGTGTATTTATATCACGCATTAACCTCCTCGTCATATCAGGTCACCAAAAGGCTTTTTCCAGGCTGTCTTGAGATCTTCCAGGGCAATGTCGATGATAACCTCGCCTTCGATTCCATGGACGGCAACCCTGGCGGTAACGGATACCGAACCGATACAGGCACAGACCAGTCCCTTAAAATGATCTTCGAACGCTTCCCGATGGGCAGGATCGAGGGTCACAATAAAACGGCCCGCAGATTCGGAAAACAACAGGATATCGTTACGCCCGGCATGTTCCATCGGTAGCCTGGCAAGTTGTATGGACAAGCCCAGATTGCCGCCCATGGCGACCTTGGCCAGATGAACGGCCAGACCGCCTCGATAGATACCATGGGCAGAGGAAACCAGCCGGTTTTCGATCGCACGCTGCAATCCGCGGTATACAGGCAAAAACTCGGCGGATCTGACCTCGGGGACGTTGCACCCAATGTATCCCAGGTGCTCATAATATTCCGATGCGCCGAGTTCATTGCGGGTATTTCCCAGAACGTAAACCAGATCACCGGCCAGCTTGGCATCCATGGTCACACACCGGGTGAGATCCTCGATCACGGAAATCGTTGAAAACTGCAGGGTCTCGAGTGCCGAAACCTTGTGGGTTTCACCATAGGGCCCGGCCAGGTTACCGTCGACATACATACTGTCCTTGCCCGACAGCAGTGGAATTTCATATGCCAGGCACATATCGCGCAACGCCCGGCAGGACCGTACCAATTGGGCTGCCTTGAATTTTCCATCCGGGTTTTTAGAAGCGTCATACTGGATATCCGGCCAGCAAAAGTTGTCGACGCCCCCGATATGGTCCAGGTCTGCCCCCACCGCTAAAAGCCGGCGCACGGCTTCGTCAATGCTGCAGGTGGTCATGTGGTAGGCATCAATGGCGGAATAAACGGGCAGCAGTGCCTGGGCGAATGCCAGACCTCTTTCCGATTCCAGTACGGGCCGGATGACGGTGGCGTCGTTGTTCATGTCGCGCTCAGCGCCTACCAGTGGCTTTATCACGCTGGTTCCCTGAACCTCATGATCATACTGGCGTGTGATCCATTCGGTTGAACAAATATTGGGTCGGCTCAGAATGTCTTTTAACAGGGATGTATAGTTACGCGGGGTTTTGACAACCGGCTCGAACAGACCGCGCTGGTCGGGGGCAACCCATTCAGCGTCAAATTCCCATTGAGGAAAACCGGATTCGAGAAAATCGAGATTTACGTAGGCGATCGTCTCGCGGTCATAGGTGATATGCAGCTTGCCTGAATCCGTGTAGCGGCCGATGACGGTACTTTCAACGGCATGCTTTTTTGAAAGCTGGAAAAAACGGTCGTGGTCATCGGGTGAAATGGCAACTGTCATGCGTTCCTGGGATTCGGAAACCCAGATTTCCCACTGATCCAACCCCGCATATTTTAAAGGCACTTTCTCCAATTCTATTTCACATCCATTGGAAAAGCGCGCTGATTCGCCGACGGAGGAAGATAAACCGCCGCCGCCGTTGTCTGTAATAAACCGGATCAACCCTTCATCGCGGGCTTCCAGAAGGAAATCATGCATTTTTTTCTGGGTATAGGGATCTCCAATCTGCACGTGACCGGCCGGCGTGTGCTCCGAAAAGGTTTCTGAAGCGGCGGTAACACCGTGAATTCCATCTTTGCCCACCCGGCCGCCGCACATGATCACCAGTTCACCCGGGGAGGTGCGTTTGGTTTCGGCCGGTTGGCCGGCAACTTTCGCCGGCATCAGTCCCACCGCTGTCACAAAAACCAGGCATTTTCCCAGGTATCCGGGATGGAACAGGACCTGGCCGAAGGTCGTCGGGATGCCGCTTTTATTGCCGCCGTCGCGTACGCCCTCGATGACACCGTCCAACAGACGTCTGGGATGCAGATGCGGGCTAAGCGGCCCTGCATAATCTCGCGGACCGACACAGTAACCGTAACTGCCCATGACCAGTTTCGCCCCCTTGCCGGTGCCCAGCGGATCCCGGTACACGCCCACGATACCGGTGATGGCACCGCCGTATGCTTCCATGTTGGACGGGGAATTATGGGTTTCACCGGTGATCACGTAATAGTGGTCAGGATCGAAGCGTCCCGCACCGGCATTGTCCCATAGCACCGAAACCACCCAGGGTTTTTTCTCCTTCAACCGCAGCGTCGGTTCTTCGATATATGTTTTAAATAGATTGTCAACGATCTCGGATTCACCGGTGCTCCGGTCTCGATATCGGAACAAGCCTCGGAAGGTGTTGTGATTGCAGTGATCGCTTCTTGCCTGGGAGATGTATTCCAATTCGACATCGGTCGGATCGTTCAGGCCCACCCGTTGCCGCGCGGCCCGGATATCCGGATCCGTAAAATAGGATCGAATCGTGGGGATATCATTAAAATTCAGGGCCAGGTTGCGCTCGTCGCTGATGGCTTTCAGGGCTGATTCGCTTTCGACCGGGATGGTGGTTACCGTGGGAACATGGTTAAGGACCACCTTGGAGATGATCAGTCCGATGCCAACGGTGGGATTCCATTGGGCGGCGGCAAATATTTCCCACTGCTGGATGATATTGTTCGCCAGCAGCTGCCCGGCGATCTTTTCCATATCCGCGGCCGTGAGTCCCCTGCCCTTGATGCAGTAGCGTTTCGACGTATAGACAGCGCTGTCTGCATGCAGCTTTGAGTGCAGTAAATCTTCGATGGCCTCCATGGCGGTGCTTCCGGGGTTATCTCTGACTCCCGGACGAAAACCGACCCATATGGACCAGTCGAATTCGATGTCAAGCGGATCGTAAGACGAAATTTGGGTGACCGGATTGGTGAAAATTTCGGTTTGAACCGCCTGGAGCTGCTTGTCGGATAGCCCCGCATCGATGGTCAAAACATGAATGGTGCGGACACGGTCCAGTTTGATTCCGAAATAATTTTTTGCCTTGCGGCAAATCCCCTCCCCTTCGGGATCAAGAAGATTTTCTTTCAGCGCGATTTCAAGTCGATGTGGCATGATTTTCAGCTAAAAAATATCCGTGTAATATCATTGTAAAATACAAGAATCATCAACAGGATCAGTAAAAACAGCCCAATCTGCTGGGCCACTTCCCGGACCTTGATGCTGACCGGACTTCCTTTTATGGCTTCGATTCCGAAAAACAGCAAGTGGCCGCCATCCAATACCGGTATGGGAAGCAGGTTTATAATAGCAAGATTAATGCTGATCAGAGCGATAAAGGAAATGAGGCTTCCGACACCCGCCTTGGCAGAATCTCCGGCCATCTGGGCAATCATGATGGGGCCGCCCAGTGTGTCCGCCGAGATATCGCCTTTGATCAGCTTTGCAATAATGACCACCATCAACTCCGTGACCCGGTATGCCTGCATCACGCTTTCAGAGGCGGCCTGCGCCAAATTGAGATCCCGTGAATAGGAATCACCGGAAGCGGTGACCCCGATAATATAGCGTTCAACATTTTCACCGAATATATTTTTGGAGCCGGCCTTCTCAGGCGTGACGGCGATTTCCCGTGTTGCGTCTCCACGCTGCAGAATCAAATGTATGGTCGAGCCATTGCTGCCATTGATGACTTCCGCCATTTCATCCCAGCTGTTGATCGCCGCTCCATCGATGGCGGTGATCAGATCACCGCTTTCGAGTCCGGCTGCGGAAGCGGGGGATCCGGGCCGGACTTCACCGATGGAGGGCTTTAGCACCAACGTACCTGAAAACAGGAAAATACCGAAAAAGATGAGAATGGCAAGCAGCATATTGAAGACCGGCCCGGCCGCGACGATCAGCATCCGTTTAGCGACGTGTTTATGGGTAAAGGACAGCCCGATATCTTCCGGGGCGATCTCCGCATCGGGCTCCTCCCCGATCATCTTGACATAACCGCCAAGAGGAACTGCCGAAATTCGGTAATCGGTAATGCCGATCTTTTTGCCGACCAGCCGTGGCCCGAAGCCTAACGAAAATTTTTCTACGCCGACACCGAACAGTCTGGCAATTAAAAAGTGGCCGAACTCATGAAAAAAGATGAGCACGCCCAGAACGATAATGAAAGCAAATATATTGGTACCCATTGGTTGTAGTATCCTAAAATGACTGATGTCAGGTTAAGGTTCACGGTTCACGGAGCGGCGTCTTTCCACCCGGAACGTTGAACCCCCTGGCCCAGACCTGGATCCGAAGCGAATGTCCTCGATTCAAGCACTGCTGCAGACTAATGTTGCCCAGGTGTATTGCAGCAGTCGCGCCGGGGCAGGCCTAAACTGCTCAACCTATGAATATATAAATCTTGAAGAAATAGGCAACCGGTGCGGCGAACAGGAGCGCATCGATGCGGTCCAAAAAACCGCCATGTCCCGGCAGAAGACCCCCGGAATCCTTGATTCTCGATGAACGTTTAAATTCCGATTCAAACAAATCCCCCACCTGACCGGCAAGCCCCGCGGCGAGGGAAAATAATATGGCAAGCCCCCAGGAAATATCTGTCAGAAAAAAGTACTGCCCGATGCATCCCGCCAGAAAATTGCCGGCCAGTCCGCCGATTGCGCCTTCGATGGTCTTTCCCGGGCTGATAGCCGGACTCAGTTTATGCTTACCGAGATAGGAACCGACATAGTACGCACAGATGTCTCCCGCAAAAATAATCGCTAGCAGAAAAAATATCCACACCATGCCGTCGACGCCGCGCCGGATCAAGACCAGAAAAGACATCAGCAATGGAATATATACGATCCCCTGAACCTGTTTGGGGATAATTTCCACCACCGACGGGTTGGATTTATAGATGAACGTGGAAATCAGGCCGGCAAAGACCAGACTGAATGCCAGGGCCAGCGCCACGCTTTCCGGCCCGGCAAAAAAGGCCGCGACGATGATTCCGAGACTGGCCGGATATCCCCACCAGAGGACGGGAGCGGTCAGGGCCTGAATGTCGCCATTGAATACGATGCGGTTATATTCCCAAAGAGAGCATATGCAGGCGAACCCGATCAGCAGAAGAAATGGCAAGCCGCCGAGGTAAACCAGTAAAATGAGAAACGGTAAGGCACTCAGCCCTGTGATCCAACGCTTAAGATGCACGTGATTGTCTGCTCCGTCAAAGAAGATGCGCTGCCGGCAGTTCACGGGTTAAGGATGCAGCGAGAGGATGTGAAATCTGCTGGATCGAGTAATGTCACCGAAAAAAAGGCTTAATAAAACCTAAACGGTACCGAATCGGCGTTCACGGTTCTGGTAGTCTTTCAGGATTTGCAGAAATTCACCCTCGCTGAAATCAGGCCATAAAGTGGGGGTCACGAATATTTCAGCATAAGCTATCTGCCAGAGCAGAAAATTGCTGATCCGCATTTCCCCACTGGTTCTGATCAGCAATTCCGGATCGGGAAACTCCCGGGTATAGAGGTAATCGGCCACCAATTCTTCGGTAATCGCAGCGGGATCCACACTGCCGACTCTGGATTTTTCGGCGATTTTTTTAACCATACGGACAATCTCTGCCCGGCCACCATAGCTCAGCGCCATGATGAGGTCCATGCCCGTTTGTTCTCCGGTGGCCGCCATGGTTTGCCCCAGCGTGTTTCGAACCTTGGCCGGCAACCGGTTTACCTGCCCGATTACTCGCAGGCGGACATTGTTTTTCATCATTGTCGGCAGTTCCGACCGCAAAAATCTTGCCAGCAGGTTCATCAGCGCGTCGACTTCAGCTTTCGGTCGCTGCCAGTTTTCGGTCGAGAAGGCATACAGGGTCAGGTACCGTATCCCTATCCGGCGACAGGCCTCAACAATGGTGCGAACAGTTTCGGATCCCTTTTCGTGACCTTTTATGCGATTCATCAGGCGTTTCTTGGCCCAGCGGCCATTGCCGTCCATGATGATGGCGACATGGGCGGGCAATTTGGAGGAATCCAATTCTATATTCCCAAAAGAAGACGACTTAGAATTCAAGGATCTCTTTCTCTTTTTCTTTAAAGCATTCGTCGACCAGCTCGATCTGCTCATCGGTTATCTTTTGGACTTCATCCTGAGCTTTAAACGCTTGATCTTCGGCAATCTCGCCGTCCTTTTTCATACTTTTCAACAGTTCATTGGAATCCCGCCTTATATTTCTTATGGAAACCTTATAGTCTTCACAGATTTTTCCTACGACCTTTACGAGTTCCTTTCGCCGTTCTTCCGTGAGCGGCGGTATCGAAATACGGATGATTTTGCCATCGTTGGAGGGGGTCAATCCCAGGTCGGATTTTAAGATCGCTTTTTCAATATTTTTGATAACCGAATTATCCCAGGGTTGAATGGTTATCAGGCGGCTTTCAGGCACGGCCAGCGTTGCCATCTGGTTCAAAGGCGTGGGTGTGCCATAATAATCGACTTTTATCCCGTCCAGAATAGAAAGCGACGCCCGTCCCGTTCGCACGCGTTTCAATTCATTTTTCAGCGCCTTTACCGATTTGGCCATACTCTCTTTGGTATCTTCATAAATTGATTCAATCATAGGAGGTGACCTCGTTTCTTTAGGACTAATTATTTTAATGCTGGAAAATTGGGCTTCAAAGGTCAGCAGGTCGTCCGGCTATCGGACCTGTATCATCGGGGTTACCGCAGCGTTCGCGGCAATTATTCCAACACAGTGGCAAACGGCCGCAGGAAATCCCTCTTCGAAGCCCTTTCAATACTCCACCTAACCGGGATTCAGGGGTCCATAGACCCCTGACAGGCACCGGTTTACGTTCCATGAAATCGTCATGGAACCTGGAGCGGACCTTCGAGGGCTGAAACCGGTTTTAATGATCGATCAGGGTCCCGATTTCCTCGCCGCAGACAAACCGCTGAATGTTGCCCTTCGTTTTCAGTTTAAATACCGAAAGCGGCAGCTTGTTGTCCATGGCGAGGCTGATGGCGGTCATATCCATAACCCGCAGCTGCTTTTCCAGAACCTCCATGTAACTGATACGCTTTAGCAATCTGGCACTGCTGTGTTTGAGGGGGTCGGCGTCATAAAGCCCATCGACTTTGGTCGCTTTCAGGAGGACTTCGGCATGAATTTCCTGAGCCCGGAGTACCGCCGCGGTGTCGGTGGTAAAGTAGGGATTCCCTGTACCGGCCCCGAATATGACGGCACGACCTCTTTCCAGGTGACGGTTTGCCCGTCGCATGATATAAGGTTCGGCAACTTCGTGCATGGAAATCGCTGTCTGCACACGGGTTTCCACTCCTTGTTTTTCAAGGGCATCCTGCAGCGCCAGGCTGTTGATTACGGTGGCCAGCATCCCCATGTGGTCTGCCGACGTTCGATCCATGCCGTAGGAGCTAGCCGCGATTCCGCGGAATATGTTCCCCCCTCCGACAATGATACCTATTTGTACGCCGAGTTCGATAACGGAGCGGATTTCACCTGCCACGTATTTTATCATATCGGGGCTGATGCCGAAACTCTGCTCGCCCATCAGGGCCTCGCCACTCAACTTAACAGCCACACGTTTATATCGGGGTTTCACATCTGTGCCCAATCATGCCTGGTTGTGGGTTATGGTTATGAAACGGGTTGCCGTCGATGCAACTGTACTGAAAAGAATCAGGATTCACCGATCTGAAAGCGCACGAAACGTCTGATCGTGATGTTTTCACCGATTTTAGCGATCAGCGCGTTCAACAGGTCTTCCACGGTCAAATTAGGATCGCGCACATACGCCTGTTTGAGCAGACAATTTTCGGCGAAGAATTTTTTCATCTTGCCTTCGACGATTTTAGCGACCACGTTTTCCGGTTTGCCGGTTTCGAGCGCCTGGCCTTTATAAATCTCTTTTTCCCTTTCGACAATATCTTCCGAGAGATCTTCGGGTCGTATGCTCAACGGATTGATCGCGGCGATGTGCATGGCAATGTTTTTGGCAAACTCCATGAAATCCTCGTTTTTAGCCACGAAATCAGTTTCGCAGTTCACCTCGACCAGGACGCCCAGTTTCCCCCCCATATGGATATAGGATTGTATGATACCCTCTGTCAGTACCCGGCCGGCCCGCTTGCGGGCGGTGGCCAATCCTTTGGTTCTCAGAAAATCAACCGCTTTATCCATATCGCCGTTGCACTCCTGGAGTGCCTGCTTGCAGTCCATCATGCCGGCGCCGGTTTTCTCTCGCAATTGTTTTACCACTGCTGCACTAATTGTCGTCATCTTGTTCTCCTGTCTTATCAGTCCCACTGGTTTCTTCGGGCTCCGCCTCCGGTGCCACCTCGGTCGCCGAGGCATCACCAGAATCGGCGGTCTCGACTGCCGATCGTTTGATAATTTCCACCACGGGGCCTGCTGTGCCGTCTGATATGACTTTCCGCTCGCCCGGTTTCAACTCGGCACTCATCACCGTAATCTCCGATTCTTCCTCTACATCCTTGTCGGCTACCGCCTGTTGCTTTTCGACAAAGCGCTGCTGTCCTTCAATGCAGGCATCCGCCATTTTTGAGGTGAGCAGTCGGATCGCCCGGATCGCATCATCATTGCCGGGGATGATAAAATCGATATCATCCGGATCGCAATTGGTATCCACAATGGCAACGATCGGTATGTTCAGCCTCTTTGCTTCACGAACTGCAATAGCCTCATTTTTGGGATCAACCACAAACATCGCCCCGGGCAAGGAGTTCATGGTTCGAATTCCCCCCAGGTTGCTGTCCAATTTCACCCGGTCTTTACCCAGTTTGAGCCGCTCTTTTTTGGGAAAAAGCTCAATGGAGCCATCGTTTTGGATCTGGTTCAGGTGGTTGAGGCGATCGATACTCTGGCGAATCGTCTGGAAATTTGTCATCATGCCGCCCAGCCATCGATTGTGCACATAAAACATTTCGCAACGATTGGCTTCTTCATAGATGGAATCGCGCGCCTGCTTTTTGGTTCCGACAAAAAGCAGCGTTTTGCCCCGGGCGATCGTGTCCGCAACGAAATCATAGGCGGTTTTAAACATCCGCACGGTTTTCTGCAAATCGATAATATAGATCCCATTTCTGGCTCCGAAAATATAAGGTTTCATTTTCGGATTCCAGCGTTTGGTCTGGTGCCCGAAGTGCACACCCGCTTCCAACAATTCCTTCATGGTTACATAAGCCATAATATTTCCCTTTCGTGTCGGTTATTCCGCCGCTAGCGTCACTCCCGCCTCCGACTTTCAGCGAAAGCACCGGGAAGCGAGTCCGATAGCGTGGGTGTTATAAAATCTTTTATTCATAGCAAATCATATAATAGACCGCAACACTTTTCTTCTCAAACAACTCATATTTTTAATGCAGCCGGCCCTCCGTATCCGCCCGTCCTTTACCGGCCAATTTCCAGCGATTGTCAAGCCGGAGGAGGTGAAACCTAATCAAAGACCCCGACGGAGCAAGCTTCCTAAAAAAGGCCCCCGGAACGGACGATGCGCTGCCGGTGGTCGCTGATGAGCAAATTTTAATCACGAAAGCACGAAATGAAAGGAAAAATATTTACGCGCTCCGTTTTGAGCCCGACAGGTTTATAAACGGCACACCGATTAACTTACCGGCTTCCTTTGCGCATCCACACCACCCGATCATGACCGCTATAGTCTTTCACAAAATGGAAGTCATGGTACCAGCCGGAACCGGAAAAAATCCCGTGCACTTCTCCCCGTTGATCATGGCCGATCTCCACCATTAGAATACCTTTTGGTTTCAAGTGATAGTGGGCGGCGGCGATTATTTTTCGATAGCATGAAAGGCCGTCCCAGCTTCCATTGAGCGCCTTAATCGGTTCGAATTGATGGATTTCCGGCTGCAGGGTTTCAATCACCCCGCTGGGTATGTAAGGCGGATTGGAAACGATCATATCAAAACCGGCTTTTTCCGGATTTACACATGAGAGCCAGTCTCCGGCAAAGAAATGGACCCGACCCGCAAAACCGTGGCGCTCGGCGTTTTTGACGGCCAGCCTCACGGCTTTTTTTGAGGTGTCCGAGGCGAAATAAAGGTGACGGGGCCGCTGTGAAACCAGCGCCAGCACAATTGCACCCGATCCGGTACCGAGATCCAGAATGCGTTGCGGCGGAGAAGATGGGCGCTCAGGCAGGAGCTGCAGGGCTGATTCCACCAGGCATTCGGTTTCCGGTCTCGGTATCAGAACATCCGGGCTGACCGTTAAGTCCATGGACCAGAATTCTTTTGTGCCGAGAATATAGGCCACCGGTTCACGGTTGATTCGGCGCTTAATCAGCTTCTTGAATTTACTCAGCTCTTCGGCGACCAGCGGCTGATCATAGTTTAGATACAAATCGATGCGATTAATCTGTAATGCATGCGCCAGCAGTATCTCACCGGTTGCCCTGGGGCTGTCGATGTCGTGGGACTCCAAGTATGATGCTGCCCATCGAATCAGCCCGAGAATGGTCCATTGTGTATCTTTGGAGATCGTGTTTTTTGAATCCGGCATGGCCATCCCGATCAACGCCACGCGGTGAACGGCACTGCGCCACCGCCGTCTGAAAAGAAGCCAGTCTGATCGAAGCAAGTGCGGCGCTTACTCCTGATCCGCATGCTGCAATGCCTGACTCTGATAGAAAGTCGCCAGGTTGTCTATAATTTCGTCGAGATTTCCTTGAAGGATCTGTTCCAGTTTATAGAGCGTAAGCCCGATGCGGTGGTCGGTCACCCTGCCCTGGGGAAAATTGTATGTTCTTATCCTTCCGCTTCTATCCCCCGTACCGACTTGTGTTTTGCGATCTTCAGATCGCTTGTCGTTCTGTTCCTGGACCATCTGATCCAATAAGCGAGCCCGCAGAACTTTCATCGCTTTCAGTTTGTTCTTGTGCTGGGATTTTTCGTCCTGACACGTGACCACCAGACCCGAGGGAAGATGGGTTATACGTACCGCTGAATCGGTGGTGTTGACACTTTGCCCGCCGGGTCCGGTGGACCGGTAGACATCGATCTTTAATTCGGATGGTTCGATATCCACCTCGACCTCGTCTGCCTCCGGCAGAACGGCGACGGTCACCGCGGACGTGTGGATACGGCCCTGGGTTTCGGTGGTGGGCACCCGCTGCACCCGATGGGTTCCGCTTTCGTACTTAAAAACACTATAGGCCCCCCTGCCCTGAATCATGGCAATGATTTCCTTCAAGCCTCCGACCCCGGTCGGATGGTGAGTCAGCACCTCAATTTTCCAGTTGCGATTTTCGGCATAGCGGCTGTACATCCGGTAAAGGTCGCCGGCGAACAGGGCGGCCTCTTCTCCGCCGGTTCCTGCCCGAATCTCGATAATGACATTTTTTTCATCATTTGGATCCTTGGGCAGCAGAAGGGCTTTGAGCTCGGTTTCAATCCTTTCTTTTTTTTGGGATAAAGCCGATATTTCATCGCGTGCGAGGCCCTTGATATCGGGATCACCATCTTTGAGCAAATCCTGGCTCTCCTCGATATCCTGCAAAGTTTGCTTGTATCTGCGATAGGCGGTCACGATCTTGTTCAGCTCCGCGTGCTCGCGCACGTATTCACGATAAGCATCACGGTCATTGACAATTTTCGGATCGCTCAAGTGCTTTTCTACTTCGTTGAACCGGTCTTCAACCCCAATTAATTTGTCAAACATCGATCATAAAACCCCTGGTGGCGATTTTTGGACTGCAGGTTTCCAAGGCATGGATGTCCCTATTATTCCTACGGTGTAAATGTCATTTACTTCCCAAAATTGGAAATTATCGGATTCGGGCGCCTGCAATCCGCCTTCTTTGTGTTCGTTAGTGCCCATCCATCAACGGGTCTTTTACAATGATGGGGCACCTGATGGTGTTTCCAATCCAGAAATGATAATTTTTGCCCAAGTTCAAGGAAATCATGTCCTTGCGCGGAGGCGCAGCTTACTGCGCCGCACAAGCAAGAGCGCAGATTGACGCCGAAATTGGGCAAAAAGGCCGTTCGTGGATGGAAACTAGTCAAGGCCTGGTGTCCGTCTGTGATACGCACGGCACTTCGGCAGCCGTAATACCGGATTGCCGGCGATATACAGCAACTGTCATTGCGATACTGCGAGGCGGCTGGAAGGCATTTCAGCAAGACCCCCCTTTTTGCTCATTTACTATATCAGGTTCAGATTTTGACTTCCGGAATCGATACGTAGCTGGCCCCCACCGAGGCGGATCAGCATATTTGAGCCTGATACAAATGAACATTTCATGAGGTTTTTCGGCAAAGCATTGCTGACGGGCGGGAAAGAACTACGTGGGTTTCGATTGATTTTGAAATTTTTCGTATTTTTTCCGGAAGCGTTCAATACGTCCCGCTGTATCGACCAATTTTTGTTTGCCGGTAAAAAAAGGGTGACACTGGGAACAAATTTCAATTCGGATATCGGACTTGGTCGATCCCGTCTCTATCTCATTGCCACACGCACAGCGTATGACCGTTTTGGCATAATCCGGATGAATTCCGTTTTTCATTGTAAATTCAACCCCCTGCAGTTAGATTGTCGGAATTTTGGACCCGCGCCAGTGCAAAAACGAGCTCTCCGGAGTTTCCGAATTGGCTCTTGGGGCCCATTATTTTAGACATTGATATATATAGTTTGATTGTGGATATGTCAATGCCCTGTTTGCAAAAATCCACAAAAGGAACCTTCGATTTTTCCAGATCGCCGATTTTTTTTTCACGGGTTCCATAAAAGCTTCCCGGGTCGGTTGCCGGAATCGCGCATAGACCGATAGAATGCATGTCAGGCGTTCATGGAATTCATAAAATCCTTATTATCCCTTGTTCCACGCATTTTTTCAAGGAGAAATTCCATGCTGTCCACCGTATTCAACGTGGTCAACAGCTTGCGAAGAATCCAGACCCGGTTGAGGATTTCCGGTTCGAGAAGCAGTTCTTCTTTGCGGGTACCGGAACGTTTGATGTCGAAGGACGGGAAAATACGTTTGTCCGCCAATCTGCGATCCAGCTGAATCTCGGCATTGCCGGTTCCCTTGAACTCTTCAAAAATAACCTCATCCATCCGGCTGCCAGTGTCCACCAAGGCGGTGGCCATGATCGTCAAGCTCCCGCCCTCTTCTATATTGCGGGCTGCACCGAAAAAACGCTTCGGACGCTGCAGCGCATTGGAATCCACACCACCGGAAAGAATTTTACCGCTGGGAGGAACCACCGAGTTATAAGCCCGTGCCAGACGGGTAATACTGTCCAGAAGAATAACGACATCCTTTTTATGCTCTACCAGGCGTTTTGCTTTTTCGATAACCATCTCGGCTACCTGAACATGCCTTTCGGCCGGTTCGTCGAAGGTGGAGCTGATGACTTCCGCATCTACCGTTCGCTGCATATCGGTCACTTCTTCAGGCCTTTCGTCGATCAGCAGAACGAACGGCACGACATCTTTATGGCTGGCAATGATCGAGTTGGCAATGGCCTGAAGCAGCATGGTTTTTCCGGATCTCGGCGGGGAGACGATCAGACCCCTTTGGCCGAAGCCGATAGGAATCATCAGGTCCATAATGCGGGTGGAGAAATTGTCGGAATCGACTTCGAGATTGATTTTACGTTCCGGATAAAGCGGGGTCAAGTTGTCGAAAAGGATCTTGTCTCGGGCGACTTCCGGATCCTCATAGTTGACGGCCTCGACTTTTAATAACGCGAAATACCTTTCAGACTCTTTCGGTTGCCGGATCTGTCCCGAAATGGTGTCTCCGGTTCTTAAATTAAAGCGCCTAATCTGAGACGGAGAGACGTAAATATCGTCGGGACCCGGTAAGTAATTTGAATCCGGGGATCGTAAAAACCCGAAACCGTCCGGCAAAATCTCCAGGGTACCTTCCCCGAAAATAAGGCCGTTCTTTTCTATTTGACTCTGGAGCAATGCAAACATTAATTCCTGTTTTCGCATGCCGGCGGCTCCCTCAACCTTCAACTTCTTGGCCATCTGGGTGAGCTCGCTGATTTTCTTTTCTTTAAGTTCAGCAATGTTCATCAAACTGTTCCCCTTAGCTTTTTTCATCAATTTTACCCGGGCTCGTTAAGCACTCATTTTATTAGAAATTATTACAACTCAGACCAACACAGCCTATTTCAAGCAAATTCTATAGCTGCATACCCGGCAGCTTTTTATTTGCATTTGATTTTTTTACGTACTAAGCTTTTTCAAGACCGGCAAAACAGAATTGGTATTGTAGACAAATCAACCTAAACTTTCGATACGGTGACTAACAGATTGGATCCATGCCGGTTGTCAAGGAGGTATTCGAGTGTTCAGCGAAATATTTTAGAAGAAAATAAGGTATCCTCTTTCTCTGGCGGGTTTCACATACCTTAGGTTGTATATACAGAATAAGTATTACATATTTTGTCACCTGTCAAGCGCTTTCATCCTTTTTTCATCCGCCGGCAGGTCTCGTCCGATATGGTTTCATTAAAGCAGCCGCGATGATTCTGCCAATCGACTTTAACATATTTCCCGAAAGAAAAGGCGTTTTTGTTGTCGGTGGTTCCATCCGGGATCTCCTGTGCAGCCGGGTCCCACTCGATTACGATATCATCGTCAAAGGCGATGCCGCATCTTTCGCGAAACGCCTGGCTTCCAGTACTCACGGACGGCTGGTCGAATTCGGCCCGCAGGCCCAGACCATTCGGCGGGTGATCGCGCCTAACATAATTTTTGATATCATGCCGATCCAGGGCCAGTCGATTGAAGACGATCTGCGCAGACGGGATTTTACCGTCAATGCAATGGCTGTGACGGTATCTTCCGGGGATCTGGTCGATCCACATGGCGGTCGGCGGGACCTGGCGGCAAAAAAAATCCGCATGGTATCCGGTGATGTCTTTCGCGAAGACCCCCTGCGTCTGATTCGGGCCTTCCGTCTGGCAGCCTCGTTCGACTTTTCCATAGAAACCGGCACACACGAAATCATCGGCCGGCAAGCGCGGTTAATCGGCCAAACAGCCGCGGAACGTATCCGGGATGAGTTTTTTAAACTTCTGCAGTGCGACCGGTCCCATGTATATCTGCATCGGATGGCCCAAAGCGGGCTCCTGTTCGAAATATTTCCGGAGCTGTCTGCCCTAAAAATGTTCCGATCGCCAGACGCCTCGTCCAACGATCTTTTCGAGCAGACCCTCAGCTGTCTGAAACAATTTGAAAACATGTTGAGCGAGGGAAATTTGTCGATGGGCCTGCCGGGATCTCCGGTTGATCGCGATGTTGATGTTACCTGCGCCGTGCTGGTCAAGTGGTCGATCCTATTTCACAATATCGGCAAACCGTCGGTCCGAATGACACCCGGCGGGAGGATCCGATTTGGTAAAGATCAGGAATCTGAGAATACCGCCTCGGTCTGCGCGCGTGAAAGTGCCGCCATGGCCCGAAAAACCTGCCAAAGGCTCAGATTTTCCGGGCGACAGACAGATCGGATCGACATGATTATCGCGGGCCACCTGCAACCGTTTGTATTATTTCAGGCGCGTGAAGATAACGAATTGAACGAAGCCGCGTTCATCCGTTTTTTTATGGAATTCGGCACTCTGACGCCGGTGGTTCTACTGCATTCCCTGGCGGGATGCAAGGGCCGGAAAAGCCCATCGAATCCGAAGGCACTGCAGGCGTTCACCGGCTTTGTCCGCTCGCTGTTAAAGTGCTACTACCGGGACTTGCGGCCCAGGGCATCACGACCCGCCTTGTTGAACGGCGATGATTTGATCACCGAATTCGGGTTAAAGCCATCGGCACGGTTCAAACGTATTTTAACGCAAGTGGCTGAAGCCCATCTGGCGAACCGGATCCGGACACGCGAACAGGCGCTCGCGCTGGTCGGCAACCTGCTGGACCCACCCGCCCGCCTTTCCTGAAGCAGATTCCCGGGGAAAGGTCCGAAAACGGCTTTCACCCGAACATAGCAATACTGGGGGGCCCCTGTGATGCACTGTGCTGATTGCCGCAAAACAGCCGGTGCAGCCAGCGAATGTTCAAGCGGCGATCTTATCCAGGGCTGCAAAAACTTGATCCCTGATTTCCTCGACTTTACCGACACCTTCGATGCGGACATATTTCGGCGCCGACGGATCGCCGGCGTTTTTCCAATTTTTGTAATAGTCGATCAGGGGTTCGGTCTGGGAATGATACACGTCCAGCCGATTGCGAACCGTCTCTTCCCGGTCGTCATCCCGTTGAACGAGCTCCTCACCGGTCTCATCATCTTTTCCTTCCTGCTGCGGCGGATTGAACGTGACGTGGTATGTTCGCCCGCTGGCAAGATGCACGCGCCGCCCACTCATGCGCTTAATGATTTCTTCATCGGGAACATTGATATCGACTACAGCGTCAATGGATACCCCGGCATCCTTCATGGCATCGGCTTGAGGAATGGTACGGGGGAATCCGTCGAACAAGAATCCTTTTTCGCAATCGGGTTCCTTGATTCGCTCCTTGACCAGGCCGATGATGACATCATCAGGCACAAGTCCGCCGGAATCCATGTATCCCTTGGCTTTCTTACCCAAATCGGTGCCCGCTTTGATCGCCGCCCTGAGCATATCCCCGGTGGATATCTGCGGAATCTGATACTTGTTCTTGATGTAATTCGCCTGAGTGCCTTTGCCGGCTCCGGGCCCCCCCAATAGAATCAACCGCATTTGCAAACCTCCTTTTTTCCGTGTATGTTATATACGTTTTTCCGTTCCCAACCGTGGAATATCTGCAAACCCGCACATCGATTCCTCCCTCCCTGCGGGTCGTTTTTTTGGAGGCAAAGTATGGCCGAATGCCCGATGGGTGTCAAGAAAATTTTTTTCTTGCCAATCGTCGCATAATCCGGTAATAGATAGTATTTTTGGAGTCAATTTATCAACCATCGGAAATACCATGCATTGATTGTTATCCGGTGGCAAAAAGGGGGCGAGGTATTTGAAGGATATTGAGGTCAGGGTAATTGACAATGACATCGAAAAAGCAATGCGCATCTTGAAAAAAAAGATTCAAAACGACGGTCTTTTCAAGCGTCTCAAATTAAAGAAAAGCTATGAAAAGCCCAGTGAGTTTCGTCGTCGCAAACAACGAGAAGCTCTGAGAAGAGAAAGGATCGCAGCCGCCAAAGCCCGGCATAGACGCTAAGGCGCTCCGCTCATTAAGGAAAAACCCGGTAAGTTCGTTCTCTCACCGGGTTTTTTTAATGCATTATGGCCTATAAAACTACTTATAACAGCTGCCTGAAGACCATGTACGGTTTTCGAAGGTTCGGCATCAAGCTGGGCCTGTCGACCATCAGGAATATTCTGTCCGAATTGGGCGATCCCCAGAAGGCCTTTACCTGCATTCATGTCGCCGGCACCAATGGCAAAGGGTCGGTTGCCTCTTCCCTGGCATCCATACTTATTCGCAACGGCTACAAAACAGGGCTCTACACATCCCCTCACCTGGTCCGGTTCAATGAACGCATCCAGATCGACAACCAGCCGATCGCGAACTCGGAGGTGGTGGAATCCTATGAAGTCGTAAAGCGTGCCCATGGCGGTGATCGGCAGCCCACCTTTTTCGAATTTACCACCGCCATGGCATTGTACGAATTTGCCGCCCGGCAGGTTGACTGGGCCGTTATCGAAACCGGGATGGGCGGCAGGCTCGACGCAACCAACATCATAAATCCGGCGTTGTCCATCATCACCAACATATCCCTGGAGCACCGGGAATATTTGGGCCACACGCTGGCTCAGATAGCCGGGGAAAAAGCAGGCATCATAAAAAAGCGCATTCCGGTTGTCACCGGTGTCCGGCAAAAAAAAGCCCTGGACATCATAGAAAAAACAGCCCATGAAAAAAAAGCCCCTCTATTCCGGCTGGGTTCGGATTTCAAGGTCCGGCGCACTCACCGGCAGTCTTTCTCTTATTTTGGTATCGAAAATGTCTGGCAGAATATGCGGACTGCGTTACCGGGCAGTTATCAAGTGGACAATGCGGGCCTTGTATTGGCCGCCTGCGAGCTGATCGGCAAAAAACAGGCAACCCTGACGCCGACCGGCATCCGGGATGGTCTCGCCCAAAACCGTTGGCCGGGACGTCTGGAAATCGTCTCTGAAGACCCCCTCATTATTCTGGACGGTGCTCATAATCTCGCCGCTGCCCGGAATCTGAGCGGGTTTCTTTCAGGCAGCCTGACCGGGCGGCCATTGACGCTGGTTATCGGCATTTTGAATGACAAACCCTATCGGCCCATGCTAAAAAGTCTGCTGGCCTCGGCGGACCGGCTGATTCTGACCCGGGCCAAAATAGATCGGGCCTTGGAACCCCAAATCCTCTATGAAACCGCCAGACATCTGATTGCGGACATCACGGTGATCCCGGAAGTGGGACAGGCCGTAAAACATGCCGTCGACACATCCCGTCCCCGGGAGGCCATCTGTATTGCCGGCTCGCTGTATGTGGTCGGCGAGGCCAAGGAAGCTCTTGAAAAAGGGTTGACTTGACAGTCCTTATAGATTAGATTTCACCGTCAAAACATGATTCCGGGCCGTTGTCGGCGGCCCTGCAACCATTTGCGCCCGTAGCTCAGTGGATAGAGCGTCAGCCTCCGGAGCTGAAAGTCGCTGGTTCGAGTCCAGCCGGGCGTACCACAATAAAATCAGTGGCTTAATACCACATACCAACCACTTTATTTATACCTATTATTTTAGGTTCTTCTCCCGATTAGTGGGAGAAAGCCTGATAAATTTTCAGCGTATAGTACGCTTAGATCATGGAACCTATAGGATTTACGCTTTATAACTTTAATTTTAAAATTCCAACCCAATTCCCAACCTTTTCAAAAATTTCAATTATAATTTCTGATCGCATTCCTCCCGTCTGGAGCCCGTGCGGCGGCCACACTGAGAGACCTGATTCCGATTTTCAACAACCCGGAAATAACATCGATCCGGCCCGCAAGCTCCGCGCAAAGCGACACGGGAGTGTTACCGGATTCCCTGACCACCATTCAAATACTGTTCTGACCACCTGCTCGGCATTAATGAGGTCTGCTTCCAAGATCCTTTTCCTTTCCTCAACCACAAAGGAGTCAAGCAGGATAGCCTCTTGAGCGAGGAAAATATCTGCCGAATGCTTGCCCAACTTGCCCTCAATATTCTTTCGCATCGATATTCAAGCCCTGGCGCACATCGTTGATTGCCTTCTCAATTCTGGTTTTCTCTTCACCGACCTGGGCGCGGTCAATTACATGGAATTCGGAGTCTCGCGGAAGCATGTCTATGTAGACGAACCCTCTGTGCCAATGAAGGTGAGACTCGTGTCCCAACCAGTGAAACCAACTTGTCTTTTCCCGACTCTGTCTTCATTTGACAAATCCCTTGGGTGACTTCACAAGGCAAGTTCGCCATCCAATAAACCGGTTGGGCGATCAAAACCACGGCGACGATAAGCGGATTTGCAAAAATGACGGATTTTTTGAGCAGTTTTTCATTCTGGAGAAGCTTGACAAAATGGATTTGCATGTATAGTTTATGAATTAAATAAAATCACAGCATTTGCCTTATCTACTTCTCAAACTAACACAATACCGGTTCCAATCAAACCGGAGCTGGCCTCGCAACAGCAAATCAGATTGCGCCCTTGCATTTGTTGATTCATTTCAAAACAAAAGATCACAATCTTTCTTTATAAGCTTCAAGAAAGACTTGATACCATCCATTTGCGATCGTTTTGGAAGGCAGGCTCGAGCGGCATCTTTTTCTTGATGCAGGCGAAACCATCATTGACACACAATTTTCTTCGGTTCACGACTCGATGAGGGTCATGCTGTTTCGAACGGAGGATGCGGACGGCATTTAGTCGTTTGGCAGAGGCAGCGTTTATAGCGTTAGCTAGTACCCATCCATCAAAGGGTCTTTTACAATGATGGATGATGGGCACCGGATGGTGTTTCCAATTGAGAAATGAGAATTTTTGCCCAAGTTCAAGGAAATCGAGTCCTTGCGCGGAGGCGCAGTTTACTGCGCCGCACAAGCAAGGGCGCAGATTGACGCAGAAATTGGGCAAAAAGGCCATTTGGGGATGGAAACTAGCTAACATTCCACATTTTCAGCATAAGGAGGATTCGTAACATGAAACTCAGGCCATTACAGGATCGGGTTCTAGTGCAACGCGTTAAAGAAGAGGAAAAAACAAAAGGGGGGATCATCATCCCGGATACGGCCAAGGAAAAACCAATTGAAGGTAAAGTTATTGCCGCCGGCAACGGTAAGCTCAACGAAGATGGAAAGCGCATTGCGCTTGAAATCAAGAAAGGCGATCGGATTTTGTTTGGCAAATATTCGGGTACTGAGGTCAAAATAGAGGCTGAAGAATATCTTATCATGCGCGAGGATGACGTGCTTGGCGTCATCGAATAAAAACTAAAGGGAGGTTAAGATTAAGATGGCTAAACAGATAAAATACAACATAAAAGCACGTGAAGCGATGCTGAAGGGAGTAAAGTCCCTTGCGGATGCGGTTGTTGTTACTTTGGGCCCCAGAGGAAGAACGGTCGTTCTCGATAAATCCTGGGGGTCCCCAACGGTCACCAAAGACGGCGTCACCGTGGCCAAAGAAATCGTATTAGAGAACAAATTTGAAAACATGGGCGCCCAGATGGTGAAGGAAGTCGCCAGCAAAACGAGTGACATGGCCGGTGACGGTACCACCACAGCGACGCTTTTGGCCCGATCGATTTATGAAGAGGGGCAGAAGTTGGTGGCGGCCGGCAATGATCCCATGGCTATTAAGCGGGGAATAGATTCCGCGGTTGCAATCGTTGTGAAAGAACTTCAAAATTTGAGTAAGCCCACCCAAGACCAGCGCGAAATTGCCCAGGTCGGCACCATATCGGCGAACAACGATGAAACTATCGGCAAAATCATTGCCGAGGCCATGAACAAAGTCGGCAAGGAAGGCGTCATCACCGTTGAAGAAGCCAAAAGCATGGATACTACCCTTGAAGTTGTAGAAGGTATGCAGTTTGATCGAGGATACCTATCCCCCTATTTTGTGACCAATGCCGAAAAAATGGTCGCCTCCCTGGAAGATGCTTACATTTTGATCAATGAAAAAAAGATCAGCAGCATGAAAGATCTTTTACCCATCCTTGAACAAGTCGCCAAAATGGGCCGACCTTTATTCATCATTGCCGAAGATGTGGACGGCGAAGCGTTGGCCACCCTGGTGGTCAATAAATTGAGAGGCACCCTGCAAGTCGCCGCCGTCAAGGCACCCGGTTTCGGCGACAGACGAAAAGCCTTGCTGGAGGACATTGCCGTTTTAACCGGAGGTCAGGTCGTATCCGAGGATTTAGGGATCAAATTGGAAAACCTCGCCGTCTCAGACCTTGGCAAGGCCAAGCGGATCAATATCGACAAGGACAACACCACCATTATTGACGGAAGCGGTTCGCGTTCAACCCTGGAGGGCCGGGTCAAGCAGATTCGTGCTCAGATCGATGATACCACCTCCGATTACGACCGTGAAAAACTGCAGGAAAGGCTGGCCAAACTGATCGGAGGCGTGGCGGTGATCAACGTGGGCGCAGCTACGGAAACGGAAATGAAGGAGAAAAAAGCCCGGGTTGAAGATGCCCTCAATGCTACCCGTGCGGCTGTGGAGGAAGGGATCGTACCGGGCGGCGGTGTTGCGCTGGTTCGATGTTTGCCCGCGCTGGAGAAAATGAAAATCAAATCCGATCAAAAGCTGGGAGTCAAGGTCATCATGCGTGCCATGGAGGAGCCACTCCGTCAGATTGCCAATAATGCCGGTTCTGAAGGCTCCGTCGTCATCGATAAGGTAAAAAACAGCGAGGGCGCTGTTGGTTACAATGCCGAAACGGACACCTATGAAGACCTGATCAAAGCAGGCATAATGGACCCCACCAAAGTGGTCCGCCTCGCTTTGCAAAATGCAGCAAGTGTGGCTTCATTAATGTTGACCACCGAGGCCATGATCGCGGAAAAGCCCGAAGAGAAAAAAGAGATGCACCCCGGGTCTCAGGATATGGGTGGGATGATGTAAAACCCTCTTAATTTCACAGCGTTTTTTGAGGGATTTTGTAAGTTCGATTAAATTCAGTTTGCGTTAACGCTGTTTTCGTGAGTGGTCATGATTGCCCCTGGTTGGATTGGTTCCCGGGAATGAATCCAGAAGGCATCCGGCCACTCATGATTCATCAAAACATCAAATCAAATTTGTCCTGTGCAGATAAGGTCGTTTCTGGCCAAAATATTCCTCCACTGTCAACGTCCTAATATCACTTTCGTCTCTGTGGTCCGGTTTCGCTAAGATACCTTGATTCGCATTTTGAAGAGTGCTGCCGGCAGTCAAACTGTATAAGGTAAATCAGTATCATGATCGTCGTGTCAGTAACGCCCCCTGCCGCGTCTTTCTCCTCCTCCGCGTCGATCTCTGTCTCCTTCACTATCACGCCCCCCTTTTTTGTCTTTACCGCGACGGTTGTCATCATGAGGCCGAGCCTTATTGACGGTTGTCGTTCTGCCCTTCAGGGCCTTGCCATTTAACACTTCGATTGCAGATTGAGCCTCAGTTTGATTGGGCATTTCCACAAATCCAAAGCCTTTCGATCGGCCACTTTGCTCATCCTTGATAACAGTTGCGGACGCGACCTGGCCGAAGGTCTCAAAAGCCTGGTGCAAATCACCTTCGGTGACATTATATGAAAGGTTGCCAATGAAAATTTTCATTTCATTCTCCCTACTTAATAACCTATATCCTTGATTAAACCATCTGCGATTATTTGCTAGCTTTTTTTAATTTTTTTGCATTTTTAATAAGTGCTTCAATACGGACCTGGTGTTTTCTGATCTCGATCTCAGCTTCCTCGCGCTCGATGATTTTTGCGATACTTTCAGCTATAGCGTTTATTAGATTTTTTGCTTCCTTAAAAAAGGGTCCCTCATCGAGTTCCGGCCTTTCTTCGAGATAACACACCTCCAGAGCGCCGATCCATTCATTGTTTACCTTGATTTCGCGCGATAGTTTCCATATCGTGTCTGTAAAGTTTTTCGTTTTAACCTCATAATCCCCAAAAACAAGTCGGGCACATGTAATTTCAGGATATTGAATTGCAGGAGGTATAAGATCAACAACTGCTTGAAGGACGTCGTCCAGTGAAAAGTCAGGAGCATCTCTAAAACTTGAGATATCATAGAGACAGTTTAACTCTTTGATTCGTTCTCCAAGCCTACGAGAAACCTGCCCCAGTTTTACAGTATCAGATCGTTTGAGTGCCTTAATCTCTTTGTTCAGTTCATCAATTATATTCATCAGGCCTATTGTGCGCCTTATATGGCTGTACTCGGTCGCTTTCCGTTCATTGTTAAGATCTTCTGTTTTGCGAACGTATTCTGAAATTTCTTTTTCAAGTTGCTTAATTTCTTGTTCCAATTCGTTGTATGTCGGTTTACCTGCCATGCTAATATCACCTTTTCGATAATTTTCTTTTTAGCAACCATATACTGCTCACACTGCATGTCGCGATAACGACAAAAAACATCACTATTGCTTGTAGAACCTCCTTACGATTTGTATCGGGATTTCCGAACACCATCTTTTATGATATTAGCCATTTTTAGGTCCTATCGTCTGCCGGCGCCTTGTGCATCGGTTTTCAGGTGTTTCAGGGAAAATCCGCTGATGGCGTTGACCACCGGTTTCAGCATATTGTAGGGGTCCTGACCTTCTGCCGGGCTGCCAAGGTAATAGACCCACCCCCCTGATTTGGCCGCAATCCGTTCGATGCGGTTTCTACCAGCCTCGTCCCAGTTGTATGCGACAATGAAGTGCTCGACATCAAGACCTTTAAGAATGCTCGCCGCCTCGGAAGTTAGATAGGAACCCAATGTCGAAACCACTACCGTTTTGTCCTGGTCTTGAAGCAGGTTGTAGAAGGCAAAATAATCAAAGATGCCCTCCACCAGTATGATTGTCCGGTACTTCCGGATATAACGCCCTGCCCTGTCAATGCCATAAAGCCAGCTCTGGGTAGTAAGGGCAATTTCTCTGGTTTGTTGTTTGAGCCAACGAATTCCCCTGTCGTCCGGGCGTCTGCCGGCAAATCCGGTTAGAGAGGCATCGGCATCATAAATTGGGAAAACAATCCGTCCGGCTAAATAATCACTGTAATTTCTTGAAAATTGATCTTTCCGTTTGAAATCGATCTGCCGGCAATAATATCCGTATCCCTTCACGGTCCTATCGTTCAACAGCCTGACCAATCCACCATCCAAGAACGCATTGAAGGCTTCGAAATCCATTTCAAAACGTGGGAACAAACTGGCTATCAGCGATCGGCCTTGGTGCTGATCATTGCTGTATGGCGGGCTGTAGCCGATGTTGAACTTGCGGATCGTGTCTTTTTTGACGCCCCGGCCGGCAAGATAATCCCAAATGTGCTTGAACCGGCCTTCATTTGACATCAAAAGGTCATTGTAGAAGTTGGCGGAATCAGCCAGGGCGTCAACAATCTTTTCATCAATTTCCTTCGGTTTGACAAAACCAACCGTATCATCGGGCTCCGGTGTTTCGTCCGGTTCAGGAATACAGGGACTGCTGCCATCATAAGACTTGAATTCCTTGACACCCAGATGCTCGGCCCAAACCTGCTGGGCCGTTCTGAACCGATATTTCTTCCGCAGCATTATCAGGTCGTAAATGTCCCAATCTCCCTTACACGCACCAAAACAATGGAACCGGACCTCATCCTTTTTATTGACATACACCATCAAACTATCTTTGGTGTCAGCGTGGAATGGGCATAGGGAACTATACCGATTTTTTTTGACGTTCTTGAGACGAATGCCAAGCAGCGTTTCAGCATAGTGGATTATGGCATGGATGTATGCTGCCGATTTTATGTCCTGGTATCGAAGCTCCGGCACTGGACCTCCTTGCTCGGTGTCAGGTGCTGTTTGACCATCAGTTTCACTTTTGTGAATAAATGAACGATCTTATTGAAAAATCCTTGAAAGGGACCGATCTTTCCCTAATCCGGCTGGAATGTATCTGCGCTATTATTGTTGGTAGTCGGACTCATCTCTTCCGGATATGGCCCGATCACCAAATGCAGGGAGGAAGGAACCGCAAGCGGAGAAACAAGCATCACCGAGTATATCGATTGGGTTGCCCCGGCTCCAGAAGAACGGCAGGAAGGCATGCAACGCTTGCAGGGTTTCAGGACGATGATGGGTTTGACCCGGGACACTGAACGCGCGGCACTCATGAATTTGCGGAAATAATCGTGCTCGTGCTGCTATATTCTTCCAGGTGATCAATTCGCCATTTCGGCGGTGGTGGACTTGGACAGCATCATTCTGAGCTCATCTCCCTGCACACTTTCTTTCTGCGAAAGGAGATGGGCCAAATCATCCAGAACGTCCCGCCGCTCAGCAAGGATTTTTAGCACCCTCTGATGACCTTCCTCGACAAACCGGGCGACCTCTTCGTCTATTTGGGCGGCTTTCGCTTCACTGTAATTTTTACCATTGGCAAAACCTTCCGGCATAAACATCGGCTGGCGCGGGCGCTCATAGCTCACTAGCCCCAGACGATCGCTCATACCATATTCCGTAACCATGGACCGTGCAATGTCGGTTACCCGCTGCAGATCGTTTTGGGCCCCGGTGGAGATTTCTCCGAAAACCAACTCCTCCGCCACCCTGCCTCCTAAAAGAACGGCCAGCCGGTCGAGCAGCTCC
This sequence comes from uncultured delta proteobacterium, assembly GCA_963774425.1. Classification (GTDB taxonomy): domain Bacteria; phylum Desulfobacterota; class Desulfobacteria; order Desulfobacterales; family JAFDCJ01; genus JAFDCJ01. The sequence continues at coordinate 453,340 of CAVZEZ010000002.1, read as the reverse complement.
GAACGCGTCATTAGATAGCGGTCCTCGGTGGGTTGCTGTTGGGTATATCCGAGCGCCGCAATTCCCCGGGGGATAATTGATACCTTGTGCACCGGGTCGGCATAGTCGACAGATTCAGCCACAATCGCATGCCCGGACTCATGAAAGGCCACAATTTCTTTCTCCCGGGCATTCATCAACCGGTTTTTTTTCTGCAGGCCCGCAACCACCCGGTCGATGGCCTCGTCGAAATCCGCCAGTCCCACCTCCTCTTTATCTTTGCGGGCCGCCAGAAGAGCGGCCTCATTTATGAGGTTGGCCAGGTCTGCTCCCACAAAGCCTGGCGTACGGCCGGCAATCAGACGCAAATCAACCTCGGAGCCCAAAACGACATTTTGGGAGTGAATTTTCAGGATGGCTTCGCGTCCGTTTATATCTGGGCGGTCGACCAGAACTTGCCGATCAAACCGACCTGGGCGCAGCAAGGCAGCATCCAGGATTTCGGGCCGATTGGTGGCGGCCATGATGATGACGCCTTTGTTTGTTTCAAACCCATCCATTTCCACCAGGAGCTGGTTAAGCGTCTGCTCGCGTTCGTCATGACCTCCCATGACATTCATTCCACGGGCTTTGCCCAACGCGTCCAGTTCATCGATAAAGATGATGCAGGGGGCCTGGCCGGCGGCCTGCGCGAAAAGATCGCGCACTCGGGCAGCGCCCACACCGACAAACATTTCCACAAACTCGGACCCGCTGATGCTGAAAAAAGGCACTTTGGCCTCCCCGGCGACGGCCCTGGCCAGAAGGGTTTTGCCGGTTCCCGGCGGACCGACCAGAAGCACCCCTTTGGGAATCCTGCCCCCCAGTTTTTGGAATTTACCTGGATTACTTAAAAATTCAACTACTTCCTGGAGCTCTTCTTTGGCCTCGTCGATACCGGCGGCATCGGCGAAAGCGACCTTGGTTTCACTCTCGGCAAAAATCTTGGCTTTGCTCTTGCTGAAAGACATCACTCCCATTCCCGGCCCCATCTTTTTCATGGCAAACCGCCAGATCAGGAAAAAAATGCCAATGGGAATAATCCAGGAGAGAAGCGTGCTCACAAATTGACTCTCATAGTGTCCGGAGTAAGCGATCTTGTGATCATCCAGATCCTTCACCAGGTCGGGATCAGTCACCCGAAGCGTGGTAAACTTTTGGGTCGGCGTTCCCTTTAGCGTCCCGTTTATATTTTCCGGCCCGATGATCAAGCCGGTAATGTCGCCGTCTGCGATGTATTGTTTGAACTGACTGTAAGGGATTGTCTCCACTTTTGAAGAAAAATAGTTTTGTTGCAGGTAGCTGAATAAAAATATGGCGATTAGGAAATACCAGATGCTGAAATGAGCCTTGGGGGGCAAGGTATTTTTCGGGCGTTCCTGGAAACCGAGTAGGGAACGAAGTTTTTCCACTAAATTGCCGATTGGGTCTTTATTTTCATTGGCTGCCATTTTCATTTTCCTATTTTTCTGCAAGCAGGCATTTCTGTAAGCGACCCGATTGCAGCCCGGCTTAAAGGATATATCGTTCGCATATTCTACGATAATGATAGCCGTATATTGAAAGAGTTATTGCCACCGAAATCTGTCTGGGCTTGCAGACCAGTGTCCAGAGCATCAGCTGCCAGTAATGAAAACGCTCCTTACCCAAAACCCCGAGCCGAAAAGCGGATCGAAAAAATGAAAGCAACCGCTGAATATCTAACGGCTGGTTGACTTCAGGCGCCTTTAGTTCCCTCAGTAATGTTCTGACCCGCCGGTAGTAGTTTTTCGGAGAATAAATCTGTTTCATAATCGATTGATAGCCGTCCAAAAGCCTGTCGAGCCCCATGCGGGGAATGATATTGGTTGTGCCATCGACATTATCTCCGGAAAAGCTATTGACAACCCGGCTTTCGCGTTGAAGCCGGTCAAAGAGGCGGGTTCCCGGAGGAGCCTGAAGCATTCCCACCATTGCGGTTACGATTCCGCTCTTCTGAATGAAATCGATCTGCCGCTGGAAAATAGAAGGCTTATCGCTGTCAAAGCCCACAATAAAACCGCCCATCACCTGTAAGCCTGAACGGTGGATAATCGCGACGCTTTCAAGGAGATCCCGGTTTTTGTTCTGGGTTTTATGGCATTCCGTAAGGCATCCCTCATCGGGCGACTCGATGCCGATAAAAACGGAATCGAATCCGGCCGTTACCATCATGTCCAGGAGTTCAGGATCATCGGCAAGATTGATGGAGGCTTCCGTGAAAAAGACACATCCCTTTTTATCCTGGCGCCATTCGATCAGGGCCGGAAGCAAATGGGTTTTAAGATAATTCTTATTTCCAATAAAATTGTCGTCAACAAAAAATATACTGCCGCGCCAACCGGAAGCATAAATACGGTTCAGTTCAGAGATGATTTGTTGAGGTGTTTTTAGACGCGACCGGTGGCCGAATAATGCCGTCACATTGCAGAATTCGCAGTTAAACGGGCATCCCCTGGAAAACTGAATGCTCATGGACGCATATCGTTTCATCTCTATAAGATCAAAGGAGGGGGCCGGGGTGTCGCCAAGATCGCAGAAATGCGAAGCCCTGTAAACCTTTTGCGGTTGTCCCTTGTGCAAGTCCGACAAAAAGGCCGGCAGTGTAAGCTCCGCTTCGTCGAGCACGAGATGATCCACCTGCTTGAATTCATCGGGTTCAGACGTAAAAAGCGGTCCCCCGGCAACGACTTTTAAATTCAAAGCGCTGCAACGGGCGATAATTTGTTTGGCCGATTTTCGCTGAACCGCCATGCCTCCGATAAAAGCCATATCCGCCCATAAAAGATCTTCATCTGTTAGGCTATCCACATTTACGTCCACCAGACGCTTGGGCCATCCCTCCGGCAAAAGGGTCGCAACGGTGAGCAGGCCGAGCGGCGGGAAAGCCGCTTTCTTTCCGATAAAACTCAAAGCGTAAGTGAAAGACCAGAACGTATCCGGAAATTTTGGATAAATCAGAAGAACGTTCATATCAGTAGGCTCCTTAACGCATTCGTATGATCTGTTTCCATCCGCACCTTCACCAAAAATTCAAACTGCCAAATATTATATAATCAAACTTTGTGCCAAATTGAAAAAGCTTCGCTATATTGAACGCAACGCGTCGATTTATCATTGAATAATTATATATAAGCGACTGACAATGGAGAGAAGACCGAACGTAAAATTGTGGCTACATATAACCAATGGTCATATATCATCATATTTTTTGCGGATCTTCGATTTGGTGTGGGTATTTTGCGTGCGAGAATAAAAATTGAAGGAGTTGCTATTTTAATTCGTTTCACCCCATGTGTCGCAACGGAGTCGGACGATTTCCTTCTGATCATGCCTCGCAAGCGCTATGATGGATTCCAATTCGACAGTGGTTTGGCCTTGATGACCTTGGGCAATTCCGGCGCGGATCGCGAATTCAACGTCTTCCATTAACGCGGCGCTCTTATTGGCTCCATATCGAATCTGACGGATTCCCTGCTCTTGAAAATCCTTGGTAAAATCTCCGAGAATACCCTTGACTTCGGTCAGATCCGAATTGGGGAGCACCGTCACAAATTCATTGGTGCTTTGACGGGTGGAGAACCCGCCCACGGCGCCAAAGTGTTTATCTATAAATACGCCTATCCATCGTATGACCTCCGGCGCCGCTTTATGACCCAAACCGGCGCTGATGGCATCCAGGTTCTCCAACGTAAAAACCACAATCGCATATGTCTCACGGAATGCTCCACGATTCAGCTCGGTTTGATACCGCGCCTTAAAATATCGTCTGGAATAAAGGCCGGTTAATTCTTCCTGCAATCCTTCGATGCTCTTGAGAACTTCATCTTTGAAAGGGTGGTCAAAGTTTTCGAGTTCCTCCGGTGTGCCCTGAAAAACGATCGTTTGATCGTAGAGAGCGAGAATGCGGTTTGAGATAAAAAAAATATCCGGGATCTCGTGGCTGACCAGAATCGCGGTAAAACCGAATTTTTTGTGATATTGGGCGATCATGCTCAAAATCGCATTTTTGCGGACAGGATCTAGCCCCGTGGTGGGTTCGTCAAAAAGCACAATCTGAGGATCGGTAATCAAGGCTCGCGCCAGTGCCACTCTCTTTTGCATACCCCCCGAGATCTGCGAGGGATATTTCAGCGCCGCTTCGTTGAGCTCTGCCTGTTCGATTCTGGCCATGACCCTGCGATCGATTTCCGCTTTGCTCAAGTTCGTCGTTCCCCGAATGGGGGTGGCGATATTCTCATAAACCGTCATCGAGTCGAAGAGAGCATTGCCTTGAAACATGTAACTCATCTGGCCTAAGCAGGTCTTTATTTCCTTCTTTTCCATCTGGTGGAAAGGTTTCCCTCGGAGAAGAATGCTACCCTCGTCCGGCTTGAGCAATCCGACGATGAGTTTGAGGAGAACGCTCTTGCCTGAACCGCTCAGACCTATAATCGTCGTGACCTGCTCCTCGTAGATATGCAGATTGACGCGCTCGAGAATTGTTCGAGGTCCGAACCGCTTGGTCACGTTCTTGAATTCGATCAACGGAACAGTCATGGGGCATCCTTGAGCGGATTCAACACGGAGTGCCAATTGACGGCCATGAACACCGCCAGAAAAAAAAGGAACCAGGATAGAACTGGCAGCCTTTATCCCCGCCACCACAATGATAATACTATCCAGGATCACGAGTGCGGGCACCTTGGCCGTGAGTTTCACATTGTTATGCATTTGTGAAAGAGTTTATTGGATCTTATTTAAACCGATATACCCCTGCTCCATAAGCCACTCTATTTCCCCAGGACCTTCTTGACCTTTCCGATCTTATCTTGAATTTTTCCGTCTAAATTTTCGTTTTTGCCTTCGGCTTCCAGATCAGGATTCATGCTGACTTTCCCGGCGACCTCCTTGATCTTACCCTTCACTTGGTGCATCTTGCCTTCTGCGTTATCTTGCGTGCTTGATTTCATGGTATTCCTCCAGTTTTTCATTAAATATATATGCCGTTATTCACTAGTTTATATACTCAATTTTTGTGCCAGGTTTCTAACACTCTGCTTCACGTCACCCATCATTCTGATTTATATAGATAATTAGTTAAAATAGCATTTACCGGGCTGTCATTTACAGCCATATTAAAAAGATCATATTTAACCAGTGGTCATATATGAGCCTTTTTAGGTCAAATAGGTGTTATGGGCGACGATGGTTTGTCAGCTTCGTTTATCGGAACTGAAACTCATGTCCGCTTTCCTCCGAAATGAATAACCAGCTCATTGTCGGCTGAGTCGGCGTCTTTTTTTATTTCAAAACCCAACTTTTTTCCCAGCGCGAGCATGTTCCTGTTCTCATGTAACACGATGCCGTGTACCGTTTTAAAGCCTTGCCTTTCGGCAATTGACAGGCATTTTTCCAGCAGGTTCGAACCAATGCCCTTGCCCTGCCAGGCATCACCCACCAGAATGGCGAATTCACCCGTCTTTCCATCCGGATCGCCGATGATTCTTGCAACTCCCAGCATACTGTCGGTTTGCGAATCTTCATCGATGGCAACCAGCGCAACCTCCCGATCGTAATCGATTTGGGTGAACCTGGCCAGCATCTCGGGTTTTAATTCTTTTAGCATCCCGAAAAAACGATAATAGATCGTCGTGGGCGAAAGCACCTTGAACAACGCCGTAAATAGCGGGGCGTCTTCGGGCTTGACGGGCCGGATAAAAATGCGGCGCCCATCAATGCTGACCATATGGGACTCATCTTCCTCCGGATACGGACCGATTACCAAATGCAGGGAGGAAGGAATCCCAAGCGGCGAAACGAGTATGCGGGCATCGACCGCAACGGGATTGCCGTCTTTGATCAGAACCGGATTCATGTCCAGTTCGACAATTTCGGGGATATCGATCAAAAGTTGCGAGAGCCGAACAATCATTTCTTCAAGTCGTTCCATGTCGGCGGCAGGGCGGTTTCGGTATCCTTTCAACAGGGAGTAGGCTTTGGTTTCCTGCATGAGCCGCCGGGCCAGCAATCGGTTCATGGGGGGAAGTCCCAGTGCCCTGTCTTTTAAGACTTCCGTGTAAATTCCGCCCATTCCGAAAAGAATGACCGGACCGAAATTGGGATCGCGCTTGGCCCCGATTAAAATTTCAAAATCCGGGTTTGAAAAATACGGCTGAATCGTTACCCCCTCAATCCGGGCATCGGGTTTGTACCGGCGTGCCGAGGATATAATTTGGCGGTAGGCTTCGCAAACATCCGCCTCGCAACGCAAATCAAGACGAATGCCGCCGGCATCGGTCTTATGGGTGATGTCCGGCGAGTGCACCTTCATGACCAGTGGGTAACCCGCTTCCCGGCCGATACTCGCGGCGTGGGCCTTGGTCTTGGCTATTTCCGTCTTGATCACGGGCAGGCCGTAAGCCATGAGCATTTCCCTGGAATCCGATTCCGGCATGAATCCCCGTGCGGGGGCACTCGAAAGCAGCTTTCGGGCTTTTTCCTGATCGAAGACCATGTGGCCGGTCAATTTCGGGGGAATTTCCAAAAGCATTTCAAGGTTTCTGGCATATTCAACCATGTAAAGAAAAGCTCTGACCGCCCGTTCCGGTGTCTCATACGTGGGAATTCCCGCTTGATTTAAGATCTCAACCGCCTTTCCGATGCTTTTGCCGCCCATCCAGCAGGTAAATACGGGATACCGGCGCCCGCTCACAGCGGAGGCCAGCATCTCGGCCACGGATAGCGGATCGGTAAGGGCCTGGGGGGCGAGAATGACAAGTACGCCGTCCAGGTTTTTCGAGTTGAAGCAGACCTCCAGAGTGCGGCCATACCGCTCCGCTGACGCATCACCGAGGATGTCGATAGGGTTTCCTCGACTCCAGAAGGGCGGCAGGAATGTTTCGAGCGCTTGCATCGTATCAGGGTCAAGGGAAGCGGGCTCTTTTCCATACCTGGCAAGCGTGTCCGCCGCCATTACACCCGGCCCGCCGCCATTGGTTAGGATAGCCAGCCGGGGTCCGTGCGGATGCGGTTGCTTGGCCATCAGTTCCGCGCAGTCGAAGAGTTCTTCGATGGTGTCCACACGCACGATGCCGGCGCGCTTGAAGGCGGCATCATATACGGCATCTTCTCCAGCCATGGCGCCCGTGTGAGAGGCAGCGGCCTTTGCACCGGCAGGACTTCTACCGGATTTGAGGACGATGATGGGTTTGATCCGAGACACTGAACGCGCGGCGCTCATGAATTTGCGGAAATTCGTCAGGCTTTCGATGTACAATAGAATGCTTTTTGCCGAGGAATCATTTCCGAGGTAGTCGATCATATCTCCAAAATCAACGTCCAGCATGGAGCCGATGCTGACAAAATGACTGAATCCGATGCGATCCTTCACGGCCAGATCAAGAATCGCCGAACAAATGGCGCCGCTCTGGGATACAAATGCCAGATTTCCGGCCGCGGGCATCTCGGAGGCAAAGCTGGCGTTGAGGTTCGCCCCGGGCCGGATGATGCCCATACAGTTCGGCCCCACGATACGAAGACCGCCGCCATAAGCGATCCGCCGAATCTTTTCTTCTATCACGCGGCCCTGTTCACCGACTTCCTTGCCCCCCGCCGAAATAATAATTGCGCCGCCGACTTTTTTTTCAACGCATTCGCTCACGATATCGGCAACGCTATGAATCGGCGTGGCGATAATCGCAAGGTCCACTCCGGCCTCCAGGGCGGAAATCGATCCGAAGGATTCATGCCCGTGGATGGTTTTATATTTAGGATTCACCGGCAGCAGCATTCCAGAAAACCCGCCGTCAATAAGATTTTTCATCAACGCAGTGCCGATGGTTCCCGCTTTTTCGCTAGCCCCCACCACGGCAACATGACGCGGTTTAAAGATGCGGTTCAGATTGTATTGTCCCATTGCTTTCCTCGTTTTTTTAATTCAAATATTTTTTACCAAAGCCCTAAATCCTCGACCATCATATCCTGACCACAAGAACAGGAATTTTCGTCTCATTGTGGATGATGCTGTATGCAACGCTGCCGAGGAATGCGGCAGCTAAAGCGCTTCTCCCATGCGAACCCATAACAATAAGATCTGCTTTGGAACTCTCAGATTCTTTTGATATTTCTTCGGCAGGATGTCCTGATGTTACCAAAATCTTTGATCGGACACCGTTTTCATCGCAGATTCCCTTAATTTCTCTTGCATACTCCTCTGCAGCCTCTCTCAGATAATTCTCGATAGGCTCTATAATATGCCGAGCGTTCTCCCGGGCAGGAATTGTCTGGGCCATAAGTGAGCGGTTATCAATAACGCTCAGAACAATTATCGAGCACTTCAATTGTTTTGCGAGGTCAATGGCATACCTGGCGGCCTTTTGAGCTGCAATTGATCCGTCTGTCGGCACAAGAATGTTTGAAATCATGGCTTCTCCTTTAATATGTGTTGGTTGATTAAATAAAATTAAAGGTTCTCAGGTTACTGCTGCCATGATCAAGACAGGATCATGGCAAGGTAGCCGAAAATCAGGACGATGATCGTCGTCATCTCCCACAAAGCAAGCAGTCTATAACACCCTGAACGTGGGCCGCATCCTATTGCCGTTAATTAAAATCCTGACTCAGAGAATATATAAGTCGCATATCTTCCGGAAGTGATGGCCATATATTGCAAGGGTGACAGCCAATGGCAATAGCCTAGGTTTGCGGATCAGGGTCCAGAGCAGCAGATACCAGTACTGGAACCTTTCCTTTCCTAAAATACCGAGCCGAAAGCTTGAGTGGAAGAATGCAAGGACCCGCTGGAAATCCATAGGCGTTCGAGCTCCAGGAGTTCCGAACTCAGCAAGAAAAATCTTCACCCGCCGGTAATAGTGCCTGGGAGAATAGATATGTCCCATAATCGACCGGTAGCCTTCTAAAAGTGCGGGCAAACCCATTTTCGGAATAATATTGGTAGTTCCATCAACATTGTCGTCGGAAACCTCACCGACCACCCGGTTTTCCCTCTGAAGGCGATCAAAGAGGCTGGTTCCCGGCGGAGCATTCAGTATTCCTACCATTGCGGTTACAATTCCGCTTTTCTGAATGAAATCGATCTGTCGCCGGAAAGTAGACGGGGTGTCGTTGTCGAAGCCGATAATAAACCCACCCGTAACCTGTAATCCGGAATGCTGGATAATTTTGACATTTTGAAGCAGATCCCGATTTTTGTTTTGATTTTTGCGGCATTCCGTCAGACTGTCCTCATCGGTCGACTCGATTCCGATAAACACCGAATCAAATCCCGCTTTGACCATCAGGTCCAGGAGTTCGGGGTCGTCCGCCAAATTTATCGAGGCTTCCGTATAAAAGACACAGCCCTTTTTATCCCTGCGCCATTCGATCAACGCCGGCAACAGACGTGTCTTCAGATATTGTTTGTTGCCGATAAAATTGTCGTCAACAAAAAAAATGTTGCCGCGCCAACCGGCGGCATAAATACGGTCCAACTCTGCCAGTACCTGTTGAGATTTTTTCAGGCGTGGCCGATGACCGAAAAGAGCCGTCACACTGCAAAAGTCGCATTTGAACGGGCACCCTCTGGAAAACTGAATGCTCATGGATGCATATGCTTTCATGCGGATCAAATCCCATGAGGGGATGGGAGTGTCATGAAGATCGCAGAAACCGGCTGCCTTGTAGATCTTTTCCGGACGCCGGTTTTTCAGGTCCTCAAGAAAAGACGGCAACGTGAGTTCGGCCTCGTTGAGGACAAAATGGTCTACCCCCTCAAACGCGTCCGGTTCCGCAGTGAATAGCGGTCCACCTGCGATGATCTTCAATCCACTCTGCTTGCAGCGGGCGATGATTTGTTTAACCGAGTCCCGTTGAACCGCCATTGCTCCAATGAAGGCCATATCCGCCCATGAGAGGTCGTCATCGGTAAGGCAGGCCACGTTCATATCCACCAGACGCTTTTGAAAATCATCAGGCAGCATGGCCGCGACAGTGAGCAGGCCCAGCGGCGGGTTGGCGGCTTTCTTATGAATGAAATTTAAAGCGTATTTGAAAGACCAAAACGTATCCGGAAACTTTGGGTAAATCAGGAGAACGTTCATGTCTTGAAACTCCTTTCTGCACATATAGGGAATTAGGTTTTTATGCTTTCAAGGATACCGAAACTATTAATTCCGAGCAAAATTGGAACTGTTTCCGTCGGCACGTTAACCAAAAATTTAAACTGTCCAAAATTGTATGATCAAACTCCATGCCAGATTGGAAAAGTTTAACTACAATGAACTCAACATATTGATTTATCATTTAAAATTTATATAGGAGCGACTGTCAACGGGGAGAGAACTGAACGTATAATTACGGTTAAATATGAACAATGGTCATATATAACCATAATTTTTCGGGTATTTGATGTGGTGTGGGGAATTCTGCCGGTGGTGGACGAAAACCTTATCGGAACAATCTTTGCCTGAACCGCAGGGCTTACGCGGACTTCAAGCGTCAACGGGCAATAGGCACGATTGCGCAGGTGCAGTGTAAGGAAAAGCGAGCGCCGGAGCCAAGATAAAAATTCAGAAACGGAGAAAGGAAAAAAGCAAAATGGCAAACCCGGAACACTTAGCTAGTGCCCATCCTCAAAGGGTTTTTACAATGATGGGCACCTGATAGTGTTTCCAATCCAGAAATGAGAATTTTTGCCCAAGTCCAAGGAAATCAAGCCGTTGCGCGGAGGCGTAGCTTGCTACGCCGCACAAGCAAGGGCGCAGATTGACGCAGAAATTGGGCAAAAAGGCCATTTGTGGATGGAAACTAGCTAAACTTAAAGAAGGCGTTGAGGCCTGGGACAAGTGACGAATTGCAGATTGAAGTATGGAATTAATACACATATAGTTAGGAGACGCAGAATCATTAATATCGAAAATGCAAACTGAAAGGAGACGATTAAGATGAACGAGAAAAGAGACGCCTATGTGCAAAAGCTGAAAGCTCAATTGGACGAATGGAACGCCGATATCAACAAGCTAGAAGATAGGTCCGATCAGGCAGAGGCCGGGGCGAAAATCGAGTATCACAAACGGATTACTGATTTACGTGCAAGGCTTAAAGAAGTTGGGGATAAAATCGGGGAACTGCAACAGGCCGGCGAAGGGCCCTGGGAGGATCTTAAGCAGGGGCTTGAAAATTCATGGGAAATTCTCAAGGCAAGTTTCACAAAAGCCAAATCCGAGTTCGAGCGGGGATACAGAGAAGGCAGGGAAGATTCCTGAGGGTGGATTTTAAATGACGTATCGGTTTTTGCATGGGTGCTAAGTCTTTGATATCTTATCCTGTCAAGCAAAATACACCTCGGGAAACCGGCAGTATTTTATCCGCAGCTAACGATGTCGGCTCATAGAGCTTAATCAGTTTAGTTTCGTAAACAGTCAGAATATTCATATTGCCGGAAATCAACGAAATTGGAATCCACCCATTATTGAAGAATAAGGAGAAGATCACAATGGCCGAAGCGCATACCCTCGTTGTCCATAGGTCGCTCATTTCATGGATCATTTCTAAAAACACAAGGCTTCAACTTGTTTTGGTTATCGCTGCAATTTTTGCTGTTTTTGCAAATGTTTTCCCGCTGGAGATGCAAAGACGCATCATCAACGACGCAATTAACTTAAGGAAATTTGACCTGCTGGTATTTTATTGTGGACTATATCTGATTGCGGTTATTGCCGCCAGTATGTTGAAATATTTAATTAATATTTTACAAAACGTCATCGGGCAGCGAACCCTGGCCGATATGCGCAAGGCGTTATACGCTCATATTTTGACAATCCCATTAATTTTTTATCGAACCACGCAGCCGGGCATGGTTGTGGGTGCTTTAACGACGGAGCTTGCGATAGCCGGTGATTTTGTCGGAATGGCGATTGCCATTCCGGTGACCAATTTGCTGATGCTATTGGCGTTTGCCGGTTATCTGTTCTGGTTGAATCCGCTTTTGGCGGCTATCACGCTCAGCATTTATCCAGTGGTGGTCTTGCTGGTGTCACTGCTGCAAAAACGTGTGAACATTTATAACCGCAAGCGGGTGGATGCCGGACGCAAGGTATCCAGTAAGGTTGGTGAATCCATAGCCGGTATTCATGAAATCCAGGCCAACGGTGCATTTTCAATTGAAAATAAGAAATTCGCAAGCATAGTCGATCATTTGCGGAAAATCAGGATCATATGGAATCTTTACCGGCTCGCCGTCAAGACCATCAATAGTTTGTTTACCAATTTCAGTCGTCTTCTGGTGTTTGCACTCGGCGGATATCTGGCCATTAACGGACGATTGGAATTGGGTGCTCTGGTAGCTTTTTTATCAGCCCAGGAAAAGCTTTACGATCCCTGGAAGGAGCTGATTCAGTTTTACCAGGCCTATCAGACTGCCAGTGTGACTTACAGCCGAACAATGGAATACTTTAATGTCGAGCCGGAACATCAATTGGTTCCAAAGGGGCGCCAGCCCTATGAACTGGACGGCAGCATCGAAGTCAACGATTTATCATTTGTGGTCGAAGACGGCACTCAACTGTTGTCCGAGATCAATTTTGATTTAAATCACGGCGAGCATATGGCGCTGGTAGGTTTTTCCGGAAGCGGCAAAAGCACCTTGGTTCAATGCATTGCGCAACTGTATAAATATACCGGCGGTAAAATACTAATCGACCAAAAGGAAGTTTCGCAGCTGTCCAAAGAAGATATCACCCACAGCATCGGTTTTGTCTCACAGACGCCATTCATATTCGAAGGCAGCATCGATGAAAATTTGCTATATGCGGTTATGGCCAAGGCTGAAAAAGAGCAGGCAGATGGGCAGTCAAAGATGCCCAGTTTGGATGACCGCATCCTGGTGCTCCAACAGACCGGGCTTTTTGTCGATGTGCTGCGTTTCGGATTAAATACAGTTTTAGACGAAAACAAACATAAAGACATTATTGGGGAAATATTAGCCCTGCGTAAAACCTTTCAACAGGATTATGGCGAAGATCTGGCAGAATTTATCGAATTTTATGATCCAAACATTTATCTTTACAACTCCAGTGTGGCTGAAAATATCCTTTTCGGCGATCCTTTAGACGACGCTTTTAATGCTGGAAATCTGCCTCAAAATGAAGTTTTTAATGAGGTTTTGGCTGAAGCGGCGTTTATGGAGCTGCTTTTAGATTCAGGGGTTTCCTTCATCGAAGCACTGATTAAATTTTCAGATCGTCGATCTTCCGATGAAGAAATATTGAAGCTTGGTCTCATTGATCCTGAGGAAATCGACGATTACAAAATGCTATGTTTCAAGGTTAAAAAGAAAGGGATTCAAAAAGTCTCGAGCAAAGGACGCAACAAAATCTTACGACTGATGCTGGACTTTATTCCTCAAAAGCATCATTTTTTTCATCTTCCGAAAAAATTTGAGAATCGGATCCTGGAAGGGCGCGTATTGTTTAAGGAAAAAATCACTGCTGCTGCCCCCGATGCCATTTCGTTTTGCCAGATGTCCAACTACATGCACGCTCAATCCATTCTGACCAACATATTCTTTGGAAAGCTCAAAGAAGAATCCTCCGCTGCACAGGAAAAAGTCAATACCTGTATTCATCAGCTTCTTATCAAAGAAGATTTCTTAGAAGACATCATCGAAATGGGAATGAACTACCCGGTCGGAACAAAAGGAGACAACCTTTCCGGCGGACAGCGCCAGAAATTAGCCATTGCCAGAATATTTCTTAAAAAACCACCTGTCATGATAATGGATGAGGCCACGTCCGGACTGGACAACGATTCCCAGGCGCGCATCCAGAACCTGCTCGAAACCCAATGGAAAGGAAAAAGCACTCTGATTGCCGTGGTTCATCGCCTGGATATCATTAAAAATTATGACCGGGTTGCGGTGATGAAAGGCGGCAAGATCATCGAAATGGGAACCTACGATGAACTTATCGACAAGCAGGGGGTTTTGCGTGAACTCGTCGACGGCAAATAGTGAAAAAGCGAACATGACAATTCCAGGAGTTCATCAAAAAATCTTTTAGAATTACCTGATCTTTAAACTCATTCATGCGGCCGCCTGTACTATATTCGGCCCGCATAAAGATAGCACCAACATTCCGTATAAAATATATTTTTTCATATTCTTTCTGCCTCCTAACCCGGCTAAACCGGAAAAAACAAATCGCAAATGTTCGGGATAAAAGCAGCCTTCACTTTACCAAAGGCTTTAGCATGTAGATGATGTCGCTTTCCCGTGAAGGATAGGGGCTCATGATGTTTTGCCAGTAAAGTTCCTCAACGGTTGTGCCATCGATGATCGCCTGTTTGAAAGTATTGATCAAGATGTCGTTTTCAATGGCTTCGAGTCGATCCGCAAAGATGCCGTTCAATTGCCCTTTTCCGGTCCCCTGTCGAATTCGACGATCCATAAGCGTCAGATCCGGCTGGGGTCGATCGATTATACCTGGCCGGACTGTTTCCCCGGGGCATACCCCGCTATTCCGACCATGAAGCGTACCACACCATAACTTAGCCAGCTCGCCAGACGCAGCCTGATGGTCTGCGTTTTCCAGTTATTCGCAAATACCGGTCGCGCCCCCAGCTTGACCGCCTGCTCGATGCTTTGCTTTAATTTTTTGGCAAAGTTTTCATCGTCAACAACGACATTCGCCTCGAGAGAAAGCAGCAGGCTGAAAGGGTCAAGATTTGAGGATCCCACCGTAGCCCAATGTCCATCAATCACAGCGACTTTGGCGTGCATAAGACTGAGGTGGTATTCGTAGATCTCCATTCCTGCTTCGAGAAAATTGCCATATAGAGCATGCGTGGCGTAATGCAGCAATGGATATTCCACCCTTCCCTGCAACAGCAAAATCACCCGGACACCGCGCCCGGCTGCATCCAAAAGCGCATGACGAAAATTCAATCCGGGTAAAAAGTAGGAGTTGGCAATAATGATTTCGAATTGCGCCTGTTCAATCGCCTGCAGATAGGCATCTTCAATATCGCGGCGGTGGCGGATGTTATCCCGTACTAGAAAAGCTGAGCGCATAAAGCCCCTGGGTTCGGTTGAAGGAGCTTGTCGGTCTTTGTCCCGGACCCAGCCGGGACGCAAGCGGCTCCAGGCCACTCGCGACCACACCCGGCGGGCGGAATCATAGATTTCTTCCACCAGCGGCCCTTCCACACTTACGGCGTAGTCATAACGAGGCGATGTTTGACCGGGCAAATCCATGTCATCGATAATATTAATGCCGCCGACAAATGCAATCTTCCGGTCCACGACCACAATTTTGCGGTGCAAGCGACGCAATCTCCGGCGCCGCAGGGTCCAGGGCGATGTCTTGGGCCGGAACTTCAGCACCATTACTCCTGCCGCCGCAAGGTAATCGACCATGGTTTTCGGCAAACCATGCGAACCGAAGCCATCGATCAGAAGGTGGGTTTTGACGCCCCGCAAGGCCGCCCGCCTGAGCGCTTCCGCAATGTGTTGTCCAGTATTGTCATTTTTAAAAATATAGCTTTCCAGATAAATTTCATGCACGGCCCGGTCCAGCGCCGCTTCGATCGCCGGAAAATAAGCTTCGCCGTTTTGCAGCAGGGTAATCTGATTGTTTGGAATAATCTGGGGCACAGCAGGGTTGCCTTATGATTTCAAGTCATTTTTCTTGCGCTCAAATTCCTCTTTGTCAATTTCACCACTTGCATAGCGCTGCTTCAAAATATCTAAAGGTGTTTCAATGTTCGACACATCGGAGTCTTTTGATTATGAAACCTGAAGCAGATTAAAAAATACCAACACAGGTCATCTATGGCGGCTCTCCGTTTTCACATGGCGGAGCAGTGCCGTAGGCCCGAACCAGGCGACGAGAACCAATAGAGCGAGAAAAGCAAGCGACGGATTCTCTCCATTTGTCACGGTCACGCACAATGTTGGGATGAACCCCCCACATGTATGGGCCGTCCCAATAATTCGGCCAACCATAATACCCGTGATAGGCTTCCTCGAATTGTCGCGAGACGGGCTTGTCACTGGTTAAGGATGGGCTTCTCTCGATTTGCTGTTGGGTCAAATCGATGGCGATGCGTTGCTCTTCTTTCATGACGGCGACCAGCGCATACGGGGAGATCAACACCTGCCTGCCCATAAGCAGCTTACTTCCTGCCGTGTCGGCGACCAGATAGCGGATTGCCCAGTGCCGGTCGTCGAAGTAAAATTCTATGACCTTCCCGGTTTCTCCATCAAGGTCGGCCAATTTGTAACTGGATAGTGTTTTGGCTTTGTTTAGCATAGTAGTCCTTTCGTTCCTTTATGGACTGTTTTAACCGCGCCCAAAGCATGGTTGACAATGGTCTGCGCTTCCGCAAGGTCGCGGTGAAAATGATCCTCTCCCCGGAAGCTCTTTCGCATAAAGCATGTAGATATCCTCTGTTTTCTTTCAAGCGTCGCCCGATGGGCAATTCCTTGCAGGATCGACCGGTGTTCTCGGTCGTCTGTATTCGTCATTGTTTTTCCTCCGCGGTCAGTGCTTCGAAGCCGGAGATGACGTCGAACAGTTCCTCGTCGATGCCACTCTGGCGCAAACGATGGAATGTCCGGTTGAGCTCCTCCAGCAATTCATCGATGTTTTTGTCGGCGCGTTGCATCGCCGCCAGGCGGCTGGCGTTCTCGCTCGCGAGGGATTCGGCGCATGCCCTAAAGAGTGAAACGAAAAGATATTCGCGGATGAGCGCCCGCAAGGTCGCGGTGCCGCCACCCATGACCTCGGGCAAGTTTCCCGTCGGCCAGGGAAGTTCGGCCAGCTTGCGTCGCCAGCTTTCGTCCAGCGGCAGCAGTCGTTGACTGACGGGCGCATAAACCGGCCCGGACGTCGGGCGGTTGTAGAAGAGGTAAAGTTCGGCGACTTCACCCTGGCTGCGGCGCGTCTCGCTCTCCATGAGAATCTGCCCGACGAGCGGGGTGATGGCCTTGACGGAGTTCGGCACGGTGAAGCGCCCCAACAGCGGCAGACCCGCGTCAGCCAGGCGCGCATGAACGCGCTCACCGACGGCCCAGATCTCGGGTTTGGCCGCCAGAGCCGCCAGCGTCTTGACCGCATAATCGGCCACCACATCGTTAAACTGGCCCACCAGTCCCTGGTCTGAACCGAACACGACCGCGCCAATCGCACTGGCAACTGTTTGTCTTTTCCGTTCTGCAATCAAGGGCGCCGGTCCGCTTTCCCGCAGGCATGCGCCCAACCCCAGCTCCACCGTGCGATAGTAGTCGGCCAGCGCGCGCACCGATTTTTCGTATTGGCCGATGCTCGAGGCGGCCACGGCCTTCATCGTGCGGACGACGGATTGGAGATCCCCGGCTCCGCCGATCTTGCGGCGCAGACTCGCTGTGGTGTCGCTCACGCGTCCTCCTCGAGCTCCGGTTCAGGTGGGGACGGGTCAGGGTCTGTCCTGTGTTTCTGTTGCGCGTCCTGCCGCCCGATGGTGTGCTCGATCAAGCTGGTCAACTTATCTGCAGCGCCGTCGACGGCTTCGTCCAAGGTCGATGCATGGTTCGTGACCGCGATGGGCTGGCGCCCTTCGATGCGGGCTTCCAGCATACAACGCATGGCGTCATGGCCGACCTTCTTGTCGCTATTCTCGTCGCTAAGATGGACCTCCACTCGCGTGATATGATCGCTGAATCGGCTTAGGGCGCTCTCCACGATGCCATTGATCTCAGCGGCAAGCGCTTCATGAACTTCGATGTTGTGACCGGTGTTTATTTGGATCTGCATGGTGTTCTCCTTTTGTGAATGTGATTGTTTCAATATCGGTGGGTGGCGGCCAATCCCGTCCGCCCCAGCATCTGCTCGGCCGGAATGACCATGACCTGGCGGAAAAGATGGTGATGCTCCGGCAACGCCGCCAGGATCAACGGCAAACCCGACGGCCGGGAATGGTGCTGGAGCACCGCGCGGTCGATGGCACGAAAAAACCGCTCCGCGTCAGCCTGCACCCCGTCCGGTTTCCCGCCGTGGCCGTGGTGCATGGGCGTGCTGTCCTGGCCGACGCCACCATGGGATGTGACGATCGAATGCGGATCGGTCAGCTCTTCACCCAGCGCCTCGGTGATCGTCCGT
This sequence comes from uncultured delta proteobacterium, assembly GCA_963774425.1. Taxonomy (GTDB): domain Bacteria; phylum Desulfobacterota; class Desulfobacteria; order Desulfobacterales; family JAFDCJ01; genus JAFDCJ01. The sequence goes on along the minus strand of CAVZEZ010000002.1, from coordinate 435,191 downwards.
GGGACGTCCGGCGCCGGATCAATCTCGTCAAGCGCGTCGCGGTTCCCCTCGAAGAGCTGGATTTTGTGGAGGCTCAATCCCAGAACCTGGTAGCGGTCGACCGATTGCAGAAAGCGTCGCAAGGGCTTGGTGTGAAAGCTGTCGGCCACGACGGCCAATTCTCCGACCGGCCGCTGAAGCCGGAACACACGAAACAGGCTCGGCCCGCCCAGCACGGCCAGGCCATCCAGTGTGTGGGCCCAGAAGTCATGATCGTGTGCGAGGGCTTCAAACGGTTCCAAAAGGAGCCGGGTCGCAGAGTCCGGATACTTCTGCTGGAGTGATGCCTCCAACTCCTTTACAAGATTGCCAAACCGGATCGGATCCTGCTGATTCTCGGGATGGTGCCGATGGGTGGGCTGGTAAAGCGAGAGGAACGGCGGCTGGCGGACCGTTGCCAGCTTGGCCAGTGATTCAATGGTGAGCAAAGCAATCTTCTGTATCATTTTCGAGCTCCTGTTTTGTGATTTCGTCATGTTAAAAACTCAATAATCGGTTAACAAAAATGGCTTAACAAAGCGCCTTATCACTTGGGCTTGCCCTCCGTTTGGGGTTCCGGCTTGGGGTCAGACTTGGGTTCGGCTTTCGCGTCAGGTTTGGAATGCTCTTCGGTCTCTTGACTCTTCTCTGGCTTGGGCTGAAACTCTTCGAGCGCTTTGCGGGCGATTTCAATGATTAAGTTGCGATCCTCATCTCGTAATTTTTCGGCGGCGTCCAATCGTTCGCACACCTTCGCCGGTATATCCGCCGCCGCTGCGCGCAGGGCGTCCTCGGCGTCCGGCATCCGGTCAAGCGGCACGCGGTCGAAGAGTTCGGCCGTCAGTGCCAGCAGCACAGCGATTTGCGCGGGCACGGCCACCGGGGCGAATTCCGGCTGCTTGAGGCAGGCGCGAATTCGCCGTCCGTGCTCGATAATCTTGCGGGTGTCTTCATCCAGTCGGGCTCCGAACCGGGAAAAGGTTTCGAGTTCCTCAAACTGGGCGTAGCCGAGCTTGAGGTCGCCGGCCACCGCGCGGTAGGCCGCGCGCTGCGCTTTGCCGCCGACACGCGAAACGGATTTGCCGACATCGACCGCGGGCAGCACGCCCAATTCGAACAACGACGGCGAGAGGTAGATCTGTCCGTCCGTGATGGAAATCAGGTTGGTCGGAATATAGGCGGAAATGTTCTGTGATTCGGTCTCGATGATGGGCAGGGCGGTGAGCGAACCACCCCCGCGTTCCCGGCGCAAGTGCGTCGCACGTTCGAGCAGCCGCGAGTGGATATAAAAGATGTCGCCGGGAAACGCTTCGCGACCGGGCGGACGGCGCAGCAAGAGAGACAGTTCGCGGTAGGCGCGCGCGTGATGGGTGAGGTCGTCGTAGACGATCAGCACATCCCTGCCCGCTTCCATGAAAAACTCCGCGATGCTGGTCGCAACGTAGGGCGCGATGTAAGCGAGACCCGGCGGGTCGTTGCCCTCGGTCACGACGAGGACGGTATAATCCATCGCTCCCTTTTCCCGCAAGGTTGCCACGGCCTTGGCGACGGCGGACGCACGCTGACCGATGGCACAATAAACGCACACCACATGATGGCCGCGCTGGTTGAGGATGGTGTCGATCGCAATGGCGGTCTTGCCTGTCTGGCGGTCGCCGAGAATCAACTCGCGCTGGCCGCGCCCAACGGGAATGAGCGCATCGATGACTTTGATGCCGGTCTGGAGCGGCACCGTGACGGGCGCGCGGTCCATGATGGGCGCGGCGGGGCGTTCGACGGGCAGGCGCTTGCTGGAGGCCACCGGACCGTCGCCATCGAGCGGCCGACCGAGCGGGTCGATGACGCGCCCCAGCAATCCATCGCCCACGGCCACGTCCATGACCCGGCCCGTGCGCTGGACTTCATCTCCCGCGTGCAGATGCCAGTATTCGCCGAGCAGAACGACGCCGATTTCGTCCGCGTCCAGGTTGAACGCTATGCCGAGCACATCGCCGGGAAACGTCACCAATTCATCAAAACCCACGCCGGGAAGACCCGACACCTTGGCGATGCCGGTGGCGACACTGGTGATCGTGCCCACCTCCCGTGGGGTCAGTTGCGGCGTGAATGCTTCCCGCACCTGACTTATGCCGGCATACGCGCTGTCGAAAACGTTCTGGAGGCTCTCAAGTTCCATGTTCACTCGCTCTTTGTTTCGGGCTTAGGTTCTTCAGGTTTAGATCCGGCTTTGGCTTCAGGTTTGTCCTTCTCTTTCAGAAGTTCGGCGACGCCCTTTTCCAGTGATGCCAGATAATCGGCGATGCTCCAAGCCACTTTTTGTCCATTCGTGGTGAGTTCAATGCCGCTGATCAGGTCCGGCGCGGTCGCGAATCGGACGTGGATTTCAGCCGAGAAGGTTTCGTTGAGCGCATTTTGTATCGCCGCGCGTTGCTCCGCAGGCAGGTCAAACGCGCTGCGCACGAGCGCGGGGTCAGACGCTGTCTTAAGGGCCTCGGCGAGGCCTGCTTTCGCCGGGTCGTCCATCTCTCGCAAGCGGCGAGTGAACACCTCGCCCAGGCGTTCTTCCAAACTCGTCGCGGCGAGATCCGTCAGTGCCTTGCGCGCGATGGCAAACACTTCCTGTTGGGTCCGGCGAGTGATCGCTTGATTTAGGGTATGGGCGTCGTTTCTCAGCGTTTCCTGTCGCTTGGCACTCAAGGCGTCGGCCGCCTGCCGCGCTTCGTCGAAGAGCCGCTGACGTTCGGCTTGCGCCTCGTCCGTCGCCCGGCGCAAGAGTTCGGCGCGCTGCTGGTTGAACTTCTCGTTCTTGTGGTTGAACTCGTCGCGCTCCTTTTGGGCTTCGGCCTTTTTCTGGTCGGCGTCCGCGAGTTCTCTCTTGATCCGCTTCTCCCGTTCATCGATGGCGCGGAGGATCGGTTTGTAAAGGAAGCGCTTCAGCAACCACACCAGGATGAGAAAGTTGAGCGCCTGCGCAACGATGGTGAACCAATCGATTAACATAGCTTTACTTTCCTGTGGCTTGGGCGATGACGTGGTTCCAGAACGGGTTGGCGAAGATGAGAATCATCGAGACCACGAAGCAGTAGATGGCCGTGGACTCGATCATCGCCAGGCCCACGAACAGCGTCCGGGTGATGGTGGCGGAAGCGTCGGGCTGCTGGGCCAGTGAACTCAGCGCGGTCGCGACCGCCTTCCCCTCGCCCAGCGCCGGAGCCATGGTTCCGAAAGCGGTGGTGATGCCGGCGGTGACAATTGATGCCACCGCGATAATCGTCATGTTATCCATAGGATCTCCTTTTGTAGTCGTAGCTCATGCTTCAATGTATGCATCGGGTTCAGGCTTGGGCTTACGGACGCGCGTGGCGGCTGCGATGTAAACCGTGGCCAGGATAAAGAAGATGTAGGCCTGCACCATGCCGGTGAGCAGACCGAGCGCCGTCATGATGATCGGGAAGATGAAGGGCATAATAGTGAGCAGGATACCTATAATCATCGCCCCACTCATCATGTTGCCGAACAGACGGACGGCCAGTGCCAGCGTACGCGAAAGTTCGCTGATAATGTTAAACGGCAGCATGATGAACGTCGGTTTCAGATAGGACTTGAGGTAGCCGCCTACCCCTTGCTCCTCGATGCCGAAGAACGGCACGGCCACAAACACGCACAGCGCGAGTGCCGCCGTGGTCGAGAGCGAGCCGGTCGGCGGTTCGTAGCCGGGAACGACGGTGCAGAGACTGGCTGCGGCGACAAACAGGAAAAGCGTACCCAGAAAGCCGAGGTATTTCTGCGGCTGACTCAGGCCGACCTCTTCAATTTGCTTCTCGATGCCGGTGACGACGATTTCCAGAAGGTTCTGCCAGCGGGAACGTTTCAGGCCCGTGGAAAGTCTGCGCGTAATGACTTTTGAACCGACGGCCAGCACGAGCATCAGTCCCCACGTGAACACGATGGTGGCGTTGAGTTTGAAAAACCCGTGTTGCCAGAAGATGATACCGTCAGGACTAAGACGCATGACCGGCCTCCTTCGCTGGGGAGTTGTGGTGTTCGACCGGCGGTCCGGTGAGCCGCGTCACGATCAGGCGTGCCAGGACAAATCCAAGGAGACACACCAGCAGCCGCTCCCAATGACCGCCGGAAACAAAGTAAAATCCAGCCAGGGCAATGCTCATCCGCAGCAGCAGGCTGCCGAAGAACCAAAGCGCCGGCTGCTTAAACGAAACGCCCTTGCGAACCGTCCACCAAAGGCCGCCGAAGAACATCCCACCAAGCAAAACGCCGGTTACCATAGCCGGCGCCAGACTCAAAGCTTCATTCATCATTATCCTCCTGTTCCTTTCGCATTTCCTTGTCTTCCTTGGCCACCCAGTGCCACGCATTCAAACAGCCGATGATCAGGCCGATGACCAGCAGCATCAGCGTCCAGGAATGGCTTCCTGGATGGCGATTGTCCAGCCAGATACCAAGCGCCGCGCCGAGCAGCGTCGGAACCACCACCGACCAGCCGATAAGCCCCATCATGCCCAGGCCAAACCAGACGCCCTGCGTGGAGTTGCGCCGCGCCTTGAGCTTGCGTGCGGCCTTCGCCCCGATTTCCCGACCGAACGCCGTTCGATCTTTCGCGTCCTTGATTTTCGATTTTTCACTCATGATGAAACTCCGCTAAGCGGCGGATGAAACCGCTCTCCATTTTCGCCATCACCGAGCGGACGCTCTGCTCCCGCTCGTTCAGGTTCAGAAACTCCCGCTCCACCGAATCGCGCAATTGGCCAAGGTCCGTTCCGCCAATTGCGTTGCGCACGGAAACGAGCACGTCCAGGCCGGTCTTGACCAGCACCCCTTCATCCACGGCCACGTATACCTCGTCCGCCGCTTCGGTTTCGTAAATCAGAATCCCGGGCGCGAGCGCCGCGACGCAGTCGCGTCGGTGCGGCAAGAGTCCAAACGAACCCTCGTGGGTCTCCGCAACGATGCGCACCACGCCGGTTTTCTCGGCGAAGATCTGGAACGGCAGGAGAACCTTAAGATTCATGAATGCCGGCTGCATGTTCGACCTCCGGTTCAGGTTTCGGCTCGGCTTCAGCTGCGGGCAGGCCCGGTTGCGCTTTTCCCTTCGCTTCGCCAACCGTCCCGATCATGTAGAGCGCCCGCTCCGGGTAGTCCTTGAATTCATCGCGCAGGATTCGCTCACAACCGTCCAGCGCGTCCTTGAGGCTGACGAGCTTTCCTTCAAGGCCGGTGAACTGCTCGGTCGTAAAAAAGGGCTGGGTCAGAAAACGCTCCAACCGACGCGCGCGGGCAACCACGTTGCGGTCCTCCGGCGAAAGCTGCTCCAGGCCGAGCATGGCAATGACGTCCTTGAGTTCCGCGTATTGCGCGAGCGTCTGCCGGATTTCCTGCGCGAGGCGATAATGCCGATCGCCGACGATGCCCGGCGTGGCCATTTTGGAACTGGACTGCAACGGGTCGATGGCCGGATAAAGACCTTCGCCGGCCCGCTTGCGCGAGAGCACGATCGAGGCGGAGAGATGGGAGAAGGTGTGCACCGCCGCCGGATCGGTGAAATCGTCCGCCGGCACGTAGACCGCCTGGATGGACGTGATGGCCCCGGTATCGGTGTTGGCGATGCGCTCCTCCAACCCCGATAACTCGGTGCCCATCGTGGGCTGATAGCCCAGACGCGACGGCATCTGCCCCATCAAGCCGGACACTTCCGAGCCGGCCTGGATGAACCGGAAAATATTGTCGATCAGCAGCAGCACGTCGCGGTGCTCGTCGTCCCGGAAATACTCGGCCATCGTCAGCGCGGCGTGGCCCACGCGGAACCGGCTGCCCGGCGGCTCGTTCATCTGACCGAAGATCATCACCATGTTCGGCAACACGCCGGCTTCCTTCATTTCGCGGTAAAGCTCCTCGCCTTCGCGACACCGTTCGCCGATGCCGCAGAAAATGCTTACGCCCTCTTGGTGCCCGATCATGTTGTGGATCATTTCGGTGAGCAAGACCGTCTTGCCCACGCCCGCTCCGCCGAAAAGTCCCGCCTTGCCGCCGCGCTCCAGCGGCATGAGCACATCGATGACCTTGATCCCCGTCTCGAAGATTTCAGACTTGGTCGAACGCCGTGCCAGCGGCGGCGGGGCGCGATGGACGGTGCGCCACTGCCACTTCGAAACTTCCCCTTCCCGGTCGATGGCGTTGCCAAACACGTCGAACATGCGCGCAAGAATTCCCTTGCCGACCGGCGCCTTCAACGGTCCGCCCGTGTCTTCCACCGCGACGCCGCGGGCGAGGCCTTGGGTGGGGGTCAGCGCGATGCCACGCACGCGATGCGCGTCGAGTTGAGCTAAAACCTCGATGGCAATTTCCCCCTCCTGCGCGTGCAGCAACGAGTAGATGGGCGGCAAATGTGCATCGAACCGTATATCTACGACGCTGCCGCGCACCGAGACCACTACCCCGCTGTTCGAAGGACTGGTTTTATTGCCCATGCAATATCTCCTTTGGTCAGCCGCTTTTTGCGGCGTTGCCCGACGACGTCCCCGAATCGGGTCCCCGTTCGATGGCAACGATCCGTCCGCCCGACCCCCACAGCTTTCCGATGCCCCAGGCACACAGGCCGAAACCGACGGCCAACACCGAGACGGCTGCGGCATAATTGCCGAACAGATCCGTCAGGGTGATCTGCCCCACGTTGGTGGGGTCGTATAAAATGGGGATCAGCGTCTCGTGCAACTGGGCGAAAAGGGCCGTGCCGGCCAGTCCGCCCAGCAGGGCGAAGACCGCATCCATGCGCCCCTCGCCGGCGGCCGCCCAGGTAGTGCCGGGGCAGTACCCGGTCAGCCCCCACCCGATGCCGAAGATCACTGCGGCCAGCCCCGTGGCGACGATGCTGGTGGGCAGGGGCAGGGTGCGCCCCACGCCTGCCGCCTGGAGCCCGAAGAGGCCCACGGCGGACAAGGCCACCGTCAGGACCATGAACCGGGGGATATCCGCGTCCAGCATCAGGTGCGAGCGGGCCATTCGATGGGCGTCGGTGGCGCCGATGCGCTGGATGACAAATCCGAAGGCAATACCCGAAAAGAGTCCCAGCCACATATTTGTCATTGGATCTCCTCCTTTTGCGCGATCTTTCCGAAGATCAGCCGGGCGGTGAGCATGGCCACGGCAAAAATAACGACGCCGAAATAAAGGCCGCTGATGGCCAGTTGCGTCGATCCGGAGATGAAAAGCCCCAGGGTGCAGCCGCCGGCCAGCCGTGATCCGAAGAGGATCAGGAATCCGCCGAAAAAAGTGGCCGCGTACCGTTTTGCCCGGCTGTCGCCGAATCGCTGCTTCCAGATGGGCGGCATATCACGCACCGGGATTTCTTTGGATGTCCGTCCGGCGATAAAGCCACCGATGGCCATGCCCAGCACAAAGGCGAAGAGCCACGAGCCGGGGCCGGGAATGGCCTTGTAGTGGGCCTTGGCCGCCGCGTATTCCGGCGCCGCCCACTCCAAAAATCCCTTGAGGGTGCTGACGAATCCGCTGGACGAGGCCGGGGGCCCGTAGGTGGCGAAAATAAAGACGATGATGCCCGACAGGGCAAACGCGGCCGGGACCCATTTCCAATAGGGAATGCGCTGTTTGTGTTTGTGTTCCATGTAGCTTATCCTCCGCAGGAGACGTACCCGCTTTTGGAACCGCGGCCGCCTCCGGATGCTGCGTCCGTGCCGCTTTTCCGGGTCGTCGTTCCCCGACGGTTGAAGGCGGCGGATGTGGACGTCGTCCCCGGCAGGGTATCCCCGGTGAGGACGTTTTCTGAGGTTTCAACAGGGTAGTAATAACGTTTATTGCCCCATTCCATCCAGGAGGGCTCATAGAGCATCACGTCTTCAAAGCCCATGAGGCGGAGGACGAAATATCCGAATGATCCGCGTCGGGCCGAATGGCAGTAGGTGATCACGGCCCTGCCGGGGTCGAGGCCTCTGTAGAGCCCCTGCAAGGCCGCGTAAGGCTTGACCGCCTTGATTTCGGGCGTGGTCCAGTTGAGAGTGTAGTCGATGTTGGTTGCGGTCGGGACATGCCCCAGCTTGAGCACCGTGCCGTCCAGCCCGGTATCGGGCGCTTCGCCCAGGTATTCTGCCCGGGACCGGACATCCAGGATCTGATAATAGGGATCACCGAGCCGCGGCATCATGTACTCGGCCTTCACCCATTTACGCAGATTGATCTCACCCGACGGGGCCTGGTAGAGGACCGCCTCGGTCTTGCGCGGTGTGGACACCGTTTCTCCACCGGCATCGATCCAGCCGTCGATGCCCCGCTCCAGCACCTTAATGTTCTTGTGGCCCAGCAGGTCGAGAACCCAGAAAATGTAGGAACTGGTGGCGCCCCCGTCCCGTTTCACCGAATCATAAAGCACCACGGTGTCGTTCCGGGCGATGCCGTGTTCGCCCAGCAGTTGCTGTGCACGCTCGATGCCCACGAACAGCCCGCCCATGTTGCCGGCGACATCGTCGTACTGGAATTGCCGCCAGGGCATGCGGATAGCGCCGGGGATCAGCTTCCCCTCAAAGTATTTGTCCATTCGGACGTCCACGATCACAAGGGACGCGTCGTCCTTTTGGGATTTCAGCCACTCGGCGGTAGCCAGGAATCCGGCGTTGGGATAATCTTCACCGGCACCGCCGCTGCTCGCCGAGGACGCCGACCAGTAGACGCCGAGCAGCAAAATCGCGGCGATCGCCGCATAACGAATCAGTTTGCCGTTTTTCATGTCTTTTTTGTCCTTCCCGTCTAGTATGTTGTCTTCAATGGTTTCGAGTCGATCCGCAAAGATGCCGTTCAATTGCCCTTTTCCGGTCCCCTGTCGAATTCGATGATCCGGGCAAAGTCCCGGTCCGGCCCTTTGTGGACCCGATGATACAGTGGGCTCTTTTTCCCGACCCGTCCCCCCATGTCATAGGTGAAATCGGATACAGCCACATGGCGAATCCAGTATCCGGTATGCACCGGTCCCGCACCGTTGTAGCAGGAGTGAAAATGGATAAATTCGTCCTGGGAATCCGGCCGCGTGTTGCGCCAGGCTTCGGGCGCTTCCGGAAAAAATACGGGATTGATCCTTTGCCGGGTAGGGATGGCGACATCGGCCCGGGGCAGCGTCGCCCGCACCGCGGTTCCTTCGAATAGTTTGGCGCCGTCGGGCATGTCCGAACTGTAGAACCGGCTTTCGTTGAAACAGACGAATCGCAACCGGCTCAGATCCCTGGGGTCCTCCGGCCGAAAATAATAGCCCACGAAAGGTCCGAACCCGATCATCCGGCCGTCATGCACCTGCTCCAGCCGGGCCATGTACCCATGGGGGACGGTGACAACACCACCCGATGACCCCTCTGACCCATCGGTTCCCTGGTCGGATCGGCAGCCGGACATCACCGCCGCACACGCACAGGTCAGAAGCAAAGTCAGGGTTGCCGCTTTGTAGATTCCAGTTTTCATAAAGACCTTATCCTGGCCGTACTTTTCGATGTACTGCCTGTTCTCGATTTGACATGACTAGTCCTTCTTCTCCCCCTGGCACAGAGCGCAGGTTCGGCTTCGAGCGCTTCGCGCACGCGCGCCAGCCGCGTATCGATCCTCGCACGGTCATGCGCAGGCTCGAGGGTGCGTTCGGCCAGTTCGGCGATCCATCGCACTTGATCGCGAAGCGCCCGCCGCCGGCCCGGGCTGGCCGTCAGACCGGCGATGGTTTGAAGCGCGCCGAGAATCCGCAACATGATGGCGACATTGCCTTGGGCGCTGCCTCGAATTTGATCGAACGATTCGGCCAGCAAGCTTTCAAAGGTCGGCCCGATGGTGAGCACCCTCAGTTCCCCTTCCTCGTAGCGGCGCGAGGAGGGTATTTGCCGAGGCGCAAGTCGCGCCAGAATCGCCGTCAGATAATCCACGCACATCACGGCCGTTGTGGTGTCGTTTGTGCTGGGGGAGAGTGCACGCAACGCCATATCCACGATCTGTCGAATGCCGAAAGCGGTATCATGTTCCACCGTGCGGTAACGGTTGATGCTGTAAGCCGCCTGCAGGTCGGCGATGATCTCTTTTTCCGGCGGGTCCTCCAGAGCGAGCGAGGCCAGCGTGGTGTCATGGACCACAAACGCGCCGATGCCGCGTTCCATCCGCACGATGGTCTGGTGCTCCCGCGCCAAACGCAGGAGCGCTGCGTTATCCACGCTTTGGATATAACCATTCCCCCTGGCTGCGACTGCCTGCCAGCTCCGCTCCGGCAGGGGCAGCGGCGACTGATCCTCATCGCTGTCGACCGGCCCGTGTCCAAGCTTCTCCGGGAAAAGCCGATCAACGGCCGCCATGCTTTCGGCGGCAACCGAGGCGATAATGTTCGCGGCCTGGATCGAAGAGGCGATGTGATGAATGAAGAAAATGAGGACGCTAATGCCGCCGATTGCCAGGACGACACCCAAAGACACTGCCAGGCTCGGAATAAATCCGCTCTCGTCGCCACCGCGGATGGTGCGCAACACGATCAGACAATAAGTGAAAATACCAGTGAAGATTCCGAGCACGACCTGCGTGACACGGTCACGCATGAAGTTCCGCAGGATGCGGGAGGTGTATTGGCTCGAAGCCAGCGCCAGCGTTACCAAGGTCATCGAAAACGTGACTCCCACCACGGTCATCATTGAGCCGGCAATCGTGGACAACATTCCGCGCGCGCCCTCCGCCCCGGCGCCGAACAGGCGCGGCCAGCGGGCCAGCCATTGGTCACTCCCGATGGAACCCGCTTCAACCAAAGTCACCGCGAGGGCGATGCTGACGGCAACAATCAGCGAAGGTACAAACCAAAAGCTTGACCTCAGATTGCTCCAAATTTGCTTGAGTTTATTCATGGGTCAACCTCCATGTCTGGGGCGCTGGAGTTAAGTTTCACCACGTAGCAGTTTTTTGCTTGGACCGGGCGCGCAGCAATCAGCGCCGATGACCCGGCTCCCACTTCCAGTTCCGGATTTCGGGCATGTCCTGGCCGTTTTTATTAATGTACTGCTTGTGCTCGATGAGCTTGTCCTTAAGCTGCTGCTTCAGGTAGATGCCCTTGTCGCCGGTCTGCGGCAGGCGGTCGATGGTGTCCATCACGAGGTGGAAGCGGTCCAGATCATTCAGCACCGTCATGTCGAAGGGCGTCGTGATGGTGCCCTCTTCCTTGTAGCCGCGGACATGGATGTTGTCGTGGTTGGTGCGGCGGTAGGTCAGCCGGTGGATCAACCACGGGTAGGCATGGAAGGCGAAGATGACCGGCTTGTCCCTGGTGAAGAGTTCGTCGAAATCCATGTCGCTCAACCCGTGCGGGTGCTCGGTTTGCGGCTGCAGCTTCATGAGGTCGACGACGTTGACCACCCGGATTTTCAGGTCGGGCAGATGTTCGCGCATAATGGAGACGGCGGCGAGCGTCTCCAGCGTGGGCACGTCGCCACAGCAGGCCATGACCACGTCGGGTGCAACGCTTTGATCGTTGCCGGCCCACTGCCAGATGCCGATGCCTTCGCTGCAGTGCTTGACGGCGGCGTCCATCGTCAGCCACTGCGGCGCCGGGTGTTTGCCGGCAATCACGACGTTGACGTAATGGCGGCTGCGCAGGCAGTGGTCCATCACCGACAGCAGGCAGTTGGCATCCGGCGGCAGGTAAACGCGCACGACCTCGGCCTTCTTGTTTACCACGTGGTCGATGAAACCGGGGTCCTGGTGCGTGAAGCCGTTGTGGTCCTGGCGCCAGACATGCGAGGCCAGCAGGTAGTTCAGCGAGGCGATCTTGCGTCGCCACGGCAGATGCGACGTGACCTTCAGCCATTTGGCGTGCTGGTTGAACATCGAATCGACGATGTGAATGAACGCCTCGTAGCAGTTGAATAGTCCGTGCCGTCCGGTGAGCAGGTAGCCTTCGAGCCAGCCTTCGCATTGGTGCTCGCTGAGCATTTCCATCACGCGCCCGGCGGGTGCGAGAAATTCGTCGTTCGGCACGGTCGCAGCGTCCCATTGGCGCGGGGTCACTTCAAAGAGGGCCTCCAGGCCGTTGGAGAGCGTCTCGTCCGGACCAAAGACCCGGAAATTGCGTTGCTCGCTGTTCAGCTTGGCTACATCGCGCAGGAAAGGTCCGAGCACATGCGTGTCGCCGATGCCAAGCACTCCCGGCGAGGGCACGGCTTCGGCGTAGTCGCGAAAATCCGGCATCCTCAGGTCATGCAGCAGCATGCCGCCGTTGGCATGGGGATTCGCGCCCATGCGGCGTTCGCCCTTGGGTGCAAGTTCGGCCAGTTCCGGTTTCAGGCGGCCCTGCGCATCGAAGAGCTCCTCCGGCCGGTAGCTCCTCAGCCAGTCTTCCAACAACTTGAGGTGTTCGGGATGAGTGGCCGGGTCGGAAAGCGGCACCTGGTGTGCTCGAAAGGTGCCTTCGACCTGCAGACCATCGACCATCTTAGGCCCCGTCCAGCCCTTGGGTGAATTTAGGACGATCATCGGCCAGCGCGGACGCGTGAGGTTGCCGTTGACACGGGCGTCGTGCTGGATTTTTTGGATCTGCTCCACCGCCGTGTCGAGCGTGGCGGCCATAAGTTGATGCATCTTTTCCGGGTCATCGCCTTCCACAAAGCAAGGCGTCCACCCGTAACCACGGAGCAATTGGTCCAACTCCTCATGCTCGATGCGGGCCAGGATGGTCGGGTTGGAAATCTTGTAGCCGTTCAGATGCAGGATCGGCAGCACCGCGCCGTCGGTGGCCGGATCCAGAAACTTGTTGGAATGCCACGCGGTGGCCAGCGGCCCGGTTTCCGCCTCGCCATCACCCACGACGCAGGCGACGATCAGATCGGGATTGTCGAACACCGCCCCGAACGAATGGCTGAGCGAATAGCCCAACTCACCCCCCTCGTGGATCGAGCCCGGGCACTCCGGCGAGGCGTGGCTGGGAATTCCGCCGGGAAACGAAAACTGGATAAAGAGCTTGCGCAGCCCGGCCTCATCCCGGCTGATATCGGGATAGATCTCGCTGTAAGTGCCCTCGAGATACGTGTTGCCCACGACGGCCGGGCCGCCGTGCCCGGGGCCGGAGACGTAAATCATGTTAAGGTCGTATTTATTGATGACGCGGTTTAAGTGAACGTAAATGAAGTTCTGGCCGGGGGTCGTGCCCCAGTGTCCCAACAGCATGTGCTTGACATCCGCGAGCGTCAGCGGCCGCTTCAGCAGCGGATTGTCGTAAAGGTAAATTTGCCCGACCGACAGATAGTTGGCGGCGCGCCAGTATGCATCCATCTGCTGGAGCAGCCCCGTGGAAAGTGTTTTTGTTTTCATTGTTAAATTCTCCTTTTTTTAGCCAAGACCGAAAACACGCAGGTGATTGCAGTCGCTTTTTTCATCGTCTTTTCTTTCGTCGGCCGGATCATCGCTGCCACAGGATATGCACGTTTTCCAGCGGAATCGCAACGCCGTCATAGCGCGGTATGACGCGCGCCGTATAGTCCGCTGGCGGGCGGGCCGCAGACACAGCCGCTCTGTAAACGGTGCCGTCCGACGCGCCGACCGGTTGGCCCGACAAGGCGGGATTCATCTCCTGCCGCACCGGTGCGCCGCCATTTATTCCGTCGGCATAAAGCTCCACCTGCACCGCCTTGGGATCGAGGTCATTGAGATAGACCTGAACCTCATACACGTGCTGCTCGCCGTTGGTCTCCACCTTCTCTTCCCCAAAGCGCAACGCGGCCCATTTCTGCTCCAGTGCTTGGCGCCAATCAACCATCTGCCTGCCCACTGCGCCTTTATCGGCAGCGCGTTTACGGTAGGCCGATGCAGCCGGGAGGTAATGCTGCTCGGTGTATTCGCGCACCGTGCGGTTGGCGGAGAAGCGCGGGGTCAACTGCGCCATGCTTTCCCGCATCCGCTTGATCCAGGCGCTGGGAATACCGCGCTCGTCCCGGGTATAAAACTCTGGAATCACCTTCCGCTCTAGCAGGTCGTAAAGTGCGTCCGCTTCGAAAGCGTCCCAAGCGGGATCATCGCCATGCTCCCGGCCATCCCCCAACGCCCACCCCACTTCAGGCGTGCAGGCTTCCGCCCACCACCCGTCCAATTCCGATAAATTGATGCCGCCATTGACAAGCACCTTCATGCCACTCGTTCCACACGCCTCCCAGGGTCGTCGTGGCGTGTTGATCCAGACGTCCACCCCCTGCACCAGGTGCTCGGTTAAAAGCATGTCGTAGTCGCTCAGGAAGACGATGTGGGGTCGGATTTCCGGGCGGCGGATGAAATTGATCCATTCATGGATCAAGGCCTGCCCCGCCCGGTCCTCCGGATGGGCCTTGCCGGCGATGATGAGTTGCACCGGACGCTCAGGATTGGTTAACAGACGCAGCAGTCGCTCCGGGTCGTGCAGCAGCAGGTTGGGCCTCTTGTAGGTCGCGAAGCGGCGTGCAAAGCCCAGTGTCAACACTTTGGGGTCAAATAGATGTTTCGCCCCGGCAACCGCCTCGGGCGACGCGCCGGAGGCGACCAGTTGCCGGGACAATCGCTCGCGAGCGTATTCCACAAGAGACTTGCTGGCGGCGATACGAAATTGCCAGAGCCGGTTGTCGGAAACGCAGCGAATGTCCTGCTCCAGGGTTTTGGTCGTCCCCAGCCAGCGGTCCTTTCCACAGGCTTCCGTCCAGAGATCATCGGCCGGGGCCGAGTCCCAGGTCGGCATGTGGACGCCGTTGGTCACATGCCCGACCGGGATTTCGTCCTGCGGCCAGTGTGGAAAGAGAGGCAGAAAAATGGTCCGGCTCACCTTGCCGTGCAAGCGACTCACACCATTGACGGCCCCGCTGCCGCGGATCGCCAGATAGGCCATGTTGAAACTTTCCGACGCGTCGTTCGGATTCCGGCGGCCCAGGGCCAGCAAATCATGGAGGGTTATGCCGAGCTTCTGCTCGGCATAACCACCGAGGTATCTCCCGATGAGGTCCGGAGCGAAACGGTCAAAGCCGGCGGCCACTGCCGTGTGGGTGGTGAAAAGGTTCCCGGCCCGCGTGACGGCCAACGCGACATCGAAGGGCTGCCCGGTCTCTTGCATGAAACTGCGGGCGCGTTCCAACACGGCAAAGGCCGCATGACCTTCGTTCAGGTGACAGACTTCCGGCTGGATGCCGAGAGCAGCGAGCAGCCGCCAGCCGCCGATCCCGAGAAGCAGTTCCTGCTTGAGACGCAACTCTGGACCGCCGCCGTACAGCTCACTGGTAATCCCTCGATGAGCCGGGAAATTCGCCGCGTCATTGCTGTCCAGCAGGTAAAGCTTCACTCTGCCGACCTGCACCTGCCAGGCGCGCAGCCAGACCGTGTAACCCGGCAAGGCGATCTCCAACCGTAACCACTCCCCGTTCGGTTTACGCAAGGGCGTGATCGGCAACTGTCCGGGGTCGTTATACGGGAAGAGGGCCTGTTGCGTTCCGTCTTTGTCGATCTCCTGGCGAAAATAGCCCTGCTGGTACAACAGCCCCACACCGATCACCGGCACGCCCAGATCGCTGGTGGCTTTGAGCTGATCGCCGGCTACATTGCCCAGCCCGCCCGAGTAAATGGGCAGCGCCTCGCTCAACATAAATTCCATGCTGAAATAAGCGGCACAGGTCAGGGGAGATTGCGGGTGGGTTTGCTGAAACCATGAAGATGCCTCCGTCGCTTGCCGCTTGACTTCGATGAGGTCATCTATCTTTTTTCGGAAGCCGGGATCGGCCAACACCCGTTTAATCCGGTCCCGCGAGACAGTCTGTAGAACGCCCCAGGGGTTATGAGTCAAATCCCAGAGCGCGGGATCAAGGCACCGCCACACTTCGTCGGCGGCATGATTCCACGACCAGCGCAGGTCCAGGGCCAGCTCCGCCAGGGAATCGAATCCCTCGACTTCCATCGGCAAAAGGCCGTATATCGGGTTGATGACACGTGTTTGTTTGCTCATGATTTCTCCTTCGAATTTGTCTTGACCGCACTCTCTTGCCCGCCGAAGCCAAGCGAGCCGTCTAACAGGCCTTCGACGAATTACTTAAACCCGCCGTCATGGGGCGGGTTATGCAAGGGCGTGATCACAATGCCAAGGAACTCACTTCCATGGCATTCTCCCTCCCAATGTGGTGTCCACGTTATCGGGGTCGGTAGCTTTATCTCGCCCCCAACGATTCCGTTGGGTTATTTGCATCGGTACGGTCTGGGGACGGTGTTTGCTCGTTAGACTCGATCGTTTCTCCCGATTCGAGACGCAGTAACTGCGCATCGATATCCGCAAGCAACTTTTCCTGGACACTCTGACTGAGGTGTCCGCGGTGAAAGGCATCGGTCACCACGCCTTTTTCCACCAGCAGCAAATGCCGCCTTGCCCATTGTAATTCCTCTGCGTGAAGTTCCTGTCTCTCGATATGCAGCTCATCCAGCGCGGCACTATCGCGTTCAACTTTCTGCTCATATTCGCGGCGCAGACCGGCGAGCACCTCCGGATTGGTGAAATGCACGTGCGACATTCGGTCGAGCTCTTCCAGGGCGCCATGGGCTGCCTGCAACTTGCCGCGCGTCAACTCGTACACGGCGCGCTCCTGTTGTCCGCGCACAATGCCCAGCCACCGCAGCAAAGGCGACATCGTCAACCCGTGGACAAGGATAGAAAGTATGACGACCCCAAAGGTCATCGAGACCAGCAATTCCCGATGCGCAAAATCCTTGGGGAGGCTGAGTACCAGCACCATGGGCAACCCGCCGCGTAACCCGCCCCAGGTCAGGATCACGCTCCAGGCCCATGGAATTCGTTCCCGCGTCCTGCGCAGCAGCGACGACGCACCGAAGATAATCAGCGCTCTGCATCCTGAGACCACGAGATAGGCGACCAGGATCGCCTGCCAGGAGGCCAGCAACGCCTGGAAGTGCACTTCGAGGCCAATCAGAAGGAAGACGATGGAGTTGAGGGCGAAGGCGACGTATTCCCAAAACGTCTCTACGGCGATCCGGGTCGATGGCGACATGCCGACACGCGCACCATAGTTTCCGCAAAGCATACCCGCCGCTACGGTTGCAATCACTCCGGAGTAATGAAAGTGCTCGGCAGCCAGAAACGACCCGTAAGCCGCAATCGTCGTCAGCGTGATCTCGATCATCGGATCATCCACCTGCTTGATGACTTGCGAGACGGCCAGACCGACTCCCGCCCCAATGAGCGCGCCGATTCCGACGATCTTGATGAAATCGAAAGCCAATCCACCGGCCGTCACGACCGTTCCCGTCACGAGCGCAAGACTGAGCGTAAAGAATACGATGGCGACGCCATCGTTTAAGAGGCTCTCGCTATTGAGCAATACTGATAGACGTTTCGGAACACCCAGGCTATTGAAGATCGCGACGACGGCGATGGGGTCGGTGGCGGAGATGATCGCGCCGAACACCAGCGCGTGTTTCCAGGTGAAATCCTGCACGAAATGCAGTCCGTTGGCGACCGGTGTCAAAATTATGGCCGTCAGCGCGATCGCCGCCACCACGCCGGGCAGGGCCAGCGAATTAATCGTAATGCGGTTCCGCCAGAATTGTTTAAACTCGATGTGAAACGCGGCATCGAAGAGCAGCCCCGGCAGGAACACATTGAACAGCAATGCCTTCGTCAGGTGGGGCGCTTCAAAGGCATGCAGCAGCCCCAACATGAGGCCGGTGAAGACCAAGGCCACTGTGTAAGGAACGGCCAGCCGCTGAACCGCGATCGCCACGGCCGTGGCCACAACGAACAGCAAAATTAAGATGGTTTCCATTTCCATTGCCCAACATACTCCTGCCAAACCCGGTCCCTGGATACGGCATGTTTTGCCATCCGATCATTCTTCACGGAATTGACCTCTTTGTCGCTACGTTCGATGTCACCCGCTTTATCGACAGCCTGCTGAGAATTAACGAAGCCGCTCAGCAAAAAGTCCAACCCCGGCTTTTTAATTCAGAAATGTAGATATCAATGCTTTTCG
The DNA here is from genome assembly GCA_963774425.1 of uncultured delta proteobacterium. Classification (GTDB taxonomy): domain Bacteria; phylum Desulfobacterota; class Desulfobacteria; order Desulfobacterales; family JAFDCJ01; genus JAFDCJ01. The sequence continues at coordinate 417,162 of CAVZEZ010000002.1, read as the reverse complement.
CGCAGAGCCATTTGTGATAGACGGTTCAGGTCTGCGTCCGTTACCGTTGGAAGAAAGCGCTTTCGATAAAGCTCGTCGTGCACGATATTTACAACGGCAACCAGGGGTGCGGCGACCAAAACACCCAGCACCCCGAAGGCTGCGACGCATAAAAGCATGGAAAAAATCACCGCCACCGAATGAAGCTTCATGCTGCGCGCCATGATCAGGGGGCAGATGACATTGTTTTCTAAGACCTGCACGGCGAGGTACGCGAGCAAAACCCAGAACGGAGTCATGCCTCCTTCGCCCATGGCGAACAAGAGGGCCGGCACCGCGCTCAGGATGGGCCCCAGGTAGGGAATCGCTTCGAAGAATCCCGCGATAATCCCCAAGACCAAAGCATCCAAAAATCCGAAGAAGAAACACATGAGGAGAAACACCAACACGCCGACTGTCAGCATCGCCAGCAGTGTCGCAAATGCCCAGGTGGGAACAAATCTTCCAATCCGCTGCAGGATGGTCAATGTCTGCTCATGATGGCGCTCGGGTACAATCAAAAAAATCGCGCTGAAAATCGGGTGTGGATTCATTAGCGTAAAGATTACGCCGAAGAAAACCGTCACCAATACGACCACCATCTGAGCCGTGTTGAACGCAACCGCTGTGAAACTGCCGACCACACCCTGAATCATCTGGCTCAGTCTGGAACGAATAGATTCCGATTCTTTCGTAGTTTTTGGCGAAGCCGGTTTAGAGGTTTGTCGCGCGGCTTCGGTTTTGACCTCATCTGTCGCGGTCCGGGCAATTTCAGTGGTGACTTCCGCCTGGAGTTTTTCCTCGGAAATCACCGCTTGTTGCTCCATTTTGATCAGGGGCTTTTGGAGACGTTCCCAGTAAGAGGGCAACCGTTGCGAGAGCTTGGTGATCGCGTCATTCATCGGTCCGAAGAAAGCCCAGCCCGTCAAGGCAATGAACACAACCAATGCCGACACGATCAGCCCCGTCGCGCTTTTTCTTCCAGCCTTCAAAGCCCGCATCCGTGAGATCACTGGATTGACTGCGAGCGAGATCAACAGAATCATCATAAACGAAAACAGAATGGGAGACAGCAGCGAGAACGATTGGATGAACGCAAATAGCGCCGCTCCCAGTATCAAATAGGAAAGGAACGAGCGCGGCCTCTCGTCTGCTTTTGGATTGTTTGGCATGGCATTTTCCTCCCGTTGTCATCCTATCGCCCGACGACCGCGCAGGTTGAACAATGGACGATGCACTGATTTTTTTCTCAAAAACTCTTATTTCATAACTTTCTCATTCGATGAAAACATATTGACAATGGTCCTGACAATTTCGCCAATCACCAAGGCATACTTTGCCAGATAATCAGCGGTCTCATTGATCGTCAATACTGTATCGGTGGTTTCATGAGAAATGGTTCTGACGGCCTCACCCGCCTCACCAACGCTTTTTTTGACCTCTTCGCTGATTATTGCGGCATTCTCGGAAAACTCATGAATGTTGGGGATGATTTGATTTAAATGATCTTGGTTTCTTTGCAGCGTGGCTGAAGCCATTTTGATCAAACCATTAATGTTTTTCAGTGTCACGATGGCGTATCCACCGGCCACGACAATTAAAGCAAAAACGATGAATATGCCCAATTCATTCAAAGTAATGGATCCTTGCATAGGGCTGTCCTTTTTTGCATTTTGAAAAGTAATTGCTATCAAACTCTATTTCTTGGATTCTTTCTTCGTATCTTCATCTGATTTTTTCAAAGTTTCTTTTACGGCCTCAACGCCTTTTTGGCCGGCTTCGCGCAAACGCGAGCCCTTTTCCGCGGCCGAGGCGGATATTTTGGCTTTGGTTGCGGACACATTGTCTTTAAAACTCTTCACGGTTTCGCTGGTTTTATCGGCAATGATTTGCCGTGTTTCTTTGCCTGATTTGGGGGCTAACAGGATTCCGGCCGCAACCCCCACTGCGGATCCGATGCCGACCCCTATGACCATATTTTTGGTTCTGCTTCGTCGCATATCCTTTACTCGCGAACTCCTGGCTTTTTTCACTTGATTTGCCAATTCATTCAAAATCATGATGTATCCTCCTACTTTGATCATGTTCATCAACATAGTTTAAGCCCCCTTTGCTAAATTTCCAAAGTTCAGCAAGCTTTTCCACCTCCTTTGATTTGTTGTATTTTTTTGGCAGTTCCCGGAATACTTTTTCCGGGCGAGTCATTTTCACTGCTTTTTATGCTTCTTATAATTCCAATTTTTGTGCCAAGTTTCCTACATTTAGCGTCGCACCCCCCATCATTTTGATTTATATGAATAATCAGTTAAAATAACATTTACAGGGCGGTCATTAACTGCCATATGGGAAGGGTTATATTTAGCCATTGGTCTTATATGACCATTTTAAGGTCTTCCTGGTGTCATTGTGCCAAGGATAAAGGCAGATTAAATCCGACATCTTAAAATTTCCTGATCAATGCCCGGCTGAATCCAAAAGCGCATGAAGAAAATTCAATATCACCGATGATATTAATGCCTCCGACAAATGCAATCTTCTGCGATTTGATCAAGGAACGGTCAAGAGGTTCTCTCTGTTTCAATTTGATTGTTCATGTCTTGAGAACCTGATTGGCCTTGGTTTCGATCCCATTGATGACGACGCATTCCGCAGATTTATTCGTCAGTCCACAAAGTGGATAGAAACTTGAGACTCTAAATCTCTACCCAACCGCCGCTGTCCGGAAGGCTCTCTAATTGTGAAAACGAGCTTTTGCATCTGCGTTAGCCTTCCGGCGGCGCTACGGAGCCTGAGTAGAATACGGTGCACGTTTTTCCCTTAAGGAATTTCAACGCATCCTTGATTGGGTTCAATAAGGAGCCGCCAATTGACTCAATGATGCTTTCCTTCTCGATCTGCGGTTCACGGAAGGGCCCGTGCACTTTCTCGCTGTAAACGGCGCACCCTTGATGATCGAGGACGGCTACGGTTACATCGACAAACTGCTCGTTGATGAAGTTCAATTCCCCTGTCATGGCGATTCTTTGTTTTTCTGAGGCAAGGGCCACATCGCGAGCCTCGGCAATGCCGTTTTTTACCTTCCAGACCGAGACGAGTTTTCTGACGATCCCTTTTCCGCCCTGCGACGCTTCGTAGAGGCGTGCAAAATTGTAGCTCTTGGTGATTACCGGTCCAATGGGGCCCGCGAGCAAGAAGGCCGCCAAATCCGCAAGGCTAAAATTCCGGCTGCGTTCGTACTTCATGATAAAAGTATCGATATCGATATTGAAGAGCATCAGGTTCTCCCCGTTCAAAGAAAGGTTGCCGGTAAGCGATCGCTTCACCTCAACTGCGCTCTTGCCCGTTGCCGTCAAGTCCGCGGATAAGTTAATCGGCCCTTCAATGATTTTCGGGGGAATTTTGTTGAGCGAATATAGATCAAGAAGGTCTCCAATCCCGACCCGATTAAGACGATAGATTACCCTGTAATGCGGCGACGGCCGCGTCAGGTCCACATGAAAGCTGCCGTTCCCGATTCCACCGAAGATGTTCATATTGACCGGGTTGATATCGAGTATTCCTTTTTCACCTGTGGCGCTCATTGCGAGGTTCATCAGGGTCAAACTATAGATCTTGAGTGTCTTGCATCTGGTATCCCCGGTAAATGAAATGTCCTTGAATGCTTTCAGGCTGTCCGTCCCGCTTGAGTGAAGGTTTCTAATGCTCAAATCCAAGCCATCGACTTCGATTTTCTCGCCGGACGATTTATCCGTATAAACGAGGCTCCCCTGAGAGATGGATATATTTTTGATGCCAAGAAGTTTTTCCCATGACGTTCGTGCCGGGTTTTCAAAATTAAACATCCCGCTTTTAGACCGAAATATGGAGAAGACTGGCTTGACAAGCTCGACTTGGACTATCTTGATTTGGAAAGTCGCGAGGGGGATGAGCTTCAGTCTTATCCTCATCTTCTCAATCGTAACGACATCCGATCCCCTGTTCCGCACGTTGACGTCCTTCAGAGACAGACCAAAAGCCGGAAAAAGAGCGATGCCCATTCTGCCTTTGATCCGGACATCCATTCCCAAGGCAGTAGATGCAGCCGCCTCGATCTGAGGTGCAAAGGCACTGATATTGAGCAGGAGGGCGAGGATGCCTGCCAAAACGACAAGCGTGATGACACCCGTTGTTATGAACAGAACCTTTTTCTTATGGAGAGTCATGCTTCAGCTCCTTGGCACTTGCCTCAAAGGCCGCGACGGCGTCATCCCGATCGAACTCGCAGCGGAGCCCGGCAAGCACCTCCGGATTGGCTGGGTTATGCTGAAGAAATCGGGCCCACAGCACGCAGGCCATCGGCTCGGCGTCAAGCGGAAGGCCCGGGTGACCACTGTCTACCTATTGCACCGCGTGGACCGACAGGAACGGATTGGATCGACTGAGAGTCGTTTCAACTGTTAACCCGTGATACTCCCTTCCATACATTCGCAGTTGCACTGTTTAAACTCGATCGAAAGAATTATCAGACTCTTCACTATCCAATACGGATGGATGAGATGTTTCCGATGACTCCAAAGACACTCAAAAGCCAGAGAATAACTGTAATAACCACCAAAACATTTAAGATTTTCTTTAGGGTAGCCTGCATCGGTATGTAGCTATTAATCAGCCATAGAATTACCCCAACGACCACCAAAACGATCACTAATTGAATTAGCGGCATAGATTGCCTCCTTTCATGTGTTGCTTGTTGACCGTCAAAAATGGTTACGCCCGTCTTCGTCCTTGAATAACTTGGATCAGCATCACAACGATGGCGATGACCAGCAGGACATGAATGACGCCACCCATCGTGTAGCCGGTCAGCAATCCCAGCCCCCACAGAATTAAGAGAATCACAAAGATGGTCCAAAGCATGATCGACTCCTTTCTAACGACGCTAAAATCTTTTTTCTGATAAGATAAACAGCATAAATCAGAGTTAGACCCGCGCAAATTAGTACAAATTGGTAGTTGCTATGTCCGGCTCCGTAGCCAAACTAATTCAAACTTTCCAAAATTATATAATCAAACTCCATGCCAGATTGGAAAAGTTTAACTACAATAAACTCAACATATTGATTTATCATTTAAAATTTATATAGGAGCGACTGTCAACGGGGAGAGAACTGAACGTATAATTACGGTTACATATGAACAATGGTCATATGTAACCGTAATTTTTCGGGTATTTGATTCTGTATGTCATCTTGCCGCTTTTACCAGTATTGGGTTGTGCCAGCCTCCGTCTGCCGCAATGAGCGCGTCTGCCTGTTTCGGCCCCCAGCTGCGGGGCTTGTAGGGGTGGGCACGGTGGTGGGCATTCAGAACCGGATCGACCACCGCCCAGGCGGCCTCAACCGCATCTTCACGGGTGAAGAGCGCCCCGTCGCCGGCCATGGCATCTCCCAGGAGCCGCTCGTAGGGTGTTTCCTCTCCCGGCTGTTCATCCAGCAGGTAGAGCTCGCGCTGGTCGCCGACAAACTCCTTGCCTGCGCGCTTGACGCGCGCGGCGAGGGCGACTGCAGAGTTGGGGGAGAGCCGGAAGCGCAGATAATTGGCCCGACCGGCCACCGGCGCTGAATCGTCGAACAGCCTTTGCGGTGGCGGCTTTAACTCCACCAGGACCTCGGCCGCTGTTGCAGCCAGACATTTGCCGGAACGCAGGTACCACGGCACCCCCTCCCAGCGCCACGAGTCGATGAACAGCCGCAGGGCGCAGAACGTCTCGACGTCTGAGCCCTTCGCCACGCCCGGCTCTTTCCGGTAGCCGGCGTACTGGCCGCGCACCACGTCGTCCGACTGCAGGGGGCGCATGGCCAGGAACACCTTGGCTTTCTCGCTGTGGACAGCGCCAAAGCCCTGATAGGCCGGAGGTCCCATGGCCAGCAGCGCAACGATCTGAAACAGGTGGTTCTGGATGACGTCTCGCAGACAGCCGGCGCTTTCGTAGAATGCGCCGCGCCCCTTCACACCGAAATCCTCGCTCAGAGTGATCTGCACGCTGGCCACGCAGTTGCGGTTCCAGATCGGCTCGAGGAACGAATTGGCGAAACGGAAATAGAGGATATTCATGATCGCCTCCTTCCCAAGGAAGTGGTCGATGCGGAAGATCGAATCTTCCGGAAACATCGCATGCGCGATACGGTTGAGCTCCCGCGCGGAGGCCAGGTCGCGTCCAAACGGTTTTTCGACGATCACGCGCGCCTGATCAGCCAGGCCCGCAGCACCGAGCCCTTTGATAACAACCGCGAACAATGCGGGTGGGATGGCGAGGTAATGCGCCGGGCGCCGAGCATCGCCCAGCGCCTTCTTCAGCGCTTTGAAGGTATCCGGGTCCTTGTAGTCGCCGTCGACATAACGGAGCAAGGAGAGCAGACGGCGCAGGGCTGGCCGGTCATCGATCCTTCCTGATTTTTTTATGCCGTCCTCGGCGCGTTGGCGCAATTGCGCCAGACTCCACTTCGAAAAAGCGACGCCGACCACTGGAACGTTGAGGACGCCTTGCTTCGCCATAGCATAAAGCGCCGGAAAGATCTTCTTATGCGCGAGATCGCCTGTGACGCCGAACAGCACCAGCGCGTCGGACAGTGCCGCGCCGTCGTTGGTCTTTTCCATCTCAGCTTCCTCCCTTCTTCTTCTCATATTGCCCGCCGCGCGGTTCGCGTCGGTTCATTTATGGGGTTTCCCACACGTCGATAGTCAATAACGGTTTCATGCCAGCGGTCATCGGCCCATCGGCATTGCCGGTCTTGACCACTTTGAGCTTGTCGCCATCCAGCACGAGCCACACCCAGCCGCTGCCGAATTGGGCCATTGCCGCAGTTGCCAGCTCCTTCCTGCACGCATCTATTGAGCCGAAGCAAGTCTCGATCTTTTGCTTCAACACTGCGGGTGGTTCACCACCGGACTTCGGCTTCAGACTGCGCCAGTAAAACGTGTGGTTCCAGGTTTGCGCTGCATTATTGAAAATCGCGATTTTGTCAGCTTTGCCGGCCGTCTGGGTGATGATTTTCTCCAACGACAAATCCGAAAACTCTGTTCCTGCTGCCAGCTTGTTCAGGTTATCGACATATCCCATGTGATGCTTTCCGTAGTGGAAACCAAGCGTATTTGCGGAGATTACGGGCTCCAGCGCGTTATCCGCGTAGGGAAGGGAAGGTAAAACATGCGGTGATGCACATCCAATCTTGTCATTGCTCATCATTTTGTCTCCTATGGGATGTCCTAAAAGTTTAATGTTTCCCTTCAGCGGCGCGCCGCTTGCGGTTCGTCCGCTGCAAAAGCTCACATATGACTTTTTTTAGGTCTCCGTGTTGTTAGGGGCGGAAAATGCTAAAGATGGATTGAAAATGATCCGGGAGAGAACATTACTCACGAATTTTCGAGCGCTGCTTGGGTCTAAGCTGACTCAGGGGGTCATGTACCCACTCGTTTGCGCAGATCCTCCCGCAGATAGGCCCGGTCGCCAATCATGTGTAACAAAGGACCGTGTACCGCCATTTCCACGATGCTGATAGAAGCCACTGGCATACGGATGCGATCGCGGAAACGCCCCACATCAATGCCTAACAGAGAGCACAGCATAATTCGGGTCGTGGCCTTATGAGAAACGACGAGGACATTTCCTGTAGTGTAAGTTTTCTCAATTTCCTCAAGCACAAGCGAACTGCGCCGGGCAATATCGATACCTCTTTCCCCGCCGGTGGGAGCATTCCACCCCGGATCGGCCAACCAGCGAATATAGGTATCATGAAACTCGCGATTCACCTCTTCAGGGGTTTTCCCTTCCCATTGCCCATAAGCAATTTCCCTCAGTCCGTCTTTGAGTTGCATTCGTATTCCTGCCGCCTCGCAAAGAGGTTTGGCCGTGGCGACGGCACGGCGCAGCGGACTGGAAAAGACAGCGACCCATGGAAGAGATTGATAAGCATCGGCAAAATCCTCTGCCATCTGATAACCTTCCGGGGTTAAATCCGGGTCAAGAATCCCGCAATAGCCGCCTGTTTGGCTGGCAGTGGTTTCTCCATGTCGCAGAAAATAGATGAATAAATTCATAAGTTAGTCCTTCCCTTCGCTTTAATCACTCAAGATCTGACCCAATCAGGCAACGACCTTCGTCTAACTTTCCCGTGAGTCCACCTTATTTTCCATCTCGGTTCCGCACCGGCCAAGGCGTGCGGCAGAGAACAACACCAAATACGATCAGGACCACAACAACCGGCGGTCTTAAACTCGTCCAGCTTTGCCTTGTCCTCATCTTGCCTGCGCTGCAAGGCTTCGATGGTTTTGTTGCATTCGATCCTCGCCTCGACCTTTGCCTGATCCTTGTCATAACCTGCCACCCCATAGCCTTGGTCGGCCATGTTCAGCACGAGATTGCCCCCCATGACGCAGAAACCAACCATGCCGATTGCATACTGTTGTCGTAGTTGCTTATTCGTCATGGCATTGCCGCCAGAGCGGTTCGCGTCGGTTCATCTAGGGTACTCATTTTTACGAATCTCCCGTTCCGCCTGCTCCCAGTCCTGATCTGCTGCACCATCCTTACGGCCTCGCTCCTCGTAGAATTCATAAGCTCGCTTAGCGATCTGCACCTTCAAATCGAACGGTGTCTTGGCTTTGGCTTCAGGCGTAGACTCGGCTTTGGCTTCAGGCGTAGACTCGGCTTTGGCTTCAGGCTTAGACTCGGCTTTGACTGGATCGAAAATCCGATACGCGAGCAGCTTCACGCGATCATTTACGAGGAACCACACCAGCGCATAGCCCCAAACGAACAGTGCCCAGCCCCAGCCGAGGGGTGCCATAAACAGCCCATAGACCGCGATCAGCGTCGCCACGATTTGGGTGCCGAGCACGGCTATCCAAAGAACCCGCGCGGGGCGTATGGACCAGAATGGGCCGCGCGTGCGCGTCAAAAAGACAGTCAGATGTCCGGCCACGGACAGCTTCAAATACATCAGTGTTTGGATGTGCACGCGGTCGAGATAAAAGACCCGCTCACCGAGATAAAACAAGCCGAAGGCGGAGACGACTCCGATGACGCCCAGGACCGTGGAAATCCCGAGCACCATGCGCATGTTCCAGGCTTCAGGCTGATCCTTGTAATGAACATTGTCATAGGCGATGGACAGGATCGCGCCGTCGTTGAGCAGAGCCAGCATCACGATCATGACCGCGGTCACCGGGTAAAAGTTGAATACAAGAATCGACAGCGTCATGAACAACAGCACGCGCAAAGTTTCGGTGATGCGGTAGATTGCGTAGCTGTTCATCCGCTGGAATATTTTCCGGCTCTCCTTGATCGCGTCAATAATCACCGAAAGCCCGGGCGCCATCAGCACGATGGCCGCCGCTGCGCGCGCCGCATCGGTTGCGGCCGATACGGCAATGCCGCAGTCGGCTTTCTTCAGCGCGGGGGCGTCATTCACCCCGTCGCCCGTCATGCCGACCATGTGGCCGCGTTTTTGCAGCACATCCACAATGTGGAACTTGTGTTCGGGGAACACCTGCGCGAAGCCGTCGGCCTTCTCGATGGACTCGGCCACCTCAGTGGTCTCTTGCTTTTTCGAGTCGCCCAGGCTGGCGGCATCGAGAATATTTGTGCCCATGTCCAGCTTTTTGGCTGTTTCCTGGGCGATGGCCAGTGCATCGCCCGTAACCATCTTAACCTTTACGCCCATCGCCAATGCAGTCGCAATGGTGGCCTTGGCATCTTCTCGGGGCGGATCGAACAAGGGCAGCACGCCAACAAACTGCCATTGCCCGTCGGCCTCCGTCCGCGCCACGCCCAACGAACGAAAGCCGCGAGTCGCAAATTCGTTGACGGCCTTGTCGACAACGAGCTTGACCTGCCCGGCATTGGCCGACAACTCAAGGATCACCTGCGGCGCGCCCTTGGTCACCTTGAACGTCTTTCCGTCTTTGGCTTCGACGGTCGCCTCGGTGCGCTTATGCACCGGGTCGAACGGATGGAAATGCACCACCTCATAACCCTTTAGCGCCTCCTTGTCTTTCAGCCCGCCCAGCACGGCCAGATCTATCGTGTCGTTATTGTCCGCGCGCGACGCCAATGCGCCATCCAGGATGACTTGCTCGGCGGAGACATTGTTCACACTGAACGGATCGCCCAGCGCCAGCTTGTTCTGGGTCAGGGTGCCGGTCTTGTCCGCGCACAGCATGTCCACTCCCGCCAATTCCTCGATGGCCACCAGCTTGCTCACAATCGCCTTTTTCTTGGCCAGCAGGCGCGCGCCGACCGCCATGGTCACGGACAGCACCGTCGGCATCGCCACGGGAATCGCGGCCACGGTCAGCACCAACGCGAATTGCAACGTGGTAAGGATCGGGTCGCCGCGCAAGATCGCGACGGTAATAATCACCGCCACCAGAGTCACCGCGAGGATGATCAGGTAATTGCCGATCTTTAAAACCGCCTTTTGAAAATGACTGACGGTGTGCGCCTCCTGCACCAATTGCGCGGTCTTGCCGAAGTATGTGTTCGCACCGGTTGCGTACACCATCGCGCCGATTTCGCCCTGGCGGATAATCGACCCTGAAAAAACCGCTTCGCCGGATTTGCGCGTAGCAGGCAACGACTCGCCTGTCAGCGCGGATTGATCCACTTCCACCGGGTCGCCCTCCAGCAGGCGCGCATCCGCCGGCACGATGTCTCCCAGGCGCAGGCGGATGACGTCGCCCGGCACCAGCTCACGGGCCTCCGGGGTAGTCCACTTCCCATCACGTTTGACCCGGGCCTTGATCGCCAGATTGGCCTTCAGGGCCTCGATGGCGTTGCCAGCCTGGTGTTCTTCCCAGAATCCGACCACAGCGTTGGCAACAAGCAGAATGAGGATGATGGCAAAGTCCGGCCAATGCCGGGCGACCGCCGAAAGGATCACAGCCGCTTCGATCATCCACGGGATCGGCCCCCAAAAATAAGTGAGGAATTTCAGGAACAGATTGGTTTTCTTTTCTTCAATCTCGTTGGGCCCATATTGGGTCAGCCGTTTCTGTGCCTCGGCTTGACTGAGGCCGTCCGGCGACGACCCCAGTTTTTTTTCCACTTCCGCCAGGGGCAGGGTTTTTAAATCGTCCTTCCCATCGGGTTTGGCATCGGGCTTCGATCCCGGCTTCGATTCGGAAGCCTTGGGTTCGTCGGTATTGGGTTTCATAATGAATACTCCTCCTGTCTTTGCTATGCCGCAAGTTTCGTAAGTTGCAAGATACGTGTTGTCATGCTCACGTCCTTTCAATCGCGGCAGTGTATTCGCCACGGCGGGCAGCATTGGTGCACCTGGCTCGATGAACCAGAGCTTGCTGTGCCGCCGACACGTGGGCCTCCTCGCCATGCCAAATCTCCAAAGCCGGTTGCTGGATGGCGCGGGCAAACGAAAACGCCAGCGCCCACGGCAGTCGCGAGTTGAATCTGACATTCATGGCATTCAAACGGGCGCCAGTTCACCCGGTTGGCCGCCCGACAGGAACGCAATCCCCGGAACGGCAGCGGGGACGGCTCGCAAAAGACACCTCACCGTGGCGTCGGCCACCTCGTCCACCGTTTCTTGCTTGGGGCAGGTCAATCCCGGAAGCACCATGTTGGGCTTCAGGATCATACCCTCCAGCGTCACCCGCTGTGTGTAAAGCTGGTTGAAAACCGTTTGCAGGACATCCTCCGTTACCTCGCGGCACCGCTCCAGGGTATGCTCGCCGTCCATGAGAACCTCCGGCTCGATGACGGGGACCAGTTCCGGCCTCCTGGCACAGCACGGCATAGCGGGCCAGCGCTTGCGCGTTGGCCTCGCTGCACCCCCGGCTGGGAAGGCCGTCACCCACGGCAATCACCGCGCGCCACTTGGCAAAACGGGCGCCCATTTGAGCGTATTCAGCCAGGGCTTGCGCAATCCGTCCAGACCTTCGGTTATTTTTTCTCCGGGATGACCGGCCATGTCCTTAGCACCGGTGTCGACTTTGATACCGGGAATGATCCCCGCATCGGTGATGACTTTAACCAAGGGAGTGCCATCTTGCTTCTGCTCATAGTATTCAACCTGCAATGGTCGCCGCGCAGGAACGCAATACCGAGCGCGCAATCATCAGTTCTTCGTCCGTGCGAATGACGCGAACCGTGACCCGGCCGGCATTCGTGGAAATCACACTCTCATTCGCAGCGTTTCGCTTTTCTTCGAGTTCGATTCCAAGGAATCCCAGCCCATCGCAAATCCGGGCGCGGAGGGGCGGCGCATTTTCGCCGATGCCTCCGGCGAAGACGAGCGTGTCCAATCCACCGAGTGCAGCGACGAAAGCGCCGATCCACTTTTTGGCCTGATAGCAAAACAGCGCCACAGCTTCCGCCGCCCGCACGTCACCGGCTTCGTGCGTGAGCAAGTCTCGCATGTCGGAACTGGTCTCTGAAACACCCAGCAGCCCGGACTCGTGGTTGACCATTTCGTAAAATTGTTTGGTTGTAATCTGTTCGGTTCGCGCCAGATACGGCGCTACGCCAGGATCCAGATCGCCCGCACGGGTACTCATCACCAATCCCGCCGTCGGGGTGAAGCCCATGCTGGTGTCAATGCTTTTGCCGTCGCGCACGGCGGCCAGGCTCGCGCCGTTTCCGAGGTGGGCGAGGATCACGCGGCCGGTTGTTGCCGCCGGGTCGCCGAGGCGCGCGAGTTCTTCCATCAAATAGGCATAGGACAAACCGTGAAAACCGTAACGCTGAACTCCCTTGGCGTCGAAGCGACGCGGAATCGGCAGGATTTTGGCCACGCGCGGCATGCTGCGGTGAAAAGCCGTATCAAAACAGGCCAACTGCGGCAGTTTCGGATGACGCTGACGGAAGGTCTCGATGAGTTCGATCTCGCGGGGCAAATGATCCGGGTCGTTTGGACTGATGCGATGCAGTTCATCCAGCAATTCCGGGGTGACCAGTTCGGGCGCGGTGTGTTTCATGCCGTGGACGACGCGATGTCCCACCGCGCGGACCGAAGCGAACTGATTCTGCTCTTCGAGCCAATCAATCAGAAAGTTTGCCGCCGATTTGTGATCGGCGGCAGCCAAACTGCGGCTGTCCGCCTGCTCCGAGGCCAGGTTATGGAATGCCAGATTCGTCCCGCTCAGACCGATGCGGTCAACCTTGCCATAAAGTCCTCTTTTCAGCGGTTCGCCGACCTGGTACAGCGCAAACTTGATGCTCGATGAGCCACCGTTGATCGTCAGGATGGGTGCGTTAGCTGGTTCCATTTGGCCTCCTTCAAAGCCGTCTGCCACGTTTGATCGTTCGTTTATCGAGCCAGAAGTATGGCGCTATATCGGCGGCTGTGTTCCTTATCTATCCACCTCATTGAACCCGGCGGAAATTATGAGCAGCCCCTTTACGCCTGGCTGGCCGCATCCTGCCCAGTCACCCCGGGGTGACAGCCCGGCTAAGAGGTTGTTACAGGTGGGTTGTGCGGGAGCCGGCAAATTTCACCTCGACCCAGTGTTCCCGGTGGTCGTCAACAAGCGGGATGGTCTTACCGGGTTGCTCAATGCCATCGACGCGCACGCGCATCTCGCCGTTCCCGGCAGACGTCTGCAGGACGTCGATATGGTAGACGGTCTCCCGATACCGGTAGTGCATCTTGAACCCCTCCCAATCCGCAGGGAGGCACGGCGTAAAGCGCAGTTTATCCACTTCAAGTCTGAGCCCCAGGAGTGATTCAACGATCAGCCGGTACATCCAGCCGGCAGAGCCCGTGTACCACGTCCAGCCGCCGCGTCCGGTATGCGGCGCCACCGCATACACGTCGGCGGCAAGGACATAGGGTTCCACTTTGTAGGTGGCGGTCTCCTCAATCGAGCGGGCATGGTTTACCGGGTTGATCATGGAAAAGAGCTCCCACGCGCGCCGGTTGTCCCCCAGGCGAGCGAAAGCCATTGCCGCCCAGACGGCCGCATGGGTGTACTGCCCGCCGTTTTCTCTGACTCCCGGGACGTATCCCTTGATGTAGCCGGGATTCAGCGCCGACTTGTCGAAGGGCGGATCCAGAAGCTGGATCAGCCCATGCTCGCGGCGAACAAGGCGCTCATCCAGCGCTTCCATGGCCAGGAGCGAACGCTCATGATCTCCCGCACCTGAAAGAACGGACCAGCTCTGCGCAATCGAATCAATCTGGCATTCGGGGTCGCTCAGCGATCCAAGCGGTGAGCCGTCGTCGAAATATGCGCGGCGGTACCACTCGCCGTCCCAGCCATGCCTCTCAATATTGCGACGCAGCTCCGCGGCCTCCTTTGCGCAACGCTCGGCGAAAGACACGTCGCCCTGCGTGCGGGCCAGCACCGCGAAACGCATGAGGACTTCATACAGGAAAAATCCCAACCACACGCTTTCACCCTGGCCGTGCTCGCCCACCAGGTTCATGCCGTCGTTCCAGTCCCCGGAGCCGATGAGCGGCAGGCCGTGCTCACCGAATTTGAGGCCGTTCAGGATGGCTCGCACACCGTGTTCGTACAAAGTGGCTGATTCCTCGGATCGCTCGGGCAGATCGTAATACGAGTCTTCATCTGCGTTTAGCGCGCGGCCCTGGAGGAAGTGGATGGGCTCATCCAACACGCCGGTGTCCCCGGTGGTGAGGACATAGCGGCAGGTCGTGAGCGGCAGCCAGAGGTAATCGTCCGAACAGTGGGTCCGTACGCCCCGACCCGTTGGCGGATGCCACCAATGCTGAACATCTCCTTCCAAAAATTGATGCGCTGCGCACAAAAGCAGGTGCTCGCGCACGAGATGCGGTCTGGCGTGAATGAGTGCCATCACGTCCTGCAATTGATCGCGAAACCCGAAGGCGCCCCCCGACTGGTAGGTTGCGCTGCGCGCCCAAAGGCGGCACGCCAGGATCTGATACATGAGCCAGCCGTTGGCCAGCACGTTGAGGGATTGGTCGGGTGTTTCCACATTTACCTCGCCGAGGGTGTGCGTCCAGTACTGCCACACCCCATCGAGGGTGTCGCGCGCAGCGGTTGATCCCCGAAAGCGATTGGCCAGGTTTCCGGCATCGGCGGCGTCGCGCCCGACGCCGAGCCTGAAGATGATCTCATGCTCTTGGCCGGCCGCCAGCTCGAAACTGACCTGGATCGCGGCGCAAGGGTCCAGGGCGGCCCCCGCTTTGCCGGAAAGGCGCGTGCGCGTCATAGCGGCCGGACTGTGCAGCGTGCCGTTGCGGCCCAGGAATTCAGTCCGATCGCCGCTTACGGTGCGAGTCGTATCGTCCACGTCAAAAAACGCCACCCGGTCGCGGAACTCCGTGCTATAAGGATTGCGCCCAAAAAGTGCGCCGCTATTCGGGTCAATTTCAGTGATCACGTACATGCTTGATTTCGACCGCAGGTCGCCGAGAACCCATTCCGCGTATCCGGTAGCGGAGAGTCGACGCGGTCGTTCCGAGACGTTGCGCACTTTGAGCACCGTAAACTTGATTGCTGCGTCCAGTGCCACGTAAACCCACATCTCTGAGCGGATACCGCGCTCGGTGTGCTCGAAAACGCTGTAGCCGAATCCGTGCCGGGTGACGTAAGGCGTTGCCCCGCGGCGGGGCAGCGGCGTCGGCGACCAGAAGTGGCCGCGCTCTTCGTCACGGAGGTAAAACGCTTCGCCGCTCGAATCACTGACGGGATCGTTCCCCCAGGGCGTGAGGCGGAACTCGTGGGCATTCTCGCTCCAGGTATAGGCGGATCCGCTCTCTGAAATGACGGTCCCGAAATCCGGGTTGGCCAGCACATTCACCCACGGCGCCGGCGTCACCTGCCCATACGCGGTGGTAATGACATACTCGCGCCCGTCCGGGGTGAATCCGCCCAGACCGTTGAAGAACGTCAGATCGCGGCGGGGCAATGCGGACACTGCCGGGGGTTGCGAACGGTGGGTTCGGGTCGGCGTAAGGAGCGGTACAGCAGTCTCCACCAGACTGCGACCGTTGACCTGGTCCGCAAGCGACCCGCGGCTGTCGGTGATGATAACGCGCGCGACCGTTTGGATCAGGATGCGGTCCTCATCGGCTATCTGGTCGCCGGACCTTACGAAAATGCCGCCCGGTCGATCTGTCAGGCTGGCTTCGATGCCTGCAGCGATGAGCCCCATGATCTGGTCGTGGAGGAGTTGCCGGTAACCGGCATGATCTTCGTTCCAGATCACCAGGTCCACCGCCAGACCTTTCAGACGCCAGTAGGCGTGAGCCTGCACCAGTTGGCGCACCAGGTCGATATTGGCCGGATCTTCGATCTGCAGCAGCACAATCGGCAGATCGCCGGAGATGGCGTACCCCCAGAGACCGGATTGTCTCCCGTGGTTCTTGATGATGACGCTCGGGTTGGCGCGCAACGAGGAATTGGCATAAAGGATCGAGCTGGCGAGGCGCCCATAGAGTTGCGCGTCGGCCGCTGAGGCATTCAATTGGCGCAGCAACACCTCGCCATGAGTCCATGCCAGATCAAAGACGCGATCCGCGAGACGCCGATCCTGGTATTTTTCCACCAGGCGCAAAGCTGCATCGCGGGTTTCAGCGATGCCGGAGACCATGTTTATCGTTGCCGATTCTTCGGGATCCAGCGCTATCCGGTAGCGGATGGCGACAATCGGATCGAGCACGGAGCCCTCGCTGCTCGAAAGCGCCCCGCTAAAAAAGCCAGCACCCCCGCTCAGCGCCTGTGGATCAGCAACAGTGTTTCCGCGGCCGACAAACTGCATGCGATCGGTCTCGTAGGAGACATCTCCGATCTCCACACCATGCACGGCCATCAGGTGCAACATCCAGGGCGCCTGCTCGCCCAGGGAGCGAGGCCGGCGAGTGCACAGGATCGCCCGCTGCCGGCGGATGATCTCGGTCTGCACAAAGAGATTACTGAACGCCGGATGCAGTGCGTCCGCGGCAGTCGGCGCCAGAACCACTTCCGCATAACTGGTAACATCGATCTCCCGGCGCGTCCGCGCGCGGTTGGTGATGCGGACGCGGCGCAGTTCGATGTCGTCCTCGGGCGAAACAGTAATCTCGATATGGGTGTCATAGTCGTGGTCGCTGCCACGAAACTCGGCCCGTCCCTCCGAGAAAATGGCCTCAAAATGGTTCGACTTTTTGAGCGTTGGCTGATATGCGGTCGACCAGAACTCTCTGCTGGTCACGTCGCGGAGGTAACAGAACGTGCCCCAGTTGTCGCAGGTGCGGTCTTCGCGCCAACGGGTCACGGCGAGGTCCTTCCAGCGGCTGTACCCGCCACCGGCATTGGTGATCATCACGTGGTATCTGCCGTTTGAGAGCAACTGCACCTCCGGGTTCGGCGTGTCGGGACTGCTGAAAACGCGTATCGGCGTCTCCAGAGTGCTGGAAGCCAGCGGGTGCTCGGCGAGCTCGGTGGTATGTGCATATGACGTCGTCGCCTTGGGAATTCGTTCCTGAAGCAGCAGCAGGGTCGCCTGAAACAGGGGAACCGACTCGAAGCGCTTCTGCATCGGGCGGTCCAGAAGCAGGTTCGCAAAGGACACCAGACTCATACCCTGGTGGTGGGCCATGAAAGAGCGCACCGCGACACTCGCTTGTCCATGCGGCAGACGCGACGGCGTGTAGTCGATCGCCTCGTAGAAGCCATATCGGGTTTCAAGGCCCTCGGCAGCGAGTCGCTCGAGGTTCAAACAGGCCTGCTCGGGCACCACCATCAACGCCAGCGCCGAGGCATAGGGTGCAATCACCAGATCCTCGGCGAGCCCGCGTTTGAGCCCCAGACCGGGAACCCCAAAGGCGCGGTACTGGTAGTTGAGATGCACATCGATGGCATTATAGCCACATTCCGAAATTCCCCACGGCACAGCGCGCTTTTTTCCATACTCGATCTGCCTGGCGACCGCCGCCTTACACGTCTGGTCGAGCAGTGAATATTCGTAGGTTGGCATCACCAGCAAAGGCATCAGATATTCGAACATCGAACCGCTCCACGACAGCAGGATTGGCTCTCCACCGGCGATCGTGAGCAGACGTCCCAGGGCAAACCAGCTGTCCTGCGGCATTTGTCCCTGCGCAATCGCCACGAAACTGGAAAAGCGAGCTTCCGAAGCCAGCAGATCGTAGTAACTCTCGTCCCGCCGGTGTTCACCGACATTGTAGCCGATCGCCAGTAAATGGCGATTCTCGTCATACAGAAAGTCAAAGTCCATCCGGGCGAGCCCCTCGCATTGCAGGAAGAGCCGCTTGATAGCCGTAAGCCTCGTTCGGGCGTGCCGACCGGCTGCCACGATGAGGCGTTGAAGTTCGTTAAGCCAAACGGATTCCTCGGACGTCACGGAAACGTTCAGTTGCTGCCCGATGGTCGGCTGGAATTTTTGCTCCAGGGCCGCCAGTTCTCTCAGAGTTGGGATCTCGTCGAGTTCGGAAAAGTCTTCGAGACGGTTTTGGGAAGACAGGAGCCCTATCCACGGAGCAAGATAGGCAAGCTCGTCGAGGGCATCCCGACATTGCCCGGCGAACGCACGAGCCCACCACCGCAATTGACTTTCAGGGTCCGCATCGAGAGCTTCGATGCCCTCAATCAAATCTTCGGCGGACCTTGCCAGCCGATCGAGGCACTGTCGCGAAGCCATGAGCGTGGCGGGATGGGAACGGGTGGCGGACTCCAGATCCTGTTGAAGTTGAGCGAGCTGGACCGTTGCATAGGTTTGCGCAGCAGCGGCCGCGGCAGCGGCCACAATCCCGAAGGTGTCGCTTAAGCCCTCGAACAATCGCGCTCCCAGGATTTTGTGATCGGCAAGCATCAGAAGACCCGGCTGCAAGGTCAGCAAATGGCCCGCCAGATTGCCGCTGTCCACCGACGAAATGTATCGGGGCGACAGTGGTTTCAGCGATTGCGTGTCGTACCAGTTGTAGAAGTGGCCGCGATGTCGTTCCAGGACATTCATGGTGTGCAGTGCCTTGCCCGTACGTTCAAGGAGTTGTCCGGCCGAAACATAGCCAAAGTCGTACGCGGACAAATTGGCCAGCAGTGCAAGGCCCATGTTGGTCGGCGACGTGCGGTGCGCGACCACGGGAGCGGGATGCTCCTGATAATTGTCCGGCGGCAGCCAATGATCTTCCGAACCGGCGAAGGTCTCGAAGAACGCCCAGGTTTTCCGGGCAAGCATGCGCAGAAAGAGGGTTTGATCCGTTGTCAGTTTTTCCCGGTGACGGGTTAACGGTTGACTGATCCACCAGGCGATCGCGGGCGAGGCAAACCAGAGACCCAGGATGGGCCCCGCCACACCGAAGACGCCCGGCCTCGCTAAGGCCAGATAAATCCCCGCGGCAGCGGCCAGCACCGGGGCAAACCACATTGATCGCACGCAGCCGGCAAGCTCCGCGCGGCTTTGACGGTCCGCGTCATCCGCCAGATTCCATTGGAGCAATCGCTTATGCGTGATCAGCATCCGCCAGCCGGCACGCACCACCGCATCCAGACTGAAAAACGCTTCGTAAGGTAGGCATACGATCGTGAATACAGCCTGAAAGAAGTACCGGCGGGCCGAGCGCACCTCGGCCGCAAGGTGCTGGCCCAGCGTCATATCGATTGGTTTCCGAAGCACATTCAGGAACGAAGCGATCAAGGAAGGAATCAGGATGGTGGCGATCACTGTCAGTGTCCAGAACCAGGCTGATGGCAGCACGCTCCAGTCCAACAGCAGCACAACGGTCAACACCGCGGCTGTCAGACTGCGCCGCAGGTTGTCGAAAATCTTCCAGCGGGAGAGCATCGAGAGCGGATTCCTGCGCTGGCGCGCATGGCGGATGGGAATATCCGGCAACAGCCAGTATGCAAGCTGCCAATCGCCCCGAATCCAACGGTGCCGGCGGCTCACATCCTCGCTGTAACGCGATGGGTATTCCTCGTAAAGCTGCACATCGCTCAACAGTCCGGCCCGGGCATAACACCCTTCCAGAAGATCGTGGCTGAGGATCAGGTTGTCTGGAAGACGCCCGGCCAACGCCCGTTCGAATGCATCCACCTCATAGATCCCCTTGCCGATGAACGAACCTTCACCGAATACGTCCTGGTAAACATCGGAAACCGTGCGCGTATAGGGATCGATTCCGGGCTCGGTGGCACACATGCGTGCATACCGCGACCAATTCGTACCGGGCAGGCTCACCGCCACCCGTGGCTGAAGAATACCGTATCCTGCAACGACCCGTTGCCGGCTTTCGTCATAGCGCGCACGATTGAGCGGGTGCGCCATGGCGCCCACAAACTGCCACGCCGAATCGCGTGCCAGTTGTGTATCGGTATCCAGGGTGATCACATATTTTACGTTCGCTAAAACTCTCGTGTCACCAACGACCAGCGCGAAGCGATCGCTCCGGCTGCCATGTGTCCCGCCGCGCAGAAGCGCATTCAAATCCGTAAGTTTGCCGCGCTTGCGCTCATATCCCATCCAGATCCGATCCATCGGATTCCAGCGGCGCGGGCGATGAAACAGAAAAAAGATATCACTTTCCGAATTCCGGTACTTTTCGTTCAGCGCTTCGATTCTCTGCCGCGCCAATCTCAACAACGGTTCGTCTTCCGACAGCGTTTCTTCGGAGGCGTCGCAAAAATCCGTGAGCAGACCGAAGTGCAGGTGGTTATCCCGATTTGCCAGGAAGCGGACCTCCAGGGCCTCGATCAGCTCCTCGATGGTTTCAGCACTCGTGAGCATCGTCGGGACCACCACCAGCGTTCGCAATTGCTGCGGAATCCCCTGAGAAAAATCCATGCGCGGCAGCGGGCGGGGGGTTGCCAGCAAGGTTGCCAGCCAGTTCACCAGGGCTACCGCCAGATGACCGGCGCACAGCAGCAACAGCAGTCCGAACAGCCCGAGGGCCCAACCCCGCAACCCATCGGCATACGCCTTGGCTGCGAAGCCCCCGGCGAAAATCGTCGTCATCATCAGTATGCTGCCGACATACATCAGCAAAGGAAACCGGCGGCCGACTCCGCCTAGAACCGTCGGCGACGATACGCGCACCTGTGCACTTCGTTCGAGCTGTGATAGTCCCTCGTCGATCAGATAGAACCCGACATGCGCCGCACGGTCGTCGCCACCTTTCCGTGCAACGCCTTCCTGCGCCAGCAGAATTGCTTTGCGCGCCACCTCGCTCTCGGTATGGGGACTGTTCCTCGCAAGCTTCTCCACGATGTGGCGGTAGCGATCCCGGGTACTATAATCCATCTTGCCGTAGACGTCGCCAGGGTCCTCAACCAGGGTCTGTTCGACGATGCTCATCGTCTCGACGAACTCGCGCCAGTCCATCGCGGCCAGGAAACGGAGGCTGCCGATGCTGTTGCTCATCGATACCTGGTCGGCCGCCTGTTGTTGGTTCTCCGAGCGCACCAACCGTTCGATGGTCAGGCCGGTCTCGGACAGCCGCTGTTCAATCCAGGTGAGCGGCAAAGCCAGAGCGGGACCCTGGCCCTGCAAGCGACGCGTGAGCTCCGCCACAAACGAACCCGCCATCGGGGGGTCCGACCGCGCCATGTCGGCGATCTCCAAAATAAGGCTCTTGGGGTCCTTCGCGACGATCTCCGTCATCTGGTCGACCCAATAATCGGCGAGGTTTCGATCGATGCTGTCGGCGGCGATGCGGGCGGCAACCCGCCGCAGATTCTCGATCAGGGCCAGACGCAGCATGATGGGAATTGCCCAAAGCTCTCCCAATTTCAGGGTGGTCACCGATTGGTAGGCGGCTACAAAACTGCTGAGATTTTCCGGATCCATCCGGCCATCGCCGTGCGAGATAATCTCCAGCGCAATGTCGTACACGCGTGGAGGCCCGGCCGATGAACCGTTGAGCAAACGCGGCAGTTCCCGGCTGTACCCCTTGGGCAAGTGTCGCCTGGCCATGCGAATCTGTTCTTCGATCAGATAGAAGTTGTCGAGCAGCCATTCCCCGGCCGGCACAATTCGGCGGTTGTTCTCAGCTGCCTCCATGAGCAGGTTACGGGCTTTAATCAGGAAACTTTCATTCTCAGCCAGACGCGTCAGAAGTCTGTGTGAAGCACGTCCCGGACTCAACTTGTGCGAGCCCGCCAGTACCTTGCCGTGATGCTTCATCTGGTCGCTGCTGAACAGTTCCGATCGCAACGGCGGCTCGTCGCCGGCGTGCACTTTTGCCGGGCCGGTTCTGTCGAGACGCGCCCTCAAATGAAGCATGGTCCGTAGAATCCTCTTGCCGCTTCCCTTCACGTTTAATGTCTCCCTCCGATGACATGCCATACGGTATTCACGGCACGCGGACGCTGTTCATATCATTATAATTAGGAAACGTTGGCAAAATTGAAACTGTTTCCGTCCAAATGCTGTACGATCAAACTTCATGCCAGATTGCAAAAGTTTAACGATATTTTGCTCAACATCTTGATAAAATCATCGAAAGTATCTAGTGAAGTGGCTGCCGATGGGGGAAACTAACCGTAAAATTATGGTTATATATGGCCAATGGTCATATATGAACCATAACGAACCACATTTAGCCTAACCTGATCGGCCCCCGGTTCAATGAATCCTGGCCATCGATACTGCCTCTAATATGAGAAGTTGCTCTGGACGCAAGACTGATACGTTACCCGGGATGGGATATGCCCCTTTCCGGGCTATTTCTTATCAGAGGGCGGGGCAGAGTGGATTTAAGATTGAGGATTCAGAATTTGCGGATATTGAGTTTGCGCATACGGGCACGCAAAGTGCTGCGATCCAGACCAAGGATTTCAGCAGCACTGTGCTTGCCGCTCACTTTCCACTGGACCTGTTCCAGCACCCGCTGAATATATTCGCGTTCGACATTCTCCAGGGTTTGTTCGGACCTGGTTTTATCCTTTTGCGGCCTTTTCAGCTCATCCACCAAACGCAGCTTGGGCCCCGATGAGTTGATCACCCCCCGTTCGAGGACATTTTCCAGCTCGCGAATATTGCCTGGCCAATGGTATTGCCGCAGCGCGTCCATAACGCTCACGGGGACGATCTTGATGGATTTGCCCAGTCTTTTGGAAATCCTGTCAATATAAAAATTAACCAGCAGCGGGATATCATCCAGGCGATTCCGCAGGGGCGGCAGGGTGATCGGAAAAATATTCAACCGGTACCAGAGGTCCTCCCGGAAAGTGCCCTTGCCGACTTCCTCTTCCAGATTGCGATTGGTGGCGGCAATGAGGCGCACATCCGCTTTTCTCGTGTCGGAACTGCCCAGGCGTTCAAACTCACCGGTATCAATTACCTGGAGCAACTTGGGTTGCAATTCCAGAGGCAATTCGCCGATCTCGTCCAAAAACAGGGTGGCGCCGTGGGCGATTTCAAAGCGGCCCAATCGCCTGGAATGCGCCCCGGTGAAAGCTCCTTTCTCGTGACCGAAGAGCTCGCTTTCAATCAGGTTGGAAGGCAGGGCGGCGCAATTCATTTTAACCAGGGCGCGATCCTTGCGCAGGCTCGTACCGTGAACGGCGCGCGCAACCAATTCTTTGCCGGTCCCGGTCTCACCCAGAATCAAAACGTTTGTGCTGGTGCCGGCGATTTGCTCAATCTTGTAAAACACGTAATTGATTGCATTGCTTTGGCCGATAATGTTCTCATGGTTGTATTCCAGCTTGATTTCTTCCTGAAGATAGCTTCTCTCGGCTTCGAGTTGGTCTTTTAGCTTCCTGATTTCAGAAAGGGCGTCTTCCGCTGCCTGCCGGCTTTTTTCCGCCTCTTCCCTGGCCGCGCTGAGTTCGACCGTTCGTTTTTGAACAATCTCCTCAAGATGTCTTTTGTAATATTCACGCTCGGTCACATCCTCGATGGCCAACAGGATCAGCTGGGTTTGATTTCCCTTGTTGTGGATGCGCCTGGCATTGAGATGCATCACCTTGCGGCCTATGTTCTCAAAGGTATGCTCCACTTCAAAGTCGTCGAACCTGGTGTTGTGAGGGAGGATATCTTCAAGCAATTCTCTTAGCTTGGGGATGTCCCATTGCCGATTGCCAAGCTCGTATATTAATACGCCCTCTGTCTCACCGGGCTTGACATTGAAGGTGAGGTAAAAAGAACGGTTGGTCGATACCACTTTCAGATCAGAATCAAGCACGATCAAGGGCTCACGAATCGAACCTAAAATGGTGTTAAATATTTTCAAAAATGATTTCGGCATTCAGCTGCTCCATATCAAAGACATTTTCATGGAGGGGATCCCGCACATATGAATATCACAAGCTGCAAAAAGTTCAATGGAGAATTTGAAAATTAGCAGGATTTCAGCGTATGCCCGAGTCGCTGCTTGAGTCTTTGCAACGCCATCTCACGGTTTAAATAAATTGAGCGGCAGGCAATTATCCCCAGAAGCTTGGCGGAAATCAGGACAGATATTTTTTCATGCCTCGCATGGCCTTCACGATATCCAGGATCGCTTCGTGCATACCCTCGGCGCCGGAGCTTTGTTTCACGGTCTTGGCCCGCACTTCGGATTTAATTTTCTTCAAGCTTTGAGCGTGCTTTTCAAACTGCAGGCGATGCTCTTCCTGCATGTCGTTTAAGGCATCGGAATTAATCTGTTCGATGAGCTCATCGGCCTCAGCCAGTAATTGCTCGATATTCTTGGACTCTACGTTATCTGGCATATTGTCTCCTTTCTCTGACCTGTCGGCTGGTCACCTCACTGCTGCCGTCACTTTCCCCCGGCGAGCGCTTTAACGCCTAATGTTTCGATCAACCGGTTGATGTCGGTAGTCTTTAAATTCATCCCACCCTCTGAAACCGGCAGTAGCATGATACGCTTTCCCTGAAGCGCCTCGGCGATTCTCAGTTTCACAATCGCCTCGCCGCCCGATCCGGCCAGGGCATTGTTCATTTCCAGGATACCCTTGGCTTCGGCGGTACCTTCGGCCTGGATTGCTTTGGCAAGAAGCTGCTGCTGTTCCTGGTACACATCGGCTTCGATTTTGGCTTTGCGGTATTGGCCGTCGGCGTCTGCCACCATCTTGTTGACTTCACCCTTGGCTTCTTCCAGTTTGCGTTTATATTCCTCTATGGCAGCGTGTTGGGCCGACTTGTTTTTCTCCACCTGCTGATCAGCCACTTTTTTGTCCTCGATGGCCTTGGTATATTCGGGGTTGAAACGATAATCGTTGGTCAGCACTTTTTCCACGACGATACCCATGGGCCCCAGGATTTGCTGAAGCGCATCCTTGGCCCTGTTGGCCTGGGTTTCACGGGCTTCAGCCACATAGAAGGCCTCGGTCTTGAGCTCACCGAAAATATCGCGCGGTTTGCTGCGGGCGACGGTCCTTACGATTGTATCCCGTAAGCTGTCGTCGTCACGGGCCACATATTGAAGAATATAGGGTGCTTTATTCGCATCGATACGATAGGCGATAATGACATCCAGGCTGATGTCGTTACCGTCGATGGTTTTAAACACCAGATCGTCTTGACTTCTACGGTCGCCCCTTATTTTCGAAAATGTCATCTCCAGGTTCTGCAGCTTGGTGTCGAAGACATTCCAGTCGTTGATAAACGGCAGAAAAAAATAGGTGGCCCCTGGAGCGTAAACCTGGTCCTCAACGCCTTTTGGATGGAAAACCGCCAGTTTACGGGTTCTGACGCCCACTTCCGTCTCTCCCGTGGTATGGGGCATGCAGCCGGCCGCAGCGAACAGAGGTATCACCCACACTGCCAGAGAAAAAATGCGCTTCATTGTCCACCTCCTTTGCGAACGTCGAATAATTGCAGGGTGTTGGCCAGGTCCAAGGGGTTAACCCCTTGCGGACCGTCGCTGGGCAGGATGATAAGATCAAGTCCCTTGTAGGCATCGGCCATTTTCAATCCCACCATGCGCTCGGAGCCGATTCCCTTCAGGGATTCATTTTTCAGGCGCACCCGCTCCGCCTCGGCCAGCTTCACCAGCAGGTCGGCTTCCGCCTTGATCTTGCGTACATAAAGATCTTTTTCGGCGATTTTGCGGGTGACATAGGCTTTGCCCTTCTCCATTTCAACGGCAGCCGTGACCATTCCCTCCTGAACGATTTTCTTCAATTGGGCCTCTTCCCTGGCCGCCCGGGCCGCCGCCTGGTTGGTGAACACCATCTGATCCTGCAGCTTCTTTTCTTCAATGTTTTTCTGGATTTCAGGGCTGTATTTGAAATATCGCACCAGCACTTGGTCGACTTCGATGCCTTTCAGATTTAACTCGTTGTTTAGCTGAGTCTTGGCCTCCTCCGCCTTTTTAACCCTCATGGGACTGTTGTAAAATTCTTCGGTGGTCAGCTTTCCCAGGGTCTCTTTCAGAGCCGGCTCGGCCTTGGGAATGATGCCGTTGTCCTCAAAAAGGGCTCCGGGACCGATGGTGGTAAAAACCAGGTAGGGATCCTTGATGTGATAGAGCATGGAAACGTCCACATCCACAAAAAAACCGTCCGAGGTCTGAATGTGTGCGGCACGGTCTTTGCGGGCCGCCTCCGCGGCGGTTTCAGGAGAATTGGTCAGCTCCAGCACCTGAATCCCCTTGGGCAGGCGATACATCTGCTGCAACCCGAAGGGCAGCACCAATATCAAGCCCGCATGATAAATCTTTTTTTGAACACCGCGGTTTAAGCCGATGCGAACTACCTTGATCCCGTACTCATCAGGCCGCACGTAGACAAAGAAGAGGTTATAGCCAATAAATACAAGCACTGCCCCTATGATGAGAAACTTCCATGCGCTGGCCAGCCTGAGATTCAACCGGGAAAGCTTGAAGCGCTCTATCAATTCATTTATATACGACGAAATCTTATCCGCCGGGTCATTTTCCATGGTCTCATTCTCCTTTATATTTTTTTCTCACCGAATTGACGGCGTCTATTCCTTCAAAATCTGAGACGGCAAAGATTTTAACTTCCAATGGTTCCCGCAACAGGGCCTTTATTCCAAGCAAAACGCCGAACCTTGCCGACATGATATGCCGGTCCAGATCTTCACGGGTTTCCCATTCATCGATCAGGCTGAAAACGTTCTGGTCTTCGACGGCGCGGAAAACGCAATGGCTCAGACAACCCTTCTCCTTTTTGGTGGACTCAATCATGGAAAGAAGTGTTTGCATTACTTCCTTCTGCTTTTCGGGAAAGGCATTCATAGCTATCTTAACAATGATCACGGGAGCCCTCCGTTATGCAGCCGATAAGATAGACGGTCTGAATCAAACGCCGTCTAATGCGGATTATAATATATAAACATAAACCGGCGGTCACATTATCAGTTAGTTTCCATCCACAAATGGCCTTTTTGCCCGATTTCGGCGTCAATCTGCGCCCTTGCTTGTGCGGCGTAGCAAGCTACGCCTCCGCGCAAGGGCTTGATTTCCTTGAACTTGGGCAAAATATTCGCATTTCTGGATTGGAAACACCATCCGGTGCCCATCATTGAAAAAAACGCTTTGATGGATGGGCACCCGTTAGATAATCAATAATCATGCCAGTGTTTTAATTTTTGATTTTTTTTTGCAACATTCTAATTTATAAAAAGAAACCGGTTAAAAAGTACCGAGAAGATGAGTACAGAGGGGCGTAAAAAAAAGGTCATATTTGAGCGATGGTCATATTTAGCCATTTCCTCATGGCTTTTGCCGTTTTCTTTAAAAACGACGTAAAGAACTTTCTCGATGCCCTTCCCCTCACGCGCTGGGCGTCACGATAATAAACGCCGGGATATTTGGTTTTTTATCCGGCTGCGCCTGATTTTGTCCTTCATAAATTAAGTTGCCAAAATCAATGATCTGTAATATTTGGGTTGGAACAAGGTGGGATTTTTTAATGCCAGAATAAAATAAATAAGGTCGAATTCCATATTTACCCTAACCTTTTTGAATATTGCCTGAACTGCAACGGTCTGCCTCTACCCCATAATCGGGAAAGCGATTTGGGCTGCAGCTACCGATCTTTTCGATCGCCGATTTAAATTGCTTCAATACCCTTCAGGGAGTTAACAATGGATTTTACCCCTAGTTTTCACAATCTGGGCAAACTTACAGCCGCAAATAGAAACGCACTTTTGAAACGGACCGAAAGTGACCTCAGCCGCTGCATCGAGTTGGTCAAACCCATTTTACAGGCCGTCAAGGAGAAAGGAGATGAAGCGCTGGTGGCCTTTGCCCGCGAATTCGACAAAGCATCTCTGAATGTGGAGGCCATCAGGGTTCAGCCGGGAGATTTCGAGAAGGCATTTGAATCCGTCCAGGAAGATGTCATCGAAGCCATTCATTTTGCAGCCGACAGTATCCGGACCTTCCATCAGGCCCAAATGCCGGCGCCGATGCGGCTGACCGAAGTCCGCCCCGGCGTATTCTGCGGGGAAAAGACCGGCCCGATTCCATCGGTAGCATGCTATGTGCCCCGCGGCAAGGGATCCTTTCCGAGTGTGGCGCTGATGACCGCCATTCCCGCGGTGGTAGCGGGGGTGCCCCAGGTGTGCATCCTGACCCCGCCCGGGCCGGACGGCAGCGTGGACGGTGCCACCCTGGTTGCGGCCCGGCAGGCCGGCGTGGAACGAATCTACAAATGCGGCGGGGCGCAGGCGGTTGCCGCGGCGGCTTACGGCACTGCCACCATCCCCAAGGCGGACAAAATCGTGGGCCCCGGCAGCCCCTGGGTGATGGCGGCCAAGCGGTTGCTTGCGGATATAATCGACCCCGGCATTCCGGCGGGTCCCAGCGAATCCATCGTGTTTGCCGATGAAACCGGCGATGGTCGCCTGGCCGCGCTGGATTTGATCATCGAATCCGAGCACGGTCCCGATTCTTCCGCTTTTCTGGTCACAAACAGCGGAGATGTGGCCCAAAGCGCCCTGGAAGCCATACCCGGTTACTGGCGATCTATGGGGGATACGCGCAGGCAGTTTTCGACCGAGGTATTGTGCGGACCCAGGGGCGGCATCCTGTTGGCCTCCGACGCTGAAGCTTGTATCGCTTTCATCAATGACTATGCCCCCGAGCACCTGATGATTCACAGCCGGGAGCCTTTCCAATACCTGGGGGCCGTCAAACATGCCGGCGAAATCCTACTCGGCCGGGATACGCCCCTTTCGCTGGGCAACTATGTGCTGGGGCCCAATGCGGTTTTGCCGACCTCCGGTGCAGCGAGAATCCACTCCCCGCTCGGTGTAAGCGATTTTCTAAAATCGACCGGTATCGGCTATGTCACCGCCCCAGCCTTCGATCAGTTGGCGCGACATGCCAAGATCCTTGCCGAATACGAGGGATTCGACGGCCACGCCCTGGCAGTTTCGAGCTTGAGAAAAAAGTTGATGCCCGACTGAAGCCGGTTCCGGGCTTCCGCTGTTCAGGAATTGATGATCCCGTGCAGCGTCAGGGCATTTTTCACGGCGAAGCCGGCCTCGTTGTTCTCGAAATAGCAATAGACTTCCCTGCCTTGATGCGCCCAGGAATAAAGATCGCCGGCCAATCCGATCAGCGCCTCGGCATCATATTCCCCCCTGCAGGATTCATGAGGGCCGAGGAGCCGCAGATAAACATGGTCGGCCGTGACTTTCCGTGGGGATCGATAACCGCCCAGATCATGAATGCACAATGCCGCTCCGTGCCTCTGGAGGGTTTCATAAGTCCCGGAGGTGTACCAGCTGTGATGATGAAATTCGAAAGCATATCTGTATTCGTCCGGCAACTGTTCCAGAAACGCTTCCAATCCGCATAGGTCTGCTCGACACTGCCGAGGGAGTTGAAAAAGAACCGGTCCCAATTTGAATTCCAACACTTTTATCCGTTCCAGCAGCAGACGGAGGCTATCATCGGCAGTTACGCGCTTTGACCCGGGCGATATGCAAAGGTAAGCTTTGATGGCAAAATTAAATTCCGGCTGACACATATCATGCCAGGCCGTCAAAGACTCTCTGGGTGGCGGCTGATCGAATATGCCGTTTATCTCAACCGTTTTCAGATGGCGGGAGTAAAAGGCGAGCATTGCTTCCGCTGCAAGTCCTTGGGGATAAAAAGGACCGCACCACTGAGGATAGCACCAGCCGGAAGTGCCGACATGAATCTTTTGTTCGATCTGCATGATAACGTTCTCTCCCTTGATGGGTCGTTTGCCACGGATCCGGTATATTCCAAACTCGTTTGGGCTTGTATCGCCACGCTTCACAGAGGCGGTCTCCGGCAGACAGCCCTTTTGCCTTTCCCGAAATTATATTGATTCGCATCCAGGATGAAATACGGTGTTTTGCGTATATTGCAGCCTCCAATTCTGTATGTTGATCGGGTAATACGTAGATCGCCGTAGGGGGCATCCCTTTTCGATGCCGATATGAAAATTAAGATTAAAAGAACAAAATAGCACCCGGCCGCTTTTTTAAAGCGGGCCTTGGGCTTTGACCGAATTAATCCATCGCTTCATTGCGCTTTCTGCGTTTGACACGTAAGTCTATGAGTGTATAATAAAAGAGTTCCGCCCACATCCCTCTGATTAAGCGGCATATAATTTGAGGAGATCTAATTATTTCTCACCATCAACATCGCAGAGATAGCATATAATCTTTTTTTTGTTGCGTTCTCCGCGATCTTGCGGTCAATGGGAAGTATTTCATTTTTGAGCAGGCCGGCTGTTCTTTTACCCAGCGGCCGGGCTGAAAAGGCAGACGGCATGCGCACGGAACTTACCGATGAGGAGTTAGAAACATACTCGCGGCAGATCGTTCTGGCCGACATCGGCTACGAAGGCCAGCTTAAGCTGAGAAATGCCAGGGTCTGCCTGGTAGGGGCCGGCGGATTGGGTTCGCCGGTTGCGCTGAAACTGGCGGGCATGGGCATCGGATTTCTGCGGGTTGTCGATCGGGATATCGTCTCGCGCTCGGATCTGCACCGACAATATCTGTATGATGCCGACTCCATCGGAATTCCAAAGGTTGAGGTGCTGTTTCAGAAATTGAGCCGCCTGAATCCGGATGTCCGCCTGGATCCCGTGCCTGAATCGTTGAACGCCGTCAATGCCGAGGAACTGCTGGCCGGCATGGATGTGGTCATCGACGGACTGGACCGCCCGGAGCCGCGCTACATCGTCAACCGAACCTGTAACCGGCTGAAGATCCCCTACATATTCGGGGCCGCCATCGAGGCCTTCGGTAATGTATCGACGATTTTACCCGGCCGGACCTTCTGCCTGGAATGCTTCATGCCGGGGCTTCATGATGAAGACCTGCCGGTGTGCGGGGTGGTCGGCGTGCATCCGTCTATTTTGGGGATCATATCCGCCGTACAGGTATCCGAAGCTGTCGGGGTGATCACAGGTCGGGGACCGAAACTCAGCAACAAATTATTGTATGTGGATCTCAGGGCATTTGAATTCAACATTCTCGACATCCAGGCGCTGGACTCCTGCAAGGTGTGCGGCAGTCAACGGGATGGAGCGCCGCAGCCCATCCGGGACCGTTTTTTTGAAGAAACGTGCGCCCGCGACGGCCGCCGCAACTTTGTTGTATCCCCTCTAAAAAGGATGGAGATCGACCTCGGGCAACTGGCGGTGGTTATCGAGAGCCAGGCGCTGAAAGTCAAAAGAATCGGAAAATACGGAATTACGTTTGACAGCCCGGACGGCATGACCGCCTGCATTCTTAAGAGCGCCATCATGATCGTCCAGAGTCCGCCGGGGCTCGAAGATAATTTTAAAAACCAGGTGCTGGCACTCTACAGATCGGTTCTTATCGGTGGTCTCGGATTGCCCGAAGACATACTACCCGATGGATGATATTCCCCCTACTGGCTCCGGGGGTCCACCGCCGCAGCGGGCTTGCCCGGGGCGACCCGCCGCCGTCGGGATCACACGCCTTACGAAATGGAAATGGAACAATCGGTCATCAACCGCATCAACACGCTGAAGGATCTGCCCAGCCTGCCGCATATCCTGGTGAAACTGGTGGCGGCCTGCAACGATGAAAATGAAAGCCTGGGGGAAATTGTCGGAATACTGACAAACGACCCGTCACTTTGCAGCAAAGTGCTGAAATTAGTGAATTCAGCCTATTACAGCCTCGGCAGGCGAATTGACAGTATCGATCAGGCGGTCGCCTATCTTGGCACCCGGACCATCAAAAATATCGCGATCTGCTCAACGGTGTATCAGGCCTTTAATAAGGAATCCGAAAGCGGCGCCTTCAATCTCAAGACATTTTGGTGGCATTCCTTGAAGTGCGCGCTGCTATCGCGGATTTTTGCCCGGGAAGCCGGTGGCGCCAGTCCCGAGGAAGCCTTTTTTGCAGGACTGCTGCACGATATCGGCAAGCTGGTATTATGGGTCAACTTTGATAAAAAGCGGGCTGAAAAAGAGGGGAAAACCGCGCATCGGTCACAGTTGATAGAAGCGGCTGAAAATCAGCTGGGGGCAACCCACAGCCAGATCGGTGCCTGGCTTCTCGACCGCTGGAAGTTTCATTCGCTGATTGTAGATTCCGCACTTTATCATCACGAGCCGATGGAGAGAATCATCCATGCCCTGCCCCTGACAAAGGTTGTCTATCTGGCCGATAAGCTCGCAGGCGTCAGCGGGGATAGGTATGCGGAAGGAATACGGACTGCAAACCTGCTTTACGGATTCTCCCGGGAGCAGGTTTTTGCGTATCTTGCGCGCAGTGAGGAAGAAATCGGAGAAGTAGCGCGCTCCTTCGGTATAGAAATCGAAGCTCCGGAACCAACCGATTTCGACCCGTCCGAAAAAGACCGGGCCGCACAGGAGGGTGTGATCCGCACGACCCGGGATCTGTCTTTGCTGCTGGGGACACTGCGGAGCCTTGCGTCGGCGTGCCATGAAGATGAAATTTTTAAATGCCTGCAGGAGGGTCTTCAGATTCTTTTCGATTTACAGCCTGTCTGTTTTTTTCGCTACGATGCTGAAAAGGACAGCCTGATCGGCAGGAAAATCGATTCCGACCGGCGACCGCCCGGGGTTGAGGATCTGATCATACCGCTATCGACAAAGAACAGCCTGTTGGTTGCCTGCCTGAGCCGGGCGGAAGTATTGGATTCTTTCAATGAGGACAGTACGGCTCTGGTGCTTGCAGACAACCAGATGATCCGATATCTGGGCAGCGAAGGCATGCTCTGCCTGCCGCTAAGCGCCGGCGGCCGGAACATCGGGGTTATTGCCGCCGGTTTGGATCAAATCGGATTTTCCGACATCGGAGACCGTCTGGGTCTTCTGGAAATGTTTGCAGATGAAGCGGCCCTGGCCCTTCGGGCCGAGCAGCTCCGGCAAGAGCAGCTTAAAAGAATCCAGGCGGAACGGGCGGAAGCCTCGTTTGCCTTGGCTCGAAAAATCGTGCACGAGGTAAACAATCCCCTCGGCATCATGAAGAATTACCTTAAACTATTGGCCATCAAACTGAAAAATCAGAATATTGCCCAAGATGAAATCGGAATTTTAAATGAGGAAATAAACAGGGTTTCCGCCCTGCTCGGTGGATTGACGGCCTTTTCCGAATCGAATTCGCATCAGGCGGCACCGGTGGATCTGAATGTGCTGATCGGCGACCTGCTCAAACTCACCCAAGAGTCGCTGATGGCCCCAAAAAAGGTGCTTGTCCATACCGATCTGGACCCCGAATTGCCGGCACTGAAGAGTGACGGCGACCGTCTGAAGCAAATTCTGATTAACCTCGTGAAAAATGCCGTCGAAGCCATGGAGGCCGGCGGCAACCTTTTTTTAACAACCCGTTATCGGAACACATTTTCTGAAGCTGAGGGAAGCGGTGGATATGTGGAGGTATCCGTATGCGATGACGGACCTGGTATTTCCGACGAAATGCAGCGCAGGCTTTTCGAACCGTTTGAAAGTTCCAAAGGCGGCGGCCATGCGGGACTCGGCCTTTCCATTGTACTCAATTTGTTAAAAAACCTGAACGGGAGTATCGTGTGTGAGAGCGAAGCGGGAAAGGGAACATGTTTTAAAATTGAATTGCCGATTGTAAAATGAACGCGCCCAAAGGTTCACGAAAAATTTGAGTGCATCGAGCTGCTGCCAAGTGGAGATTGACAAAAAATGGCATTTTCACCCAGGATTTTAATCGTTGATGATGAGCCCCGAATGTGTGAGAGCCTTGGGAAGCTGTTTGGCAATTTGGGATACGACATTCAAACGGCCGACACCGGCAGACACGCCCGGAATATTTTGCATAACGAACGGTTCGATGTGGCCATACTGGACATGGTGATGCAAGATACGGACGGCCACCAGTTAATGGATCTGATCAATAAGCAGCATCCCGATACCTGCGTCATCGTGATCACAGGAAACACGTCTCTGGATTATGCCATCGGTGCATTGAAGCGAGGCGCTTACGACTATGTCAGAAAACCATTCGAATTTGAAGAGTTGACGCGAACGGTCGAAAATGCGCTGAAGCAGAAAAAACTCAAGGATGAAAACAGAACCATTCACGATCGGCTCCGATATTCGGAACGGCAGTACCGCCGTTTAGTGGAAAATTCGCCGGATATTATTTACGTGCTCGATGAATCGGGAAATTTTTCATTCATCAACAAGGCCGCCGAGCGACTCCTCTGTCTGGACAGACGAGATCTGATCACCAAACATTACGACACAATCATCTATGACGACGACAAAGAAAAGGCCCAGTGGTTTTTCAATGAAAGAAGAACCGGAGAACGATCTACCTCAGGTGTCGAATTGCGGCTGTGGTCCTTGGGCGGATGCGCAGAGCATAAACCTTACGAAGTTCAGCACCTGACCATCGAGCTGAAGTCCACCGGGCTTTATGACAAGGATGTGAACGACGGCTCCAAAAAGTTTCTCGGAACCTACGGCGTCGCCAGGGACATCAGCGATCGCAAGCGGCTGGAAACCCAGCTGCGGCATGCCCAGAAGATGGAAGCCGTGGGTACGCTGGCAGGGGGTATCGCCCATGATTTCAACAATCTTTTAATGGGTATCCAGGGGTACGCATCTTTAATGCTGCTGAAAACGGAGCCGGATCATCCGCATTATAAAAACCTCACCAGCATCGAAGAACTGGTTCAGAAAGGCGCGGATCTGACCAAACAACTGCTGGGCTTTGCGCGGGACGGAAAGTACCATGTCAAATCGACGAATATGAACGACATCACCCGAGACACCCTCCAGATGTTCGGCCGGACCAAAAAGGAAATCAGCATCCGTGAAAACTATGCACAAGACCTCTGGCCGGTTGAGGTGGACCAGGGACAGCTCCAGCAGGTACTGCTGAACATTTTCGTAAATGCCGGGCATGCCATGCCCGGCGGAGGGGCACTGACTCTGATCACCGAAAACATAACGCTGGGAACTCGTCGGGCCAAACCACTCGGACTCCCGCCGGCCAGATATGTACGGACGTCCATCTCCGACACCGGCGTGGGTATCGACGATGAAACCCGGCAGAGGATCTTCGAGCCTTTTTTTACGACCAAGG
Source organism: uncultured delta proteobacterium (assembly GCA_963774425.1). Taxonomy (GTDB): domain Bacteria; phylum Desulfobacterota; class Desulfobacteria; order Desulfobacterales; family JAFDCJ01; genus JAFDCJ01. Next base: position 381,704 of record CAVZEZ010000002.1, on the reverse strand, counting down.
AACTGGGGCGCGGCACCGGCCTCGGACTGGCGTCCGCATACGGGATTATCCAGAACCATCAGGGGTGCATCGATGTGAAAAGCGAGATCGGCGCCGGAACGACCTTTCATATCTATTTGCCGGCATCCGGAAGCGAGACCGGCGATCCCAGCCCAGATATAAAACCGGATCGAACCGGCCCCCGAACTGTTTTGCTGGTGGATGACGAGGAAGTCATTCTCCAGGTGGGGTCGGAAATTCTACGAGAACTGGGTTATACGGTGCTGACCGCCGCCAGCGGCAAAGAAGCCCTCGAAATCTACGCTGCCAACAAGGACCACATCGACATCGTGGTGCTGGACATGATCATGCCCGATATGAGCGGCGGGGAAACCTATGACGGCATCAAGTCGATCAAACTTGATGTGAAAGTTCTTCTCAGCAGCGGATACAGTATAATGGGAGAGGCCAGCGCCATCTTGAACCGCGGCTGTCAGGGCTTTATACAGAAGCCGTTTACCATGAAGAGTTTCTCCGAAAAGCTGAGCGAAATACTGGTGGAAGAAAAAGCGGGGCATTAGCTGCCGCATTTAAAAACAATGAAATCCCAGATCTCAATATCAAAATTCTTGATCCTCGAGCTCATTTATCCCCTTCCTGCCGGCCATTCAGCTGCCGTTCGAGCAATTGACGAAGCCACCCCGGAATTTCCATTTTCTTGAAATCATCCATGTTCAGACAGACGGTCACATTACAGCCCTTTATTCTCGGCGAGCTCTCCGCCTGTTTGAAAACCCGGTAACTGAATGTGATCGATGTGCGGCCCACCTCCCGGATACCGACCTCAACCTCGATGTTATCCCCATAACTGAAGGGTCGGCTGAAATCTGCTTCTAAATGAACGGTGGGCAGGCCGATGCGGTGATTTTCAACCACGGCATGATATTCTATTCCCAATTCAGCGGCGAAGAATTCCTCCAAGGCCACATGAAAATAGTGCATGAACCTCGGATAGTACACAATTCCGGCCCGATCGATATCGCCGAAACGAATTTTGTGTCGCGATCGAAATGCCATCTGCATACCTCCAATTACGGCAAAAGTGAGTCAACTACCTTCGGCTAAGGCCAAGGCCTGGGATTCAAGGTTCCAAGGGTTCCAGGATTCAAGTGAAAAGATCATCAGCGGCTTTTCTTGAACCCCTGGAACCTGAACCCCTTGAACCCGCACGTATGAAACTTCATCTTCAGGTTCTGGGGCTAAAGGTTTTTACCAGTTTGTGGGAGCGGCTTCCAGCCGCGAATAAAATTGGCAATGATCCGATTTTAACATCGCGGCTGGAAGCCGCTCCCACTCGATTTTTCCGACTATCGAAGGCCCACCATGAGTTTCTCGATTTGATCAAACTGGCTGCCCTTTAGCCAGCGGCCCCGGCTTATATGAAACTACGCCAGAATGGCACAGTTTCTGTCTTTGATCAGTCGGGCTGCCCTTTCGCCCGAGGCTGCGGCTCGTATGAAACTACAAATTCCAGGTTCAAGGTTCAAGCCTGCCCTGGCGCGACTGGTTAAAGCGGCTTAAGAAACATCAAGTAATCTGTCCTTAAAATTAATCCATTGGTATCTGATCCAGGTCTGGGCCAGGGGTTCTGGGTTCTGGGTTAAAAAGGCATTTTGCCATTTTATCACCCTCACCCGGCCTCTCCCGTCAAGGGAGAGGAGACAGCTTCCCTCCCCTGGTGGGAGGGACTGAGGGAGGGGGTAAAATGAAGCAATCCTTATTAGAAAGTTTCTGTCTTTGATCAATCGGGCTGCCCTTTCGCCAGAGGCACCCGCTCGTATGAAACTACAAATATTTTATCTCGCGCAGAGTCGCAAAGCTCGCAAAGGGAATGATTAAAAATATAAATAATCTTGGCGCCTTGGCGTCTTGGCGCGATGATGAATAGTTTCTGTCTTTGATCAGTCGGGCTGCCCTTTAGCCCGAGGCGGCCGCTCGTGTGAAACATATTCCAGGTTCAGAGTTCAGGGTTCAGGGTTCGAAGGTTACGATCATTTAGTGGGATTTGACTTCATCGGAATCGAAATCGCTATCGGGATCGAAATCGAACGGCTCAACTGTGTATCCGGCAACCTGCGAACGGCTACTTCGATCTGCCAGCTTTTTCCGTGTCCGAGGCTCCTTTCCTTTCGATTCCGATAGCGATCCCGATTTCGATTTGGATCATTCCAACTTCGCGACTGGAAGCCACTCGCACAATTATTTTTAAGGTTTTTCTCCAGACTCAAAATAAGTTTCTGTCTTTGATCAAACTGGCTGCCCTTTCGCCAGCGGCCTCGGCTTATATGAAACTACAAATATTTTATCTCGCGCAGAGTCGCAAAGCTCGCAAAGGGAATGATTAAAAATATAAATAATCTTGGCGCCTTGGCGTCTTGGCGCGATGATGAATAGTTTCTGTCTTTGATCAGTCGGGCTGCCCTTTAGCCCGAGGCGGCCGCTCGTATGAAACTTCACTTGTAAAAGGCAGTTTATTGGAATTCTGGCGATTTAAATCACCCTCACCCGGCCTCTCCCGTCAAGGGAGAGGAGTCAACTTCCCTCCCCCGGCGGGAGGGATTGAGGGAAGGGGTAAGATGGAGCCGATTCTTTTAAAATGTTTCTTACTTGATCAGACTGGCTGCCCTTTAGCCAGCGGTTCCCGCTCGTATGTCAATACTAAAGTCTTCGCCTGACGGCACGAGTTTTTCTTGCATTCCCCAAGGGGAACAACAAAATCTCATACGCCAATCGTTTGTTTTTTTCCAGATAAAAAAGAATTATTTCCCTTGACATGCCTTTATGCATCAAGTATTACAAAATTTCTATAATTATGAATGCTCATTTACACTACTGAATTTCAATTTTTATATAGTTTTTATTTAATAAATTCCGTTCATAATATCCGCAGAAGGGGGAAAATCATGGACATCAAGGAGATTCAGGAAAAAATCAAAGCTGCCAAAATTGATTCTTTGCGCATAGATTTTCCCGACCTTCACGGGATATGCCGCAGCAAACTGGTGCCTGCCCGCAGGCTTGAAGCGGTTCTGGAAGAAGGTTGCAATCACGTTCAGGCCACCTATGCGATCGATCTTGCCAATGATGTCGCCATGGGAACCGGAATGGGCGCAGCGATTCAGTGGCGCGACATGAACATTAGACCCGATCCGGCCACATTCACCATATTGCCCCATCTGGAGGGTACCGCCCGTTTTATCGGAAACGCCTACGGCCAGGACGGCAAACCGGTTCCGGTGGACCCGCGCAATGTATTGCAACGCGTCATCAAGCGCTACCAGGAACGTAATCTGGAACCTATGACGGCCTCCGAACTGGAATTTTTCCTTTTTAAAAAGGACGGTGATGCCTATGATCAGGTTTATAATTCCAATCCCTCTTGCGTATACCAGGTAAATCCGATTATCGATCCCCAGGGCATGCTGAGAATGCTGCAAAATCTTTTAATCGAACTTGGCCTGGATATCATCTACATCAATCATGAATTTTTCCCCGGTCAATTCGAGGTCAACTGGAAGTACGACCAGGCCATGAGGATGGCGGATCAAACTTTTACCTTTAAATATGTGTGCAAGGAAGCGGCCGCCATGAACAATCTGCTGTTGACGTTCATGGGGCGCCCCAAAACAGACAGCGGCGGCAGCGGATACCATATCCATACATCCCTCAATGACATTGAATCCGGCCGGAATGTGTTCGGCGATACCACCGCTGCGAACGGCGTATCCGATCTCTTACGGTATTTCCTCGGTGGCCAGATGGCCCACGCCAAGGGGATGTCCGCGATTTTGGCGCCGACGATCAATTCCTACCGCCGTTTCGTTCTGGGAGCCTTTTGTCCGTATTACCTCGCCTGGGGCTGGGACAACCGTACGGTCTACTGCCGGGTGCCTTCCGAGCGCGGCTCCGCCACCCGCGTGGAAAACAGAGGTCCCTGTGCGTCGGCCAATCCATACCTGGCGATGGCGGCTGTTCTGGCGGCCGGTCTGGACGGCATTGAAAATAAAATCGAACCCGGTGAACCCGCACCCGATGATGTTTACGGTGCCGAGTCCGGATCCTTGGAGACCGTAACCTTCTGGCTGCAGGATGCCCTCGTCGATTTGAAGGCCGACAAGGTTTTGTGTGAAGCCATGGGACCGGAGCTGATAAAGGCGTTTCTGGCACTCAAGGAGCATGAAATTGAACGCTACCGGACGTGTGTCACCGACTGGGAATTCAAAGAATACGCCTATCACTTGTAATCCGAAAATTAAGGAGGTGCGCCGTGTGCGGTGTTGCAGGATTGATTGCCAAGGACTCGCCCACCCTGGGAAATGACTTGCTTAATATGTTGAAAGAGCTCATTCACCGGGGAAGGGACGCCACCGGGATCGCCGTCTACGAAAACCGGGATACGCTCGATCTGCGGGTTTCGATGACCTCACCCGAACATCGGGCCGATCTGGAGAAGATCATCCAGAAGTATGGTCCCATATCGAATGATCGCAGCTACCGTGGGCAGGGAATCTTCAGCTTTTATGAAGCCTCGATCGACATGGATGCAGCTAGAATATCCGATCTGAACTGGGCTATCGACAGCCATCCTGAATTATGTGTCCATTCTTTGGGACGACGAATCAAAGTCTACAAGGACGAGGGATCGGCGGCCGAATTGCAGGAATGTCACAAGATACCGGCGATTCGGGGCTCACACGGCATCGGACATGTCCGTCTGGCAACCGAAAGTGTCGAAAACATCAATTTCGCACATCCGTTCACTTCATACCTGTACCCTGAACTGGCCATTGTCCACAACGGTCAGTTCACCAACTATTTCAACATGCGCCGCAGAATGACCAGCTGGGGGGTCCGCTTTAAAACCAACAACGACTCGGAGATGGCCGCCCATTTTCTAGCCTATCAGATGAAAGAAAAAGGCGTGGACCTGGAGGAGGCGCTTCACCAGGGGCTGGAAACATTTGACGGCGTCTTCACCATTCTGGCCAGCACCAGCGACCAGGTCGGTGCACTGAGGGATCGGTTGGGTATCAAACCCATGCTTTTTTTCGAAAAGGAAGGGGCGACTGTGCTTTTCGGATCGGAACAGATTTGTTTAACCCCAATTGTCGCCGATGTATATGCCTCGGAGATGGATCCAGGAGGAGTTAAGGTATGGTCCGTTTAGATTTGTCCGGCATGAGCTCGCGGGAAATCAATCGCAAGCTGAAGGAGTTGATAAAAACCGAAACCGAAATTGAAATCGACAACCCGCATTCCATCCATAATTTCGCCACCGCCTTGATCGGAGAGGGGAAAATCACCCTGCACGGAAGTACCGGCTTTTATACGGGCGGATTCCTGGAAGGCCCTACCCTCATCGTGAAGGGCAACACCGGCTGGTACACGGGCGACAATATGAGTGCCGGCGAGATCATCGTCGAAATGAACACCGGCAGCAACGCCGCGCCATCCATGGTGGGCGGAGTGGTCGTGGTCAAGGGAAACAGCGGCAGCCGGGCCGGCTGGGGCATGAAAGGCGGCACCCTGATCGTCTGCGGGAATGTGGGTCGCTGGACCGGCAAAATGACACTCGGTGGCCGTATCGTGGTGTTGGGCAGCGTTGGCGAGGGCATCGGCGAGTCGATGTACAACGGGGTAATCCATGTCCTGGACCCGTCCGTATCGGAAAAGCTCGGCGGCAATGTCCGGGTTGCGCCCATTGAACAAAAGGAAAAGGAGGAACTCGATTCCCTTTTCCAAAAATACGGTATTCCGCAGGCGGTCGATGATTTCATGAGCATTGTCCCCAAAATATACGGACGCCACGAATATACCATTTTCAAACCAACCCATAAACAAGGGGTACCGGCATAATGGCGGAAGAAGATAAAAAATTACCGAATGTCAAAGATGTCCAGCGGGGGATCTGGAATTCAGAAACGATCAGTGAAGTCCGTTATAAGGCTGCGGTCGGTAAACATCGCATCCGGGGCTGCGGCACCCCCAGAAAAATGCCGCATTTCGACGATCTGGTTTTTTTGCCGTCGCAACTGACCCGCATGTCCATCGACACCTACCGGGAAGACTGCAAAACACAAACGGTCCTCGGCGCCCGCTTCGCTAAAAAACCCCTGGTGATCGAAACTCCGATCATGATCAGCGGCATGTCATACGGTGCGTTGAGCAAGGAGGCCAAAACCGCGCTTGCCAAGGCAACCGATATCGTCGGCACCTCCATCAACAACGGTGAAGGCGGGCTTTTGCCGGAGGAAAGAGACAATTCCTACAAGCAGGTGGTCCAGATCCTGCCGAGCCGCATGGGATTCTCGCTGCGCAACATCGAGGCTGCGGATGCCCTGGAAATCATTGTGGGCATCGGCGCCAAACCGGGTTTGTCCGGCCACCTGATGGCCAGCAAGATTACCAAGGAAATTGGGCAGTTCAGGCAACTTCCCGAGGGCATCGATCTTCACAGTCACCCACGCCATGGCGATATATTCGGTGCTGACGACCTCTGTCTGAAGATGGAGGAACTGCGCGACGTTACCGACAATGAAATTCCTATTTTCATCAAGCTGGCCGCCGGCCGGGTCTGGGAAGACGTCAAGATCGCGGTCAAGGCCGGTGTGGACGGGATCGTCATCGACGGGTCCGAAGGCGGCACCGGCGCGGCACCGGTTGTGGCTTCAAACAATTTGGGTATCCCCACCCTGCCGGCCCTGGTGCAGGCCGTTCGCTCCCTGGAGGACATGGGGGTCAAAGAGGAAATCAGTTTGATTGTCTCGGGCGGAATCAAAGACGGCGCGGATGTCGCCAAGGCCCTCGCCCTGGGGGCGGATGCGGTCGCGATCGGCACCGGCGCCATGGTGGCCATGGGGTGTGCGGTTTGTCTGAAATGCCATGAAGGCCGTTGCGCTTTCGGCATCGGCACTCAGGATCCCGAATTGCGCCAGCGGCTGGATATCGAACAGGCCGCGCAACGGGTTGCCAACTATATTCAGGCCATGACCATCGAGGCTGTCATCCTGGCAAAAGCCGCCGGCAAAACCAAACTGGAGAGTCTCGAACGGGAGGATCTGCGCTCCCTGACCCTGGAAGCCTGCGCCATGACGGGCATCCCCCTGATCGGGTCGAACTATACCTTTGGTAAGATATTCGGCTTTTGTTAGCCGGAGGTTCAAGGCCGGTCTGATTGAAAAAGAAACTTAAGTCCTATTCATCGCGGAGAACACGGAAAAAAAATATAAAATAATCTCTGCGGGCTCTGCGGTGAGATAAGATTTTAAATGGGCCCAATCATTTGTAGTTTCATAAGAAGGAATATGAACCCATGCGAATCGAAGAGCATCCGATTCTTGGAAAATTCGAAAAGGGACCGCAAATCCAGTTCACCTTCGACGGCAAAACCATGCAGGGTTTTGATGGTGAGCCGATTGCCATCGCCTTGCGCAGCAACGGCGTGATGATCCACCGCTATACAACCCGCCGCCATGAACCGCGCGGAATGTTCTGTGCCATCGGCCGGTGTACGGATTGCATCATGGTGGTCGACGGCCGGCCGAATATCCGCACCTGCGTGGAGCCTCTCAAAGCGGGCATGGTGGTCGAAACCCAAATCGGCAAAGGTCCGGAAAGGAAAAAGGATTAGACGATGCGCAGATACGAGATGGTATGCATCGGTGCCGGACCCGCCGGCCTGGCAGCGGCTGTCGAAGCCGCCAAACACGGCGTCCAGGTAATCGTATTCGACGAAAACGAACGCCCCGGCGGACAGCTGTTTAAACAGATTCACAAATTCTTCGGTTCCCGCGAGCATCGTGCCATGGAGCGCGGATTCAACATCGGCAACAGCTTTCTCAAGGAAGCCGAGGAACTCGGGGTCGCGGTTTCTTTGAAATCGGTGGCGCTCGGCATCTACGAAAACAACGCACTGAACGTCATGATCGGAGACCGCATCGAACCGGTGATGGCCCAGAAAATTCTGGTGGCCACCGGGGCTTCCGAGAACATGATCCCTTTCCCGGGCTGGACGCTGCCGGGCGTTATTGGGGCCGGCGCCGCACAGACCATGGCCAATATCCACGGCATCCGCCCCGGCAATGATATCCTCATGGTGGGCTCGGGCAACGTGGGGGTTATTGTCAGCTACCAGATGATGCAGGCCGGCAGCCGCGTGGCGGCCGTGATCGACGCAGCGCCTAAAATCGGAGGATATGCGGTTCACGCCGCTAAAATCGCCCGGGTCGGTGTTCCGTTTATGATGTCACACACCATCAAGGAGGCCCACGGCAAGGACCGGATCGAAGGGGCGACCGTCATCCAGGTGGATGAGTCCTGGAATCAGGTTCCGGGAACGGAGAAAAAATTCGAGGTCGACACGGTTTGCATCGCGGTCGGGCTCAATCCCACCACCACGCTGCTGCGGATGGCCGGCTGCCGGATGGGATATGTTCCGGTCCTGGGCGGACGGGTTCCCGCCCATGACGTCGACCAGCAGACTTCGGTGCCCGGCATCTATGTCGCCGGTGACATATCCGGCATCGAAGAAGCCAGCACGGCCATTATCGAGGGGCGCATTGCCGGACTCGCCATCGCACACGAACTGGGTTACCTCGATGATGCATCTTTTAAGCAGCAGCGCGAGCAGCAATTTCAAAGTATGCAGGGTCTTCGCAGCGGCAGCCACGGCCAGGCCCGGGGCAGAGCCAAAACGTATTTGAATGACCTGCTGAAAGGATCGTCGAATGTCCCATGATTCATCGAAAAAAGGTTATCTTTCTGAAGAAGCAGTGAAAGACGGAGGGGGAGTTCCTTCCGCGACCAGACGCCGCAAGGGCCCGGTAGCCGTGATAGAATGTCTGGAAGATATACCTTGTAATCCCTGCGAATCCAGTTGCAAAACCGGGGCTATCCGGGTGGGAGACGACATTACCAACCTCCCCAAGTTGGATGAAGAAAAATGCGTGGGATGCCAATCCTGTGTTCATGTCTGTCCCGGACAGGCCATTTTCATGGTGGACGAAAGCCTTCCCGATGGCCGGGCCACCGTGCTGATGCCTTATGAATATCGCCCCTTGCCTGAGAAAGGGGACGTGATCACCGCCTTGGACCGCGCTGGAAAAGAGTTGGGGGATGCCACGGTGGTTGCCGTCCGGCAAAGCAAAAAAATGGATCAGACCGCGACGGTCACGATCGAAGTCCCCGCGGAATGGTCCATGAGAGCCCGGATGATACGCCTGAAAAAATGATGCAGAAGGTGAGTTGTGGGTTGTAAGTTGCAGCGCTTTGAACCTGTTTAAATAAAGCATAACGAACTTAACGATCTTAACGATCAGAACGAACTTTGAAAACAGCAACATAAACTACCGATCAGGAGGAATAGAGAATGGCTGAACAAGCGTTGGGTATGGTTGAAACCAGGGGCCTGGTGGGCGCCATCGAGGCGGCGGATGCAATGGTAAAGGCGGCCAAGGTCAAATTTGTAGGCCGTGAGTTCGTGGGTGGCGGTCTCGTGGCGGTATTTGTGCGCGGCGATGTCGGTGCCGTGAAAGCTGCAACCGATGCCGGCGGCGCGGCCGCTGAACGGGTGGGTGAACTGGTATCGGTGCATGTAATTCCCAGACCGCACAGCGATATCGAATTCACGATCCCCAAGGCCGAGTAATGTTTCATTTTCAGTCCGGCGGCTGTCCAATGACACCGGGCGGATTGAAAAGGAACACGGGGTTATTCATTTCAGATCGTGGCATCTCTGCAAGCTCCCCCTGCGGCGCGAGTTTCATGTCGGCAGCAGTGGAGGTTGCGGTGAGACCCCTTCGAAAACGCATCGGAAAGAGCAACCAAGAGGCTTATGATGGCATTTAATACACGAGTAATATCCCACCCTTCTCCGGGAGTATTCGAATTCCTGAGACAACGGGTGGGAACGGGCGCCAAAAAAGCGCTTGCCGAAGCCGAAATTCCGTTTAGCGCCGTGGGACTTGTGCAGGGAAAACTGGTGGACATGATCGCCGCAGCCGATGTGGCCGAAAAAGCCGCCGACGTCAAAGTTTTTGACCTGAGGGGTTCCTGTCCGCAGCATATCACCATGATCGGGATATTCGGAGACATCGCCGATGTAAAGGCCAGCATTGCGGCCATCGAAGCATCTGAAGATCTCAAGTGAGCGGGATATGAACTGCGGATCTGGCGCCTGGAATGCAGGCGGAGGAAAGCTATCATGTTATTAGGCAAAGTTATCGGAAATGTTTGGTCCACCAAGAAGAAGGATGAAATTTCCGCATTGAGGCTGCTGTTTGTCCAGCCTCTGGGAAAAGATCTGAAGCCGGACGGCCGGGTGCTCATCGCCGCCGACGAAGTCGGCGCCGGGTTCGAGGAACTGGTAATCGTGACCCAGGGAGCGCCCGCCATGCAGGCCTTCAAGAAAGGCACGCTGATCCCCGTGGATGCGGTGGTAACCGGGATTGTCGATAATTTGGAGATTGCCGATGATGTCTCCGGGAAGCAATAATGAGAGCGGATATCGTTGACAAAATCCGGGCTGCCGGTGTCGTCGGCGCCGGAGGTGCCGGCTTTCCGACCCATGTCAAGCTTCAGTTCGAAGCAAGGACGGTTCTGGCCAACGGTGCTTCCTGCGAACCACTGCTCAACAGCGATCCTTATCTGATGACCTTTCAAACAGATCTCGTACTGGACGGTCTGATGACGGTAATGGAGTGCACCGGTTCCGAAAACGGCATCGTCTGTCTGAAGTCCAAACACCAAAAAGCCCTGTCGGCGCTCAAAGACCGGATTTCCGACAACGGATACGCCGGCAGAATCGCCGTCTTCGAGTTGGAGGATTTCTACCCGGCTGGGGACGAATTCATACTGGTCAACGAGGTTTTGGGTAAAACAGTACCCGAAGGCGGCATCCCCCTGCATGTAAAGGTGGTGGTCAGCAATGTGGAGTCGCTGCTGAATGTTTCTCAGGCAATGGCCGGCAAGCCCGTCACCGACCGCTATCTGACCGTCTGCGGCGAGGTCCGCGAACCGCTGGTCTGCAGAGTGCCTATCGGCACACCCGTGGATGCCGTCATCGCCCTGGCCGGCGGGACGACCGCATGCGAGGTCGGCATCATAATGGGCGGCCCCATGATGGGCAAAGTCCTTGGCGACGGTTCGGCACCGGTCACCAAAACCACCAGCGGCATTATCGTTCTGCCGGCGGGCCATAACGTCCTCCGCGATAAACAGCGAAGCCTGGACCAGATGCGGTCTATCGCCAAATCGGCCTGCACCCAGTGTTCCCGCTGTACGGATCTCTGTCCGCGAAACCTCATCGGCCACAGTCTGAAACCCCACCGGATCATGCGTCATCTGGCATATAATCCGGGAATGGTCGGAGACGTACTGGAAGATGCCCTGATTTGTTCGGAATGCGGTGTCTGCGAAAAGTTTGCCTGCCCAATGATGCTCTCCCCCCGTGAAATCAATGCGGCCGTAAAAAAGAAGCTGCTGAAAGAGGGTCACAAAAGAGAAGCTGCAGCCGCCACTTACCAGGCATCGCCTTTTTACAGCACCCGCAAGATCCCGGTGAAGCGGCTTATGGAAAGGCTTCAGGTGGCCAAATACGACACCCACCCACCGTTTTATGAGGATGAAATCCGCATCGACCGGGTCGGCATCCCCCTGCAGCAGCACCTGGGAAAGGCCGCGGTACCGGTCGTCAAAGCGGGTGACCGGGTGAAAAAAGGAGATCTTATTGCCGAAATTCCCGAAGGCGCCTTGGGTGCGCGGGTGCACGCCAGCATCGACGGGACGGTTGAAGCGGTAAATGAAAGTATTGTTATTTCCCACTAATTGCATGTTAATTCAAATTTCGGCTATACGTCAATATCCTTAACAGTTTTCAAACCTTAGGATTATGAATATGGAACTGAAAGCCATCGCCATGTTAGAGCTCAACAGCATCGCCAAGGGGGTGGAAGCAGCCGATGAAATGCTGAAAGCGTCCGATGTCGAGCTGGTCCTGGCCCAACCAATTTGCGCCGGCAAATTCATGGTGCTGGTATCCGGCGACGTCGATTCGGTGCAGCAGGCAGCCGCAGCCGGCAAGGAAAAGGCCGGCGAATTCTTGGTGGATGACTTTATCATTCCCAATGTTCATTCCTCCGTGTTCCCGGCCCTGACCGCCACCACCCGGGTTCAGAGTATCGACTCCTTGGGCGTCATCGAAACCTTCTCGGTCGCTTCTTCGATCATGGCAGCCGATGCGGCGGTCAAGGCAGCCGATGTCGACATTATTGAAATCCGCTGCGCCACCGGTCTGGGCGGAAAATCTTTTCTTTATCTCACCGGAGATGTCTCCTCCGTGAATTCGGCCGTCGAAGCCGGCGTCGATGTTCTGCGGGGAACCGGTCTGATATTGAGCCATGTGGTCATTCCTTCACCCAGCCAGGAGTTAGGCAGGTGTATTTTATGACGAATCCCGGCCAGGAGCTGAGTCGAATCGTCAATCAGCCGGAGAACTGGAATTTTTCCGGAGCTGAAAAACTGTTTGCCGGGGTGGATCTGGGCACCTACAAGGCCATTGTCATCGTGGTCGATGAAACCGGCAAACCCCGTGCCGCCCGAATGCGTCGGGCTGAAGTGGTTCGCAGCGGGTTGATCGTCGATTATGCCGGTGCCCGCAGTATCGTTAGTGAAATGATTGAGGAAATGCGACAGATCAGTCCCCTGCCGATCGAAAAAGGGGCCACGTCCTATCCCCCCCAGACGGAATACGCCAACATCAATTCCACGCGCTATATTCTGGAAGGGCTGGGTTTGGAAGTTCTGGATGTTCTGGACGAACCCACGGCCGCCAATCAGGTGCTCAGGCTGCAAAACGGCGCCATCGTGGATGTGGGCGGCGGAACCACCGGCATCGCTGTGATTAAAAACGGGCAGGTGGTTTTCACCGACGATGAGGCCACCGGCGGCGTGCATCTGTCGCTGGTAATCGCCGGCCATTATAAGATCAAGTATGAAGAAGCGGAGAAGGTAAAGACAGACCGACGCAAAAGCCGGGAAATATTGCCGCTCGTGCGTCCCGTCATCGAAAAGATCGCCACCATTGTCGATCGCTGTCTGCAAGGCTTTGAAGATTTGACGGAAATCTGTCTGGTGGGCGGTACCTGTGAACTGGAAGGTTTTGATGAAGTGGTCCGCAAATTGCTGAACCTGCGGACCTTTCGGCCCGGGCACCCCCAGTTCATCACGCCGCTGGGCATCGCCCTGTCCTGTTTAACCGCGAAGGGTCACTGAATTCAGATGGAAAAAGATGAAATCAGACATCTCGTGCGGGAAATTTTGCGGGAAAAAGGGCTGCTTGACCGTCCCGAAGACCGGCCGGACGTCATCCGCCGGTCACGACCCAGGTCGGCACCGACGGTGCTCAACGTGTTTCACGCCGGGGTTCGCAAATTGGAGCAGGCCCTGGAACAGGTCCGGCTGATAGAAGCAATCGCCGCCAGATCGAGCGTTTTTACCGTCCGTTCCGCCCGGGCATGGATATGCGGTCAGGATGTGAAAGACATAGCCGGCAGCCGCTGCATTCTCGATACCGTGCGCCCGGAAGGCCTCGAAAAGGCCCTGGAAAAAGCAGACATCCTGGTCCTGCCCACCTTTTGTTTCAAAACGGCCGCCAAGGCGGCCAGGCTCACCGGGGACGATCAGGAGACTGCCATCGTGCTGGCGGCGCTCATGCGGGCCAAACCGGTTCTGGCCGCCCGCGACGGGTTTACCCTGCTGGAAACGCTTCGTAATCCGGGCATCCAGGCCGAGATCGAACGGGTCCTGGACAAGCTGAAAAGCTATGGCATGCGTTTTTGTAACACGGATCAATTGGCGGCCGCGTTTCAACAGCTGGTAACGGATCGTTTCACAGCGGCTTCCGAGGCGCCTCCGGCTCTCAGATTGATCACCGCCAAAGAAATCCAAGCCGCGGTGGACCGCCGGCAGGACACGATCCGGTTGGCACCCGGCGGCATCGTTACGCCGTTGGCCAGAGATCAGGCCCGCGAGTATTCGATCCGCATCGAGAAATTGAACTGAACCGAGTACTGGAATGAGGAAGGATTAGAGCATGGCCGAATTAAGAGCCTTTTGTCACCTGGATCGCATGCAACCGCAATTTGCATCCCTGTTTGCAAGCTCCTGCCGGGGCTTTCTGTCGGTGGAGGGGATGGCGTCCCTGTTTGTCGAGGTTTTGCCCGGTATCGTGGTCAATCGTCTGGCTGATATCTCCCTGAAAGTCACCAACGCCAAACCGGGAGAGATGATCGTGGAAAGACGCTACGGTATGATGGAGATCCATTCCTTCGAGCGCGAAGAAATCCTGCATGCCGGCCGGATGATTCTCGAGGAGCTGGGGCTCAAGGAAGAAGACCGCCTGGCGCCCAGCATTCTATCCACCAGTATTATCCACAAGATCGATCCCTACCAGGCAGTCATCATCAACCGCAATAGCAAGGGTATGCTGATACTGGGAGGCGACGATGTGTATCTGCTGGAGGTCACCCCGGCGGCGTACGCGTCGATCGCCGCCAATGAAGCCGAAAAACACTGTGGTGTCCGTCTGGTGGACATACGGTTCTTCGGAGCGGCCGGCCGCATTTATCTGGCCGGCAGCGAATCCGAAGTCCAGGCCGCGGCCAAAAAGACCGTCGAAGCGTTGAAAGCGTTGAAGGGCAGAAAAGCATAACAACGGGAGGTTGAACCATGCAGCAGGCATTGGGAATCATTGAAACCCACGGACTGGTCGGCGCCATCGAAGCCGCGGACGCCATGGTGAAGGCGGCCCGGGTAACATTCCTGGGTCGGCGGAAAGTCAAAGGGGGCCTGACGGCCGTCCTGGTCAGCGGGGATGTCGGGGCTGTCAAGGCAGCCGTGGATGCCGGTGCGGCGGCCTGCAAGCGGGTGGGCAAACTGGTTGCATCCCACATGATTCCGCGGCCCCATGATGATATCGATGCGATGATACCCGCCAGGCCCGCAGCGCAACCGGCGCCCGAAAAAGTCAAAAATGCGCCGCGCAAGGTACCGTTGAAAAAAACGAAGAAGAGTTGACGGGACTCCGATTCGTACGCCTGACGATCTAAACGAAATTAACGTATTAAACGAACAAAACGAACCTAACGTTCTAAACGAACTGAGTGATCCAAACCAACATCGGGGGAAGTATCGGAATGGCACCTGCTTTCATATTCGCCGATCAGATCCGGAAAATCATTAAATCCGGCAAAAAGGAGATCGAGGTTCCCGCCGGCGTGCGCATTTCCCCGGCGGCGGCTGACCTGATCAAGGAGCATGGGATTAAAATCAAAACGTTGGCTGCGGCCGCGGTTTCCGACGGAGAAAAGTCCGGCTCCGGCGACAAACCCATCGCCCCGGCCCGCAGCCAATCGGAGGCCGACCAGACCGAGACGCCGGTCCGGCCTGCGGACAATCCTCCGGCCACAAAGACGGTGGAGCTTGCCGGGGAGGAACTCGATGCAATCGTCACCCGGGTCCTCGAACGACTTGAACAGCTGCACGGCCGGCATGCCCGCGAATCCGAAGCGGACAAAGCGGCTGAATCGGCCCCCGCGGACGGAGATGATCTGGTCATCTGCCGGTGTGAAGAAATCACCCGGCGTGAAATCAAGGACGCCGTCCGCAACGGCATCCAGACCTTAAACGGCGTCAAGCGCATCACCCGAGCCGGTATGGGTTTGTGCCAGGGACAGACCTGCCAGCGGCTGGTGACCCGCATACTGCAGGAAGAACTCGGCCTGAGTGCCGCGGAAATAGATCCCACAACCGCCCGGGGTCCGGTGCGGCCGCTCAGTCTGGGAGTATTCGCAAACAGTTGAGCTTATTGTTCCGTTAGTAATATTTTTTTTGCATCTTGTGGCAAAATAATTTTATGGAGTTATTTTTCCTATCCTCCAGCGAGCTCGTGAGCTTTTAAGCTCTTGAGCTCCTAAGCACTCACGAGCTTACGAACTAATGAACTTACGAGCTGAAAATAGTCAATTGCTATAGGAGTCAACATGCCTGAAAAAGCAGATGTCGTGATAATCGGCGGGGGTGTCATGGGATGCGCCATCGCCTATAATTTGGCGAAAGCAGGTCTAAAGCCGGTGGTCATCGAAAAATCCGATATCGGCGGTGAGGCCTCGGGCAGCAACGGCGGGGGGGTGCGGCAGTCGGCCCGCAATCTCAAGGAAATGCCGCTGGCCATGGAAAGCATTCGGATGTACGGCCGGCTGCATGAAGAACTAGACATGGATGTGGAATATGTGCGGGAAGGCAACCTCAGGCTTTGCACCCATCCGGAAGAAGTCGAAGCCATGCGCCAGTCCGTCGAAAATCAGAAAAAATCGGGCTTGGAGCTGGAAATGCTCGACCGCCAACAGGTGCTGGACATCAATCCGTATGTCGGAGAGAAGGTGATCGGCGCCAGTTATTGCCCGACTGACGGTCATGTCAATCCCCTGCTGGTAACCTATGCTTTTTTTAAAAAGGCCAAGAGCCTGGGGGCCCGATTTTACACCCGGGAGGAAGCCACCCGCATCCGGATGCAAAAGGGCCGGGTCGTCGGCGTGGACACAACCAAGAATGCCTTTGCTTCCGATCTGGTGGTCAATGCTGCCGGAATCGCCGGGCGCAAGGTGGCCAATATGGTCGGGCTGGATCTGCCCATGCGGCCGGTATTTTCCGAGGCGCTGATCACCGAAGCCTACCCGCCCCTCTTCAAGCAGATGGTGGGTCACGCCAAGGGATTGTTTTACGGTCGACAGACGGTCCACGGATCCTTCTTTTGGGGAGGATTCGTCGGTACGGAGCAGTTTATCCATCGGGAGGGAAAACCGCTTTTTCATTTTATCGGGCCGGCGATATCCCGGATGGTGATCGATTTTTTTCCGGTGCTCAAAAATATCCAGGTGATTCGCACCTGGTCGGGGCTGATCGCCCAGATGTCAGATGCCATTCCGGTGCTGGGGTTCACCGAGGAAGTACCCGGCTTCGTTTTTGCCACCGGCTTCAGCGGGCACGGTTTCGGACTCGCACCGGTCATTGGCCGCCTGGTGTCGGAATTGATCCTGGACTGCAAAACATCCCTGCCGATTCATGATTTTTGTTATGGACGTTTTCACAAAGGCGCAGATAACGAGTGCGCCTGTAAGGGGAATGCCGCCTGCACCACGGTGACCGCGGTCTGCCCGAATAAACGGGAATGGCTCAAAAGTATTTGAAGTTTCATATATGAGGCACAAAGATGACGGAATTAAGAGCGTTTGCATTCATCGATCAGCTTCAGCGACAGATGGTGGCTTATATCGGTTCGGCCTCCAAGGGCTATTACCCGGTGACCGGCCAGGCCGCTCTGTTTGTTGAAATCGCACCGGGCATGGAGATCAACATGATTACCGATGCCGTGTTGAAAAAATCCAACGTGCGTCCCGGCGCACTCGTCGTGGAGCGAACCTTTGGCATGCTCGAAGTTCATGCCGACGATCCGGCGGATGTCCAAATCGCCGGGGAGGTGGTGCTGGATTATCTGGGCTGCCAGGAAGCCGATCGTCTCAAACCCAGGATTTTGTCGTCGGAAACCGTCGAACGGTTGAACCCCTATATGAGTCAAATAGTAAACCGTTTCCGGGCCGCAAGCATGTCCTTGAGCGATGACACCCTGTATATCCTGGAGGTCGTTCCGGCCGGCTACGCCGGCTACGCGGCTAACGAAGCCGAAAAAGCGGCCGACATCACCATCAATCATGTCAGTGTCTACGGCGCCAGCGGCCGGGTTTATCTGGCCGGCGGTATATCCGACATCCAGGCGGCGAAACATGCCGCCGAATCCGCCCTGAAGGCGCTGAACGGAAGAGAACACTAAATGCACGAAACCGTCAAAAAGGAACTTTTCGAGCGCATCATCCGTGCCAAACCCACGCTGTCACCCAAAAAAAGGCGGGTGGCGGATTTCATGATGGAAGACTACAAACGCCTGTTCTTGTTAAGCGCCCGGGAAATCGCCCAGCAGTGCCGGGTCAGCGAGCCGACGATCACCCGCCTGGTCATGGACTTCGGATTCGCGGGCTACGGTGAGTTCGAGCAGTATCTCAAGGGGCTTTTGCGCATCGAGCTGACCAGTGTGGAACGGCTGATCAAGGCCGCCAAGCAAACGGACACAACTTTTACGTTGGAAGCTTACCGCCAGAACACGATCGCGAATCTGGAGTATATGATGCAATCAGTTTCCGAATCTGAATTCCGGAATCTGGCCCGTACGATCCACTCCGCCGGCTCGGTGCTGGTTGCCGGATATAAAGCGTCGGCCACCCTGGCCTGCTACTTCGGCTACCTGCTGAAAAAAATCAAAGCGGGTGTCGTTATCGACACCACTTACGCCTCCGAAAATCTGGATTCCATCGCCCTGCAGGGGGAATCCCTGCTCGTATTGGCATTCGCATTTCCGCGGTATCCGCAGCGCACCATCGAACTGGTCGAATACGCCCGAAATTGTCAGGCGAAAGTGCTTTGCATCAGCGACTCCTTGACATCACCCGTCGTGGATCTGGCGGATCACTATGTCATCATCGATATGGAGGGGTTTTCATTTGTGGATCCGTTTTCCCATATAATGACCTTTCTCGGCGCGCTGATTCATGAAATTGCCTACATCGACAAGGATGCCACTGCCCGGCGACTGTCTTGTATCGAAGACGGCGCCCGATCACGCCGGGACTTTTATACCGCGGAGCGGGAGGACATTGCATTGTATGATCCACTCAAGATGGATCATACCAATCATTCGAGCGTATGAGGAGAAAAGCATGGATCTTGACGAAAAGTTGGTCAATCAGATCGTGGATGCGGTGGTCCGGCGTTTGGCGGCAGACCGGAAGCGTGATGACCCGCAACCCGTTCGCCCGGAATCCCGGGAAGCCGTCACCACCGGTATCTTTCAAAATATGGAAGCCTGCATTTCAGCCGCCGTCGACGCCCAAAAGAAACTGCTCAGGCTCCCGCTGGATACCCGCCGGAGCATTATCCGGGCGATTCGTCAAACCGGCAAAGCCAACGCCCGTGAATATGGCCGCATGGAGTTTGAAGAAACCGGTCTCGGCAAACTTGAAGACAATGCGGACAAAAACGTGGCCGCTTGCGATGTCCCTGGGATGGAAGACCTGGTGCCCGAAGTTTTTGCCGGTGACAAGGGGGTGACCGTCATCGAAAGAATCCCGGTGGGCGTGATTGCCTCCGTCCATCCGGTGACCAACGCGGCGCCAAGCATTCTGTTCAATGCCATCATGATGCTTTCCGGCGGCAATGCCGTGGTGGTCAATCCGCATCCCAAAACCAAAGGGGTCTCCGCCCGGACCGTCCGTGATCTGAACCAGGCCATCGAGAAAGCCGGGGGGCCTGCCAACTGTGTGAGTTGCCTTGAAGAGCCTTCGGTTCCCTCGGCGCAACAGTTGATGACCCATCCGGCTGTCGGCATGATCGCCGTCACCGGCGGACATGGAGTCGTCGATTTTGCAACCAAAACCGGCAAACGCGTCATTGCCGGGGGACCGGGCAATCCCCCCGTAGTGGTGGACGAAACCGCCGATCCGGATCGCGCCGCCCGCTGCATCGTCCAGGGCGCCGGGTTTTCAAACTGCATCGCCTGTGCCAGTGAAAAGGAAATCTTCGTGGTGGATTCGGTGGCGGATCGGTTAAAGGAAAGCCTGAAAAAACATGGTGCCTATGAAATCAATGCCGACCAGGGCGTTGAACTGATCGGCCACATCTTTAAAAAAATGGCGGAACCCGGCCGACCGGGAACGATCAATATGGATTATATCGGCAAAACGCCGCAGTTCATTTTGAAGGCCATCGGCCTGGAAGTCGGCCCCGAAACCCAGGTCGTTATTCTGGAAACCGACTGGGATCATCCGCTGGTGTGGACCGAGCAGATCATGCCGGTGCTTCCCCTGGTGCGCTGCCGTAATGTGAATCAGGCCATCGAGCGGGCCGTGGCCGCCGAACAGAATTTCGGCCACACCATGGCGATTCACTCCAACAGCCTGGCCAACATCCGCAAAATGGCCGCCCGGGCAAGCTGCGCATCTTTTGTCAAAAATGGTGCCTGCGGCCTGGCAGGCGTGGGCGTTACCGGCGAAGGTTATGTGTCGTTTCATATCGCCACCAACGGCGAGGGGCACACCCGGCCACGGTCGTTTACCCGTGTGCGGCGCTGCGTCATGACCGATGATTTGAGATACCGCTTCGGGGGAACGGATGAGGATTCACCTGATCGAGCATGATGCCGAGGACTTTTCCAGCACCAACATTTCCTTGTGGGCCGCCGCCAAAGGCTACCCGCTGGGGCAGACCTACGTCTGCAGCAACGAAACGCTTCCCCCCCTGGATTCCTTTGACTGGCTGATGGTGATGGGCGGTTCCCAGCATGCCTGGGACGAGCAGGAAAATCCCTGGCTGCGGGAAGAAAAAGCGTTTGTCGCCGAAGCGCTGGCCGGCGGCAAACCACTGCTGGGAATATGTCTCGGAGCCCAACTGCTGGCGGAAGCCCTCGGAGGACGTATTTTCACCAACCCGTACCGGGAACTCGGCTGGCACGAGGTGGCGCTCAATGCGGATGGCCGCAAATCTTTTATTTTTCAACACATTCCGGCTTCCTTCACCACCTTCCACTGGCACCGGGACCACTTCTCCCTGCCCCCGGGCTGCACCGGGCTGGCCGCCAGCAAGGCCACTGCCCACCAGGCCTTTATCTGCAGGGACCGGCCGGTGGCAGGCCTCCAGTTTCACCCGGAGTATACCCGGGAGATGATCGCCTATTACGCCCGGGAACATAGCCGGGACTGGATCCCGGACGTGTTTGTCGGGGGAAAAGATCAGGTCCTCGCGCGTAGCGCGGAAATGCCGGATACCTACTGGTTGATGGAAATCCTGCTGAACAACATGGAGCAGAAATTCAGTGCCTATTTCTGATTCGCCATCGATCCGGTATTCCGGTGCCTCGCTTGAAATTCCGCCAAAAATGGCACAGTTTCCTTTATTGATCAGACTGGACGCTCGCGGCCAGAGGCGGCGCCTATATGAAACACGGAATCTACGGTGGATGTCATTGACTTGGAATAAATTTCTGCCGTGTGGGAGCGGCTTCCAGCCGCGAAGATAATTGAAATACAGCGACTTCAAGCCATCGCGGCTGGAAGCCGCTCCCACAAAATTTACCAGAACATCTTCAAGCTCGTGATAAGTGTCTTTTTCGATCAGACCGGTATGACTGGCGGCAACGGGCACTATACATTAAAAGGGTAATTCATATGGATCTGTTACGGCGCGAAAACTTCTCTTCAGGAGCACCGTTCGAAGACAAGGTCGGCTACAGCCGGGCGGTCAAGGTCGGCAATATGGTTTTTGTCGGTGGCACCA
Organism: uncultured delta proteobacterium; assembly: GCA_963774425.1. Lineage (GTDB taxonomy): Bacteria > Desulfobacterota > Desulfobacteria > Desulfobacterales > JAFDCJ01 > JAFDCJ01. The sequence goes on along the minus strand of CAVZEZ010000002.1, from coordinate 360,230 downwards.
CCTCCACCAATTCCAAAGGCGAGGTCGAGGGAAGCGGAGATGCTTATCTTCAAACCAGCATCATCTTTAAAAAGATCGAAGATGCCCTGCAGCGGGCCGGGGCCAGGATGTCCAATGTGGTCAGGGTTCGTTTTTATGTTACCGATATCGGACGCGGACAGGAATATCTCAGGTCGTACTCGGAATGGTTCAAGGAAATCAGACCGGTCATCACCATGGCCGAAGTCAAGGCCCTCGCCCGGCCGGACCACCTGGTGGAAATCGAGGCGGATGCCATAATCGGGTCCTATCTGGTGAAATCCTGAAAACAGGGGCTGCTGTTATTGTCGGACTGACCGTCCCCGACTCGCGGTCGGCTGTCTTCGTAGCCTCGGCAGGTGTCTTTTTTTCTCTGCGGCGAAGCATGCGCCGGATGTGATCCAACAGCCAACGCCGCAAGGACTCTCTGCCACATGCCCGGAGTCCGGCGGCAAAACAAATAAGGGACGTTTCGACTTTTCACGGCTTCTTCTTACCCGCCGCGCAACCCCATCGAGCAAAGGAAGGATCATATGGAAGCGGATCTGGTCCTGGAACATCTCAATGCCAATGGGGTCACCAGTTTTACGGATGCAGCCATCGGTCCCGGCGGAGAAACCTTATGTCATTCACGGCGATTTTATCAGCGCCGACAAGGCGCGGATCCTTGCAGAAAATAACTGCTCGATCGCCATGCAGCCGTTTATCAGCGTTATGATTGCCGACTTCGAAGCTGCGGTGGTCGGAGAAAAGAGAGCCGCCTATGAATGGCCCACACGAACAGTGCTGGATGCGGGCGTGAATCTGACCAGCAATTCCGATGCGCCGGTAACCTACCCCAACTGGCGCTTGGGCGTCCAGGCCGCCGTTTTAAGAGAAGGGTTGGTGACCGGCAAGGTAAGCGGTCCGGAAGAATGCCTTACCGTGGACGAAGCCATTCGAACCTACACCATCAACGGTGCCTGGCAGGATCATATGGAAAATGTGAAAGGCTCCATCGAAGTCGGCAAGGTGGCTGATTTTTGCATTATCGGTGACGATATACTGACCGTCGATCCCCGCAAGATCGGTGAAATTCCCGTGCTGATGACCATCGTGGACGGACAGGTCGTTTTTGATGATAGCCAGGCAGCCTTCGGTTAGAACCCGGTGAGCCATTGTTAGCGGAAGTTAGTCTGCCGCCGAGCATGATTCGCCGCATTTCCGGTTGACGAATTGTCTTTAATATACTAAACGTGATTCAAAATTCTATATGAGAATCAGACATTAGAATCTACAGCAACGACAAGTGGATAGGTTGGTCACATCATCACCTGCAGTGTGATCCTATTTACCGATTCAACTAAGTTGGATGAAAATCCAAAAGCGCATTCTCTGCCGGCTGTGCTGTAAAAGGAGGTGATGGGTACCATAGAGACGTATTGTCGTCTATTCGGAAATTAAACACAAAAGGAGGGCCGTGAAAGTGAAACACCTACAATCGAAGATTGCCGTAATCGTAATTTCTATATTCGCCGTTAGCCTGATGATCGGGGGGATGAACGCAGATGCCGCCGAGAAAGTGTACCGCCTGAAAATCCAATCCGCCTATCCGCGCGGAGATCTTTCCATGGAGCTGTTGAAGGATTTTGCGGACACCGCAACAAAAATGAGCAACGGCCGCATCAGGATCCAGGTTTTCGCCGATCCGGAACTGGTGCCGGCCGAGCAGCTTTTCGAAGCTACCCAGCGGGGTACCCTGGATATGGTGCACGCCGTGGCCGCCATGTGGGGCGGAATCGTCCCGATCGGCGAAGTGGAGTTCGGCCTTCCCTATGCATACAATCTGCCCGGAGAGCCGGATGTTTTCACCGCCGGCGCAATGATCCGCGATCTTTTTTTCAAAACAGGCTATGTGGACCTGCTGCGTGAAGAGTATGCCAAGCAGGGTGTCTACTGGCTGGACGTCCATTCCTATGGGCCGATCTTCACGATGTCGACCAAGAAGGTCACGACGTGCGATGACCTCAAAGGCATGAAAATCAGGGTGGAGGGTTCCTGGGCCGATTATTACAACGCCCTGGGCGCCCGCGGCACCTACATCAGCGGAATGGAGGCCTACATGGGTCTGAAGCTGGGAACTATCGATGCTTCCCAGTGGGATGTCAGTGCCATCACCGGGTTGAACTGGCAGGAAGTCGCACCTTACTGGCTCCAGGGCGGACAGAATGATGTCGTTGTGGGTCACATTCTGTTCAATATGGAATCCTGGAACTCACTGCCTGACGATCTCAAAAAGGTCATGGCCGATGCCGCCGAGGATTATTTCAACAAACTGTTAAAAGTTTATGACGGCGAGCTGAAAAAAGTGGATGAGTTGGTGAAGGCCGGCAAAGTTATTAAAAGCCCCATCGATGAAGCCTGCGATCGCCAGCACGAAGCGGCGGCCCTGGCGCTCTGGGACAAAATAGGCCAACGCGACCCCGCCGCGGCCAAGGCTATCGCCATTATCAAGGAATGGCGCAAAACCCTTAAATGAAGCAAACACCGGGAGGATGCTCCGGCATGCTCCCGGCATTTCGGTCCCGTTGAATGCGCCCCGCAAATTGCATCCTCGGGGCTCGGCTTCGCCGCCGGATGTTGATCCGGGGGCGCAAAAATGTTCCGGAAGTGTGAAGGAAGGGCGGCCGATATGGTTCAGGGGTTTGACAGAGTCTTTAGCTGGATTGATAAGGTGGTCGATAAATCGAGCCGGGTGATCTGCTACGTGGTGTGTGTGATCATGCTCATCACCGCCACGGATGTAACGGCCCGATATGTCTTCAACCATCCGCTTCTGTGGGGCTGGTTGTCGAACAGGCTGCTGTTCGGCGTGTTCATTCTTTTTGCCGGTGTGTTCACCCTGAGCAAGGGCGAACACATTCGGATTGAAATCATTTACGATCACTTTCCCCCACGGTTGAAAGCCGCCGCCAGATGGCTGTCTCTGGCGGCCATGGTCACTTTTGTGAGCGTATTGGCATGGCAAAGCGCCTGGATGGGATGGAATTCCCTGATGATGCGAGAAAAAGCGGCGGGCGCCTTTCGCATTCCGTTATACCCGTTTAAGCTGCTCATACCCGTAGTGGCTGTCTTGTTCCTGTTAGAAGGCATTTCTTATTTTCGGCGCAGCAAAGATTGATCGCAGAGGTTGAATCACTATGAGTATCGGCTTGACGACGGTTCTGTTATTCAGTGGACTTCTCTTCCTGCTGGCGATGGGCGTGCCGGTGGTTTTCGCCCTGGGCAGCATCAGCGTGCTGATTACCTTTTTGCTCGACGGCGCCAACGGGTTGTACGTCGTGGCCACCACGACCTATCGTCAAATCACCGACCCGGGGTTGATTACCATTCCTCTGTTTCTCCTGATGGGCAACTTCCTGATCCATTCGGGCATCTCCGACCGTCTGTTCAAGGCCCTCAATCTATGGCTTTCAGGCATCAGAGGCGGTCTGGCCATCGTGTCGGTCGGTGTTTGTGTCGCCCTGGCCATGTGTGGGGGATTCGGCCCCGGGATACTCACCATGGGGCTTATTGCCGTGCCCGCCATGCTCAAACAGCGTTACAACAAATCCCTGGCTTTGGGCAGTGTCATGGCCGGCGGGGTGTTGGGCGAGATCATTCCACCCAGCATCATTATGATCATTTTTGCCTACATATCGCGGATCTCGATCGGAAAAATATTCTTCGGCGGCGCCATCCCCGGATTTATCACCGCCACCCTGTATATCCTGTACATATCGTTGCGGTGTCACTTCCAGCCCGAAATGGCACCCCAAACCGAGGAGGAAAATACCTGGCGGACTAGAATCGCGGCCCTCAAGGACATCGTGTTTCCCGCTTTTCTGGTCGTGCTGGTACTGGGGTCGATATTTCTGGGAATCGCCACTCCCACGGAAGCTGCCGGTGTCGGTGCTTTCGGCTCCTTCATGATCTGTATTATTTACCGTCGGCTAACCTGGAAAGTCATCACCGACTCCAGCCTGGAAACCATGAAGATCAGCGGCATGGCCCTTTGGATTCTGGTGACGGCCACGCTTTTCGGGGTCGTCTATATCAGCGCCGGCGCCCAGGATATGGTCATGGAACTTATCCAGGGGTTGACCGTCAACCGCTGGCTCATTCTGGCCGTCATGCAGCTTATTCTCCTGATTTTCGGCATGTTCATGGACGACTATGCGGTATTGACCATCTGTGCGCCGATCATGCTTCCCATTGCCGTTTTCCTTGAATTCAATCCCATCTGGTTTTCAATCATCTTCATTCTCAACATGCAGGTGGCCTACTTGACGCCGCCGTTCGGATGGGCGCTGATTCTGATGAAAGGCGTGGCGCCTCCGGAGATCCATACCCGAGACATCTGGCAATCGGTTCCACCGTTTGTCGCCATCCAACTGCTGGTGCTCCTGTTGACCATGCTGTTTCCCCAACTGGCGCTCTGGCTTCCCGAAAAAGTGATGTAGAAGCTCTGATGCGGATACCCATATTGCTTTCGGGCTAAACGATTCTGAAGCGCGCAATTCCCTAATCGTCACTCCGGCAGGGTTTTAGCCGGAGTCCAGCCGTACGGCAAAATTCCTGGATTGCAGCTAAAAATCAGCCGCAATGATTAGGGGGGTGGGCGTGAGCTTCCGTGAAAATCCGTGTCCGTATTTTTTTTGATGTTGTGCGACCGGTTGAGAGCATCAATTTCGCTGCCGATCAGGTGGTTTTGCCCTGAGCCCCGGCCGCCCTTTTCAGCTTCTCATTAGCCCAGATGGCGACCTCGACCCGCCGGTTTTGGGCACGGCCGATCTCGGTATCGTTGGCGGCCACCGGATTCATTTCTCCGTAGCCGGATACGGAAAGGCGTTCCGAACGGACACTTCGTACCGCCAGATAGTCAGCCACCGACTGGGCCCGGCTGCGGGAAAGCTCCAGATTGTAATCTTCGGTCCCGGTGGAATCGGTGTACCCGGCCAGAAGGATATTGGTGTCGTCGTACTTGTTTAAAATGGCCGCCAATCGGGTCAGCTCCGTTCGTGAGTATTCTTTCAAATGAGATTTATCGACATCAAATAGGATCCCGGAATCGAACGTGATTTTGATTCCCTCGCCGACGCGTTCTATCTTGGCACCTTCGAGGTCCCTGGCAATTTCCGCTGCCTGTTTATCCATGTAATTTCCAATGACGGCTCCGGTGGCGCCCCCGACGGCGGCACCGATTATCACCCCGGCGGCGGTACTGCCGGCTGCATGGCCGATGATTCCTCCGGCCAACCCTCCGACTCCGGCACCGACCGCCCCACCGGTTGCGGTGCGATTCCATTCAGCACACCCCGCACTTGCCAGGATAAATGAAATGATCAAACATCCGATAAAAAGTTTTTTCATGGTGACCCCTTCGCTTGAAATTTAAAACTGGTTATGAGGGATTAAATCGTTAAAATACTGGAAGCTATTGGGATAGCTTCCAACGAGATTTATGGGTATTCAATCAAGCAGAAATTATGCCAATCTGTCGCATCAGACAGCCCGGAGAACACCGATCCATTCTCCTGTTCGGCGATAATCCTGCGGGCGTGATTCAACCCACTGATATCGAACAAGGAACGGCAGCACCGTGAGGTATGGATGTCAATGTTCGAAATTGCTGAGCCCATGTACTTTTCGATAAAATTCCAATTGAAATTGTGGTATCCTGTCGTTTTTAAAACATACGAATCGCAGGGTGTACGATTTTGGGCAAAAAGGCTGACATTTTTTGTCACGCGTGCGGTCGCCGGCTAAAGGGCAGCCGGTCTGATCAAGAAAGAACTTAGAAAAATTCAGTTGATGAAAGGAATGGATTCCATCTTAATAAAAAAGAAGTAGACAGGATCGAATCCATTCCGATTTAGTTTCACACAAGCGGGCGCCGCTGGCTAAAGGGCAGCCAGATTGATCAAATGATAAAAAAAATACTGATTTTTTGTGTCGGCCTGATTTTTTTGGGTCTAATCGGGATCGTTATTTACGGCTGGCAGCTTTCGGACCAAATAGAGAAACGATTTTCAGCCCGGAAGTGGAGCATACCGTCACAGGTCCTCAGCGACACGCTGCTGCTTTTTCCCGGTCAGCAGCTTAACCGGGAGCTGTTTCAGAAAAAACTTAAACGAACCGGGTATCAGGAAGTCTCCGGAACACCGGCAAATAAGGGACACATGCGGATCGGCCCCCGGACTTTCGATATCTTCCTGAACGATCTCGAAACCCCCTGGAAACGCCGGACGGGCTTTCCCGTAAAAATTGAATTCGCCCAGAATACGATCACATCCATCACCCGGAGGGATACCGGCGCTTCCCTGCCCCTGGTGGAAATCGAACCCGAAGAAATCATGCTGTTTTTCGGTCTCGAGCGAGAACGTCGTCAGTTGGTTTCCATCGATCAAATCCCGGAGCATGTCATCCACGCGGTGTTGGCGGCGGAAGACAGTCGCTTTTTTCAGCACTGGGGGATCGACCCCTATGCCATTTTAAGGGCCGTGGCGGCAAATCTACGCCATGGCGGTATCAGACAGGGCGGTTCGACCATTACCCAGCAATTGGCAAAAAATTATTTTTTGACCCCCGACAGAACCCTGAAGCGCAAATTTCAGGAAGCCGTGCTGGCCCTGACCATGGAACTGATGTATTCCAAGGATGACATCCTGGAAATTTACCTGAACGAAATTTATCTGGGCCAGAAAGGCTCGGTGGCCATCAATGGAATTGGCGAAGCCGCCTATTTTTATTTCGGAAAATCGGTTGGCGCCTTGTCTGTGGCGGAAGCCGCCACGATCGCCGGTCTGATCAAAGGCCCCAACCACTATTCGCCCTATGTGAATAAAGAAGCCTGCCGGATCCGCCGGAATTTCGTATTGACGGCCATGCAGCGCAAGGGGTGGTTATCCGCTGAAGCGCTGCAGACGCAAATGGCGGCGGCGGTTCAGCCTGTGGGCTACACCGTCTACGGCAAAAAAGCGCCCTATTTCATCGACTACCTGACCCGGCAGCTTCGGGAACTATATAAACCCGGGGATTTGTCGACGTTGGGGCTGAAAATATACACAACCCTGGATACCCAGGTTCAATTGGCTGCGGAAACGGCCCTGGCAACGGGACTGCAGCGCCTGGAAGACCTGCATCCCCAGCTCAAGCGCCCATCAGTGGATCGAAGCCTCCAGGGCGCCGTAATCGTCATGCAGCCAAAAACAGGACACATTCTGGCCATGGTAGGCGGGCGCAACTACGGCGAAAGCCAGTTCAACCGCATCACCCAGGCCCGCCGCCAGCCCGGCAGCGCGTTCAAACCCTTCGTTTATGCGGCGGGCCTCGACACCTTCACCCCCATCAGCATGCTGTCCAACAAGCCCAGGGAATATGTGGTAAACGGCGATCCCTGGATACCCCAAAATTTTGAATCCGACAGTAAGGACCGGGTGACCGTCAGACAGGCCATCGAGAATTCCTACAACGCGGCCACCGTCGACCTGGCAATGCAGATCGGCTTGGAAAAAATCATTGGCTATGCCGCCCAATTCGGGTTTACAACTCCATTAAGGCCCTATCCTTCCCTGGCGCTGGGCGCCTTCGAGGTGATCCCCCTGGAGCTCGCCCGTGCGTACTGTGTATTTGCAGCCGGCGGCATCATGCCTTTCATATCCTCCCTGAAAGCGGTTTCCGACGAAAACGGCAATCTGCTGCAACAGCGGAACGTCAGAATCGAACGGTTGATTTCCACCGAAAAAGCGTTTGTCATGAATTCATTGTTGCGTGGCGTCGTGGAACGGGGCACGGGCCGCTCCCTCAGGGGCCGAGGCATCGACTGGCCGGTCGCCGGCAAGACCGGCACCACCAACGACTACCGGGATGCCTGGTTCATCGGTTACACGCCGGACATTCTGGCCCTGGTCTGGGTGGGATTTGACAACGGCGACTCCATTGGCTTCACCGGAGCCCGTGCCGCGCTTCCCATCTGGGCGGAACTGATGCGTTCGGTTCCCCATTACGTTTCCGGAAACGACTTCCGGGTGCCAGACGGAATCGTCAAAAAAATGATATGCAACGATGACGATCGGGCCTATGTATCGAAAAATTGCCGCGAACCCTATGAAGAGTATTTTTTGGCGGAGAATGCGCCGTCGCAAAAATCGACCGAGAAACGGTCCGCGGGAGGAATCCTCGATCAGCTTGTGGAAGGCATCAGAAACATCTTCAAAGGAAATTGAATTGAAAACCATCATTATTTGGGCACTTTTGATTCTAACGGTGGCGGGTTGCACCCAACCCATCGTCCGGGAAGAAACGCCGCCGCCGACCCGGCCGCCGGCCCCGCGGGAAGAGGCGTCCATTCAGCTTATCCACGAAGGCCGGCAGCTTTTAGATCAGGGCAAGCTGGACAGCGCCATCAGACTTTTCGAACAGGCCATCGGTCTCGACCCCAACAACGGTCAGAGCTATTTTTATCTGGCCCAGGCCTGGCTGGAAAAAGGGGAATACGCAGAGGCCGGGGAATTTAACAGCCTGGCCCGGATTTATCTGGACAATGACCGGCAATGGCGCGAAAGGGTTCAAAAACAGGCTGAAATGATAAAAAATTCCCAGTAAATTCTTTTGCTATGATTACAACCATGATGCGGATTAAAATTATTTATCTCTGGTTGATCCTGTTTTTCTTAGTGGGTGATGCCCTGGCAGGCGATGGCGGGAATACCCATCCCCCCAAAGATTTTAAATGGGGGGTTTCTGTTTACGGGGGGTTGCTGTTTCAGGATAGATTGGATGAGATCACCAAGGGAAAGCCGCGAATTCGAGAGCATTCCTACATTTTAGTGACGGCGCTCGAAAGAGAAATTTGGCGCTTCAGAAATTTGTTCGGATTCGAGCTCGAAGGCCAGGTCGTCAGGCATTTCGATGAAATGAACCACTGGGAGTTCAATGGCCTGCTGATCGGCCGTTGGCGCTGGTTTCCCTGGGACCGGTATCTGGATACCAGCTTTGCCATGGGAGACGGTATATCCTACGCCACCGGAGTCCCGAAAGTAGAAAAAAGGGAAGATCCGAATGCCGGCAGATACCTGAACTATCTCATGTTTGAATTGACCTTCGGCTTGCCGCAATACCCGAAGTGGGATATGCTGTTTCGAATTCATCACCGATCGAGCATCCGGGGAACTATCGGCGCCCGCGATGCCGGCTCGAATTTCTTTTGCACGGGAATCAGGTATAATTTTTGAGAGAAAACGGCGCCGTCACAGCCCAACGTGACCGTAAAATTTTATTAGGGTTTATTGTCGATAAAGTGAATTTTTTTACCCAAAAAAGCGTGCTGCAATAATCGTTATATCATCCTGAAGTCTGATATCGTTTGAAAACTTCAAGAGTTCCTCTTCCAAAGTATCCATGCTAAGTTTTGTCTGGGGATAATCAAGGCTTTTGAGGATTTGTGCGAATCCATCGACGCCAAGCCATTCATGCTTGGCATTTTGAATTTCGATAGCACCATCGCTGAATAAGAGTATCGAATCACCGGATTCCAATTTTACGGTTTGCTCGACATATTGAAAATCCTCCATGACCCCTAAAAGCATACCAGAAGATTTTGGCTTATCAAAGGTCCAATTGGCATGAATGATCAGTGGTGGCGGGCTGCCGGCTCCCGTGAAGCGAAGCGTTCCGGCACGAGCATCAATGACCCCGCAAATTACCGCAGCAAACGTTGTCACGCTGCCAAATATTTTCACGAGCTCGTTGTTAATCGCGTCTGCAAACTCTGCCGGGTTTATTAAAAGATGGTAATGACGATTCCACAGGATGCTCAAATGCATGGTGTATAGAGCTGCAGCCACACCATGCCCCTCCATATCTGCAAGAAGAAATCCATAGCGGTCCTCATCAAGCGGTTGGATAGCGTAATAATCGCCGCCGACGATGTCATACGACATTAAAAATGTAGAGAACCGCAAGCGCGAATCGTCGGGCAGATTTAGCTTAAGGGCCTGAGTCTGAATCTTTTGAGCACGCTCGAGGTCAACCAGCATCGGTGATACATCACGAAACGTTTCCACGCCGCCAATGATTTCTCCAGCTTCATTGAGAATCGGCGCGGTGGTAACCTGGGTAGGAACTCTGCGGCCATCCTTGCGTTGCGCAAAAACGATGATGGGAACGTTTGTGGTGACTCCTGTGATCATGGCACGATGCAAGGGGCAATGCTCCTCACCGCACAACCGGTGCCCGTCCTTATCTACATGATTTAGGATGTCTTCCAGACAAGCACGACCCAGAACATCCTCCGATCTCCATCCCGTTATGCGTTCTGCAGATCTGCTCCAGAATACAATCCGGCGGTCGCGATCGCACACGTATACACCATCGTTTAAACAATCGATAATTTTTTCGGTTGAAATAAGTGGGTCGTTCTTCATGGGAATCCTTATAGCGTGGTAGAAGTTATTTGTATTGTTGTAACTGGAATACCATTATGCCGCTGAAACGTCAATCTGTGAGGAAAACGCTCTGCCCCTGGGCGGCCGACACGCCAGAAATTGGATTCTTCCAGCCATATAAGATTACCAGAGGATATACGTCTTGTAATTTTATCTTTCCGACCTATGAATCCTCTCCACGTTTTTGCGATTGCGGTTTGCGATCGCTCTCCTCTTCGTCGTCCGGCTCAGCGGAGAGCCGCTCGGACGTCTCCCACACCTGAGACTCGAAAGTGCCGGCCTCGACCGAGCCCCGCGGCGGATAGTCGAGAGTACCTTTGAGCTGCTCAATTCTGTCGGCCGCAAGTCTTGGAAACGGCAGCTTGCCGGCTTTACGCCAAGATTCAACCTCTTTCGCAGCCGTCTGGCCGCGCTCACCGTCGAGTCCGTCGTCGCGTCCCATGTAGAGGGTCTGTGAAGGAAAGGCAAAGCTGCTTCCCGACTTTTTAACTATATCGCTCATTCGCAGCAAGACGTCTTCGCGTATGGCGTGGAACTCGTTGAAGTCCTGGGTCAGTGCATATATCCGGACACCGATGTCGAGAGAGGATTGACCGAAGCCTGCGAAACGCACGCGCACCGTGTCGGAGTCGATCTTGGGATGGGCATGGAGCATCTCGCGAAACTTCACCAGCACATTACGCAATTGATCATTTTCGGTCTCGTAGCGTAGACCGAGGGTTGCGCTGATCAACATTCGATCGCATTTCGCCCAATTGATCAGCTGCATATCTGCGAGGGCGGCGTTGGGAATCGAAATCAAAGTGCGATCGAGCGCCCGGATCTTGGTCGTGCGCACGCCGATGGCTTCGACGGTGCCGGCTTTGTCACCGAAAGAGCAGAAATCCCCGATCCGCACGGGCTGGTCCAGATATAGCATGATGCCGCCGATCAGGTTTTCGAGAGTCGGGCGAATCGCAAGCGCGATTGCCAAACCGCCAATACCTAGCCCAGCCACAACGCTATAGAGAGGCAGCCCCAGCTCCTTCGCTGCATTACCGATGATCACCACGCTGGCCAAGGTTCCGATGGTGCGGCCACCAAGGCGCCAGAGATGCGCATCGAAGCTATTTTCCGGGATACCCCGCACCTGGACAATACGCTCGAAAATGGCGAGCATGACCAGCCATAAAAGCCAGACTGCGGCGGCATTGATCAAAATGGTTACCATATTGGCAACCAAGATCGAGAATGCGCCAAAAACAGCGATTTGATAATGAATAAAATCCTTCAGGCTCCAGACCACCACGAGGATCGCAATTGGCGTCAGGGCACGACGCAGCAGGAAACCGACCCGATTTTCGATTTTGCGGCGGTTGATCGCACGGTGAAAGACAAACAGCAGGAGCGTTGCGAGAGTAGCAAGGAGGACCACCGCAATGACTTTCCATTTTGGTGTATCCAGCCAGAAGTCGCGCAGACTCTGCGGGACGATTCTGAGCACCTCCGCCGGGATCATCGGTCCGGTAATCTGGCGAATAGCACGATGCCAGCTAATGATGGGCAAAGACGTTTGCAGAGGCAGATCTTTAATACCTTGGTAGAAACGCGGGGCCGCCATAACCGTGCGCTCGCTGAACAGAAACTCCCCTTCGCGCACTCCCTTATCGACCTGGACGATCCAGATCGGGGTGCCGGGGATGCGCCATTTCGCAAGTGACACATCATCGTCGAAGTCCTTCTCGTCAGGAACACTTTCCATGTTAGGCAATTCGACACGCCCAAGGATGTCGAGCAAATATGCAGTTGTTTCGGTTCCGATCTCAAAGCGAAGCGATGGCGGGACAGAGGACAGGTCTATCAGCGCGTGGAACTGAGAGTTAATCACGTGTACCTTCTCGGCAAACTTACGGGACTTGTCCAAACTATAGGATCGCAAGGTCTGTTCCAGCTCGTCTCTGAGGCGGAGAAACGATTCGAGCGTGGCACGCGGGCTGTCCGTTAGGATGGGTCTGATCGTTGGCTTGCCGCTGGCAGTCTGCTGCGTCCCCGTGAGCGTGTTCTCCCCGACTGATTTGGTTTCTGTTGTTTCCTGGGCGTGAATGGAAGTGGCGGCGCAGTAAATCAGGACGAGGGCAAGCCACCACCGTAAAGCGGTAGGGTATTCGAATTTCGAAGACAAAATAAACAACGTGACCTCCTCTGTGGACCATTAAAATCATGTTGTTAATATTACGGATGTGCTGGTATATTGTATGTATTTATGTTCAAATCATACTGAACTGAGAGCTCAAGTCAACTACCTTCGGCTGAAGCCGAAGGCTTGGGTTCAAGGATTCAAGGGTTCCAGGGGTCAAGTGAAGACACCGGTCAGGTTTTTCCTTGAACCCTTGGCCCCTCGGCCCCTCGGCCCCTTGAATCCTTGCCCATTATCAAACGTCAAACTAAAGTCTTCGGCTGAAGGCGAGGGTTTTTCTCCCATTCCCCGAGAGGGACAATAAAAAGCCCGAACAAGAGAATTAGCTCTTATACGGGCCCCTTGCTGCCAAGAAGGTCGCTAGGCATCCTATTCAATTTTCCAAATTACTAAGATAAGATAGCGATTAACGGCATCAAGTCAAATTTGAAAATCGTTAAAATGGACTTGGAAGATGGCCTAAAAAGCGGATTCAAAGATTTGATTAATTACAGCATTAGCATTGAGTTGCGATATACTGAGACTATCCCTTTCGGCCCCCTCTTGTGATATTCTCAAAAAATTGCCTCTAATTTGACGGTGGTCCAGCAACAGATTTCACAATGTCGCCATTACTTAAAAGCACTTCAAATAATTTATACTTCCAGATCAGATCAATTCTCCATATTGAAATATCCAGATCATCTTCAAGTTTACCGAACCCGTGTCAATATCGCTGATGAACATGAAGGTGGGGCGTGCAAAAATCTTACACGGACTGGTCACAAAGATTCCTTTGATATAGTTTTGTAGGAACCATCCGCCTGGACCTCCAATAGCCGGACTAGTGGGACTAGTGTCGATGGGGATGATCCAGGCCGATAATCTGCCTCGACGCAAAGAGCCACATCTGTGCACCATGCTCCTGTGTTGGCATAGATCCTGTCACTGACAAACAGCCAGTCTTTGTCCAAATATTCTTTGTGAGTATGCCCTAAGACGACAACCTTCAGCCGACCGCTCTGCTGGCTTGGCTCGGTTCCATTAACCGTATCATCCGGAATCGACTGAGCCTGTTTCAGCACTGGTCAGGTCCGCTACAGCTTCAATTTCGACCAGGTAATCAGTCTGCGCGAGGCCGCTGACGAACAGCAGTGTGTTCGGCGGGAACGGGTCTCCCAAAAAGCGTTTGCGGACTCGACGAAATGCATCCAGTTGGCTGCGGTCAGTCAGATAGGTGGTTATCTTGACGATGTCGTCCAGACTCCCGCCGATTTCTTCCAGAATGGCCTTCAGATTCGCGTATGCCTGGTGAGTCTGTGCCTCGATGTCGCCTTTCCCCACCAGATTGCCGTTTGCGTCCAAGGCAACCTGACCGGCAATATAGACCGTGTTACCCGCCCTCGCTACGTGAGAGTAACCCACACCCGCAGTCGAGTGGACACTCTTTGGCTGAATGATATGACGTGCCATGGTTTTTAATCCCTGATGTTCAGTTGTTTTCGGTAATTAGTTCAATTTGGTTTGGTGTATCCTTAGGGGGAAAGCACAAGATTTGCCGGCTTCCGATATTTCATGCTTTGTTGGAAATTATTGTTTTTAGCAAACAAAAAAACCCTGCCGCTCTTGTCGAGAAACAGGGTTTTTTACCGGATCGAATCATGGCAACCTCGCGATTAAGGTGTGTGCAGTATTGAATAGCCTAGCGGATAGCACAATTCGGCATTGGTTGTCAAATTTTTGGTGTCTGAATCAATATTTCGTGTCTCCGCCTAACATGCCTGTCGAAACAGCGGACGGTATCGATTCTATTTTAAAGGCCAGAGCGCAGCGATTCCACCCTTCTAAATTCATTCTTCGTTATTCGATATTCTACGGTTCGCTCTTGAGGTTTCCCACGAGCCGAGGCCTCTGGCTAAAAGGCAGCCAGACTGATCGAAGCAAGAGAACTTTATTTGAATTTGGGCCACATCCACCCCCAGCCATTGCGGCCGGTTTTTAGCCGTAATCCAGGAAGTTCGCCATTGGGCTGGACTCCGGCTAAAACCATGCCGGAGTGACGAGGAAGGTTATCGCGCGCTCCGGAGTTGTTTTCTGAGAAGGCGATATGGGTAGTTTCACATAAGCTCCGCCGCTGGCTAAAGGGCCGCCAGATTGATCAAGAAAAGAAACTGAGCCATATTGGTGTGATCCCGGGAACGGTGGACTATTAAAATCACAAATTCCAAATACCAAATTTCAAACAGAATCACAATTACCAAAATTCAAAATCCCAAACGCAACTTCATCGGCTGCCGTCATCGCTGCAGATAAGCAAACGATCCCTTCATTACGATCGCAAGAAAGGTCTAAAACATGAAAAATGAAAATCGCTGAACTTTGCAGGTTTGGCCGGTTTCGGTCATTGATTATTGTGATTTGAGATTTACCCGCCCTGTTAAATTGTTTTGTGAACAGCTTCGTCATATTTCGATGAACTTGGCATCATGACAAAGCCGGTCGCACAATTAAGCAATTTATTTTAACAGGGTAAATGATTTGGTGCTTAAAATTTGGAATTTATTCCTTCCTTCGAAATTCATTATTCGCTATTCGATATTCTGCGGTTCACTTTCCGCGGTCACCTGACACCTGACACCTGAAACCTGAGACCTTCAAGGTAGTTTCACATAAGCCGGGGCCGCTGGCTAAAGGGCAGCCAGTTTGATCAAAGATAGAAACTTTTTAAAAGGATCGGCTCCATTTTATCCCCTCCCTCAGTCCCTCCCGCCGGGGGAGGGAAGAAATCTCCTCTCCCTTGATGGGAGAGGCCGGGTGAGGGTGAATTAAATCGCCAGAATTCCAATAAACTGAATGAAGTTTCATACGAGCGGCCGCCTCGGGCTAAAGGGCAGCCCGATTGATCAAAGACAGAAACTTCTAATAGATTCATCATTTTACGCCGCCCTAAGACGCCACCAGGGGCCAAGATTATTTACTATTCTTTAATCGGGATTGCCCGGTTTGTAATGGCGAAGCTTTGCGACTCTGCGCGAGACCTAAAACCTGGATTTGTAGTTTCATATAAGTACCAGCCTAACTCGACAGCCAGGCCTCCGCCGCTGCCTGCTGGCCCAGATCAAACGCATTAATTTCCAGATCCGGGAAAAAAGCGCCTTCTAATTCACTTATTTTCTTCAGCCAGGTCTTATCGGTCAATACCGCCGCGCGGTCGAATTTCTTCATCAACTTCAGCATCGCCGGCATCCGGGAAAATTCGATTCTCATGGCTCCGAGAGACGGAAGATGATAGTCGATAACCTTATACAACATCCTGCCGTGTTCGATATTTGCCGACTTGCTGACCAGTTCGTCCAATGCAACCGCCATATCTTCAGCGTTCAGCTTCCCGCTCATCTCGATATCCAAACGATTTACGCCGTTCGGCTCTATTTTAAACATACTCCCTCCTTTTCAATTCCCACCGGCATAGGCGGTGGCTTATGAATGGAGTTAAAATCCGAACAAGATATTGATTTCATCGAGGTATTGATTGTAGAGATCGTTTTGGTACTCTTTCCATTCAAATAAAAATTTCTTGGACACGCAGCCTTCCGACACCGCCAGTTCCTTCAGATGCTCAATGATCAGATGGCCCTTAACCAACTGAGGGCAGGCCTTGGTACACCTCTGGCATTCGATACACAGCCAGATCGCCGGAGATTGGATCAGTTCGGCAGTCAAACCCAGATTAGCCATTCGGAAAATCCACAGCGGCTCGAATGCACCGCGCTCGTAAAAAATCGGGCAGGCACTGCTGCACTCTCCGCAGGTAAAGCAGGCCGAGACATTAAATTGGCGCAACTCATCTAAGAAACGTCCATCAAAAGAACGACTTTTGAAAACCACCATTTCAGAAGATGGAGGTACCGGGTCATCCAGCATTCGATGCCATTGCGTTTTTGAAAAATGGGGGGATTGCCCGTGAAAGCATCGGGAGGCCAGGTGCCATCTGGTGCGCTGAAATCGGCCGAAAAGCTCACCATGTTGTCTGACCGTGTCATAATCAACTGATTGTCGCCGGCTCGCTTCACTGCGGATATAGGTGATGATATCCGCCGGTTTGACTTTCATGGGGCAGACTTGATTACAGCGGTTGCATTGCTGACAGTACCATATTTCCGGTTCTACCAACAATTCGTCCAATAAGCCGAGGTTGGCCATCCTGACGATTTTGTCGGGCTGCAGGCGACCGGTCGCCAGATTCACAGGACACTCGTTGGCGCATGAACGGCATGTCCAGCACATATAGCTTTCCGCATGGACCGCCTGCTCGATTTGCCGGCGCAGCTCTGGGTTGGGGGTCAAAACCGGTGGTGTGATATCGTTCATCTTGAATACCGTGCAGGATCCGGGTAGCGACGCTGTTATAAACGGTACGAAAGACTCTTAAAAGTTATCTGCGGCAAAACGCAATGCCATGGCGAGGATGCAGGCAGGACACATTAAATTCTTTAAATTGCAGTAACTTGGATGGACAGGTCAATCGGCGGACAGGCAAGAAAACATGCTGATCTTTTCTTCATCCCACGCCTCGGCATTGTCTGGTATACATGCTACATAGTGGTATGTCAAGAAGATTTCCATAGGATATGGAAAAAGGGAAAGTATCCTTTTCAGCTTCAGGGAAATGACCGCAGGGCTTAAAATCGCTTTAAGTTCCGGCTTCCAGCATCCCCCTGATAAATCCCCTCATCCCGTCTGGAACAGCGTTGGGGTTGAACCATATTCCACAGCTTTTCCTTAATCCGAATTCCCGCCCGGCAATCCATGGCACAAGTTGCATCCGACCTGCTGTCCCGCGACCAGATTCACGATGCCGTTGTGTTCAACCGCAAAGCTCCGGGCAACCGGGGTTTTCGACAGCGGCGACCCGGTAAGATTCAGGCCATGGCAGGCCCTGCAGTTATTTGAATTGTGTTCGAAAAATTCCCCATGCCGCTCATCCACCCAGCGGGCCTCGTTGACATTGTGAAGCCCGTGGGGGCCGTCGATCGTCAGCGGAAGACTGCCCGCCGCATGGCACGTACCGCACTCGATGATCGTACCGGCATGCCCCTGAAGTGTCTGCGCGGCAACATTGTCATTGGTGCCGGCAGGCCAGATAGCGTGGGTGCTGCCATGGCAGCCTTCACAGGCGATGTCGCCATGCCCCCTGCTGTTTCGGAAAAGCGTATCCACATTTTCCGCGAAACGCCTGTTGGTAGCCTGCAACGGAGAGGCGGAAGAATCTCCGAGACGATAGGCCTGCGTCAACCGAATTCCGGCTGCGGCAAGCACCAAATCAGACCCTTCAAGATGATCGACGGCATCTCCGGTATGGCATGCCTGGCAGCGCGGCAGATCTTTCCAGGGCCGGCGGGGCGCGCCATCATTGGTGCCGTCGAGGCTGCCGCCGGCTTGCAAGTCGGGTATCCCTCCGACGGCCGACATATCGCCGTGGCAGTCAAAACAATCCATCCCGCCTGTTTTCATGGCACCCCGCTGGCACTGGGTTATCTTCCCCGGGTGACACTGGTAGCAGCTGTCATCAACCGTGGCTGCCGTCTGGAACACGGCAAGCTGTCCGTGAAAGGCATGCATAACGCTGGAAAAATTCGGCTTGCCGATTTGCTCACCGGCAGGGCCGGTACCCGCCAGATCCAGAGCCGGAGAGTAGTGGCAGCCGGCGCACAGAACCGGCTGGGATGCTTCGATTTGGGTGCCCTGACTCTGATCGTGCAGCTTCAGGATGTTCTTTTTGGCCTGAACTTCCAGGTCCGCATCGACCGCCCACCCCGTTCCGGGGCCGGTGCCGAGCGCCGCCATGCCGCCGGTTTTATGACAGAACTGACAATCCGTTTCCGCGGCCACAGGGACCACCACATCGAGGTGCGCGGCTGGGGTCCCGCTGACATAGTCATTTGCGGTGATTCTCATGAGGGAATATGGATTGGTGTCGAAGTGGTCGTTGAGCGGGGTAATGGGAAGACCCTCGGCGGAAAACCAATCGAATATGCCGTTAAATTCCATCGGCTGGAGTCCCGGACTGTCCGGTTGGTCTTGCGGCATGAACAAACCGGTCAGACCTTCTCCGGGCTGTAAGTTGGCGCCGAACAGCGCATCCGCGTATTGCCAGAAGTCCGTCTTGCCGATACTGTAGGAATTTATCGAGCCGAGGGGATCGGCAATCGGGGAGTAGCTAACGCTTACATCCGCATCAGTCAGCAACCTGGGAAAGCCGGTACTGCTGTCACGTGTCAATACCTGAGCGTGCACCACGTTAAACGGAGGCAGGATTGAAAATACGGAAAACTCCCGATCTATGCAATGCATGCCCAGGTCGTTAAAAGCCAGAAGCGTCGCGGACGTTACGGCTTGGGAGGGCAGCAGATTGGCAAATTCCGGGGAGCCGAGAAAACCATCCAGCACATCTGCGCGCGTGGCTTGATTCGCGAGCTGGTCCAGCCAGGCATTGAGTCCCGCCGAATCCGGCTCCCGACCGAAGAATGCCCGGTACATTTCTATCACAAATTGCTCATCCGACAAGTTGCGGCCGATGAACTCGGGGCTGAAAACAAACCCCCGGGCCACATCGGCATAGGTCAGCGAACCGTTTGACAATGCATCGAACCAGTTCTGCAACCCGGCCGGGTCCGGTTCTCTTTCCAGACATATGCGATAAAGCCGCGCGATGAAATCTTCGACCGGCTGGCTGCGTGTATATTGCACGATTCCGTATTGGCTGCACAAAGCAGCAAATTCCGGGGCTCCGATGAAACCCGCCAGAACCTGGTTTCGGGTGACATCTGGTGCAGCCAGGGCCGAGAGCCAACCCGTGTATCCGGCCGAATCGGGCTCCCGTCCGAAAAACGCCCGATAGAGGATGGTGAGAAACTGGTCATCGCGGGTATTGCGGCTGATGAATTCCGGACTGAGAATAAATCCCTGTGCAACGTCCGCACCCGTCTGGGTGCCGGCCATCAGGGCATTGACCCAGTTGTTCAACCCGACCTGGTCTGGATCCCTATTCAGACATTGCTCATAAAAACGCACGACAAATGCCTCGACGTCCACGCGGGCCGCCCGCGAAACCGATACACCGGCCACTGCAAGCAACATCAAAGTAATTAGACTGAATCGTAATGGTGCCGATCCGAGATTTTTCATTCACACCGCCCTTTTTTAATGGCCACCGCCTCAATGTCTTGATATTCCGGGCTTTCGCAACGCAGCCAGACAGGATGTATCGGCTTATAAAAAGTGAAGCTGATTCGCGCAGGCCCTTTCGTACATCAAATCTCACGCAATCCGTTAACACACTTCAATGGGCCATGTCAAATTATTGCTGTGTCTGAACACGATATGCCGGAGAATGCTTGGACCTTTTTGGTTGGTTTAAGATTCAAAGCTTTTGACCGCCTCATCGAGCGAATCGAAAACCGGAAAAATCTTATCGAATTGAACGATTTCAAATACCGTTTTTACTTCGGGTGAGATGGAAATAATCTTCAGGTCGCCGCCAAGCGCCCGGCATTTTTTGGCAAGAAACAATATGGTTCCCAGGCCTGAGCTGTCAATGGCCTCAACCCCGGCCATATCGAGAACCACCCGGCAGTGTCTCTCTCCGGAAGCATCTTCTATTTTGCCGGCAAACGGGAATACTGTTCTTTCAATCCTCTTCGTCAGGGAATAGATTTTGTCGACCGTCATCCTGCCGACCGGCGCAATTACGGTGACGCCGCCGATACTTTTGGTTCTCAATTCCATTCAGCGTGCTCCCATGAGCCTGTTGAGATCTTAAATGCCCGCCAATCGCTTCCCGAACTTTTCTTTCATTTTACAATCGAACCGGTCCTTGTCAATGATAAATCGTTCGTGTTTGCCGCGGGCGATGAGGTCGATGCCATCATGGGCCTCCACCTCGAACACCAGGCGGCGGCCATCCACTTCGACGAGTTTGACCCTGGCCGTGACGTCCAGCCCCGGTGGTGTCGCAGCAATATGGCTGATATCGACCTGAATGCCGACGGTCTGCTCCTGCGGCCAATTCAGGAAGGGATTTACCGCCTGAATGCAGGTCCACTCAATCAAACCAACCATAAATCCGGTTGCAAACACGTCCGGCATCAGCTGGAATTCACCGGCTTCCGGATATAAGGCCGGAACGGTCTTGGTATCAGTGATGGTTAAGGTGAATTCGTGCTCGATACCCGGTTGTAATGTGTCTTTCATGCTGTCCCTCTTTACAGGCAACCCGCAGAACCAGGGCGGCGGAAAAAGAAATTTGCTAAAATTCTTTGGATATCTCCAGACATCCGCCACCGGCATCTGTCAGGTCTGTACCCATCATACCTGTCACCCCGGTAACGGTAGAACTTTTCAACTCGCACCGGCACAGCCGGTGACTGATGAATGGCGTCATGCTAAAGACGCGCCAGGAATTTTTCCACACCGGGTGCTTCCACCGCTGCCAATATTTGTCTGGCAGACTGATAGTCGAACCTGCCCGTATCCAGCGATTGTTTTTCGATCTCGGTGGTAAACACCAGTTCGCCTAAAACCTCAAGCCCTCCAATTAAGCCGACCATCCCGGGTGCATGCGAATAGGCCCGGTTCCTGGGCACAAAGAACAGGTGAAATTCATCTTCTTTGTTGTCATCTTGAGTTGCAATCACATTGGCTGACAAGTCCGTGTGGTTTTCGTACACCTCGGTCCATTTAGCCACCCAGCCGGTTGCCTGCTCGACGATGGAACTCCGATCTCCCCGGAAGTATAAAGTCGTAATCGGATATTTGTTTCTGTCTATGACAACCATGGGCGCGGATCCCTGGGCGTGCGAAGCCGCCTGCTCAAGCGGGAAGGGTTCCCGGCCCTCCGGTCTTTCAAAAAACTGGAGGTGAAAATGCCCCGGAATGGAAGCACCGGCACCCTCCCCGTTGTAAAAACCGACGAACCCCGGCAGCCGTCCCGTGATCTCGAGAAAATCCGTAAGAATATCTTTTATGCGCTTCCTGGAATCGTCAATCGTCGGTCCAATCCAGGACTGTGGTTCATGATTTTTCTTTACGATCGTGGCATGCGTCGGCATGAGGGGAAAGGGATTCATAAAAGCAATATAAGGGGTCGAATTCACGAGGATATCGTAGCCGAGTTCGGTCCCCCTTTGTTGCCACCGGATGTTATCCCGGCATAAAAAGCAACCATTGTTGATCGACTTCGTCCCTTTGGGAGGCCTTGAGCGGCCGGCTCCCTTGCGGCGTTCAGCCCTCCGGGGGTTATACTGAACGGTAAACGCGGCATCGGGATGATCAGGATCCCGTATTCTCCAGCGGATGACAGAGGATAGATCGTCCTGAATAAACCCCTGATCCAATTGTTGAAGATGAAGCATTCGCAGAGCACTGGAAAGGCCTGACGATTTTTCCAATTCCAAAAGCGCCTTTTTGAGCGCCGCCCAGGCCTCTTCATATCTGGCAATGTTGAATTCACGGGGATCGAAGCTCATGTTACGTCTCCTATTTCAGTATTACAGATCGGATCCAATGATTATGATGTAAACCGCCCTGCAATTTCATGACGGCTGTGAGCCGATGCACCCAGACAAAATCGTTTCCGGTGCCGTTCGCAACGAATGTCTCTTTTAAATATCCGAGCTTTTTGTCGGCATGCTCAAGGATCCAGCGGGATGTCTATGGAGCAGTGGAAATAAATATTTTTATGTCTGCATATTGTATAGCGATTCGGCTTTTTAGAGGTTGCCGGACAGCCTCTCAATCCCTTTAGAAAAGGGGGAAGAATCTTCCCTCCCCCGGCGGACTCCGGCTCGTAGAGCGAGAGCCTACGCCTCGGGCGACGGCTTATGATATCAAAAAAAAGGAGGGCATTAGCTCCCCTATGATGATGATCTCATTTTTCACCGCTTGTGCTCCCGATTTTTTCTGCGCTTATGAAGGCGTTCCCTTACCTTCGTGCCGATGCCTTCGAAGAGAACATAGAAAACCGGGACAAAGGGAATGGCCAGCAGGGTGGAGGCCAGCATACCGCCGAAAACGACCGTCCCGATGGCTCGCTGGCTTGCAGAGCCGGCCCCGAAGGCGAACAGCAGCGGTGTCATCCCCAGGATGAAGGCAAAGGACGTCATCACGATGGGGCGAAATCGACGGCGGGTGGCTTCGGCGGCGGCTTCGGTGAGGTCCATACCGCCGTGGTATAACTCGCTGGCAAATTCGACGATGAGAATGGCGTTCTTGCTCGCCAGGGCGATCATCAGCACCAGCCCCACCTGCGTATACAGATTGTTGTCGTAATTGCGCACGATGAGGCCCAAAAGGACCCCGACCAGCGCCATGGGCACGACCAGGATGACCGCGGCGGGGGAGATCCAGCTCTCGTACAGAGCGGCCAGCACCATGTATACCAGAACCACGGACAGTGCATAAATGAAATAAGCTTGATTGCCGACCTTTTTTTCCTGGTAACTCGTGGAGGTCCAGTCGTAACCCAGGCCGCTGGGCAATGTATCGGCGGCCAGGCCTTCCAGGATGGACAAGGCCTGCCCGGAGCTGACCGAGGGTGCGGCCGACCCGAAAATGGATGCCGCCGGATATAAATTGTAGCGGGTGACCACCTCCGGCCCCAGGGTGCGCCGGACATCGAGCAGCGTCCCCAGGGGAACCATCTCGCCTGCCGGGTTGCGGACGTACAGCTTTTTTATATCCCGGGGTTCCAGGCGGAACTCGCTGCCGGCCTGGACATAAACCTGAAATACCTGATTGTACTTATTGAACAGATTGACAAAGGAAGCACCCAGATAAGCCTGGAGGGTTTCGAATATGTTCTCCAGAGGCACCTGCAGGGATTCGGCCTTGGTGCGGTCGATGTCCAGGTAAAGCTGGGGAGTGCTGGTACTGAAGGTGGTGACGAGTCGGTTCAGCTCGCTTTGCGCGTTTCCTTGCTGAACGATTTCGTTCACCGCCTGCTGCAGCTCGGCAAGTCCGAGGCTTCTGCGGTCTTCCACCACCATCTGGAAGCCGCCCGTTTGGCCAAGCCCCCGGATCGGCGGAGGAATCAGCACGATTGACTGTGCCTCCTGAATCGAGGACAGCGCACGATTGAGGCTGGCGACGATCTTCTCCTGGGTCTCATCGCTGCCACGCTCATCCCAATTTTTATACACGACGAACGTCGTCGAGGTCGACGGACGGTTGGCCCCGTCGAGCAGCGAGTAGCCTCCGATGGTGACCCAGCTGGCGATCCCCGGCACACTTCCGAGAGCGGCGTCTATTTCGTCCGCTACCTTCCGGTTTCGGGGCAGTGAGGCACCTTCCGGCAAGCGGGACAACAAAATGGCATATCCCTGATCCTCTGTGGGTAGAAATCCCGTGGGGCGGTTCAGGAATACCCATATCGACAGGTTGATGAACACCGCAAATAAGATAAACATCATGATCGGCCGCTGCAGCATCCAGGTGACGATCGCCATATAGATCCCGGTCACCGCTTGAAAGGCCTTGTTGAAGTTTCTGAAAAACCAGTTCGGAGGTTTGTCGGGACGCGGCCTCAACCACAAGGCGCACTGGACCGGCTTCAACGTGAGCGCATTGAGGGCGCTGATCACGGAGGTAGCGGCGATGACGAGTGCGAATTGCCGGAAGATCTGCCCGGTAATGCCCGGCATGAAAGCAGCCGGTAGAAAGGCCGCGACCAGAGCCAGGGTAATTCCCATCACCGGTCCGGTCAATTCCTGCATCGCTTTGATGGTGGCCTCCCGGGGCTGCATTCCCTGTTCGATGTAATAGGCGCTGTTTTCCACGATGATAATGGCGTCGTCCACCACGATGCCGATTGCCAGGATCAGCGCGAACAAGGTCATCAGGTTCACGGTGAAACCCAGCACCTTCATGGCGATGAAAGCGCCGATCAGGGTGACCGGAACGGTGGTGGCCGGAACCAGCATCCCCCGGAAACTCTGCAGGAAAACCAGAATCACGATGAGCACCAGCGCACCCGCAATGAACAGGGTTTCATAAACGCCGGACACCGCCGCGCGCACAAATGTGGTGGTATCGAACCGAATGGCGTATTTCAACCCCTTGGGAAATTGGTTGCTCAGATTTTTAATGGCGTCATAGATGTCATTTGCCACGTTGATGGCATTGGCATCCGGAAGCGTGAAGATGACGATCTGCGCCGATGGGTGACCGTTGACCCGGGCGAAGTTCGCATAGCTTTGCTGTCCCAGCTCGATAGTGGCGATGTCGCTCAAGCGAACGATTCGGGAAGCCTCGCCGGCTTCCGTCTTGATAATGATATTCTCGAATTGGCCGGCGTCGGACAGCCTTCCCATCGTGTTGATCGTGAACTGGAAAGCCTGATTTTCCTGCGTCGGCGGCGCGCCGAGCTGGCCCGAGGCGACCTGAACGTTTTGTCCCCTGATGGCCGTCAGGACATCACCCGTCGTAATGCCGTAGGCCTCGAGTTTGTTCGGATTCAACCATGCCCGCATGCTGTAAGGTCCCGCCCCGAAAACTCGCACCTGTCCGACACCCGGGATCCGTCCCAGGGGATATTGCAGATGTATGGCCGCGTAGTTGGACAGGAAAATTTCTTCGAACCGATCGTCTTCGGAATACAGGCTGATCACCAATAAAATGTTGGGAGATACCTTGCGAACCGTCACTCCCTGTTCCGTCGCACCCCCCGGCAGCTGCGCCAGGGAGCCGTTTACGAGGTTTTGCACCAGCGCCATGGAAGTGTTGAGATCGGTTCCGACGTCGAAGGTGATCGTCAGGCTGTAGGAGCCGTCGCTGGTGCTGGTGGAAGACATGTAAATAGAATTTTCGACGCCGTTTACCGCCTGTTCGATGGGTATGCCGATGGTTTTGGCAACGACTTCGGCGCTGGCTCCCGGATAGCGGGAACTCACCTGAATGGTCGGCGGAACGATCTGTGGATATTGGGATACGGGCAGAATATAGAGGCATAGCAGGCCGATAATGACGGTGACGATGGCAATGACATTGGCGAAAATGGGCCGATCGATGAAGAACTCGGATATCATTTTGATTGCCCCTGGCCGGAATTTTCCGCCGGAGTACCATTGGCAGGCGGCTGCTCGGATGTTTCCGGCACCGGCGTCACCGGTTTCCCCGGCGCCGCCCGGATAACCCCTTTGACAATCAGCCGCTCATCGCCCGTTAAACCGTTTTCGATGACATACAGGTTCTCCCGGGACGCGCCGGTTTTGACATTGCGCCGCTCGACCGTATTTTGGTCATTGACCACCAGCACGTATGCGCCCAACTGGTCGAAGCCGACCGCGGCTTTCGGCACCAGGATCGCCGGCCGTTCCTTGCCGACCGGCACCCTCACCCGGGCATACTGTCCGGGCAGCATCCCGGCATCCGGGTTGGCAAACTCGCCTCGCATCAGCAACGTCCCGGTGGCGGCGCTCACGCGTGTGTCGATATAATCGAGACGTCCCTTATGCGGATAGCCTTCTTCCCCCGCAAGCCCCATATCAACCGTGTGCATCGAACCGTTCGCCGGATCCGGCTCCAACCCGCGTTTCCCGGCCAGGGAAGAAACATCCGTCTCACTGACATTGAAATAGACATAAATCGGATCGAGCTGCGTCAACCGCGCCAAAACCGTACCGCCCCCCGTCTGCGCGCCCACCCCCGCCGCCGGCGTATTCGCGCTTCCACTGGCGCCCGCGGTCGCGGCGCCTCCGGCATTCGGGCCCACCAAAGCGCCGGGATCCACCAGTCGCCGTCCGATTCGGCCGCTGAAGGGAGCTGTGACCGAGGTATAGTCCAATTCGAGCCGGGCCTGATCCCGTTGTGCTTCTGCAATGGTCAGAGCGGCCTGGGCGGAATTCACCTGATAATGCCAGTTTTCCACATCCGTTTGCGCGGCCGCTTTTTGTTTAAACAGCTCGGAGTACCGGGCGAACTCGGTTTGGGCGTGGTTCAGAAACGCCCTTTGCGCCATGACGTTGCCCTCCGCCTGCTTGAGCCGGGCATTATACGTGTTTTGCTGAATACGGAACAGCAGTTGTCCCTTTTCAACAAAATCCCCATCTTCGAAAAAGACATTCTCCAGGTAGCCTTCAACGCGGGCATCGAGTTGGACGGAGTTAACCGCTTGCGTATTCCCGGTGTATTCAAGGTAATTGATGATGTTTCGCCGGATCGGCCGGCTGATCGTCACCTTCGGCGGCGGCTGGTCGGGACGCTGCTGCTTTGGTTCACATGCGGATACAAGCCATACGATCGTGCAGAGCAAGAGGACACCTGGAAACGGACGCCAAAAACCGCGGGTTGCGCAAATCATGAACGTTTCTCCGGTTTGCCGAATCTGTTTGAAAAGTTTCTGCAGTACAACCACTCGCGCCCCCACCCAGGGCCTTCACCAGTCCGGGGCCCGAATGACCGGATCCGGTCCGGCTGCAGGCGGCATATAAACGGCCGGCTTCAGCAATTCCCCCCAATCCGTGCGCTGCGCCATCGCCGCTTTTGCATCCGCTGGGATGATGTCCCGGCCGGTCCGTATCTCCCAGCCGCCGCCCAGTGCCCGGTATACGCCGATCAGATTGGCGGCAATGTCACCCAAAGCCACGGCAAAGCTGTCCTGCGCGGTGAGAAGCGCCTGCTGGGCGGTCAGAACCGTGGTAAAGTCCGTGCTGCCCTCCCGGTATTGCACAACGGCCAGATCGAGCGAGCGTC
This sequence comes from uncultured delta proteobacterium, assembly GCA_963774425.1. GTDB lineage: Bacteria > Desulfobacterota > Desulfobacteria > Desulfobacterales > JAFDCJ01 > JAFDCJ01. The sequence continues at coordinate 332,843 of CAVZEZ010000002.1, read as the reverse complement.
TGGCAGCCAGGGCGCTTTGGGATAAATAATCGGCATTCTCCTGGGCTTTGAGAAAACCGACGAGATAGTTCTCCACTTCCTGCTGCGCCAGAAGTACGGTATTCCGGTAAGTATAGAGAAGTTCCTGAAAGCGTGCGTCCTGCAGCCGGACGCTATTGGTGATCCGGCCGTAATTAAAGATATTCCACTGAACGGCCGGACCGAAAGAGATGAACCTGGAGCGCCAGCGAAACGCATCGCTCAACGAGGATCGGCCGATATCGGTTGCAGCAAAGCTGGTCGACCCGTTCAAGGAAAAGGCCGGGTACAGATCGGCTTTAGCGACGCCGATCAGCGCCGACTGCGCTATGGCCTGGAATTCGGCGCTGCGTACATCCGGGCGCCGACGAAGCAGGTCCGCGGGAATCCCCACAGCCACTGAAGGCGGAGGCGCCGGAATGCCCGAGGCGCCGGCAAGGAGCCCCGCCAGGTGAGCGGGCGGAAACCCGAGCAGGACACAGAGGGCATTTTTCGTCTGTCGCAACTGGGCTTCCAGAGTGGGAATGACGGCCTGGGTATCGAAGAGTATCGTTTTTGCCTGCTCGACATCCCTTTCGGTTGAAACGCCGCCCCTGAGGCGCGCGCGCGCGATCCGCAGACTCTCTTTTTGCGCTTCAAGGTTTTCTCCCGCGATTTCCAGCCGCTTTTCAAGCGTCCGTATCTGGACATAGTCGTTGGCGACATCGCCGATAAGGCTTAGCAGGGCCGCATCGTAATCTGCGACGGAGGACCTCAGGGCGGCCTCGTCGGATTGAACGGCGCGTCTGAACTTCCCCCAGAAGTCTATTTCCCAGGCGATGTTCAATCCGATCTGATCCCGCCAATACCTGATGTCTGTAGCGCCGCCGGACGTGCCGACGCCGCCGGAGGAGCCGCCCTGCCCCCCGGAGCCAATGTAGCTGTAGGTCAGCGAGCCGGTCGCCTGCTGGGTCTGAGGATAAAGATATCCGGTCGTGATGCCGAGCTGGGCGCGGGCCTGAAGCACCCGCATTCCCGCCGTTTTCAAAGTCAGGTTTTCCTGGAGTGCCTGTTTAATCAGCCGATCGAGAACAGGATCGTTGAACACTTCCCACCAGGTAACGCCCGGAGCGGCGGCTGTTTTCAGGTGTTTGTCCCGCGCGTCCATCCAATCCGGTGAAACCGAAATTTGCGGCCGCATGTAATCCGGCCCGACCTGGGTGCAGCTCAACAGGGCGACGCCGCATATCAACCATATGATCAGACGCGTGTATACCGAAATCTCTGGGTGCATCTTTCCCGTCAATCCATCGTTCCGCACAGCGAATGGTATCAGAATTCGAACCGCGAACTCGCCCAATGGCAAAATCTTATTGTTTATAAAGCGGATTGTAAATAAGGTCTAACCTGTATGCTGGGGAAGCAGCGGGTGAAAGGCGTAGAGCATATAGTACTCCGCTTTATTAAGAGAAGATTAAGGATTGCATCATTTTACCCCCTCCCTCAGTCCCTCCCGCCGGGGGAGGGAAGAAATCTCCTCTCCCTCGATGGGAGAGGCCGGGTGAGGGTGGTTTAAATCGCCAGAATTCCAATAGGCTGAATGAAGTTTCATACGAGCCGGGGCCGCTGGCTAAAGGACAGCCAGATTGATCAAAGACAGAAACTTAAAAATAAAGCGAATATCGAACCGCAGAATATCGAATGTCGAAGGAAGGAATGCTGTCGATTCTTTTTTTAAGGCCAGAGCGCAGCGATTCTACCCTTCGAAATTCATTATTCGTTATTCGATATTCTACGGTTCGCTTTTCCTGGTCACCTGACCCCTGACACCTGACACCTGAAACCTTCAAGGTAGTTTCACATAAGCCGCGGCCCCGGGCGAAAGGCAGCCCGACTGATCAAAGACAGAAACTTCATTAGTATTTGTGCCAAATTCACCTAACGTCATTCCGGCAGGTTGTTAGCCGGGCACGAAGTGAAGCTTTTTTGCGCTATCCAGGGAAGTTGCCATATGTCTGGACTCCGGCTAAGACCATGCCGGAGTGACGACTACGGGTAAGGCCATACCGGTAGTTTCATACGAGCCGCAGCCTCGGGCGAAAGGGCAGCCCGATTGATCAAATCGAGAAACTCATGGTGGGCCTTCGATAGTCGGAAAAATCGAGTGGGAGCGGCTTCCAGCCGCGATGTTAAAATCGGATCATTGCCAATTTTATTCGCGGCTGGAAGCCGCTCCCACAAACTGGTAAAAACCTTTAGCCCCAGAACCTGAAGATGAAGTTTCATACGAGCGGCCGCCTCGGGCTAAAGGGCAGCCCGACTGATCAAAGACAGAAACTATTCATCATCGCGCCAAGACGCCAAGGCGCCAAGATTATTTATATTTTTAATCATTCCCTTATGCGAGCTTTGCGACTCTGCGCGAGATAAAATATTTGTAGTTTCATATAAGCCGGGGCCGCTGGCGAAAGGGCAGCCAGTCTGATCAAGTAAGAAACATTTTAAAAGGATCGGCTCCATTTTACCCCCTCCCTCAGTCCCTCCCGCCGGGGGAGGGAAGCATATGCCGTGGGGCTGGACTCCGGCTAAAAACCCTGCCGGAGTGACGAGGGAGGTTATCGCCTGCTTCGGAATGGTTTTCTGAGATGGCTATAAGCGGGTGTCGCTGGCTAAAAGGTCTTTTCTTGGGTCTTTTCGGTTGCATCGCGAATCCTGACACCTGAAACCTTCGAGGTAGTTTCGCACGAGCCGTATGTCCCCTGAACCACCTAAAACGCCATCCCCACGCTGAAGTGAAACACGAAAAAATCTTCATCTCTTTTATGATCCCGGTCGGGATTGAATGCGAGGTCGAGCCGGGCGGGACCCACCGGCAGCAGGTATTGCAGGCCGAATCCCACACCGAAGCGAAAATCCTTAAAGTACTGATTGAAGGTGTCGGACAAAACCTCGGACCGGTTGCCATAGGGCGATTTGCCTTCTTCTTCGCGGGACCGGTTGGGGGAAACGTTTCCGGCGTCCAGGAAAAGAGAGCCGCTGAGGTTGCCGACCAGCCGCTGCCGCAATTCTATATTGATGACATTGTAGGCCATGCCGCCGACCGGGTCGCCGTTTTGATCCTGGGGTCCGAGTTGGGATTGTTTGAAGCTGCGCACGGTGTTTTCACCGCCGTTGAAAAATCGTTCCGAAATCGGCAGATTGAAATCATCCGGGCCCGGGATTATTAAACCGGTGAGATAACGCATCCCCAGGGTAGTCGAATTCGTCAACGAAAAAAAATGACGGATACCGCTCGATAGCCGTGTCAGCGTAATCTGACTGCCCAAAAAGGAATCGGCGTATTCGGCGGAGAAAAAAGTTCGCTGGCCGTGGGTGGGAAAAAACAGATCGTTGCGGCTATCATAGGTCACCTGGGCCTTGAGGCTGGCAAAGTCGTAATTTTGGGTGACTTCCGATACTTCGATATCCGAGTCGACGTTCGAAATTTTGGTGCTGCGATAAGTGTAGCCGCCGGTGGCACTGAGACGATCGGTCAACTGTCTGGAAAAGAGAAGGGAGCTTCCCAGGTCCTTGCGGGTAAAGGACGGCTCTTCGCGGCGGCTGTAATAAATCGGCAGATCGGCCTTGATGTCGGTGTTTAAAAACCAGGGATCGGTCAGAGTTGCCGTCAGGCTCTGGGCTTTAAAAGACGCGATCGCTTCCAGGTTGAAAATCCGGCCGGTTCCGAACAGATTTTTTTCACGGAAACCGGCTTTCAATCGCAATAGCTCGTAGGAACCCCAGCCCGGCTCGAAATAAAGCTCCTTGGCGGGGGCTTCGGTTACTTCCACCACGAGCGGCCAGCAATCGGTACCGGCCTGTTTTTCAAGAGACAGGTCAACTTTGGAGAAAAGCCCGGTCTGGTAAAGCTGGCGGAAGCTTTTCTGCTGCAGTGCGAGGTCGTACCGGTCGCCCGGTTTCAGCAGCATCCGGTTTCGGATAAATCCCGGTTTGGTCCGTTGATTGCCGCGAATCTGAACCTCGGATATCGTCACCCGGGGACCGTCGGTAATTTGCGCGACCAGCACCACCCTGCCGGGTTCAGTCCCCTTCTGTTCCGCTACCTCCACCTGGGCGCGCGGGTAGCCGAGATTCCCGTAAGTTTCAAGCAGCCGGCTTCTTAAAATCAGCCGTCGGCGGGCAAAGTACGGCATGCCGATCAGCTCCTTACGCGCTTTGGCCAACTCTTTTTTAGCCGCGGAAATCACATCACCCTTGTAAATAATGTCATGGACGACGTAGCGGATGCCCTCCTCGATCGAAACCGTGACGGTTGCCCGCCTGCGGTCATCGGAAAAAGAAACTTGCGGATCGCCGACCACCGCATCGCGATACCCCTGGGAAAAATAATAGTCCCGAATCTGGGATACGGCCGACTCGATATTGGATTTGATAAAAACAAGCTTTCCCTGGCCGAATAGTCCCGATTTACCTTCCTCGAAAAATGACAGCAGGGTCGTTCTGCCGATTTTCTCATTGCCGGTAATTTCAATATTGCGCACGATTACCCGCGGGCCTTCATTGATCATAAAGGTCACCCCGAGTTCTCCGGCTTTCGGCTGCATCTCATAATCCACGGTGGCGAAAGCATACCCGTCCTTGCGGTAAGCGAGTTCCATTTGGAAAGCGGCGTCGTCTATGTCCCAGCGGTGCTGACCCTGCTTTTCGAATGCCGTCAGTTCATCGACGGCCGCCTTGCGCAATGCCGCTTCACTCAGTGCTTTGTTTCCCTGGAAAACGAGTTTATAGGGTTTCGGGGCAGCCTCAGATTTCGACTTGGCCGCGTTGGCATGGGCCCCCAAAAGGGTAACCGCCATCATAGGAATCAGATAGATAAGCAGTTTGAGCTTTGAAGATTTAAAATTCCAAGCGCCAAATATCAAATAACAAACAATATCCAAATTCGATTCTCCAATATCCCAAGCAGATCTTTCTCTGCGCAGGCCTTTGGTTCGTTTTTTTAAATATAGCATGTTTCCTTCGGACTGAAGTCAACGAGAAAGAAAGTCATTAAAAGCAACCAAATCGATTTGATTATCTGTCGCATCGGGTTTGCTGTTTCGGATTTGGAATTCGATATTTGAGATTTGTTTGGAATTTGGCGTTTAGAGTTTGCAGCTTATACAAGGCCGTTCTCGAAACGATCGCGCAAATGACATCCCTTATATATGACTGGCCCCCTTTTTATCTAGTTTCCATCCACAAATGGCCTTTTGGCCCGATTTCTGCGTCAATCTGCGCCCTTGCTTGTGCGGCGTAGTAAACTACGCCTCCGCACAAGCGCTTGATTTCCTTGAGCTTGGCCAAAAATTCTCATTTCTGGATTGGAAACACCATCAGGTGCCCATCATGGTAAAAGACCCTTTGATGGATGGGCACTATCTAAAGCGGAAAACGATTTTTAAACCGACATTGTAAAAGTCATAGACATCCTTTTCCCCCGTAATGTAGAGCTTGTCCCCATCCCGCAGTACATCGTTGGCGAGGCGGAATTGGGCATCGATGGTTTCCTCGCCCGCCCGGGTCACCCCCTTGCCCACGTTGATATCGAAGCGATCCACAATCGATTCGCTGGCCTCCGAGGATTCGCTGCCGAACCAGCGGGCGAGCAGATCCTTTCCCAGAAAAACCGCCACGTTCATACTTTGCCGGGAGGCCTGACCCTCGCCTCCGCTATTCGGCGGTTGACCGGTCAGCAGCAGCAGAAGCAATTCCTCGTTGGGAAGCGGCGGAACCGAAGACAGGGTGACAACCGGCTCGTCGTAGGGCCCTTCCACCAAAATGGTCACTTCATATCCGAGCATCTTCGATGTGCCGATTAGATCCAGCGTGGGACGATCCGGCCGATTGGGATCGAAGCGGATCACACCGGATTCGAAAGTCAGCGCGCCCGCGGGCAGGCTGATCCGGGTCGGGTCGATATATACCACTCCCGCAAGGACCGGAAACTCGCCGGTGCCGGTGAGCCTGAGTTCCGGCCGGACCGCCCCCCGAGCGAGATTATTGCGGATCGAAAACGGGTTTTTGGAGATAAGCTGTAAATTGAAAACCATGTGGCTCAAGGGTTCCCGGGTGATGGAAAAAAGCTGCAAGCCCATGTCCACCTTGGGTTTGGGCGACCCCTTCAGCAAACCCAGAAAATCGAAATATTGCACCATCCGCCCGTCGGTGATCGCCACTTTGCCACCGGCCTCCAGGCGTTTGACCGGTCCTTTGACCGTCAGATCGGTGTCGGCCCTCACCTTCAGGCCGGCGCTGCGGTAAAGAAGGAGATTGTCGCCCTTCAGGCGCAAATCGGCGACCATTCCCTCCTGGCTGTTGCGAATCACCGAACCCGTTATTTGAAAGGGGGCCCCCCCCAGGCGGCCGCTAAAGGTTTGCAGCCGGATGCCGGACGGCGTGACCTCGGCCGACAGATTCAATGCCTGCAGGGAGGGCACATCCAGATTGGGCCGCAGTTCGCCATCGGAAATCCGCACGAGGGCGTCTATCGCAGGATCTGAAACCGGCCCTTTCAGGGCCACATCCGCTTCGAGTCGTCCGGATACCCGCCGCAGACTCGGATTCTCCGCCGCCAGCCAATTTAGATCATCTACACTTAGTTCCCCTTTCATGTCAATATTGCCGGCCCACTTTCCGACGGCACCCTGTAAAATCTCGGTCAAAGCCGGCATCCCGGTCCACTCGCCTCCGCTGGTGAACCTCAGTCCCGGGGATTGAATCTGAATTGATTTCACCACCAGTTTTTTGTCCGCCATCCGAATATTGCCATCGATATCGATGGGGCCGGGCGGCATGGATTTCTGGGTGGGGGGATCGTTTAAGCCGCTGCTTTTAAAAGTAAAGGTGCCCGTCGGCGCCTGCCAGGTGCCGGTCAGCGCCAGGTTGCCCTGGAAGCCTCCGTCCGAAGGAATGGTGTCGGGAAAAAGCCAGCCGAAAGCCCCGAGGTCGGTAATGGATATCCGGGCCTGAAGGGACAGCGGTCCGGGTCTCAGGAGCGGATCCTGCAATGGATCGATTGGAACCCTGCCTTTGACGTCGATAATCTGTCCCGGCCCATCCTGCCACTGGAACATGCGGATATCGATGCCGTTGTCCGTGTAGGAAAAATCGAAGCGACCGGATAGGGTCAGTTGTTCCTGGTGGATATCGAGTTGGGCCAGATCGCCGACCATGCTCCCGGCGGGCGCGCGCGCCGTGCCCGACAAATGGATGCGGGCATTCAATCCGTTAAACGCTATCTGGTCGGTTGCCAGGGTTTCAAACCAGCCGCGACTGGTGAATTTTGAAATGTCGAGGTTAAAATCCGCCTTCTGCTGCGCATCCATAGATCCATCCAGATGAATGCGCCCGGGCGGTCCGCCCAGCGAGATTTCCTTCACGGAAAAAGCCCCGTTGCGGGTAAAGTGAATCTGTCCGGGTTTTTCGAGTGATAGAAAAGTCTTGGCTGCGGAAAGAGTCAAATCGGCAACCGTCATATCGAAAGCCATATCTTCCGGTCCCCGCAGCAGATGTCCGCTAAGCTTCACCTCCCCCGGAGCGGCTTTCACATCGGCCAGATCGATGTCTATTCGGCGGCCGGCGCTTTGCAGCTTGAATACCACCATGGAAATGTCGAGATCGTTAACCTGCACGTCTTTGAAGGCAATATCGGCCCGGGCCGTCGGTTCCCGCAACGGACCGGATGCCTTCAGATCGATCTTGACGGCGCCGCTCAGCGTCCTGAATTCGGGCAGCAGTGGGCGGGTATAGTTGGCGACATCGTCAATCGATACATTCAGGTGGATATCCTCCAAAAGCATAGATGCAAGGTCGAGGGATCCTTTCAGGGAGACCTTGTCACCGGATTGGCGGACGTCCAAAGTCTCAACGGTGATTTTCCGGTCTTCGGAAACCAGGCGGAGATCCGCATCGCCCAGCCGGATGTCTTCCAATACGATCCCGCGCAAATCCAGATCCGCTGTTCCGGAGGGCATCGTCAGCGGACCGTCGAGAGCGGCATGTCCGGACAGGCTGCCGCGGATGCGCGGTTTTCCCGTGGCGGGAACCCGATCTGCGGGCCACAGATGATCGACATAAAAGGCAGGGTCGGTCAGTTGAAATTCTATTTTAAGGTCCTTGAACTCCTGGGCGTCAATATTGAAGGAACCCCGGCCGCTGAGACGGTCCTCTTTGCGCCGCAGCGTCAGCGACTCGATGGTGACTGTCTGTGAATCGGCCTCGGCCTTCACCGCCAGGTCGCCGTAGTTCACGGTTTTGTAAGAAACACTTTCGGCGGCAATGTCCGCGGTTCCGGCGGGCGCTCCGAAAGTTCCGTCGATAACGGCCTGTCCTTTGACCGATCCGCCCAGGCCGGGAAATCTGAACAGGTGCCCGATGGGTGCCAGCGCCGGCAAGTCAATGTCCAAAGCGGCCTGAATGGCGGTGTTCTTCAGGGGCCCGCCCGCGGGGGGCAGCGTGATGTGGGCGCTATCCAGACGAACGTGACCGCGGTCCGTGGTCAGGCTGCCGCTTGAAATTCGCAGCTCTCCGCTTGCGACATGACCGCCGAGCATGAGTCTGTGCTCCGGTACGGTTTCGATCTCTGCGGAAAGGTCCACCCCCGCCAGTGAAAAAATAGCCGGCAGGTTGCGGCAATTCACCGAAAACCCGCCGGCCAGGGAGTGCAGAATCGCATCGACATCCCCGCTGAAAACGGGCTTTGAGGCGGCCCTGACATCCTGAAATTCAATTTGGTTTCCTTCCGTGCGAAGATCGAGCTCATTCACGTGCAGACTGCCCGTTTGGGCCGCGGCCTTCAAATTCAGTTCATCAGCCGCCAATCCGTAGATATTGCCGTGCTTCATATGTAAATTCAGATCGGCGGTCAGATCGGCCGGCTGCGCCAGGGGCAACCGGACATCCGCGGTCAGCGCAAGGTTGCCCGCCAGTTCCAGTGGGGGGCGAAAAACGGAGGAGATCCGTTCCAAATCGAGACGGTCGGCCGTGATGTGAGCCATCAGATCGGAGGAACCGAGCTTTCCATCGAGGACCAGCTTGCCTCCGGCCGGCACCAGGGTCGCTGCAAAAGGCATGCTCTCCGGCAAGGACTTTAAATCGATGCGGACGAATTCCACCAGTTCCGAGCCACCCAGACGCAGGTGTTTGGCTTCGACGGTTTCCGGGCTATACGCGATTTCCAGCGAAACCGGCAGTCTGCCCGGCTGCACAACCGGATGATCCCAGCTCCATTCCGCAATACGAAGCTGAAGGGCACGGTTGTCGCCGGGCCGGGGAAGCGTCTCCAGCGAAACCCCTTTAAACGCGGTTTCATAATCCGCTCCCCGCAGGTGGACGGTGGTGTTTTCGATGTGGATTTCAGGAAGCGGCTCCGGCAAATAGATCGGGCCCTTCGACTCGGTCTCCGGCGGGCTTGGCGGCTCCGCGGTTCGCGACAGGTCCAATGCCAGCCCGGCGGAGTCGATTTCGACAACGGCATCGCCGATAAATGCGCCCAGACCCCGCAGGATGGACAAGGGGTTATAGGAAACCCGCAGACGCTTCAATTCAATTGAAACCAGAATTCCGTCGGAGGCGGGCTTCAGGGTGGTGACATTATCCACCTCGAAATTCGTGACATAACTCCCGCCGATACGGCCGACATCGACATCCATCCCGAGTTGGGTTTGGATGGAATTTTCCAGAAATTTCTGAATGTAGGGGGAGATCAGAACATCGCGAAAAAGGTATAGTGCGCCCAGCATGATAAGGCCGGCAGCGGCGGCAATGACAACCCCTATTGAAAGTCGGTGAAAAAAGCGTTTCAAAATACCCAATATCCTGTGCGTATTCAAAGCGAAATGTTCGGAGGAACCGGCGGCGGATAAGCCGCCGTACAGCATCGCGACCCACCAATTTGTCCGCGGGTGCAATCGTGGCCGACGGGGCGGGATTTAGGGCAGACGGCCGGCAGGCAATACCTGAATATATAAATTTAACATAGAATATTTCTTTGTCAAGAAGCACGAAAGATTGCAAAAGCGGCGCGTGAAGGACGATTTAACCAAATGACATATAAGCCGGGGCCGCTGGATGGAAAGCAGCCAGTCTGAACTTTATCATTAACAGTAAGAATTTGGGTCAAATCCATCCGCAGTCATTCCGGCAGGTTTTTGGCCGGGCACGAAGGGAAGCTTTTTTGCGCTATCCAGGGAAGTTGCCATATGTCTGGACTCCGGCTAAAACCATGCCGGAGTGACGATGGAGGGTAAGGCGATACCGGTAGTTTCATACGAGCGGCAGCCTCGGGCGAAAGGGCAGCCCGACTGATCAAAGGAAGAAACTTTATCGGAATTTGGGCGACATCCATCTCCAGTCATTGCGGCCGGTTTTTAGCCGCAAACCAGGAATTTCGCCGTTGGGCTGGACTCCGGCTAAAAAACCTGCCGGAGTGACGCTGGTGGGTATCGCGCGCTCCGGAAACGTATTCCGAGAAGGCTTAAGGTTGAAGTTTCATATAAGCCGCGGCCTCGGGCGAAAGGGCAGCCCGATTGATCAAAGACAGAAACTATGCCATTCTGGCGTAGTTTCATACGAGCCGCGGCCGCTGGCTAAAGGGCAGCCAGTTTGATCAATAAAGAAACTTTTTAAAAGGATCGGCTCCATCTTACCCCCTCCCTCAATCCCTCCCGCCGGGGGAGGGAAGAAATCTCCTCTCCCTTGATGGGAGAGGCCGGGTGAGGGTGATAAAATGGCAAAATGCCTTTTTAACCCAGAACCTTGAACCTGGAACTTGTAGTTTCATACGAGATCGCCGACCGTCTTTGCAGTCCGAGGGCGCCGATGTCTGGCTTCTGTTTTCAGGATGGTATTTTGAATCCAACAGTGCAACCGATTTTGTGCGGGCAAGGCCGCTTAGGTGTGTGCTGGATCCTTTACACCCGTAATCTCGCAAAGCAGGGATTTATACCCCGGATAGCCGGAAATCGGATCCCGGTAGTCCGGATCGATCAACTCATTGGCATCTCCTTTCGGATCGCCGTGGTAAATACTGGCCACCCCCGGCGGCACCCGCTCGGTCAGATTCGCGCGCACCCGGATCGACCCCCGCGGGGTGGCCAGCGTGACCCAATCTCCGGCGTAAATCCCACGGTGCAGCGCGTCCTGCGGATGGATGTCCACGGCGGGCTCGGGACGTGATTTGCGGGCCGAATCGATCCGGTACATTCTGGAATGCATCAACTTCGGCAGACGCGCGCCGACGGTCAGAATCAGGGGGAATTTTGCGGCAATCCCGGGAGTGGCGACCGGGCTGAGGCCGGGCTCACGATATACCGGAAGGGGATCGATCCCCGCTTCCGCCAGGATAGACGAACTGAACTCCATTTTGCCCGAAGGGGTGTCAAAGCCGGTTTGCCTGTATTTTTCATAGGGTGTGGGGGTGCGGTCTTTTAAATATCCCCCGCCCACCGGGTCCTTGATGTCAGTCATCCGGATGTCGGAAGGCGCGAACATCCAGTCGAGGCCGGCTTCGTACCCTTCCGCCAGCAAGGTGTCTGCCGGATTGAGCCGTTTGGACAACTCCACGATGATATCCACATCCGACCGGGATTCTCCCAGCGGCGTAATGACCGGCTGGGCGTAAATGGCGTATCGTGAGCTGTATATCTTGAGTTCTTCCCGCTCGAAGCTGCTGCAGGCCGGCAAAACGATGTCGGCCAGTTTGGCGGAATCCGTCATGAAGAGATCGACATCCACCAGAAAGTCGAGCCGCTGCAAACTTTCTTTCATGAAATCGGAACCCGGCCACATGCGATGGTTCAGACCGAAAGCCAGCATGGACGTGATGGGATAAGGCTTCCGGCTTCGGATCTGAAAGGGAACCTCGGTGCTCTGAGCTTCGGGAATCAATGCGGCCCACACGGGAAATTTTTGGGCCCCGATACGGGGCGGCATCTCGTCCCAGGATCGCACTTGCTCGAATTCATGCTCCCGCGAGACCAGACCGGTCGGCGACAGATAGTAGGTTAAGGGAATGACATGGTTTCCGCCCGGACGGTCGAAATTTCCGGTCAGCCCGATCAGGGCGGTGATGGCCCGGTGGTTCTGAACGCCGTTGGTGTGGTGCACGGTCACACAGGCGCTGTTGAACATGGTCGCCGGTTTGGTGGCGGCATACAGCCGGGCCGCGGCGGCGATATCTTCTGCGGGGACCCCGGTCATACGTTCCGCCGTTCGGGGCGCAAAACCGGCAACATAATCCCGGAAGGATTCGAAGCCGACGGTCCAGTTCTCGACGAATTCCCTGTCGTAAAGATCTTCCGTGATGATCACGTGGGCCATTGAAAGCGCCAGGGCCCCGGATGTACCCGGACGTATCCTCAGATGAATATCGGCGTGGGCAGCCAAGGGGGTCTGCAGCGGGCCCACCTCGATTATTTTGACGCCGTTTTTACGGGCTTCCTTGAGTCCCCACAGACGCTGGACGGATGAATGGTGCGGATTTGAGCTCCAGTTGAGAATGCACTTGGCGTTTTTGATATCGGGCCAGCCCGGGAAGCCGTAATTCAGCTGATTGGCCAAAATGGTGGCCAAAAAGCAGGTGCTGGATTCCGAGCAGTAATTGGGAGAGCCGAAACCGTGGGCCAGGCGTTTTAGAAACGGCCGCAGCCATTTGGGATAGCCGGTAAAAAATACGACCGACTCGGGGCCGAAATCCTGTTTGATCCCGTTCAGCCGATCGGCAATCCGGTCAAAGGCCTCGTCCCAGCTGATGGCTACAAAATTAGCGCCTCCTCTTTCGCCCCTGCGAAGCAGCGGCGTGCGAATCCGCTCCCGATGATAGACATACTCCAGATTGCTGCGGCCCTTGGCGCACAGGACGCCCCGGCTGGCCGGATTTTCCGGCGTCCCCTCGATTTTTTCCAAACGGCCTTCTTTGACATAGGCATCGACGCCGCAGGCCGCCGAACAAATGCCGCAAATTGTTTTTTTGATTGCCGCATCGGCCATGGAGTCGGGACCGGTGATCGTTGCATTCGATGAGGTCGTCATGCGCTTTTACCTTTCGATGTTGAATGACTGGATTTCAGCTTTGACTTACATCTTTCAACAATGGATTGACCCACTTCAGTTTGGGAAATCTGGCAAAATCGGAGTCGGTCGAGGCCAGTTCGCAGCCATGTTCGATTGCAAGCGCCGCCAGATGGGCATCGGTAACCAGATTGGCGACAGCCTGCCCACCTGCGAGCATCTGTTGAAATACAGACCAGTGATGTTCGGTCGGCCAAATGATTCTGGTGCAGGGCTGGTCCAACCAGCTTTGGACCCGGCTACAGGCTTGTTCAAGGGAAAGCGGGTGCTCGAACACTCGCGGGTTGGTTCCCATCCGAATGAAAGCCGATAATACCGTCCAGCACAGACAAACAGGGTCACTGCGCGAGAGCTGGTCATCCCACCAAAGACATGCCTGCTTGTGATGCGGCGCCAGGTCGTCTTCCGCATACAACAAAATATTGGCATCGATGAGAATCATCGCGAATCCTCACCTTCAATTTGCGCCAACAATTCCTGAACATTATCTAAGTTGCGGCCGGCTTTCAGGCCCATTGCCCGGGGGGTCGTCTGGTAGAGACGACAGCGTGCTGGTTCCTCAACCTGGTCCAAACCGGCCCTGAGGGCCTCGTTGATGACGGTTTTAAACGGGGTCCCCAATTTTGCCGAAATTGCTCGTGCCCGTTCGATCACATCATTGTCAATGGTAAGCGTCGTTCTCATGAAGACATCATAGCATCATTTATATTGATGTCAAAGCATCATGACACCCGAAACCTGACACCTGAAACCTGGTTTGTGCCCCTCAGAGGCCGTTTCTTCCAGGCCGTATAGGAGAAACTCAGGCCGCATTCAATATCTCCAAAGCATCATCATAGGAAACAGGCCTTGGATTCAAGGATAGCGCCGGATCCTTGACCGCTTTTTGGGCAACCTCTTCGAACGCCTCTTGGGCCACACCGGCTTCGGCCAGGGTGCGGGGAAGCTTCGCGGCGTCGTATAATTCGTCTTTCATCTTCCTCAGGTATGCGATGGTTTGTTGCGGCCGCTCCCGGGCTGGTGTGGCAACATATTCGCCGGGTCCGGCCAGCGGCAGCAGCAGTTCGCCGATAATTTCCGCCACGGCGGGCAGATTGAACGCCAAACCGTGGGGCAGCAAAATATTGACGGCAGTGCCGTGCGGTAGCTGACACACCCCTCCCAGGGCGTGAGCCAGGGCATGAACCACACCGACCCCCGAGTTGGAAAAGGCGGCGCCGGCCATGCAGGCCGCGTTGGCCAGGTAAAACCGGGCTTCGCGGTCGGCAGGCTGTTTGACGACAGCCGGCAGATATCTGCCGATGAGTTTGATGGCTTCCACCGCATGGGCGTCGCTGAAGGGATTGCGGGGTTTGCAGATACAGGCCTCGATAGCATGAGTCAGGGCATCCATGGCCGTCGCCGCGGTGGTCTGAAGGGGCAGCGAAAGCGTCATGCGCGGATCCAGAATGGCTGTTTTCGGAAACAGCAAATAAGATGCAAACAGAATTTTCTGCCTCAGCTCGATATCCCGGATCATCGCGGCGTAGGTCACTTCCGAACCGGTGCCGGAAGTGGTGGGAATGACGATAAAAGGCCGCAGGGGGGTGCGCAGCTTTACGCCGATCAAGGCCGCCAGGCTGTCGGCGCCCTCGGTGACCACGATGTTCACCGCCTTGCCGGTGTCGATGACCGAACCGCCGCCAACGGCCACAATGGAATCACACGTATTTTTTCGATACCTGTCGGCGGCCGCATCCACAATCCGGGAAGAGGAATCCTGTTCGACCCGGTCGTACAGCATGTCACTGGGAATCCCGGCGCGGTCCAGGGCTGTCTGGACGAGTGCGCAAAGACCGGCAGCGCTGACGCCCGGATCCGTGATGATTAACGGGCGGCCGGCGCCCAGTTGTTTCAACTCGTAGCCAAGGGAATCGAGGGCATTTTCGCCGGCCACTATTTTGACCGGATTATAAAATCGAAATGATGGGATCGTCATGGGGCTCTCCTGTGGGCTTTTAAGTTCTTTCTTTCGTGCTTTCGTGTTTTCGTGATCGATCTTTTCATTTTTGGTTCCGGCGCAGCCGGGTTAGGTATCTAACAGCAGATTCAGGACGTCTTTCATCGATAAAAAATGACTGTCCAGGGAATAGATGTCATTTTGCCCCTGTTTTGCGTTCGGGGCAATGATTAAATCCGGTATCCCGCTGCCACTTAATCCGCTTTTGAGACATTGGCATTGATACTCGACTATCTTGTTTTACTAAATGTTTCACACGGGACCGCTGGGTAAAGGGCAGCCACTCTGATCGGAATAGAAACTTATCATGAGTTTGAATATCTCCTGGTAAATCTTGTGGGAGCGGCTTCCAGCCGCGATGGTTTGGAGGTGCCGGGCTTCTAATTATCTTCGCGGCTGGAAGCCGCTCCCACAAGGCATAAAATTATTCCAAGTCCATGAAATTCAGCGTAGATGCTATGTTTCTTTTAGGCGGCGCTAAACTTCGATGTGCAAAAGCCGGACCCTTACCGGCTGGGCTCCGGCTGCCTACCGCGGCAAAGGTGTAATCCGAAAATGTTTCAAATTCACCCCATTGCCCCATTGGGGCAATCTGGAGGCCGGGCCCTCGATGCGCACCAGGGCAGGTTCGCGATCCGCCAGAGCGTTGAGCTTGGCCCACAAGGTCGTATCCCCCCAATACTGCGGCGGCGTGTCGACCGCCGCCACGGCCGAAAAAATATCGGCCGGGCTTTCACAGCCGCGGCGCACGGCCTCCAGAGCCAGGGTTTCCAGACGCCCCAGTCCGGTTACCGGATCGGGCTGTTCCTGAAGCCAGCGTCTTACGGCGGCCGGTACCCATGGCAGGGGGGCATCGGGTGTTTGCGCCAATTTCTCGAATAACCCTGGATCCTGGGCGGCGAACGCCCGGTCCGCAAGCCGTGCGAACCGGAACTGGGCATCGGTGACCGGGCGTCGCCGGTGGAACAGCGAAGCCAATTGATCCGGATGGAGCTGGCCGAGCCCGTTAAACGGCACGATGCCGGGAAACGAATCGACACACAAGAGTACAGCCTGGCGGATTCCGTGGTGATCCAGGCAGGTCAGAATGTGAACGAGCATGGCTTGATCGAACAGGCAGGCGTCGAACCACAGCACGATTCGCTCCCCTTCGGACGCCGCCGCCAGCCGGCGGTACTGGTTTCCCAGGGAGGTCAGTATTTGTGCCGAGGCCAGCCCCCCGCCGGTGGCATCTTCCAGAAACCGGGCGCGCGCCCGCAGTGTGTCCTCATCCGGCCACCCAGCTTTTCGGGGGCCGTCATACAGAATATCGCGCCAAACGAGAATGTCTCCTGCGATGCCGCATTGGGCGAGAATTTCCCCCACGCTGTCGCCGTTGGTGATGTGAAGCGTATCTGTCATGAATCCGCAGCTTATTGGAAACTTCAATGGAATGGATTCGATTCTATGATTTTAATGAGACAGGATTACAGGATCTTGGGGATTTTTTTCGCCTTCGGCGAATGACCATTCGGCCGCGGGCCGCCATATCCTAACCATCCTGTTGATCCTGTCTATTTCTTTTTTATAAGAATGAATCCATTCCTTCGCAATCTTGCCATTTTGTCACCCTCACCCGGCCTCTCCCATCAAGGGAGAGGAGTCCACTTCCTGGCCCTGGCGGGAAGGCGCGAAATGGGCACCTGAAACGACAATCTGCCTCGAACAACTTCCCTCCCCTGGCGGGAGGGACCGAGGGAGGGGGTAAAATGGAGCCGATCCTTTGAATGTTTCTCATTTGATTGAACAGGCTGCCCTTTAGCCCGAGGCATCGGGCTTACGTGAACCTACCGATATCGCCTTTCCCAGAGTCGTCACTCCGGCAACACCCTCCATCGTCACTCCGGCATGGTGTTAGCCGGAGTCCAACCTCAGGGTGAACTTCCCGGAGCGCAGTTTTCCGAAAGCCCATCGGGGGAGGTGGTCTTTTCAAAATAGCCGTGCCTTACTTCGACGCCGCCGCTTTGACGATGTCGGCCAGGGCGTTCTCGATTTTAGCAATGACCTCCTCGCAGCCGGTGATTTCATGCCGCCTTTCTAAATACCGGGGGTCGTTGTACGAAACCCAGACGATACCCTTTTCATCCTGCCAGATCAGGGCTTTCTGAGGCAGATCGATGGCAACGCTTTGCCGGCATTTCATCAGGGGACTGCCGACCTTGGGATTGCCGAAGATGATCAGTACCGTGTCCCGCATTTCGATGCCGATTTTTCCCGCGGCCTGCGAATGCTCGACGCGGTCGAAGATCGTCATCCCCTTTTCCTGCAGAACGTGCTCCAGCCGATTCGCCGTTTCCGCCACCGTAAAGCTGCTTTGAACATCGATGACTCCCTCCGCCGCCACGGCCGGAGCGACGGCCAACACGACCGCAAATACCGCCAAAAGCAAAATTTTCATGGATCCTCCTGTGAGCGGCCGACTGATGAACAGCACCGCCCCCGTTCGAACTGCCGCGTAAATGTTGGTTTCAGCATCAGATACCAGCTTTTCCAACGTGCGGCGCGTAACCTTATTGGGGATAGCGATATCGAAAGGCAGCCCCTTTTTTAATTCCACCTGCTTATAAAAAAGCGTGATCATCTCTGCAATTAACCGCAGACGGACGCGGACGACCGCAGACAGGGATTTAATGTCGATCGATTCTCCAAGGCCTGCCCCCATCTCAGCTTCTCAACTTCTTCACTTCTCACCTTCTTTCCCTTCCATCACCCGAAGGCTCTGATCATCTCTGCAACTGCCGCTAATGGTGAACGGTTGTTTCGAATCATTATACTGGTCGCAATCACCCGAAGGCTCTGATCATCTCTGCAACATTAGCTGTACTGGCAATGATACTGATGCCTTTTTCCGGAGTCGCAATCACCCGAAGGCTCTGATCATCTCTGCAACCCCCTGCCTCATTCCTACCCATAAATTCAACCGTTTACAACACAAAAAACGGTAACCTCCATACAACCGAGCATTGCGCTCTGTCATCAACCCTCCCCACTCCGTGAATCTCGACAAAAAACCTTGTAATAACAACATAATAAGAAAAAGCGGTAACCTCGCCTGGAAAAGACGCTTTTTGCAAGCTTTACTATACCGTGAGCAGCCGAATTCCTTCCAATATCCGGGCAATCCGTTGCTTCTAAAGGATCCCGATTTTTTCAGACAGATTGCTTTTATTTACAGTGAAGATCTGAGATATATTGACCCGATCAAATATAGGCTTTTCAATGGATATTGTTGTCTTGATGTTTGGCATTGGCATCTGAAGCCCTCCGGCTTTTGCAAACTTGGGGTAAATTCAAAAACAGGTTCGTTTTTTCAAAGGCGCTTTGAATTTCTGTAAGAAGACTATAAAGTCAACTGCCTTCGGCTAAGGCCGAAGGCTTGGGTTCAAGGATTCAAGGGGTCAAGTAAAAAGACGGGTCAGCCTTTCCCTTGAATCCTTGACCCCTCGACCCCTTGAATCCGTGTCCATCATCAAACGTCAAACTTCATTGGCAGCTAGAGCCACCATCGGGATTGTTGACAATGTTTCACTTGAAATGCCGGCAAATCAGTGCTAAAAGAATCCGGAAAAGCGGATATGAATTCTGCCGATATTGCTCAACCCTATCATCGATATTTCCGCTTATACCACCGAGGACGCAAGATTGGTGTTCAGGCTGATCAAGAGAAGCGGCGATAGTTGGCTTTCCGATACGGCCTCTTTGGCCGCTATCGATCATGTGAACGTTTGCGCGACAACCATCCCGGCCAGTATTCTGCTGCTCACCGGCGGCCTGATCGGCTGCTGCGGTATCCCAAGAATCAGGAAGTAGTGATTTTCATCCCCCTTAAGGGTTAATTTTTAGGATCATATTTTTTATCATCTTGTACATTGTCGAAGTCTGGAAATCGATCCATTACAAACCGGGGTTTTACGATCCGTCGGCCATCGGCTGGGTGATCACCGTCGCCTATTTTTTTTCGGCTTTTCTTTGCCTATGGACCGGTTGGGCAGATAGAAAATTGTCTGCGATCCGTTCTCGGCCGACCCACCACCGGATCTGGTTTTGTTTGGCCGGCTTGATGTCGTTTCTGGGGATCAACAAACAGCTCGATCTCCTTCAGACGGTGACGTTAACGGCGATTCGCGCGATAGAAAATGAAAACAGATGGTCCAGCAGTGGTCGATTGGAGTTTCAGACCGTCTTTGTGGTGCTGGTCATTCTGATTGCCACGATTCTGTTCTCGGGCCTGCTCTGGCTGACCAGAAAAAGCTGGCGACGATTTTGGCTCGTACTGGCAGGCCTGGCTTTGGTTGTGGGATTTGTCGCTATCCGGACGGCATCTTTTAATTATGTAGGCTATCCGTTCAGCCGCTGGCGGGTCATCGGCCATGTGAGGATGAAATATGTGATGGAACTGACGGGCGTTCTGATGGTGGGCGCGGGTGCTTATCTCGCCAGGTTGCGCCGTTAAACCGGGCAAGCGCTTTTGGCTTTTGCTCTGTATTGGGCCACCGGCCCCACACGGGCTTCGCCGCGGTAAAGCGGACACGGACGTAGCAAAAATCAAAATATTTGTACAATGATTACATCGGGTTTATCACCCTTTTTTTATTTAACGTGCCTTATATATGTTTCTATTAAAATCAACTCTACGGATGATATTAAGCACTGACGGCATTTAGATGGGGTCTAATATGTATTTTGTACCACCCGCTCGTCGTATTTAGGCATGGCATGGTTTTGTGCCCTTTACACGGTTGCCGAGAGTAAATATGTTTGCTATCGATGATGAAACTGCCTATGTAAAATGACGAATTGCGATTGATAAATAATCGCTGTCGCTAC
Organism: uncultured delta proteobacterium; assembly: GCA_963774425.1. Taxonomy (GTDB): domain Bacteria; phylum Desulfobacterota; class Desulfobacteria; order Desulfobacterales; family JAFDCJ01; genus JAFDCJ01. The sequence goes on along the minus strand of CAVZEZ010000002.1, from coordinate 312,871 downwards.
GGCGGGATTAGGGGGAACATGGAAGGACCTTTCGCAAAATCGGCATCCACTGCCGAAAAATGCAAAAGATTGCAGGAAACCGTAAGCTCGGAAGACACGCTGGCTATTCTGATAAATGCCGATCCCGACTCGATCGCCAGCGCGCTGGCGTTAAAAAGATTGTTCTGGCGCAAGGTAAAACGGGTGAACATCCTGCGTATAAATAAGATCGAACGGGCGGATAACCTGGCATTAATCAGTCTGTTAAACCTCAAACTGCTGCATATCAGGAATTTTAAAACTTCGGAAGCGACGAAATGGGCCATCGTCGATTCTCAGCCGACCCATAACGAGGAATTCAGCAAATTCCACTTTGATATTATCATCGATCACCATCCGGTTACCGACAAACTCGTAGCCCCCTTTATTGACATCCAGGAAGAATACGGGGCAAATTCCACCATTTTGGCCGAATATTTGAAAGCATCCAAGATCAAGCCGTCTCCCCGTCTGGCGACCGCCTTGTTCTACGGCATCAAAAATGACACGAACAGTTTCGTTCGAGCCACGGTCTCCAGCGATATCAAAGCGTTTCGCTATCTGTATGAACATGCCAATTTAAACATCATCAAGAAAATCGAATCGTCTGAATTGACAAAAAAAACCCTGACGAGTTTCAAACTCGCCCTCCAAAAACTGTCCTTTGTAAAAAGCACCGCCATAATTCACATGGGTGAGGTCAAGGACGCGGACACGCTGGTGATCATCGCCGATTTTTTCATGAATTTGGCGGAAGTGACATGTACGATCGTATCCGGGATGCTCGATCAGAAATTGATCGTCATTTTCAGAAATGTCGGATTTCGCCGAGATGCCGGTAAACTGGCGCGCCAGATGTTCGGCAGCGAGGGTTCCGCCGGCGGGCACAAGAACATGGCGCGGGCTGAAATCCCCCTTGACCGGATCAAGTCAAGTTCGAAAAAGGGCACCGACCTGGAACATTTTGTTCTGACCCGGCTCAAACAGACGGACAAAGCCTAGCCGATGCCGGCGGAAGTACTTTCGCTGTTTTTTTCCACCCAAAGCCCTTCAAAATACTATTTTTTCAAAATCGATATACATGTTTGACTCCATTCAATTTCAGCGCTGATGACGTACCCTATAATTAAAGACTAATATTGAAACGGATAGGAGGTAGTACGTCATGTTATATAACGCTCATTTTTCTTTCGATGAAATCGGTCCGGCACAACAGATCCGCCATGGGTACTTCAGCAGCGTAGTAAATACAGACAGCATTGAGCATGCCACCAGCGAGTTCAAGGAGTTGGTCCTCTCGATGAAAAAGACGGAAAAATCGTTCCGGAATATCGTAGCCGTTTACATTGAAGATATCCTCGAATTTAAGCATGTTCCGACTAAAGCGATTGTTACCCGCATTCAATCGTCGGCCGGCGAATTCCCCAAATCCATCAGTCATACACTGCCCGGAATCGTCGCGCCCGGAATCAATATCTATGGCTTCGAGCCGGATGTTGAGGCCAACGAAGGCGGAAGCAACCCAAACAAATATAAGGAATCCAGAATATTCATCAAATTTTAACAAACCAAAACAAACCGTATGCGCTCTGAATTTCGCGGCAAAAAAAGGACGCCGCTCAGACCCGAGAGTGGGTCCTCGATTACGGCGACCCGGGAGCAAAGGACAAAGGTTTGGAGGCGGTGTATGCCGAAAACCTTGTAAGACGCAGTGGCTTGGAGGCCTGGATTGAGATGACCCGGGGCACCGCCCGTATTTATATCCGGTATGTCCCCTAACGCAGTTCCGAGTTGATAATTGGAAAAGAGACCCCGGCTCCCATATCGCCTTCTCAGAAAACGATTCCGGAGCGCGCGATAACCTTCATCGTCGCTCCGGCAAGGTTTTAGCCGGAGTCCAGCCGCACGGCGAATTTCCTGGATTGCGGCTGAACACCGGCCGCAATGACTGGGGATACTCCCTTCCCGCTAATCAGGCCGCGGCCTCATCCAGGATATAGTCCAACAGCGCATCTTCGATCTGCTGCCAGCCCTCGCTGTCGACAACGGGTTCGGAGCGGTTTCCCTGGAAGATATAGCCTTCGCAAAGATTGACAAACTCAGGCTGTTCGTGTTTAAGCATCTGCCAGATGCGAGTCGCGTCCTCGCTGTCGCTGAGGGCTTTGATGGCATCCACGACGGCCACCTTGCCGTCGGGAGTGAACTTGACCGCAGAATCCATTAGTTGCATGGTGACGTGATTTTTCATCGGCATTCTTCTTTCCGGCATTGAGCCATTGTTATCGGAAGCTCGCTGGGGGGGATAGCGGAGCGTATCGATGCCTTCATCGGTCCGCTTCGACCCTCACACCTGCCCGAATTGTTTAAGCTGAAAAGTTTCCGGATTGACTGTTCCATGACCGCATCGCAAGGCCTTGCCATCCGCTGCTGACATTGAAATTTTCCAAGTCGGACCATCAGGCGCCCGGATGCGACCGGTTCCCGGCCCTCATGCCGGGTTGATTTTTAGCTTATAAAAACCTTTTACCCCTGAAAATACGGTCGATCCTGTATTCGACAATTGAAGGACCCTAATTACCGGAACTGGATCGCTTCATCGGTCAAGGCAGGAATCCGCAGATCTCGACATATATACCGGTAAGACCCTATTTAATCGGATGAATATCTCTGATTATTATAGTTTACCCCAACGTTCCCGAAGGGTAAACAATATGGCAGCATTTAAAATTCCCGGGGCGCCCCCATCCTTCGACTTCACAAAATGGGATGTCCAACGAGGGTTTGTTTTTCTAAAATATCGGTTATAATTACGGAATATTAGATATTATTTGCCATATTGTTTATGCAACTAAGGGGTTTAAGCAACGAGGGGGACCCCCCCCCGAAAGGAGATGAGTCATGCTGCGAAATGTCAATGAAATGCTCAATGATGTTCTCTCGGCTGAAGACGGAGAAATCGGACGCTGCCAGGATTTTCTGTTCGATGACGAGAAGTGGACCATACGCTACATGGTGGCCGATACCCGCAAGTGGCTGCCGGGCCGGAAGGTGCTTATTTCCCCGATATCCCTGGGCGAACCGGATTGGAAGACCCGGCGGTTCGCCGTGGAATTGACACGCCGGCAGATCAAGGACTGCCCGCCGCTCGAAGAGGATGCACCGGTTTCGCGGCAATATGAAATGATTTTCGGCAAATATTACGCCACCACACCTTACTGGGGCGGAGCGGATATCTGGGGGGGCTTTCCCACCCCGGCCTTGCTGAGGGTGCGCCAGGACCAACTGGCCACCGACTTTGAAGGCCCCGAAGAAAACCACCTGCGGTCGGTCAAGGAATCAACCGGGTACCATATTCAGGCAACCGACGGCCAGATCGGTCATGTGGAGGAATTCGTGGTCGAAGACGACACCTGGACCCTTCGGTATGTCGTGGTCGATACCCGCAACTGGCTGCCGGGCCGGAAGGTGCTGGTATCCCCCCAATGGGTACGCGAGGTGGATTGGGCCGATCGCAAATTCCGGGTTGACCTGACCACCGCCACCATTAAAAACAGTCCCGAATACGACTCCCTGTCACCGATCAGCCGCGATTATGAACGCGCCCTCCATGATCATTATCGTCTTCCGGCGTATTGGGAGTGAGGGGGGAAAGTAGGGGGTATGGATTAGAGGGGTATGGATTAAAAGGGGATGGATGAGGGGTCTCTAATTTCTCAATATTCACTCCCTTAATCCTCAATCCCTTAATCCCTAATCCTGAATCATTACCCCTGACAGAGCTCCAGATCCGCCACAACCGGCAGGTGATCCGAGGCCAGACGGGTGTCCGCGGTTCGGGGAACCAGGACTTCCAGGATCTCGAAGCGCGAAGAGACAAATATGTGATCGAGCCGGATCAACGGACGGCGGGCGGGAAATGTGGCCCTGGGCCGCGACCGATTCTGCAATCCTTTCTGAACGTCGGACAGGACCCGCGACAAACGCCGATACACCGGCGACGGGAAACCGGCATTCAAATCACCACAGAATATGACCGCCGATGCCGGCGGCAGGCCGGCCAGGCACTCAGTGCCGGTGAGGGAGTTCATTTGCAGCTGCCGCTCCAGCCAGTAGAGGCTCAGATGGGTGTTGATGGAAACGACCGTACCGGCCGGAGTCTGAAAGGACATTTGCATGCAGCCGCGCGGTTCGAGATTGAATTTGAGCTTCGAATCCAACTTCGGCAGACAGTCGTATTGGACATCCGTGCAGGTGAAGCGGCTCAGCACCGCCAGCCCGTATTCCTGTCGACCATTTTTCACAAGCGGAAAAAAGAAGGATTTCATATCCAGCATGTCGGCCAGCATTCCGGCCTGGTCCTGGTGATAGGTGCGTGGCAGGCCGTTATCGACTTCCTGCAGGGCGACAATGTCCGGCGCCGCATGCCCGATCACCCGGGCGATTCTTTCCAGGTCCACCTTTTTATCCATACCGATACAGCTATGGATGTTGTAGGTCATGGCCCGCAGGATAAATTCTGTTTTTTGAGGATTGGAATGCATATTTAAGGAATTGGAACCCATTTACCCCCTCCCTCAGTCCCTCCCGCCGGGGGAGGGAAGTTGACTCCTCTCTCTTGATGGGAGAGGCCGGGTGAGGGTGAATTAATCGAATATATACCTTTTAGTTTCATATAAGCCGCGGCCGCTGGCGAAAGGGCAGCCAGTTTGATCAAATCGAGAAACTCATGGTGGGCCTTCAATAGTCGGAAAAATCGAGTGGGAGCGGCTTCCAGCCGCGATGTTAAAATCGGATCATTGCCAATTTTATTCGCGGCTGGAAGCCGCTCCCACAAACTGGTAAAAACCTTTAGCCCCAGAACCTGAAGATGTAGTTTCATACGAGCGGCCGCCTCGGGCTAAAGGGCAGCCCGACTGATCAAAGACAGAAACTTAAAAATAAAGCGAATATCGAACCGCAGAATATCGAATGTCGAAGGAAGGAATGCTGTCGATTCTTTTTTTAAGGCCAGAGCGCAGCGATTCTACCCTTCGAAATTCATTATTCGTTATTCGATATTCTACGGTTCGCTTTTCCTGGTCACCTGACCCCTGACACCTGACACCTGAAACCTTCAAGGTAGTTTCACATAAGCCGCGGCCCCGGGCGAAAGGCAGCCCGACTGATCAAAGACAGAAACTTCATTAGTATTTGTGCCAAATTCACCTAACGTCATTCCGACAGGTTGTTAGCCGGGCACGAAGTGAAGCTTTTTTGCGCTATCCAGGGAAATTGCCATATGTCTGGACTCCGGCTAAGACCATGCCGGAGTGACGACTACGGGTAAGGCCATACCGGTAGAGCACCAAGAAAAAGTAAAGCGAAATTTTGCATCTATTTTTAGGCAATACTCCACCGCTCCGATTTGAGACGGTTTTTTGAAGATTTATAAGCCGGACATAACCATTGTCATCTTAGATTTTAGAAGTTCAGCGTTACCGGTGGTAAACCCTGCCCAGATGCCCGATTTTGGCAAACTGGTATACGAGATCTTTAGGGACAAAATGTCCAGGATCAAAGCACCTTTGAGCCATAATGAGTGTTCGGACGGACAGGGTCGGCATTCTACGTTGAGCCGTCGATTGATTCCTGTCCAAAACAGGAAGCACCGCGACAGTTTCATATAAGCCGGGACCTCCGAATTTGCAAATATGCTGATCACCCTATTTCCCCCCCCGCACCGCCCACACCTGAAAATCCGCCTGATGCTTGAAACCGACTCCGACGGCACCATCCCGCACATACAGCACCCAGGCATAACGCGGTTCGTAGATGCTGGTGGTGGACGACCAGCAGCCCTCGGGAACCGTCCCGAAAGGCTGCCCGTCGCAAAGCGCCGGGCTGTGGCAGCGCACATCGATGAGGCTTTCCAGTTCGCGGATGTTCGGAAGGCGCCAGTCCGCGTGTCCCTGCGCCTGCGCGGCGTTCAGTGCGCGGATGCCGTTCAGTGCCGTCATCCAGTCCACCGCTTCGGCGGCCGCATCGCACCGGATCCAGAAGCGTCCGGTATGCCGGTCGTGGATCGAGCCGCCGTCTTCGGTATAGCGCATGGCAGGCCGGCGGCGGGTGTCTGTTTGGTGTGCTTTGGGCGGATCGGGGTCCGCCGCCGGCCCAGGGTCGTTTGCACAGCTTCGCACGGGCCACACCATATAGGATCCGTGTTTCATCCCCCGATAGATCCGGCCGCCGCCCAGATGAATGTACCAGGCTTGATCCGGGAGTCGGCTGCAGGGGGTTGAGGTCCAATAATAGCCGGCAAACACGTTTTCAAAGGGTGCACCGCTCGGCAAGGCCGGGTTGATGCGGGCATGGCTGATCAGGCTGAACAGCTCGCGGCGATCCGGCAGATGCCAGCCCCTGTAGCCGAAGGCCGCCGTCCGGTTCAGGTCCGCGGTGAACTCCAGGGCCTCGGCCCAGGTCTGGGGGAATTCGCTCAGCCCGGCATCCCGGGTCCACATCCGGCCGGTGAGCCGGTCGACGACCACACCGTCCTGTTCTTCAAAGCGCGGCGCGGGCCAATAGCGGCCGGAACGTAGTTCGCCGTCCTGCCCGGATCCGGCACAATCGATCACCCGGCCGTCTGCATCATAGCATTGCGTCTGATCCGTCCTTATGAGGTCTCCCATTTCCTCTCCATATCGATTCGCAGATGCGGCAGGCTGTGTGGAAAGTCGCGCTGCATGAACTCGATGAGTTTTTCACGCACGTGGCAGCGCAGACTCCAGACGGTCGGGGAATCTTCCGCACTCATCAGGGCCCGAAGTTCAATCGTGCGTTCTTTGGCATCGGTGACCTGCAGCACACATACCCTCCGGTCCCACAGAGGCGTGTCTTCCAGAATTCGCTGTAATTCCTGCCGAATTTCCTGAACCGGCAGCGTATAGTCGGCATACAGATAAACGGTACCCAGCATTTCGGCAGTCGTGCGGGTCCAGTTCTGAAAGGGCTTTTCAATGAAATAGGTAATCGGCAGCACCAGGCGGCGCTGATCCCATATTTTGACCACGACATAGGTCAGGGTAATTTCTTCAATCCAACCCCATTCGTTTTCCACAATTACCACATCCTCGATGCGAATGGGCTGGGTAAAGGCAATTTGAATGCCGGCAAAAAGCGTTGCCAGACTTTTCTGGGCCGAAAACCCCAGAATAATGGAAACAATTCCGGCGGAGGCCAGCAAACTGAAACCGATCTGACGCACCTTCTCAAAGGTCAGCAGGATAAACGTCAGGGTCAGAAAAATGATCATGACCTTAAGAATGCGTGCAATGACATCCAGTTGGGTATAAATACGGCGGGCCTGAAGATTGTCTTTGGCATCGATCCGATGCCGCCGCTGGATAATGTTTTTAGCGACGGTCAACATATTGATCGTCATCCAGGCGATGGATGCGATAATCCAGATCAGAATGGCCTGCCGCAGGCCGGCAATCACGCGGAGTGAAAACTGCAGCAGCGGCAGGGCCGACAGAAGCAGCAGTGCCGGCAGCAGCGCCCTCAGGGGCCCGCGCCATTTTTCCGCTTTTAAATCCTCCCGCATGTCGGCGGAAAGTTGCGATCGCCGCCAGCGGGACAGAAAAAAGGACAATGTTTTCTGCAAAACCAAACCCAGCACTATGGCTGCCAGGATGATGGCGAGCGAAAACAGCACGGCATGCATGTCGGCGGCATACCCTTTTAGGATTGCAACCAGCGGTTCAAGTTTCGTTTTCATTAGCGCCGTCTTCAAAAATATGGATCCGCTCCGAATCGATCCCCAGCCGGACCGGGTTGTCGGCTGCGACCGGTTTGTCGGCGCTCAGAGCCAGAAAAATGCCGCAGTCCGTTTTTACGTGCAGCAGAAACTCGCGGCCCAGGGGTTCGATCGTGCCGATACGGCCGTCAAGAAACGGCTGCGCGATGTCGTCGCCGATGCGGATGTGTTCCGGTCGAATCCCCAGCGTAATCCGCTTTCCGGCCGCCGTCTGCCGCCGCCTGTTTTCAGCCAGTCGGATTTTGACTTTTGTATTTTCCACAAGTGCGTAAATTCGATCATGTTCCCGGATGATCCGCGCATCCACCAAATTCATGGGAGGAGAGCCGATAAATGTGGCGGTAAACCGCGTCCGAGGATGCGCATACATGTCTTCGGGGGTTCCGGCCTGAACCAGCGCTCCTTTTCTGAGCAGCCCGATGCGATCGCCCAGGGTCATGGCCTCGGTCTGGTCGTGGGTGACGTACAGGGTGGTGATGCCCAGTTGCTGCTGCAGGTTTTTCAGCTCCACCCGCGTGCGGCTGCGCAGTTGAACGTCCAGGTTGGACAGCGGTTCGTCCAGCAGAAACAGCCGCGGCCGTCGCACCAGCGCCCGGGCGATGGCCACCCGCTGGCGTTGGCCGCCGGAAAGCTCGGCCGGTTTGCGTTCCATCAGATCAGCGATGTCCAGCAAGTCGGCGGTGGATCCGACCGCCTCGGCGATTTCCTGTTTAGCGGTGTGCACCACCCGCAGCGGAAACGCGATGTTGTCGAAGACATTCAGATGCGGATACAGGGCGTAACTCTGAAACACCATGGCCACGTTGCGCTGCCGCGGGGAGAGAAAAACCCCCGTGCCCGGGGAGGCCACCACCTGATCGCCGAAACGGATCTCACCGTCCGTCGGTTTTTCCAGCCCGGCCACCAAGTTTAACAGGGTGCTCTTGCCGCAGCCGCTGGGTCCCAGCAGCACGAAGAACTCACCGGGGCGGACCTGAAGGCTGATATCCCGCACGGCATCCACACCGCCGCGCAGGGACCGGAAGCGTTTGCTGAGATGTTCGAGGAAAATGGTCATTCCTTTACCGCCCCCCGGGTCAGGCCCTGCATGATGCGCCGCTGGAACACCAGCGCCAGCAGCACCACCGGCACCGTGGCCAGACTGGCGGCCGCCATGATTTCACCCCAGGGCAGCCGGCCATGCAGGCCTTCGAAGAGGGCAATCCCCACGGGAATGGTCCGGGCGGCGTGATTCGTGGTCAACATCAAGGCGAAAAGAAACTCGTTGAAAGCGAAAATAAAGGCCAGCAGCAAGGTGGCGACGATGCCCGGCGCCGCCACCGGGAAAATAATCCGGATAAGGATCTGTATCCGGCTGCAGCCGTCGATCAGACCGGCGCGATCGAGGTCCCGTGGAATCCGTGAAAAATAGCTGACCAGAATCCACAAAGACAGGGGCAGGGTCCAGGACACATAGGGCAGGATCAGCGCCGGATAGGTGTTGATCCACCCCAGGGCGGTCATCAGCTTGAACAGGTACCCCACCAGGCTGACCGGCGGGAACATGGACAGCGCCAGGACCCCAAACATGAACGGCAGCTTGGCCGGCAGCCGCAGCCGGGTGAGGGCGTAGGCGGCCAGCGCGGCGCAAAAAACGCTGATCGCCGCGCTGACGGCCGAAATGATGATGCTGTTGCGCAAAAAGGCCGCAAAGTGAAGGGACCCGGAGGTCAAAATGGTGTGAAAGTTGGCCAGGGTGACGCTCCAGGGGATCTCCGGCGACAGAAAATCGGGATTCCGGCTGAAACCGGTTAACACCATGTAGCCGAACGGGGCCAGGCAAAAAAGAATCATCAGCACGGCGGCAACCGAAACCAGCGTTTTTTTCAGGGCATCCTCGTTCACGGCATCATCCCCTCCCGCGCACCGCTCAGTTTGATCAGGCCCAGCGACAGGCCGAAGGCCATGCCGAATAAAATCACACTGGCGGCCGACCCGTAACCGAAGTCCCCGGCCGAAAAATAATTGTAGCCGAATAAGGATATCGAGGTGGTCGACCCGCCCGGCCCGCCGCCGGTCAGAACGAAAATCAAATCGAATACCCGCAGGGCCTCGATCGTGCGAAACAACAGCACGACGACCAAAACCGGCTTGAGCAGCGGCAGGGTGATGGCAAAAAACCGCCGGACGAAGCCGGCGCGATCCACTTCGGCCTGTTGGTAAAGATCCGGCGGGATGGCGGAAAGGCCGGCCAGCAGGATAATCGCGGCAAACGGCGTGGTTTTCCAGCAGTCGGCCGCCACCAGGGCCAGAAAGGCCCCCGCTTCGCTGCCCAGCCAGTTGATCGGCTCCGGTGTCAGGTTCAACACGGCCAACAGATAATTGGCGGCCCCGTAGCTGTAATTGTAGATGAGTTCGAAGATCCGGCCGGACACCACGGCCGGAATCGCCCAGGGAACCAGCACCGCGGTCCTCAAAAGCCCCCGCAACGGCAGACGCTCGTTGAGCACCAGGGCGATGATCAGACCCATAACCACCTCCAGGGGGACGGAAACCAGCACAAACAGGCAGGTAAATCGCAGGGCCCGGCCGAATCCCGGGTCCTGGAACAGCCAGCGGTAATTTTCGATTCCTGCAAAGCGCTTCGGCCGGTAGGTGACATCCAGAAACAAACTGTCCGTCAGAGTGCCCAGCACCGGCACCAGGATGAAAATCACCACGAATCCGACCAGCGGCAGCAAAAATCCCACGGCCGTCAGGGTTTCGCGGTTTATAAAGCGGGCATCTGCGTTTCGAGGCATGTTCGGATGACCTTATGTGAAACAATAAATTTAACAAGCTTGGAAAACGAATTCGACGTGCGCGATCCGTCACTCCGGCATGGTTTTAGCCGGAGTCCAGCCAAATGGGCGAACTCCCTGGATAGCGCGAAAGCTTCACTTCGTGCCCGGGCTAAAAACATGCCGGAATGACTGTCGGTGAATTTGCCCAAAATTCTAAATAAGTTTCTCGCTTTGATCAGACTGGCGGCCCTTTAGCCAGCGGCCCCGGCTTGTATGAAACTACAAATTCCAGGTTCAAGGTTCAAGGTTCGGGTTAAAAAGGCATTTTGCCATTTTATCACCCTCACCCGGCCTCTCCCGTCAAGGGAGAGGAGTCAACTTCCCTCCCCCGGCGGGAGGGATTGAGGGAGGGGGTAAAATGGAGTCGATCCTTTTAAAAAGTTTCTTTATTGATCAAACTGGCTGCCCTTTAGCCAGAGGCGCCCGCTTCGTATGAAACTACAAATTCCAGGTTCAAGGTTCAAGGTTCTGGGTTCTGGGTTCTGGGTTAAAAAGGCATTTTGCCATTTTATCACCCTCACCCGGCCTCTCCCGTCAAGGGAGAGGAGACAGCTTCCCTCCGCCGGCGGGAGGATTGAGGGAGGGGGTAAGATGGAGCCGATCCTTTTAAAAAGTTTCTTTATTGATCAATCGGGCTGCCCTTTCGCCCGAGGCCGCCGCTCGTATGAAACTTCATCTTCAGGTTCTGGGGCTAAAGGTTTTTACCAGTTTGTGGGAGCGGCTTCCAGCCGCGAATAAAATTGGCAATGATCCGATTTTAACATCGCGGCTGGAAGCCGCTCCCACTCGATTTTTCCGACTATCGAAGGCCCACCATGAGTTTCTCGATTTGATCAAACTGGCTGCCCTTTAGCCAGCGGCCCCGGCTTATATGAAACTACAATTTCAAGGTTTAGGGTTCCGCGGTTAAGGGGTTCAGACGTTCTCCCAATACCCAACACACAACTTACAACTTACAACTTACAACTCACAAATTTTCCCTCTTCCCTCGTCCTTCGTCTTCCACCTTCCAGCCCCTGTCTTCTGACTCCTAGGTCCTATCTCCTGTCTCCTGTCTCCTATCTCCTGACTCCTGTCTTCTCACTTCTCACTCCTGTCTCCTGTCTCCCGACTCCTGCCTCCTGTCTCCTGACTCCTGCCTCCTGTCTCCTGGCTCCTGCCTCCTGTCTCCTGTCTTCTGGCCCTCCACCCTCCATCGTATCCGCTCCATAACGCCGCTCCAGAGCCTCCATTTCAATTTGGGCCGCTTCCAGGGCGTCCTCAGCCGCCACGCGGTCGGCCAATACCCCGTTGAGGTGCCGCTGAACCACGGCTGAAACCTGGGGATAATAGGGCAGCAGGGGCCGGGGCCTCGCCTGCTGAAATACATCCCTCAACTCGCGGTAACGGGGTGCCCGGCTCAAAACATCCGGATCTCCATAGAGATCCGCGCGTCCCGGATTCCATCCCATCCGGGTCATCATCCGTTTCTGGGCCGAAGGTGACGTCAAAAAGCGGATCAGCGCTGCGGCTTGAGGCTTGTGGTCCGAGAACCGGGAAATACCGATGTGCCAGCCCCCGAGCGTGGCAACCCCCTGGCCGTCGGCGGGCGCCGGCAGGGGCGCCATGCCGATTTTGTTTCGGACTTTCGAGTCCGGGGCCTGGTGCAGGGACCAGGCATACGGCCAGTTGCGTTCAAAGAGGGCATTGCCGGATTGAAAATACAGGCGTACCTCCTCTTCTTTCATTTCGGTGTAGGTGCTCGGTGGTGAAATCCGATAGCGCCAGATCAAATCCCGCATAAAGGACAGCGCCGTGCGGTTGGCGGCAACGTCCAGGTGCAGCCCATCGCCCTGCTGCACGAATCCGCCCTCCGAGCCGCTGAATTCCATAAAATCGCAGATCAGTCCCTCATATTGGGCCCCCTGCCAGACAAAACCGAAAAAGCGCGGATTGGTTTTGCGCATGGCGCTCTGGATCGTCCGGGCCTGGGACAAAAGCGCCTGCCAGGTGGCGGGAGGACCGGACAGGCCATATGCTTGCAGCAGATCCCGCCGGTAGTAGAGCACGCCGCCGTCCAGATAGATGGGAACGGCCATCAGACGTCCCTGGTGCCGATCGACCAGTTCGATCACCCGTTGGAAAAAAGGGGTTGCATCCACCTTGTCGTCCAGGGGTTCCAGCCAGTCCGAGGCCACGAAGAGCCCCATCCAGGCGATGTCCATCAGAAATACGTCCGGATCGGACATGCGGCTGGTCAAGGCGATCACCAGACCCTGCCGCCGCTGGGCCGTGTCGGACGGCTGACGCTGCAAATCAACGCGGATGCCGGATTGCCGTTGGAAATCCTCCAGCAGCGATTCCCAGAACGCCACCTCCGCCGGGGCGCCCCCAACGGCGAAAACGACGGCGTTGTCATTGGCGGGTGTGCAGGCGCCCATCACCGCGATGGCGACGGCCGTAAGAACCAGGAAACATTGATATTTGACTAATCGAGGAGATATCATGTCGATTTTCAGGAATCCGGAAGTGCTTGGAATCTGTGATTTGGATTTGCCCGGACAGCGCGATAACAGGCGCTTCTCCCATAGTCTTAATTATATTCTACCATAATTCCGGCTCATCTCCCGCAAACGGCTCACCAACCCGGGTGTCACCGGGTCTTGCGCCAGCCGCCAGTGCCAGTTGCCTTTGGCGATGGACGGATTGTTCATGCGGGCGTCGGCACCCAGGCCCAGCAGATCCTGCATGGGAATGACGGCGGTGTCGGCCACCGACATCATCGCCAGCCGGATCAGTTCCCAGTGAAGCCCCTCTGCCGGTACATGGCCGCCCAGATATTTCATCAGATTGGATTTGGCATCCGGTGTCGCTTCGGCTGCATACCAGCCTTGAACCGTGTTGTTGTCGTGGGTTCCGGTGTAAACCAGACAGTTTTTGACGTGATTGTGCGGCAGAAAGGCGCCGTCGGGAAAATCGTCGCCGAAGGCAAACAACAGCAGGCGCATGCCGGGCAGTCCATAGCGCTGCATGGTTTCACGCACGTCGGCCGAAATAATTCCCAGATCTTCCGCAATGATCGGCAGACAGGAAAATTTGCGCAGCAGGCGGCGGAAGAAATCATCGACCGGGGCCGATACCCATTTGCCGTTGATGGCGGTTTCGGCTCCCGCCGGCACCTCCCAGTAGGCCACCAACCCGCGAAAATGATCGATCCGCACGATGTCGCAAAGCTGAAGATTGTGCTGCAGGCGACGCAGCCACCAACGATAGCCGCTTTTCTGCAAGGCCTCCCAATGATACAGCGGATGTCCCCACAACTGGCCGGTGGCGCTGAAGTAGTCCGGCGGCACCCCGGAGACCACGGTCGGCTTCAGGTCGTCGTCCAGCTGGAACAATTCGGGACAGCACCAGACGTCGGCACTGTCGTAATGCACGTAGATGGGTATGTCCCCGATAATCTTGATGTCCTGTTGGCGGCAGTAGTCCTTCAACTGCATCCACTGCCGGAAAAAAACATATTGTAGAAATTTTTCCTTGTGGACGGCTTCCGCCAGCTCCCCCCGAATGGAAAGCAGATCGCTGCTGGAATGGCGGCGGATCTCGGGAGGCCACTCGTTCCAGGGCCGATCGTCAAAGCGTTTTTTAAGGGCGATAAACAGGGCGTACTCGTCCAGCCAGAAATCCTGCCGGGCGCAAAAATCCGCAAACGGTGGATGCTCCGGCGATTTTTGTTGGAAACGGTCATAGGCCGCCTCGAACAGACGGCGTTTAAAATCCGCCACCGCCGCGAAATCGACCCGGTTTGCAGGCCAATCCGGAACGTTTGCGACATCGGCCGGCACCAGCAAGCCTTCTGTGACCAGGAGTTCGGGACTGATCAGCAACGGATTGCCGGCCAGGGCGGAGGTGCTGTGATAGGGCGAATTCTGGTGCCTCGGATCGGTGGGCGTCAATGGCAGAATCTGCCAGAGGCTCTGTCCGGCGGCCGCCAGAAAATCGACAAACCGGTAAGCGGCGGGCCCCAGATCACCGATGCCGAACGCCGTGGGGAGGCTGGTGGGGTGCAGTAAAATTCCACTGGATCGAATCGTCATAGGTTTTTCTCCGCTGGGTATGAGGGAAAAGGTGAAAGGTTAAAGGAAAAAGGTGTCCTTTTTCCTTTAACCTTTCACCTTTCACCTTTTTCCTTTTTCCTTTTTCCTTTAACCTTTCACTTACCTTTTTCCTTTTTCCTTTTTCCTTTAACCTTTATTTAGAGTCCGTCTGTTCTTTCGTAGCGGGCGGCGCCTATGCTTCCCCCACCAGCAACGCCACCGGAAACGCCGCCAGGGCATCGCCGAGGGCCAGGGTTTTATCGGAGGTCAGATCCTCACCGGTAAAGACATGGCGCCACCGGCCCGGTGCTTCGCGGGGCACATCGACGACCGTATCCTGCCAGACACCGGTGCCCAGGGGTTGCTGATCTTCGGCCACCAACCCGCTTAAAAAACGCGGCACCACCGTCAGGCTCCACTGCGCTTCCCACCGCCGGGCAAACGCCACCACATGGCGACGGTGGGAACCGGCCGGCTGCAAGGGGATATAGCCCCCGTTCAGGAAAAGACCCCGATCTTTTTTTCTGGTTTCGAGAGCCGCGGCGATTACATACATTTTCAGACGGCCGTCCAGGCGGTCGGCCCACAGCTCCTCGATCAGCCGCCGGCGGTCCGCCCGGCCCTTCATATCCGATAGCACTGATTTTCGCTGGTCATAATCCACCGGCCGACGGTTATCGGGGTCCACCAGGGACAGATCCGGCAGTTCGGTGCCCTGGTAGAAGTCGGGTACGCCGGGGGCCGTGATTTTGATCACGGTCTGGGAAAGGGAGTTATACAGGCCGTAATGGGCCACGCGTTTGCAAAAGGGAATGAAGGCCTTCATAAACCGGTTTTCGGCACCGGATGACAGGATCGCCTTCACAAAAGAATTCAGGGCGGCCTCGTAGGTTTCGTCCGGGGCCAGCCAGCTGGTGTTGACGGCCGCCTCCCGGGCGGCCTTGACCAGATATCGACACATTCTTTCAATAAAATCGTAAAGATTCGTGCAGCCGAGCGGAAAAGCGCCGATGAGCGTCTGGTACAGAAAATATTCCTCGTTTCGATCCGGCATTTCCCGTCCGTTTTGCCGGACTTTGGCGTCATGGTTGACAGCCTGCCAGTGTTCGATCATCGCCGTCCATTCGGACGGCATCTCGGATAAAACATTTATTCTGGCGCGCACGTCCTCGCCCCTTTTGGAATCATGGGTGGCGGTCGCGTTCATGGCATGCGGCCAGTGCCGGGCCCGATCGCGGACAAATGCGTGAAAATCTTGCGGCCGGCTGCCGAACCGGAGCGGATCGCCGCCGACATCATTGAGCGACAGCAACCGGTTGTAAACGTACAGCGCCGTGTCTTCAAACCCCTTGGCCATCAGCGGGGCGGTCAATTGCTGAAACTTGGTCACGAAGTTAAGGTACAGCTCGCGCCGGTCGTCCCCACCACCGGTGCTGCGGATGCCTTTCTCAGCGAGCAGCTGCTGCAGGAACAGCAGCCCGGCGTGCAGATCCGGCCGGTGCCGCTCCGCAAGCGCCACCGCGGAACGGATCGTGCGCCGATCGGCTTCCTGGGGTCCGTTTTTATCGATATAGCTGCGATAAACCGGAAACCGCACCAGGATTTCGGCCAAGGCCGCTTTCAGATCTTCGCCGGTCAACGCCCGGCCGTCCGGCGCGGCGGCGGCCATCGTTTCCAGGGTGCGCACGAGATTGTCCAGATCGCCCGCCATCTGGGTTTCGAGGATATTTCGTTTGCCAATGGCCACCGTGGTTTCGAAGGACTCCTGCCGGCCGCTGAAGTTGCGGTAGGCCGCAGTGAGTCGGGCCTCATTTTCCTGCCGGACGAACAGGGCATTCAGGTTAACGGCAAATTCATAACCGGTGGTTCCCTGAATCGGCCAGATATCGGGCAGCTGTTCAGCCGTGTCCAGGATTTTTTCGACCAGGATGTAGACCTCCGGGAATCGGCGGCGCAGACGCTCGAGATAGCCGGTGGGATCCGCCAGTCCGTCGATATGATCGATGCGAATACCCGATACGATGTTTTCTGCGATGAGTCTGCCCAGCAGCGAATGGGTGTGATCGAACACCTGCGACTTCTCCTGGCATAGCGCAATCAGCTCGTTGATGCCGAAAAACCGTCGGTAATTGATCTTCCGGCCGGCCGTCTTCCAGTCATCCAGATGAAAGATTTGTTGTGACAGAAGGCGGTCCAGCCGGCCGAGGCCCGGTCCGGCTTCCCGCGCGTCGTTGAATCCGGCGATGCGGTCCTCCATGAACTGTCTGACATCGTCGTGGCCGCGGTAGATCTGCCGGAGGCGTTGCTTGATCGACCTCACGCGATCGGCGCGTTCGCTGGAGTCTTCCGCCATCCCCAGGTTTTTCAGATCATGGAGGATATCGCCCAGGCCGGCTGCCGGGCGCTTGTCGCCGGATGTTTCAGGGAGCGATTCGCTGCCGGGGCCGAGAATGTCTGCATAGGATGCGATGGCCAACGGCAGCTTCAATCCGTAATAGACCACGGTGAAGCCGCCTTCGTCATAGTGCAGCTTGATTTCGCCGTCCGCCAGACATTGCGCCGCTGGTTTTCCCAGAAACGGCGCCAGCAGACGTCCATGCAAGCGGTCGTCCGGATGGTTCCAATCGATGTCGAAAAATTGATAGTACCGGGAGTGTATGCCGTTTTCCAGAACATCGCGCAGCAACGCGTTGTCGAAGTCGAAGGCCATATGGTTGGGAACGATATCCTGCAGCCACCCCATGGCGTGGCGCCGAATCGTTTGCGCCAGCCGTTCGAAGTCGGCCGTCTCCCCCAGTTCCGGGTTCAGGCGGTTGGGATCCACGCCGTCATATCCATGCCGGCTGCCCTGGCGGGCTTTGAAGATGGGAGAAGCATACAGGTGCGAGATTCCGAGATCGGCCAGATAACCGGCGATGCCGGCGGCATCCTGAAATCCGAAATCCGGGGTGAACTGGATCCGGTAAGTGGCAATGGGAATGTTCATGGTTCCTCGTTATGTTCGGTTAATCTGTCTTCCGGCTCCTGACTTCTGACTTCTGACTCCTGTCTCCTGACTCCTGTCTCCTGTCCTCTGCCCTTCTCACTGCCGGATCAGCAATTTGTCGTTCAACCGGTCGGCATATTCGATCCAGCGGGCGGCGGAGGCATCCCCTGCGGCCGCTTTTTCCAGGAACGCAGGATAGATGCGCAAGCCCAGGTCATATTGAATATTTTGAACCCTGCGCAGATTGACATCAAACGGCAGGGCATACACCAACTCCGTGCCGGCCACCAACCGTTGAAGCAGACCGATATCCGCCGGGTTGCGCCCCAGGTCTTCCGCCAGCCGCTCCAGTTTTTGGCGCAAAGCGAACACCAGGGTCTCGGCATCCAGCGAGATACCGGCCAAATCGGCGGCCTCGATCAGACCGCGAATGGTGTCATGGTCCATCACCTCGCGGCTGAACTCCTGCCGCAGATCCTCGTTGATGACCACCTCACCGGCGGTCATCAGTTCAACGGGCGGCGGACTGCCTGAATCTTTCAAAAACCGTATCAGTGGAACATTGTTCTCGTACAGATGCCGGTAAACCAGCAGGGCGTCATTGCGGGCGGTCTCCAGGATTAACGCCAGAATCTTGCGCTGCTCGTCCCGAAACAGCGTTTTCAGGGAATATTGAGAGGAGCCGAAAAATTCGTCCTGCACCCTCAGCACTTCCGGAAAGTCGGCTCTTTCGAACATCGGGAAAAGGGTTTCCCGCAACCGTTGAAAACCGTTTTCATGCGGATAATTTGCAATCCCGCAGGCCAGATTGTGATCGCCGAAGTACATCACCCCGAACTGAAAAGACGCCGTTTCCCGGGTGATGTCGGAGGTGATGGTCACCCGTCCCAATGCCAGTCTGGCCCGGCCCACCTCGGCATTCTGAGACTCCTGCAAGGAGGCGCTATAACAGAAAATGGAGGCTTGCGCCGGGTATTCCTCAAACTGGGAGCTGATCGCGTAATGGGCGGCCACTTTCTGAAGATCGATCCCGGCCGGTTTCACGAATTTTTCGAAAATCCGGCGACCGTCTCCCATACGGGGCATATTGCTGGGCGCCCGGCTCAAAAGCTCCAGAAACTGCGGTTCCATGTCGATCCCCGATATTTCACGACAGAGCTGAATCGCGCGGGCGGCATACTGGATGACCTGCACCGTTTCGATCCCCGACAGTTCATCGAAAAACCAGCCGCAACTCGTGTACATCAACATTAGATGGCGCTGCATTTCCAGCCACTTGAGGGTGGCCACCGTTTGCCGTCTGCTCAACTGCCCGCACGCATGCCGGGCCAAAAATTGTTCGACATTCGCGGATGAACGGTCCAGGATGATCTGGATGTATTCGTTGCGGGCCAGCCAGGGGTCTCTCAAACAGAATGCCGGCTTATCTTCATACATCCCAACCAACTCGTCGCGCAGCCAGTCAAGGGCCTCGCGCAGCGGTTGGCGCCAGGACTGATTCCAGTCCGAATTCCGGCCCGAATGACACCCGCAGTCGCTGTGCCAGCGTTCAACACCGTGGGAACAGCTCCAGGAGGTTCGTTCAAAAATTTCGACTTCGTGGGTCGGCGGATGCATTTCCAGGTATTCGCCGTAGTTGGTGAGGCGGGCCAGCCCGTTGGTTTCGATATATTCCAGGGCGTACGCCAGGGCCATATCGCCGTGACGATGGTGATGGCCGTAACTTTCACCGTCGGTGGCGATATGCACCAACTGGGTCGTCTGCAGGCGATGGTCGAAGCCGTCGAGCAGCCGGGCCGCAAATCGTTCCCCGTTGGTCAGCAGGCGTTCAAAAGCCACCGCCTGGGAAATCGGTCCGTCATAGAAAAATATCGCCAGGGAACGTCCACCCGAAAGCGGCTGAATGTAGGGCATTTTGGGATCGATGTCCCCCTGGCCGGTATCCGTCCATTCTTGCGCGCCGATCGGCCGCACCCGTCCGGCCTGGTAGGGGCTTAAAATGGTGAAGCGGATGCCGTAATCCGCCAGGATCTCGAGGGTCTCCAGATCCACCGCCGTTTCCGGCAGCCACATGCCCTCCGGATCCCGGCCGAAGCGATGCTCGAAATCGGCTATGCCCCAGCGGATCTGGGTGTGCTTGTCCCGCCGGTTGGCCAGCGGCAGAATCATATGATTGTAGGCCTGGGCCAGCGCCGAACCGTGGCCCGAAAAGCGTTCTCGGCTTTGGACGTCAGCTTCCAGGATACTTTCATACACACCGGGGGCATGCACCTGCATCCACGCCAGCAGAGTCGGACCGAAATTGAAGCTGATGTTACTGTAGTTGTTGACGATCTGAACGATGCGGCCCTCCCGGTCCAGGATACGGGAGTTGGCATTGGCTTCGTAGCACTCATCGGCGATTCGGGCATTCCAGTCGTGATAGGGGTAGGCCGAATCCTGCAGTTCGACGAACTCCAGCCAGGCATTTTCCCGCGGCGGCTGATAAAAATGTCCGTGGACGCAAATATAGCGGTTGTCATTCATATCGGTCTTTCTGTATTGAGGTTCAGGTTACAGGTTCAGGTTTCAGGTTATAGGGTTCAGGTTTCAGGTTATAGGGTTCAGGGTTCAGATGTCAGGTGTCAGACTGTATTGGTAGCCACGCACTATCCTTTTTTATTTGCCAGGGTTCATTCGTCATTGACCGCCGACTTTCCAGGCCGGGAAGTGAGCTGACGCCTGAAACCTGACACCTTGTCTTATGTTGTGATCTTCCGACCTGCCCCACCGTCCCTGGTCCCTCGCCCTTCATCTTCGACCTCTGCCCTTGCCGACCTCCGATCTCCGGTCTTTAATTCCTAAATTCCTCAATCCCTAAATTCCAGAATCTGGTCTTCTTATCTCCTGCCTCCTGACTTCTGTCTCCTGTCTTCTATCTTTTCCAAAACCACCACGGTCTGCGGCATCACCGGCAGCTCGATGCGGCCGTCGGATTCAATTTCGGCGGGCACCCGGCTGCCAGGGCCGAGCCAACGCGGGTCGGCGGAATCCAGGATGGGTTGCCAGCGGCCCGGGGGCAGGGGCAAAGGCATATTTTTTTGTTTTTGGCCGAAGTAAAAAACGAGAAAAACGTCTCCAGCTCCCCGGCGCCTCACCCACAGCAGCCGATGGTCGAGATCGGCCGCGGCCTCCAGATGTTTTTTGCTGAGACGGGCCAGGGCCGGAATGGTCGTGCGCAACCGGATCAATTCACGATAGAAACTCAGCAGGACGCCGTTCGGCCCCGTTTGCCGCAGCGAGCGGTTCAGACCGGCAGCTTTGAAGATAGCCTCGTCCTGCGGATCGGGCGGATCCTCCTGCCAGCCGAAAGCGGCGAATTCCCGCCGGCGCCCATCACGCACGGCGTTTATGAGCTGCGGGTCCGAGTGGTCGATAAAATACTGGAAGGGTGCGGTCTCACCGTATTCTTCGCCCATGAACAGCAACGGAATGAAAGGAGACAGGATGACCAGGCTCGCCGCCAGCTTCAGCCCCTCAAACGGAACCAGATGGCTCAGGCGCTGGCCGAGCAGGCGATTGCCGATTTGATCGTGATTCTGAGAAAATACCACCAACTGCCGCGCGGGAATGGAACGGGACGAATTTCCATGGGCCCGCTGTCGATAGGCGGAATACTGTCCTTCATAGACAAATCCCCGGCGCCAGGCCCGGGCCAGTTGCTCCAGACAGCCGAAATCCTGGTAGTATCCGGACTGTTCCCCGGTCAACACGGTGTGCAGCGCATGGTGAAAATCGTCGTTCCACTGGGCGTCCAGGGCGAATCCGCCCAGCTCCCGCGGCCGGATGATACGGGTGTCGTTTAAAGCGCTTTCGGCGATGCTGTAAATTTTTCGATTCAAGCGCTCGGCGGTCCGGTGGACCTCCCGGGCCAGTACTTCCAGAAAGGGGCGGGCTGTAAAATCCAGAATGGCGTGCACGGCATCCAGACGCAGGGCATCGATGTGGCACTCATCTATCCAGTAGATCGCATTTTCGATGAAAAACCGTCGGACATCGTCACTGTGGGGTCCGTCGAAGTTGACGGCCTCTCCCCAGGGGGTTTGATAGAAATCCGTGAAATAAGGCCCGAAGTCCCGCAGATAGTTGCCTTCCGGCCCCAGGTGGTTGTAGACCACATCCAGGATGACGGCCAGGCCCTTCAAGTGGCAGGCATTGACCAGCCGTTTGAGGCCCTGCGGACCGCCGTAGGAATTTTGGGCTGCAAAGGGGCAGGTCCCGTCATAGCCCCAGTTGCGGGTGCCGGGAAACTGGGCCACCGGCATGAGTTCGACGGCCGTGATGCCCAGATCCCGCAATTCATCCAGATGTCCGATGACGGCATCGAAGGTGCCTTCCGGCGTGAAAGTACCTACATGCAGCTCGTAAATGATGTAGCGGGACAGGGGCAGCCCGTGCCATTCCCGATCTTCCCAGTCGAATTCGGCCGCCACCGCCTGAGAAGGACCGTGAACGCCTTCGGGCTGGAAAACAGAGGCCGGATCGGGCCGTTCCAATGGTTCGCCGCCCCTCGGTTTGTAAAGCCGATAGACATAACGCCCGCCGGTATCGAAGTCCGTCAGTACGGCCCCATGATAGCCCTGCGCGAGAGGTTGCAGGGGTTCAATCCGCTCCACGGGCGAAATCTGGCGAACTTCGATCCGCTCTGAAAAGGGCGCCCAGACTGTGAATCGGCATCCACCTTCAGGCAGACCGATGGCTCCCAGCGATCGTTTCATTCGGCAGTGCCCCCCTTTTTCAAGTAAACGGCCGCCAGCGGAGGCAGAACCAGATTCAGTGAAGCGGAGAATCCATGACTGGGAATGGGCGCGGATTCCAGGATTCCGAGATTGCCCTGCCCGCTGCCGCCGTATTCCCGGGCGTCGCTGTTCACGATTTCGCGCCAGATGCCGCCCTGGGGCACGCCGATACGGTAATTGTGGCGGGGAATCGGGGTAAAATTAAAGGCCGCAATCAGGCTGTCTTCCGGGGACCGTCCCTGACGAAGCAGGCTGATGGTGCTTTGCTGGGTGTCGTTACAGTCGATCCAGCGAAAGCCCTCACCGCTGAAATCGAGCTGGTGCAGGGCCGGTTCCTGCCGCAGGAGAAAATTTAAATCATGGATCCACCAGCGCAGCCCGGCGTGCAGGGGATTGTCCAACAGGTGCCAGTCCAGGCTGCCGTCATGATTCCATTCACGCCATTGACCAAATTCGGCGCCCATGAAAAGCAGCTTTTTGCCGGGCTGAGCGTACATGTAAGCCAGCAGGACCCGCAGGTTGGCGAATTTCTGCCAGTCGTCGCCGGACATTTTCGTCAACAGCGATCCCTTGCCGTGAACGACCTCGTCGTGGGACAGCGGCAGGACGTAATTTTCCGAATAGGCGTACAGCATCCGAAAATTCAGCTTGTTGTGGTGATAGGCGCGGTGGACGGGATCTTTGGACATGTACTCCAGAGTGTCGTGCATCCAGCCCATGTCCCATTTCATATCGAACCCCAGACCGCCGGTATAGGTGGGCCGCGACACCATGGGCCAGGCGGTGGATTCCTCGGCGATCGTCAGGATATGCGGAAAGTTGGCATGCACCTCCTCGTTGAATCGGCGCAAAAAGGCGATGGCTTCCAGATTCTCATTGCCGCCGTACTGGTTGGGGATCCACTCGCCGCTTTTGCGTGAATAGTCAAGATACAGCATGGAGGCCACCGCATCCACCCGGAAGCCGTCCACATGATATTTATCCAGCCAGAACAGGGCGCTGCTGATCAGAAAGCTTTGCACCTCGTTGCGGCCGTAATTGAAAATAAAACTGTTCCAGTCCGGATGAAAGCCCTTGCGCGCGTCGGCGTGTTCGAACAGGTGGGAGCCATCGAAAAATCCCAGACCGTGTTCATCGCTCGGAAAATGAGACGGCACCCAGTCCAGTATCACCCCGATGCCCTGCCCATGGAGATAATCGATCAGGAACATGAAATCCTGGGGGTCGCCATAGCGGCTGGTGGGCGAAAAATACCCGAGGGTCTGATATCCCCAGGAGCCGTAGAAAGGGTGCTCCATGATCGGCAGAAACTCCACATGGCTGAATCCCAGATTATGGACATGCTCGGCCAGTTTGGGCGCCAGTTCGCGGTAGGTCAGGGGCCGGTTATCCTCCTCCGGCACCCGCTGCCAGGAACCCAGGTGTACCTCATAAATGGCAATCGGCGCGTCGAAGGCATTCTGCCCGCTGCGGTTATCCATCCAGTTCTGATCGTTCCAGGAATAATCCAGATTCCAAACCACCGAGGCTTTTTCCGGCGCGATTTGATTGAAAAAGGCAAATGGATCGGCTTTGTCCACTTCATAGCCGCCGAGCCGGGAAACGATGTGGTATTTGTACCGGGCCCCCGAATCGATCTGCGCAATGGTAGCCTCCCAAATTCCCGATGCCGCCCGGGGCCGCAGCGGGTGGCTGCTTTTGTTCCATCCGTTGAAGTCTCCCATCACGCTGACCTCGACGGCATTCGGCGCCCACACGGCGAAATGCACGCCCCGCTGCCGCTCATCGTCCATCACGTGAGCTCCCAATTTTTCGTACAAACGAAAATGACTGCCTTCGTTGAACAAATATATATCATCCTGCGACAGCAGGCTGAAATCGTCTGCAGCTTCCACGGGTTGGTGTTCAGACATTACAAATCTCCTATTTTCCAGGTTTCCGGGTTCAGAGCTCGGAGGTTCAGGGGTTTGATGTACGGAACTTTTCAATCCTGAACACTGAACCTCTGAACGCTGAACCCTTTTTTACGCCTAGTTCTGCAGCAGTTGCCGGATGCCGTGAATGGGAATTTTTACCCAGTCCGGCCGGTTGTTCAGCTCATAACCGAGTTCATATACCGCCTTTTCCAGCAGCAGCGCATCCAGCAAAACGACCTGCTCGGCCGGGGTTGCCGGCACGAAACCGTCTCCGGCTACATGATCCATGTAGAATTTGACAAATGCCGCACACACCCAGACATACCAGTAGTTGGCCCAGGACTCCAAAGAGGGCCGGTTGTCCGGTCGGACCATCCCCTGTTTTTCGAGGGCGATCAGGGCCGAATAGGCGGCATAGTGAAAGGAACGCAGCATCCCGGCAACGTCCCGCAGGGGCGAGCGTTTGATCTGCCGCTCCGAAATCGGCCGGGCGGGCTCGCCTTCGAAATCGATGATGACGAAATCTTTGCCGGTAAACAACACCTGCCCCAGATGATAATCACCGTGACAGCGCGTTCGCAGCCCGGTTATCTTCAAATCCAGCAGCGCATGAAACCGATCCAGAATTTCCTTGTTGCGGTCCAGAATGTCGCGGCCATCCGCCTGAATGTCTTCCGGCAGCTGTTTGAGATTCCGCCGCAGCAGGGGCAGGGTCCGGCCGGTCAACGTCCGCATGGACTGGTAAAGCGAGCGCTGATACAACTTGGAAAACGGCTGCGGTTTAAATTTCGGATCCTCCGACGGGGACGCCAGTACCCGGTGCAGCTCGGCGGTGCGCAGGGCCAGGATACGGACCGATTCCAGATAAATGCCGATTAATTCGGATACCTGCGCGGGCATCCCGGATTCGGCCAGCTCGATAAACGACGCCCGGGGAATCGTCGGCGCTGTTTTCTCGGACTGCTTCTGAAGCACGATTTCGAAATAATGGGCCAAAACGTTCAAGGTGTACTCCCAGGCATCTCCCTGATTGGGCACGAATCCCTGCAGAATGCCGAGGGTCTGCGGGGTCTGCCGGCCGGAGCGATATTCGATGGCGCCGGCGACCGGCGGTGTGTTGTCGAAACCTTTGGCAGTTAGATAACGGCCGATTTCAAGATCCGGATTGGTGCCTTCCTGAAGACGTCTGAAAAGCTTCAGAATGAAACATTCGTCGTAAATCAGGGAGGTGTTGCTCTGTTCCACACCCACCAGGGTGGAATCCAGGGTCGCCGGGTTGACGTCGCAAATTTTGCGGAAAACCGGGGATCGCGAGCATATCAGCTCCCCGCCGCCGCCCTTGCGCCGGTTGCTGCGATGAATGGACCGGATCAGCGTTTTGCCGAAATCCGGCAGCGCCGTGGCCTCGAAAACAATCCCCGTCTGACCGGTAAGTTTGATTTGCAGCCGCGTCAGGGCGGCCCATCCGTTTTCGTTGAGAATATCCTCGGCCGGCTGTCCGGCGGCAAAGGCCAGCGGTAGAATGTAGGTCTCGCTGCTGCCTTCGAGGTAATCGACGGCGGCAAAGACGAGGTAGGCCGTAAAGGATTTGTCCTGCAGGGGCACGATTTCCTGTATGGCCACCTTTTTGATCTGGAGGGCCTTGCCGCCGAACCAGCGTTTGGCGCGCAGGTAGGCGGGCAGCAGGGCTTCCAGTTTTCCCTTGCCCTTGCCCTTCAAAACCTGATCCCAGGCGGTGGCGGCCTCCAGGGTCGGCAGTCGGTCGGCTTCAATTCGCGCGGCGCGTCCTTCATTCATGGCTTCGGCCGGCTGCATGAAAAACCAGTAAAACGAATGCGGTCCCAGCGTGAGAAAGTACGGGTTGCCGGTGACGACCGGAAATTCCGTCCGACCGAAGAGCTCGATGGGAATCCGGTTTTCGAATCCGGACAAATCCAGTTCCACGCACTGCACGAATCGGGACAGGTTGGCGACCACCAGAATGCACTCGTCCTGGTAATGCCTCGTGAAAGCCAGGATCTTGGGGTTTTCGGGGTGCAGAAAGCGGATATCGCCGCGGCTGAAGGCCCTGAACTGCTTGCGCAGGGCGATCAGGCGTTTCATCCACCATAGGCGGGAATGCCGGTTGTTTTCCTGGCTTTCGACATTGATGACTTCATAATGGTATTCCGGATCGATAATCACCGGCAGATAGAGACGATGCGGGTTGCATCTGGAAAAACCCGCATTGCGGTCGGCGCTCCACTGCATGGGAGTCCGCACGCCGTTGCGGTCTCCCAGGAATATGTTGTCGCCCATGCCGAGCTCGTCCCCATAGTAGACGATCGGGGTCCCCGGCATCGAAAACAGCAGCCCGTTCATCAATTCGATCCGCCGGTGATGATTTCCCAGCAGCGGACTCAAGCGGCGCCGGATGCCCAGGTT
The DNA here is from genome assembly GCA_963774425.1 of uncultured delta proteobacterium. Taxonomy (GTDB): domain Bacteria; phylum Desulfobacterota; class Desulfobacteria; order Desulfobacterales; family JAFDCJ01; genus JAFDCJ01. Next base: position 286,059 of record CAVZEZ010000002.1, on the reverse strand, counting down.
CAGCCGCATTTGCGGATCATGGGCATAGACCCGGTACATATAGTCGCGTTCCTCGTCGGTGACCATCTCCAGGGTCAGTTCATCATGATTGCGCAAAAATACCGCCCACTGGCAGGTGTCCGGGATGGAAGGCGTCTGTTCGAGAATGTCCACGATCGGAAACGCATCTTCCATCCGCAGGGCCATGAACAGCCGGGGCATCAGGGGAAAATGAAAATTCATGTGGCACTCGTCGCTGTCGCCGAAATAAGCGACCACATCCTCCGGCCACTGATTGGCCTCACCCAGCAGCATGCGGTTTTTGTACTTGCCGTCCATGTGGGCACGCAGTTTTTTCAGGAATGCGTGGGTTTCAGGCAGATTTTCACAGTTGGTATCTTCCCGTTCATACAGATAGGGAACCGCATCGAGCCGCAGCCCGTCGACCCCCATTTCCAGCCAGAAATCCAGGGCGCGTAAAATGGCCTTGTGCACCTGCGGGTTGTCAAAATTCAAATCCGGCTGGTGCGAGTAGAACCGATGCCAGAAATAAGCCCCCGCCACGGAGTCCCAGGTCCAGTTGGACGACTCGAAATCCTGAAAAATGATCCGCGCTTCCTTGTACTTACCGGCCGAATCGCTCCAGACGTAGAAATTGCGCCGGCTGCTGCCGGTCTTGGCCCGCCGGGCGCTTTTGAACCAGGGGTGCTGATCGGAAGTGTGGTTGACCACCAGCTCCGTAATCACCTTCAATCCCCGCCGATGGGCCTCGCGCAGGAAGGTTTTGAAGTCTTTCAGTTTCCCGTAAGCAGGATGAATATTGGTGTAATCGGCGATATCGTAGCCATCGTCCTTTAAGGGCGACGGATAAAACGGCAGCAGCCAGATGGCGGTGACGCCCAGACTCTGCAGATAATCCAATTTGCGGGTGAGCCCCTTGAAATCGCCCACGCCGTCTTCGTCGCTGTCAAAATAGGTTTTGACATGCAGCTGATAAATGACCGCATCCTTGTACCAGAGCGCTTCATCGTCGGTTGTCGTTAATTTATCCATCCGGTTCACCGCATTGCGTTTCAAAAAAATCATCGACCACCAGCAGAGCAAGTGGTCTGAGGAAAGCCCCGATACCCTTGAACCTTTTCAATTCTGACCGGCAGCCGGTGGCTTATGAATGGAGTTACAAAAAATAATCGAAGTCCCGTTCCGTCCGAACCTTGCGTCGGATGACGAATATGTGCGCGGGAACGATCTGAGGATTCAGTTCCACAAAGTTATGCGGGCCCTGCCACAAATAGCGCGCATCACTGAGCAGGTCATGAACCTGAAAGGACTGCTGCGGCCCCAGGCCCAGGGCTTCGGATGAAAATTCCAGCCAGCCGCTGTGGGTATGGTGCGCGTCGAGATTGACCACCACCAATACGATGTTGGACAGATCGTCGGTGTGTTTGCTGTAGGCAATCAGTTGTTCGTTGTCCACTTCATGAAACCGGAGGTTCCGATCCTTATGTAACGCCGAATTCAGGCGCCGAATTCGATTGATCCGCCCAATAAAAGATTTCAGGCTGTCGGGACGGTCGATATCCCAGGAGCTGATCTGATATTTTTCCGAGTCCAGATACTCTTCACTGAGGGGCTCCCGGGGGGTGGTTTCATACAACTCGAAGGCCGGCCCGTAAATGCCGTAGTTGGCGCCCAGGGTCGCGGCCAGCACCAGCCGGACCATGAACGCCGGTCGTCCGCCTGTCTGGAGGTATTCCGTCAGGATGTCCGGGGTATTGGGCCATAAGTTGGGCCAGAAGGTTTCCCGCACGGGCGTCCGGGTCAGCTCGGTGAAATACCGGGTGAGCTCCCATTTGGTGTTGCGCCAGGCAAAATAGGTGTAGGACTGGGTAAATCCCAGTTTGGCGAGCCGGTACATCACCCGGGGCCGGGTAAAGGCCTCGGCCAGGAAGATGGTTTCCGGATCGGTTTTTTTTATCTCGGCAATCAGCCACTTCCAGAAGGCAAATGGCTTGGTATGCGGATTGTCCACCCGGAAAATCCGAATCCCCTGATCGATCCAGAACCGGACCACGCCCAGCAGTTCATGCCAGAGATCCTGCCAATTCTCGTTTTCAAAATTCAGGGGATAGATATCCTCATATTTTTTAGGGGGATTTTCGGCATACTGAATGCGGCCGTCGGGACGCCGGTAAAACCACTCCGGATGCTCCCGGACATAGGGATGGTCCGGCGCGCATTGAAAAGCGAGGTCCATGGCCACTTCGATATCCAGCTCTCCGGCTTTGGCTACAAACCGGCGAAAGTCTTCCAGGGTGCCGAGTTCGGGATGCACTGCGCGATGTCCGCCCTCCGGGGCGCCGATGGCCCAGGGACTGCCCGGATCCTGCGGCCCGGGATCGAGGGTATTGTTTTTCCCCTTGCGATTGGAACGGCCGATGGGATGAATCGGCGGCAGGTAGAGCACATCGAATCCCATTTCGGCGATGTATGGCAGACGGCTCTCGCAATCGTCGAAGGTGCCGTGCTGATCCTCCTGTCCGCTGCCGGATCGTGGAAACATTTCATACCAGGCACTGAAGCGGGCTTTTGGCCGTTCGACAGTAACCGTGAGTATTTTGGGGTAGCGCGCTGCCTGGCCGCGGTCGGGAAAGCGGGTTGCCAGACGTCCCAGCTTCGCATTCAGGGCCAGCTTTGCCTTTTCTTCCGTGGATCCGTCGGAAGCCAGCCGGTCCGCCCAGTCGGCCAGCCGGTTCCGTTCATCCCCGGAGGCCTGCAGGGCCGCCTTCCGGATAATGTCCGATCCGACCAGCAGATCCGTTGCGACCTCCTGTCCGGCGTCCAATTTTTTGCGCAGATCCCGCCGCCAGGTCAGGAAGGGATCGATCCAGGCCTGAAGCGTATAAATATAGCGGCCGATTGCTTCCACCTGAAAAGAACCCCGCCAGCGGTCATTGACCAGGGCGGTCATAAAAAGCGCTTTCCAGGCGGTATCGTCCTCCCGGCGGTACAGCAAAACAGCCGAAATGACGTCGTGGCCGTCAGTGAAAATGTCGGCTTCCACCTCGACCTCCTCGCCCACCGCTCGTCTGATTGCAAAACGGCCGCCGTCAATTTCCGGTTGAACGCCTTCGATAATCACCCGTCGTCTGTCGTCGTTTATTTCTGCCGGCATTGGATTCCTTGAATCATGGGGTTTGTGGATTGGATGGTTCGGTAAACGATCGCTTTTGTGGATTTGGATTTAATCTTACCAACGGCATTTATTGATCCTATTGCACCCGGGGAAAGGGGTAAATAAGGTAAATCCTGTATTTTTTCAAGGGGCCATTTGTATTTTTACAATAGGATAAAAAGGTTAGATGATAGAGGATAAAGGAGAGAGGATAAAGGATAAAGGATCAAGGAGGGAGGGCGGAGGACAGACAGGGGACGGGAGATGGAAGGTGATCAAGGGATTTATGGATTTAGGGATTTAGGAATTGAGGGATTGAGGAATTTAAGGATTTAGGGATTAAAGGCCAGAGGTCGGAGGCCAATAAAGAAACTTAAAGCCGGCGGAGCCTTATGCATTTGCCGATCTCTGATCTCTGATCTCCGACCTCCGCCTTCCGATCTTCTGAACTTCTAATCTTCTTGCCTTCTATCTTTCCGCCCTTCGCTTTCCTCTTTCCTCTTTCCTCTTCCCTCGCCCTTCGCTTTCAGCTTTCAGCTTTGAGCTTTGAGCTTTGAGCCTGAACTTCCAGCCTCCACCGGCCGCAGGCCTCGGGCCGCGTCATTAAAGCTCGATCCGGTCGCTGCTGTTGCGGATGATCGCCAACATCATGGTGAGGTACTCCCGGAGATGCCGGGTCAACAGATAATTTTCCAGAACGAATTTCTTGGCCGTCTCTCCCATGTTCCGCAGTCGCTCCTGATGCTTCAACAAATAGCGAATCCGCAGGGCGGCCCCTTCAGGGGTGTTGACCAGAAAACCGGTTTGGTGATTGACGACCTGAAGGCGGATGCCGCCGGCATCGCCGCCGATCACCGGCTTGCCTTTCCACAGGGCCTCGGTAACGGTCAGCCCGAATCCTTCCTTGAGGGATTTCTGCATGACAATCGTCGATAATCGCTGGATGGCATTGATCGTCCGGTGGGCATCCGGCGGCAGCAGCAGCACATGAATATCCGGATCGCCCTTGGCGGCCGAACTGACTTCGGCCAGTACTTCCTCGCCTTCGGGATCGTCGGTGGCCGTGCCGCCGGCCAGGACAAGCTGCAACGGCGGTCCGAAGTCCTTGGCCATCGAATAGGCCCGAACCACACCCACCGGATCCTTGAACCGGTCGAATCTGGATATCTGGGAGATGATCGGCCGTTCCGGATCCAGGCTGTAGCCGGCGCAGACCGCCTCCACCTCAGCGGCATCGAGGCTGACATTCTTGTCACTCAGCGGATCGATACTGGGGGGTATGATGTAAAGCGGATGCGGCATGGGCTGGGCAAAGGCCGGCAGCGAATAGATGCTGGCATCGTAATCCCTGACAAATTTCCGCAGATATTTCCAGACCGGACGAAACGGGCGGCTGGCATCGATATGACAGCGCCAGATCCATTTACCCTTGCGATCCGGGCAGTATTTCAATAAGGGCGCCGGCTGGGGATCATGAATGATGACGATATCCGCCTCCTGCAGCAGGCCTTTGAGTCTTTCACAATTGGTCCTGTTGACGGCTTCATAGTGCTGCAGCAATTCGTCGGTGATTCCGTCGCGATTGCCCTGCAACGCGTTGTGCATCTTTTTGGTGCACTGATAAAATTGGGAATCACCGGTCACGACCTCCCAGCTCGCATCCAATCCCAGCTCCTGCTTCAGCGGAATCAAGCGGTGCAGTATTTCAGCCACACCGCCGCCTTCGCGCGTCGAATTGACGTGCACCACTTTCATTCCCTGAAGCGGTTCGGCCAACTGGCGCAGGTGATCGATAACGTTGGCCCCGACAATGGGGGCATATTGATTGAGCAATTCAGTCATGGTTATTCCTCGGAATTCAAATGGGAGCTGAAAATCGCGGCCAACTCCTCGCGCAGCTCGATCAGGCTGTTGAAATAGGGATCGACGGTCAGAATTTCATCCATCAGATCTCGATATCGTCCGCCCCAGCACTGAAGCCATTGGGTGAAGTCATCACCGCCCGATTCACTGCGTCGCCGGGAGTCTATAAAGTGATAAAAGAGGCTGCCCAGGGACAGATCCGGTGTCAACCCGGGAAGTTCCTCGGGCGTGGCGACCCGCAGACGCGTATCGAAAACCACGATTTGCGAACGCATGAAAAAGAAGGGATGCTCCGCTTCCACCCGGGTTGCGGCGTCATCCTCATCCATGCGGGCTTCGAAAACTTCGATAACCTCCTGACGCAGTGCTTCGATCGAATGATAATGCGCCGGATTGATAATTGACAGCTTCTCAGCCAGCCGGTTGTCGTGCAGGTCGTGAAACGCCCAGCCGGCGAAATGGTTCTGATATTCCCGGTCGACAAAGTGCGGGCGCAGCAGCCCGCCCCAGAAATGGTAGTAGATGACGTTGTCGTCATGGGTCTGCAAGAGCCGGTTGTGCATTTCCCTTATGTTCTGGGCTTTTTCGCCCGTGGCAATGGCAATCAGGGCACAATCGGTTACGGCAAAAGGATTACACATCTTTTTCTCCTGAAGTGTCCGGCACGATCTGTTTTAGGCGTTGGCGAAGTATCCGGGTTCGGAAATCGGACTTTGACTACGATTCTCTAAAGCGGGGTTTACCCCATCGAAGCCGCCGGGTAATCGGAATGGTGGAATAATGGTTCCATCATTCCACGGCATTGATTACGGCATAGCCCATAACTTCAGATCCGGTCCTGGAAACCCCGCTTTCGGCGGAAAAAAATTCCCGGAATCTGCGCGAGGTCTTCGCCAGCGCTGACGGCCGCAGATTTTAGGAATCTTATCGGTCAATTATCGAAAATCTTTAGCTTCTATACTAAAATTGATCGAGGGGATTGTCAACCAGCGGCCGCCGCGCTGTCGGGCAGCGAGCCGGCCGCGGATCGGCGCCCGGCCGCAAGCCAATGCAGGTAGACGGTTTAGAAGATTTGAATTGCGGTTATTGAGATTTGGTTCGAGCATTCTGCTTCGTGTTTCGGATTCATCACTGTTTCATCAGGCGGACCCCATTCACTCCGAGCTGACTCCAAAGCGGAGTTTTCATGATTAAAATAAAGTATCGCATGTATATTAAAACGGGCAGGGATGTATTATAAATTGATAAATTGAAACCGGGAAGGCGGCCATGGAAGATGATCAATCCCGCATTGCAGCGGCAATGCTGAATCCTGATTTTTACCCCCATTCCACCGATGGGATACGGGTCGAGGAAACCCATATCTCCCGGGTGTTTCTAACCGGTGAGTTTGTTTACAAAATAAAAAAGCCGGTCGATATGGATTTCCTCGATTTCACCACCCTGGAAAAGCGCCGTCATTTCTGCAAAATGGAAGTCGACCTGAACCGACGCCTGACAGACGGTGTCTATTTGGGAGTCGTTTCAATCACCGAAAGCGATCGGAAGTATTATTTCGAGGGGCCGGGCGAGATCGCGGAATATGCAGTGCAAATGCGGCAATTGCCCACCGAGTCATCCATGGCCCATGGCCTGCGGGCGGGACGGGTGGATCAGCGGATAATCGAGCAGCTGGCACGGATTTTGTCCGATTTTTATGAAGCGGCCCGCTGCAGTCAGCAGATAAATGACACCGGTTCGTGGGACACGGTCACATCCAATTGTGAGGAAAACTTCGCTCAGACCGCGGAATTTGCCGGCAGCCTGATAGACCGCCGCATGTATCAGATCATCCGGGCGGTCAGCCGCGCCTTCTTGCAGCGACACCGGAACTTATTTGAAAGACGCCTGAAGGAAAATAAGATCCGCGAGGGTCACGGTGATTTGAGAATCGATCACATTTATTTCACGGACGACGGGATTCAGATTATCGACTGCATCGAGTTCAACCGCCGCTTTCGCTGCGGCGATGTCGCCTCGGATCTGGCGTTTCTGGCCATGGATCTGGACTTCCACGTCAATGCCGATATTTCACGTGCGCTGCTGGAGGCTTACGCCCGCTACAGCGGCGACCGGGAAGTATTTGTGGTGCTCGACTTCTACAAATGCTACCGCGCTTTCGTGCGGGCCAAGGTCAACTGCCTCCGGATCAAACAGGGCCAACTTTCGCCGGAAGCACAGGGCGGTCTGCGCCGCCAGACGCGGCGGTTGGTGGATCTTGCCTACGGCTACGCCGTGCAATTCACCCGCCCCACCCTCTGGGTGGTCTGCGGACTGATCGCTTCCGGCAAGAGTACGGTGGCCGCATCCCTCGCGGACGCGCTCCAGATAGCGGTGATATGCTCGGATGTGGTCCGCAAGAAGTTGTTCGCACTGCAGACCTCCGCACCCGATGCAACCGGTTTCGCCGAAGGGATTTACCGGGAAGAAGCCACCTCGCTGACCTACGGGAAACTGCTGCTGCTGGCCCAGGAAGAACTGGACCACGGCCGTTCAGTGATCCTGGACGCGACCTTCAGTCGAAAACACCAACGCCGTGAAGTGCTGCGCCTGGGGCGGGATATGGATGTCAACCTGTTGTTTGTCGAGTGTCGCTGCCCTGAGGCGGTTATCCGGGAGCGACTGCGCCGGCGTGGCGCCGCCGCCGTGTCTGATGCCCGGCTGGCGCACCTGGAAGACTTTAAAAAACGCTATGAAGCGCCGGAAGAAATTGCAGATGGAATCAAAATAAGGGTGAATACCGCAACGCCCCTGGCAGAGACCATCGAAACGATCCTGGCCCGGGCCGATATGTCCGCAGATCCGGATGTTTCCTGAGCCGGCATGTGCTGACCAGGCGGCTCGTATGAAACTTCATGTCAACTACCTTTGGCTAAGGCCGAAGGCTGGGGTTCAAGGATTCGAGGATTCCAGGGGTCAAGTGAAAAGACCGGTCAAGCCTTTCCTGGAACCCTTGACCCCTCGACCCCTTGAATCCTTGCTACGCCGAAATGCCACAGTTTCTGTCTTTGATCAGACGGGCTGCCCTTTAGCCCGAGGCGGCCGCTCGTATGAAACTACAAATTCCAGGTTCAAGGTTCAAGGTTCTGGGTTCTGGGTTAAAAAGGCATTTTGCCATTTTATCAACCTCACCCGGCCTCTCCCGTCAAGGGAGAGGAGTCAACTTCCCTCCCCCGGCGGGAGGGATTGAGGGAGGGGGTAAAATGGAGTCGATCCTTTTAAAAAGTTTCTTTATTGATCAAACTGGCTGCCCTTTAGCCAGAGGCGCCCGCTTATATGAAACTACAAATATTTTATCTCGCGCAGAGTCGCAAAGCTCGCAAAGGGAATGATTAAAAATATAAATAATCTTGGCGCCTTGGCGTCTTGGCGCGATGATGAATAGTTTCTGTCTTTGATCAATCGGGCTGCCCTTTAGCCCGAGGCGGCCGCTCGTATGAAACTACGCCAGAATGGCATAGTTTCTGTCTTTGATCAATCGGGCTGCCCTTTCGCCCGAGGCCGCGGCTTATATGAAACTACAATTTTCAGGTTCAGCGTTCCAGGGTTCAGAGGTTCAAGGTTTGCCGCCGATCGAACGTGCCAATGAGCAGAAATCCCCCTCAGTCCCCCTTTTAGAAAAGGGGAAAGAAACACCATCGGAATGGATTCGATTTTATGATTTTTTTTGACAGGATTAGCAGGATCTTGGGGAATCTACCGAATTTTTTAGTTTCTTCCTTTGATCAGACGGGCGGCCCTTTTAGCCCGAAACACCCGCTCGCGCCAGAAATGAGCGCCCGGTGCATCCGCAACGGGCGCACGTATCGAGTACCCAGTATCGGCCTCGGGCATCATAGCGGCAAGGACTTCTGAAGCCCCATCAGTACATTTCTGAACTTTGGATTTTCCAGGAAAATTCGGTACCGCAACATGCGCAGCACGGATTTGAGGTCCTTCCACTCCGACATGGCTTTGCCCGGGTTCGTTAAAATTTCCGACGCTTCCTTCAGACTGGTTTTGGCATAATCGGAGATGCTTTTCGATGCCGCTTCATCTCTGAGCGTCTGATGGATTTTGTGAAAATCGCCGGCATGCAGCCAGACCCCCTCGCACGATGGGCAGAAGTTGATATCCATGTCGGGTTCCCTGAAATTGGCCGTGCGCAGGGATATATCCCGGCAACGCGGGCAAGCGAGCGTTCCCGTCCCGATATCGAAATCATCCTTTCGATTCCATATCTCGAAGTCCATAAAACGCAGGTCCGGGTCCACTTCATCCCGGGCTTCCGCCAGCTCGCCCTTGTCGAACCAGATGCCCCGGCACTGCGGGCATTCATCGATTTGAACCTCCCCGATCCGCAAGAGGTTCATCGCTGATTGGCACGTCGGACAGTTCATGGTCTTATCCTTTCACATCACAAGTTTTGAGACAGGTCGCCGCACCCAAAACAATAATTACTGTCTGCGGATAGTCAAATACGATTGATCGCCTAATGCAGCAAAATAAGGAACCCATTGCCGAAATGTCTCTCCGGCCGACTTAAACGGGTAAGCACGAAAATACAGGACCCTGTCGCGCCATATACACAGTGGGCTTTATTGGGCTGTCGGCACATTCTGGTATGGTTGACCCAAAAGTCCCGCGTACCGCTGTCGCACTGCAAAAGATGGAGATAAACATGCCAAAGACCCAAACGGTAATCGTCGACAAGTCGCTCGCTTCATGGATCTTTACCAAAAACAGAAAGCTTCAGGTCCTGTTGATTGTCTCCGCCGTCATTTCGGTTTTTGCCAATGTGCTGCCGCTCGAAATGCAGAAGCGCATCGTGGATGAAGCCATAAACCTGAGAAAATACAATCTGCTCATGCTGTATGGCGGAATTTATCTGGCATCATTCATAATCGCCAGCGGAATGAAATTTCTGATCAACTCCCTGCAAACCGTCATCGGCCAGCGGACCGTCGCGAATATGCGCAAGGATCTGTATAGTCATATCATTACCCTGCCGCTGGGTTTCTATCGCCGGACCCAGGAAGGTCTGGTGGTCGCGGCCATGACCACGGAGCTTGCCACCGCCGGGGATTTCGTCGGCATGGCGATCGCCGTGCCTGTAACCAATCTGTTGATGCTGGGTGCTTTCACCGGCTATCTGATCTGGCTGAATCCGCTGCTGGCGGTCGTCACCCTGAGTGTCTATCCGGCCGTGCTGCTGCTGATCCCCGTGCTGCAGAGACGGGTGAACCATTACAACAAAAAGCGGGTGGACGCCGGCCGCAGACTGGCCGGCAAAATCGGGGAGTCGGTCGCCGGCATTCACGAGATCCAGGCCAACGGCGCCTTCGCCATCGAGAAGCGCAAATTCGATGCCCTGGTGGACCGCCTGCTCGGAGTCCGGATCAGCTGGCGCCTGTACCGCTATGGGATTAAAGTCGTCAACAGTCTGTTTACCAATTTCAGTCGCTTTCTGGTTTTTTCTTTCGGAGGATATCTGGCCATCGAGGGGCACCTGGAGCTCGGAGCTCTGGTTGCGTTTCTGTCGGCCCAGGAGAAACTGTATGATCCCTGGAAAGAGCTGATCCAGTTTTACCAGGCCTACAAGACCTCGGCCGTAACCTACCGGCGTACGCTTCAATATTTCGATTCCAGACCCGAATATGCACTCGTACCGCGGGGAAGGGAACCCTTCGATCTGGAGGGCCGGATCGAGCTCGAAGATGTGTCCTTCGAGACCGAGGACGGCACCCGCCTGCTGAAGGGCATTTCCATGTCCCTGGAACCCGGCGAGCACATGGCGCTGGTTGGTTTTTCCGGAAGCGGCAAAAGCACCCTGGCACAATGTATCGTGCAGTTATATCGTTATACCGGCGGCCGGATCAGGATCGGTCGTCAGGAAGTCGCGACCCTGTCCAAAAAGGATATCATCGCCAACATCGGCTTTGTTTCCCAAACGCCGTTTATCTTTGACGGTACGGTGGAGGACAATCTCCTGTACGCCTGGAGGGCTCAATATGAAAATCTGGACCGGATCGATGAAGGCGGCCGCCCCTCGCTGGACCGCAAAATCCAGGTGCTGCAGCAAAGCGGCATTTTCGTCGATGTCCTGTATTTCGGTTTGAACGCCCTGCTGGACATCCATCGAAATCGGAACCTCGTAACCAAAATCATCCGGCTGCGCAAATTGTTTCTCATGGAATTTTCCAAGACGCTTTCCGAACACATCGAATATTATGACCCGGAGAAATTCCTTTCGTATTCGAGCATAGCTGAAAATTTGACCTTCGGCGTGGCACGCCGCCTGACTTTTGCTGAAGACCAACTGCCCGAAAATGAAATATTCATCCGTTTTTTGGAATCCACCCGATTGAGACAGCCCCTGCTGAAGCTCGGTGGCGACATTGTCCGCCAATCCCTCAACATTCTGGGAAATCTGCCGCCGGCGGCCGTATTCGGACCGGGATCGCCGATTGAGCCGAATGAAATTGAGCGCGTCAAAAAGATCGCCGCACAGCTGAAAAAAGAAGGAATGGAAGCGCTTTCACCGGCGGATCACCGGGTGTTGCTGCGATTTTCCCTGCAGTATTGTCCGGGACGGCACAAGTTGGTGGACCTGTCCGCACGCTTTAAAATCCGGATATTGGAAGCCCGTCGTCACTTCACGAATTTCATATCCTCGGAAGCGCCCGAGGCCTTTGATTTTTATGATCGGTCGGAATATATCGATAGCCGTCCGGTGCTCACCAACATTTTTTTTGGCAATCTGAAAAACACCGGCGGGGCGGTTCAGGAAAAGATCAACCAGCACATCAATCACCTTTTGATCGAGGAAGGAATACTTGAGGATATCTTGTCCATGGGGATGCAGCACCGGGTCGGCACCAAGGGCAAAAACCTGTCCGGCGGACAGCGGCAGAAACTGGCCATCGCACGGATATTGCTCAAGGAGGCGACCGTGCTCGTAATGGACGAGGCGACATCCGGACTTGACAACGAGTCCCAGTCCCGTATACAAAATCTCCTCGAAACCCACTTGAAGGAGAAAACCACCTTGCTTGCCGTAGTGCACCGCCTCGATAACATTAAAAATTATGACAAGATAGCCGTTATGAAGGCCGGCCGGATCGCCGAAACCGGAACCTATGAGGAACTCATGGAAAAAGGGGGCGTGTTCAACGAACTCGTCCGCGATAAAGATTGAAAGCTGCTGATAATGACAATCCTTGATGAAGGTAGAAATTGCTGGCGCAAGGCGTCCGCCAGCCGGGTCGCCTTTCTGATCGACGGTGCGGCTTATTTCAAAGCATTTGTGGATGCCGTCAAAAATGCCAGAAAAAACTTATATATCGCCGCCTGGGACATCGACAGCCGGATCGAGCTGTTGCGGGGCGATGCCGGCGAAAACGGCAGCACGCGTCTGGGAAATTTCTTAAACACCACGGTCAAGAAAACAGCCGGTTTGCACGCCTACATACTCGCCTGGGATTTTCCCATGCTCTATTTCCGGGAGCGTGAATGGCTGCCCATCATCAGTCTGAACTGGAAAACCCACCGCCGCATCCATTTTCATCTCGACGATCAGCATCCCCTGGGGGCTTCCCAGCATCAAAAAATCGTGGTCATCGATGATGCCCTCGCATTTTGCGGAGGGCTCGATCTGACGGCCAACCGCTGGGATACCCCCGAGCACCGCCTGGACGACCCGCACCGCAAGGATGTCGACGGCGATTCCTATGCGCCGTTTCACGATATCCAGATGATGGTGGAAGGGGAAGCGGCGGCCGCATTGGGCAGCCTGTTCAGAAACCGCTGGCGGTGGGCGACCGGCAAACAACTGGACCCCGCGGATGCCCTCGGTGATGTCTGGCCTTCAGGTATTGAGCCCGCTCTGACAAATGTTACCGTCGGCATCGCCCGTACCCTACCGGCGTTCAAGGGCCGTCCGGGGGTTTGTGAAATCCAGAATTTATATTGTGATGCCATCGACGCGGCCCAAGAATTTATTTACATTGAAAACCAGTATCTGACCTCGGTGTCGGTCGCCGGTGCACTTCAAAAAAGCCTTCAGCAGGAAAAAGGACCTGAAATCGTCCTGGTCCTTCCGCGGGAATCATCGGGCTGGCTGGAACAAAGCGCCATGGACGGAATTCGCGCCCGAATACTGGCCAAGCTCGAACAGGCCGATCTCCACTCCCGGCTGCGGATCGTGTATCCGGTTATCGCCGGTGGGAAGGAGTCGGTATACGTACACGGTAAAACCTTGGTGGTGGATGATCGCTTCCTGATGATCGGATCCGCCAATTTGAGCAACCGCTCCATGGGACTCGATTCGGAATGTTCCCTGGCCCTGGAATCAGAAGGAAATTCCAGGATTGCCGCCGCCATCGCCAATTTCCGCAACACGCTGCTGGCCGAACATCTCGGCACGTCTAAGGATCGGGTCGCCGCGGCGATCGCCGAAGGCGGGTCGCTGATCGGGCCCATCGACTCGGTACCCGGCCAGGATCGTCTTTTCTACAAAATGGACTATGAGGCTCCCTTTGTCGACGGCAGTTCGCTGGTGCCCGGCGATGACTGGCTGGACCCGGAAAAGCCGGTCGAACTGGATCGGATTTTCGATCAGTTCGTTCAGCGGGAAGAAAGTAAATCCGTCCGGTTTCACGTGGTTAAACTGGTTGCAATCCTGCTGGTGCTGCTGGCCATGGCGGCAGCTTGGCGCTGGACCCCGCTTTCGCAGTGGTTGAGCCTGGAGACCCTGACCACTCTCGCGGATTATATGAAGGGCAGCCCGCTGCTGCCCCTGGCGGTCCTGGGGGTGTATGTGGTGGGCGGGTTGATCATGATTCCCATCACGCTTTTGATCGGCGCCACCGCGATGATCTTTCCCGAATACTTGAGCCTGGCTTATGCGTTGGCCGGGAGCCTGTTGAATTCGCTGGCCGCCTATTTGGTGGGGGCCGCGATCGGCAAAAATTCCATTCGCAAACTGGCCGGAGGCAAGTTGAATCGGCTGAGCAGACAGCTCGCCCGCCAGGGAATTTTGACGGTGGCGGTGATACGCAACATACCGGTCGCCCCGTTTACCATCGTCAACATGGTGGCCGGCGCCTCCCAAATCCGACTCAGGGATTTCCTGCTGGGAACCGCACTGGGTATGCTGCCGGGGATTGTCGCCATTACGATGTTTGCCGGCCGTCTGCTGGCTGCCCTGAAACATCCGGATTGGAGCAACATTGCCATCGCGGGCGGCATCGCCCTGGTGGTAGTGGTGGCCGGCTGGCTGGCCCAAAATCGGCTGCGGTCGAGACTGGGGGGAAAAAGGTCGACTCCCTCCGGATAGCGCCGAAACTTATGTGAAACTTCATTCAGTTTATTGGAACTCTGGCGATTTAAATCACCCTCACCCGGCCTCTCCCGTCAAGGGAGAGGCGTCAACTTCCCTCCCCCGGCGGGAGGGATTGAGGGAGGGGGTAAAATGATGCAATCCTTTTTGAATGTTTCTATCTTCGATCAATCTGGCTGCCCTTTAGCCAGCGGCCTCAACTTATTTCTCCCCGCCGGCATGGGCCACCCGTTCGGCCATTTCCAGCAACCGCTCATAGCCGGCCAAACCGGTGATGAACCGTTCCGGAATGCCCCGGATACCGACCTGAGCACCCGCCAGGGCACCGGTCAGACTCGCCCGGGCCATATTGTTGCCGCCGCCATTTACGGCCGAAAGAACGGGCAGTTCGAAGTCATCTTCAAACCGCGAAACAAAATAGTAGGCCGCCGGCAGCATAAAATCCAGGGAACAGGCCAACCCGAACAAGCGGCAGGCCGTCCAAGGCGGATTGATTCGAATCGCCTCATCCCGCGCAGCTTCGTAGGACCAGCCGGGTTGCAGAATGGCGTCGTGAAATGACATCTCGGGGACACCCCCCTCCCCTTCCCCCATCTCCGGCAGCGGAACGGCGAGGGAGAGCTCCTGGGTCTGCCGGATAATGGATTTGGAGGCGGTTTCCAGGCTGTCGCCGTTGATCAGGGCGGCGACCGTCAAACCGAAGGCCACCGAACGTCCGGCGATAAATGGATCCCGGTGGGTTAACAGGGCGTTGGACCGCAGGAACTCAACCAGCTTTTTGAAATTGTTATGGTAACGGGCGCCCAGTACCGGCAGGCGGATTGCAGCCTCGGCGGTATCGGCGAAGCTTCCGACCCGAGGCCATTTTTTCCCGGCCTGCCGGGCATGCCAGACATCCCGCATGGCCACATCCGTGTAGCGCCCTCCCGAAGGCGTGCCGTCGAGCGTCGCGATGAGGGCATCGAGCCGCAAACAAAAGTCGGACTCGTCGTAGTTTCCCAGCCCGGCCACCGACTCCAGCAAAAAACCGGCCACTTGCCCGGTTTGTGAATTTTCGCCGGCCTTGAGTCCCGCGTGATAGCGGCCGGCCTTGGGGCGGGTATAATTATCGATCCATTCACCGTAATCTTTTTTCAATTGGTCCAGATCGTAATACCAATGGGGGCCCACCCCCAGTGCGTCGCCGATGAAAATGCCCATTATTGCACCGATGGCGCGTTCTTGTGGTGTATTGGCTTTCATACTGAACCTCCTTCCCAAGCAGGAAGCCTCCTGCAAAAAGTCTCGGCAACCAAATCAGAAAAGACCGACCGATGTCTCCGAACTTCAATCAACTGGTCAGTCTTCGCCTAAAAGCGAAGGTTTTTCTCCCATTCCCCGAGCAAATTTCAACCATGAGTCCGCTCACGGCTTGCTGTGGGAAATTCGATTGTATTTGGACAGGATGTCAATCCGCTTCAGCCCGCCTACGGAATCAGCGAGGTATCAGCGGCTCCCAGTCGACGCTGCCCGGATCGGTGAAGGTAAATTTCGGCGGTGTGGTGCTTTGGGGGTGTTTGTGCTCGAAGCACCGTTCTTCCTCGAGGATTAAATTCCAGACGGTCATCTTGACGACATTTCCCTGCTTTTCTTCCTCGTCCCGTGTATTGTGTTGAAGGATGATGCTGATGCGATTGCCTTCATCATCCGTCACATGCCATTTCCAGGCCAGCACGATGTGAAACGGGTCTCCCCGCCATTCGTTCGGCTCGCCCAGACTTTCTTTATAACGTTTCAAAAGCGCTTCGAAAAATTTTTTGGAATTATCGGCATATTTGAACTTTAAGCGCACGACTCGGGATGGATCGACGCAGGTGTTGTAAACCAGCAGACCGGTCTTGAAGCCCTTGACGTCTTTGGTTTCAACTTCCTTCAGGCTTTCAAGATAACGAACGGGTATCACGGTATCCATCTGTACCTTGTTCGTAAAGTGTTCGATTTGTCCGCCCAGAACAAAACCGGCAAGCTCGACGGGAGGTCTCGCCCACAACAGCGCGGGGCTGCAGACGGCCACCAGCAGGAGCAGTCCCAAAAATGTTGACTTTTTCATGTTCCTCGTACCTCCTGATACACGCCGTATCCGGCTGAAACCAGCCGATCTGATCAGAAAAAAATTTACCTTCCAACCTTCCGATTTTGATCCCTAAGGGGTTCGCGAAGCGCCTTTGGCACGAGATAAAATAAACAGTCAAATACAACGATGTCAATTAAAATGATAAACAAAAAAGGAATCGGCAGGATTTAACTGCCGATTCCCTAGTTTGCCCGAATCCTGTCATTTGGCCACCAGGTCGGGTGCCGCCGGCCGGATCGGACGTCAAATCATCAACTACCAGCAGAGCCAGCGATCCGATGAAAGCCCCTGGAGGGGGCCATGCCCTGTGGATGGTCGCTGATTTTTCAATCAGGAGAACGTTGGGCTGGACAGGGTTACACCTTGCCCCCCATGGATCCCGGAGGCGCATTTCTCGATTTGGCGCCGGGGGCTTCAGGATACTCGTCCGGGCTTTTGACGTTTTCATTTTCCAGCTCTTCCTGGCGCTCCTTTTCACCTTTTTTGACGCGATCTTCACAGTTATCGCATTTGCCGCTCACATCTCTTTCCAATGGCTCACTCATGGAATTTCCTCCTTTCCGCTTAGTAATGATTGAAAATGCACAAGGTTTGGTGAACCGGGTCTCATCGGGGTCAACCCGCCCTGACTTTCCTGCTTCCGGCTCCATTTCAGCTCAACCTTCTTTCCCTTAAACATTATGATTGGAAAGGCGCATTACAATGAGGGATAGTTTGTATTTGGGTGGTTAAAATCATGTAGACTGACAGGAAGGCCAATTCAGGAACCATTTAGTCAGAATGTGGGTTGCCAAGAACTTTTTGCAACGGTTTTACCAGATTCCGGTCCGCGCCCGGCATCAATCCATCCGTCATTTCCACCCGGGTCACCTCGCGGCCCGGAGCGGCATAAATGAAACCTATCTCCACCCCCCACGTACCCGCCCCCCACCAGCAGTAGCTTTGACGGGATAGCTTCACGTTACCGGCCCCTTTACCAAGCGCTGCTCAACAAAAGTTTAGGCGCCTAGCATCAACTGTTTCGGATTTTCAAGCAGTCGAATGACTCCTCCCAGGAAACGGGCGGCATCGGCCCCATCCACAATTCGATGGTCGAAACCCAGGCACAGGGGCAGCATCAGCCGCGCAGCCACTTCGAAATCATCGCTGCTGCCGCGGATCACCGGCTGAAGCCGGGCTTTGGCAAGCCCCAGAATGGCAACCTGGGGGTAATTGATAATCGGCGTGAACCCGGCGCCTCCCAGAGGGCCGATATTGGTGATGGTAAAAGTGCCGCCGCTCATATCCGCAGGCTGCACCTCGCCCTGGCGGGTTCGCTCCGCCAGATCGTAAACCTCTCTGGCCAGTTCGACCATGCTTTTGCAGTCGGCATGGCGTACCACCGGAACCAGCAGTCCCCGTTCCGTGTCCACCGCAATCCCGATGTGAAAATATTTTTTGAAGATAATTTCACCTGCGTCTGCGTCCAAACTGGCGTTGAACCGAGGGAAGGCCTTCAATGCGGCCACTGCGGCCTTGATGGCAAAAACCGTAATCGTCAAGGCCCCGCCCCGCTGTCCGACCTCATCCTTGTTTTCCTGTCTCAACCGCTCCAGATCTGTGATATCCGCCAGGTCCTCATGGGTGACATGGGGAATCCGGGACCAGGATAAAGCCATCCGCTTGGCGGTTGCCCGGCGAATGGAGCGCAAAGGCGTACGCTGCACCTCTCCCCATTGGCTGAAGTCGGGCAGCCCGCCATCTTCGGTCTCCGCCCGTCTGGCAGCTGTTTTTTTCTCCGGGGTTTTCTCTTCCGTGGGCGCTTCTTCGGCGGAAGTCTTTTTTGCCTGTCCCTTGCTCCTGGCATGGTCCTGGACGTCTTCGGCGCTGACCCGCCCCCCCGGCCCACTGGGTTTTACCTGATCGAGGTCCACCTGCAGCTCGCGCGCCAACCGGCGGGTGGCCGGCGTGGCGGGAACCGGCCCTTTGCGCGCCTTTCTCCCTTCAGTTTGGTCAGATTTTCCATCGGATCGGGATCGTTTCTCCCTTTCATCCCCGGACTTCTGGTCTGCGATTTTTGAGGCCGTTTCTTTGTCCGATTCTTCCTTGGCTTCCGCTTCTTTTTTGTCTTTGGTTTCCGGCGGCGGTCGGCTTTCGCCTTCATCCCCGCCTTCCCGGTCCTTTGATTTTTTTTCCGATTTTTCTTTGGCTTCCGCCTCCTTCTTATCTTCCACTGCCGGCGTCTTTTGCGCTTTATCTAGTCTTTTTCTTCCAAAGCCGCCGCCGCGCCCACTTGAGCGGCCTCCTGGCCCTTGACGGGAGCGAAAGTTCCCAGGCGGCCCTGCCGCTGCAGAGACAGCATGCGTTCGTCGAATCGACGCGACAACAGCATACAGCGGTGCAGTTTCGTCAAAAGCGCTTCATCCAGATCGGGTTCCAGCTCTTTTTCCAGATTGCCGTCGGCATCCAGAATTGAAAGGTGAAAGATTTTCTCTTTGAGTTCGATTTCTTTTTTCCCCATGCGGCGATCCTTATCTATCAGTATGGCCAACATACCTTGCGGCGGGGTGCTTACGCCTTATATGAAACTACAAATTCCAGGTTCAAGGTTCAAGCCTGCCCTGGCGCGACTGGTTAAAGCGGCTTAAGAAACATCAAGTAATCTGTCCTTAAAATTAATCCATTGGTATCTGATCCAGGTCTGGGCCAGGGGTTCTGGGTTCTGGGTTAAAAAGGCATTTTGCCATTTTATCACCCTCACCCGACCTCTCCCGTCAAGGGAGAGGAGTCAACTTCCCTCCCCCGGCGGGAGGGATTGAGGGAGGGGGTAAAATGGAGCCGATCCTTTTAAAATGTTTCTTACTTGATCAGACGGGCTGCCCTTTAGCCCGAGGCGGCCGCTCGTATACCCAGCAGCCGCTGATCGTGACGGGAGCCGGGAGCCTGAGCCTGCGTTGAAGCTATCCAAAAACATAAGATGACCCCGAGGGGTGAAACAATAAAGTTAGCAATGTATATTCCGAGCGATTATCCTGTATACTTCAGGATGAATTTTGGTCGACAGCGAAAAAAATCCACCATCCCGGGGACAGTAGCGTCCGATACCATGTCTCAAGGCAATTAATACAAGATTGACCTTATTTACCTGATTGGTTTTTTTTTGCGATATTGAGCCCGCTTCGGCGCATTTTTAGGTTATGTGCGGCTGGAATCCCAACAGCCGTCAATTACAAACTTTCGAAGAAGAAATGGGAAAAAGCCAATGAACAGCAGAGATCTGAAATATTTTGAAAGACGTCTGAACGAATGGATGAACACACTTGTTCACCACTCGGAGAGCACACTTCTTGGATTGCAGACCTATAAAGAGCGTCCGATCGAAGTGATGGACCAGGCGGTCATGGAAAACGACCTCAGTCTGGCGTTGCGGTTTCGCACCCGGGAAAAATTTCTGATGCACAAAATCCAGCAGTCATTGCAGGACATCGAAGACGGAGACTACGGAATCTGTGAAGGCTGTGGCAATCGAATCGCCGTTAGAAGACTGAGGGTGCGTCCGGTCACCCGGCACTGTATCGACTGCAAGACGGAACTAGAAAGGAGAGAACGTCTGCTCGGCGTTTAAACCGCACCAGTAGCTCCAAAATAAAGGATTGACCCCATATCATTAATGCATATATTGTTCTGAGTCAGGTAATTTAAGAGCTATTTCGCCCAGGGCTATGAATGGGAGCGGGAATCTTGCCCGATGTTCCTGAGGGGGAGATGTTTTTTTTGCATTGGGAGAAGGGGTAGGATTCAATCTGAGACTGAATCTTTTGAGGTCGTGCAGCGGGCATGACTTTCCGCCACCCGGTGCGACATCCGGCTGGTTCCTGTGAGTCCGAGGCGGTTGCTCGCGGTTTTGCGTCGAGAAAAAGTGCCACAAAAGGAGAGCGCCATGACCTCGGTACGAACACGTGACATTCTCAACCTGTCGAAGGATTTTTACAATCAGATGAGTCTGATTTACGAAAGTTTGAGAGAGCACAAAGAAATCAGGCAAAATGGGATATTTCTGGATGCCGTCCGCCGCCACATCGACTATCTGCAAAGTGAAATCCGTATTTTGAAGAAGGAAGCTGCCCCTGAAGTCCTGGATACCTGGTTCCAGCTTTCTCCTGATGCTCCCGGACTGAACAACGATCCCACAGAGCGGATCGGTCCCAACATGACGACCGACGATGCGCTCTGCCTCATTTTCGATTTTGACTCCGCGCTGGTTGAGTTCTATCAAAAAATAGCCGAATCCACCGACATTGAAAGGGTACGTTTTATTTTTTTCGCCTTGATGAAAAGCGTCAAGGTTGAAAAGGAAAAGCTGGTCGTCCATAAGACCGCCCTGTGACCCTGTTGAGTCCGGCTTATAAATCGTATACCATATCGGGCGGTGCACCCTATCCAAATAGAGTCCATCCTGTATTTTGAGAGTCCACCCCGCGTTGCCCGATATGCCCCCCTTACCTGTCGGCGAATCCTGACAAACTCGGGTTCCCCCCGGTGCTTTATTCAACAGCGTCTACCGTCAAGCTACCATCAGATCGGTTCGAAAATACATTCGATACCCCATTGAAAGGCGGTGTCCAGAGGCTATTTTATCAAATACCGGTGATAATCCACATTAAACAAGACAAAAGGAGGTTCGGATCATGGTAATGCCCAAAGACGAATTTCAGGGGGAAATGGTCGAGGCCTGGCGTACGTATCTTGAAGGACTCGAAAAATCGATTGTACTGCTGGAAAGGGACATCAAGGAAAGCTCGGAAATGGCGCACACCTGCACCAGCGAATGGTGTGCAGCCACCCAGCACTACATCGACGACATCAACAATGCCCTGTTTTCCATCAGCGAACCGCGATGGGCCGAAAAAAAGGATTCCGATAAAATCAAAAATCTGAAGCGCCGCGTATATGACATCTACGCCGATTACCGGGAAGTTTACCGAAAAGTGGTATAGACCGAACTCCGGAGCCACTATTTTGATGCCGAATTAGCGCGCCAGGTCGACGATTATATATGGTTTGATGAAACGTGCGCCGCCACCGCTTGAATACACCCGGAGCAGACCTCGAGGCTGCCTGAAACCTTTCCATTCGGGGGCTGATGGGCGAGCCGGAACAAACCGAAACCGGGTGGCGCCGTCAATGCCGGTGATCGTGAGGGATCTCATCCTCGATTTTGTGTTCGGCCTTGTGTGGATGTGGATGATTGTGCTCGGTATCACCGTGGCGGTGGGGGTGAGAGTGGATAATAATTCTCCCGGATCCTTCGCATTTGCTGCAGATCTCGGCGTTGATTTCTCCGATGCCCCGGCACTCGGGACAGTCTGTGGTTTGCTCTGAAAGCATTTCGGGCGCTGTCATGGGATCCCTCCTGTAGGTTTCAGGTGTCAGGCTTCAGGTTTCAGGAAATTAGCCCGTTGGATGGGGTCAGCAACGTTGGATTTCTCACCCCAATGCCTGCCAGGCAGGGTGCCAACGACAACGCTGACACCTGACACGTGAAACCTGAAGGCCCCTCAGGCTTTTCAACGTAACACCCCATTGCCCGTGGGGAAATGGGGTGCTGCATGTATTTAGTTCAGAAGCGCTCTTTATGCTGAAACATTGGATACCCTGGAAATTTCTGATACAGCGGGCCGCACGATCCTACGGAATCATCGATCCGATCGATCTGCTGGCCCGCATGCGGCGCTTCGCCCAGCCCTCCGAGGTGCAGGAACCGCTGGAACTGGTGCGGGCCGGCATTGTATTTCACGCCCGCGGTCTGATCAACACACGCGCCATTCAGCACAACCTCGACTGGGTGTGGCCTTACTGGGTGGAGAAACAATTCGATCCAGGAGACGCATCCTTCATTCCCCGGGGATTCACCTTCAGTCATGTCAATTGCACCCATCGCAACTGGACCGCCCTCGGCCGACCGGATCTGCCTCTTTATCCGATTGTGGATCCCCGCGGCCTAGTGACGCCGCTGCATGACGGCTGGTCGCTGGATTTCTGGATCGTCACCCCGGATGGCGGAAAGCTGCTGCCTTCCAAACTGGGCATCGTCGATCAGCGTCTGGAATTCGAACCCCGGCTGACGGTGAAAACCATCAGCCGCAAACAGGAGATGCGTCTGGAGGTCGAGGCGGCGCTCGAATTTCGGGATGAATATCCCCAGTTGATCACCCGCTTGACCGGACGTTCGATGGACGGCGGTTGGCTGATCGTGGCGTTGCGGCCCTACAATCCGGAGGGCATTCAGTTTATCGAAACCGTCGCCTACGATCCCCGGCAGGCTCACTGGCGGGTGAACGGTGAGACCCCGGTGGCCTTTAACGTCACCCCCGACCAGGTGCTCTTTTCCACATATCAGGAGGGGGATGTCATTCACAAAATCGGTGAAACGCAGGCCGCATCCCAGGGGCAATGCGAGGTCGGCATGGCCACGGCCGCTGCGCTGTTCGAACTTGAAAAAAACCGTGATCATTCGCTTGAGGTCCGGGTATCGCTGGGAGAAGAACTGCGCCGGGAAGGCAGGCGGCTTCCAAAACAGCGTCAGAGCATGCAGGACGCCCTGGACGGCACCGCCCGGCTGCAGGTCCCGGATTCCTGGATTCAGTTTCTCTATGATGCGGCCCTGCGGACCCTGATCCTTCTTTCAGCCGCCGAGGTGGTCCCGGGGCCCTATACCTACCGGCGCTTCTGGTTTCGGGATGCCTGCCTGATGCTCCATGCCATGCTGGCGGCCGGGCTGGCAGACCGCTGCCGGCGTCACCTGGAAAATTTTTTTTCACACCAGAAGTATTCCGGATATTTCCAGTCCCAGGAAGGTGAGTGGGACTCAAACGGCCAGGTGCTGTGGATTATAAATCGGTTTCAGCAACTGACCGATCAGCCCTTGCCCGGGTCCTGGATGAAGGCCGTGATAAAGGGTGCCGACTGGATAAGAAAAAAACGGATATCCACAGATAAAGATGCTGCGCACGCCGGATTGCTGCCGGCCGGTTTCAGTGCGGAGCATTTGGGACCCAACGATTTCTATTACTGGGACGATTTCTGGGGCGTGGCCGGCTTGATCGCCGCTTCCCGTCTGGCCGGAAGGTTCCATTCCGAGCAGGTGCGGACACGTCTGAAAAATGAGGCGGACGAGTTTCGGTCCGTCATATTCGACAGTATCGCCGCCATTCCTGAAAAACGAAAAATCGGCGGCATACCGGCTTCCCCCTATCGGCGTATGGATGCCGGCGCCGTCGGCTCGCTGGTGGCTGATTACCCCTTACAGCTGGTGACCCAGGGAGATCCCCGGATCATGGGAACCGTTGCCTTCCTGATGGAAAACTGCTTTCATTCCGGCGGCTTCTTTCAGGATATGATTCACTCGGGGATCAACCCCTACCTGACGCTTTGCGTGGCCCAGACACTATTGCGCGGCAATGACGCCCGCTTTCGCCCCATGGTGGAAACCGTTGCGGCCCTGGCCTCCCCCACCGGCCAGTGGCCCGAGGCCATTCATCCCCATACGGGCGGCGGCTGCATGGGTGACGGCCAGCACGGCTGGGCGGCCGCCGAGTGGGTAATGATGATCCGCAACCTTTTCATTCGCGAAGAGGGTGCAAAATTAATCGTGGGCGCCGGAATTTTTTCCGAATGGCTCGGCACTGAAACCGCTCTGGCCTTTGGTCCGACGCTGACACCGTTCGGTCCGGTATCGGTGCGTATCTCACGGCAGGGTGACGATCGATTGCTGACCGTGGACGCCCGTTGGCGCCGGCAGGCACCGCCGGTGGAAATCCGGATCCCGGGCTTTAGGAATGAAATGCTCGGAGATTTAACGCAACCCTGGAGACTCACGGCGGTCGCAAAATGAAAATTTGCATGTTCACCAACACCTATCTGCCGCATATCGGCGGTGTCGCACGATCGGTGCATTTTTTCGCGCAAGACTTGCGCAACCTCAACCATCAGGTCCTGGTGGTGTCACCCACCTATTCTGAAAATCGAAACGATGCCGCCGAAGGGGACTGGGTGCTGCGCGTGCCGGCGGTGCAGAATTTCAACGGCAGCGATTTTTCCGTCAGAATACCGATGCCATTTGTCATCGCCCAGGGGATCGATGCGTTCAAACCCGATATCGTTCACAGCCACCATCCGTTTTTGATGGGAGATGCCGCCCTTCGCACCGCCCGCCGCAAGAATCTGCCGTTGGTATTTACCCATCACACCCTGTATGAGAAATACACGCACTATGTTCCGCTGGATTCGGAATCCATGAAAAAATTCGTCATCGATCTATCCACCGGCTATGCCAACTTTTGCGATCGCGTCGTGGCCCCCAGCCGCAGTATCGCCCGCCTGATCCGGAAACGCGGGGTCAAACGGCCCATCGAAGAAATACCCACCGGAGTGGATATCGATTTTTTTGCCGGCGGACGCCGGTCCCACTTTCGTGACAGGTACGGCATCCCTGAAAATGCCCGCGTCGTGGGACACCTGGGCCGGCTGGCGCCGGAAAAAAACCTGGCCTATTTGGCGGAAGCCGCCGCCGAGTTCATCGACCGGCAGCGGGACACCTTCTTTCTGGTCGTGGGCTCCGGCCCCAGCGAGGAGAAAATTCGCAAAATTTTTCAGAAAAATAATACGACGCAAAATCTGATCATGCCCGGCAGCCTATCTCACCAGGCGCTGAGCGATGCCTACAGCGCCATGGATCTGTTTACTTTTTCCTCCCATTCGGAGACCCAGGGGATGGTGCTGCTGGAAGCCATGGCCGCCGGCACGCCGGTGATCGCCCTGGATGCGTCCGGGGTGCGCGAAGTGGTGGACGACGGCCGCAACGGCCGGCTGCTGCCCGCGGATGCATCCCGGCATGCATTCGCGGATGCCATCGAAGTATTCTTCCAGAATGACGAAACCGCCGCGCGCTGGCGTCGGCGGGCCCGGGAGACCGCCCGCCGCCTGTCGCGTGAGATCTGCGCCCGGCGTCTGGAAAACCTGTATCAGCGCCTTCTCGATGCGCACGCGAAGGGGGCTCCCGAAAGGATATCCGATGAATCCGTTTCCCTGGACACGCTGCTGGAAAGCCTCAAGGTTGAATGGGACCTGTTGATTCAAAAAACCATGGCCGCCGCCCATGCCATCCGATCCGGTGGAGCACGGCACAAGCAAGGAGCGATGAAAAAGACACGAAAATCAAATTGAAAATTCCAAGCACCAAAAACCAAATTACAAGTCAACTACGTTCGGCTAAATCCGAAGGCTTGGGGTTCAAGGGGTCAAGTGAAAAGACCGATCGAGCCTTTGGTTTAATCCTTGAACCCTCGACCCCTTGAACCCTTGCGCATCATTAAATGTTAAACTGGCGGAAGGATTTCATATGAACTACTTCATTACAGGCGGCACCGGGTTTGTCGGCAGACACCTTTCGGAATTTCTGCTGCAGGACGGCCACCGGGTGACTGCCGTAGGAACGAGCCGGAATCCTCGTTTGATCGAAAATCCCGATTTCCGGTACATCGCGGCGGACTTGACTCAACCCGGCGCCTGGCAGCAGGAGCTGTCCGACCAGCAGGTGGTTATCAACCTGGCAGGCAGGTCAATCTTTAAACGCTGGACCGAAAAATACAAAAAGCAGATCTATGACAGCCGGATTCTCACCACCCGCAACCTGGTGCAGGCGCTGCCGTCCGATCCCAACCTCGTATTTTGCAGCACATCGGCGGTTGGCTATTACGGCTCCCGGGATGATGACATTCTCATGGAGGACGCCCTGCCGGGGAATGATTTTTTAGCCGTGCTGGCCAAGGACTGGGAAAAGGAAGCTTTGAAAGCCCAGGCCAAGGGAATCCGGGTCGTGCTCACCCGCTTTGGCATCGTGATGAGCAGGGACGGCGGCGCCCTGGCCAAAATGATCCCCGCGTTTCGCGGGTTTGTCGGCGGTCCATTGGGCAGCGGCAGCCAGTGGGTCTCCTGGATTCATCTGCGCGACCTGCTCTACGCGTTTAAATTCGTGATCGGCAATCGCAAACTCAGCGGACCCGTAAACTTTACCGCACCCAAGCCAGTTCGCAATCGGACCCTGGCCGCGCAACTGGGCGAAGCGCTCAGCCGGCCGGCATTCATGCCCGCACCGGCGTTTATGCTAAAACTCATCCTGGGTGAATTCGGCGGCACACTGCTTGCCAGCCAGCGGGCAATACCGGCCAAACTGCAAAGGCAGGGGTACCGCTTCAGCTATCCGGACCTGAAAGCCGCCCTCAACGAAATCGTAAATTCCTGAAGAAGAACGATTCTAACCAACGTTATGCAAACCCAATTCGATGCTGAATTCTGGATACTGGATCCTGACTTCTGAATTCTGACTTCTGCTACTTCTGACTTCTGACTCCTGAATTCTGTCTTCTGAATTCTGACTTCTGAATTCTGACTTCTGAATTCTGACTTCTGACTTCTGACTTCTGACTTCTGACTTCTGAATTCCGGCTCCTGAATCACCGGTCATCAAGAACCGTGGTTTCCGGCCGGCGCACGGTTAGCTGATTCATCACGCCGGTGACGCCCTGGACGCCCGTGGTGATCCAGTTGGCACTGGACTGCGCCTCGGCGCTGGACACTTCTCCGGTCAGGGTAACTTTTCCGTTTTTCACCTCCACCTGAATCTTCGAAGCATCCACCTGATGCTCCTGCTTGAGTTTTGCCAGAATCTTTTGCTGAATATCTTTATCGGAACCTGTCATCGTCTGCCTCCCTGAGGGCGGAATGATTCTTTGGCCTTCTGTGCCTTGTCTCCCAAACCAACCTCCGCCTGTCTCGAGTTGAAAGCGGCCTATCCGCCTCCGGCGCTGCCTATCGATACATTTCAATCAACAAAATGCCGGTGGCCGCAGCCAGAAAAAACAGAATCAAAAGCAGCGCATAGGACCATCGCACCCGATGTTTTCTTTCGCGGGCGCTTTTTACCCTCTTTTTCGCCTCATTCTCGTTTTTAAGCTGATAGTCGTCATCTATGCTCATCATCCACTGTCGTTTGCAATTATCCGCCCGGGGGGATCCGTTGCTCGTCCACCCCGCGGGACTCCGGGGCGGATAAGTTCTATTAAATCACACGGCAGCCAAAAGTATATGGGGATCATCCTGTATTTTTCAATGAGCCGGACCCAGGGCGGCCGGAGCGGACCGAATCCGGAAGTGACTTGCTAAAGCCGAAGGCTTGGGTTCAAAAACGACCGATCATTACGGAACATTAAATATTATTTGCCATGTTGTTTATGCACCTAAGGGGTAAACGGATCCAGAGCTTCATTGGTCAGCCTTCGGCTATACACCGGACACTGTAGAAAAATACCGAATATACCCCATTTTCAGCCGCAATTTTCATTCCTATTAGATTGAAAGAGCCTGTGTCGCAGAGAGCTGAGAGCGCAGAGCGCGTTGGGCTCGGGGCATGCCGCTCGGCGTCTTTCGACGCCACAGGTCGATCGAACGGATCGACCGGGGGATTTCAGTTCAATTCAAACCAAAAGGAGAGTATCCATATGATACCGGTAAAGGTTCGCCACCCTGAAATGAAGCGCCACCCGATTGTTGTGGTCGTGCTGCTGGCGGTGGTCTTGGCGGCGCTGACGCCGGCCATGCTTTCGGCACAGCAGAATTCGGACCCGGCTCAATATCGGAGGCAAATGGGAGCCGGCTCCGATGATACCAACCCGCAGCCGCCGGATATCCGCGCTGGGAGGCTGATGGGCCGCAGTATCCAGAACCGCCAGGGAGATGAAATCGCCGTAATCGATGATGTGATCCTCGGCCGCAACGGTTGCATACAGAAGATAATCGTGTCCGTCGGCGGTTTCTTCGGGGTGGCCGATAAATTGGTGGCGGTCGGATTCGATGAATTGCGCTTCGAATCTCATTGGAATTACCGGACCATCCGCACTCAGGACGGCACCGAACAAAAAGTCGCCTGGGAGCCCAAAGAGGTGGTCACATTCGAGGGCGATGAAAAGGACCTGCTGCAGAAACCCGGCTATACGTATGAAGAAAGTCATCCTCGCGGCGGCCCGACCGGCTGGGGCGTTTACTCTTATCCCGCCGGACCCAAAACGCTTAAAGAGGTACCTTAAAATGCTTGGAAATGAACTTACCGCCGTTCAGGAACTGGAAACCACGACCCGATCGCTTGTTTCCGCGGGCAAAGGGATCCTGGCCGCCGATGAAAGTCATCCGACCATCGAAAAACGTTTTCGGCAAATCGGAATTGGATCCACCAAGAAACACGGCGGGCCGCCTGGTGCTGGAAGCCATGTTGCTTAAACCCAACGTGGTTCCACCGCGCAGCGAATGTCGGGACCCGGAAATCCGGCGAAAGTGGCCGAGATTACCGTGCGAACACTACGCAGTTCTGTCCAGATCTGTCCCGACGGCGGTGCCCGGCATCGTATTTCTCTCCGGAGGTCAAGGTGCCCGTCAGGCGACCGAGCATCTCAACCTCATGAACGCCATGGGCGTTCGTCCATGGCAGCTCAGTATTTCATACGGCCGCGCCCTGCAGGAACCAGCGCTGAAAGTCTGAGCCGGCGATACGCAAAAGATAAGCGCCGCCCAGGACCCATTCTTTCACCGTGCACGCTGCAACAGCACTGCCCGCTTCGGTACGTATCTGGCGAAAATGGAAATACCGGCGCAATCAACTCCTGCATCTCGGCTGTGAGCTTTGGGCCTCCTGCCATGCGCTTACCGTCAATTTGAGACCCTCGACGGTTTCCACCCGAATGGCTGCACCCGGCTCGACGGGGGGCTTCCCTGCGGCAATGCCGGCATGCCACCGTTCTCCGTGCACCTGAACGTAGCCGTCCGGATTGAGGCGGGTCACGGCGAACCCTTTGCGGCCGTCCATGCGAAACCGATCGGGAAAGCGACTTGGGTCGTAAAAGCGCCAGAGAAAGGGAAACATGATAATATCCTTGCCCACCCACACGCCAAGCAGCCCCCACGCAAGATATTCCGGGATTTCGATCAATTGCCTCAGCAGGAGCAGAATCAAAAGAAAAGATACCTGCCCGGGCAATTGCAGTAAAACGTATTTCAGGATAATTCGAAGAGCAGGTATGTTGTGCTTTTTAGCCATATTTGCTTCGTAAAACGGAGGGCTTTAAAATGAAAGAAGCCATGTTGTATCGAAAACTCGATGATCGAAAGGTGCATTGCAATCTGTGTCACCACAGCTGCTTTATTTCAGATTCCAAATTCGGAATTTGCGGCGTGCGCCAGAACCAGGCGGGCACGCTGTACACGCATAGCTACGGCAAGGCGGTCGCTACGAATGTGGACCCGATCGAAAAAAAGCCGTTGTATCATTTTCTGCCGGGCAGCACATCGTTTTCCGTGGCCGCCGCGGGGTGTAATTTCCGCTGCGGCTTTTGTCAGAACTGGCAGATTTCCCAGATATCGGAGCCTGGCAAATCGAGACAGCCGGGCCGGGAACTCGCGCCGGCGGATATCGTCCGTCAGGCGCAAGCCTATGGGTGCCCGAGCATCTCTTATACCTATACCGAACCGACTATTTTCTTCGAATACGCTTACGAAACGGCCAAACTCGCCCGGAAAGCGGGGTTGCTGAATGTATTCGTCACCAACGGTTTCATGACCCCGGCAGCGCTGGATACCATCAAACCCTATCTGGACGCCTGCAATGTGGACCTCAAATCATTTCGCGAAGACTTTTACAAAAAGATATGCCACGGCCGCCTGCAGCCCGTGCTGGATTCCATCCGGCACATGAAATCACTGAATATCTGGGTCGAAATTACCACCCTGATCGTTCCCGGCAGCAACGACTCGAAAGACGAACTGGGCGACATCGCCCGGTTTATCGCCGAGACCGACCCGGACATTCCCTGGCATATCAGCCGGTTCCATCCCGATTACCAGTTCACCGACTCGGAACTCACCCCGCTTTCCGTTCTGGAAACCGCCTATAATTTCGGAAAAGCCGAAGGGCTCCGGTATGTTTACCTGGGCAATGTCGTCCATGCCTCGATCGATACCCAATGTCCCCATTGCATGCAGACGATCATTCGCCGGGCCGGCTATCAGGTGACATCGAAGCTGACCTCCCAGGGTACCTGTCCCCAGTGCGGCGCCACGATCGCGGGCGTCTGGTCGGAGGCCTGACCGGGGCACTCGGAAAGCGGTCCTCACGGCCCGATCACAGTCCTTTGGTTATGCCACATAAACCGTCTTGAGGTTGACGAACTCCTTGATGCCGTAGTGAGAAAGCTCCCGTCCGTATCCGCTTTGTTTAATGCCGCCGAAAGGCAGCCGCGGGTCGGATTTGACGAATGCATTCACGAAACAGCTGCCGGCGTTCAGTTCATTGGCGGCGATGCGTTCGCCACGGTCGATATCGCGGGTAAACACGGCGGCCCCCAACCCAAAGGTCGTATCGTTGGCGGCTCTGACCGCCTCGGCTTCATCCTTGACCGGGATAATCGCAGCGGCGGGACCGAACGTTTCTTCATCATGGGCCGGCATGCCTTTTTGGACATTCCCGAGAACGGTGGGCGGATAAAACGAGCCGTCGCCCTCAGGAATCCGTCCGCCCAGCAGGCAGCGGGCGCCCCCTTCGATGCTCTGCATGACCTGCCGGTGCAGCGCTTCTCTCAAATCCGCGCGGGCCTGGGGACCAATCTCGGTATCTTCTGCGAGCGGATCTCCCATTTTCCGGGCTTCCATTTGAGCCACCAGCATTTCTTCAAACCGCCGGCGAACCGCCTCGACCACCACGAATCGTTTGGCGGCGATGCAGCTTTGGCCGGAATTCAACAGCCGACTGGCCACACAGGCTGCGACCGTTCTTTCCAGATCGGCGTCTTCCAGAATAATGTACGGATCGCTACCCCCAGTTCCAACACCGTCTTCTTGAGCAATTTCCCGGCGGCGGCCGCCACCGCCCTGCCGGCGGACTGGCTGCCGGTAAGGGTCACGGCCTGAATGGCCGGATGGCGGATGAGGCTGTCCATCCGCCGGCTGGAAAGCAGAACGTTTTGAAACAAATTTTGCGGAAATCCCGCCGTTTTGAAAATATCCTCGAGCGCCAGCGAACACCCGGGCACATTGGAGGCGTGCTTGAGCACGGCGGCATTGCCGGCCATCAACGCCGGCGCGGCAAACCGAAAAACCTGCCAGAAGGGGTAATTCCAGGGCATGATTGCCAGAATGACCCCGAGCGGCTTGAAAGTTACATAGCTTCTGCAGGCATCCGTCTCTATGATCTCGGGCTGCAGGAAGCTCAAGGCCTTGTCGGCATAAAAGTTACAGGCCCAGACGCACTTTTCAATTTCGGCCCGGCCGTCCCGGATCGGTTTGCCCATCTCTCGTGCCATCAGGTCGGCATATTCGTCTTTTCTGCTGACCAATACCCTGGCGGCATTCCGCAGCCTTTCCACCCGCTGGGGAAACGTCGTTTCCCGCCATTCGGTGTAAGCTTTATAGGCGGTTTTTACCTTGTCGTCGACTTCCTTCTCACTGTTTTCTTTGTAGGTGCGGATTTTCTTGCCGTCAGCGGGGTTGATGGCAGTCAGCATGGTCATATCTCCTGCAACTTGGTTTCATAATCGGATGCATAAGGCGTAGCGAAAGGCATTTCATTCTTTCTAACCCATTATTCCCAAAATTCCATGATTCCACAGTATTTTGACTGCGGTCTAGCCCCCAATCTAACCTGTCCCAATAGACCAGGCTTTTCATGCTGGCGTAAAGTATACACCGAAGGTCGACCGGTCAACTGATCGTTCAAATTGCGGCTGGGCCCGGATGGATTTGAAACAATCCGACATTCGCAAGCGACGGCATGCGATGGCTTCGTTCAGCGTGAGTTGGATCGTGGAGATGGCCGGAAGAGGTCGATCTTCGGGTTAAGTTACATTTTAGAGGGGTTATCAGCCTTCAGCGAGTAAAGGTTTTCTCGCCCGCGCAAATGCAGCGGCCTAGTCCCTCCACTGATTCCGGTTGCTGCTGTTTCCGGAATTCATGTAGGAATTGTCGCCTTGGCTTCGATAGCCGCCCTGATTGGACTGCTGATCATCACTCCTGTTGTTATCTCTGCCGTAGGAATCGGAATTATTTTCGTAATAGCCCCTGTTCGACCCCGCAGATCCCCGGTTGTTGAAACCCTGATATTCCTGACGAAGGGATGGGCTATCATTATCGTAGGTGGAAAACCCCTGCCCGTATTGATCCGAGTAGTTTTGGGACCGACCATAGTCACTTCCGCTTCTGCTATTTTGCCGGCCGGGAATCGTCCCGGCGGAGCCTTCCGAACGCTGACTGGCGCCAAAGCCCTGGTACCACTGGGACCGGTAACTGGGTCGCTCGGAGTAGTCCTCGCGCTTGCCTTCATAATATCCTTGCGGGGCGCCGCGAAATTTCTGGCCCAGTTCATTGTAATATCCGCGCTCATGGCCGGGCCACTGCTCACCCGAGTTTTCACTCGTGGAATACCCCTGGTACCCGCGGGACCGGTCCTGGCTGCCGTAATCCTGGCTGCCGTAACTTCCATAGGCGTTCTGAGAACCTTGATTGTCATTGCTTCCATAGGAATTTTGAGAACCTTGATTGCCATAGCTTCCATAGGAATTTTGAGAACCTTGATTGCCATAGCTTCCATAGGAGTTTTGTCCCTCGGAACGACCGTGACCGTATCCTGCGGAATAGCCGCTGCGATATCCTTCCGAGTATCCGTAATGGCGTCCCTCGTTATAACCCTGGTCGCGGCCCTGCTTGAACCCGGAGTCGCGGCCCTGATAATAATTTTGGGACCCGGACCCATAATACCCCCGGCCCGAAGACAGGTTGCTCTCTTTATCCGTCAGGCTTGAGTTCTCGTTGGATGACAGGTTGTCGCTCTGGTCTGAATCCGCGCTTTGGGAAGAAGAAACGCTGCTCATGTCGGAGGACTTACCTGAGTTCTGTTGATTGTCGGAAGATCCGCCGAATGCCTGCGCGGCAACAAATACAGCGGATGCCATCAAAATAATTATCGTTAGAAACAGTTTTCTATTCATGTGCATACCTCCATCAAAGTTGAAAAAAACGCCTTGTCCGGCCATGGACTCCACTATCCTTGCGGCATGAGAGCTGTAATTTCGGATCCCATGCCGAATTATATATATAGTGTCACCGGACGGCCATACTGAACATACTGCCTAACCGGTATTTGAAAAGCCGGCCGGTACTTAAAAATTGAGTAAATTGGAGTATGCGCAGGATTGCGGTCTCCGCCCGCTTGGGCCGCGGGCAGCCATTCAAAATTGCCTGTTTCGGGGGCGCGGAAACTAGAGGCTAAATAAATGATGAGTTATCGGAGGGTTGTGCCCCCGATGGGCTGCCGGCGGATGCCTGTTGATGTCACCCGGCAAGGCGTACATGGGGATACGGAATACATCTTAGCACCCATTGAAATAGCCCGCGGGGATGCTGATACTAAGTTAACACCCTAATGTTGCAAAAGTCGGAGGGCTTCAGAGCCAAGGCGTCAAGGGTGAAGCTGTAGTCGTCTTACCGCAATCCCTTGACAACACAGGATCTGAAGTCCTCCGGCTTTCCCGTAGGGTAAACAATATGGCAAAATAGACCCCATCCTTCGAATCCACCGGTGGTGATATCCAGCAGGCTTTTCTCTTGGGGCTATATTGGTAATTGCTACAAAGCATTATCTAACATTTGCCATATTGTTTATGCAACCTGGGGATAATTCAACGCCCCATCCGGACCTTCACGGAAAAGAACGAGGTCTTTTCAGCATTGACCGGGAAGCACGGTGCTATCATTAAAGGAGGTAATCGAGATGCCCAAAGATCATGGTCCCCAAATCAAGGATGACGAGCAATACGAAGCGTTGCGGAAAGAAGGCATGAGCAAGGAAAAAGCAGCCCGGATTGCCAATACCAACCGTACAAAAGCAGGTAAAAAAGGCGGCAAGTCCGCCAAATACGAGGAGTGGTCCAAGAACGATCTCTATGAGAGAGCCAAGGAGATAGGCATTGAGGGGCGGTCCAAAATGAGCAAGGACGATTTGATAGATGCCCTCAGAAATCATTAAAACGCAGGTGTGCGGAGAGGTGAATCATGAAATGGAGATGCGTGAATGAAGGTCGCGAAAAGACATTCGTTCTGATTTTTGACCAGGACGACGAACCGTTGCAAAGCCTGAACGAATTTGCTGCGGATCAAAAAATAACCGCTGGAAGATTCACTGCCATCGGGGCATTCCGCAAGGTTGTTATCGGCTATTTCGATACGGAGTTACGGCAGTACCGTAAAATTCCCCTGGAAGAGCAGGTAGAGGTGCTTTCCATGATGGGCGATATCGCCTACAAGGATTCAGACCCCGTCGTCCATGCCCATGTGGTCCTCGGCAGATCGGACGGTACGGTTCGGGGCGGCCATCTGCTGGAGGCCTGTGTCCGTCCGACCCTTGAGGTGGTTGTCGTGCAGTCGCCGGATTACCTGCAGCGCAAAATGGATGAAAGATCCGGGCTGCCGTTGATTGCGCTGTAAACATACTACCCGACATGCAATCCCGGAACATGTTCCTGGCGGGACAAATATACCCTGCCTTGGAAAAGGGATTACATGCTTCACCTTATTTAAGACTGCTGCCTCAAGACTTAATAAGAAATGATGTGGACCGGCAACCGCCTGGCAATCGAAAACCACGGCTGCCGGTTTCTCAGTGATTTTTCCAAAAGAGAGTGGGTTGATGAACCGGTGGAGCGAACCGGGTACTGAAGTCTGCGGTCACTGCTTGCAGCGCTACGCTTATGAAATGGAGTACCGTTGCATCTGCTGTGACGCACCCCTTTGTCCCATGTGTGTGTTTTACATCCGAGGCACCCGGCAACCTCTTTGCCCCGAGTGCTTGAAGCCCGGCGTAAAGGAATGAAGACATGGCGGCGCGTGCTATCTGGAAAGGTATTATCAAATTCCAAAATATTGCCGTAGCGGTAAAATTTTATTCGGCGATAGAAGACCGCAAGGTTCACTTTCGTCTGCTTCACCAGACGGATCAAACCCCGGTTTCCCAGAAGATGGTGAACCCTGTCACCGGAGAGGCTGTACCGTATGAGCAAATCCGTCGCGGGTTTGAAACCGACCAGGGGGATATTGTCCTGCTTGAGGATGAAGAGCTGCAATCCCTGGAGCCTGAATTTTCCCGAATCGTGGAAATCACCCGCTTTGTAGAGCCTGCCAGAATCAATCATCAATGGTATGACCGTCCCTATTATCTGAGTCCGGATACAGATGCCGAATCCTACTTCGCACTCGCCAGAGCGCTGGAAAATAATCAAAGGGAGGGCGTCGCCCGCTGGAGCATGCGAAAAAAGAGTTACATCGGTGCACTGCGGGGGGATAAGGGGTATTTGCAGATGATCACCCTGCGCCATGCCGGTGAGATCGTCGCGGCTTCCGAACTCCCGCGTCCCGAGGGCCGACCGCTTGAAAAGCAGGAGATTAAAATGGCGGAGCAACTGGTGCGGGCATTGGAAGATACCTTCGATCCCGCCGCATTCAGAGACGAGTACCGGCAGCGGGTGCTGGAACTGGTGGAGACAAAGGCCAGAGGCGGTACCGTCAAATTCGAAAAACCGGCGAAAAAGAAAACCAAGGTCGTGTCTCTCCAGGATCTATTGAAAAAAAGCGTCCAGCGTGCCGAGGAGGAAAGAAAAATTGCCTGACCCCAAAAATCCTGACAAAAAGCACCGGGATGTCGGCAGCCGTGGCTTCTGGTCCGGCACCATCACCTTCGGGCTGGTGAGCATCCCCGTCGCGCTTTTTCCCGGCAACCGGGCTCAGCGGGTATCCCTTCGCATGCTGGCACCGGATGGGACTCCCCTCAAACGCCGGTATTTTTGCCCCCGGCAGGATCAACCGGTACCTGATGATGAAATCGTACGCGGTTATGAATACGAAAATGACAAATTCGTTCTGGTAACGGATGACGAACTGGAAGCGTTGGAACCGAAGAAATCACGGGAGATCGATCTTCGCCGGTTCGTACCGGCCGAGCAGATCGACCCGATGTATTTCGACCGGGCCTATTTCTTTTCGCCGACCGGTGATTCCCAGAAACCCTATCGCCTGCTTGCTGAAGTAATGGAAAAGACCGGGCGGGCCGGAATCGCCACCTTTGTCATGCGAGGCAAGGAATACCTGGTGGCGATTTTATCGGAAAACGGAATCCTGAGGGCGGAAACCTTGAGATTTTCGGATGAACTGCGCAGCCGTCAAGACGTGGGGCTCCCGGAGCCGGACCGGGTTTCGGATTCGCTCGTAAAAGAAATTGAAACGGCGATTCAGGCAGCCGGCGCGGATGAGCTTGACTGGAGTGAACTCGAAGATGTCAGTTTAAAAAAGCTTTTGGAACTGGCAGGACGAAAGGAAGCGGCCGGTGAGGGAATCATTCATCCCCCGCCGGATATTGAGGAGGAGGAGGAAAAAGGGGGAGCCGAGGTTATCGATATTATGGAAGCCCTCAAAAGGAGTGTCGAACGGGCCGGTTCCTCCCAATCCAAGCGGTCCGCGAAAATCGCCTCTGCCGCGGCATCCAGGAAAAACTCCTTACGGAAACTTCAACAAAAAAGTAAGAAAGAACTTTATGAACGCGCCAAGAAACTTGACATTCCCGGACGCAGCGCCATGGATAGAGATGAGCTTGCGGAGGCAATCCGAAATGCCGCTGAATAAAGAAATAACAGTACGATCATGGGAGTTGATTTAGAAAAGGGGGAAATGGCATGGCGGAGAAGATCGTAAACTGCAGGGATCGGAACGAATTTTATCGCCGTGTGGCCCTGCTTCTGATCATCGTGGTCACAGCGTTGTTGATCTGGTACACGCTGCATATGGTCCTGCTGATATTTCTGGGGATTATATTCGGCGTTTTTTTAAGCAATACGGGTGCATGGATCAGTTCTAAAACCCCATTGCCCCAGAAACTGAGCACGTTCGTCGTTCTTCTGGCCATGGTGGGTGTAATCGTCCTGGTGATCTGGTTGATGGTGCCTCGAATCGCCGAGCAGGTGGAGCAGTTTAAAAGTCAGCTTCCAGACGCTATGGCCCAGCTGAATCGGAGCGTGTCGAGAAGCGAACTCGGCAAATGGCTTGCGACCAATATGCCCTCAGCCGAAAAAATCACTGGAAGCCTCGGAGGTTTGATGCATAAGGCCACCTCCTGGCTGTTTTCGGTGATCGGCGCGGTCACCGGCCTACTGATCGTATTTGTTCTGGGTCTTTATTTGGCATTTGACGCGGATCTGTTCATAGAGGGCATCGTAAAGCTGGCGCCGAAACATAAGCGCAGCCGCGTCCGCAGGATTCTTCACAGCGTCGGCGCCACACTCTACTGGTGGTTGATCGGCCGCCTTTTTTCCATGCTGATCATCGGCGTGTTGACAATTGCCGGTCTCTGGCTGCTGCATATGCCGCTGGCCTTAACCCTGGGGGTTTTTGCCGCCGTGATGACCTTTGTTCCCAATATCGGCCCGCTGGTTTCGGTGGTGCCGGCCGCCTTGGTCGCCCTGCAGGATGGGTGGGTGCAGCTCGGCTATGTGGTCGCTTTATACGCTGTCATTCAGACCGTCGAAAGCTATCTGATCACTCCGATGATACAACGCAAGGCAATCGCCATGCCGCCGGCGCTCATCCTGTCGTCCCAGATCATCATGGGGGTCGTTCAGGGGATTCTCGGCATCCTGTTGGCCACACCCCTGACGGCCGTGATCATCGTATTGGTCAAAAAGCTGTACATTGAAGGGATCCTGGACGATCATGACGTCGAAATTCGCGCCGAAGAGTGATACGAGCCCCAAACGGACCTTTTGTTAACCCAGAGGGGAATACTCTGTCTAAATTTCGATGCCGTGTTGAAATTCCAAAATTCAAATTCCAACTATCAAACAAATCCCAATGACCAAAATTCGAAAATCCAATCCGCCTCCGTCGGATTCGCCTCGAAAGGGTTTGGTCATTGAGTATTGGAATTTGAGATTTATTTGTAATTGGGTGCTTGGCATTTGTATTTTGCAACACAATCCCCAAGGGGATCCAGCCATTTACCATGAACTGACCCACAGGAACCAGCCTTTCTCTGCTGAAACGATCAAGGTCTGTCCCTGATTGAGTGAAAGTGGAGGATGCCCCAGCTTCAGGGTCTAAGTACAATTTTAGTGCAGTCCTCTTCCTTCTTTCTGAAAATCTCGTAGCCGTGCGGCGCCTGCTCCAGCGGCAGCCGATGCGAAATGATGAATGAAGGATCGATTTCATTGTCCGCGATATGCCGCAGCAGCTTCGGCAGGTATCTTTGAACATGGGTCTGGCCCATTTTGAAGGTGAGCCCCTTGCCGAAGGCCGCCCCCATATTGAAGTTGTCGATAATGCCGCCGTAAACGCCGGGAATCGACACCGTTCCGCCTTTACGGCAGGCTTGTACCACCTGCCGGAATGCGGTCGGACGGTCGGTCTGCATGCGGACGGCTTGCAAGGCTCTGTCGACCCAGCCCAGCAAACCGAAGCCGTGGGCTTCCATGCCCACCGCATCGATGCAGGCATCCGGACCGCGGCCGCCGGTCATCTCCCGCAGGGTTTCCAGAACACTGTCATCGTTTTCATAATCAATGACTTCGGCGTTGCCCCTGTCGCGGGCCAGCTCGAGCCGCTTCGGAAGGCGGTCGATGGCGATCACCCGCTCGGCGCCGAGCAGACGGGCGCTTTGAATGGCGAATTGGCCCACCGGACCGCACCCCCAGACCGCGATGGTGTCTCCGGGCTGAATATTGCAGTAATCGGCAGCCTGATAGCCGGTCGGAAAAATGTCCGACAGGAAAAGCACCTGTTCGTCGGAAAGTGTCTCGGGGATTTTGATGGGACCGATGTCGGCAAACGGAACCCTGGCAAATTCGGCTTGACCGCCGGCATAGCCGCCCAGCATGTGGGAGTAGCCGAAAAGCGCGGCGCCGGAATAACCGTACATGGTTTCCGCCAACCAGGAATTCGGATTGGAGTTGTCGCAGAGAGAATATTCCTTCCGTTCGCAGAACCAGCAGTTTCCGCAGGAAATCGGAAAGGGAACGACCACCCGGTCGCCGGTTTTCAGATTTCTCACCTCGGGTCCGGCTTCGACAACCTCCCCCATGAATTCGTGACCGAGAATGTCTCCTTTTCTCATGGTGGGGATGTATCCATCGTAGAGGTGAAGGTCGGATCCACAGATGGCGCTCAGAGTGATTTTGATGATGGCGTCGCGAGGATTGATAATCCGGGGATCCGGAACGGTTTCGATTCTCACGTCATGTTTTCCATACCAGCAAACGGCTTTCATGATTGGCTTCCTTTCATTTGAGAGCATCTGAAAACTTGGCGCCTAACTGCCTGACGGCTGCCCCTCAATCGTCGGAATTTCCCCGGTTTCCATAAATGACTTCACGCGCCGGATATCCTGGCGGATCATTTTCGAAAATGCGGGGTTCACCAGGCCCGCTGCCGTGCGGCCGAGCTGACCGGCGGGTGGTCTGAACTCGACGACGATGTTTATTTCCGTACCCCGTTCGCCCGGAGCGTCCGTAAAGGCCACCTTCCCGGTATTATGAACGGCAGCCTTCGGCAGGGACTGCCAGGCGATATATTCGTTCGGCTGTTCCTTCGTGATTTCAGACTCCCAGGATATCGTGCCCAGTCCTTTCGGCAGCCGAAGTCGCCACTGCGAGTGTCTGTCATCGACTATTTCCACCGATTCGATATGCCGCATGAACCGAGGCAGCTTTTCAAAATCGCGCCAGAAAGCGTACACTTCCTGCCGCGGCCGTTTGATCGTCATGGTCTCGGATATCCGAATACCCGCTTTTTTTTCCGGATCAGCGGTATCGATTTCGAGGGCCCCGTAGGCCGGGCAGTACCCGGATATGCCGCGATGCAGCAGCATGCCCCCGACAGCAGTCAGGGCCGCCCCGCAAAATGAGTTGCGGGTCAGCCCATAGAAAGCGATCGCCGCTCCACCGCCGGCCGACAGGATCCGTTCCATATCACTGACGTTGACTGTGTTGAATTCCATTTTTTTCTCCTTTCATACTCACATGTATCTTTCCTTGTTTAAACAGCAACCGCAGAATATCGAATACGCATAATGAACTTCTTAAAGATGGTATCGCTGCTCTTGCTGCCCTATTTTAACTACCGAAGGGCCGGTGGATTCAATACGGCTAAAAACCCTGCCGGAGTGACGATGGAGGTTATCGCCCGCGCTCCGGAATCCTTTTCTGAGAAAACGATAAGGGTAATTTCACATAAGCCGCAGCCTTGGGGCGAAAGGGCAGCCCGACTGATCAAATCAAGAAACGATTCATCATCGCGCAAAGACGCCAAGGCGCCAAGACTTTTTCCTTTCTTGAATTTTTACCTTTGCGAGCTTTGCGGCTTTGCGCGATATAAATTATTTGAAGTTCACACGAGCGGGTGCCGCGGGCTAAAAGGTCTTTTCGGTTGCATCGCGAATCCTGAAACCTGAAACCTGAAACCTGAAACCTTCAAGGTAGTTTCATATAAGCCGCGGCCTCGGGCGAAAGGGCAGCCCGATTGATCAAAGACAGAAACTATGCCATTCTGGCGTAGTTTCATACGAGCCGCGGCCGCTGGCTAAAGGGCAGCCAGTTTGATCAAAGACAGAAACTGTGCCATTCTGGCGTAGTTTCATACGAGCGGGCGCCTCGGGCGAAAGGGCAGCCCGATTGATCAAAGACAGAAACTATGCCATTCTGGCGTAGTTTCATACGAGCGGGCGCC
Source organism: uncultured delta proteobacterium (assembly GCA_963774425.1). GTDB lineage: Bacteria > Desulfobacterota > Desulfobacteria > Desulfobacterales > JAFDCJ01 > JAFDCJ01. The sequence continues at coordinate 244,737 of CAVZEZ010000002.1, read as the reverse complement.
TCTGGCTAAAGGGCAGCCAGTTTGATCAATAAAGAAACTTTTTAAAAGGATCGACTCCATTTTACCCCCTCCCTCAATCCCTCCCGCCGGGGGAGGGAAGTTGACTCCTCTCCCTTGACGGGAGAGGCCGGGTGAGGTTGATAAAATGGCAAAATGCCTTTTTAACCCAGAACCCAGAACCCCTGGCCCAGACCTGGATCAGATACCAATGGATTAATTTTAAAAACAGATTACTTGATGTTTCTTAAGCCGCTTTAACCAGTCGCGCCAGGGCAGGCTTGAACCTTGAACCTGGAATTTGTAGTTTCATATAAGCGATCCCAGAAATTCATTGTGACCGTGCCGTCTCTTCAAACCCGGGAAAGATGATCTTGGTAAATGCATTCTGGATCAGATTGACGATAATTTGCCAGGTATTTGCATTCGGATTTTCCAGTTTGCCGGAAATATCCGCCTTGGTGGCCACCTTCTGGCTGGATTCGTTTTTCAACAAATCAGCGATGCCTTCGACCGCCCCTTCGTACAGTTTCTGGAAAAGGTTTTTTTCTTCGTCCTGGCTGGGGTCGTATACATTCAGATCCTTGAAAAAGGGCTTGACATATCCCCGGACTTGTTGATTTTTCACGTGCATTTCCGTGAAAAGTGAAAATCGGCCGGCAGTGACGTCAAAATCCCCATAGGCTCTCAGCAGATCGTTCATGTCCTTCATCTTTGTTCCCAGGATCCGAAGGTGCAAGTCGAAATCCGGACCGCTTTGCTCGGGACGAAACCGGGCCAGAACCTCGGTTTGTCCGCTGCCCATGAAATTTCCCTTCAAATGTGCTTCGGCCGGCCCTTCCCTGAACTGATTCGACAAATTGGTCAAGCGCAATTCCGTCTGCTGCAAATACAGACGATAGGAGGGATTTTTGGTTTTGTTGACAAAGCCGACTTCTCCGCTAAGCCTGAAGTCATCGACGCGCAGTAAAAGACCGGGTTTATTGCTGGCTTCCTGGGCGGCGTCTTCGGCTTTTTCAACCTTGGCCTTGGCGGTTCCGGCCGACCGGGGGGTCTGGACATAATCCAATTTCAATCCATCGATGCGAGCGCTTTTGAAATGAGCCTTCTTTGTTTCCGGCGCATATTCCATTCGCCCCTCGGCGGCGAACAGGCCGGCGGACAGATCGAGATGATAGCGCGCTAATATGGGACGGAAATAATCGAGTGCGATATCATCAACCGCTACTTCCGCTTCCAGTCCGGGATGGGGTTCGGCCAGGAAGTTGGCCTGCCCCTCGATGTCGACGCGCCCTTTTTCGAAGACGCGCGCCCGGAAGTGGAACGGGGACGGATACACACGATCGGGCGAGTAGACATTGCGTATGTTCCGGGCGTGCAGGTCGATTTCACTCAAGACCAGCGGCTGTTTGGGATCCTGATCAATATAGGTGAATCGTCCGTTGCTGACAGTTAGCACATTGATCTTCAAGGGAGAGACTGCGTTGACGGCATCCTGCCAGCCGGCCTCCTTGAGAGGCTTTTTCCCGGCGGCTGCCTCCCGCAACTGGTTCAGGTTGATATGCATCAGCGGCCGCTCCACGTGAACATCGGCCACCAACCGTGCCCGCAGCAGGGCGTGCCAATGAATGCTCGCTTTGAATCGGCCGATCTGCCCCAGCGGAGGATCGGGGTATTGCTTCTGAATTAGTTTAATATTTTCGAGCGTCACCGAGAAGCCCACCGGATTCAAATCGAGCTGCGGCAGTTCGACTCGATATCCCTGCAGCGTTCGATTCATCTTTTCCTCCGCCCACCGGCGCAGCGGTTCCTCGACAAAAAATGTTGCCGCCCATGCCAGCAACAGCAATCCAATCAGAATGCCGCCGATCCAAATGCCGATTTTGGTTATACGCCGCACGGTCCGTCACCTCCAGGTACCGGATTATAGTGAATATGAATTCCTTGGCTGGTGGGAGCGGCTTCCTGCCGCGAAACTGATAGGAATCGAGCCGCCTGAAATCATCGCGGCTGGAAGCCGCTCCCACAAGGTTTATCCGGCTTTTTTCAGGCTCATAAAGAAAATGCTCGGGTTCATGTTAGACAGCTTCGATAATCTTATTTTATTTTATTTTTGGCCTTCTCCTTTTCCTTTTCAAACGCTTCCAGGATTTCATCCATTTCCTGCTTATCGAGGGCGTTCCGGGCGGCCTCGAACACCTCGTCCTGCTCCTCTTCGATATGGTGTTCGACAATTTCCTTGAAGACCTTCAGCTTGGCATCCCAGTTGTCCGCATCCTTGGAGAGCTTGTCCAACTCCTTTAGTACCATCTCCGCCACATGATGTTCTTCCAGCGACTCCAGCGCCACTTCCCGTGCCTTCTCATCGTGGTCCAGGGCTGGGTAGAAATGCTTTTCCTCGCCTTTCATGTGGGGAATCAGCTCCTGTTTCAGTTTCATGAAAAGATCTTCTTTCTTTTTTACCGCTGTCTTGGATGTGCTCTCGAGCTTCTCGAGTATCCCTTTTACCTCTTCATGGTCTTTTTCCAACGTCTGCAAAAATTGATGCGCCATTTGTAATTCTCCTTACGTTCGTGTTATTGAAAACAGCCTCGATCTCCGGCTCCTCCAAACGTCGCCGGAAACTGTGATCATTTTTTTCCTTTTTTGGTTCCGGGGTTGAAGGGCTATGAATCCATGAATTTTAGGCCACTTCTAGAGCAAACCGCGCCGTCGGCGACATGCATGGATCACAGCAGGTCTTCGCCCTCCTCGGGTAACCGGGCGCTGCGGGCCTGTTCCTTGATCTGGTCCTCCTCGCTGCCGAAATCACCCTCGGCGGCCGTCGTCACCGGCTCCGACGACGGTTTTTCAGGGACCGCTCTGTCCGTGGCCTCCGATTGCGCCTCACCTACCAGGCGCACCGGCACCTCTCGCGGAAAGACCACCTCGCGGGCTTCATCGGGCATGGAGATGGACTGGGCTGCAAAGGCATGTTTGACCAGCCGCATGAGAGAGCTTTTTATCTTAAATCCGTTGTAGCGGGTGCCGTCGAACCAGAAATAAGCTTTCAGGTTGACGGTAGCGGCGCCCAGACTTTCCACGAGCACCAGCGGCTCGGGGTCGTCCAGCACCGCCGGATGAGCGGCGATCACCTGCAGCGCCGCTTCCTGCGCCTCCCGGATGGTGTCGTCATATCCGATGCCGACCCTGAATTCCATTCGCCTCTTGGGGTTGGCGGTGTAGTTGACGATGGTGTTTTTATAGACGGTCGCGTTGGGAATCTGGACATGGTTCCCGTCAAAGTCGATGAGGACCGTTCCCCGGGTGGTGACGCGCTGGACGATGCCGGTGTGGCCCTCGATTTCGATCAAATCGCCGGAGCGAAACGGATTTCGCATACTGATCAGGATGCTGGCCAGAAAATTTTCCATGAAATCCCGGAAGGCGATACCGATGATCAGACCGGCGATGCCGGTGCCGCCCAGAACCGTCACCGCCAGGCGGGTGAGACCCGAAATTTTCAACACGATGTAAAGCCCGATCAGAAAAACCGGCACGGCGATCGCCTTGGCGGCCACCTCGCGAAGCAGAGGCTTGACCCGTCGGCGTGCCATGAGCCTGCGGCCGGTCGCAGCAGCCATCAGGGCCAGCAGCCAAAAAAGAGCCAGAATGATCAAGCCGAACAGAACGAGCGGAAGTGACTTCACGCTCTCGCGCCAGAAATCGCCCAGTTCTTCCAGCGCGGGCGTAACGTCCCAGGGGGATCGTTCGACCCGCAGTCGGTTGACCACGGCCACCACCCCTTCGGTGCGGGATGCAAGTTTCTCGGCCCACTCCCGATACTCTCTCCGGCGGGCCCTTCCACTGATAAAGACCACCCCGTCTTCGACTCTTACTTCCGGTTGTTCATACCACTCCGTCGATTCCAGGATAGACTGCAGCCGCCGCGAAATGGCTTCATCGGCAGTCGGTGTAACGTCGACTTTGGCGGGGGCTTCGAGTTCTCCGGTTGCCGCCGGGTTGTCCTGCCCATAAGCGTATCCCCAAATAAACGCCGCCGCAGCGGCGGCAACAGCTAGAGACCGGCGGAAACCGGGAGCAGATCGGAAGAACTCACGCATTTGTTAAGCCTTGTCACTGGGACGTTTATTCTTGCTTTGAACCGCGAACCTATTTCTGGGTAAACCTTCAGCCCGTGTGTTTGGAAGCAGTGCGAAAAGTTCAGGCCCTCCACCAGGTGGTGGAGGGCGGCAAAGAATGAATCGGCGGAAGTTTTAGTCGGCTGGTTTCAGCTGATGACGCCAAAGGCTAATTGCTCATTCTCGACATCAACTGACCGGACACCACGAAATTACGAATGACTCCCGCGTGGTATTTCAAATCCTCGGCTTTTTTCTCGAAACCTTCGGCCGTCTTTGACCTCTGCTTCTTTCTTTCTTCCTCAGCCATATTCGTGAGAAGTTTGGCACGCTCCTGAAGATGCCGGATCGCCGACCAGAGCGAATATTCAATCACATCCGCCTGACCGTCCAGCAAACTGTGTTCTGAAAAGGAGTGCCCTGTGTGGCAGATATAGCGGGGGAAGGATTCCTCTTTTTCCTTTAGGTGCCATAAAGCCCCTCCGCATTCCGGACAAGTAAAAGGAGTTTGAGCGCCCAATTTTTTCATTTTGTCCAGGTCCGGAACATTGTGTTCCGAAATTTTAACTTCTTCCATAATGTCCTCTGGTATGGCAGTGGGCGTACCAGCCGGCTGCCCGGATAGTTCGCTGATTTTTTCCGCAATTGCTTTCAGCGGCAAAACATAGTCCACCCCCACTTTTTCGATGGCCGTTTGCGGCATTTCGGAGGCTTCGGCTTCGGCTGGGTCCTGAACGATGGCAATGCCGCCGCAGCGCTTTACCGCCGACAATCCGCTGACCCCGTCGTCGAGCAGTCCGGTAAGAAGGACGGCAATAACTCGCGTGGAGTAATAGGCGGCCGCCGAGCGGAACAGCACGTCGATCGAGGGACGCATCCGATTTTCCCGTGGCCCGGAAGTCAGTCGCACGTGATCTTTTTTGACTACCAGATGGCAGCCTGGTGGCGCGATGTGAATGGTTCCCGCCGCTATTTTTTGACCATCGGCCGGGGTGATTGCCGCCAGCTTTCCAGCCTTTGTCAAAATTTGATCCAGGACGGAGCTTCGGGCAGGCGATAGGTGTTGAACGGCAAAAACTGCCGCCGGCAGTCCGCGCGGAAGCAGGGAAGCGATTCTGGAGAGCGCTTTCACTCCCCCGTAAGAGGCTCCCATTACTATGATGTCATGGTTGGCCATGGTAATCCCTTAATGTCGGGTGCGGTCGGCGGCGCCGGCGCAAAAGCCCGATCTCCCGCACACAGACGGTTCGTTCCTTTATCCAGCTAGGTTATTTACGACGCCGGATGTGCGTCACTCCCACAAATCCCGCGCAGAACAGGAGGAGTAGATCCCGGGCGGGGACCGGCAGGGCGGGCAGCGAGGCGCGCATGAGGTCGAGAAAGTCCGGGTAGACGATCTCATGGCCCACTTGCCGGGAGTACTGACCCACAATTTCCTGGTGAGACAAAACGGGGAATATCAGAATAAATCCCAAGCATATTATAATGCAGCTCAGCAGATATTTCTTCACTTTCCCCCTCTGTCAACTTAAAAGATCATTCACGGCCGCATCTGTTTCTCACGGATCCTCGGTCGGGGTTGCGGTATCCGCAAAAAACAGCGGCCACGATGTCCATGCTCATTTCATCCCAGACAAAAACAAGTTCTCCCTCCACGTTCATTACGTGTCACCAATCCCGGCCGGCTCGCTCACGATCCGGAATTCCGCTTTTTCCCGAGATCCTCCTGCAGGATTCGCAGATTCTTCCGGTTGGCCTTAAATCCGATATCGAATATATCGCCGAGAAGCGGGATGCTCCCCACCATGAAATCCACCAGCAAATTTCCAGCCATTTTGATGTTTGCGCTTCGGGAGGTCCCCAAACGTCTGGCACTCCACACAATGTAGGCGGAGATCATCGCGGTGGCGATATCGCCGGCACCCGGTACCAGCCCGATGATACCATCTAGCCCGAATCGCCACCGGGTTCCGGGAATGCGGAAACGGTCATCCAGAAGGTGGGCGAGACGATCCAGGTTCTCCAATGATCTCCACTTGCGTTCATCCGTTCTTTTCAGGACCACCTCCTTCGCGTCCCGCAAATCAGGACCTCATTATGGCAGTTTTTAAACAGCGGTAAAATGGGGTCCATGTATTATTTTGGGCTAAAATGGTACGTACATGCCGCGCTGCGCTTTGCCGTACCCGACCGGAAAGGTGTCAGGTTTCAGGTTTCAGGTTTCAGGAACAATCCTTTTGATGTTTTTAAGCTCATTCGGAGGCTCTGAACCGGTTTGAGCAAATATTCGGAATATTCGGCGGTTCGCTCTTCGTCCCCCCAATTGCCGATCCAGACGAGATCGCCAATTCGTTCGATGCCTTTCAGCGGATGAAAAACCCGTACATCGGCGGCTTCGTGCCAGGTCCAGACCCGCTCGTTCCAGCCGTTGTCAAGGTAGATGCGGCGTATCGACTCCCCATAGACCAGAATTCCGTCAAAGTATTCGAGTCCGTGCGCCTGAAGAGACGCCGGGTGTGAAAGGGATCTATGATGCGTATCGTGAAACAGCAGGCGGTAGGAGTCGTTTCGCTGCCGATGGCGGACGATGCGACCTACCCGATCAGTTCCGGCGGGTACCATTCATGGACAATGACCAGGTCGGATCGTTCGAGAATCGGCGCCGGGTCGAAATCCGGCCCATAGAGACGGTACAAATTTTTCAGGTGAGGGAAGTGGCGTGCAAACTCGGTTACGGGGTCTGTCGAGCAAACCCTTCTGAGATTTTCCAAGCTTCACCCATCGGCCGACTCGTAAACCGTCACCCGATGACCGAGTACTTGCAATTCGGCGACGATTCCCCTCAGAAAATGCGCATTCCCGTTGTTCCAGTCGGAAATCAGCGAATGATAAAAGAGTGAAATGTTCATGCCCGCGCGCTCCTCGAATGAACCTTACAAATCGTTTCCGGTACCCTGCGTGAATATCACCGCGGTGAAACGGGGACAATACGTCCAAAACTGTATTCTGATCGGAAAAAGCTGGTATTTGCCCCGGTTCGGCATCGACCGAAAAAATCAGGAGGTCTGGGCGTCGGCCTTGTCCTCATCGTCCCGAGGAATCGCCGATCCGATCTTCGGGGATCGGTATCCGCCGATTACCCAAACCGCGATGAAAAAAATCTCCGCCGCAGCGTCCAGCAGATAAATGGCCGCTATGACCCCTGAAAATACATAAACGATTTCGATAACGGCAAGTGCCGCCGCCGTTCCGATGCCGATGACGACGGCCTCCGGCCCCGGTCTCCTTTTGAAGGCCGCCGTGAGCAGGGCGCTGCCGCCCACCATCAGCAGCAATCCGACGGTCCGAACCAGCCACAGATCCTCCTTGGGGCCGGTGACCGCCAGAAATGATCTCATATGCACCAGCGGCCACACCCCGGAGGCCACATAATAAAAACCTTGAATCATCGAAACCGTTGAGAGCAATCGCGCCGAGCCCGCGGCCTTCAGCTTGTCACCCACCTGGGACGAGCTCCACTTTAATCCAGCCCGGCTGTCTTTCATCGAACTTCTTATAGGCATCCAGCACGGCGGTCAGAGGTTCTTCCTGGGTGAGAATCCGGCTGGGGTCGATGGCGCCGCCGGCCACCAGGTCGATCAGCATCGGAATATACTTGCGATGATTGCAGTTTCCCATGTTCATGGTCAAATTCTTCATCATCGCCTGTCCGATTGGAAACGAGTCCATCGTCGGCGGATAAACTCCGATAACGGCCAGTGTTCCGGCTTTGGCCAGCGCATCCACGCCCCACCGAAGCGCCTGAGAGGGAGCACTGCCCGGCTGCCAGCCGCTTTCTTCCGACGGCGCGTCCGGAGCCGCTTGCTGCACTTCTTTTTGAAACTGCTCACTTTTCTCTTTGGCTGTCTTCGCGGCCGGGCCGGTGTGGGGCGCTTCGGAGTCGACGCCGACCGCATCGATCACCCGGTCCGCACCAATGCCCCCCGTAAGCTCCAGTATTACTTCCACCGGATCCTCCCGGCTGAAGTCGATGACTTCCGCTCCGAGATCCCGCGCCGCCTCCAGTCTCGATTCCACTCGGTCCACCGCCATGATGCGCCCGGCGTCCATCAGCTTGGCGCTCGCAATGCTGAACAGACCCACCGGACCGCATCCGAAGACAACCACCGTGTCTCCGGGATCGATTTCGGCCAGATCGGCGCCGAAGTACCCGGTTGGGAAGATATCCGAAATCAGGATGGCCTGATCGTCGGAAAGGCCTTCCGGCAAACGCACCAGTCCCGTTCCGGCAAAAGGAATGCGCGCTTTTTCCGCCTGCAGGCCATGAAACGGCCCGGACATTTTCGGCCCCCCGAAAAACGCCGTGCCGGCCCGAAGTCCATTGGGATTGGCATTGTCACACTGGGCGAAGTATCCGGCCCGGCAATAGGAGCAGTATCCGCAGGCAATGGTGGAAGGGATGACCACCCGGTCGCCGACCTTGAAATTACGGACATTTTTCCCGAGCTTCTCTATGATTCCCACGCCTTCGTGCCCCAGAATGGTGCCGGGTTCCATTCCCGGCAGGGTCCCCCGTATCATATGCAGATCGGTCCCGCAGATGGCGCTGCGGGTGATTTTTACGACCGCATCAAAATCATTTTCAATTTTCGGATCAGAGACCTCTTCAAGACGGATATCTCCTATTCCGTGAAATACGACTGCTTTCATGACGTCACCTCCCTGTAAAATGCAATTTCGCTTCGAATTTAAAAACATCGTCACCAAATTCTAGGGCTGGTTCAGACAGGTTGAAATAGTGGCCATAATGTATTTTTGCCGGTGTCAGCGCAAAAACTACTTAGTGCCCATCCATCAAAGGGTCTTTTACCAGGATGGGCACCGGATGGTGTTTTCAATCCAGAAAGGAGAATTTTTGCCCCAGCTCGAGGAAATCAAGCGCTTGTGTGGAGGCGCAGTTGCTAGGCCGCACAAGCAAGGGCGCAGATTGACGCCGAAATTGGGCCAAAAGCCCATTTGTGGATGGAAACTACTTAGCTGCCTGGCCGGATACCGTCTCCGTGCGTATCTTTACATTTATTCCTACCACCAATCTACATGCTGCACTGTATTCCCATTTCTCAAATCTCATTGAATAATGCCTGCAAGATTAAAATCGGTTTTCTCACTTACTTCTAACCCCACACTGCAAATGCCGTCAGCACCCACGCGGCTCACCCAAAAAGTTATTCACGGATTCAGGCGTTGAGGCGCCTGAGTGGAAAGGCTGAAGTTCGCGGATATCCCGAGCTTTCGCAAAGCATTTGGGCGAATGCATCAGCGGTATAAAAGTGAAATTTAGGTTCGAGTGAACCCTTGGCTGAACCGCAATCCAAATCCAATACTGGCCATGTCATGGCCCAGGCAGAATCGGGGTTAATAACGGCAGCATCCATGCTGCAAAAGGAAGGAGGATCAGATGGGGTTCAATCCGTTGGAGGAAAAAGGGATTCCGATCGAAAAGCAATTGCGGAGTTGGTCGGAGCTGAATGTTAAACCGTACGACAAGGAAAAAGTTCATCCGTACAGCCGGACCCGGGGGATACTGATGAACGGCATCGAAGTGGAGGGAGCGATTTTCAGCCATCAATTTGCACGCCACACGGGCGACCTGGAGCTCAAAAGAAAATTGGCCCTGACCCGCCGCATCGAACAGCAGCAGCAAAAAGCGGTCAACTGGCTGATTCCCGGCAATGAAACCGTGCTGGAGGTCACCATCGGCTTCGAGCAGGTAGCGGTGGATCTGACCGCATTTCTGGCCCGCACGGAACCCGATCCGTATGTCAAGGCCGCTCTCGACTTCGCCCTGCTCGAGGACTTCGATCACCTGTATCGCTATGCCAACCTGATGGATCTGGTCCAGGGGAAAAAGGCCGAGGAAGTGACCGGAGAATACACCGAAATTACCGTCGGTCGTCCCACCAGCGTCGAACACCGGCATCCGTTCGACGAAATCCGAAAACCCTATGATGCCCAATCGGCCGATTTTCTAACCAAGCTGCACGTTCAGACGATTGTCGCAGCGGAACAGCAGACGATGAACTTTTACATGAACGTGGGCAACCGGCCGGAAGACATGTTGGGACGGGGACTATATCTTGAAATCGCCCAGATCGAAGAACAGCATGTCACGCACTACGAATCGCTGGCGGACCCGAGCGCTTCCTGGTTCGAACGTCTGGTGCTGCATGAGTACAATGAATGCTGGTTGTATCACTCTCTCACCCAAAATGAACCCGACCCGCGCGTCAAAAAACTTTGGCAGCAGCACCTGGAAATGGAGATCGAACACCTGCGGATCGCCTGTGAGCTCATGAAGGAAAAAGACAGGAAAGATCCGGAAGCCATGTTGCCGAAGCAGATGCCGGATCCGTTCAGATTTGAATCCAACATCGATTACGTCCGGAAAATCATGGCCGAACAGACCGATTACAATGCGAAGGAGACGGAATTCGTCCCGGGCGACAAATTGGGCGCGGATTCGAATTATCAAAAATATCAGAAAGCAGTCAACGCCGGTGGTGTGCCCAGCGAGCAGGTTATTGAAAAGCACGTTGCCGAAAAAGGCCGGGAGTACCGGCAGGAGCTCAAAGGCGAGCATCCAATCGAGCGGTTCCGGCAATAAGTGTTCAGGTCATCACGGAGTCGTCAACCGGGCGCGCTGTACCACCCGGTGCCAATCACCAACCGTATGTCCGGCTGCCGAACCCATGAGGCAGCCGGACTAAACTCCTTAGTTGCATCATATCTGATTTCAGATCTTCAACTCCTTTTTCATGGCAACGGTAATCGACTGGCGAGTATCGAAAAACTCATTCCAGGGATCCTGTTTCAAGGATTGCAGTCTCCGGGGAATATTTTCGATGGTGTAAGTATCCGGTTTCAGCCCGGCATCCAGCTCATCCCACCCCACCGGCGCGGACACCGGAGCTTCCGGCCGCGCCCGAGTCGAATAAGGCGCCACACTGGTCGCCCCGCGACCGTTGCGTAAATAATCCACAAATATTTTGCCTTTGCGTTTGGCTTTGCTCATGACGGCTACGAACCGCTGCGGGTGCTCACGTGCCAGGCTTCCGGCGACCGCGCCGGAAAACGCTTTCACTTCATCCCAGCCGCTGCGGCGCACCAGGGGGACGACAATATGAAATCCTTTGCCGCCGCTGGTCTTGAGAAAGCTTTTCAGACCGATGGCATTCAGCCGTTTCCGGAGCAGGCGGCATCCCTCCACCAGATCGGCCGGTGAAATGCCGGGTCCCGGGTCGAGATCGAAAATCATGATATCCGGCCGCTCCAGGCGGTCGCTCCGGCTGCCCCAGGGGTGCAGTTCGAGGGTGCCGAGCTGCACGAGGGCAATGAGCCCGGCAAGATCCTCGATCATGATGTAGATCTGCTCTTCATGCTTCTCCTCGATCGGAATGCCTTTGACGGAATCGGGAAGCTGTTCGGTCAGATGTTTCTGGTAGAAGCATTTTTTCTGCCGGCCCCGGGGGCAACGTACAATCGTCAACGGTCGTCCGGCGATGTGCGGCAAAATCCAGTCGGCCACCTTTTCATAGTAACCGGCCAGTTCAGCCTTGGTAATGCCCTGGTCGGGATACAGAACCCGCTGGGGATTGCTGAGGCGGATGCCGCCGATTTTCACCCCGGAATTGCCGGCGGCGGCCTTCCGGCCCCTTTCAGACGGCGGTGTGCGGGACGTGGCGTTCGTCGCGGCCGGGTTTCTTCCGGGCTTCTCACGGACGACCTCCCCTGCCGGCTTGTCTTCCCGGATACCTTTAAACACCGGATGCCGCAGCCGCCCCTCTTCCGTCCATTGGGAAAATTCAACCTCCGCCACCCGCTGTGGTTCGACCCAGCGCACGCCTTTGGCTTCCGTTCCCGTCGGCGGATCGCTCAACGCCGGGGCCTTTCGTTCGAGGGAAACCAGTTCTTCCGTCAGCTGCCGCAGCGTTTGATCGTTAAACCCGGTTCCCACGCGTCCGGCATAAACCAGCTCTCCCGCTGACGTGTGGTATCCGAGCAACAGGGCGCCGAATCCGGTGCGGGATCCCGCGGGCCGGCTGAATCCGGTGATCACGAACTCCTGGCGGTGCAGGCATTTCGATTTTACCCAATCCCGCGACCGCTTCTGGCGATAGGCCGCATCGAAACGCTTGGAAACGACCCCCTCCAGGGCATACCGGCAGGCATGCCGATACACTTCCTGTCCTTTGCCGCGAATATGATCGGAAAACTGCAGCACAGATTCCGCCGGGGCGTCCTTGAGCATCTTGCGCAGCAGTTCCTTGCGGTCGAGCAGACCGACCCGGGTGAGATCGTATCCGTTCAGGTAAAGAAGGTCGAAAAGGCAATACAGGAGTCGGCCGGACTCGATGCCCTTGAGCACATTTTGAAGCCCCTGAAAATCGGTGGTGCCGTCGGCCTTTTTAACCACGATCTCACCATCGGTTATGAATTCTTTCGACGCCGCTTCGCCCAGGGCCACGGCCACGGAGGTAAACCGATGGGTCCAGTCCTGGCCGTTGCGGGTGCTCAAACGCACCTTGCCTTCCTGTTTGAATCCCAGCATCCGGTAGCCGTCGTATTTGATTTCGTGCAGCCAGTCGTCGCCGGCGGGAATTTCAGCGACCAGGGTGGCAAGCTGGGGCCTAACCGCCTCGAGGATCGGGCTCCGCCGGGAGCCCGGAAGGCTGGAAAGATCCTCCGCAGGCGTCTTGGCTTCGTATGCCTCGTCTATATTTGCGACCGGTTCGGAATCGGGGGTCTCCCCGTTTTCGGACAGGACCGACCACACCCGATCCCGGTCCCTTGCAATTTCATCCATCGACCGTCCGGAAGCGACACTCAACGGTTGCGCTTCCAGAATAGCGGACTCAGGCCGGGCGTATTCGTCATTGGACTTGATCAGCAGCCAGTTTTTGTTCCTTTCACTCTCGCCGGCGGACATTCTTGTCAGTATCCACAGGCCTTTCAACTTTTGGCCAAACAAGCGGAATTTCAAACGGCCTTTCTCGTATCCCTTTCGCGGATCCCCCTGTGATTCCCAGTGGCCCCGGTCCCATAGCATCACAGTCCCGCCGCCGTACTCGTTTTCCGGAATAATTCCCTCGAATCCCCCGTATTCGACCGGATGATCCTCCACTTCGACTGCCAGATGCTTCTCGGATGAATCCAGGGCCGGCCCTTTGGGGACGGCCCAGCTTTTCAGAACCCCATCCAGTTCGAGGCGAAAATCGTAGTGCAGGCGGCTGGCGGCGTGTTTCTGAATAACATACAACCGCCCTGATTCACTGGATTTCACCTGCCCTTCCGGTTCCTCCGTGCGGTCGAAGTGACGCTTCCCACGATATTCCTTCAAGCTCATGACGTTTATCCTTTTTCGATCGGCCTGGTTGCATTTCACCCCTGAGTTGCATAAACAATATGGCAAATAATACTTAATGTTCCGTAATTATAACCGATATTTTAGAAAAACAAACCCTCGTTGGACATCCCATTTTGTGAAGTCGAAGGATGGGGGCGCCCCGGGAATTTTAAATGCTGCCATCTTGTTTACCCTTCGGGAAAGCCGGAGAACTTCAGATACTGCGTTGTCAAGGAATTGCGGTCAGACGACGACAGCTTCATCCTTGACGCCGGGTCTCTGAAGCCCTCCGGCTTTTGCAACGTTGGGGTTCACTGAGCGGTCTGCTTGTCGGTCTGCTTGCATTTCAGTCGTGACCAACGCTCTGATAAAACTTAAAGCAGCGTTTGAGAAATGCAATTCGTCTTTCAGCCGATACTATGGCCGGGCCATCGAAATACATGCTTGCACGTATTTTGCCGATCTCACCGAACAAGTATACTCTATAGCCAGGTACAGCAACCCGAAGAATAAGGATATCGAAAAGATCTGATGCCGTCTTCTTCACTTTCAAAAGCTCGCGCCTTTCTAAAGCGGGCTTGGGAACTCACTCGCCTGACGTTTCGGCAGTGGTGGGATGACGATGCGTTTCGGCTGGCATCTTCGCTGGCGTTTTATACCATTTTCTCCCTGGCGCCCATTCTGCTCATTTCGGTCGGCCTGACCAGCGTCATCTTCAGCCAAGTGGAAGCGAAGCGGCAGGTGATTCGTCAGATTGAACTGATGACCGGCGGCGAGGGCGCCGTGGTTGCCCGTCAGGTGCTGAACAACCTGGGGGCAATCGGGGGCAGCGCCAAAGCCATTGCTTTCGGGATCATCACCGTGCTGATCGGGTCCACCGCCGTCTTTGTGAACCTGCAGTCGGCCCTGAATTATATCTGGAAGGTCAAACCGGCCCCGGACAGCAGCATGTGGAAAGGATTGATCCGGGACCGACTCCGTTCGTTCGGCATTGTACTGGCCGTCGGGTTCCTTTTGCTGGTTTCGATGGGGTTCAGCGCACTGCTCAACGGCATGCAGGAGTTTTTTTCCCAACGGATGGAGGCCTTTTCCTGGGTCTGGCAGTTTTCCAACACGGCCATCTCATTTGTGATTACCACCCTGCTGTTTGCCATGATTTACAAATATCTGCCCGATGTTCGCATCGTGTGGCAGGACGTCGTCATCGGGGCCCTCCTCACCGCCGCCTTGTTTGCAACCGGAAAATACTTTATCGGGCTCTATCTGGGTCGCATGGCCATCGGCAGTACCTACGGCGCCGCCGGTTCGTTCGTGGTTTTGCTGATATGGATTTACTACTCGGCGTTGATCAGTTTTTTCGGTGCTGAATTCACCCAGGTGTACGCCCGCAGGTACGGCACGCGAATCCGACCCGAATCGCACGCGGTGCGAATAGACTCTGAGGCGGATTCCGAAATTCCGTCCCAGAACCCGAAGCGGAGAAGTGAAAGTACCCTACTGAAGCGCTTGGGTCGGATGAGTAATCTTCAATAAATAGCGTTCAATAAAGAAAGGAGAGTGAGCTATGTATTTCGATAAGAAACCAGCACGACGTCCGTTGCGGAGTCTTGGGGTGGCTGCAATGGTCTGCCTGTCGACATGGATCATCAGTTCCTGCTCGGGTGTAGATAAAGCTCCCATTCAGCAGAATCTCGGCAAAGCGGAAGCCGCGGTCAACGATGCCCGGGACAGTGATGCCAGAACGCATGCCCCTCTGGAATTGACGCTGGCCGAAGAAAAGCTTTCCAAGGCTCAGGCCGCATTTGAAGATGAAAAGTATCAGGAAGCCGACTGGCTGGCTGAAGAAGCGATTACCGAGGCCAAGCTCGCCGAGGCTAAAACCCGCTCGGCCCAAACCCAAAGTACCCTCCAGGAACTGCAGGATACGATTCAGACCCTGCAAAATGAAATCCAGCGACAACGGACGCAGACGCAATAGCAATGAAGTTAAAGATGAATTTTCATTGTATGGCAAAAATATTTATCACGAAAACAAAAATAAGTGATCTCTTTTTTTCGTGCTTTCGTGCTTTCGTGCTAAAAATTTCTTTTTTTCCGACTCGCTCGGATTAGGATGAAGGAGATAAAAAATGAGATTTCGATTCATATTCAGCATTTTGGCAATATTCTTTCTGGCAACCGGTTGCGCCACCATGCCGCAGGCGACGCCGCAGCTGGATCAGGCGCAGCAATCTTATTCGCAGGCACTCGCCGATCCGCAGATCGCTCGGTACGCACCGGTGCCGCTGCACGATGCCGGTGAGGCGCTCGACATGGCTCAGAACGCCGAAAATGAGGCGGAACGTAGGCACTATGCCTATCTGGCCGAGAAAAGGGTTGAACTTGCCAGAGCCCTGGCAGCTGAAAATGCGGCTGGCGATCGGCTCAAAGAGCTGCGGGCACAGAAGGAAGACATCCTGCTTAAAGTTCGCTCCAGCGAAGCCGAACAGGCCCGGATGGAGGCGCAGCAAGCTCAGCAGGAGATGCGTGCCTATAAGAGTGAACTCGCGGAACTGCAAGCTCGGGAGACGGAGCGGGGGATTCTATTGACAATGAGCAATGTGCTATTTGCAACCGACAAGGCCGAACTGAAGCCGGGTGCGGAACTTTTGACCGCGAAGCTGGCGGCTTTTTTAAAAGAACACCCTGGCCGCCGGATCCTCATCGAAGGCCATACCGACAGCCGTGGACCGCAGGAGTACAACCGGAAGCTGTCACAGAAGCGGGCCGAGGCAGTGGCCGAGGCGCTTCAGGCCCAAGGTGTCGACAGCGGACGCATAACCGCCAGAGGAATGGGTGAAGAATTTCCGGTGGCCCCCAATACGACATCGGCCGGGCGCCAGCAAAACCGGCGGGTGGATATCATCATCGAGAAGCAGGAGCAGCAATAAGCCCAGCTTTTCAGCCGGGATCCACCCGGTTGCCTTCCGCGCTATAGTCCCGCGCAAACATGTCCCAGATGGTCAAAAAAAGGGCGGCGATGATGGGGCCCAGGACGAATCCCGAGATGCCGAACACCGTCAATCCGCCGAGTGTAGACAGTAGAATGAGAAAATCCGGCATTCTCGTGTCCCGCCCCACCAGCATGGGGCGCAGTATGTTGTCGACCAATCCGATGATAACAGCCCCGGTAACGAGCAGAATAACTCCTTTTACCGGTTCATGTTGTATAATGAGGATGATCCCCGCCGGTCCCCAGACGATAACGGATCCCAGCGCCGGCAGCAACGAAAGCACCGTCATGATCATACCCCAGAACACCGCGGCCCGGATGTCGAGAATCCAGAATATCAGTCCGCCCAGCGATCCCTGAACGGCACCTACAATCAGGGTTCCTTTCAGGGTCGCCCGGCTGACTTCGGCAAATTTTGCAAACAGTTTGCGTTCCCGCAGGTCGCTGAAAGGCAGGGCGCGGCCGACCGCGGCCAGAAGGCGGTCTCCATCCCTGAGAAAAAAAAACAGAATGTAGAGCATCAGAAAGAATTTAAACAGGAACGCGGCGGTTCCCTGCCCGAAATTCACGAGTTGGGAACCCAGATATCGGCTGGCGGTTAGAGCCGTGTCGGAGAAACGCTGTTCGGTTTTCTGCAGATCGACGCCGATCCGGTCCAGGTAGTGAGTCACATCCGGCAGCTTCTGCTCGATGAATTCGAATGCTTCCCGAAACTGGGAATTGCCCTCGGCAATACGTTCGTACAGCCCTAAAGCCTCACGAGTTACTGCCGCCGCAATCAAAAAGGACGGCAGGATGACCATGAGCACGATGACTAACACGGACATGCCGGCGGCAAGCGATGAGCGGCCGCGAAAAAGCCGCAGGAATCTTCGCTGTGGCCGGTTGAAAAGTATCGCCAGAACCGCCGCCCAGAACAGCGGTTGAATGAATTCGTGAATCAGCCCCAAAAAGGAGAGGGTCACCAGCGTAATAAGAACAAAAAATGAGGCATGTCGAACGGTGCTGATGCGCAATGAATTCTCCATTTTCCCAGGCAGGTTTCCGGATTAAATTGGCACTCTCCTTGATTTTGAACCAAAATCGCCATTTTGAGATAGATTCTTATAAAAAATTTAAACCGACGCAGATATCAAATCCATAGGGCATTGCGGGTATTTATCCCCGGGAGGGAATGTATGTTTCGCCTTTCAGCCGTTTGGTTTCCGGACCGGGCCGGGGATCAGGCGCTCATACCGGGATGATGCTTTTCCACGATTGCTTGGACTCAGATGGTTTACTTTGATTCAGATGATGCTTAAAGTTTGCGCATGAAAAAATTCATCTTCTTCAATAACCGCCGAATTATATTACGATCCTTGCCTTTGCTGCTTGCCCTATTGCCAACATCGATCCTCGCCCAGGATGATGTCTCTTCGCTCAGATGCGGAACGGAAATAGTTACCGTCGGTGATCCTTCATTCCGGGTCGAGGGAGCCTGCGGCAAGCCGGCGCTGGTCAAACCGGAATCGGGTGGTTCGGTTTGGATCTATAACTTCGGGCCGACGAAGTTTGTCTATTATCTTTCCTTCAACAATGGAGAACTTCGCCGGATGCAAACGGGTGGATACGGCTGGCCGAAAGGCGAGCAGCCGCCTCAGTGACCGGCAGAATGCCGGCAGCATGTTCGGGTGAAATTTTCAATCCTGCTACTTCGCGGCGGTCATGTCTCCTTACCAAGGCCGGATCATCGACCTGAACCTCAAGCGGCACCGGACCCGGACGGTGTATTTGAAACCAGGCAACGGGCGGCTGCCACTTTTTGCAGTTTACAGCAATTTCCCGACCGATTCCAATATCCTGATAACCGAATACGGTGGATTCCGATTTCAAAATACTGGATTGACCGCATGGCGATTCACCTGTTTTCCAAATATCATATCCATCCAACCCTAAAGATAAGGAGGTTCGCCGATGTCTCGCACAACCAACAGTCGATGCAGCTTAACTTTTTTGATCTTGACCATGATTCTGGCAGCGGTCCTGATGCCGGGGTCGGCCGTACTCTCTGCCCAGAACGACCCGGCGGCCGGTCCGGGTTCATTTTCTCATCTGGTCAAACAGGTCGGTCCGTCGGTGGTAAACATCAGTGTGGAGAAGGTTGTGGAAACCCAGGGCAACATGCCCTTTGCAGGTCCCGGAGATGATCAGTTCAACGAATTTTACAAAAGGTTCTTCGGCGACCGGATGCCTCACCAATTCAGACAGCAGGGCCTCGGCAGCGGATTTGTCATCGAGAAAGACGGCTACATTCTGACCAACAATCATGTGGTCGAAGGCAGCCAGAACATCGAGGTCACCTTCAAGAACAAGCAGTCGTTTAAAGCGGAGATTGTCGGAAGGGATCCGAAAACCGATCTGGCCCTGATCAAAATCGAAGCCGACAGGGAACTCCAGCCGCTGCGGTTGGGCAATTCGGACGATGCCGAGGTGGGTGACTGGGTGGTAGCGGTCGGCAGTCCCTTCGGTCTCGGCGACACCGTGACGGCGGGGATCATCAGCGCCAAATTCAGAAGAATCGGGGGTGCCTATGACGATTACATTCAAACGGATGCTTCCATCAATCCGGGCAACAGCGGTGGCCCGCTTCTCAATGTTAAAGGGGAGGTGATCGGTGTCAATACCGCCATCTTTTCCAGAAGCGGCGGAAACATCGGCATCGGGTTCGCGATTCCGATCAACATCGCCAAGGATCTGCTGCCCCAGCTCAAAAAGGGAGAAGTCATCAGGGGATGGCTGGGCGTGGGTATTCAGGAAATAACGCCCCCCCTTCAGAAATCACTGGATCTGTCCTCCCGGGAGGGTGCCCTGGTTTCCCATGTCACGGAGGGAAGTCCGGCGGACAAGGCCGGAATCCAGCGGGGTGACGTCATCGTTTCTTTTGACGGCCAGAAGGTCAGCGAAATGCACGAGCTTCCCATGATCGTGGCCGGCACGCCGGTGGGTAAGAAGGTTTCGGTTGAAGTCATCCGCAAGGGCGACAAGAAGACGCTGCAGGTGGAAGTCGGCAAGCTTCAAGAGGAAAAAAAGAACGCGGTCGCCGAAGAAGATAGCGGAACGCCGCAGCTCGGCATCAACATTCGGGACATTACCCCCGAACTGGCGCAAAGATATGATCTTCCGGCGAATGAGGGCGTTTTGGTGGTTCAGGTGCAGCCCGGGTCGTCTGCCGCTGAAGCCGGACTGGCTGCCGGCGACGTCATTCTCGAGATCGCCCAGCAACCGGTTTCGGATGTGAAGGACTTCCGACAGATGATGAAAAAATACAAGGAGGGAGAAACCGTTTTGCTCCTGGTCCAGCGGCAGGGAACCACCCTGTACATCCCGGTGGAACCGTTTGCAAATTAGAAACAGCGCACCTTCAAACCATCGCAGCTGAAAGCCGCTCCCACAGGATTTACCGGGCTGTCTTCAAGCTCATGCTCAGTTTCTGTTCCGGTCAGCGGCTGTTCATCAGTCTTGGCAGGCAGCGAACCGATGTCAGTCATTGACGATCGGACAGCCGATGGCCTGACAGGCCGCCATGGAACCCAGGCTGTCTTCCACCTGTTCGAAGCCGTTTTGTTTCAGGATGGAAGCGGCGATAATCGCCCGCTGCCCGCTGCCGCAAAAGGTGGTGACCGGCCGCTGTCGGGGGATTTCATCCAAGCGGTCCGGAAGTTCTCCCAGGTAGATGTGCACGGCGTCCGGCAGACGGCCCTGTTCGACCTCATCGATTTTGCGCACATCGAGCAGGGTATAATCCTCGCCGGATTCAATGCGCCGAACGAGTTCCGACGCATGCACTGCCGGGATGCGGTCGTATTTTTTGCCGCTGACCTGCCAGGCGTGCAGCCCCTCTTCCAGGTAAGCGACGACCGGGTCGAATCCGAGGCGGATCAGAAAGCGCACGGCGGTGCCTATGTCTTCATACGCGGCAGTGATCAGACCGATTTTTTGACCGTAGGGGATGAAATAGCCCGCAAAGGCCGGAATCATATCCAGGGGAATGGCGAGGCTTCCAGGTATGAAGGATCCCGCGAATGCATCCGCACTGCGTGTGTCGAGCGCGAGCATGCCCGCCTTCATTTCTTTTTCGAACTCGGCGGCGGATATGGGCTTTGGCCGGGGCAATTCCTTCATGGACGGCGGGCCTTGATGGTTGTATTTTTCCATCTGCTTAAAATACGGCGGCTGGTAGTGGTGTTCGTTGACTTTGTGCCGGATGAAGGCCTCACGATCGGAGCGCTGCAGGGCGGGATTGTGCTTGCGCTCGTAGCCCAGAGTCGAAAACTCGCGATCGGCCATGCCCGAGCCGCAAACCGATCCGGCTCCATGCGCCGGGTAAAGGATGACATCATCTCCCAGCGGCAGGATTTTCTGGAAAATGCTGTCATAGAGCAGCCCGGCGACCTCTTCTTTGCGTTCGGGAAAAAAGTCGGTGCGCCCCACGTCCCCAATCAACAGGGCGTCTCCGGTAAAAACCGCAATCGGCTCTTTGCCGAAACTATGGTCACTGAGGGCCAGCGAGATACTTTCAAAGGTGTGGCCCGGGGTCTCCAAAACCAGAAGACCCAAGTTGCCCAGTTCAAAATAATCGCCTTCCGAGACCGGGCTCCCGTAGCCAAAGTCGATGGCGCGACCGTGGAAAATTCTGGCCTCAGTACGATCGGCCAGATCGAGCGAACCAATCACATAATCCTCATTGCGATGGGTCTCGAATATATGGGTAATGGCCGCCCCGTTGCGATAGGCGATATCCAAATAGACCCGGCTGTCCCGGCGGGGATCGATCACGGCCGCCCGGCCGCCGTGTCCGACAATATAGGAAAGATGCGCCAGGCCCTCCGAACGCACCGTTTCCAGAAACATTTTACCCATGGCTTCCTCCCCCCTCCTTTCGTCATTGCGCCCGTCACCCTGAAGACGGGCCTTCAAAAAAATAAAGCGGTGTGCCATGCCAATTCGATGGCAGGCAGGGCCACTCGTAAAGTGTGGCCACGGCTCGCCCGGATCAGGAATTCGAACCGCCACTTTCCAGTAGACCGGCGGTTACCGCTGTGGCTGCGGCGATTCCCGTCACCCATAGCCACGGAGAAGTGCCGGTAAGTTCCGGAAGCGACCGTGTGCCCAAACTGCCTTTTTCGATCAGTGGTTTGATATGGGGATATAGCTTCACAAACGCCATGGCGCCGCCGAACATGCCGACGGCCCCGGCAGCGGCATCTTTGTGGCCTGCGCCCAGGGCCGCCATATCGGTTCCAGGGCAATAACCCAGAATGGCCATGCCGGCCCCGAAGAGGGTGCCACCGATAACGGTCCCGGCATTCAATGGTTTGAGTTTGGCTTCCGCCAGGCCGAGATGGTTGAGAAGTTGGCTTCCCAGAGCGCCGACGGCCGAGGCCGTCGCCATGATCTTGACCACCGATGCATCTTCGGCCCGCAGTTGTCCGGAGATCGCCTCATGCTCCGCCGCCCGTCCCTTGTGTAGCAGAAAGCCGAAAATCGCTCCCGTTCCGAATCCGAGCAATATTTTGCCGAGTGATTGCCGCTTCATTTTTTCCTCCCAAACAGCGCCTTCGAAATGGCGGCGCCCGAGGCAAAAATAATGGGATCGAACAGCCAGCTCGAGGCCGCGAACTGCATGGTGCCACTGATTCCGTGGCCGCTGGTGCATCCCTTTGCCATGCGTGCGCCGAACATCATTAACGCACCGCCCCCGGCGGCGGCCGCCAGACGCAGCGTTCTGGAGCGGCCGACCTTTGCGCGCCAGGTCTCCGGGACGGTCGGCGGGGCCGCATCCCCCGCAAGATGGGCGCTCAGCAAACTTCCGGCAATTACACCGCCCACCAGCCCCACTTCCCAGTCGATCTGGGGCCTCTCGCCACGTTGGCGGGTGTACTCATCCACCGCCATTTTCTCCGGGGCGATCTTTTCCGCTGCAATCGCCGCGGTATTCTCGAAGGCCGTGGTGATCCCCAAAGGTCTCTTGGCCGTCAACATCGCCGCGGTTTCCAGTGCCCCGATGGCTGCCCCCGCCAGGTAGGGAGACCAAGATTTTTTCCGCAGTATTTGCTGCATTTGAACCCTCCGATTATGCGGGCTGTGCCCTCATTTGGTCAGTGAAACGGAAGATAGACATATCCATCCATTTGTTTGTTGATATTCACGGTAGTCGCAGAAGCCGCAATGGTCACTCCCGGGAGCATTTCCTTGGGGTCGAACCCGAGGTGAACCAGGGCCTGCAGACAGACGTAGACTTCCACTCCGTTTCCCGCGAGCAGTCGAATAATTTTTCGGTTCGGGTTGTCTTGCCTCTCGAACTGTTTGCGATAGGCGGAATCGACCAGGGCAGCCTTGGTGGCTTCCCCGTGCAGAACGATGGCCATCTGCAGATCCTGCGTTTTGAGCCCGGACGCGACATAGAGATTGATCAGGCGTGCAGCCCGGTCCAGGCCTTTTATCACATCGTTATCCATTTCCCCGCTGGAAATGTCATAAATAACCTTTGCATTTTTCCGCGGCAGCTCGGCGGTGCCGAGTGGATCGACCACGCCGCCATAATTATCGATGACCGGATGGCGGTATTCGATTTTGACCGGGTCATCCTTTTCCGCCGGGGCCACTATAGCCGATGCAAAAATCAAAATGACTGCGAGTAGAGTTCGAAGATTCACTGCGGTTCTCCTTTCTCTTTGATTCAGGACGCCGGCTAAGGGCTCACTCAAAAATTACTTCACATTTTATACGTTGATGCATCCTGCCTGGCCTATATGTTGCGAAAGCTCGGCATATCCAGATATTTCTGCGATTTCGTGCCTTGCCAGACAGGCGCCTCAGCGCCTAAATCTGTGAATTATTTTTTTTGTGACCCTGAAGATCCCCCAGCTCAGCGGGCAGGTTTATCGACGGTGCTCAATTATCCCCCCAGTGTGACATCCTGCCCCTCATACCATCTGAGCGCGTCGAAAAGATGTTGCGGTTTGAAATCCGGCCAGTAATCATCCACGACATAGAAATCTGCATAAACAGATTGAACCGGTAAAAACCCGCTCAGCCGCCGCCGGCCTCCCCAACGGATGATCAAATCGATACGCGAAATATCCTTGGAGGCGATGGTTTCCAGGAGGGGTCCCTTTTCGTTGGCGACCTCCCTGGGATCCCGGCTTTGTTCCAGATCCCAGAGCCAGCTGTAGTTTACCAGGAAATTGACCCGGATCGAACCCTGCCCGCATTGAACGCGTTTGCCGGAGTATGACAACAGTGGGGAGGGGAACATGGGCGTCTTACAATTGCCGACAACCAGCAATGCAGCGTCCTGGCCGCTCAACATTTCCACGGCTTGCACACAGGCTTGCTGAAAAGCCTTTCGCTGGATGCCCGGCCGCTTGGTGTTGTCCTGGGTAAACCCGTAAAGGGTCAGCTCCTGGATATCGAGGGCACTGCACAGCTCATACAGTGTTAAACCGGGGGCTACCCCATAGCCGTATCCCTCCTCCTTTTTCAAGCCATGGTTCACCGCCCATCTGCGGTTTCCGTCCGGTATGACGCCGATGTGCCTGGGCAGGCGCTTGAATCTTGGAATCTGCATAGGGTCACATGCTCCTCGATTTCGACCCGCGCGGGCCCGCTACCAACCAGATGATAAGTCCGACTACCGGCAGAAACAGGATCAGCAGGGTCCACAGCAGTTTTGCTCCCGTTGATACCCCCGGGGCCTGGAATATGTTTACAATCGCCCAGATATCCGCGATAAAAATGATGGCTCCGATAATAAACTCCATGCAATAAACCTCCCTATTTTTATTCTTACTGGGTTGCGGCGGAATGAACTCTTGCCGTCGGGCTCAAAAGACAATGACCCCGATAATTCCCAGCAGACTGATGACAATTGCAATGACCCCTAGCCCGATCGCCAGCAGGCTGATGATACCGCCGCTTACCCGCGGTGAGGCCGCCATGATCATACCCAGGATTCCCAGGGGAAGAGATACGATTCCGCCAATCAGCCCCCAGAGCGGATGGCCGGTAAAAGTTAACACAAAACTGCCGACCGCCGAAACGATCGAAACCAGGGCGGAAGTGCCCGTGCGCTGGTCCATTCCTGCGTACCCCCTGTATGAAGTGAAATTTCCGGGTCTTCGGCATCAAACGGTTGAGGAACAGCCCGCAATCGGATGCTCCCTTTCCCTTTGACCCAAGACAGCTACCCGGAGAAAATACCACTGATCGGAACCCGCCTAAATGGGGTCTTGTCTGTATTTGACCGGCAGATTCACTGCATAATCCCGCAAAATGGCGTGTACTGCGGCGAGGGTCGAAAAATGTCGTTGCAAGTCCTTGAAGAGACAATACCGTTGGCGCCCGCGGACGCGGCCGGCAGGATCATACGGGTTTTTTGACATGCAAATACACATTCCCCTTTATTTACCCTTATGGCGAGGATCAATATCCTTATCCTTAACTGTATTTCTCAACATTCAACCGAAGAAGGAGGTTCCAAAAAATGACGGAACATATGGACAGTGAACAGGCATTTGAAGACCAAACGGCGGAAGGAATGCGGCCGGAGGGGGTATCCGGCAGACGCAGTGAGGAGGATTTTCGGAGCCGGGCCACGGATTACCTTAGGTCGTGGGTGTCCGACCGGATCATCTTATCCGGCGTCAAGCTGAGAAAGACTTCCAAGGCCTTGAAGAACACCGGCAATTGCTTCGAGGAGGAAGACCAGCACCTTATCGGCGATTACGTAATGCAGGCCGCCGACCGCGTCGATCGGTTGTCCTCGTATCTTCAGGATACCCCGTTGGAACAGATCACGGAAGATGCACGCCAGTGCTCGCTCAAAAGACCGTGGCTCTTTATGGGCGCTTGTTTCACCACCGGCATCGTGCTGGCGCGCTTTCTGAAGGCATCCCAACGCCGGACGAACACCGAGCAGGGCTAGACGCTGCAGCTAACGTTCGTTATCCCTCAACCATTGTAATAAGATACAACCATATTGCACACAGGAGGTTATCATGACCGAAACCATCCAATCGAAGCCGAACACCGTTGAATCCGATTTAAATCCCCCTAAGGAATCAAAAAAGAAAAAAATTGCGGAAAAGGCGGAAGAAAAATATCACGACCTCAAAAACAAGGCGGCCGAAGCCGGGCATCGGTACTCGGAGAAATTGTCCGATACGGCTGCCACCGCCAAGAAGGAAAGCACGCGGGCGGCCAGGCTAGTCGCCGACCGAACCCAGGATGCCGGCACCGCCGTCTATGAAACCATCAGCGACAACCTTTTTCCGGCGATCCTCACCGGAATCGGTGCGGCCTGGTTGACGGCGAATATCATTCGCAGCCGAACCAGCTCAGGAGATCAGACCTGGACCCCGAGTGAGACCGCCTCCCGCATCAAGGGAACCGCCCGGGATATGACCCGCCGCGCCAAGGCGGAATCCCACCACGGCAAGGAAAAAATCAAACAGGTCGCACACAGCAATCCCTTGTACATCGCGGGCGCCCTCACCGTCATGGGGGCTTTGATCGGGCTGGCCCTGCCCCGGACGCTGCGGGAAAATCAGTTCTATGAGGAGGTCCAACACGGTTTGAAGGAAGGCGGACAAACGGAAGACCTCGGCTGACGGTTGCCATTGGAACGGAAGTGCGATTTCGACCACGCTCGTGGCTGATCAGGCGCACACCGCTTATGTGATCTCTTAACCATTTAGACAGCGGGCGTGTGAGGAGCCCCAAATGCAGGACGCACGTTATCAACCCCCAGATGAAGAGTCGTCCAATGCCGAATATCATGTCTGGAAGGTCTTGCAGGAAACGATAACTCAAAAAAGAATCCTGGGTTGGCTGCTTGCATTGGGTGTGATATACACCCTGTATCTCGCCAAAGACCTTTTGGTTCCCATTTTCATCGCATTGTTTCTGACGACGCTTTTTCAGCCGATTGTTTATGGCCTGACCCGCCTGCGGATTGCGCCCGTTTTCGGTGCCGCGGTCACCGTCCTCTTGCTGTTGTCCCTGCTGTTAACGGCGTTTTACTGGTTATGGGCCCCCGCCGGTGAATGGCTGGATCGGGCACCGGGTGTCATGCGGCAGGCGGAGTATAAGCTTTACGAGTTCAAAAGAAAAGTGGCGGAAGTCCGCAAAACAACTGAAAAGTTGCAGGAAATGACTGATGTCGATACCGACAAAAACAAGACCGTCGTGGTCGAAGGTCCCAGCCTCACCGAACAATTCATCGGGCAGGCCGGAAATTTTGGTGTTACCGCCCTCATTGTGCTGGTACTCATATTTCTGTTTCTCGCCCAGGGCGGCGCCCTTCTGAGGCAGTTGGCTGCGGCGATTGGCGACAGAAGAGCCCATATGCAGGCGCTGCTGGAGGTCCGGCAGGAAATCGGCCGCTATTTGATCACCATCAGCCTTATCAACTTCATTCTGGCCAGCCTGACCGCCGGCCTGAACGCCCTGCTCGGCATGCCCAATCCCCTCTTGTGGGGGGCGGTGGCCGGAGCGTTTAATTTTATTCCGTATCTGGGAGGCGCGGTCACCACCGCGATCCTGACAGCGGTGGCCTTTGTGACTTTCGAACAATGGGGCGATATTCTCCTTCCGCCCCTGGCATTTATGGTGCTCAACGGCCTGGAAGGGTATATCGTAACGCCGATGATCCTGGGCAAGCGGCTCTCCCTCAACCCGATTGTGGTTTTTCTTTCATTGATATTCTGGGGTGGAATCTGGGGAATTGCGGGAATTTTTCTGGCGACGCCCATCCTGGTAACCGTCATCGTGGTGGCAAATAAATTAAACGCGCTGAAATTCCTGCAAACGCCATCGAACAATTCCCGCGAGGAGAAAGAATAGAGCATATGGATATATTCGAAAATTCAAGCATCAAGCAGTTTTTTGGGCATCTGGTTGCGGAGCTGCGGACCCTGGTTTCCAAGGAGATTGACCTGGCCAAAGCGGAAATGACGGAAAAAGCCGCCGCTTCTTTGAAAAATATCGTCACCGTCACCATCGGGGCGGCGGTCATTTTTGCCGGGTTGCTGGTGCTCCTGGCCGGTGCCGTGTTCGGACTGGCAACCGTCATGCCGATATGGTTGGCGGCGGTTATCATCGGTTCGGTGGTCGCCATCGGCGGCGTGATCGCCGCGCTATCGGCCCTTGCAAATCTGAAACGCATGAAACTGGAACCCGAACGTACCGTCGCTTCCCTCCGAGAGGATCACAAATGGCTGAAAAACGAGGTAGAAGAAATCAAACGATAGGCGCTTCACTACGATAAAGGCCGGTCCCCGCATGGAATCTAAATCAGGGGATTCCGACCTTTCGCAATGCTGAGGGGCAGAATGCATCCGCGTATGATAAGTGAAGTCGATTTTTTTTGAGCCCTTGGAAACCGTGAACCTGAATCCCTGCAGATCCCGCAAATATGCAACTGGAGTGCCGATGGCACCGCGTCAAAGAAACCGGCTAAAAGATTTACTCTCAGATAAAAAGAAATGGAAGCGCTATTTCGGTCCGCTCCTGCTGATAGGCGCACTTTTTGTCGCGACCCGAGCCATAGACCTGGACCACTATCTTCAAGCTATTCAAAAATGGATCTGGCAGTTCGGCCCCTGGGGACCGGCGGTGTTTATCGGGGTGTACGTTACGGCCGTGCTGTTATTGTTTCCCGGTCTTCCGTTCACCCTCCTGGCGGCGTTTTTGTTCGGCAGTTTAAAAGGCTTTCTGGTGATGATGGCGGCCACGAATCTGGCGGCCATTGCCGGGTTTGTAATTGCCCGCTACCTGGCTCGCGACACCCTGGAACGTCGACTGCAAAACTTCGACGCCTTCGGTAAACTGATGAAACTGGTCGAAAAAAACCAGTGGCTGGCGATTCCCTTCGTGCGTCTGATGCCGATTTTCCCCTTTTCGCTCAACAATTATGCCTTGGGGCTCACCCACGTTCCGTTCTGGAGTTATCTGCTATTTTCGGAAATCATCTTTATCCCCATGAATGCGGTCTGGGTATTCGGTGCCAACACCGTTTACACCGCAATGACCTCGGGTGAAATATCCCTGGCGGTTATGGGAGGCGCGACCGCTGCCGGGCTGCTGGTTCTGGCGCTGGGCTATGCCGGCAAACGGTTTTTCGGCGATGCTGCCGCGCCTGTTAAGTGACATGACAGTTTGTCGCGCTGACTGTCCTATATCACAATATCTTTCCTCGACTACTGCAACTGCACGGCGCACCTCCCCATCGGACCTTTTTATCTCTGAAGCCTTGAGCCCTAAGCATATAGCCTCTCAGCGGACCCCGCCCTCCCGTCGCCGTTCCTTCAATATTTCTCCCATGGCAGCCGAAGAAATATAGCCTTGTGAAACCGCATGTTCCGCCATGGTGAAACTATCCGCGGCTAAAATCAGATGGCTGCCCGTATTCGAAACTTCTCTAGCCAGGGTTTCAATGGCACGGTCCCGTTCGGAATTGCTGCCGATGTTGCGAATATAGATGGTAAGTATCCGCCCGGGATGCTTGCGAACAATTTCGGTATAGATTTCAGGGTCGCGCTGACCGCTGTCGCCGATAAGAATGAAAGGCAGACTATGGTATAACGACAGTATGCAGTCGATCAGTTCGAACTTATGTTTCTTTGCTTTCGGAGGCAGCAGTCGATAGTAGCTCAGCTTCCAATCACGCAAAAAAAGTATGGGGCCGACCGGAATGCGGTGGAGTCGGAAGAATTCTTCCAGAATTTCATAAATACTCCATGGACCCCGCGAGACGTACAGCAACGGATTGGCCTCCTGGCGGGAGGCAGCCCCCTGATGCAGTGCCCGGTAAAACGCAGCCACGCCGGGAAAAGCGACCCGACTCGCGGCTTTTTGTATGAACAAGCGCCAGATCATCATCAGTTTATTGGATACTCCCGTGAAAACCACGGTATCGTCGATATCGCTGATCACCCCATATCTGGCGCTGCGCGGGAGAATATACACCTGACCGGTTGCCTCCGCCCGGCTGTCTTCAGGACGGATGAGCTTCAGGCGAATGGGCAGCCATTGACCGTCATCGGAAATTTCCTCGTATTGGAGATGTATTTGAAAGTGTCCCCGAGGATCCGCTTTTATCTGTCGCGCTTCACCGCCAGGTATCCTGACTTCCAGGACGGCATCCGGAACACCTCTTCTGAAAATTCTTCGCAAGGTATCTATGATGTCACGGATCAAATATGCCTGCGCGGAATATTGGCTTCGGCTTTCCTGTCGGAACACCCTGCCGATCATGAAAAGTTCGCTCCGAGAACCGAATCCGCGGTATGGTTGTATCACAATTCCGCCGCGGCCCCGATCGATCCGAGCCGGCCGTGCCAGGAGATGAAAAATCCGGTGAAACGCCCGTGAAAGCATATTTACCATTGAATACAACTTGTTCAGCGTAACTGACCCGATCATTTGTCAGTCTTCGAGGTATTGAAGCAAGTTCGAAGGCATCCAAAGTCTGTTGAAAACATCCTATTCGCTAAATTTATTCCCTGATCGTGTTCTGAAAAATAGGGAAAAGTCAGTAATCAAGATCGTCATACAATGCATTTCAGAAAGTATTCCCTGGTAGAGGATCTTCGAACCGTGTCCGCTACGCTGCCTGGTGATTTATTTGCGGCAGCAAGTCGGAACACTACTTCTTTACTTACCACAAATACGTCTGTTTCGCGCTAAGATTACATCTTAGACCCCATGTATTTTCACAACGGGTTCATATATCTTTCTCGCGGTTGAATTCGAAAACCCACTCACTGCCGGAATCCCGGTTGAATTCTGTCGAGCACACCTTCTGCGGCAGGCAGCCGGGAAAGGCCTGATACCGGTCACCCGGACCGGCCCCGCCAGGAAAAGAGCATCACGAAGGCAGCCAGAGTTAAATGCACAAGATGGAGGAAACGCATGAAAATCGATGAGACCGTTGTCATAACCGGTGCCTCCGCCGGGGTCGGAAGAGCAACCGTCCGCAAATTCGCCGAAAGGGGCGCCTCGATCGGATTGATTGCACGGGACCGCGGCCGCCTGGAGAAAGCCAGGGAGGAAGTGGAAAAGGCCGGCGGCCGGGCAGTGGTTCTGCCGACCGATGTGTCCGATGCCGACCAGCTTTTCAGGGCCGCTGAGCGGGTGGAGGAGACATTCGGCCCGATCGACATCTGGATCAACGTGGCCATGACCACCATATTTTCCCCGTTTACAGACATACGGCCGGAAGATTACAGGCGGGCCACCGAGGTTTCTTATCTGGGAATGGTCTATGGCACCATGGCCGCGTTGAAGCACATGAAACGCCGCGATCACGGCGCCATCGTGCAGGTGGGCTCCGCCCTTTCCTACCGCGCCATTCCACTGCAGTCAGCGTACTGCGGGGCCAAATTTGCCATACGGGGCTTTACGGATTCCGTTCGAACCGAACTTATCCACGATAGCAGCCGCATCCATATCACCATGGTCCAGCTTCCAGCCGTCAACACGCCGCAGTTCAGCTGGTGCAAGGCACAGCTTGAAAAACATCCGCAGCCGATGCCGCCGATCTATCAGCCGGAAGTGGCCGCCCGGGCGATTTACTGGGCCGCCCACAACAGACGCCGGGAAGTCGATGTCGGTATGTCGAGCACGGCGATCATCTGGCTGAACAAGTTTTTCCCGCACCTGCTGGACCGCTATGTGGCGGCTTCCGCCTACGAGGGACAGCAGACCGCCGATCCCGTCGACCCCGACCGGCCGGATAATCTCTATTCCCCGGTTGCGGGAGACTATGCGGCCCACGGCGAATTCGACAGGCAGGCGCATGACGCCAGCATTCAGTTTTGGGTTACCTCGAACCGTAAATGGCTGCTTATTGGCGGCGGTCTGTTGGCCGGTATTCTGGCGGGCGCCTGTTGGATGAAGAATCATGATAGAGGGTCGGAGGGGACCGGGTTTTGAAAATAATTGCCGTTTGAATATAAACATCAACAACTGGAGGAAATCATGGGAGATACAGCCAGCGATTATTTGATTCAGCGATTGCATGCATGGAACGTTCGCAGAATTTACGGATTTCCAGGAGACGGAATTAATGGCATCATGGGTGCGCTCGGCAGACACGGGGACAAAATAGAGTTCATCCAGGCGCGCCACGAGGAGGAAGCCGCCTTTATGGCAACGGCGCATGCCAAATTCACCGGAGAGGTCGGCGTCTGTCTGGCCACGTCGGGACCGGGCGCCATCCACCTGCTCAACGGGCTGTACGATGCCCGCAAGGATTCGACGCCGGTTGTGGCCATCGTCGGCCAGCAGGCGACCACGGCCCTTGGAACCGACTACCAGCAGGAGGTGGATCTGGTCAGCCTCTTTAAGGACGTCGCCCGGGATTTCGTCCATATGGCCACCACGCCGGCTTCGATTCGCCATCTGGTGGACCGCGCCATGAGAATTGCCATGGCGGACCTTGCGATCACCTGCATCATATTGCCGAATGACATTCAGGAAATGGATGCGGTTCCCTCACCACCCAGGGAACACGGCGCCTGTTTTACCGGCGTCGGCTACAGTTCTCCCCGGATTGTTCCCGCGGAAGCGGACCTGCAGCGCGCTGCCCGGGTGCTGAACGAGGGCAAAAAGGTCGCCATCCTCGTCGGCGCCGGCGCCATGCATGCCACCGATCAGGTAATCGAGGCCGCCGAACTTCTCGGCGCCGGAATCGCCAAGGCCCTTCTCGGCAAGGCGGCCGTTCCCGACGACCTGCCATATGTCACCGGATCCATCGGTCTACTGGGCACCAAGCCCACCTGGGACATGATGATGAATTGCGACACCCTGCTGATGATTGGATCATCCTTCCCGTACTCCGAACATCTCCCCAAGGAAGGACAGGCCCGAGGCGTCCAGATCGACATTCAGCCCCGCCGCCTGTCACTGCGCTATCCGATGGAAGTCAGTCTGCACGGCGACAGTGTCCAGACGCTGAAAGCGCTGATTCCGCTGCTCGAAAAAAAGGAGAAAAGCTCCTGGCGCGAAACCATCGAGAAAGATGTCGCGGAATGGTGGCAGGTGATGGAAACCCGGGCTAAAATGGATGCCAAGCCGATCAACCCTCAACTTTTGTTCTGGGAGCTGTCCTCACGCCTCCCCGAAAACTGCATCCTCACCTGCGATTCGGGTTCGGCCGCCAACTGGTATGCCCGCGATCTGAAGATTCGCCGGGGGATGAAGGCATCGCTTTCCGGAGGATTGGCGACCATGTGTCCGGGTGTTCCGTACGCCACGGCGGCCAAATTCTGCTACCCCGACCGCGTGGTGATCGCAACCGTCGGGGATGGCGCCATGCAAATGCTTGGCAATGCGGGTCTGATCACCGTCTCCAAATACTGGAAGCAGTGGTCCAATCCCAGACTGATCGTGATGGTGCTGCACAACAACGACCTCAACCAGGTGACCTGGGAACAGCGGGTCATGTCCGGCGATCCGAAATTTGAGGCCTCGCAGAATATTCCCGATTTCCCATACGCGCGGTATGCCGAAAGCCTGGGTCTGACAGGAATCGAGGTTTCCGAACCGTCCCAGATCGGACCGGCCTGGGA
This sequence comes from uncultured delta proteobacterium, assembly GCA_963774425.1. Classification (GTDB taxonomy): domain Bacteria; phylum Desulfobacterota; class Desulfobacteria; order Desulfobacterales; family JAFDCJ01; genus JAFDCJ01. Next base: position 211,611 of record CAVZEZ010000002.1, on the reverse strand, counting down.
AAAAGCATTGGCCGGTGACCGTCCGGTGGTGATCGATGCCCTGTGCGACCCGGACGTTCCCCCGCTGCCGCCGCATGTCACCTTCGAACAGGCAAAAGGATATATGTCCGCCATGGTCAAAAAGGACCCCAATCTGATGGGAATCACCAAACAGTCGGCCAAACAGATGGTGGCCGGTTTCCTGAGCAGGAGCAAGTAATTTTATGGACACACCTAAGATAAAAAAACTGGAGGCTGCCGCTTACCGGGTCCCCACCGACAAGCCGGAGTCGGATGGGACCCTGCGGTGGGATTCCACTACGATGGTGGCGGTCCATGTCCATGCCGGCGGCCGCCGCGGCTTCGGATTTTCCTACACGGCTTCGGGGGCGCTGCCGGTAATCCGGGAAAAGCTTTCACAAGCTCTCACGGGAATCGGCGCCCTCGATCTCCCTCGCTGCTGGGCGGCAATGACCGCCGTTATCCGCAATCTGGGAGAGGCCGGAATTGCCTTAATGGCGGTCTCCGCCGTTGACATCGCCCTGTGGGACCTCAAGGCCAAACTTCTGGATCTGCCGCTCGTCGATCTGCTGGGCCGCGTGCGGGACCGCATCGCCATATACGGCAGCGGAGGCTTTACTTCCTATACCATCGAAGAACTTCAAAATCAGCTCGGCGGCTGGGCCGCAGACGGCATTCCCCGGGTGAAAATGAAGATCGGCAGACATCCGGAAGACGATCCGGCCCGCATCCGGGCGGCGCGGGAAGCGATCGGACCGGACACCGCGCTCTTCGTGGACGCCAACGGCGGATATGACCGCAAGCAGGCCCTGGCCATGGCCGACGTGCTCGACGAGCATGGTGTTACCTGGTACGAGGAGCCGGTATCTCAACGGGATGCGGAGGGGCTGCGATTCATACGCGAAAGGGTCCCCGCGGCTATCGAGGTGACGGCCGGTGAATACGGATTTCGCTTTGACGACTTCCGTATCCTGCTGGACGCCGGGGCGGTGGATGTTCTGATGGCCGATGCCACCCGTTGCGGCCTCACCGGGTACATCCAGGCGGCCGCGCTTTGCCAGACCCGCCACCTGCCGCTTTCCTCGCACTGTGCACCGGCGATTCACCTGCATCCGTCATGCGCGCTCGGTCCGGTTCGACACATGGAATATTTTCACGATCACGTCCGGATCGAGCATCTGCTGCTGGACGGGGTCCCGGAACCGGCAGATGGGTTCCTGGTCCCGGATCCGGGGCGGCCCGGGCATGGCCTGGAACTGAAGCAAGCCGATGCGGATAAATATGCGATCGGGTGAAGAGACAGGCGAAAAGATGCTGCGAATATTAGTAGATCAGCGGGACATGGACAGAGAAAGACCGAGGGAAGATGGAAGATCGCTTCACTCGGACGATGGACGAGAGTGAGCGGCATGAGAGGTCGATGAATTACCAACCTACCGCTTTTCAGTCCGGTAGTTGGGCTCACACCTGAAACCTGACACCTGAAACCTGACATCCATGCCAAATACCGAACAACCAAACCTTCAACACCAAACACGAACAATCAACCCATCAGAGGCACCCATGGCAAAGACGACGGAATCCCGGCCGGGCCGCTGGAGCTCGCTGGAAAAGGAACTGCTGCATGAAGTGGACGGTGAAGTCAGATTCGATCGGGGAACCCGCGCACTTTACAACTGTGACGCGTCCAATTACCGCCACTTTCCCATCGGGGTGGTGATCCCCCGCACCACCGAGGCCGTCGCGGCGGCGGTGGCCGTCTGTCGGAGGCGCGAAGCGCCCTTACTTTCCAGAGGCGGCGGAACCGGGCTTGCCGGCCAGACTTGCAACGAGGCGGTGGTGATCGATTTTTCAAAATATCTCAATGATATCCTGGAAATCGACCCCGAACGCAAGATTGCCCGGGTGCAGCCCGGCGTTATTTTGGATCAGCTCCGCCGCCGAACGGAGGAATTCGATTTGACTTACGGTCCGGATCCTGCCACCCATACCCACAATACGTTCGGGGGCATGCTCGGCAACAATTCCTGCGGAATTCACTCCGTCATGGCAGGCCGGACAGCGGACAATACTGCTGAATTGGAGATACTGACCTATGATGGATTGCGCCTGCGGGTCGGGCCGACGGATGATGGGACGTTGGACGACATCATCGCCGCGGGAGGGCGCCGCGGTGACATTTACGGGCGCATGCAGCAGCTTCGCGACCGGCACGCAGACCTGATCCGCCAACGCTACCCCGACATACCGCGTCGGGTTTCCGGCTACAACCTGGACGATCTTCTGCCGGAAAAGGGATTTCATGTCGCCAGGGCGCTGGTGGGCAGCGAGGGAACCCTGGTCACCATTCTGGAAGCTACGGTCCGGCTGGTTTACCGCTGGCCCGGACGCACCCTGGTGGTGCTCGGCTATCCTGACGTCTTCACGGCCGGGGACAACATACCGGAAATCATGGCGCACGGACCGGTCGGGTTGGAAGGCCTCGATAATAAATTAATCCGGTTCAACGAAAAAAAAGACATGAACCTCAAAAAATTGAGTCTTCTGCCCGACGGCGGTGGCTGGCTTCTGGTGGAGATGGGTGGACACGACAAGGCGGAGGCAGACGAAAAAGCCCGCAAGCTGGTCAGGGACCTCAAAAAAACCAAAAATCCCCCGAGCATGAAAATTTTTACCGAACTGCACGAAGAAGAAAGGGTCTGGCAAATCCGGGAATCGGGCCTGGGAGCCACGGCCAATGTGCCCGGAGAGCGGCTGGCCTGGCCGGGGTGGGAGGATGCCGCCGTGCCGCCGGAGGAGGTCGGTGCCTACTTGCGCGATTTCCGCAAGCTTCTGGACGAATTCGACCTGGATGCCGCGCTTTATGGCCACTTCGGACAGGGCTGCATTCACTGCCGGATCACCTTCGATCTGTTTTCCCATCATGGCATCCAAACCTATCGGGTTTTCGTCGAGCGGGCCGCCGATCTGGTGGCCCGCTACCGGGGATCGTTCAGCGGGGAGCACGGGGATGGCCAGGCCCGGGGCGTTTTGCTGCAAAAGATGTATGGCGCAGAACTGGTCGAAGCCTTTCGGGAATTCAAATCGATCTGGGACCCGGAGGGGAAAATGAATCCGGGTAAGGTGGTCGACGCAGATCCGCCCGACGAAAATCTGCGGTTGGGCACCGATTACGCCCCCTGGCAAACCCATACGTTTTTCAAGTTCCCCGACGATGAAGGCAGCTTTTCCCGGGCGACCCTCAGATGCGTCGGGGTCGGCAAATGCCGCCGGCCGGAAGATGCTTTCATGTGCCCCAGCTTTCTAGCCACCCGCGAAGAGAAGCATACCACCCGCGGACGGGCTCATGCCCTTTTTGAAATGTTTCGCGGCGACTTCATCCGGGACGGCTGGCGCAGTGAGGAAGTTCGTGACGCATTGGAGCTCTGCCTGTCCTGTAAAGCCTGTAAGTCGGAATGCCCGGTCAACGTGGACATGGCCACTTACAAGATGGAGTTCCTCTACCATCATTACCGCGGCAGGGTTCGGCCGCGGCACCATTATGCCTTGGGATTGATGGGATCCATGACCGCCGTCGGCAACCGCCTTCCCGGTCTGGTCAATTTTTTCACCCAGACGCCGCACATCGACAATTTTGTCAAACACCTGATGAATATAGCCCCGGAAAGGCCATTGCCTAAATTTGCCGAAGAAACCTTCGTGGACTGGTTCCGGAGATATCGGCCGCCGCAAAACGCGAATGGCCGCGCGGTGGTTTTGTACCCGGATGTCTTCAATAATTCCTTCGATCCGGATGTTCTGAAGGCCGCCGTGCGGGTCCTGGGCCGCTGGCATCTGCGGGTTCATATACCGGAGAAGACGCCGCCGGCCGCACTGCCCTTGATGCATTTCGGATTCCTGGACCTGGCCGAACGACAGCTTCGCCGGGTGATCGAGCTGCTGACGCCCTTTGCCCGCCGGGGATTTCCCATCCTTTTTGTCGAACCGAGCGTGGCCGCCATGTTCAAAGATGACTTGCCCAAAATATGGCCCCACGACCCGGATGTTTTGCGCATCGTCGACTTGTGCTCGATGGTGAGCGAATTCATCGTGGCAAACGAACTCGAACTGCCCAGGATTAATGAGAAAGCGGTCCTCCACAATCACTGCAACCAGAAAGCCGTTCTGGACGCCCAGGCGGTTCATCGGGTATTGGAGCGCATGGGTGTCGAGTTCGAGGAACCGCAGGAAGGCTGCTGCGGCATGGCCGGATCGTTCGGCTATGTCAAGGAACACCATCCTATAAGCATCAAAATCGCGGAGCAACACCTGCTGCCGGCCGTCCGGCAGGCCGATCCCGCCGCCTTTATCGTGGCCGAAGCCTTCAGCTGCCGCAGTCAGATCAAGGACGGATCGGACCGGGAGCCGCTGCACACGGTGCAACTGATGCAGTATGCCTTCCGCAAATCGGATCTCGAAAACGGCCATGCGGTCGCTCGCGATGAAGGCCGGACTGTTGCCCGCAAAAAGCGGCATCGCGGCTTGTGGGCGGCCGGCCTGATCGGGGTTGCCGTTGCCGGTGGAATCCTTACCTTCTATATGTACAGGCGAAACAGGGAAGGCAAAAGGGATGCCGAATAAGCAATATGCGGGCTTCGCTGTGACCGTAGAACCGAGGTTTTCCCTTCGTGCTCGATACTGAACCGAACTATTTGGAAATAAGGAGACATGCCCATGACCACGGATGCAAAAAAACGATGGAAAACCATTATCGATCGGGAAAAACTGATGGTCAATCCGGATGGCTGCCCGGCCTGCGGCCAGAAGTTCACTCTGGGTGAACCGGTGGTACTCGCCTGCGGCGCCTGGGGCGACCAGCAGAAACTGATTCATGAATCCGACGCCGTATTCGACACTGAAACCCAGAGATTTGTCGAACGCAGGTGTTACGCGTCGAGGAATTACCAGTAAGTAATTGGTGTTTGTGGATTGTGTGTGGTTTGCGGTGCATGGCGTGTGTCAGTGGTGGGTTGTTTTTGTATCGGGTGATTGATGCTTTCTGAGGACCGAACGGACTCCGGTGGTCCCTCCCGGAAGATTTCCGCCAGGTCTTCGCCCGGGAGAAGGAGTCCGCATTGCAGGGAGTTCGGATATGTCCAAAGAAATCAACTACGCAACGGGACGCATTCTCATGGTCCAGGAATCCCGTTTCCGGCTGGGGACCGAAGACGGCCCGACCCTTCTTTTTTCGCTCTCCGCCGGGGCTTCCACCAGCGAGATGGATCTGATCGATCTCCAACAGGCAAACACCCGCGTGGTTGTGGCATATGAAGGAGAGCCCAATCTCGACACCGGCATCGTTCATTCGATCCGGCCGGTGAAATGAACCGGGTTCGCGCTTCAGGGTTCAAGGATTCGAGGATTCGAGGGTGCAAGTATTGGTGTATGTATTTTCCGGTTTGACATCGTGCGCTCGCGGGCGCACTGGGAGCGGCTTCCAGCCGCGAAATAAAATCGGATATTCATCCTTTTCGAATATCGCGGCTGGAAGCCGTTCCCACACGATTTTTCCGAATTTCGTAGGCTTACAATAAGTTTCTTTCCTTGATCAGACTGGCCTTTTTAGAGGCATTGCCTTGAGCTTTCAGCTGCGGGGCACCCCCGCTCGTATGAACTACCCAAAAATGACGAATGACTAATCATTAGCCATCCGGGAGAACACTATCCATGCGAAAAAAATCGTTTAAAGGTCGAATCGCCGGCGCGGCGCGGGACTGGTCGGTCCCGCGGCAGCTTGCCGGTGAAGATCCGCTGGGGTCCGCGGCCCGGTCGGAGCTTTCGCGGCGGTTGCGGCCCCGCCTGGAGGAAGCCGATAAGGTCGGGACCAGCATCTGTCCGTATTGTGCCGTGGGCTGCGCCCAGCTGGTCTACGCCCGGGGAAACGATGTCATTCACATCGAGGGCGACCCGCGCAGCCCGATCAACCAGGGGACGCTCTGTCCGAAAGGAGCGGCCGTGCTGGGCTGGATGCACAGCCCCCAGCGGCTCACCCAAGTGAAATACCGCCCGCCGTATGCCACCCAGTGGGAAGAACGGCCGCTGGAATGGGCCATGGACCGGATCGCCTTTTTGATGAAACGCACCCGCGATGAAACCTTCGTGCGCGAACTGCCCAACGGAACCCCGGTGAATCACACCATGGCGCTGGCGGAGCTCGGCGGGGCCACTCTGGACAACGAGGAAAACTACCTGATCAAGAAGCTGTGCGCCGGCGGAATGGGAATGGTCTGGGTCGAAAACCAGGCGCGGGTCTGACACAGCTCCTCCGTGCCCAGTCTGGGCGCAACCTTCGGCCGCGGCGCCGCCACCACCGCTCAGTGGGACCTGGCCAACGCCGATTTCGTCATGATTATGGGATCGAACATGGCCGAGTGCCACCCCATCGCCTTTCGCTTCGTGCTCCAGGCCAGGGAACGGGGCGCAACCATCGTTCACGCCGACCCCCGCTTCACCCGCACCTCCGCCCTGGCCGACATTTACGCCCCGGTCCGCTGCGGATCGGATATCGCCTTTGTCGGCGGCCTCATCCGGTATATCCTGGAAAACAACCTCTGGTTCCGCGAATACGTCCTCAACTACACCAACATCGCCACCATCATCGAAGACGATTTCAGGGACACCAGCGAACTGGACGGCCTGTTTTCCGGCTGGAACGCCGAATCGCGTTCCTACCAGGCCATGACCTGGCAGTACAAGGGAGACGAAGTCCCGTCCGCCCTGGTGGAACATCACCTGAACACCGGCTCGTCCTACAGCGAAAAACTGCGGCGGGCCACCAAGGGCCCGCCGCAGACGGACATGACCCTGCGCCATCCCAACTGCGTCTACCAGATCCTCAAGCGGCATTACGCCGCCTACACCCCCGACATGGTGGAAAAAATCACCGGCTGCCCGCGGGAGACTTTCCTCAAGGTGGCTGAAGCCATGACCCGCAACAGCGGCCGTGAAAAAACAGGCGCCTGGTGCTATGCCGTCGGCTGGACGCACCATACCACGGGGGTTCAGATGATCCGGGCGGCCGGCATCGTACAGGCGCTGCTGGGCAACATCGGCCGCCCGGGCGGCGGCATTATCGCCCTCAGGGGACACTGCAGCATCCAGGGCAGCACCGACATCCCCACCCTCTACAACATGCTGCCGGGATATCTGCGCCATCCCAACGGGCGCAAGGATTATCATCGGACGTTTAAAAACTATCTCGAGGTGGAAACCATACCCATGGGTTACATGCACCGCTTCCCCAAGTTTATCATCAGCCAGCTGCGGGCCTGGTACGGGGAGCATGCCGCTCCGGAGAACGAATGGTGCTATCACCACATACCGAAAATCATGGGGGACCATTCCCAGCTGCCGATGACCCTGGCAATCAAGGACGGCACCATCAGGGGGCTGCTGGTCATGGGTCAGAATCCGGTGGTCGGCGGGCACAACAGCCGATTGATTCGATCGGCGCTGCCGAATCTGGAATGGATGGTCGTGCGCGAGACCTTCGAAAGCGAAACGGCCTCATACTGGTACAAATCCCCCGAGGCCCTGAGCGGAGAGCTCAAACCCGAAGAGATCCAGACGGAAATGTTTCTGTTGCCGGCCGCGCTGCCGGGAGAAAAGGAGGGAACGTTTACCAACACCCACCGCCTGATCCAATGGCACGACAAGGTGGTGGAGCCTCCGGGCGACTGCCGGTCGGATTTGTGGTTCATGTACCATCTGGGCCGGCGACTGAAGGCGCTCTATGCCGGCAGCACCGATCCGAAGGATGCGCCGATTCGGGAGCTGACCTGGGAGTATCCGACCATCGGCCCCAATGACGATCCGTCCGCCGAAGCGGTGTTGAAGGAGATCAACGGATACACCTGGCCCGACCGCAAACAGCTAGCAAGTGCCAAGGAGATCAAGGAGGACGGCTCGACCGCCTGCGGTTGCTGGATCTACTGCGGCGCCTATCCGGACGAGAATCACAATCAAACCCGTTCGCGAAAGCCGGACGGTCCCGATGGGCCGGGATCGCACCTGGGATGGGCGTTTGCCTGGCCGGCCAACCGCCGCATCCTTTACAACCGGGCCTCGGCCGATCCGGAGGGCAAGCCCTGGTCCCCGGAAAAGAAGTACCTCTGGTGGGATGCCGCCAAGGGCAAGTGGGTCGGCCATGACAGTCCCGACTTTCCCAAAAAGAAAGCGCCCGACTTTGAACCCGACTGGTCAAAAAAGCCGAAGGGGATGCAGGCGATTGACGGCAAATCGCCTTTTATCATGATTTCCGACGGCAAAAGCTCCCTGTATGTCACCTCCGGGCTGGCGGACGGACCGCTGCCGACCCATTACGAGCCGGTCGAATCGCCCGTCAGAAATCTTCTGTACACTCAGCAGGGCAACCCCGCCGCCAAGAAGTGGGAGCGGGAGGACAACCCCTACCACGAGATCGCCGATCCGAACTACCCGTATGCGATAACAACCTATCGGCTGACCGAACATCATTCCGGGGCAATCCCCACGCGCATGGTGCCCTCCACGGCGGAGCTCCAGCCGGAATGCTTCGTCGAGATTCCTCCGGAACTGGCTCGCGAAAAAGGCGTGGCCAATCTGGACTGGGTGGTGCTGGCGACCGCCCGCGGAGCGATCGAGGCCCGGGCGCTGGTTACCCGTCGTCTGCGTCCATTCGTCATCGACGGCCGGCGCATTTACCAGATCGGCATGCCCTTTCATTTCGGCTGGCAGGGATATGCCACCGGTGCGATCGCCAACACGCTGACGGCGGTGGTCGGCGATCCGAACACGACCATACATGAAGGAAAGGCATTTACCTGCAACCTGTACAAGGGAAGACTGAAATAGGGTTGCGGGCTGTTTGGTTTGTGGTCACAACCCCCAACGCGCAGCATTTCGAAAGGAACCCACCATGACCGAGCCCCTCTACCCGCCGCCGGTACACCCCCGGGCACTGGAGTATACCGACAGTGTCTTGCCCGGCCCGATCCCGGACGAGTCCGAACTGACGGCGGGTGTCCGGATTCGTCCCGGAAACACCTATGGTTTTTTTACCGACACCACCCTGTGCATCGGATGCAAGGCTTGCGAAGTCGCCTGCAAGGAGTGGAATGTCCTTCCGGGAGATGATGTGGGGCTGACCGGTATGAGCTACGACAACACCGGGGCCCTGACCGCGACCACCTGGCGGCACGTGGCTTTTGTCGAACAGATCCGTGACGGGGAAGGCAGCCGGCCAACCGAGCTCAAACCGTTTCAGAGCCACTGGCTGATGATGAGCGATGTCTGCAAGCACTGCGAGCGGGCCGGGTGCCTGGAAGCCTGCCCCACGGGTGCCATTTTCAGGACGGAATTCGGCACCGTCGTGGTGCAGCAGGACATCTGCAACGGATGCGCCTACTGTGTTCCGTCCTGTCCGTTCGGGGTGATCGAAGTCGATCTGAAGGAGGGCAAGGCCCACAAGTGCACCCTGTGCTACGATCGGCTGAAGGGAGGATTCGAGCCCGCCTGCGCCAAGGCATGTCCGACGAATTCGATTCAATTCGGAGAAGTGCCGGAATTGCGGCAGCGAGCCCGGCATCGTCTGGAGAAACTTCACCGGTTGGGCCGACAAGAAGCCTATCTTTACGGGGTGCCCGACGGACCGGGTGCCACCGGCGGCATACAGGCGCTCAATGCGTTCTTTCTGCTGATCGATCGTCCGGAAGTTTACAATCTCCCGGCCGCACCCCGCCTGCCGTCGCTCCGGATCGAACGCAGCATCGGCTGGGGGGCGGCCGTGATGGGGGCGATCGTCCTTGCCGGCGCATTGATTTTCGCTGCAGGCCCAAAAGAATCTTCCCGCTGAATAAACGGGGTTATGGTCAAAGCTTGAGGCGATATAACACCGGCCATCGGGCATCGGCCTCTGTTGACCTAAACTGGAGCTTTGCACCAACGCGTTAACTTGAAGGGAGAAAAGCATCATGCCGACCGCGACACACGCTCGAGTGCCGGACCCGGATCCGACAGCCTGGCGGACGATGGAAGAGCGCTTTCCCGAAGAGGGTGAAAATGAGGACAGGCACGGGTATCAGGTGCACGGATACTATGGGTTGCCGCCGGTCAAGCACAGCCATTATCATTGGAAAACGGCCCTCAGCTATTTTGCGGAGGCTGTCGGTGGTGGATCGCAGGTTATCGCCACCCTTATCGATCTGGGTGGCAGCCGTGAGGATCGCACCCTGGTGCGCGCCGGCCGTTATCTGGCGCTGGCCAGCTCGCTGGCCAGTCCGGCACTGCTGATTTCCGAACTGCATACCCCGCGACGGTGGTTCAATATGCTGCGGATATTCCGGCCCACATCGCCGATGTCCATCGGCAATTTGTCCCTGACCGCCTTCGGCCTGTTCAGCGGTCTGGCTGCTGTCGGCGAAATCGGAAAAGATACGGGGCATGGGAGTTCCGCCGGCCGCCCCGCGGGCCGCATTCTCGGAATTCCGGCCGCCGCGGCCGGAGCCATGATTTGCCTGTATACCGGAACCGAACTCGAGGAGACCAGCACGCCCCTGTGGGCGAGCGCCCATCCGATGCTGGCGCCCCTTTTCGGCGCCACCGGAATGTCGATCGGCGCCGCCGCCTTGAGCTTGACGGCTGAATTCCTGAACGTCTCCGATGCGGCCCGTCGGCGACTGGGCCGATTCGCGATGTTGGCTCAGGGGGTGCAGCTGACCGCCGCCAAACTCCTGGAACACGCCTGGCGCCGCCTGCCGTCCGCGGGATCGTTTCAAGGTTCCGGGCATGCTCTGACGTTTCGCTACGGCATTCTGGGCCTCGGTATTTTGTTTCCCCTGGCCGTTCATATCCGGCAGGAAGGCGGCCGGACAATTTCGCGCCAGGGGGTGCTGGCAGCGTCCCTGGCCGCTCTTGCCGGCGGGTTTGCGACGTATTCGGCAGTCCTGGAAGCGGGAAACACCTCGGCCGACCGACCGCGGGATTATTTTGCATACACCCGTCCCGCCACGCCGCCGGATGCAAAACCTTCGGCCGGCGGGCGCACGGTGGGAATCACCATGATCGGTCTCGGCGTTTTGGCCGCCGCCGGTCTGGTCTATATTCTTGGGAAAGGGGGTCGGCAGACATGAATTTATTCAACCGGACCGAAACCTCGAAATGCTTCGATGAAGACCCGTTGATGCTGGATATCGCCCGCAAATCGCTGAAGCTGATGGACGAAGCCGTTGAAACCACCGCTTCTCAATTGAAAAAAGAGGTCGATGCGATTGAAATCAGTGTCGTGAAATTGAGGAACCACCTGATTGATCGGCTGCGGGCAGCGCCCGATGGCCAGGTTTACCGCCTGCATCCGATTCTCGACCGGGTCAATACCATCCTGAGTCTGATCGTCAGCATCGAATATCCCGCGGGCGGGATCCATCGGGAAGCACTCGAGGAAGCCCGCGAACTTATGGGAAATCTGTTGATTGAAGATCCGGTATAGAAAACCCGGACCTGTATTATATAGCCCCGAAGGGGTTTCGCCGGAAAGACCGGTTTTGTGGAAAATGATGGCCCAGGCTGAATGCAGAATTGAAGAACACTCCGGGCTGCGCTGCCTGTTTGCGCTGCCGGGAAAACAGCCAGCCACCGAAACGCCAATGCCCGTGCTCTGTTTTCTGCATGGCTTACATGGGTTCCTTTATCTTCTTGCGCAAAAGCCATCGATTGACCGGAAATGCGGTTGCAAACCCAACCAGCATCGCAATCTGCATCATGAACCAGAAAACCGGATTGGTTTTCTCCAGCTCATGGCCGAAGATGAGAAAGGTGGCAATCGCCATCCAGCCGTACATGCCGATCTGCCAACTGGTCAGCGATAGCGTGTCGGCCTTTACGGCGGCGATGATTCCCTTTCCCGGGGAAAGATTCTTCATGGGGACGATCGTAAAATATTGAAAGGCGATTCCGAAAGCGAAGGCGAAAACATAATCGACGGCCCAGGCGGCGAATATCTTCTTGCCAAAGAGCGTGAACGGTACGGCAAAGAGCAGCCACTCCGCGCAGAGGTCTCCCAGGGAGCAGCCGCTGCCGCAGTGGGTCGCACCCAGCGCCGCCTGCTGCCAGAGGGGCTTTTTCTTGCCCGGCATCTTCTCTCCGTGTTTTTTGGCCTCCCGTACCGCATCCTCCGTGGAAAGCCTTCCCATGGTATAGTATGCCCACAGCGCCAGGGGGCCCGAATACAGGGCCGTAACGGGCCAGACCACATTCATGATCCACATATGCTGCTTATGGCCGAACAACAGGTCGATCACGATGATGAGCGCACAAACCCCTCCCATTATCAGCGCTGCAATGGCTATCATGTGCAACCAGCTATTCATCACAGGTATTTCCTTTCTATGGCAAAATACAACGCGATTCGGCGGAAAGCTCCAATTCACTCCCGAATTGAGCCACCGGCCGGTGTTGCATCTTCCAGGGCTTAGTGCTTAAACGCGAAATACAATTCAGTACCGCACAAGGACGCCGGACCCGCAGGGCCGAGATGTCAGTCCGTTATTCACATGGCCGCGGGCGGGGAAAATGTGTTCTTTTCCAATTCCTTTCCAAGCTGCACCGCGCATTCGATCAACAGCGCATGCACGAAGGCCTGGGGGAGGTTTCCCCTGAGTTCCCGCTGAACCACATCATATTCCTCGGCAAACAGTCCGGGAGGCCCGCAGGAGGCCCGGGATCGCTCGAACCAGCGGGCAGCCTCAACCGGACGGCCGTTCTGGAGATAGGTCAGCGCGAGCCAGTAGCCGCTGATGAGAAAGGCGCCCTCCGCTTCATTCAAGGGCAGCGAAGATTTGAACCGGTAGCAGTACTTATCCCGGACCAGTTCCTGTTCTATGGCCTGCAGCGTCGCCAGGTTCCGCGGGTCGTCCTTTTCAATGGCATGACGCAACGCCGGCAGCAGGAGCGAGGCATCCACCCGCTTATCGTCGGGAGACCGCTGCCAGCGGCCGGTCCGGTGAATGGATGTGGCTGACGTGTCGGCCAAAATGGTCTCTGAAAGTGCCAGCCAGCGCGGGGCCAATTCACGCGATGCCACCTCTTTGGCCGCATTCCGCAGACCGGCGACGCATATCAGCCTGCTGTGAGTCCAATGGTGCTCGCGGGTTTCCCAGATGCCGGCACCCTTTTCTTGCCAGCGGCTTTCGATGGCCGCTGCCGCCAGTTGGGCCGCGCGCCGGCCTTCCAGGTCAAGGCTGTCGCAACGGGCCGCGGCCGCGAACAGCAGCAGGGCTTCGCCGAAGGCATCCAGTTGGAACTGCTCCCCGGCCCGATTGCCGACGACGATCGTCTTGCCGCCTGGATAGCCGGGCAGGTGATCGAGTGCTTTCTCCGGGGGAACCTTTTTGCCGTCGACGGTGTAGACCGGATGCAGGTCCGGTCCGTCATCGAGCAAACGGTCCCGTACAAACCGGACCGCATTCTCGAGAAGCGGATGCCGGCCGGCGGCGGCGATGGCGTGCCCCGCAAAGGATTGATCCCGAATCCAGGCGTAGCGGTAGTCGTAGTTGCGCCCGGCATTGGCCCGCTCCGGAAGTGAAGTGGTAATGGCGGCAGCCATCCCGCCGTTGGAGCTCGTCAGGCCGCGCAACACGGCGTAGGCATGCCGCGCATCGCGTTTCCCGATGCAGCCGCTCAATTGCGGGACATCGATTTCCCACTTGCGCTGGGTGGAATGCCAGAGGGTTTCGATGTCCGGCGGCGGCGAATCGAAGGGGGTCGTGGCAAGTTCCAGCAGGAAATCATGGCGATCTCCCTCGGAGAGTGTCAGTTCCAACAGCAGTTCCTTGTTTTCGCCCACCCGAGCCTCGGAGCCTCCCGTCCAGCGGGCATGCAGGCCATCGGCCCGGGCCTTCCAGCTGCCGCTCTCCGAGAGCTTCAAATCCCGGAATCGTCGGCGTCCATAGGATGCTCTCAAATCCAAATGCACCCTCAGCCGCGCTTCACCCTTCTGGGCCATCACCCGCCGCAGGAGCAGGGCCCGCTCCCGCTTGCCGGGAAACGCCAGGGCTTCGCGGCATTCGACCACGCTGCCGCCGGTCAGAACCCAGCGGCTGCGCCAGATGAGGGAGCCCGCTTCGTAATACCCGCCCCACACAAATTCCTCCAGGGGTGTGACGGCATAGACCCCGGCCCCGCCCAGCAAGGATGTAAACAGGGCCTCGCCATGCCAGGTCGGCATGCACATCCAGACAATATCTCCGGCTGGGCCGACCAGGGCCCCCCGTTCACCATCGGCGATCAGGGCGTACAATCTCAAAACGGGAACCATTTAAATATCCTTTCATTTTCTGTCGAAACTTATGCGGGGCCGATCGGCAGCCGGAAGCGGCTACGGCCGCGGCGTTCAGGAACCACTTTCCTGCGGTGGTTCCCCCTGGCCCGGTTCCGTTTTTTGCAGGAAGCGCAAATAATTGATGATCGACCAGCATTCCCACTCAGCCATGGTATAGGCCAGCGGGGGATGGCGGCGGAACCCCATCTCGATTTTGTAAAAAAGCGCCCCGTCATCCTGGCGCCGCACTTCGAGGGCTTTCAGATTCGCAGGCAGGGGTGCGAAACTCTGGCCCACCGTTCCGAAGCCCTCGGCCTCCGGACCGTGACATTGAATGCAGAAGTACTTATATCTTTTTTTACCCTCGGCCACGGTTTTGTCCGAGTACGGCAAGGGGTTGGCAAGCTTCGCCGGATCTTCATTTTTCAAAAATAAATAGCCTCCCTCCACGGGTACCGTGCCCTCCGGCATCAACGGCATGGTCATGTGATAGTCATCGATGGCCTCGTCGTCCGTCATGCGCGCATAGTCGCAACCGACGGCAATCAGAAGCGACAAGGCCAGGATCGCCGGCATTGAACGGAACCTCATAACAGATTCATGCGATTTCATGGCTCCTCCCGCGGCATGTAAGGTGTCGATTCGGCCGGCCGGCCGCGTACATGCTGACGTTCCACCGGGCCGGCGCTCTGATGCGGCCGGACTTCGAATTGCCGATGTTCCTCTGAACGCCGGATGGAATATAAGGATTTCCCGGGAACATCGGGGATAACACCGTAATTCCAGCCCGGCGGCCATCGATCTCCGATGACATAGAAGGCAAAAACGCCCCAGACGATGAAGCCGAGGGCCAGCCCCACAATGACGCTCCAGGTAAGCAAGGTCTTTTTCAAGCCATCGGTTTCCGGATCATCCTGCCGCGATTTGCCGCCGGATGAAAAAAACACCGCGACTCCGGCCAGACCCATCAGCCGAAAGAGGCCCCCGCGTTGCGCCGATAGAGTCCTTTGATGGTCTGCTGTATGTTCCATGGGTTCGCACCTCGTCCGTAAGTAATCCTTGGTTTATTGCCGACCGCTGCCTTCGGCTTTCTGAACCCCTCCGGCGCCCGCACGCACCCGTGGCCGCTGGATCCGAGGGGCGTCACCCAGCCGTTGAATTCATGAATCGCGCCGTTTATCCCCCGATCGGCCCGCCGAAAAAGCCGATGATGACGACATAGCCGAGCATCCACAGAAGATTTCCGATGTAAAAAACGACCAGAAACGGAGCGATCGGGTTGCGCGCCACCTGATGTCCCGAAGCCAGTTCATAACCGCGGGGTTCGGGCTTTTCCTCCCGGGCTTTCTCCTCACGCTGCCGCGGGTAATAGCCCCAGGCCATAAAAAAGATAATAAAAAGAATCCAGCCCACGAAAAAGGCCACGGACATTTGTTGAAAAACGAAACGGTCGAAATATAACATACGCTTACCTCATCACTGCAGATTGTGCAGCGCCATGCCCAGGGGGATCAGGCACAGGATCACCCCCAGGATCAGAATGGCCGGCAGCACATATTTCAATAGCATAAAACCCTTACCGGATTCGGAAACCGGAGCCGAACGATCGTCGCGCAGCGGCAAATAGCGGGCCCGATTCTGTTCGGAAAATTGACCGCTGCGCAAAGCCCAGATGAAAGAGGCGATTGTAACCCACAAGGAAATGACGATCAGGGCGATTAAATATACATAATAAAACATAAGCCTCACTCTTTCTCCTGGGGGAAGACCACCGGCGGCAGCCGGGGGATATCCTCGTTGCCGGGCGGCTCGTAGGAGGCGTCGATGCCTTTGGGCGGTGCATCCGAATCCGTTTGCCCGATAAAATTGACGGCGACATAATTACCGACATCCCAAATCTTGGCCGATTCCAGATCTTTCTTGAAAAAAGGCATGGCGGTCCCCGTGATGCCGTTCATGATCTGGTAGTACAGGATGCCTCCCGAGATGCCCCGGCCTTTGAGGATCGTGAAGTTGAGAGGCGGCGGGTAGAGGAAGGCTTCGGCCGGTCCCATACCGTCGCCCACCGGACCGTGGCAGCCAATGCAGAACTGCTGATAGATCCGATGGCCCCGCTCCTGTGAATCGGCGGTGGTGGGATAAGGGTTGGGAACGATCCGCCAGCCCTTGGGTACCCGGGCATGCAGCCAGGCGATATTTTTGTCGGGACCGGCCTCGTAAGCCGAAATGGTCTTTTCTTTCCAGAAATCCTGGCGCGAGACCCGAAAGTCGGCCATCCGGAAACCCAGACTCTGCACATAGGCAGTCAGCGCAGCGATTTTTTCCTTGCCCAGAAAAAGCCAGTTCGGCATCACCGACGCCGGTGAAGTGAAGCGCGGATTGAGAAAGTGCGCGACGTGCCAGTCGTTGGGATGCAGACCGCCCTCCTGGGACAGGTCGGGTCCGGTGCGTTCGGTGCCGATCAAATGCGGCTGATCGGCGACATAATCGCCCGAGCGTGCAATGCGCACCGCCCCGACGCCCCAGTCCATGGCGCGCACGAACTGGGTGTGGCAATAGGTGCAGCCGTTTCTGACGTAAATCAATCTTCCTTGGGCCTCGAGCTCGGTGCGCGGGCGGAAAATCTCGGATGGCTGCTCGCTGATCGTCACCCACGGCAAAACAACGACGATGAGAAGCACCGCCATAAAAAGAATCAGACTTCCGAGAACAATGACAAAGGGGTTCATTTTCATGACGCTTCCCGGCCCCCCTGTCCGCTGAAAATGCTCATCCAGATGTTGTAAAAGCCGATAAAGGCAGCCCCCACCAGCAGCACCCCGATGGAAGCGCGCATGATCATGTAGGGGTGAATCTCGGGCAGGACCCGGTAGACCATCTCGCCGTTTATCCAGGCGTTTCCCTGGACCAGGCCGGCGGCGGTGAGCACGAGCCAGAATCCGGCCATGCCGATCAATATCAACCAGAACTCGATGTCCGCCAGTACGACGCTGTAAATCGGACGGCCCGTAATCCTCGGCAGAATGAAATAGATGCCGCCGACCGCGATCGTGCCGGCGAATCCCAGCACGCCCATGTGGGCGTGGCCGATCACCCAGTTGTTCAGATGGGTGACCCTTTGCACCATCGGCAGGGACTGCAAAGGCCCCTGGATGCACACCAGCGCATACCACACCAGCCCGGCCATGATATACCGGCCGCCGATGTCCGCGTGAATACGGCCCAGGCGGCCCCGCATGGTCAACCAGAGATTGATCAGGACGGTAAAGACCGGGATGAACATGCCCAGGCTGCCGGTGATCGCCACCAGCTTGAGCCAGGTGGGCGCCGGTGTCTGGAGCAAATGGTGCGTTCCGATATGATTGTAGATCAAAAGGATGCTCCAGAAGCCGACCAGGGAAAGGGTGTGGCTGTAAAGCGGTGCGCGGGTGACGATGGGAACGACGTAATAGCAGACCCCGACTGCGAGGGGTGTGAGAAAAAGGCCGACGATCCCGTGACCGTAGAACCAGGCCAGGATGGCATCCGGCATCCCGTAAATGGCGCCGGTGCCCGGGTTCCAGACGGCATTGCCGAAAAAATAGATCCAGAACATGAAAATGAGGCTGGCGAAAACATACCAGTTTGAAACATAAACTATTTTTTCGGTGCGGTTTCTGGCGGTTAAAAGCAGATTAATGAATACGCTCGCAAAGCCCGCCAAAATCCCGAGGTCCACCGGCCATATCCACTCGGCATATTCCCGGCCCTGCGAATATCCCAAGCCCAGCAGGACAGTGCCGGCGGCCACCGATAGATTCCAGATCCAGATGGAAATTTTCCCCAGGCGTTCGCTGTAGAGAGGCGCCTGCAGCAGGGTCGGAACCAGAAAAAATGCGCATCCGATCAAGCCGGTTCCGACAAACCCGAAGATAACGATGTTGGTGTGCATCGGGCGAATCCTGCCGAAGACCAGCCACGGGATGTCGGCGATAAGCTCCGGAGCCACAAAGTGGGCCGCATCCAGAAAGCCGATGGTGGTGCCGGCAATGAACCACAGCGCGGAACTCAAAAAGAACGCTTTGACCGTGCCGTATGGCTCAACTTTCAGAAGCTTCAATTTTCCTGTCCTTAACCATGAACTTATAGGCTAACACGAAGACCGCATTCGGAAATCGTTTCCGGACGATGCCATCTTATATGAAACTACACTTGTTAAAAGGTATGTATTCGATTAATCACCCTCACCCGGCCTCTCCCATCAAGGGAGAGGAGATTTCTTCCCTCCCCCGGCGGGAGGGACTGAGGGAGGGGGTAAGATGGGGCCGATCCTTTTAAAATGTTTCTTTATTGATCAAACTGGCTGCCCTTTCGCCAGCGGCCCCGGTTTATATGAAACTACCGAAATAGCCTGATTAGCAAACGATTCCGGAGCACGCGATTCCTTTCGTCGTCACTCCCACAACCATTGCGCCCTCCAACTTTCGCAATCGGCACTCACTTCCGCATTGCTAGTGGTGGCACGCCAGCCAGCAATCGGTTTGAGCTCCCAATTCACGATGGCAATCGATGCAGAAACCCATCTTGAAATGTCTTGTTTCGAGCCGGTCCAGGGTTTCAACCGGTCCGTGGCAGGTGTCGCATTGAATGTCGGCCCACCGGACATGCGGTTGATGGTGAAACTGCACGTAGTCCGGGACATAATAAATCCGCTGCCAGGCCACGGGATCCGCTTGGGTATAGTCCGCCCTTTCCCTTACCAGGGGTGCGTACATCGGAACGATATACTTGTGGCAGAAAAAACACTTCCCGACCACGGGCAAACCGGCATTTTTTCCTCTTTCCGCAAAGGAGTGGCAAAACCGGCAGTTGATCTGCTTGACGCCGGCATGCACCCGATGGCTGAACGGAATGGGCTGTTTCGGCCCGATCCCCATCCGCGGGACGATAAAATACACCAACAGCATGCCGGCGGCCAGCAGTCCCATGATGCCCGCCAGCCAAAATCCATAACCCAGATGGGCGTGTCCGGTTCGATTGTTTTTGATATCTTCAGCCATGGCGACGTGGTATTACCGGATGCTTTCAAGCTCCTTTCGAAAGAGTGGATCGGCAACCGGCAGCAGGGGAACGTGCCTCAAAAAAACGATCAGGCATAAACCCACGGTGCCGAAAAACCCGGCGGAAACTAAAAATTCCAATATTCCCAGGGGCAGTGTGGAGTCCTCCCACAAGGAAGGAACCACCAGTAGAAAATTCTGCAGCCACATGCCGCTGAGGATAATCAGGCTGAGTCCCAGCATGAGCCGCGGTTTCATTTTGATCCTGCGATTGAGCAGCAGGACAAAGGGAATGGCGAATATCATGACCAGCACCGCCACGGAAAGCGACTCCCAGGGGGTGTCGCGAAAACGGAGAATCAGAAATCTGGTCTCCTCCGGAACGTTGCCGTACCATATCAGTAGATACTGGGAAAAGAAAAAATCGCCCGTGACCATCAGAAAGGCAAGCTGCATTTTGCCCAGATCATGAAAGTGCTTCGGCCGCAGGACCGAGGCCAGCTCGGTTTTGGATCGCGAGGTGACCGTCAGCACAAATATTGCCGACAGCGCCGTATACAGGCAGCCGATAAAAAAGTACGGTCCGAAGAGCGTGCTGTTCCATTCCGGAGTGAGCGACATAATCAGATCCCAGGCGATAATGGTCATCACCAGCACGTACAGGGCTGCGAATAGATAGGAGAGAAACCTCTCCGAAGGCCGGGCCTCCTCGCCGGGCGCCGGTTTCGATCCGTCGGCGTCCGTTGCGGGTGCATCGAATCGCGAACCTGTCGGGGTGCGCATCCAGTCCCGATCCCTTTTCACCGAAATCACCACCAGGGCGACCGCAGCGGCGGTGAGAATAAACAGCCCAATACCCTCTCGGGCGAAAAAGAAAGGGACGTTGAGCCAGAACGCCTTCTTTGCGACGGGTTCGGTGATCCAGGGGAATAGGGTTTTTCTTCCCCAAAAGAGCACCCAGAATAGCAAGAAAGAGACCGGCAGGTAAGCGGCGAAGGATTCGGCCAGGCGTTTGAGCGGTCGTCCCCACCTGGCATTGGTCATGTTGAGCAGGGCGATGAAAAATATGGCGCCAAAGGACAGGCCCGTCCAGAAAATAAAGTTTACCAGGTAAATCTGAAGAATCCTGTCGGAAGCCTCATTGAATAGGCCGTAAAAAAATGCCGCCGTTCCCGCGGCGATCAGCAACAGGCAGCCTACCAGCGTCGGAACCGGCCATTTTTCGAGCGCGTTGACGGTCAACGAGCGTTCGATGGTGCTATTCGTACTCATGAATCTCCTTGGCGCCGGCTGCTTTGAGCGAACCGATGGCCGCTTCGCGCTCCCCGGGAGCGCAGGTGATCAGAATGCCGAAGTGGTCCACCGTGAAACGGGGGTCGTAGGGACTCGGGACGTTTCGTCGCGGTCGGCTTCGGCTGACGATCAGAACACCGAAAAACATCCAGATCACCGCCCCCAGGATCGTAAATTCGTATCCCACCAGGGTATAGGGCAGCCAGGCGATAAAGGGTTTGCCCCAGACCACCAGGCGCCATTGCAGAAAGCTGTACAGGCAAAGGGCAAATCCGCACAGCCCGCCGACAATTCCCCCCAGCAGTGGGATGAATCGGATGATGTTGCGCTGTTCGCCCAGCGCCCTTTCGATGTCGTCGTTGGGAGCCGGCGAGAAAACATCCAGAATTCTCGACTTCGTGCGCCCCAATGCTTCGATGGCATCCACCACGTCTTCGATGTACTGGAAGATCCCCATGATCTGCGGCTGTCGGCGGACAGCGGTCTCGCTCATGTTTCCCCCATGTGCGCCCGGGAAGGCGGCGCCAGACTGCTCTCCTTCATTTCGGCAATCGAGACCGTCGGTATCAGTTTGGCATACAGCAGGAACATGAACGCAAACAGGCTGAAGGAACCGATCAGAATGCCCCATTCGGTTAGAGAGGGAGCATAAGTGCCCCAGGCGTAAGGAATGAAATCGTGGCTGGGAGGACCGATGATGATGATGAACCGTTCCATCCACATGCCGATATTGATGATGATGGAAAGGATAAACAATCGGGACGGGCTGGTTCGAATGCCTTTGAACATGAAGGCCAGCGGCAGCACCAGAGCGGTGATGACGGTCGCCCAGAAAATGATGACATAGGGTCCGGCTACCCGCAGAATAAACGTGGTGCGCTCGGTCTCGTTGCCGCTGTAAAATGCCATGAAGAACTCCACCAGATAGTCGTATATGAGCAGCAGGGCCATTACGACGATGACTTTGGCAATGTTTTCCAGGACGCGAACGGTGATGATCTCTTCCAGCCGGTAGATGCGCCGCAGGGGAATGATGAGGGTCAGCAGCATGCAGAGGCCCGAGTGGACGGCGCCGACCAGGAAATAGGGACCCCAGATGGTGCTGTGATAGCCGGGGATAATCGTCAGGGCGTAATCCCAGGACACGATGCTGGCCACACAGACCACAAAAGACACGGTCAGGGCGGCGAAGAAAACATAGGCATGTTTGAAGGGGCGCCATTTGCGCTGGGTAAGGTTCCAGCCCAGGGACAACACCGTGTAGAAATTGCGGCGCCAGCCGGAGGTGTGGTCCCTGGCCGCCGCCAGATCGGGCAGCAGCCCCGTATACCAGAAAAGCAGGCTGATGGTGAGGTAGCCGGAGGCGGCCCAGAAATCGAAAATCAACGGTGATTGGTAATTGGGCCACAGGTTGCGCTGGTTGGGGTATGGAATCAGCCAGTAGAAAATCCAGGTTCGACCCAAATGGATAAAGGGAAACAGGGCGGCCACGGAGACCGAGAAAATGGTCATCGCCTCGGCCGTTCTGGCGATGGGACTGCGCCAGCTCGCCCGGGTGAGATACAAGAGAGCGGACATCAGCGAACCGGCATGACCGATCTCGATCCAGAAAACAAAGTTGATCAGGTAAGTCCCCCACATGACGGGGTGCTTCAAACCGGAGGCGCCCATTCCGCTGTAAATCTGATACGCCCAGCAGCCGGCGCCGACGGCCATTCCGATCAGGGACAGATACAGGTAAAGATAATAGAGGCTCCACCGCGGCATGGCGAGGCCGTTGAGAACTTTTTCGGTAACCTGCCGGTAGCTGAGTGCCTGCATCGCCTGCCTATATCTCCAGGGTGATCTTTTTCAAGTAAATGGCCGCCGGTTTCGTGTTCAGGTGCTTCAACAGCTGGTGAGCCCGAGGGTCGTGAATCAGCTTGGAAACCCTGCTGTCCGGGTTCAACAGGCTGCCGAAGGTGAGCGCATTCGTGGGACAGGTCTGGGCGCAGGCGGTCGTAAAATCAGCGTCCTGGACCTTGCGGCCGAGATTGCGGGCCTTTATCTTGGCCTGCACGATGCGCTGGATGCAAAAAGAGCACTTCTCCATAACGCCTTTTTGGCGCACGGTGACGTCTGGATTGAGCTGCCAGTCCAGCGGACTCGGCCGGCGGTAGGTGAAAAAATTGAAGCGGCGGACTTTGTACGGATCGTTTTGCGAGCAGTCACGGGTTCCGATACAGCGATTATACACCTGATTGTTGATACCCTCGGGATTGTGCTGGGGAGCGAACACCGGACAGACCGACTCGCAGGGAGCCTCCGTGCAGTGTTGGCAAAGCATCACCAGAAAGCGTATCTCGTGCGGCGCCTCCTTTTCGAAATAGCGCTGCACGGTGATCCAGGACATTTCCCGGCCCTCCAGAACCCGGTCCCTTCCCACCACGGCCAGGTTGTTCTCCGCGTAGCAGGCGGTCACACAGGCTCCACAGCCGATGCACCGGTCCATATCCACGATCATGCACCAGCGGTAATCCACCGGCGGATGGGGATCGTAAAAGTCCTTGCGGCGGTCGTAGCCGGCGGGCAGCGGCAGCACGACATCCGGTTTGTGATCGTCCTGCACCTCCTGGCGGTATTGCGTGCACGACACGGTGGCCGCCAGGTCCCGCTTGTGCTGGAAAAAACTGCCGTCCGTGTTGGCGACCGCAAATCGCTGCTCGAGCCGGGTGATGGCCACCGACAGCTGCGGCCGCTGCAGTCCGGCGGTTTGCGGGTCGATCTCACCGGGGAAAAGCCGCAGGGGATTGGCCGGAAGCCCCGAAGCGTAGCGCCCGTAGGTGCTGTGGCCCTGTCCCAGGGGCATGGCGACCGTCCCGGCGGACACGCAGAGAAGGGGAAGCACGGGCGCATCCACATCTCCGAATTTCGAGGATATCCTGACCAGGTCGCCCTTGGCCACGCCCAGCCGGGATGCATCGTCCGGATGGACTTCCAGCCAGGTTCCCCAGGTGGTTTGGGCGATGGGATCCGGAAGCTCCTGCAGCCAGGGCCGGTTGGCGGTTCTTCCGTCGTAAAACTGGATGGTCGGGTAAGCCGTGAAACGATATTCCTCGAAAGATTTTTCAGACGCCGGATCCGGTTGGGGAAACCGAAAGGAGCCCCTATCCGGTTCGGCAGCGATCCGGGCATCCGCTTTTTCGGTCTGGTTGCTGCCCCACCGGCCGCCGTTTTGCAGGGCCTTCAGCCAGAACAATTCCGAATTTCCCCGGGATTCGGCCGCTGCCCCTTTCATCTTTTGCCACCGTGACTTGAGAAGTGCATGGAAATCGGTCCATGGGAAGCGCGTCTTTCCGGCTGCCTGTCTTCCGGTGGCGATTAAAATGTCTTCCATCTGACGCGTGGCGAAAACGGTGCCCATAACCGGCTGCATCAAGCCCAGAACTTCGGGGCGCGGGGAATACTCTCCCCAGGATTCGAGCGGCGTGTGGGTCGGAAGAATGAGATGGGCCCAAGCGGTGGTCTCGTCCGGACAGCTCGAGAAGCTGACAATCCTCGGCACCTTGGCCAGGGCTTCGTCGAAACGCCAGGCGGGCGGCAGGGTGAACACCGGATTGACATCGTGAAGCAGCAGCAGGTCGATCTCCCCCCGGCGCATTTTTTCCGTCAGATCCGTCAGTTCCCCGGCCCGCCCGGTTTCACTGAGGGCTGATTTCAGCGGAAAGTCCACCAGTTCGCCCGATCCCGGATGAACCACACACAACAAGTTGGACGCGACGGCGGTCGGCAGGGGGTTCGGCGATGCATAGGAAAGGCCGTCTGCCAGAGCGAGGGGCTTTTGGGCTTCGGCGAACTTGCGGCCGATCTTATGAATCAATTCGGGGGCAACTCCCGCCATTCCAGCGATCTCCTCGATACTGAGGCCGGGCAACATTTCTTTCAGTTGGGCAACCGTATTTTTGTCAGGGCGGTCTTTGGGGAGTTGCTGCAGAACGACTTTGAGCAGGGCGACCGCGATCAGATATTCATCACCCGGTTTTACCTGGATGAAGTGATCGGCATTGGCCGCCGTCAGCGACCGCCGCGGCCCGACATGCACAAAGGGGTGTTTGCTTTTGCCGTCTCGGCCGGGCTCGTGGAAAAGGGAGAAGAGCCGGGCATATTCCACATTGGAAAGCCAGGTCTCCAGGAATCCGGCGCCGAAGGAAATCAAAAAATCCGCCTGATCGATGTGATAATACGGAATGGCGTCGGTTCCAAAAACAAGCCGGTTCGCTTCCCGCAGCGGTTCATAGGCCAGGCTTTCATACATCAGGTGCTCGCCGGTACCAAACTGGCCGAGCCATTGCCGGATCAACTCCCGGGTGGCCCCTGTGACGAGTTCGGTAAGAAATACGACCCGGGGCGAACGCCCCGCCTGCCCTTTCCCCTGGAGGATGCCGAGCAGCAGGCGTTCAGCTTCGCTCCACTCCAACCGTTTCCGAGATGCAACGGTCCGTTTTGCCGGGCCGGTGAATCGATCGGGATTGTACAGACCCTGCAACGAGGCCTGACCCCGCGGACAAAGCGCCCCCCGGCTGACGGGGTGACGCGGATTTCCCTCCGCCTTGATAACCCGGCCGCTGCGATTTTTGGCAAGCAGGCCGCAGCCGGCCGGGCATTCGCGGCAAGTGGTCGCGTACCACGTCCCCTCACCCGGCTGAATATCTTCCGGCGGATTGAAAAATGGAATTAAATGATGGTAGGACCGCAGGGGCGGAACCGTCGCCGCCAAGGTCGTGCCGCCGATGCCCATTGCCTTCAAAAAATCACGTCGGTTCAAATTCTTTGAGCAGTCCATCCCTTCCCTTTATGCCTGCGCTGAGGTTCGACCTTTTTTGACTGCCGGTTTCGGCGGCGACCGCATACGGCTGCCGAACTGCCGGATTTTTTAGAGTCATTTTAGGGAATCCGCCCACGGAATAGGAATACGGTATTCACCTTATTTTTATAGTTCCAGGGCAGTAAAAGTAAAGACAAGGGCCGCTCCTGGCGAACGCTTGATTCTCTGGCGGAAAATATATACCTCCCGAATCGGTCATAGAGGGTTATTAAATGTTCTTACACTTGAAACGGTGGGCCCTGCGGAACCATTCGTTCGTTGTTTTCGCCACGGTAAAGGTAAAAATTACTTAAAGGCCTTCGCAATGATCCCTCACAGCTCCCCCCTATCGGCGAGTATGCGGATACGATCTGCCATACGACAGGCCAGCGCCTGGACGGTCAGGGAGGGATTGACACCGCCGCCGGTTGGAAAGAGGGACCCGTCACAGACCCACAGATTGGGAATATCCCAGGTCCGGCCGTCGCTGTTGACGACGCTGTCCGCCGGGCTGGCGCCCATTCGACAGGTGCCGAGTATATGGGCGGTCCCCTCTTCTTCCCAAAGGTTGCGGCCGCCAACAGCCTCGAAGGCCCGGTGCAGGTACCGCAGGGCGTGGCCATACAATTTTTTATCGTTTTCGGAATAGGAAAAGGTGACGCGCACCATTTTCAGCCCGTATCGATCTTCTTCATCGGCGAGCTCGACCCGGTTCTGTTCGCGGGGCTCGACCTCCCCCACGATCTTGAGGCCTGCCTGATGAATGTATCTGCTCATCTCGTTGCGCAGCGCCATGCCCCAGAGACCGCGCTTGCCGGCCATGCTCTGCGCCCAGTCCCCGGGCAGGGGGCCCTGGCTCAGGAAGCAATACCCGCCGTTAAAATCTTTGCCTTCATCGTTGTAGTTCCAATGTTCGCTGATCGCCATGCACGGTGGGCCTTTGTACCAGCGGATCTCTTCGGCCATGGTTGCCCACACGGCGTGGTTGGATTGCGGCATGAAATACTTGCCCACCAGACCGCTGGAATTGGCGAGGCCATCCGGAAATCGGGAGCAGGCTGAATTGAGCAGCAGCCGAGGCGTTTCGACGGCATAGCCGGCGACCACGACGTGGTGCGCTTTCTGCCGGCGCCATTTCCCATCGCGATGATACAATATGCTGTGGGCTCGACCGTCCGACCCCGTTTCGATCCGCCCCACCATCGACTGGTCGCGGATCTCGGCTCCGGCGTCAATGGCGCGGGGGATCCTGGCGACCAGTACGCTCTGCTTGGCATTCGTGGAGCAGCCGATCTGGCAGAAACCGCGATAGACACAGGGGGGCGATAATCCCCGGGGGGCTGAAACCGTTGCCAGCGGCGTTGGCGCCCATCGAATTCCCATGGCCTCGGCGGCGCGGGCCAGCACCAATCCGGCGGCGTTGACCTGATGCGGCCGGTAGGGATATCTGCCCCGCGGCGGACCCCAGGGGTATTTGACCGGGCCGGCGATTTTCAAGGCCTGCTCCGCCTCTTTGTAGTAATGCCACATCTCCTGCCAGGAAATCGGCCAGTCCGCACCGTAACCGAGAAGCGTGCGCGCCCTGAACCATTCCGGCCGAAACCGCAGGGAGACCATCGTGAAGTGAACCGTGCTGCCGCCCACTCCTCGGCCGCTGTTGTTACGGCCGAATTCAACCGGATTTTCGCCGGCGCTGATGCGCTCATCCGTCCAGTAGACTTTTTGCTGGGCTACCTCGTCGGAGGCGAAATCTTCCAGGGGACGCCAGAATGGACCGGCATCGAAGGCCACCACCGAGAACCCCGCCTCGGCCAGTCTGGCAGCCAGAGTCCCTCCGCCGGCTCCGGTGCCTATGATGGCGAAATCCACCTCGTCGTCGTCGGAGAACCTTCGCATGGGAACCCATTTACCGCTCTGAAACACGTCCGGGGCTCGGCCCCCGGAATTTTCCGAAGCGCTCCATCCTTTATCCATCGGTTTTCTCCTCGGCTTCCCACGGGTCACGCCGGTCGAACTCCAGGCGCACGTACCCCCGCGGTGATGCGGGCCCCCCAAAGCCGATCTCGTTCCAGGCAGCCGGATGGGCGTAGTAGACCGCCACGATGTCATGCAGCAGGCGGCTTTTGAAAAACCGCCCGGGAGAAAGACGCTGCCACCCAGAGCTTTTCACGTCTCCCTGCTGGACAAACTGAAGGATGTTATCCTGCTCGTCTTCCGTCAAGTCACAAAAAGACCGACCAAAACGTTCGCGGCTTTCATCATCGATGCCCCTCAGCCCCAGGCGCCAGGCTTCCTGCAGCGGCGGCAGGTCTGCATAACGGGTGCCGTCCTGTTGCTCTTCATAAAGCTTCTTGTCGATGAAGGGCGCAATGGGAATAGGAAAGCCAAGCCGATCAGGCTGCGGTATAATACGGCTGCACACGGCTTCAAGGACATTCCACTGATCCGGGTCTAAAAAACGCCGCTGGGGAACCTGCCTCAGACGCTGGTCAACGATTTTGCGGGTCAGCGCATTCCAGGACGGTGTATGGCGCTTGTCAAGAACGTTGTATCCCGGAAATCGGTTGACAAATTTTTCCATGTTTCACCTTCCCTCTTCCAACAGGGCAACCGACGCCAATCCGGCAAGTGCCACCCCCGTAAACCCCGGGGGGGCCGGCACCGGCGGGCCCTGCAGGATCATCTGGCTCCAGTTATACCATCCACCCATGTTGCGCTGAATTCCGTATGCATGAAGACCGATGCCGCCAATCCCCAACAGGGCGGTCGCCTGAAGCGCAAACTTTGCCGGCCGCATCAGGGTCGGTACCGGCCGTAGGGCGGCGACCGTGAGCGCGGCGCCCGCAACCGGCGGAATGGTTATCGGCAGGTACATCATTTTGTCCTGAAAAGCGCCTCGGAAATGAAGCAGCAGGACCTCCCCCATGGTCCCCAAAAGGCCGAACACCGATAGGGCGGCCAGCAGGCGCCCTTCGAACAGCTTGGAAAAGCCGGTTGGGCGAAGGTTGCCTTCGTCCAGACGGGCGGCCGCGAGACCGAACACCCCGGCCATCGCCAATGCTCCCGGAGCGCCGAGCGGGGCGCCATAAAAAAGGTTATGGAAGCTCAGCGAGCCTTCGCGTTTGAGAACATTGAACAGGTGGAAGAAAAATCCGGCAATTCCCACCAGCACCGAGAATCCGCAAAGTCCTTTTTGAAAAAAAATCGCAGACGGCGATCCGGCCGCAGCAGCCGCGTTTTCGGCGGTCATCAAAGCCGATACTGTGGGTGCTGTATACATAAACGGGCTGAAAAAGCACCCGCGGTAATGCTCGAGAGAACTATCGGCCAGCACACTGAAAGACAGTACGGCCGCAGCCCGATACAGTTTGCCGGCGATGTGGGGCAGACTCCCGGAGAAGGCATCGCCACGGACCTTGTGCCCCGGACCGACGTCGGCGGACGGAATCTTTCGTTTTCGCAAACCGATTTTACGGGCAACCATCCAGGCCGCCGCCACGCCGAAAAGCGCCAGGCCTGCATAAAGGAAGGGGGGAGTTCTGCAGGGATCGTCATTTCTCATCGCTCGTTCTCCTGGGCTGCTTCGATGGGTGCTCTGCCGGCTCTTGCGCGGCACATGCTCATCATTTTAGCAACTGGCACCCCATTTAAAATAAGTTATTTTCCGTATTTTAATATCCCGGATACGTACGATGATTACTTAGGAGGCAGACCGGTTCTGCATACAGGTAGGGACGGACAGTAGAGGATCGGTTGAATGCGCTGCAGTCTTTCTTAAGGCTTTCAGCCGCTGCGGTTCATGCTTCAGAACGGTTGCCGGGACCGCGCAACCGACCAGCGGCATCGTTTTGCCCGATTTCGGCCCAATTGCCGCTGGCGGTCTCGTTGTATCCATTCAGATGATGAAAGCTGCCTCAACGGCGGCGGTGCATTTTGAGCCGAATTCGATTCAGTGCACTTTTTATTGCCGCCTGGCGGATTTCGCGGACCGGACAGACACGTTTGTCCGCAGGGTGTGCCGGATGGCGCCCACTTTCCGGCGAGCAGCATCTACCTTTGCTGCATGAACAGGTTTCTGAGATCTTGCGCCTCTGGGGGCACCTGCCCGATTCGTTGGGATTCCTTCATGTCCAGGATATCTTCGATGAGCCGGTTCTTGTCGGCTCCGTAGTAACTCCTGACATTTTCATCACGGGCCGAGGTATAATAGGCCAGGGTTTTATCCTGATCGATCGAAAGCACGCCGCCTGTCAGGGATACTCCTGCAAACAATCCCTCGGATCGCCGGTAAGCATATATATCCGCGTCAGAGGTTGTCGCCTTACCACCCGCACCGGCGGGACCGGCGGCGACGACTGCATCCACTCCCAGGTTAAATTCATTTTCTCCGATGAGCCTCTGGATCGAACTTTGATTGTTGAACACCAGCAGGAGATCGGTCGATGTCGCTCCGATCTGCGCCCCGATGCTGCCTCCGGTAATCGAAATGAATACCGGAGCACTCCACTGATCGTTGTCATGGGTCAGCAACACACCGTCGCCGTAACGACCTCCCGCAATCAGCGCCGCCTTGACCACGCTGGGGAGGATGGCCACTCCGGCCGCGTTCTGAAAAACAGAAGGGGGTATCTGGCCTTCCTGCAGAATTTCCTTTATTTTCAGCGTCGCGTCGCGAACTGTTTCCGAGCCTTCCCGGTCGTTGGCCATGGTCTGCTGAGCTTCAGCCCCCGACAGGGGGGAGACTAAAAGAAAGATTGCGAAGATAAACGCACCGGCGGTTAAGCCGCCTGATATCTTTTTTAGTAATTTTTTCATGATGTGGTCTCCATTGTTTTTCGGGTCGAACTTTCGAACGTACGAAACCGCGGGTCTCCCGCTGCTCGACATGCCGAATTCGGCCGCTGGTCTGATGAGCGGGAGTTCGCGGCAGTAAACGGCCGGAAAAACGATTCCGGCCGTTCATGCCTTGGAACAGCACTCTACCAGTCAGCAGTCGGTGGTCAACTGCAACTGAGGGATCTTTAAACAACCCTCATAATAAACGCTTTTACTTCTGCTTTTTCTTTTCTTCTTCCATTTTCAGCTTTTTCCCGCATGCGCTGCATGTGCCGTCTGCCTTTATGGTAGGCTGTTTATCGGCATCCATGCCGCAAACGCCGCATTTCGCCATTGTCCTCACCTCCCTCCATGTTTCGGTTATCGACGCCGCTGCACCCGCATGCGAAGCACATCCCCCGTCTGCGCGCTGGACCCATGGGAATTCTCGCAGCAGCAGCCACTTTAATAATTATCCTCGTAAACCACCGGGGAAATGGGGCCTTGCCCGTATTTTTTTATACCTGATACGTAGCCACTACTTAAGGATTGAATAAAAACACGTGGCCTGCTACCATCTCATCATTCCTCTCAGATCATGAAGCCTTTCGCCCGGTCAAGTGGTTGAAATTTTGAGCTGATCCACTGGGCACTTTAAATTTACAAAAATAAGGATGGAAAAAAGATGGACTGGCTGCATTTTTTTATCGGCTCGGATGCGGATACCATCGTCTGGTGGCAGATGAGTATCCGGGCGGTTCTCATTTTCTTTTATGGTCTGCTGCTCGTCAGGTACGCAGGCAAACGGGTTTTCGGCAAGAACACCAGCTTCGACATCGTCGTGGGAGTCATCCTCGGATCGATTCTCAGCCGGGCCCTCACCGCCAATGCCCGGTTCGTGCCGACGCTGGCCGCGGCGACCGTCCTGGTCCTGCTGCACAAGCTGCTGGCGGCGGCGGCGTTCAGAAGTCCCCGGCTGGGCCATTTCCTCAAGGGCCAGGAGGATCAGCTCGTGGAAAACGGAAAAATTCTCTGGCGGCCGATGAAAAAAAACAGCATCACCGAACACGACCTGCGGGAAGCCTCCCGGAGCAGCGGCGGGGTCGGCGATATTACGAAAATAAAAGCCGCTTACATCGAGAGAAGCGGCAGCATCAGTGTTATTGAAAGTTGAAATGCCGGTCGAAAAATTGCGGGCGGCGAGCTTATGGTTTTCGCCCTCCCCTGAATCGCGTCGGAAAACTGAAAACCGTTCGATGCTCGGTTCCATCCGCTTTGCTTTTCATCCGGCTCATATGCTTTCCGTAATAAGCGGCAGCCGGTGCGGCACTCAGACCGTGCAGCAGGACGCTTAAAAAAACCGTGGTAATCACCGTAGCGTAGATATCTCCCGCGGCACTGATGTCGCCCGCATCGGTGATCAGCAGAAGATAAATGATCGAAGCCAACCCCCGCGGACCGAACCAGCCGACAAACACATAAGTGGCGGCTTTCAAACGGGTGCCGGCCAGGCTGAGGAGTACGGGGATCATCCGAATCGCCGTCAGGCTGATCAGGGCATAGACCACGTCGATCCAAGTCAATGAACGAAATGCCGGCGGCAGCATGATCGAGCCGAAAATCAGAAACACGACCAGGTTCAGCAATTGCCCCTCGGCCTCTCCGAAATCTTCGAGGGGGTCGCGCAGAATTCTGGAGCGCGTGCCGGTCACCAGCCCGGCGGTAAAGGCGGCGATAAAACCGTTTCCTCCGATGAGTTCGGCACCAGCGTATGCCAGCAGGGCAAGGGAAAGGACGGAAATCTGCAGGAAAGTTCTTTTTATCCATCGCTTGCCGGCTGCCCGCTCCACCAGGCAGGACCCCAAAAAGCCGGTGCCGATCCCTGCCAGCGGCCCGAGAACGAGTTGTCGGCCGATAAAAACAGCCCATTCCCCTAAACTCATCGTCTCGGCAGACGCGCTGGCCAGTGACAAAAAGACCAAAAGAGCGGGAAAAGCCAATCCGTCATTCAAGCCGCTCTCCACATTGAGTGTCTGACGAATCCGCTCGGGCACCCGCTCATTTTCGACGACCGCCTGACCTAAGGCGGCATCGGTGGGGGCCAGAACCACACCCAACAGGCCGGCTTCCCAGATGCTGAGATGCGGGAAAAACAATAGCGCCAGACCGGTTCCGGCGGCTATGGTCAAGGGCAGCCCGATCCCGAGCAGGCGCAGCGGCAAATCGTGCTGAGCATTCAGCCGCCGCAAATCGATGCGGGATGCATCGATAAAGAGAGTCAATACGAGTGTGAGCTCGGCCAACCCATTGATGAAGCCATTGCCCAAGGGGAGATGAATCAGCCCGAGCATGTCCGGACCTACGAGCAGCCCGAACAGGACAAAGACCATCGGGGAAGTCACATATCCCTGCTCCGCGCGTTTGGAGATGAGTGCAAATAGAAATATCCCGCCAGCGAGTATGTAAAGTTCCGAGGTTTCCATAAAAAGGAACCAGGCAGGCCGAGCCCGCTCAGCCCGGGTCAAAATACCTTTCTTATCCTTAGAGGCTCTTATATTGTAAACAGCTTGCAGACCTCTTGCAAATGGTATCAATTGGGTATTTTATCGTCACAGTGGAAATTTCTTTCCCCCGACACAGCGGGTGCCCTGAAAAGTCCCCTGGAACCGGCAAGGGCCCTGCGCTGCCAACGGCCACTGGTTTCTCCGGCAATGGGCATTTCGTAGCTGCTCATATACGGCATTCGTGGCATCGAAATCGGTGATTTCACCCATTTACATCGCCGTACCGGATTGATAGGATCCGGGCTCACCTTATCCGGCCGGAGCGGCGTCGGTTGGGTTGAAGGCGTACTCGCGATACATGACCCAAATTATTTTTTTACCGGACACATTGCAGAAAGGAAAACATGAGCAATGAAGCCCACGACCTGCATGGCTTTCGATGCTGAAACCGAAGTTTCCCCCGACACCTGCTGCCCGCCGGAAATACGACGGGAGCTCGAGACCCTGGCGCACCGCCATGCCCGCCGCTTGGGAATGACCCGCAGGGCCTTTCTCAAAAGCCAGCTGGGAACGGCGGCCTGGCTTCTGGCGATGAACCGCGTGTTCGGTGCTTTTTTCATGGTCGACGAGGCGGAAGCAGCCGACCCGGAAGCGGCGGCGGAAGGCTCCCGGTCCAGGGCCGGCCAGTTCATTTTCGATGTGCAGGTCCATCATGTGCATGCGGAATATCCCTCCCCGCAGGGCCTGCTCTCGCTGCGGCGCGCGGCCGAGAATTGGAACCCGCGCCTGAAGGGTGAGAAGCAGAACCTCGCTGATATTCTGTACGAAAACTTCTTTGACGAAGTCTTTCGACAGAGCCAGACCACGATGGCCGTTCTGAGCAACGCCCCGGATGATGATAAAAACGGGTGGTTTCTGTCCAATGAACAGGCCATGGATACCCGCAACCGGGTAAACACGCGGCTGGGGGAAAAGCGTCTGTTCGCCCATGCGCTTCTGACCCCCGGTCAGCCCGGTTGGATGGAGGAACTGGACAGGGCCATCGAACTGAAGCCCGATGCCTGGAAGGGCTATACGCTCGGCAATCCGGGCGGCACTTCAAAGTATCCCTGGCGGCTGGATGATGAGAAGCTGGTATACCCCGCCTATGAAAAGCTGCAAAAGGCCGGCTTTCGCAATATCTGCATTCACAAGGGCCTGCTGCCGTCCGGATACCGGCAGAGGCTTTCGCGGGAGCTGATCGATTTCGCAAAGGTGGACGACGTGGGAAAGGCCGCGAAGGACTGGCCGCAGCTCAATTTCATCATTTATCATTCCGCCATTCAGAAGGTGTTGCCCGGCCCGCAGGATGTGGCGCAGTTCAAAAAAACAGGGCGCATCGACTGGGTGACCAATCTGGCGGAAATACCGGAAAAATTTGGCGTGGAAAACGTGTACGGAGAACTCGGCGCGGTTTTCGCGGGCAGTTGCGTCGCCCACCCGGAGCTGTGTGCCGGGGTATTGGGCACGCTGATCCGCGGTCTCGGCGACGATCATGTGTGTTGGGGAACCGACTCGGTCTGGTTCGGCTCTCCCCAGTGGCAGATCGAGGCCCTGCGCCGAATCGAAATTCCTGACAATATGCAGAAACAGTTTGGCTTCCGGCCGCTGGGGCCGGCTGACGGTCCGGTAAAGAAGGCCATTTTCGGGTTGAATTCGGGCCGGCTTTACGGTCTGAAGGAGACAACATGATTTCTTGTATGAAACTAAAAAAAAAATTATCTCGCGCAAAGCCGCAAAGCTCCAAAGAAAAAGGTTTAAAAAACTAAATAATCTTGGCGCCTTTGCGTCTTGGCGCGATGATGAATAGCTTCTTTTCTTGATCAGACGGGCTGCCCTTTAGCCGAGGCCCCGGCTTATATGAAACTACAAATATTTTATCTCGCGCAGAGTCGCAAAGCTCGCAAAGGGAATGATTAAAAATATAAATAATCTTGGCGCCTTGGCGTCTTGGCGCGATGATGAATAGTTTCTGTCTTTGATCAGTCGGGCTGCCCTTTCGCCCGAGGCTGCCGCTCGTATGAAACTACAAATTCCAGGTTCAAGGTTCAAGCCTGCCCTGGCGCGACTGGTTAAAGCGGCTTAAGAAACATCAAGTAATCTGTCCTTAAAATTAATCCATTGGTATCTGATCCAGGTCTGGGCCAGGGGTTCTGGGTTCTGGGTTAAAAAGGCATTTTGCCATTTTATCAACCTCACCCGGCCTCTCCCGTCAAGGGAGAGGAGTCAACTTCCCTCCCCCGGCGGGAGGGATTGAGGGAGGGGGTAAAATGGAGTCGATCCTTTTAAAAAGTTTCTTTATTGATCAAACTGGCTGCCCTTTAGCCCGAGGCCGCGGCTCGTATGAAACTACGCCAGAATGGCACAGTTTCTGTCTTTGATCAAACTGGCTGCCCTTTAGCCAACGGCCGCGGCTTATATGAAACTACCTTACCCTTGGTCGTCACTCCGGCATGGTTTTAGCCGGAGTCCACATATGGCAACTTCTGGATTCCGGCTAAAAAACCTGCCGGAATGACGTTAGGTGGATTTGGCACTAATTCTGACGAAGTTCCTGTCTTTGATTAGACCGGCTGTCCTTCAGCCGGAGGCGGCCGCTCGCGTAAAACTTCAAATCCGCTAAAGGAATTCCGCCATTATATCACCCTCACCCGGCCTCTCCCATCAAGGGAGAGGAGTCCACTTCCCTGTCCTGGCGGGAGGGATCGAGGGAGGGGGTAAAATGGAAACGATTCCTTAATAGCTGAAACCCGACGCCTGAAATCAGACCACCAAAAGGAGCGACAATGACAGAAGAAGAACAGACCGCGGCGGCACAAATCCCGGAAAAACGAACCTTCAGCAGCCTCAAGCAGGCGGCCGCCGGCTGCCGGGCCTGCCCGCTCGGGGAACGCGGCACGCAGACCGTGTTCGGGGAGGGGCTGCTGCGGTCCCGGGTCATGCTGGTCGGCGAACAGCCCGGGGATGCCGAAGACCGGCAGGGCCGACCTTTTGTGGGGCCGGCCGGCCAGATGCTCGATCGGGCGCTGGATGAAGCCGGCATCGACCGCAAGGAAGCCTATGTCACCAATGTGGTCAAACATTTCAAATGGATCCAGAAAGGCAAGCTGCGCATGCACCAGAAGCCGAACAGCCGGGAGATCGGCGCCTGCCTGCCCTGGCTGGATGCCGAAATCGAACTCATCCGGCCGCAAGTGCTCGTCGCCTTGGGGGCCACCGCGGCCCAGGCCCTGCTGGGCAAACAGGTACGGGTGACCAAAGACCGTGGCCGGTTTCTGTCCAGCGATCTGGCCCCCTATACCACGGCGACCGTCCACCCCTCCTCGATTTTGCGGGCTCCCTCCTCGGAAGACCGGCGGCGCGCGTTGGAAGCATTTATCGCCGATCTCCGCCTGGTGGCCGGGGGGCTCGGAAAGTAGAATAGCGGCGGCGATTTATCAGAGGAGGAGAGCCAACATGAGACCCATAAAATCCAGATCGTTGTTTACCCGATTCGCAAAATGGACCGCCCGTAAGACGGGCCGCCCCATTACATTTGCAGCGGCGGTTTCCATTATCTTGTTGTGGGCATTCACCGGTCCCCTATTCAGATTTAGTGATACCTGGCAGCTCGTCATCAATACCGGAACCACCATTGTGACATTTCTCATGGTATTCCTTATCCAAAACACCCAGAATCGGGATTCCGAAGCGATCCAGATCAAGTTGGACGAATTGATACGGGTCGTCGAAGGGGCGCATAATGCGCTCCTGGATTTGGAAGAGTTGGAAGATAAGGACCTCGAGCGCATTCGTCGCAATTATGGTAAATTGGCGGAGCGTGCGAGGGCTGATTTACAACGGGGAGGGGTTGATACGGATGCGCCTGAAGTTGAAACCGAGTAAAGATTCAGGACCAACCCGGCCCCCAATGGCACGGTTTCTGTCTTTGATCAAACTGGCTGCCCTTTAGCCAGCGGCCCCGGCTCGTATGAAACTACAAATTCCAGGTTCAAGGTTCTGGGTTCTGGGTTCTGGGTTAAAAAGGCATTTTGCCATTTTATCACCCTCACCCGGCCTCTCCCGTCAAGGGAGAGGAGTCAACTTCCCTCCCCCGGCGGGAGGGATTGAGGGAGGGGGTAAAATGGAGTCGATCCTTTTAAAAAGTTTCTTTATTGATCAAACTGGCTGCCCTTTAGCCAGAGGCGCCCGCTTATATGAAACTACAAATATTTTATCTCGCGCAGAGTCGCAAAGCTCGCAAAGGGAATGATTAAAAATATAAATAATCTTGGCGCCTTGGCGTCTTGGCGAGATGATGAATAGTTTCTGTCTTTGATCAGTCGGGCTGCCCTTTAGCCCGAGGCGGCCGCGGCTTATATGAAACTACCTTGAAGGTTTCAGGTTTCAGGTTTTTCAGGTGTCAGGATTCGCGATGCAACCGAAAAGACCCAAGAAAAGACCTTTTAGCCAGCGACACCCGCTTATAGCCATCTCAGAAAACCATTCCGAAGCGGGCGATAACCTCCATCGTCACTCCGGCAGGGTTTTTAGCCGGAGTCCAGCCCCACGGCATATGCTTCCCTCCCCCGGCGGGAGGGATTGAGGGAAGGGGGTAAAATGGAGCCGATCCTTTTAACATGTTTCTTACTTGATTAGACTGGCTGCCCTTTCGCCCGAGGCGGCGGCTCGTATGAAACTGGTACCATTCCACGTTCAATCTATCTCGCGCCAAGACGCAAAGGGGATGATTCAAAAGTAATTAATCCTTGGCGTCTTGGCGCGATAACGAGCAGTTTCTTTTTTGATCTTATGTGGAAATGTTAAGGAGGGGTGAAATTGAGCGTTGACCCTGAGCTGAATCCCGGTGATTCAATGGCGGATCAGTCATCGAAAAACGAAGAATCAATATCGATCAAAATAGAAAGAACCCTTTATAATAAATTAAGAAAGCATTGTGATTTGGGTGGAATTCGTTTCAAGGATTTTGTTGAAGACTCATTGGAAAACGCAATCCATATAGATGAAAGTATAAAACTGCATCAACTTGAAATAGAAAAACTAAAAAGAAAAGCGGCTTCATATGATTATGCTTTCAGGCGGGGATTTGCAAAAGGTATCTATTTTTTATTTTCCGCATCACAGGGAAAATTAAATGAAAATTTGGATGCAGATGAATCTGATATATTAAAAAATAGCGAATATATTGCTTCAAAAGGAACTCAGATGGATCTTTTTGAGGAAAAGAAATAATAGGTGGTTCTGGAAGCTTAGAGGCTGAATGGGGTGATGGATGAAAATACATCGTCCTGTGAACCGGGATAGATTGGCCCCAACGGCTGGTTCAAATATTTCAGATATGTTTCGTATATCTCTCGATTTTCAGTGGTCTCCTATAGGTGATACATAGCAGATATCTAACATACGCCTTTTTCAAAAAAAGACAGTCTGGCTTTAATTATATTTATCCGAGAAAAAGTTTTTTATTTCAGGGTTATCGCTCTGAGATGCCAGATCAATTGGTGTATTTCCGAATCTATCCTTAATTCTTGGGTCAGCTCCTGCATCAATCAACATCTTTACAATATCAAATTGATCATCGTAAATTGCATTATGTAAAGCAGTAATACCTTCATTGCTTTGCGCATTTGGATCTGCATTATATTCTAAAAGAAGGCGAACAGATGCAATATGACCATTGGTTGCTGCAATAAGCAAAGGAGTAAATCCTTTTTCTGGTTCGGTATCATTTGCTTGATTTGAAATTCTTAGGATTGCTTCAGCAATTTTGTTATGACCATTCGCTATGGCATGAAAAAGAGGTGATACTCCTCGCTTGTCGGTCATTTGTAAAAGCTCAGGTTCATCCCTTAGCATTGAAAGTAGTTGCAATTCATCACCCCTTTAACAAGCTTCAAAGAATATTTTTTCATGAAATCTGTTCCAAAAGAATTTAAAAATTCCCATCTTGGTATCCTTTATAAAGAATCGACTTGCGCATTAACGTCTCATGGCCAAAGTTCCCAGATCAAATCCGTTAGATACCTTGCCAATACCACAAGATTTCACTACCCTGTGATACGTAAGACAAATCAAATCAATCGAATTGCTCATAACCCATTGGCTTAGCTTATTATTGCTCGACTTTCTCGTCATTAATCCTGAATATTGCTCCATCGTCTGATATTTTTTCTAAAGCAATTGACCACTCTGTTCCTGGGATTTCTCGGATTTCATCAATGCTCAAACCGTAAGCGTCCTCAAATATTATCTTCGATTCCTTTGTAGCAGTATACTGGGTTACGCGAAACATGAATTTTGCCGCGTCATAGCCAAAACCACCTCCACATATCTCGAATCCGTACAAATAGTGGTCTTTTCCCATTAGCCGATAATCTAACTTTCCAAGACAATTATTATCCGTCTTGATCCGATGAACCTTTTCAGCCACGCTGCAAATAGCTTGTTCCAAAGAATCGTGAAGTTTCTCCAAACCAGCATCGTCAGATTGGTAGACTATGTGACGAAAAGGCCTGAGATCAAACGGGATGGAATCAACGCTCTGGCTCAAAAGGATGACTTTATCGACGCTTTTTACCATGTGGGCAATGCCGAGTTCATAAAAAACGTTGGGGTTCCGGCCGGTAAGGTCAACAACCACAAATTCGCATTCGGCAATGCCGAGGAGAATATCCTCAATAATGTGTCCGCCCCCAAATAATTCGTCGGTCCTGGTACAACTGTAGTTGAGACGTGGCCCCTCGATCGCTCCTCGGATGCAGGCAAAGACGTTATCGAACTCTTTGGCAAACGGCATCGCTATAAAGCATTTCCCCGCTTTTGGCTTTATTGTCGAGTCTGCAAAAAACGTTTTGGGATACATACTATTCCCCCTCTACAGTTGTGAAAACCGCAATCTCAGACGATTTCTTCAGCAACAAAAAACCCTGCCGCTCTTATCGAGAAACAGGGTTTTTGCAGGATCGAATCATGGCAACCCCTTGTTTAGGTTAGCGCGATTTTAATAGCCAAGTGGATACCACAATCCGACCGTAGTTGTCAAATTTTTGCTTTCTGATTCGATATTTTGCCGGCTATGCCCATAAAGTTTCACAAAACCAGCGACAGGCATTCCGACAGGTTTTTAGCCCGGGCACGAAGGGGAGTGTTAGCGCTATCCAGTTATATAGGGGACGTTATGTTGCGAGT
This sequence comes from uncultured delta proteobacterium, assembly GCA_963774425.1. Classification (GTDB taxonomy): domain Bacteria; phylum Desulfobacterota; class Desulfobacteria; order Desulfobacterales; family JAFDCJ01; genus JAFDCJ01. Next base: position 171,558 of record CAVZEZ010000002.1, on the reverse strand, counting down.
TTAATTATGTTACGAGTTTGACCGACATTTCATCTGGATCTTTTTCTTCCTGATCAAACAGGGGAAGCCGTTCCATTTTATTCCTTTGATTCCCGCATTTAAATCCCGCCGGGCTTTTTAAATCCCATCCTGCGAAAAGTTTCACTTTTTTTTATGTTTTTTTTCATTTAATTCCTCGAAACATCAAGCGATTCGATGGCAACCATATTCGAGGAACCCCCCATGGAAGAAGTCCCTTGTTGTCACTGCGGCGTATTTTTCAAAAGGAGCCCCCGGCACAAGGACCAGAACTATTGCATGAAGCCGGAATGCCGGCGGGCGAGGAAAGCGGCTTTCAGACGCGAGAAGATGCGCACGGACGAAGAATTCCGGCTTAACCAGCAGTTGTCCAACCGCAAATGGCTCAAGACAAAGCCCGGCTACTGGAAGCAGTACCGGCATGAGCACCCCGAAAAAGTCGCGAGAAATCGGCAGCTTCAGATCATTCGCAACCGGTCGCGCGGGCAAGCTTCAAAAAGCGGCGACGGGGTGATTGCAAAGATAGACGCGTCAAAATCGAACAAATTCAGTCCGATGGGGCGCTATTACCTGGTGCCGATGATTGCAAAGATAGACGCGTTAAAAGTCAGAATCTATGAAATTACGGCGCCTTACCCATGATTGCAAAGATCGATTCGTTAGGATTTTAAAACATGCCATGAACCTGAAGGCCTTCAAAAAGCATTGCCCGAAATACTTCGCGGACTGCGCGGTGCGGGGCCTTGCGCGCCATCTGTTGCGGCGAAAGGAAATCCCCTCCCCGATTGTAAAGCCAAAAGTACAGTTGCCTGAAGTCTATGAAGCGTATTTGCGGTTTTATGCAGAAAACAGCCTGGTCATCCCCTCGACCGTGGTGACGACCCGAAGGATTTTATCGGCGTTTCATGACGATCTGACCACAAAGTGTATCGAGCTTGCACAACTTCGCATTGAGCATATCGATGACTTCTTAAGCAGGTTCAATGCGGCTCTCGCCTTGGCCACTTGCCGACACAACCGTTTTTATCTGCGCGGATTCTTGCGATACCTTTACCACAATCGAGGCATCCTTTCCAGGGACCTGTCGAACCTGGTGGTCGGCGCTGTCGATTTTGCGCACAGTAATCCGCCCAAGTTTCTCAGGCCCGAGGAAATCAAGGACCTGTTCGCGGTTGCGAAAACCTACACATCCTGGCAACTGCGGTGCCTCGCCATGGCGCACCTGGCCTATTGGCTGGGGCTTCGGCCAAAGGAGATCAGCCTGCTCAGCCTCGATGACATCTTGTTTAAAAAGGGACGGGTCCGCATCACCGTCAGGAAAAGCCGTAATCCAATCATGCTTCCGCTGCCCGAGGCGGCGATCAAAGCCATCTGCGCCTATCTTGTGGGAGCGCGGCCCGAATCCGAAAGCCGGCGTCTGTTTTTGACGCTTATGGCTCCCCCTCGGCCGGTGGCCGCCTCCTCGGTCAGCCACGATATCACGCGCCTGATCCGCAAGATTCATCCCAACGCCACCGCTTACTGGCTGCGGCATACCTACGCACAGAACCTTCTGGAAAGCTGTGCCGCCATCTTCGAAGTCAAGGAAATGCTGGGACACGACTGCCTTAACTCCACCCGCAAGTATCTTCACATCCACGTAAAGCTGATGAGAAAGGTCCTTTTCGATGAAACCCTTTGAAAGCCCCATCGGACCGCTGTTTGAAGACTATATCGCGTATCGCGCGGGGCTTGGTTATGGCGAAAAGCAGTTGCGAAGAATACTTTTAGGATTCGATCGTTATGTCCAGGAACAAGGAGCGGGCCTTACGAATTTGACCCCGGTGTTTTTTCTCGGGTTAAAAGCAAGGCATAACAAAAGGCGAAGCTCCTTCAACGCCCTGCTTCTCGCGGTGCGAGGGTTCTTCGCCTATCTTAAACGGCGTCAAATCGTCGCGGAAAATCCCCTTTCCGATATCGAATCATATCCGCCAAACGCCTATATCCCGTTTGTGTTCTCGCCGCAACAGACCGATGCGCTGCTCTTCGCGGCGCAAAAGAACATCCGAAAAAAAGATCCGGACTCCTTCTTCAGGGATTATTGCGCGTACCTGGCGATCGTGCTCCTGGCCCGCTGCGGCATGAGGATTAGCGAACCCTTGCGGCTGACCCTGCCGGACTATCGCCCCAGCGAAAAAACCCTCTACATCCAAAAGACCAAATTCCATAAGGACCGTTTGATACCGATCCCGGAGGCGGCGGCCGGCCGGGCTATCCACGTGAAAAACGTCTACAGGCTCTTTGACCAAAGTGTAACCCAAATCGGACTTAACCGTAAAAAGCACATCATCGCAAACACCAGCTTCGCAAGGCCCACGCCCCACAGCCTGAGGCACTCGTTTGCCATCAACACACTTTCGGCGGTGAGGCAGCGGGGCGGCTGCCCGCAAAACGCGCTGCCAGTCCTGTCGTGCTATCTGGGCCATGTCAAATACCGCTATACGGCCGTCTACCTCAAGGTGCTCGATGCCAAACATCGAAACGCCCTGGTGGATTTTTCCATCCGACGGCAAGAGGAAATATGAACCTTACCGCCTGTGTCCGGCAATTCTTCGAGCAGTATTTGCCCCGGATCAAGGGAGCGAGCCCCCACACCATGGAGTCCTACCGGCACGCGCTGGCCCTGTTTTTGAAGTTCGCCTCGTTATACCGGGAAAAACCCGTTAAACAGCTTCAAGTCGAAGAATTGACTTTCGATATGATATACGCCTTCTTGAATCACCTGGAGGATGACCGCAACAACTCGCCCCGCACCCGCAACAACCGTCTGGCGGCGCTAAAGTCGCTCGCTAAGATGATACGGCTTTTATATCCTCAGCATCGCAAAGCCGCAGAGATGATCCTGGCCGTCCCCCAGAAGCGCTGCCAGAAACGCCTGGTGGGCTTCTTAAGCCATGATGACGTGCTCAAGGTCTTCTCCTCGGTCAATTTGAGGAAAAAAGACGGCTTCCGCGACTTTACGCTGCTGCATCTTCTATACGACTCGGGCGCCCGGGCCAGCGAGGCGGCGGGTTTGAACCTGTCTGATTTCGACACCGAAAAAAGAACCCTCGCCATATTGGGTAAGGGCAACCGCTACCGCCTGGTCCCCCTTTGGCCCAAAACAAGCCAGCTTCTGACCCGCTATATCCGACGATATCGGCCGAAACCCAAAGTGCTTCACAAGGACGCCCTGTTCGTGAACCAGCGCCGGGAGCGGATCACCCGGCATGGCGTCTATCGAATCTGCCTCGCTCATTTGAGAAAAAGCCTCGACCCGAAGCAATTGAAATACATCAACCCGGCTCACAGCTTCAGGCATTCCTGCGCGGTTAACATGCTTCTTTCCGGCGCGTCGCTCACCGACATCAGAAACCATCTGGGGCACGAAAAGCTTGAATCAACGATGGTCTACCTTCATCTCGACCTCCGCAGGAAAAGAGAAGTTCAGAAGCAGTTCATCGACTACATCCGGGAAAGCTTCGGCGATGATCCAGTGTTGAACCAGTTCCTGGATTGGGAGAAGAAAGAAGAAATACTAGGCTGGTTGGACACCCTCTGACCCGAAATAGCAGGTCTATCCGCCGGCTTCGAGTATCTGCGAGTTCCGCCCGGCCGTTATGTTGCGAGCTCAAATGGGATATCGCCAATGACGAAGATAACTTCTTGTAAATATCTGCAATTCTCGTCAGCATCCAAAATCACATATAAATAAAATAAAATCAGCAGGATAGGAAAACTCACAACATAAGGGACGTTGTTGACTGGATAAACTTATTGATTCGCTCGATTTATTATTTTTGATATGGTCGATGTCGATACGCCCACCCGCCTGGCAATCTCAGCTAGCGCAACCCCATGTCCCTTTACCAGTTCAATCGTAATCAGGTTTCTGACTTTCGTTACTTTACGACGGCGGCTTCCCCCCGCTAATTCCTCAATTGATACGTTGCCATTTTTACAGATGCTGTCAAATAAATGGCCCCATCGCCGGTGACGGCTATTGTAATAAACGGCATAACCGGTCAGCAACCGGCGCATGAAACCGGAAATGCCCAGCTCTGAGCTGCGCAAAAGAGTGTGCGCATGATTGGTCATAAGCGCCCAGGCATAAATGGGGGTTTTCGTATCGGCGGAAATCTTTCCAAGACGATCTACGAAATTTTTTCGATCGGCAGCATCGTCGACAATCTGTCTGCCTTCGGTTCCCCGCACCATGATATGATGCAAGGTCCCGGGTGCATCCAATCGAGCTCGACGCGGCATCGCATACCTCCTGTTGTTTTATTTCCTCAGCATCCATAGCTCAGTTTGTCCCGCATGCCAACAACGTCCCCAATTGCATATAGTTCGTCCGTATTAATGCTTTTGTTATATTTTCAGAGAGGTATTTACATGAAAACAGCCGGTGACACCCTAAATCTTTTGCTCAGCAATTTTATTTGACGAACATTGAATTGGCGTTTACCAGAAAGTATTTCTGAAATTACTCCTTGGCTTCCGATTTCAGGTAGATCTGATTGTTTCAGATCATGATCGTCCATCAGAGTTTTTAGAGCGTCGCTTGGGCTGCCTTCAATCTCAGGAATATTTTGAGCCTCATATAATTCAATAAGACTCCCCAGAGTTTCCATTAAGGAAGCTAAAGGATGTGATTCATTTTCACCAACTTCATCAATTAAGCCATCAAGAATATGGACTAATCGGGTATATTCCATCTGATTGTGTGGCACGGAAAATATATTTTGAATGCCAGGCCAGATTTTGGTAATTTTTTCAAGCTGAGTATCCATTTATTTCCCCTTCCAGGTTCCCCGATCATATTCCTTATGAGTAAGAACATGTCGGATATAGACCCGAGATCTATTATAATGGATCGCTGTAATCAAGCGAACCTTATTTCCTCCAATATTGAAAACCGTCAATTTACCTACTTGGTCAGCACTCGGAAACATTTGTTTTAGCTCCGCAAATGAATTAAATTTCGTACATTTTACTATTCTGTACCAGGATTCAATCGCTGTGTTGCAATCTGGATGATGTTCGGCAAACTCAAGAAGGCGCTTTCTGGTTATAATATGCATACTGTATATTTAATCTCATATTGCGATATTGTCAAGCAAAAATATAATGTTGAGCATGAGCAGCGGCATAAATGAATACCAATCTTGCACGTTCTTCACGTAAAACCACAATTTTCACGCCATCTCTCTCTCCTCCGTTAGTGTAACATCGTTTCTGTAATTTCGGTTTAGCACGGTATAGGCAGGAACCCCGGGGGATCCTTCAAAATCCCCCAGGGGTTGCTGCCGGTGTTACAAGCTCTGACTTTCAAGGCACATTTGCACTTGAAAAAAAAGGATCAGATCGGTACTCCAAAATGGTCACCACAACAATAAAAGGAGGAACCGAAATGACCCACGCAAAAGATGATAGCGCAATTTCGATGGCATTTGAACAGATTATTGAAAATGGTTTGGAAGGACTGGACAAGGCTGTCTCCATTCTGATTAACGAAGCCATGCGCATCGAGCGCAGCCGGGTGCTTGAAGCCGGTCCCTGGCAGCGCACCAACACACGCAAGGGCTATGCCAACGGCTATAAACCCAAATACGTCAAGAGCAGGATCGGCGAATTAGCGTTTCAGATCCCCCGGGCATAAATGGGTGTTTTCGTATCGGCGGAAATCTTTCCAAGACGATCTACGAAATTTTTTCGATCGGCAGCATCGTCGACAATCTGTCTGCCTTCGATTCCCCGCACCATGATATGATGCAGGGTCCCGAGTGCATCCAATCGAGCTCGACACGGCATCGCATACCTCCTGCTGTTTTCCTCAGCATCCATAGCTCAATTAGTTCCGCATATCAACAACGTCCCCAATTGTTCTGTAACAGGAATATAGAGTGGACGATATAGTTTTCCACAAGGTGATATTCATTTTGTGAAAATGTTAAGGAGGTGAAATCGAGCGTTGACCATGGGCTGAATTCCGGTGATTCAATGGCGGATCAGCCATCGAAAAACGAAGAATCAATATCGATCAAATTTAAGATACGTTTCGTATATCTCTCGAATATTATTCGATCTCCAACAGGTGATACATAGCAGCTATCGCCATTTCATTGTTTGAAAAAGAGTTAAAAAATCTGTTAAAGAAGGCAGGGCCATTTCTGACCCTGCCCAAGTTCCAGAGCTATGCCGTAGATTCCAATTGATTAATTCAGAGTGCAGATCAGTATTCGTTTATTCGCATCATGGTTGGAACCCATCGGAAAGGGTTTTCAGAAATGCGACGATCGCATCTTCCTCCGCCGGAGTAAGACTCAAATCTCCCAGCTCGTCTGTGTTAACATTGGCTTCGACTTCCGGTACCGGCCAGCAACCCTGCTTCATTGCATCTGCTTCTGTCGTGAATGGATCAGGGCACTCTGGTTTGACATCTCTCGTGTTGTAGAAATTGACAATCCCCTTCAGGCTCTTAAAGTAGCCGTTGTGGCTGTAGGCTTTTACAAAGCCTTTTCCCGGGCGCTTGTCGACGTTGCGCAACGTCGGGACCTTCTGCTTGCCCAACTCCGATTGATAATCTATTCCCTTGGACTTGAGAAATCCGCCCAGACCTTCATCAACCCAAAGCAGGCCGTCGGGGTTCCAATCGGGCTCATAATAAAACGGGTTCGCGGGGTTTCGGGGGACGCCCAGATTGTCATAAGTGTAATCGGTAAACAATGGGCTGGGTGCCTCACTGATATGGCAGCCCGAGCACATGCCCTTCCCGTTGAAGAGGGCCAGCCCCTGCAACTCTTGGGCTGTCAGCTGAGCCTCTTCGTTAAGATATGCATCATACTTGGACGTAAACTGAGTCACCTCCGGAGACCGCTCGTAGGCCGCTATGGAATCGGCGATGCAGTCGTAGGCTACCGACACATTATCGCATGTTGCATCATCACAAACATTTCTGAACAAGTCCGCATATTTGGAGCTGCAGACCCTGTCCACAACGTAGCTCGCGTCTGGAAGGGCCTGTTCGAGAGGATTCAGGAAAGGTCCCTGCGCCTGTTCGGCCAGAGGATCGTCCAAGATCTCACCGGTGGCGCGGCCATCCCAGAACATGCCGCCGACCCAAGTTCCATCCAGCTCCTGATACAAAACCGGGCTATCCCCACCATAGGCTGCTGAGGGTGGTTTTCGATTCCCGAATCTCGTTCGTATAGAGCCAAAATAAACCGCTCCGTGCTTATTGATCCCGGGATTGGGTCCTGTCCACCCGACTTCGGGCGCATGGCAAGCTGCACAGGCCGTGTTGTTTCGTATTGAAAGACTCTTGTCAAAAAAAGAATAATTTTCCTAATTGCTCTTGGTCGGTGAGCGCCTGCGCCATCGCGGCTCCAGCGCAAAAAACAATCAGTAAGGCTACGGTTAAGCCAAGGCTCATTTTACGCATGGTCCTTCTCCTTTCTAATCAAAGGCCAAAAAAAGTTCATCATCCGTGTAAAACCCTGTTCGCATATCTTTATCAATTGTTTTTCAATTATTGCAAGGCATCACCCCCTTTCAACTTGGCACGTTCGGACATCATCACTCAGCCTTTCGTGTCGAGTGATCTTTGTTATAAAACGCTTCGGTTTTGTCAAAAATGTTATGCCAGAGAACACGGTGTAGGCACAGATATTCTCCTGTTCATACTCGGCGGCAAAAGATTTGATCTTATATACCGATCCGAAAATGAGCGACGATATTCCAGCTTTTTTAAGAAATTCTATTAGACTCCTATCAGGATAAGATAAATTAAGGGACACTTCATCGTAATTCCACATTTACCAAGCGTCAATTATTTGGAAATTGTGATCTTTTTTAAAAGAAACTATTGAAAAGTTAAATTAACAAAGTTTAAAGGAGGAGGAGGAGGAGGAGAAATTATCACAAAGTCATATTCAGGTGGAGATGGTGCCCTTTAGGCGTGATGATGAGTACAACTTTACTTTATTAAATATTCTTATGTCAAGAAAATAACAGAAGTACTACTATGTAGTAATTTATGATCGGTTTTTGGATACGTATAGCTTGCCACTGCATGGAAATCGGTCGTTATTGAAATTTACGGTGATATAATTTGAATATCAACTGGGTTTCAAAGCTGCCAACCGTTGAGGTTTATAGCAGATATAACTTTCGACACACTTAGACTGGAATTGAGGATATCCCAACTTCAATGGTTCGTAATTTCGCCGTTTTCGATGATCGAAGTTGGTAAATTTATATAAAACGTGCTGCCTTTCCCCAGTGCGGATTCCACCCGTAAAGTGCCGCCTATCATTTGAGCAGCCCTCGATGCGATCGACAGTCCGATGCCGGTGCCTTCATATTCGCCATCCGTATGCAAGCGCCTGAAAATTTTAAATATCTGAGCATGGTAATTCGGATCGATGCCGATGCCGTTATCACGCACAAATATTTCAAACCTGTTATTCGCCGTCCGATGCCAGCCCACCTCTACAATTTTTATTTCAGATTGATTGTATTTAAATCCATTGTGTATCAAATCAAGCAAAACTTGCCGTAATAAAAATCTGCAACAACTCAAAACCGGCCACTGTGGCGCATAGATTAACTTCCGATTTGAATTTTCATTGACTATTGTCTGCATTTCATTGAGCAATCCTATCATTTCAAACTGTTCATCTTCAATCGAGTAATTTCTGATATGGTACAACGCTTCCAGGTCTCTGAACTGATGGTTTGCCTGGATCGCCGCATTTTTTATACCGTCCAGAAATTGTTTCGGCTCCCCATCAAGGGTGTCTTTCAGGTCTTCAATTAAGAAGCCGGCATAGTTTTCAATTGCGCGAAACGGCGCTTTGAGGTTATGGGTCAAGGCATAGGCGTATTCAGTGAGTTCCTGATTGCTCTGGCTCAAAGATTCTTCGAGCTGTTTGCGCTCACTGATGTCCCGCCAAGCCACAATGCCGCCGGTGATTTTTCCCGATCCGTTACGAATCGGCGCAGCGTTGCAAATGATCGGGATCTGATTGCCGTCGGCCCCGGCAAGCACCCACTCTTCATTCTTGACGATTTCCCCCTTGCGGACCGCCCGCGTGAGTGGCAAACTTTCCGGGGTGGGCACCGTCTTCCCGTCGGGCTCATAAATCTCCCACCGTTCTACATGTTGATCCACGGTGATGTCTTCCAATTCCTCACTTGATTTGGCAAGCAGTTGCTTGCCGTAGCGGCTGACCCGCGTGACCCGTAGGTCTGGAGATACTGCGATGGTGATGCCTTCCGGGACACAGGCCATCAGGGCGTTGAGGGTCAACTCTTTTTCTTGGATTCGAGCCTCGGATTTGGACAGGGCGTCCTCCAATTCTCTGAGACGCAGCAAATAAACCCCTTTTTTACCCACCAGGGCATCAATTTGTTCATTGCGGATGGCGTTCAGCGCGCTTTCAGCCTCGGCCAGGCGGGCTTCCAGTTCTTCGTAGGTTGGTATTTTTTTGCTCATCATACACCGTTTCCAAGTCGCAGAAACTTGATAATTTCCTGAGTATTGCTCAAATCGCCGAAAATAGTCACGGCCGGTTCAGGTGATACCATGATAAGCGCAGGCGTTATAAAAATGTTATTTTCCAGGGCGATACTATAGGATTCGAGCACATTCACAACCTCGATTCGAAAATGTCGCTCATCGATTCGGGACTCACATAATTTTCTAAGATTTTCTGTTGCCGTTTTAGAATTAGGCTCATCCCCGGCTATAAAGAGCCGGAAGATATGCCCATGACCTTCCGGACTTCCCTCGGATGGAGTATACATTCTGCTACCTGATGCCTTTCATTTCAGAAAGTTAAGAACATGAAAATATCGGATCAATCCTGGGTTATACAGGTGTCTTCAGATTGCAGCATGTCCAGCTGAATCCCATTGCCGGTGATCGAAAATTTGTGAAGCCGGTTGGAATGTTTGGATCCGCGCGATTTTAACACATGCAAGATGCGATTTGTTGCATTTTCTACAAGCTCATAATTCAGTACAATGACCGTGTCGATGATCGATGAGATGCCGACACCGCTGATCTCGTGATGCTGTGTATTGATTGCCTGGTTGATCAGCATTACCGTGACACCCTTTTTCTTGCAGAAATGAATCAGCCGCATGATAAAATCGAAGGCCGCACTTTCACCGGCGATGCGCTCACAGGCGGATATGGCATCGATCACAATGTGCTCGGGTTGAAAGCTCTGGATAGCGGTCATAATTTTAAAAAGGTGTTCTTCAATTCCCCGGGATTCGGGCATCACCGACAGGATCTGCAGCGAGTCCTTCTCAATAGCTGCTCGAAGGTCAATGCCGACACTGAGCATTCCCGCAACCAGACCGTCCGGGGATTCTTCAAAGCTGATATACAGCACTTTCTGGCCTACATCACCTGCAGAACACACAAAGGAAGATGCAATGGATGTTTTGCCCACTCCGGTTGCACCGGAGATTAAAATGCAGGATCCCCGCAGGTATCCGCCTCCCAGTATCCGGTCAAAGGCCGGATTGCCGCTCGATAATCGTTCAGAGGATATTTCATAGCGAAGCTGCATATCCGATATGGGGCTAAAGAACATGCCTTTGTCTGTGATAAGAAACGGATATTCGTTGCTGCCGAAACTCGAACCCCGGTATTTTATGACCTGAATGCGCTTGGTGTTCACCTGCTCTTTGATCCTCTGGCCCAGATATATGACGCAGTCTGACATAAAGTCGAGATAACTATCACGAGGAAATTTGTCCGCTCCCTCCAAATTTTTCTTAGTCAGTATGGTGGTCACCCCCATTTTTGATAGCCAGTTGTGAAGCACGAATATTTGCTGCTGCTTGCGGACCGGATCGTTAAAAAGAAGCATCAAAACGTCCAGGGCGTCGATCACGATTCTTTTAGCGACCATTTCTCGGGCTTTGCCCTCGATGATCGCCAGCAACCCTTTGAGATTGAAATTGCCTGAAACAACCGCCTCGGGGTCCACCTGCCCCTCCATCAGAAAGAGCTTGCCGGCCTTTTCAAGGGAGGACAGGTCCCAGCCTAATGAAAGCGTGTTTTGGCGGATGCTTTCGGCGGTTTCTTCAAATGAAATAAATATACCCGGGTCGCCGGCCCGGGCTCCATGATATAAAAATTCCATTCCGATCAAGGTTTTTCCGGATCCGGGACCGCCACTGACAAGCGTAACCCTTCCGGCCGGCAGTCCTCCGTGAAGGATTTCATCCAGCCCCTCTATTTGGGTAGCTACCTTTTGAATACCAGCGGCTTTGTTCATAATGTCGGGGTCATTTATTTTTGGATGGTTGTTCATTAGATCTCCTGAATTTTGATCTCATCAACTTTATATCTTCGCTCAGACAGTGATTGGGGATAGGAAATCCCTTGAATCAAAAAAGATTCGAAAGGGTTTCATAAATCCATATTATTTCCCTTTGCTCGAGGGTGAAGACCATTGAAAGAGGCTATTGACACTGGCACAATCCGCGCTGAAAATCAAGATTGAATTCTTGTGTTCGGGCAAATCCTTCTATCAATTCAGAATCCGGTATATGCACTGCGTTTAAAAGATAAAATGTTTGCGGTTGACAAATCGCTTGTTTACCGCCCGAATGGGCGCTGCCGCCGGTAAAACGGTTTTATTGCGCTCACTTCCAGGTGCACGGCACCCTGCCGCTTCCGCGAGACGCCATCGATCAGATAAGGGCCGGGGGTCGTGATCCGATCCCCCAGATGCCGGTAAACCGCCGGCGGCAGGGCCGCCTCCAGCATCCCGGTTTCGTCTTCCAGCGTAACGAACTGCATGATTCCGCCGCCGGCGGGCACCCGGCGCATGGCGGCGACAAGTGCCAGCAGGCGCTGCAAGCTTCCCGCTTCCGCGCCCGCCGCCGTGCGGATAAGGAGGCAGCCGTAGCGGTCCGCTTCCGGACGTAGCAGTGCGGCGGGGTGGTCCGAGAGGTGCATCTCGAAATAGCGCAGCTCGTTTCGCACCCGCACCAGAGCCTGGTAGAGTGCCAGGCGGGCCGTCTCCTGCGTGGATTTTGGCGGATCCGGCGGAAGGACGCGGTCCAGGATCGAAAAATCCTTGGCATGTTGCACGGCTTCGAGCACGGCCTCGTGGGCGAACGGGTAACGATCGGCTGACAATGGCGACAGGCCGTCGCAGGCGCCGCCGAGAATCAAGGCCTTCAGCTCTCCGATCGTCGGCCGCACCCGCTCGCGCAGTTCGCTCAAAAGGGCAAACGGGCCATTTTCCGCCCGCGTTTCCAGCAGTCTGGCGGTGCAGCGGCGGGAGAGGCCTTTGATTTTATCGAGTCCGACCCGTACGCCGTGCGCTTGCGGCCGATCCGGCCGGTTTTCCAGCGACGAGCGGTAACCGGAAAAATTGACATGGGGCGGCCGAATGTCAATTCCCGACCGGATCCACTCGGCCGCCAGGGTTCGCAAGGGGTAGAAGCCCTGATGATGGTTGAGCAAGGCGCAGCAGAAGGCCACCGGGAAATGGGCCTTGAGGTAAGCGGAAAGATAGGCCAGATATCCGTAGCTGGCCGCATGGGCCTTGTTGAAGGAATAGGCTGCAAACCGGGCCGCCGCGGCAAAAGCCCGCCGGGCCCGCGCTTCATCGGAAGCCGCCCGGACTCCGACGGCCCATGACTGTTTCAGGAACTCGTCCTCAAGCACGGCCAGAAGGGCCGGATCTCCCCCGCTGTGGACGATATCGGTGCGCAGCCGGTCGGCCCGCGCCAGGCCGAAACCCCCGACCCGGCTGAGCAGGACCATCAGGTCCTCTTCGTAAATGAGTAGCCCGTGCGTTTCGGCGGTTCGCTCCGCAAGGAGCGGTTCGAATACTACCGTCGGCTTTTCCCCGCGGGCGCGGGCGACGAACGCCTCCTTGGCGGCGCCCGCCGATGCGCCGGGGCGGATCAGCGCCAGGGCGGCGACGATGTCGCTGCGTTTTCGGATCGGAAGCCGGGCCAGCAGGGAACGCATGGCGGGGCTTTCCAACTGAAAGCAGCCGATGGTGTCGGCACGGTCGATGAGTGCCATCGCGGCCGGATCCTCGGACGGAATCGACTCCAGGCGCGGCGGCCCGCCGACCAGGCGCAGCGTCTCTTCCAGTTCGCTGAGACACCGGTTCCCCAGAAGATCGATTTTCACGACCCCCAGGGCCGCCACGGCGGTCATGGCGTACTGGGTGACGGTCACCCCCTTGGGCGCCCGTTCCAGTGGAAGCAGGTCTTCCAGAGGACCGCGCCCGATGATGATGCCGCCAGGATGGGCCGCCAGGTGATGGGGGCGTCCGACCAGCCGTCCGGCCAGGCGCAGGGCCTCTGCCAGATCCGGCCTCCCTTGCCCGGACGCGCCGGTCACGATCGGGTTGCGTTCCCGCAGTTTGCGCGAGAAGTCCTGAAAATCCGCATGTCCCGTTCCAAGCTCTTCGGGCGGCAGCAGCCGAATCAGTCCGTCTATCTGGTCCGGTCGCACACCGAAGGCCTTGAGCGTTTCCCGCAGCGCCAGACGGAGCTTGAACCGATGATGAGCCGCCACCATGGCAACTTTCTCCCGGCCGAACCGGGCGTAAACCCAGTCGATCACCTCGTCCCGCCGATGATGGGGAAGATCGAGGTCCACATCGGGCCATTCAGATTTGGCCTCGTTCAGGAACCGTTCGAATATCAATCCCTGGGAAATTGGATCCACCGGAGAGGCGCCCAGCAGGTGAAGCGTCATCGAACTGACGGCCGAACCTCGGGCGACCACCGCGATGTCCTGCTGACGGCAATGATCGAGAATCTCCGCGAGGTTTTCGAAGAAACCGGCAAATCCCATGCGCTCGAAGACCCGCAGCTCGTGTTCCAGACGGCGGTCGTACACCGTGCTCCAGGCCGAACCGGCCGCCCGTCGGTGGGCCGCCGCGCGGCCGCAACGCACACGCAGCGCCTCGGCTGCTTGCCGGTCCGATGCCAATCCGGCCGCCGAAAAAAAGCGGCGGTCGGCAGCGAGGTCCAGCCGGCAGGACTCCGCCACCGCCAGAGTCTCATCCAGCGCCTCCGGCAGGTCGGAGAACAGGGCCGCGGCCTTTTCGGGCGTTCGCAGATAACGCCGGCCGCCGACGGCGGCCGGCAGCGCGGAAGCCTCGGCAAGCGGTATTCTATTTCTAATCGCGAGCTGCAGCAAATGCAGGCCATGATCCGCCTTGTGGAGAAATACCGCATCGATATCTGCCACCATTCGGATTCCGAGCCGACGCGCGATTTGCCAGGTTCCATCAGCGGATCCCTTCCCCGGAGGGCGGACGACCAGCAGCTTGACCTTCACCGGAGATATTGAACCCGATGCGATCAGCCTTTCCAATACGCCGATGTCATCGCTGAGCACGAAAAGGCCCTCGGTGTTTTCGACCACCAGCGGCAGCGGGTCGCCGATCAGACGTCCTTTGATTCCGCGTGGACCGGCGACGCCCCGCCGCCGGCTGACGATGCGGCACAGGCTGCGGTACCCGGCGCGGCTTTCAGCCAGCAGCACCATCCGTCCCGCGCAACCGCCCGGATTGCGGCGGCCGTCGAACCCGGGCCGCAGTTCGATGCCGGTCACCGGGTGCAGCCCCACCGCGCGGCAGCGATGGTGAAAACGCACTTGCCCGCAGAGCGTTTCGATGTCGGTCAGGGCCAGGGCGGTGTAGCCGACGGCAGCCGCCTGCTCGACCAGTTCATCCACCGAAGCGGTGCCGAAGCCGAAAGAGTAATCGCTTTTGACGTGCAGGGGAACAAACATGGTTCGGGTTATTGGTTTAAGGATAAAGGATAAAGGTTCAGGGTTCAAAGGTTACTGCCACTTGTGGGAGCGGCATTCAGCCGCGATTAAGAATTGGCAATGACCCGAATTTAAAATCGCGGCTGGAAGCCGCTCCCACCTGATTATTCGATTATCGCAGGCTCACAATGAGTTTCTTGCCTTGATCGGATTGGCTATCTTTTTTAAAGGTGGTGCCTTGAATTTCGAGCTTTGCTTTTGAGCTTCCCTATTGGCCGGCGACCTCCGCTCTTGTCAAGCTGCCCATCTTATTTTCCCCACTTTAAAGAGCGAATCAAAGTGGATGTTGTTTCCAATCAGAAGGTACGCATTGCTTCGAACAATTTACTATGGTTTTGGAAACAAAATAAACCCTTTTTGGATCTCGGCTGCGCCCTTCGCGTGGCCGAAATTCTGATATTCACCTATTTACGAAACGAGGGACAAGATCAATAGTATTCAAAGGCAGCTATTCAGACAAAGTTTCAGGCCCGGAGAACCTGGTGCAACATGCCAAAAGTTAATGAGGAGGTGGTCCAGATCAGCCGCAAAGCCAAAAATACCA
This sequence comes from uncultured delta proteobacterium, assembly GCA_963774425.1. Lineage (GTDB taxonomy): Bacteria > Desulfobacterota > Desulfobacteria > Desulfobacterales > JAFDCJ01 > JAFDCJ01. Next base: position 156,142 of record CAVZEZ010000002.1, on the reverse strand, counting down.
TACCGGCTACCATTTACGAAGGAAAAGAGACGATCGAACTCCGCGTGGGGGGCCGAAAAGAAAGTCTAACGAATCTGCAGAAACCTTTCTGGCCCGACCTCGGGATTTCCAAGGGTGATCTGTTGCAGTATGGTCGAATCGGCGACCTCTGGCAGCCCATGCTCGCCGAAACCGGCCGGGCGTCACTGGAGAATTTCCTATGAAGCTGTCCATCATTCCTCCCTATCCACCGATGGAAGCCCGCCTGGTTTCCCGAATTCCGGTCGGTGGGAACTGGCTCTACGAGCCCAAGTGGGACGGCTTCCGCTGCATCGTCTTTCGGGACGGTCGGGACGTCGAACTTCAGTCAAAATCCCTGAAACCGCTCGGGCGCTACTTTCCTGAGGTGATCGGAAATATCCTGGCGCTCGAAGCGGATGCCTTTGCGTTGGACGGAGAGATCGTGGTGCCCGTATCCGGCCTGTTTTCTTTCGACGATCTTCTGCAGAGGATTCATCCGGCCGCCAGCAGAGTCAACCGGCTGGCGCGGGAGCTCCCCGCCACGCTGATCGTGTTCGATTATCTGGTGGATCCGGAGCGCAAGGCCCTGGTGGAAGAACCGCTTTTTAAACGTCGAGAGCTGCTGGAGCGATTTGCCGCGAAATACCTCGGGGAAAAACCCGGTTTTCTGCTTTCCGAAGCGACGCCGGATGCGAAAGCAGCCGAAAAATGGCTGAAATCCGCAAGCATCAACCTCGATGGCGTTGTCGCCAAAAGGGGCGATCTGCCCTACCAGTCGGGAAAACGCACGGGGATAGAAAAGATAAAAAGAATGCGAACGGCCGATTGCGTAGTCGGCGGGTTTCGCTATACGTCAAATTCCTACGACCCGGGACGGCCGGCCGAAAACAAGCAGCGCCGCAAGGTGGGTTCCCTCCTGCTGGGACTTTACGACCCCCAGGGTCTTCTGCACCACGTCGGGTTCTGTTCGGGGCTCTCGAACAAGGAACGCGGCACCCTGCGGGACATGCTGGAGCCGATCATCGAACCTCCCGGCTTCACCGGCCGGGCCCCCGGAGGTCCGAGCCGCTGGAGCACGGAGCGTTCCGACCAGTGGCAGCCGCTAAAACCCCAGATTGTCGTCGAGGTGCAGTGGGATCATTTCACGGGCGGGAGGTTTCGGCACGGAACGAAATTGCTGCGCCAGCGGCCGGATAAGCCGGCCCGGCAGTGCACCCTGGACCAGATCGAGATGACATCCCCCTGATCCGATACCCCTATCGCCATTTTCCACTATTCTGCCAACGGCCCGGCGAACGGACGGCGACGATCCAAGAGATGAATTGTCCCCCGGAGATTATGTGAAGTCTTGCCGAAAAGCCACAGGGGCCGCAGCCCGAACTCCAGTGGGATCATGGGAGCCTCCCATGCCGCCTGACAGAACAGGCCGGAGCAGCGTCTGCATGAAATTGTATTTCGCGGTACAACTGACGGTATCCTGAATCGGATGCCGACATTCAATACAGGGAAGCCGGAGGAGAAATACGGGATTTAACCCATTTTACAAATCACTGAATTATTTTATCCTTTTGCTGCCTTAACATGGGCGAAACAAACAGAATATCCTCGCAGCAACCGCAAAACAAATCTGAAAGGAACACAAAATGAATCTGTCTATCGGGTGCAAGCGCTGGGCGATCGCCGAAGGGTATATTCCGGAATGGAGCAACGGACCCGAACCGCAATTCACCAGCCATGAAACGGTTTGCATTCTCAACGCATCGGATCAGGATGCCGACATCCGCATCACCGTGTTTTTTTCAGATCGGGAGCCGGCTGGGCCTTACCGCGTCTCAGTTCCGGCCCGACGCACCCGGCACGTACGCTTCAACGAACTCAAGGATCCCGAATCCATCCCGCCGGATACCGACTATTCCAGCCTCATCGAATCGGATGTCCCCGTGGTGGTTCAGCATTCCCGTCTGGATTCGCGCCAGGCGGAAAACGCACTGCTCAGTACGATCGCCTTTCCGATCCCGGATTGAACCGGCGATCCGAGCCTGCGGCGTTGAAAGCCCATGAAATTGAGAAAACTGACACCTGAAACCCGAAACCTTAAGTGAAACCTCCGTGAATTTCGACTCGGTCTTAATCGGCATCGGGCTGATTGTATCGATCGCCGGGTTTATCGGCTGCTTGTTGCCGGTATTACCCGGGCCACCGTTGAGCTATATTGCCCTGCTCATTCTTTCCCTGGCAAAGGAGTGGGAGCCCTTCAGCTTCAATTTCCTGATCCTGATGGGGGTGGTGACCCTAGTGGTCAGCTTTTTCGATTACATCATTCCGGCTGCAGGAGCCAAACGGTACGGTGGTTCGAAATTCGGCGTGTGGGGATCGATACTGGGGATGGTGCTGGGCATGATTTTCTTTTCATTTGTGGGCCTTGTCATCGGTGGGTGGGTTGGGGCAATCGGCGGCGAACTGTACGCCGGTAAAACCAGTCGCGAGGCGATCCGGGCCGGATGGGGCGTGCTGATCGGCAACGTCGCCGCCATCCTGATAAAAATGCTGTTTTCCGGTATTTTGCTTTATTACTATTTCGTGGGCATGTTTTAGGTACCTTATATGAAACTACGCCAGAATGGCACAGTTTCTGTCTTTGATCAGTCGGGCTGCCCTTTCGCCCGAGGCTGCGGCTTATATGAAACTACAAATATTTTATCTCGCGCAGAGTCGCAAAGCTCGCAAAGGGAATGATTAAAAATATAAATAATCTTGGCGCCTTGGCGTCTTGGCGCGATGATGAATAGTTTCTGTCTTTGATCAGTCGGGCTGCCCTTTAGCCCGAGGCGGCCGCTCGTGTGAAACTACAATTTTCAGGTTCAGGCCTGCTCTGGCGTGACGGGTTAAAGCGGCTTGAGAAACATCACGTAATCTGTCCTTAAAATTGAATCCATTGGTATCTGATCCAGGTCGGGTCCAGGGGTTCAAGGGTTCAAGGTTCAGGGTTTGCCGCCGCTCGAAATTGCCGCGGAGTAGAAATCCCCCTCGGTCCCGCTTTAGAAAAGGGGGAAGGCTCTGCTTCCCTTCCCCGGCGGGAGGGATTGAACGAGCTGCCCTTTAGCCGGCGGCGGCGGCTTATGAGGAAAAAAATTTGCCCCGTCTCAGAATTGGAATCTCCGGATGGCAATACGGCAACTGGCACGGCGACTTCTATCCCAAGGATCTTGCACGGCGCCGGGAGTTGGGGTTCGCCAGCCGGCAATTCAACTCCATCGAGGTGAACGGCTCTTTCTACTCCCTTATCAAACCGGAGACCTGGCGCCGATACTATGAGGAGACGCCGTCCGGTTTTTTGTTCGCGGTGAAGGGAAGCCGGTTCATCACCCATCTCAAACAACTCAAGGACATCCGCGTCCCACTGGCGAATTTCTTTGCTTCCGGCCTGCTGGAATTGAGAGAAAAACTGGGTCCCGTCCTGTGGCAGTTTCCGGCCAGGCGTTTGGATCGGGACCGATTCGATGCTTTTCTGGATCTGCTGCCCAGGGACACGGAAGAGGCTGCACGACTGGCCCAAAATCACGATCAGCGCCTCAGCGGACGGGCTTCGATGCGAATCGACCGCAAACGGCACCTGCGCCATGCCCTGGAGATCCGGGATCCGGACCTCCTCACTCCCGCCTTGATCGGCCGGGTCCGGCGCCACGGCATGGCCCTGGTGTTCGCGGACAGCGGGAAATGGCCCTACGTCGAGGAAGTTACGGCGGGCTACGTCTACCTTCGCCTGCACGGTTCTCCCCACACCTATGCCAGTCGCTACTCGGATGAGGACCTCGACCGCTGGGCCGATCGGATCCGCCACTGGATTGCCGGGCGGGAGCCGTCCCGGCCGGAAAGAATTACCGACCGAAAGCCTCCCCCTCGCAAATCTCGGGATGCCTATGTCTATTTCGACAATGATTCCCAGGGGCACGCGCCCCACGATGCATCCCGCCTGACGGAGCGGTTGTCCGACCTGCTCTCCTGAAGCTTTTTCCCTGAATTTATGGCAACATATTTCGATCACGAAAACATGAAACTTTATATCTTTCGTACTTTCATGCTTCCGTGACCATTATTTTCGTTTTTCTGGGTTCCCCGCGAGCGGGATTTTCGCTTGCTACAACCGGTGTTTTCGGATTGAGGTTTATACTATTGAGTGGTTCAGGCGACTTCCCACGCGGTAAATGGTTTCGAATGAGCCGAACAGGTCCAGGTACTGCTCCAGGTAGCGGCTCAACAGAAACTTTTTGATCACCTTTTTTCTCGCCTTGCGCCCCATCTCTTCCCGCAGCGCTTTGTTCCGGATGAGCTGAACGATTCGGCTGGAGGCTTCCTCGACGGAGTTCACCAAAAATCCGTTTTCGCCGTCGTCGATCTGGTACCGAATCCCACCGGTGTTGCCGCCGATGACCGCCGCTCCCTTGAACATGGCTTCCGCCACGGTGAGGCCGAATCCTTCGCGGATCGATTTTTGAAGCACGACCGCGGCTTTCCGCTGAAGGGCATTGACCAGAGCGGTGTCCTGCACGCTCATGATCCGGATACGTTCCTCCTGGCATTCCAGCAGGGATTCATAAACCTCCTTTCCCTGGGGGTCGTCGGTGGCGACGTTACCCAAAAGGACCAACGTGGCGTCTACCTCCCTGCGCGCCAATTTGAAAGCTTCGACCACTCCCCGGGGATCCTTCCAGCGATCGAAGCGGGAGACCTGGACAACCAGGGGCAGGTCGGTCGGAACGTCATAGCGTTCGAGTCTTTCCTGGATTTCATCTTCACTGAAGTCCCGATTGGTGATGGAAAATGGGTCGATGGCCGGCATGAAGAAAAACTGCGGGGTTTTCAGGTTCTGAGCGTATTCCTTGATGCTCACGATGACGGCATCGTAAAGCTCGATAAAGGGACTGAGATAACCCCACAGCTCTCTGTTGGGTGCGGAAAGTTCTACATGGCAGCGCCAGATCCAGGGACCGTGCTTACGGTAATGTCTGATCATCGGAAGCGGCTGCGGGTCATGGATGATGACCAGATCGTGGTCGAGATGGTTTCGGATCGCGTTCTGGCAGACCACATCCTCATAGATCTGCTTTTTCTGATCGCTGAGATTGATGTCTTCTCCCTGGAGCGCATTGTGCATCTTTTTGGTGATGCTGAAAAAGTCGGGGGACCCCTGGATGACCCGCCAGCCGGTCTTGATTCCAAGCGTGTTAATGAGAACCGAAAAGGAGGCCAGAAGCTCTGCAACCCCGCCGCCGTAATAGGTGGAGTTCACGTTGGCAATGTGCAGATCCTTGAGCGGTGCGGCCTTCTTATAGATGCGGTCGACAGTTTCGGCGCCGATCAGAGGTTCGTAATCGTCGAGGGTTATCGTTTTCGAGCATTCGATCGTCATAGTTTCTCCTTGTCTTTTGCGCGCTTTCAAGTACCCATTGCAGCAACTCGGAGAATAATTTCCGGCGTCCGCGCCAAAGCACCCGAAATCGACTTTATAGACTTTGGGAAGAATATGGGTATGGAAGGAAACTTCGGCTGCAGAGGGGACAATTGCAGAAAAAGACTCATTATCAATCAGAAACTTGCCGCTATTAGCGCGCGCATCATAATTATCGCCGTTCGCATAATTTTCCCCACCAGGCGGCGTTCTGAATACACCTTTCACATGATTGAAGAGACTTAAGAACGGGGAACGACGGAACACCCGTCAAATTCTCCGTTCGGACGCCCTCCGGCACTATCTGGGCCGCTTCACCAACCCTGCGATCAGCATAATGAGGAAAACGGCGATAAAGATGAAGAATAAAATTTTGGCGATGCCTGCAGCGGCTGAAGAGATACCTCCGAAGCCGAAAATTGCCGCGACGATCGCGATGACCAAAAAAATGACCGCCCATCTTAACATTTTGTTATTCCTCCTTTCTGAAAATTTACCTACTTCGGTCTTTATTAATAAATTAATAGTGCCGAACTGCGTTGAGAATAAATAAGGCATTTACCTTATTTTTACCTTCTTTCCATGGTACTAAACTTGCGCAATGCCTTCGGCAGAACCCGCGGCTCACTCCCGGTTGCCACCGCCGGTCACGCCCTGGTTCTCCCACCGGAGGGTCGAACGTGAAACGCTGGAACCTAAAACTCTTTTTTGGGTTAATCGGATAGAATTGCATGTATGGGAGGCATTCACCCATCACTACATTCGATCTCTTGTTAAATTACAGGATTAACTGTATTTCCATTTATTCGCCGATACAGGAAAATATTATAGATCATTATCACCCGCACCGCAGAACCGGTGGCATAAAAAAGGCCCTGATAGGGGCCCAAGCTATGCTGGTGGTCGATTATTTTAAGCTTCATGCCGGTCTTGACCAGAATGTCGAGACGAGGTTTCTGCAATTTCGAAAGGAGAATAAAAATGCTTTCGCCGACTTTTACCCGTGTTTCGGATCACACTCCGGATAGCTACAATCGACGGATTCGCGAAAAAACCGCCGACAACATCCGGCACTATGCCGAAAGAGGAACGATTGCCATCGACAAGCGCCTGCCGGAGCTGGATGAGGAATGGGACATCGAAAGAACACTCGAGGCCAATGCGTCCACGCTGATTCTAATCGGTTTGGGACTCGGAACCTTCGTCAGCAAAAAGTGGTACGTTCTGCCTGCTTTAATCTCGGGTTTTCTTCTTCAGCACGCCCTGCAGGGATGGTGTCCGCCAGTGCCCATCTTGCGGGGTCGCGGGGTGCGGACCGCCGCAGAAATCCAGGCGGAAAAGTACGCGCTCAAGGCGCTGCGAGGAGACTTCGAACCGCTGTATGACAAAAGCCCGCACGAAAAGGCTGACGCCGAAAGGGCGGTCCGCGCCGTCATGGAATGAGCAAAACAGATTCGAAACCCAAAAAAGCCAATGAAAGAAGGCGTCTGCCCATTGGAGCCGAAGTGTCGAAGAAAGGCGAAGTACACTTCCGGGTGTGGGCGCCGCGCCACGGCAAAGTTTTCGTCGTTCTGGAGGGAAAGTCCGGAACATCAGGCCCAGCCACCGAGGTCATCGCAGAACTTACTCCTGAACCCGGCGGATATTTTTCCGGTATTGTCAAAGCAGCGGCAGCGGGATCGCGGTACCGGTTCCGCTTCGACGATGAAAGTGACTGCTTTCCGGATCCGGCATCCCGGTTTCAGCCGAAGGGTCCCGAGGGACCGTCGCAGGTAGTCGATGCCGGGGATTTCAAATGGACCGACGGCCAGTGGCCCGGAGCCTCATTAAAGGGGCAGGTCATTTATGAAATGCACGTCGGGACCTTCACCGGGGAAGGCACCTGGCAGGCCGCCATGCAGCAGCTTGCCTCACTGGCGGAGCTGGGAATTACCCTGCTGGAGGTGATGCCGGTCGCTGAATTCAACGGCCGCTTCGGCTGGGGTTATGACGGCGTGGATTTGTTTGCGCCGACCCGGTTGTACGGCAATCCGGATGATTTCCGCCGCTTTGTGGATCAGGCCCACACTCTCGGCCTTGGGGTTATCCTCGATGCGGTTTACAACCATGTCGGTGCCGTCGGCAACTATTTTGCCCGGTTTTCCCTTGACTACTTCACCGACCGCTACGAAACCGATTGGGGGTATGCGATCAACTTCGACGGCGACAACTCGAAACCCGTGCGGGAATTCTTCATCAACAATGCCGTCTACTGGATCACCGAATTCCACCTTGACGGGTTGCGCATCGATGCCACCCAGTCTATTTTCGACAGCTCGGCGACCCACATTCTGTCCGAAATGACCGATCGCGTCCGCCGGGCGGCCTCTCCCCGCTCTGTGATATTCATCGGAGAAAACGAGCCCCAGCAGGTAAAGTTGATCCATCCTCTTAAAGCGGGTGGATTCGGGCTGGATGCCTTGTGGAACGACGATTTTCACCATTCGGCCAAGGTGGCGTTGACCGGACGCAATGAAGCTTACTACAGCAACCATCTCGGTTCCCCGCAGGAATTTATTTCCGCCGCCAAATGGGGCTTCCTGTACCAGGGGCAGTATTATCACTGGCAAAAACAAGCCCGGGGAAGCCGGACCCTTGGAATCGAGCCCGCAGCTTTTGTCAACTTTATCCAGAACCACGACCAGATCGCCAACAGCGCCCGGTCAGAGCGGATTCATCGGCTGACGGATCCCGGAAAATTGCGGGCCATGACCGCCCTGCTGCTGTTGTCGCCCCAAACCCCGATGCTGTTTCAGGGTCAGGAATTCGGTGCTGAAAGCAACTTCTGCTATTTTGCGGATAATCCGGAAGAGCTGGCCGATAAAGTGCGCAACGGAAGAATCGATTTCCTATCTCAATTCAGAAGCTTGCGCGACCCTGCCATCGTGCAGGAAATGGCCGATCCGGGCAATCCGGCGACCTTCGCCATGAGCAAACTCGATCATTCGACGCGCGAAAAATCCCCCTGGTATCAGCTGCACAGTGATTTGCTGCGGCTGCGGCGGGAAGATGAAGTTTTCCGGGAACAGCGCTCCGATTGGATGCACGGAGCGGTGTTGACCTCGGAGGCCTTCGTCCTGCGATTCCTGGGTGAAGCCAGGGGAGATCGCCTCCTGCTGTTCAATTTCGGGCGCAGCCTGGACCTGTCGCCCGCACCGGAGCCGCTGTTGGCCCCGCCGCGCGACAGTCATTGGGATCTGCTCTGGTCCAGTGAGGACGTCCGTTACAACGGCGGCGGCACCCCCGACCTGAACACCGACGGAATCTGGTACCTTCCCGGACATGCAGCCGTTGTTTTGGCCCCCAAGAGGATTGTGAAACTGCTGTAGCGGCGGATAAAAATTCCTGGCCCGCAGTTACCGGCTTTGGATTTACCCCAAGCAAGGGTTTATTTGAGATTGGGTGCCTGGAATTTGTGTTTTTTTCGTTACCAAGCTAACGAGGTAGCGGTTAGGTAGTGCCCATCCATCAAAGGGTCTTTTACAATGATGGGCACCTGATGATGTTTCCAATCCAGAAATGAGGATTTTGGCCCAAGGTCAAGGAAATCAAATCCTTGCGCGGAGGCGTAGCTTGCTACGCCGCACAAGCAAGCGCGCGGATTGACGCCGAAATTGGGCCAAAAGGCTATTTATGGATGGAAACTAGGTAGAACCTGGAGCTTGCGGAGGCTGACTTTCTCATCCAAAAAACTGCCAGCTTATACTTACCATATCTGCGATTCCCGTATTCTTTAGCCCAAGCTTACAGTTATTCCCACCGGCAAATAGGTGAAGAACCGAATTCCAGGCGCAAAACCTCTTTGGTAATATCCTGCTCAAGCACCAAGTTGCGTGCTCAATTCTAATCGCAGGAGGTTAAAATCATGCAAAGATTAATGACAACCGCAATCGTTTTGTTTTTCATGCTTTTTATCAACCTGGCGGCAGTTTCCGCCAACGACGCCCCAGTGAGTGAACAGGATAAGGAATTCGTAAAAAAAGCTGCCATGGGCAGCATGCTGGAAGTCCAGCTGGGAAAAATCGCCCAGGAAAAAGCCGCCAGCCAGGATGTCAAGGATTTCGGCCAGCGCATGGTGAACGACCATTCGCAGGCCAACGACAAGCTCAAGGAAATTGCAAAAGAGATCCATGTATCGCTGCCGAAAGAGCTGGATAAGAAGCATCAGCGGACAATCGACAAGCTTTCCCAGCTCAGTGGGGAGGAATTCGACCGCGAGTACATGAACAACATGGTAAAGGATCACCGCAAGGATATCGAGACCTTTGAAAAAGAAGTCCGGCAGGGACAGAATACACAGGTACAGCAATTCGCTTCCCAGACGCTCGAAAAGCTTCAGGAACACAAGCAGATCGCCATGAACGTCGACCAGCAGATGAGCCAACGGGCCGAGGGGCAAGGCAAATCTCAGATGCAGGCTTCGAAAGTCAAGGCCGGTGATGCCAAAAACTGGATCGGACAGAAGGTCACCGGCAAAAATGGTGAAATGCTCGGTACGGTTAAGAACAATTACCTTTCACAGGATAAAAAATCAGTCGTATACGTGATAGTGCAGGGAGAGCAGGACCGGATGCATCCGATTCCCGTTCATATGATACGGCAAAATGAAGCCAAGGATGAGTTGACGGCGGGGCTCGACAAAAAAACCTTCGATCAGTCTCCCGGTTTCGGCCAAACCGAAAAACCCGAACTGGACCAGGCATCCTGGTCTCAGGAAATCCGCTCATATTACCAGCAGCCACAGCAAAGTGGTCAACCCAAAAAGTAGGACCGCGGTGGAGAGCAAAAAAAAACAATGCCAATGCCGGCAGAAAGTGGCTTGAATCCGTGCTGAAATCGGCTCACAGCCATTTCAGGAATCGCCGGCCTCAGGCTTCAGCCCGGCCGCCGCTTAGAAGCGGCCGGGCTGATCGGAATAGAAACTTATCATAAGTTTGAAAATCGCCTGGTAAATCTTGTGGGAGCGGCTTCCAGCCGCGATGGTTGAAGGTGTGCCGGGTTTCAATTATTTTCGCGGCTGAAAGCCGCTCCCACACGGCAGAAAATTATTCGAAGTCAATGAACAAATCACAATTACCTGAAACCTTTTTTTTTGTCGTGAAGAGCATAAGTCTCATGTCTAATCCCGGCTCGGATAATTGATGTTTTTACGGCTCCGTCTTCAGCCAGCATCTGAGCACTTCGGCCACGCTCCAGGCCTGGGCGATGCAGCCCCGCGGCGTGAAAGGCGGATCCCCGTCGAAAATCTCGCTGATGGTGCCGATGCCGGCCTCGTTCAAATGCGGTTCGTATGTTTCCAGAAAGCGGCGGGCGCCCGCCCGATCGTCCGGGTACACCTTCAGCCAGGCGTCGATAAAAGGCCCGATGAGCCAGGCCCAGACCGTCCCCTGATGATAGGCCGCATCCCTGGCGCGCAGGTCGCCGTAATACCGCGCTTTGTAGTCGGGATGATCCGGCGATAAACTGCGCAGACCCACCGGCGTAAGCAGCCGCTCGTGCACCGTCTCCAGCACCGGACGCCAGCGTGATGCATCCAGTACGGGGTGCTTCAAGGAGATCGCGAACAGCTGATTCGGACGCAGGGCCGGATCGTTTCCGTGCTCGCCATCCACGACATCATAGAGATAGTTTCCCTGTTCGAACCAGAAACGGTTGTTGAAGGAATTGTACAGCCGGGCGGCCGGTTCCTTGTATGGTTCCGCAGCGGATTGGCCAACTTCTTCCAACAGCCACTGCCCGATCAATCTCAGGGCGTTATACCAGAGGGCATTGATTTCAACCGCCTTTCCCCGGCGTGGGGTCACCACCCAGTTGTCGACCTTGGCATCCATCCAGGTGAGCTGCAGGCCCTCGCTCCCCTGCCTGAGGAGGCCGTCATGGGGGTCGACCCCAATGCCGAATCGGGTTCCTCGGCGATGAAATTCGACTATCTCCTTCAGACTGGGCAGCAGATGCCGCAGCGTTTCCCGGTCGCCGGTTGCTTCCACATATCGATCGACGGCGTGAAAAAACCATAAGGTAGCATCTGCGGTGTGATAGAGCCCTTCGGTTTTCCCTTCGGGAAACAGATTGGGAATCAGACCGTCGCGAATGTAGTAGGCAAACGTGCGCAGAATGCAGGCGGCGTCGTTCGGGCGCCCGGCTGCCAGCGTGAGTCCCTCCAGGCTGATCATGGTGTCCCGACCCCAGTCAGTGAACCAGTGGTAGCCGGCTATAATGGATCTGATATCGGTCCCGGCGGCCTGGGACCGGGCGGCATCTTCGGATCTTCCAACCGGTGCGATCAGAAACTGGTCGGCCGCAAGAACCAGGTCGGCCGCAAATCCGGATTGTGTGCCGCGCAACGCACGAAACAGCAGGTGGCGGCGGCGACCCCGCTCAGCCGCAAAAGATTCTTGCCGGGACATACACAGCATCACGTTCAAGGGTTCGGTGGAAGCGATAAAGGTTATTTCTCCTCCCGGCGCCAGTTCCGTTTCGAAATTTCCCGGTGTCCACAGCAGGCTGCGCGGTTCGATGCCCAGCTTCGCATCGGCGGTATAGAAAATTTCTCTGAGGTTGTTTTCATCCAGACACAGTGACGATCGGTCGCCGGTGAGCACCAGGGTTACCTTCAAATCGTGAACCGTTGAGGAAACCTCGATGTTGCGGCCCTTGACGGTCAGCACATACGGCTCGGCGAATGGCTCGCTGACGCTCGTCCCCAACGTACGAAAATGCATCGAGGGCTGAAGCTGCAGCCGGACAGGGTAGCTTCCCTCGACATGGCGGTAGCAAATCCGGACGGTATTCTGGCCGTGGGTCATGAGAATGCGCTTTTGGATGGTTGTGCGGCCGATTTGCACCTGCCAGACAGGCAATCCCATTTCCAGACGGAAATCGATGGATGCCCGGCTGCCGGATCTATCCTGGCTGTCATCTTCAGGCTCATCCCCGTGCAGGCGGACCCATTCTCCGCTGGGCAGGCGCAATCGTTCGAAGAGATAATCGAGCATGACTGTCCGACCGTGGGGGGACGGCAGGGCAGCGACAAGCAGGCCGTGGTAACGCCGGCTCGCTTCCCCGGAAAGCGTTCCGGAAGCGTATCCGCCGAGCCCGTTGGTGACCAGCCATTCCCGCGACCGGTCGATATCGACGCCATCCAGTGAAATCTCGATTGTTCGCATGAGTTCATCTCTCATTGTTAGTGCTTCGTAGAATTTTGATCAGACTGGCTGCCCTTTAGCCCGAGGCTATTGCTCGTAGGAAACTACGGCCCAGGGAGAACTTCCTGGTTGGCACCAAAGCTTCACCTCGTGCCAGGCTGAAAATCTGCCGGAAGGAGGGTGATTGGTTTACCCAAACCGATGCTCGCTGGCCATGCGGGGATGGACGTGCTGGAGAATAGATTTTCGGTCTTTTTCACAGGGGGTTCATTCCGCTTTTCGTGAATTCGCCGGATGCGGGCAACGGTTTGTCCGTAATTGAAACGGGGCAGATAACGGACGTTGTCAAATGGGGGCAGGCATAGCCAGTCGATCGATCCTCTTTTTGATAAGAGGGCAGCACACCGGCAGTTCCCGATGAGGGCATAATCGCCGATCGGATCGTAGCCCACGGGCGAGTCGGGTGGTGGTCCGATGCGTCCCCTGCAATTTTGTATACCGAAATCCATAAAAGCCGTACAAGGGTTCAAAGATTTTTTGCCGATACCCGGGTGACTGCCAGCCTATCCGTTTACAATGACACCGCCGTTGGGGTGCAGAACCTGCCCGCTCATGTAGGAGGCATCTTCGGAAGCCAGAAATAGAAAGCAGGCCGCCACCTCATAAGGTTGCCCCGCCCGCTGCATCGGTTTGCTTTCGCCGTGGTGGGCCGTTTTTTCAGCCGAGAAGGTGGCCGGGATTAACGGTGTCCAGATGGGCCCCGGCGCTACGGCGTTGACCCGGATGCCTTTTTCGATGAGGCTCACGGAAAGGGCACGGGTAAAAGATGTGATGGCCCCCTTGGTGGCGGAGTAATCGATCAGAACAGGGTGTCCCATATAGGCGGTTATGGAGGTGTCATTGACAATAGCGGCGCCTTTTTTCAGATGAGGCAGGGCCGCCCGGGTGATGTAGAACATCGACAGAATGTTGGTGCGAAAGGTCCGTTCCAGTTGTTCGTCGCTGATATCCAGCAGACTGTCACAGGCGTGCTGCTCACCGGCGTTGTTGATCAGAACATCCAGACGGCCGAACTCCGCCATGGTCCGATCCACAGCCTCCCGGCAGAATATCGAATCCCCGACGTCGCCGGATATCAGGAGGCATTTTTTTCCGATTTCCTCGATCCTGCGGCCGGTATCGCGAGCATCCTGATCCTCATTTAGGTAAACGACGGATATGTCGGCGCCTTCCTTGGCGAAGAGAATCGCCACCGCTCGTCCGATGCCGCTGTCTCCGCCCGTGATCAGGGCCACCTTGCCTTCCAGCTTTCCGCTCGGTCGGTAGTCGGGCTTTTCGCTCTGCGGCTTGGGTTCCATTTCAGAACGCTTGCCGGGCTGTTGCTGCCGCTGTTTGGGAAAACTGCTGTCCTGATTATCCTTTTGGCTCATAAGCACCTCCTGCGACCAGGCCGGTGGATTCTTTCTGGAATTCCGCGGGCGTGATGATAATCTTGTCGCTGTTGTCGGCATCGGCTTCCTGCTTTATTTTTTGCAGGGATTCAGTGGCCGCTTCAGAGTCCGATTCCGGATTCGACCCGTTCTCATGGTGGGATCTTCCGTACAGGACCGTGATCGCGGCCGTCATGAATCCGGCCGCCATGAGACCCAGGCCGATGTATAATCCAGTCTTGCTGCTGTTGTTCAGCGCATTTCGGCCGAAAGACTGAACGTCGCTTACCTGGGATTTGAGTTTATCCTCAGTTCGGGTCCAAGCGGCTTTGGCCTGCGCTTTTATTTTTTCGCCTTCTTTGCGTGTCTCCGTTTTGAGATTCCTTATTGTTTCGGAAGTTTGCCGCCGCGTGGAGCCGATTTCGCATTCAATCCGAGCGATATCCTCTTCTTCTTCCGAGCAATTGATTTCGTTTATTTTTTTGATTTCTACGTGAGCCATTTTCACCAATCTCCGTTTCTAAAAACGGCGCCTCAAAGGCTGGTCACAGACTCCAAGACACCTTAATTTTTAACTAGTTTCCATCCACAAATGGCCTTTTTGCCCAATTTCGGCGTCAATCTGCGCCCTTGCTTGTGCGGCGTAGCAAGCTACGCCTCCGCACAAGCGCTTGATTTCCTTGAACTTGGGCAAAAATTCTCATTTCTGGATTGGAAACACCAGGTGCCCATCATTGTAAAAGACCCTTTGATGGATGGGCACTAACTAATAGGTTATTTGCCGCTTGCAAGCGGATACTTCAGACAGCGATAACATCATTGGTTCGATGTATCGGGCTGGGTATCCTTGGCCTTGTAACCTCTCACGGCGTTATTCATATCCGCATCCTGCGCCCGGAGTTGGGCGGCGGCATCCTGGTAGGCCTTTTCCAGGCCGTTCAGTGCCTGGTTCAGCTCTGCCTGGACGCTGTCCCACTCGGCCTGTTCCGAATTTTCCATTTTCGCGAAGTTCTGCTTCAAATTCTCATAGTTCTGATCCAGAGAGTCAATCGAAGCCTGCAACTCTTGGCCGACATCCTTCTGAAGACTTGCCGTGCGCTCTCGAAGTTCCTGGATCTGGGTTTTTATTTCATTGAGCCGGTTTTGAACCGCATCCCGGTATTCTTCCCGCTTGTCCTGCGCGTAATTCTGCATGGCTTCGACGGCTTCCTTGGTCTCCTCGCGGACGTCAGCCTGATCGGTTCCGCTGTCACAAGCGATCAGCATGAACGGCAGTATAAAAAGGGCGATCGCCAGCAGGCTCACATGCCCGAAGTTGATCCTTTTGCGCAATATCTGCATAATTTTATCTCCTTTCATTACTTGTAGATCCAAACCAATTTAGTCGCGATATTGTATCGATCAGTGAGTATAATATAGATTTGCCCCTCCTGATTATAAATAGTGTCATCCATGTATTTCGTCATCCCCATACCTGTACAAGGGCGAAACCTTCCTGTAGCCCAGGCATCCAAATACATGAATATGTTTAGATTAATGGTATTTTTCGATAGCATTTCGTTTTTCCACACCTGCGGGCTCCAACGAATTCGCAGAATGCTATTGAAAACACCCGAAATATGCTTAACTTTGAGCCATGCAAACATAATCTGAAATAGATCCCAAGACGAATCCGAGCGTAGTGCAACAGGACGTTACGACTCATAAGGGCATCTCGTCGCAAGACAGGACGCCCTTTTATTTTCAATAAAATGGAGGTAACAGATCTCATGGATTTTGATGAAAAAATCAGAGCTAATTCTGAAAAAAATATAGGCAATCCGGACACAGCCTCGGATATTCCAGGAGAATTGCCGATTTTACCGCTGCGTAACCTGGTGGTGTTTCCATTTAATGTGGTGCCGTTGGCCGTGGGCATCGCGCGCTCCAAAAAGCTGGTGGAAGATGCGATGAAAGACTCTCGGTTTATCGGCCTGGTCGGAATGAAAAATCCCGAAGTCGAGGAACCGCTGCCGGGTCAGACTTACGAAATCGGAACCATCGCCAAAATCGAGCGCATTCTGCCGACCACGGACGGAAATCTGCAGGTCATCGTTCAGGGTCTGGAACGGTTTCGCATCGATCATTGGGTGACGGACAAGCCGTATTTGCAAGCCCGCATTCTGGCGGCACCCGACGTGGTCGAGGACGATCTGGAATTGGATGCGTTGCAACGCAGCCTGCGGGAGTTGACCCAGGCGGTTGTCGGACTTTCGCCGAATTTGCCGAAAGAGGCCGGCGATTTGCTGGCCCAGGTGAAAGATCCGCGCTATCTGGCTTATCTGGTCGCCGGCAGCGTCGGTCTGGACATCGGCAAAGGGCAGGAAATTCTGGCGGCCGATCGCGTCAAGGACAAGATTCGCCTGTTGATTTCCCACTTGTCTCATGAGAGGGAAGTTCTGTCTCTGGGGAAAAAAATCCAGACGGAAGCCCGCGGGGAAATGGACAAAGCCCAGCGGGAGTACTTCCTGCGCCAGCAACTGAAAGCCATCAAAAAAGAGTTGGGGGAGAGTGAGGAAAGCTCTTCGGAACACAGCGATTATACCGAAAAAATCGCCGGCGGCGATTTGCCGGATGAAGCCCGCAAGGAAGCGGAGCGAGAATTGAAGCGTTTCAAGAATATGTCCCCCCATTCTCCGGAATACAGCGTCATAAAAACCTATCTGGACTGGATGCTGGATTTGCCCTGGCAAAAGCTGAGCGAGGATCAAACGGACATCCGGCATGCCCGGACCATCCTGGATGAAGATCATTATGATCTGGTTGACGTCAAGGACCGGATTATCGAATACCTGGCGGTGCGAAAGCTCATCATCGAGCGAGGAATGAAAATGAAATCGGCCGGGGACGAAGCTGCCGGGGACACCGAGGCCATGGGCGTGATCTTGTGCTTCGGCGGGCCTCCGGGTGTCGGCAAAACCAGCCTGGGGAAAAGCATCGCGCGGGCTCTGGGACGCAAGTTCACCCGCATGAGCCTGGGCGGCATGCGTGACGAAGCCGAAATTCGCGGACACCGCCGGACATACATCGGTGCCATGCCGGGGCGCATTATTCAGGGCATCAAGCGGACCGGCACCCGTAATCCGGTATTCATGCTGGACGAGGTCGACAAAATCGGTACGGATTGGCGCGGAGACCCCAGCAGCGCGCTGTTGGAAGTGCTGGATCCCGCCCAGAACCACGCGTTTCGCGATTACTACCTGGATGTCGATTTCGACCTGAGCGATGTTATATTCATCACCACGGCCAATCAGCTGGAAACGATTCCCCGGCCGTTGCGGGACCGCATGGAAATTATCCAGCTGGACGGGTATACCGAGTATGAGAAAATCCAGATCGCCCAGCGCCATCTGGTGCCCCGACAGGTCAGGGCCAATGGCCTGAACGAGGACGAAATCACCTTCACCGAGGATGCCTTGCGTAAGATCGTGCAGGGTTACACCCGCGAAGCGGGCGTCCGCAATCTGGAGCGCCAGGTAGGAGCGGTCTGTCGTAAAAGTGCCGTCAAAATTGCAGGCGGCGAATGGGAGCACGTGGTGGTAACCCCCGAACTGGTGGGCCGGCAGTTGAAAAGGGAAAAGTTCGAGTCCGAAGCGCTGGAAGACACCCTGATTCCGGGAATTGCAACCGGCCTGGCCGTAACCGAGACCGGCGGTGACATCATCTATATCGAGGCCACCCGCATGCAGGGCCGCGGCAAGTTGAATCTGACCGGTCACCTGGGAGACGTGATGCGTGAAAGTGCCCAGATCGCCCACAGCTATATTCGCTCCAAGGCCGACCAGCTGGGCATCGACGCGGCTCAATTCGAAAAAACCGACATCCACGTGCATGTACCGGCCGGCGCGGTGCCCAAAGACGGACCATCGGCGGGCATCGCCATGGTGCTGGCAATCGCCAGCCTGTTTACCGGCCGTGCGATCCGGCGGGATGTGGGCGTGACCGGCGAGGCCACCCTGCGGGGGCGTCTGCTCCCGGTGGGCGGCATCAAGATGAAAATGCTGGCGGCCCATCGCGCCGGTCTGACCACGGTGGTTTTGCCGAAACGCAATGAGAAAGACCTGGACGATCTGCCGGATGAAGTGCGCAATACCATGCTGTTTGTCCCGGCGGAACGGATCGACGAAGCCTTCAAGGTGGCTTTCGATCCGGTGGAAACCCCCAGCGACCTTACGGTAAGCGCCGAAGTCTGAAACTAGCAAAACAAAAAGGGGCTCCCGGTATCCTGATAGATACCGGAAAGCCCCCGGCGTTACCCCTTCTTCCTCTCAGGTAACGATGGCAAAGCTTGGATAGAGATAAAGTCATTGAAAGCCGAACGTCGAATTTCGATGTTGAACGTTCGATGTTCATTAAACGATATCGATTAAAATTACCATATTTTAAAATAAAGATAATACGCCGGCACCGCGGCAATATGGATATACATTGTTTTCTGCAGCGATATACATTCCATTACCGATGGTTTTAGATGTGGGACCTGTGTATATCCAGGGTGCCGGATTTTTCAGGAGGAAAACCGGACACTCGGGAGCATTGACATTCGAGCTTTTGCAAAAATACCTGTTTTCCTGCAATTCGATAAACCCTTCCTCGCCCGCCACCGCAGGTGGCGTTCGTTTCTGAGTGGGAGATGGTTGTGAACCGACCTGCTGCCGACCGGCGATCCGAGTGGTTTGTACCGGCTTTCGGACCGCCAAAATTTCGTATTTTAACCGGGCTGCTTTTTCTGCCGTATACCGCCATGGTGCTGGCATTTGCGGTGATCGGTTCCTTGGCTGTCTCGAATGTGGCGTGGGATCGGGTCGCGGCAATCGTGATCATTTATTTTCTGGGACTGGGGATAGCGGCGCACAGCCTGGACGCCATCGGCGGCGGCAAATCAAAACCTTGGGGCACCATTTTCACCCCGCCGCAATTGTGGCTGCTGGCCGCGGTCTCGCTGGTCACAGCCTATGTCATTGCCGGGTATTACATACTTCGCCATGTCCCCTGGCTGGCGGCCGTGGCGGTACTCGAAGGCTTCTTTGTGTTTGCCTATAACCTGGAATGGTTTGAAGGCCGGTTTCACACCGACGGCTGGTTTGCCTTCTCCTGGGGTTTCCTGCCGGTGACCGCCGGCTGTTTGATGCAGACAAACAGTATTTCCCTTGAAGCTCTGGTAACCGCCGCGTCTATGGCATTGTTCAGTATGGTGGAGATCAAGGCCTCCCGCCATTACAAGGTTCTCAAGCAAAAGTCAGCGATGCTGAGCGACCACGAGAAGACAGCGTTGGAAAAATATGAGGCCATTTTGAAAAGTATCAGCGGTGGGGTAATTCTGCTGGCCATGGCATTGATGGTCGGTCATGTCGCCGGCTGAGAAGTCAGTGGCTTTACGAGAAGGCATCGCGTGACGTATCCCGTCAAGGTCATGCGGGGGGAACCGGGGGAGGATTTATGATAGAAAATTTTTGTGAATACGCAGCCGACGTACGGCCTGATTTGGACCAGCTATTCGAAAGCCAACTCATACGCTTGACCGGCGACCTCTCTCATATCAGCGCCAACGATCTGCACGCCGGCCTCCTGGGCGGCAAAAAAATCCGGGGCTGCCTGCTATGCCTGACGGCCCAGTCCCTCGGCGGGACGCTCGAAACCGCTCTTGTACGGGCTGCGGCCGTGGAGCTCATTCAAACCGCCACCCTGATTCACGATGATTTTGTCGATCAGGACCGCTTCCGAAGAAAACTGCCCGCGGTATGGACGCTGGCGGGCGCACGCCGGGCCGTATTGCTCGGAGATGTCATATTCGCCGGGGCCATCAAAATAATGAACGATTTGGACCGTGAAAGCGGTACGATCGTTTCAGACACGATTGCAAAAGTAGCGGCGGGTGCGCTGCGGGAGCCCCTCGATCCATTGGAGCTCATGTGCCGGATCAAATCCGGATCCGTGGATTCGGGATTCTATGAAAAAGTGATTCATTTGAAGACCGCTGTTTTATTTGGCGCCGCCTGCCGCCTGGGAGCCGTCGCGGCCCGGACGGACCTGCCCCAGCGAAAAGCGTTTCAGCGCTGGGGGCAATGTATCGGCGAAGCTTATCAGATTGCCGATGATCTTCATGAAATCAACCGGATGGCTGCCGGGCGAACCGTCGAACCCGCTCAAATGGCTTCCGTCGCGGCGGCATGCCTCCATTTTGCACCCGACCTTCATTTTCGCCTCTTGGAGGTTCTCCAATCCCACCAACGGGCCGGATTACCGTCTGCCGTTGAGGACGGCCTTCGGCAAACAGCCGTTTTGATGCACCAGGCCGTCGATCACCGCCTGGACAAGGCTGCTCGCGAATTACCGCTTTCGTCTGTGCAGCCGCAGTTCCGGAAGCTGATGTACGCGACGCCGATGAATTTGATCGCCATGTTCAACGCCCACGAGGCCTCTGAAACGGCATCCGCTGTCGCCTGATAAAAGGGGAAACGGGGTTATACCTTGCGGCAGGTAATCAGCGCGGCCGAGCCGAAGGTCATCGTTTTAAAACTTATTTCCTTGAAGGCATGCCGGCGAAGGGTTTCGAGCAATTCCTGCGGCCAACGGGTTGCACGCAACAGGACCGGCAATTCATCGAACACCGTCTTCCAAGCGGGATAATGCCTGCCACCAAACGACCGCAGCAGCCTGAAATAAATTTCCCAGACCGCGGCAAACAGTCGTCGGGGCGGGTAGATGAAATCATGCATGGCCAGAATCCCCCCGCTGGCCAGCATGCTTTCCGCATTGGAAACCAGCATGGTGAGGTCGGCATATTTCGCAAGATACGACGAGGTGATGCCGTCCACCGGCCCGTTGATAAAAATTTCTTCCGCGCGCCCGGCGATGAAATCCACCAGGGTCTGCTTGGAAACGGCTGCTTTCTGCCGGGCGACTTCAATGTAGCCGGCGTGAAGATCCACCCCGATGATCCGCGACCGGGGAAATTTGCGAGCCAGTTTGAATGTGAGTATGCCGGTGCCGCAGGCCTGATCGATGATCCGCCGCGGCCGACCGCTGAGAGAATCGAGAATCTTTTCCTTCCACCAGCGGTCCGCCCCCACGGTGCCCACGGCGACCAGCCTGTCGTAAGAGGTTTCATTTCCGGCAAAAAATCGACGTGCGATTTCCATTCCCTGATATGACATGATGCTCCTGCTTGTTAGTAGAATTCGTCCTATCTACCTTTCTTCTGTTCTTCCTTATTTTCCGGGTCGATCCGAAGCCTCTCTCCGTTGCTTCTTGTCAAATACTATGTTCGCACGAGTTTAAGCAATGGGGCGAATCATTTATTTTGACGGTACGCCGGGTATCGGTGGTTGCGCTCAACTCTCTCGTCAGTTTTCTGGCCACCGACAGCGCTTTTCGAAGTATGTCGATAATCGTTTCCAACTCTGCAACCAACGCGTCCTCATCTATGCCGGCCCGCAGTCGTTCCGTCCTCAGCCGGCAAACGGACATCAGCTGCAAAAGATCATCGCGAAGAATACCGGCGATTCTGTTTCGTTCGCATTCCTTGCTTTTGATCAGGTCGACGGTGGTATTTCTCAGTCTGGATATCCGTGCGTCGGCAAATCTGATTTTGTCCTCGATTTGTTTTTCATATTTTTTTTTCAAGGCGAGCAACTCGCCTTGCGATTGGGTGATAAATGCCTCCACGGCAACCATGACAGCCTCGTCGATGTCGGAACCGATGGCCTTCATTTCGTCCACTGTCAGGGATCTGTGCAGAATCTCGGAGAGATGCTCGAGCACGGTGACCTGAAGGATCTGATAATCCGCGATGACATCGTTCAGATTCCAGTCCGACTGCAATCGTTGCACACCGTGATCGCGCGCCAGGCGCTGTGAGTCGGAATTTACCATTCCGGTTTTTGCCAGATCGGATCCCAGAACCCGCAGGTATCCCGGGATTAAATTTTTGAGCTCGTCCCGGTGCGCCTGGCGCGCACTTGGCAGGACTCCGCGCTCTTGTTCCATCCATTTTCCGGTGATGATGTCGGCATCCCGAACGAGTATGTCTCCGATTTCAGAAAAGCCTTGAGGAGTTGAATCTTTGGTCGCTTTCATAAAGCCATCCTCAGTGTTTCCAGGGGCGACACTCCGCCTGGAATCTACATCGACCGCGCGTATAAAACTCCATCTGTTTAAAAGTATTATTGCGATCTAATTCACCCTCACCCGGCCTCTCCCGCCAGGAAGAGGAGCCCACTTTCCTCCCCTGGCGGAAGAGATTGAGGGAGGGAAGATACACCAGGTGGAATTCCTTTGCCCCTTACAAATATGAATAGTTTGTTTTCTTGATCAGACCGGCTGCCCTTTAGCCCGAGGCGACCGCTTATATGTAATGCTAGGGATGAAGGCTCATGAGGTAAATAAATTCCCCCCTGTATATCACCGTCAAAAACATACGCCCCCCTGGATCCAATAAACCGTAGTTACAGCGCCGATTCTGAAAACTTATTAAGTATCTTTACCATTGGAAGCCGACGTTTGCCCGAAGGGGCGGCTTCATCCCCGCGATACCCGGATTCTCGTTCAAAAATACATGCACCAACCTATTGCATGGAATCGATTAACGGCGGATTTTGAGTGTGAGCAAAGAGATGACCACAAGTACCGTCCCATTTTTGGAGAGAGTAGGAAATGTTTCGATACCATGATCTGACGGACGCGATCGAAAAGAAAGGTCACTGAGCGAAATGAACCAAATTTCAACCGGAAAATTAGAGGCCATTGCCCGTTTCGGCTATGGCGCGCGGGGCATCATCTACCTGATCATCGGAGGTCTGGCGATTCAGGAGGCCTTTGGCTCGGGCGGCGACACAACCGACAGCAAGGGGGCTCTGCTGACCATCTTGAGCCAGCCGTTCGGCCAGGTATTGCTGGGCGTTGTCGCCGCCGGATTGCTGGGCTATGCGATCTGGCGCTTCGTGCAGTCAGTCTGGGATGCCGACGGCCAAGGGAGTGATGCTAAGGGACTGACGGTCCGGGCGGGACTGCTGGTCAGTTGCGCAACCCACGTGTCACTGGCCTTTTTTGCGGTCAGCATCATCTTCGGCTGGAGCACAGGCAGCGGTGGTGGCGGCGACAATGGCACCCAGGGCTGGACGGCTGCACTGCTGTCGATGCCCTTTGGCCGCTGGATCGTAGGGTTCATCGGCGTCATCGTCATCATTGTCGGCATTGCCAATATCATCAAGGGGTGGAAAGCCAAATTCGAAAAGCGCTTGAGGATGGACGAGGACAAAAAGACATGGATTTCCCCTGTCTGCCGCTTCGGCCTGGCTGCCCGGGGGGTGGTCTTTATGATCATCGGCGGATTTTTTATCGTGGCGGCCGTGCAGTTCAGTTCCGGCAAGGCCAAGGGATTGGAAGGCGCTCTAGAAGCGTTGCGACAGCAACCTTATGGCACCTGGCTGCTGGGTATTGTAGCGTTAGGGCTTTTCGCGTTCGGTATCTACAGCATGGTCGAAGCTGTCTACCGCCGCATCGACGATTCGGCGGTCTGAACGCCTAAGGTCCCCCACAAAAAAAGGCACACGGGTGAACCTCCAGCAGGGAAATTCGGCCTGGCGCCTTTTGGTCTTCGCGGTAATTGCCACGTTACGAAACTCGTGGAACCCAAACGCTGCACCACTTGGGGTTAAATTAGACCGAACAATGATAGTCCAATCAGAATTACGACGACAACACCGATAATGTAGAAGATGGAATGCATGATGAGGTCCTCCTGCGTGTTTGTGAATTCGTGGTTACGAAAAAACGGTTATTGCTTACTTGTAAGTTTACCCCTTAGTTGCATAAACAATATGGCAAATAATATCTAATGTTCGGTAATTATAACCGATATTTTAGAAAAACAAACCCTCGTTGGACATCCCATTTTGTGAAGTCCAAGGATGGGGGCGCCCCGGGAATTTTAAATGCTGCCATATTGTTTACCCTTCGGGAAAGCCGGAGAACTTCAGATACTACGTTGTCAAAGAATTGCGGTAAGACGACTACAGCTTCATCCTTGACGCCTGGTCTCTGAAGCCCTCCGGCTTTTGCAACGTTGGGGTTTAGCACCGGAAAACAATCTAAAAATAGGGCCTTTGCAGTATTTGGATGCTGATTCAACCGTACCTTGATCTTTAGCCCATCCAACCGGAGTCAACATGGAACATATTTTTTTCAACAACTGGTCCGAACTTTACCGTACAGGGGTGATCGGCGTTCTGGCATATATCAACCTGGTGGTCCTCCTTCGGGTTACCGGAAAACGGACCCTGTCGAAAATGAACGCCTTCGACTTCGTCGTCACCGTCTCCCTCGGCTCGACCCTGGCCACCATTCTGCTCAGCAAGGAAGTGTCCCTGGCCCAGGGGACACTGGCGCTGGCCCTGCTGATCGGCCTGCAATTCGTCATATCCTGGGCCAGTGTCCGGACGAGCTGGGCCAGGCGGCTGGTCACGGGAGAACCCATGCTTCTGTTTTACCAGGGGAAATTTCTTGAAGACGCCCTGAGGCGGACACGGGTCACTCAGGATGAGGTGCGGACGGCGGTGCGTGGCACGGGTATGGCGGAGGTGAACGCTGCCGAGGCAGTGGTACTGGAGACAGACGGATCGTTTAGCGTCATCAGAAGCGGTATCCAAAAAGAAGCCGGGTCGAGTCTGAGCGGCGTCCGGGTGCTCAGCGAAGACGGTAGTGAACTCCGATTTCTTCGTTCGGAGGGCCATATTGACGGGCGATCTGCTGGTTAAAGAAATAGATAGTGGCCACAAGGCTCAAAACCACTAGGCGTCAGCGCAGATCCCCGAAGGATTGCGTCTGTGTTTCCAGAATAATCACGCCATGACCCGCATCAATCATGTCACCCAATATTGCGGTTATCAGCCTGGGAGTAGGGAAATAATGTACCTTGGCGTGAAAACGGCTGAACTACGCACATCGATATTGTTTGGAAATGCCGCAATATAGTGTTTCGACCCCATTCAAAATCCGCTGGGACGGGCATATGATAAATTAAGACAATAACCGACAGTAAACATGCCGGTAAATAACAGACGAAAGAGCAAGATATGACAAAAAGCAATGATAAACGCGGCCGCAATGCCTCGCGTCCGAAAGATATTCCTAAAAAAGGCTGGTGGGACATTCTGCTGCGGGTCAAGGACGAGCAGTCGAAAGACAATCTGTCGATTGTCGGTGCCGGCGTGGCCTTTTACTGGTTTCTGGCGGTATTTCCGGCCCTGGCGGCGGCGGTGTCGATTTACGGTCTGGCGGCGGACCCCGAACAGCTTCAACGGCAGATCGAGAGCCTCAGCAGTGTCGTACCGGAGCAGGCTTTCCAGATCCTGCAGGACCAACTCACAACGGTGGTTCAGCATTCCGGGGGGGCGCTCGGATTGGGAATGATCACGGGCATTCTTCTGACCGTCTGGAGCGCGAACAAAGGCATGAAGGCCCTGATGACGGCACTTAACATTGTCTACGACGAGGAAGAAGGTCGGGGGTTTATCAAACTGAATGCTATCTCCTTGCTGCTGACCGTGTGCACCATCGTTTTCGGTCTGCTGGCCATCTCCATGGTCATTGCCATTCCCGCACTGATGGCAATGATATCCCTTCCGGCATCGATTCAGGCGATATTCACCTATCTGCGCTGGCCGCTGCTCGGCATCCTGCTTGTTTTGGCCCTGGCGGCGGCCTACCATTTCTGCCCCGACCGGGATCGCCCCAAGTGGCGCTGGGTATCCTGGGGATCGGTTGCGGCCACCGTCCTGTGGCTGCTGGTATCCATATTATTTTCTTTCTATGTGGCCCACTTCGGCAGCTACAGCAAAACCTACGGTTCGATGGGAGCGGTCATCATTTTAATGATGTGGTTTTTTCTTTCCGCCTACATCGTTCTGCTGGGCGGGGAATTGAATGCAGAAATGGAGCATCAAACCCGGAAAGATTCGACGGTCGGCCGGCCGGAGCCCATGGGCCGCCGGGGCGCTTACGTGGCGGACACTCCCGGGGAGAAACGGGCTGAATCACAGCCGGGTTGAGCGGTCCGGCTTACATCTGACGATCTTCCTGTCGGTGTACTGCCGGTCCTGGATCCGTTGTGACGGACCCAAATGACGGATCGGACAATCAGAAGATCACGAAATCTCCATACATTTAAACCGGATGATTAAACACGATGAAAGGGGAAAAAATGACACATCATGACACCACCGAAAAAAAGAAAGGCAGCGCCGCTTCGGATTTCACGCATGAGGGTTCACGTCGGGAGCAGCGGGGAGAGGATATGGCAAGCCGGATGTTCGGCTACGCAAAGTCCAGGCTTTCCGAACAGGTCGTCCTGGGTGGGGTGAAGCTGAGAAAAGTCGCCGGCGCCATGAAAAAAACCGGAAATTGCTTCAATGAAGAGGAGCAGCGTGTATTCGGCGAGTACGTCAACAAGGCGGCCGACCGGGTCGATAAATTATCGGCCTATCTTCAGGACACGCCGCTGGAGCGCATCCAGGAGGACGCCCGCGATTACTCGCTCAGACAGCCGGCGGTTTTTATGGGAGCCTGTTTTTCGGCCGGATTCATCGTGGCGCGGGCCATCAAGGCAACCCAGAGAAAAGACTGATGGCATGCAGGAGGCAGGCAAGGATTCTGATCAAACTGATTTCAAAGTCTCTTGATCGCGACGACCACCGCAACATCACATCAGATAAAAAATTTAACAGGAACAATGAAGGAGGATACCATGACATCGTCCATAGACCCCAAACCACAACCCGAAGCGCCACCCTCGACGAAACCCGTCACGCCGGCCATGACGCAAACGGTCCCTCCGTCCGACACCCAAAAAGATCAAGGCGATCAAAGTATCACCGACAAGATAAAGCAGAAGGCTGAAGGTATCGTGGACAAGGCGGCCGCCGCCAAGGATCAGGTTTCAGAAAAAATGTCCCAAACGGCGGCAAAGGGGAAAAAGGCCGCCGGCGAGGCCGCCCACACCGTTCGGCATGCCGGAGAGGACGCCTATGACTTTGTCGAAGAAAACCTCATTCCGATCATTTTAATATCGGCCGGAGCCGCCTGGCTGACGGCTTCCCTTCTGCGCAGTTCGTCCGGATCCAGCTCCCGTACCCAAAATTACACCGGGGCATACGGCGGCGCCGCCTCCCGGGACACCGGGTCCGGCATCGGGGAAAAGGCCGGTGACATGACCCGGCGCGCCAAAGATGCCGTCTCGGGCATCGGCGAAAAGGCCGGTGATATGACCCGGCGCGCCAAGGAAGCCGCGCAACGGGCAAAGGAACAATCGCGCCGCACCCGGCGGAAATCGAAGCGGCTTTTCACGGAAAACGCCCTGCTGGTCGCCGGCGGCTGTGCCGCGCTGGGCGCCCTGATTGGATTCGCTGTACCCGAAACCGGCAGGGAGCGGCAGATTTACGGAGAGGTGCGAGATAAAATGTAGGTTGAGCGGCTCAGGGTGCGGCATTCCCGGGTGAGGTACCGGTTATGCCGAACAGATCCGGCATACTGGGGCTTGACAGGCCAACCAATCATAATTTCAAAAGGCGGAATCCCAACCCTTATGCACTCTGAGCGTTGAACCTTTGAACTTAGAGATCCATTACCGGCTTATCCGGATCAGAAGGAGGATACTATGCTCGATTCTGAAAAAAACAATCGCCCGATCAGCGCGTTGTTTTCCGATCTGGTCAACGAATTGACCACGCTTGTGCGCCAGGAGACGCTGCTCGCGAAACGGGAACTCTCGGACAAGGTCAGTCAGATCACCTCGGGGGGAGTCAGCCTGGCAGCGGGCGGCGCAGTGCTGTTTGCCGGGTTCCTGGTGCTGCTGCACTGCGCGGAACTGGCGCTGGCACAGGTGGTCGCGCCCTGGGTCGCGGCGCTGATTGTCGGGGGGGCGGTGGCGCTCGTAGGCCTGATCATGGTGCTCAAGGGGCGCAGCAACCTCAAGGCAACGAATCTGGCTCCCCAGCGCACCATGGAATCCCTGCAGCGCGACAAGGAATTTGCCAAGGAACACATCGGAGGGTGATACCATGAAAGACAGAGACTTCAGCGACGCCGATTACCGGCCTGGGAAAGAAGAATTTCTGGATGAGGACCCGCGGTCCTGTGACGAGACCAGCTCCGCGGACGAGCTTGAAGCGTGCACGGCGTCAACGCGCCGGAGTATGGATCGGACCCTGAATTCGCTGGAAGACAGGGTGGCCCCGTCCCAGGTCTGGCGCCGGATGAAAAAAAGCGTTAGATCGCCGAGTGATGGGACCGTGGACCTGGATCGTGAAATCCGTAAAAATCCCATTCCGTTCGCGCTGATCGGGGGCGGATTGATGCTGGTGGGGGCCGGTGTAGCCGCATTCGCTTATTTCAAATTACGCGAGAGCACCTTGTATTTGCGGGACTCCGACCTCCCGCCTGAAAGCGAAGTGGCGTATACCCACACGGCGGGGGGCGAACCGATCGTCACGTCCGAATCTTGGGCCGAGCCGGATGTCACGCCCGAAGCCGAACCGATCCATGGAATCATGGGGGAGGAGGCCACTACCGAAGAAATTCAGAAAGAGGTGCTCAAGCGGCAGGCGCAGGAGACCAAAGCCCAGGAAAAAAAAAAGGATCTGGCAAAGGAAATGATAGATCCCGTGCGCGGGCCCGTAAAATTATAAGATCCTTGGATGTTCTAAAGCTGAGAGGAGCTGTGGTTGCCGGGCCCAAAGGTCAGGTCAGACTATGGCAAGCCGCCCTTCAATCTCCAGCGGCTGCAGGTTGCAGAGCCTTCGCTCCTAAAACTTGACAATCACTTGGGGAAAGCTCACGTAAAAGGTGCTGCCTTCACTCAGCTTGGATTCTATCCGCAGTTTAGCTTCGATATTTTGAACGGCCCGTTTGACGATCGCAAGCCCGATCCCCGCTGCCCTCGTATTCGCGTTCGGTGTGCCGCCGTCTGAAAATTTCGAATATCATTTCGTGGTACTTCGCTTCGGGTCACGACAAACGATTCCCACATGCCATCAGGGCCTCGTTCATGTCATCGACCTCTCCCTTTGCCAGCAAGCTACCCCGATCGGGGCCGGCTGTGCGATTCAGCATCATAATATTCCGGCCTACATGCGGAAATGCTATCTGCTACGTGGTTATTCCACCAGGTATACTCATATTCCCGTATTCCCTTTGAGGACCGACTCTACTATCATCTGCGGATAAATGCCGAGTGCCCGGGGGATGTTTAGACGGAGGGGGAGGATGTCTTCAACCAATTCTGATGAAAATGCAGTCAAAGGCTTGGACGAAGTCGAGCACGAGGATGCCGTCCGACGCTCGGCGCCCAAGGCCGCCGTGGTCTACGAAGCCATCCGCCGTGAGGGAGAGGATGAGCTGGCACGCGATACGGCAGCGCTGGTATGGTCGGGTCTGGCTGCCGGTCTATCAATGGGTTTTTCTTTTTTGATGGAGGCCCTGCTGGCTTATTATCTTCCCGAGGAGGCCTGGACTCCGCTGATTTCCAAGTTGGGGTATTCCATCGGTTTTCTCATCGTCGTCCTCGGACGCCAGCAGCTTTTCACCGAAAATACGCTCACGCCGATTCTGCAGCTGCTGCAACGCAAAGACCGCCAGACCCTCATGCATGTGGCCCGGCTGTGGACCACCGTCTTCAGTGCCAATATGGTCGGCGCATTGGTCTTTGCCCTGCTGATGCACGCCATAACCTCCTTCCAGCCTGAACTGAACGACGAACTGACCGCCATCGCCCGCAAAGCCTATGGGTCCGGATTTGTCGGCACCCTGTTGAGCGGGCTGTTCGCAGGCTGGCTGATCGCCCTGATGGTCTGGCTGCTGCCATTTGCCGAAACCGGCCGGGTGACCATCATCATTCTGCTCACCTATGTGGTCGGCCTGGGCGGTTTCGCCCACATCATCGCGGGGTCCGTGGACGCCCTCTTCATCCTGACGGCCGGCAAGGCTTCCCTGGTGGACTTTTTCGCCCGCTTCTTCATCCCGACGCTGCTGGGGAACATCATCGGCGGGTTGGCCTTCGTAACGGCCCTCAACCATGCCCAGGTGAGCCACGACCGGAACCGGGGGGTGCGGGGGTCGCATCCATAGTCGGTTCGAGGGTTCAGAGGTTCAGGGTTTCAAGGTTTAGCTTCTGGTATTGATTCCCCAGTTTACTCGATCCTGGCCTCACTGTCTTGGAAGGCGTTACATGGAGAAGGTTGAGACAGAATCACCGAAAAGGAGACTTATCGTTTTTTTCAACCCAGAACACTGAACCCCGAATTTTTCAACCTGAAAATCCGTATCGGTTCTTTTCAACCCAGAACGCTGAACCCTGAACCTTTAAACCTATTTTGCGGATCAATTACTAGGCCTGACCAGCCCTTTCGGCCATTTTCTTCTTGTACCACAGATCCGCATGTTCTTTGGCCCAGACCGCATCGACCCAGCCTCGCCACATAGCCTTGAACGTGCCTTCGACCCCGATGGTGCCGACGTAAATGTGGCCGAAGGATGCGGCGACAAACAAAACGGCCACCGCGGCGTGGATCACCTGGGAAATCTGCATGGTCTGCCGCGACTGTCCCCAGATAGGAAAATCCAGGATTACGCCGGTAATTCCCACCGCCGTGCCCGCCAGAACCATGAGCCAGAACCAGGCTTTTTCCCCGCCGTTGATTTTCTCGGAATGCGGCCGGGGTCCCCCGATCATTCCCCCCAGATTTCTGAACCAGCGAACATCCATTTTTTTGGGGATATTGTCCTTGATCCAGACGACGATCTCGATCGCAATTCCGGCCAGCAGGAAGGGCCCGCTGAAATTGTGGAAAAATTTGCCGATTTCCATATAGGCCGCAAATCCCTGCAACCCGAAAATGGGGATCAAAACGGCGCGGCCGAACAAAATACTCAAACCGCTCAGGGCCGACAGAATAAACAGTATGGCCGTATACCAGTGCAGAACGCGCTCCGCCAGGGAAAAACGGTGCAGCCTCACCCCCGAGCGGGGTTCTTTCAGCTTGTCCTGACCGAAAATCACGAAAAAAATGCCGATGGCCGCCAGGACACCGGCCAATACCCATGGCGAAATACCCGCCAGGGGTCCGTTGCGTATCTCCCGCCAGAGTTGACCCTGGGTCTGGATGAGCACTTCCTGTGCCTTGGAAGGCACTGCCGTGTATCCGGCCGTGCCTTCACGTACGGACCGCCAGAAATCGGCTCGGGGATTGGTGCCCTGCCGGTCGGCATCGGCCGCAAATGCCTGCAAAGGCGTCAGCAGCAGCACCACCATAAGCCAGGCGGCCGGCAGGCAGATGATTTGATAACGATGGTTTTGCATATGTATAGGCTCCTTTTGCTATGGATTTCGGGTGAAACTTCTTCTTCAGGTTCAGGGGTCCAGGGTTGACCGCCGATCGAAATTGCCCCGCAGAAGAATTCCCCCTCGATCCCCCTCAGAAAAGATATATCTTCCCTCCACCGGCGGCCTCCGGCTCGGAGAGCAGGCGAGCCCATGCCTCGGGGAGGAGGGATTAAGAGATGAGACAACACGATTCCGTAGCGCGCAAGCCCTTCTTTGTCACTCCGGCAGGATTTTAGCCGGCGTCCAGCCCCGGGGAGAACATCCTGGACTGCGGCTAAAAACCTGCCGCAATGACTGGGGGTGGATCTGGCCTGCGCGCTGCGCTTAACGGTCGGCCTGCACCCGCACAAAGCGCTGGCGCAATTCCATTCGGACCTGCTCCGTCCGCAGGCGCTCTTCTTTCAGCTGATCCGGACTGCGGATCCACGGTTCGTGGATGCGCTGGCAGCCGCCGCCGAAAAATGCCGGCACCCAAAATGCCAGCAAGCATATGACAATTTTATTTTTCATCAGCGTCACCTTTCCGGGATCGTCGCCGCCCTTGTCAACGATCGGTCTGAATCGCCCGGATCCGATTGTCCAGTTCATTCTGCAGATTGGAATTCTCCAGTTTGCCCAGGAGCGGATCGCGAGGCCCCTTGTACTCACCCGGTTCATACCAGGTGATATCCACCGAATCATAACAGCTGACCACCGACAGCGCCGTCAAGCAAACCGCTGCGAGCAGCATCGCCAGCTTATGCCTCATAGCGACCTCCTTTCAGTCCCCGACGGGGTAAGCGGTGCCCCAGCGCCAGAAGTGGGTGCTGCCGCCGCGTTTCATCACTCGTTGGCTGTAAATTTCGGAAACGATGTCGCCGTCGCCGGCCAGCAGGCTTTTGGTGGCGCACATTTCGGCGCACAGCGGCAGTTTGCCTTCCGCAATCCGGTTGCGTCCGTATTTGCGGTATTCCGCTTCCGAGTTGTCCGGCAGCGGACCCCCGGCGCAGAAAGTGCACTTGTCCATTTTGCCGCGCACATTGAAGGCTTCCTGTTGGGGATACTGGGGCGCACCGAACGGGCAGGCATAGAAACAATAGCCGCAACCGATGCACAGGTCCTTGTCATGCAGCACGATGCCGTCTTCGGTCGTGTAGAAGCAATCCACCGGGCAGACCGCCGCGCAGGGGGCGTCCGTGCAGTGCATGCAGGCCACGGACATGGATTTTTCACCCCGCTCACCGTCTTTGAGAGTTACCACGTGACGCCGGTTCATACCCCAGGGGATGTCGTGCTCGTTGTTGCAGGCTGTCACGCAGGCATTGCATTCGATGCAGCGTTCAACGTCACACAGAAATTTCATTCGTGCCATTTCAAATTACTCCTTTCAGGCCGGCTCGATCCGGCACAGGGTTGCCTTGGTTTCCTGCATCTGGGTAACCGAATCGTACCCGTAGGTGGTGGCGGTGTTGCAGGACTCACCCCGCGCGTAGGGAGCACACCCGGCCGGATAGCGGTCGATCAGATCCCGGCCTTCGAACCAGCCGCCGAAATGAAACGGTGTCCAGACCACCCCGCGGCCGACCCGCTCGGTTACCAGTGCCCGAACCTTGATCCGTCCGCCTTCGGCACCTTCCAGCCAGACATAGCGCCAGTGCCCGACACCCAGGTCGTTGGCGTCCGCCGGATTGATTTCGACGAACATCTCCGGCTGCAGTTTGGCCAGCCACGGATTGGAGCGGGTGGCCGCGCCGCCGCCCTGATGCTCCGTCAATCGCCCGCTGATGAAGGCCAGCGGATATTTGACGGAATGGTCGTTTTCCTGAATCGAACGGTACAGTGTCGGCAGACGCCAGAATGTCTGGCGGTCCTCATAAGTCGGATATTTGGCAACCAGATCGAAGCGCGGGGTGTACAGCGGCTCGCGGTGGATGGGTACCGGATCCGGAAACGTCCAGACCACGCAGCGGGCTTTGGCGTTGCCGAACGGGGCGCATCCATGCGCGATCGCCACCCGCTGAATCCCGCCGGACAGGTCGGTTTTCCAGTTGACCTTTCCCAACTCACCCGAGCCGTGGGACTGGGCCTTGCCATGGGAACTCATGTCCTTTTTGCCGCTGTCTTCAGCCAGGCCCGTCACCTGGCGGATCGCCGCCATTTCCTTTTCGGTGAGTTCTTCGGCCCAGCCCAATTGTTCGAGCATCGCGTAGGAAAACTCGGGATAGCCGTCCATGATGTCCGATCCCTTGCTGGCCACCCCCTCGGCGAGAAGATTCTCACCATTGTGTTCGGTGCCGAATCGCGCCCGAAACACCAAGCCGCCCTCGGCCACGCTCTTGCTGGGATCGTAGAGAATCGGCGTCCCCGGGTGCTTGAGCTCCGGCGTGCCCCAGCAGGGCCAAGGCAGCCCGTAATATTCGCCGTCGCAGGGGCCGCCCTCGGCCCTCAGGGTGGTCGTGTTGAAAGTGCCCTTGTGCTGGGCCTGCAGTTTGAGCCGTTCCGGACTCTGGCCGGTGTAGCCGATGGTCCAGGCCCCCCTGTTGATTTCGCGCAGCAGGTCTTCGATCGACGGTTCGTCGTTCTTGATTCGGAT
Organism: uncultured delta proteobacterium; assembly: GCA_963774425.1. Lineage (GTDB taxonomy): Bacteria > Desulfobacterota > Desulfobacteria > Desulfobacterales > JAFDCJ01 > JAFDCJ01. Next base: position 122,091 of record CAVZEZ010000002.1, on the reverse strand, counting down.
GTTTTTGAACATTTGATCGGCGAATCCCAGCTTGCGGGCCAGCTTGTAGAGTGTCACGTGATCGGGCTGGCACTCGAACATGGGCTCGATCACTCGTTCGCGCCATTGCAGGGAGCGGTTGGAGGCGGTAACCGATCCGTGCGTTTCGAACTGGGTGGTGGCCGGCAGCAGATAGATACCGTCGTGGCGGTTGCTCATAACCGACATATGGGTCGGAAAAGGATCGTTGATGACGATCATTTCCAATTTTTCCAGCGCCTTTTTCATTTCGGGGCCGCGGGTCTGGCTGTTGCAGGCGTGCCCCTGAAAGAAGACGGCCCGGAAGTTGTCCCTTTGCGACATATTGGCGGGATCCTCCAAAACGCCATCGATCCAGCGTGAGACCGGAATGCCCTCCAGGAACATGGGATACTTCTTCTTCCCGTCGCCGGCGGGATACTCGCGGCTGCGGTCGAAGCGCTCCTGCAGCCAGTTGTAATCCACCTCCCACACCCGGCACCAGTGCTGCCAGGCGCCCTCCGACAATCCGTAGTATCCCGGCAGGGTGTGGCTGTTGGGACCCACGTCGGTGGCGCCCTGCACGTTGTCGTGTCCGCGGAAAATGTTGGCCCCGCCGCCTGATACCCCGATGTTTCCCAGGGCCAGTTGGAAGACGCAGTAGGCACGGGTCATGTTGTTGCCGATGTGATGCTGGGTGCCGCCCATGCACCAGACGATGGTGCCGGGATGGTTCTTCGCCATGATTTCAGCCACTTTACGCATTTGATCGGCCGGCACGCCGGTGACGTTTTCAACCTCATCCGGCGCCCACTTTTTGACTTCCTGCCGGATGTCGTCCATGCCCCACACCCGGCGCCGGATGAATTCCTTGTCTTCCCAGCCGTTTTCGAAAATATGCCAGAGCAGCCCCCAGATAAATGCCACATCGGTTCCCGGGCGCAGGCGCACATACATGTCGGCATGGGCAGCCGTGCGCGTAAAACGGGGATCCACGACGATCATGATCGCGCCGTTTTCCTTGCCGCGTAAAATGTGCTGCATGGCGACCGGGTGCGCCTCGGCGGCATTGCTGCCGACAAACAGCATGGCCTTGCAGTTGTGCATGTCGTTGTAGGAATTGGTCATGGCGCCGTAGCCCCAGGTGTTGGCCACCCCGGCCACGGTGGTGGAGTGGCAGATGCGGGCCTGGTGGTCGCAGTTGTTGCTGCCCCAGAAGGCGGCAAACTTGCGCTGCAGATAGGAATGTTCATTGCTGGCCTTGGAGGAGCCGCAGAAGAACAATGAATCCGGTCCGGATTCTTCCCGGATTTTGAGCAGGCGATCGCCGATCTCATCAATGGCCTGGTCCCAACCGATGCGGGTCCAGCGGCCGGCGACGAGCTTGAGCGGGTATTTGAGCCGGCGGTCGCCCATACCGTAATGGCGCACCGAAGCACCCTTGGGACAGTGGGACCCCAGATTGATCGGGGATTCGAAGTCCGGTTCCTGGCCGGTCCAGACACCGTTTTGCACCTCGGCGATCACCCCGCAGCCCACCGAGCAGTGGGTGCAGACCGATCGCCGGTACTCGGTTTTCACACCGCTTTGGGGAATGTTCTCCTTTTCCGCCGCCGCCGTCCGCATCCAGGAAAGCGGCAGCGCGGTGGCCAGCGCCCCGCTGCCGATAACCAGTCCCGAACGCTTGATAAAGGATCGACGATCGATGGCATCCGGTTCCGCCATCTTCGTCGATACGCGCTTTAGCCATGAATTCTGTATCATTGTGATTCTCCTCGATTCAGAGTGCCTCTGTTTTGGATTGCAAATGAGGTAGATAGTAGGTTTCAGGTGTCAGCGTGGCCGCTCAATTGGGTCGGTGTCCCAAAACCTGCCACCTGAAAACTCGATACTCTACAAAGATGCGCGAGCATAGTATCTACGAATGTGAGCGGTCAACCGGTACCCGCGTGCCGAGGGACGAGCGGAGCTTGCGTTCGTCCGGCACGGCAGGGCGGAACTGCGGCCGAAGGCTCCCGCAACTCCGGCGGTACCCAGCAGCACCGCTTTTTTGAAAAAACGGCGACGATCCGTCTGAAAGATATGTTTGGGTGATTTCATTCTCGGACCTCCCTAAATAGATGTCTTCTGCAGGAGCTGTTTCTCCAGCAGGAAAAATTGTTCGCCCAACCGGCCGACATACCGATAGAATGCGGCTGAATGCGCCTTTTGCAGATCCTGAAAAAACCGAATCATCCAAGTTGCGAGATGATTGCTGAAAAACGAAGCCTGCTGTCGGGCGGATAAATGTTCATCGTCCAGAATCAGGACCATGGCTTCACACAGGGCGGCCGCGTGGTCTTCGGGCTCACACACCCCGGCACGGCGCGCGACACTCAATTCCCGCAGATCGGTACGCAGACGGACCAGAGGCCCGGCCATCAGCAGCTTTTCCGCGTACCAGGACGCATAGGGGGCGACCTCGCCGCGGCCCATTCCCACGAACAGGTCCTCATATTCCATTTTCACGGATCGGGCGTCATGCCGGCCCGCGGCGGCTTGCAGTTCGTGCAGGGAGTCGGCCAGAAATGTGGGGGCTTGCGCCGCGAGGGTCAGGACTGCCAGAGCGTCGAGTTGGCCGGCTGAAGGCGGCTGTTTCAGCAAAAACCCCAGCAGGGCATACAGGTCACGGCGCAGGGCGTCCCTTACCTGCTTTCGAGAAACAGAATTTTGTGATTCGTTCGACATATTCACGTGGCACCTTGCTCATCACCTTGTATGAAAAGGTCACGAATGCGGCAATCCCGACACATCTTCAGGCGCCGTATTTCAGCCGGTTGGGTGTACATCCAATGGCCTTCGAGCCGTTTGGTCAGCCGTTCCACCAGCCGCGCGGATGCAAATGGTTTCCCGCAACCGATGCAGGCCAACGGCTCCTCGGAATGGAGCACCTGCGGGAGCTCAACGCGTTGGATGTCCAGGTCCATCCGTGGCTGCAGACCCAAGGCCTGCTCCGGACAAATCCGACAGCACAGGCCGCACTGAATGCATTCGGATTCCCTCAGCTTCAATGCGGGAATATCGCCCGCGGCTTCCAGCGCAGCGGTCGGACACGCCCCTGCGCACGCCATGCACAGGGTACAGGCGTTTTTATCGACGAGGACGGTACCGAAAGGCGCCCCTTCCTGAAGATCCACGGCTGCGATCAGGGATGGGCCTTGCCCGGCCAGGTGGGCGACGCTTTGCCGGATCAGGGGCCTTTTGGCCTGAAATGGTGCAAACCGGGCGGTTATTCCACCCGCATGAGCCGGTTCGGTATCCCGGAAGCCGTCTTGAGCGTCCGGCTCCAACCGAATCCGGTCCGGACCCTGACCGATACCCGCCAGAAGGGTCGAAACCCACTGGATCTGTTCGCCGAGAATTCCGCCGAGGGCCGGCGGATAGGATTCCGGCGTCACCAGAATCACGCGGCCGGCGCCGTATGCCAATGCGCTCAGCCAGATCTCCGGTCCGATGCACCCGATTTCAGCCACGGGAAAACATAGCAGGGGCTGGCTGCAAGCGGCAGTATCCGGATACCCTGGGGCTTCGTCCGATCTGACCGGGTGAAAAACGACGGTGGGGCCTGAAGCCCTCTGGAAACGCTCTTCGGAGAGGCGGCCGTGAACCGCCACCAGCATTTCATCCGGCGGTACATGAAGACTGCGCAGGGCGCCCGTAGGGCAGATGTTCGTGCAAATCCCGCAGCCCAGGCAGGCCGCATGGTCGATTCGAATCCGCTCACCGTGGGTTTGCAGCGCGGCCGCAGGGCAAACGTCGCGGCAGCGGGTGCAGGCATCCCGATCCGAGCCTTTGTGGGCACAGATGCCGGGTTGATAACGAATGAACCTGGGCTTTTGAAAGGTCCCGATCATTTCCGGCAGTTCAGCCAGAATACGTTCGAGTTCAGCGTCATCGCCGTTCGGAGCATAATAGCCCGGCGGTTTGAGGATGTAATTCGCTGCGGCAGCCGGTCTCAGGTCCAGCACCAGGTCAAACCGGTCGCAGGGGCTTTCCGGCAGACTATTTACCTGAACATCTTTTCCTCCAATGCGGGCCGATACGCTGAACCGCCCCAGGTAGCCAAGGATTGTGACGTTGGCCGCCCACAGCAGGTTCGGCCGGGAGACGGTATTGCCCAGCGCCTTCTCCGCTGAATGCTCCACCAGCAGGAGGCAGGTCTGGCTGGACGCCAGTCGACGTCCGCACTCCAGAACCTGGGATGCGTCCCGGCCGACCACCAGGGTACGGCCCCGTGAAACCAATTCTACCGGCGCCGCCTGCGCATCGGCGTCGAAATCCGCCGGCCGGTCCAATGGCTCCCGCGCAGCATGAGGCGAATCCTCAATCACCGGATCCGCCATCGGCGTCTGCTGAACTCGGGATCGATGGGCAGCGACCACCGATGCCGCCGGCTGCTCGAATGTCCGGTAGTCGCCGCCGTATTCTTCCAGTCCGTCGCTGATATTGAAGCGGGTGGTGCGGAAATAGCGACGCAAATTTTGAATATCAGGGGCTTGAGAAAAATTATCCAGCCCGCAGTCGGAATTGTCCTTCGGAAACGTCGCGTTCTTTTTGGAGGTATCCACGCGGTCAGCCTTTCTATGATTTGTAGTTTCACACGAGCGGCGGCCTCAGGCGAAAGGGCAGCCCGACTGATCAAAGACAGAGACTATTCATCATCGCGCCAAGACGCCAAGATTATTTATATTTTTAATCATTCCCTTTGCGAGCTTTGCGACTCTGCGCGAGATAAAATATTTGTAGTTTCATACGAGCGGCCGCCTCGGGCTAAAGGGCAGCCCGACTGATCAAAGACAGAAACTATTCATCATCGCGCCAAGACGCCAAGGCGCCAAGATTATTTATATTTTTAATCATTCCCTTTGCGAGCTTTGCGACTCTGCGCGAGATAAAATATTTGTAGTTTCATATAAGCGGGTGCCTCTGGCGAAAGGGCAGCCCGATTGATCAAAGACAGAAACTTCCTAATAAGGATTGCTTCATTTTACCCCCTCCCTCAGTCCCTCCCACCAGGGGAGGGAAGCTGTCTCCTCTCCCTTGACGGGAGAGGCCGGGTGAGGGTGTTAAAATGGCAAAATGCCTTTTTAACCCAGAACCCAGAACCCCTGGCCCAGACCTGGATCAGATACCAATGGATTAATTTTAAGGACAAATTACTTGATGTTTCTTAAGCCGCTTTAACCAGTCGCGCCAGGGCAGGCTTGAACCTTGAACCTGGAATTTGTAGTTTCATAGAGCGGTACTGTTGGTTTCATTAGCGGGATATCCGGCGATATGGAATAAGGTCCAGGCTGTATTTTTGCAACCGTTCACCCTTACGACGATCGTTCCTCGGGTCGGATCACCCCCCAACAAACTGTACGAACGGTTCCGCCAAGTCGACACCTGGGGTTGGACATTGACTTAGACTGATAATTGTATTATATTTTCTCATTAAATTTGATGTCGCTATGGCGGTGGTCCCCTCAATCCGAAGGCCGCTTGCTCCCGTCCCACGCGCAGCAAGGGCGCTGATCGACACCGATCCCATACTGACGATTCATGACCTCTGATACGATGAGGTACTCCATTTCTGACGCACCGATACAGGATTGACCGTATTTCCCATAACGGCCGATAAGTATACATTAAGTCAGTAGCTCATTTTCCCCAATCCTTTCTGTCACCATCTGATCTGCAGTGATTCTGTTCGGGTTTTCAAAATTAGAATTTTGTTGTCAGCGACGGTGTCGTAAAAACAATGTCACTGATGGAAACGGCAGGGATTGATCCACCCTATTGCAACCCTCTTTTTGAGGTGGAAAGGAGGCTGTACATGTTGCCATTACTGCAAAAAAAAGAACGCCCGCCGGCAGAGGAATTCACCCGGCAGGAGATCCCGGAAGAACGGCGAGAGGACGAGCGCCTCGCATCACACGCACCTTTAATAATTTCTCTGTTCAGCAGCAGATTGTACCGCGAATATTGTTCGATGTCCTTCAATCACAACAGAGACGGCATGTGCCTCGAGGCACCCGAACCCTTCAAGCCGGGAACCGTCCTTTACATCCGCCTCGACAAGACACCAGCCGATCAAATTTATCAGGGCCAGCGCCAACATCTGCGCACCAACACGCTGGGCGAAGTCAAATGGTGCGAGGAATTCCAGGATGAATTCAGCACCTATTACCGGATCGGCATCAAATATTATTAGGCAAAACATGTGATTGACGATATTTACTATCGGATGTGATGGGTAGATACTTTCAGATGCCGTTTTAAAGAACTGATATTTGTTGACCTATTCCTGCAAACCCCATGCGCAGGCAGCGGTTTGCGGGTTATGATAGGAGGTTGTTCATGTTGACCAAACCGCCCAAAAGCATTCCCCTCACGCACATGAAATCCGACGGCCCGAAGACCCCGTCTGAACGCCGGCACGAGGAACGTATCCTCTTTAATCTGCCTGTGGTAATTGCCCGCAGCGGCAGTGGCGTAAACCGCGAGTTTCTTTCTATGACCTTCAACCGCAGCGAAGGCGGCCTGTGCCTGGAAACATCCGAGCCCTTTGAGACGGGCGCCGTGCTGAGCATGCGCCCGGGCCAGAGCGCCATCGGTCAAACCGACCGGGCCGCGCTGTCGACTTTCAGCCGGATCGAGGTCCAATGGTGCAGCGAGTACCTGGACGAATTCAACACCCTTTATCGCATCGGGGTTAAACACTTCGTTTGATCGGTCTGGGATGTACCGCCCATTGCCGTTAAGCATAAACTTAGGGTAGCTCCAACGACGAGGTATGCTCGCAATGCATTCCTGACCGGCTTGGGGTTCCCGAAAAAATTAATTCACAGATTCAGGCGCTGAGGCGCCTGTCTGGCAAGACGCGATAACGCCGGAATATCTGGATATTTTGAGCTTTCGCAACGGGCGGGATGCATCTGTTTCCGGGATGTGTTAACCCTTTCCCCGGGTAGAAATCGTTTTCCTTCCTGATCTTTTCAGATTCCCTCCAACAGTCGATGCCCACCATTGACGCCGGGTCTTTGAAGCCCTCCGGCTTTTGCTGCTTTGGGCTATAGGCAGAGCAGAGCTTGCCCCTCTTTCGTCTATATGGGGTCTCAATTCCACGCAAATAAGGGTTAGTGCCTATTGTTTTAGGGCTATGATTTGATTGAATATGGATCCAATCGGTCACTCGGGTCAAAACCGAAATGAAATCAAACACCGGCCCGGAAGAGTGCTAAAACCACAACAAAGAAGGAGAACCCGATGAAAAGGCGGCACATGATTTTTTACAGGCACGTCGTGATATTGATTGTTGGAATGAGTTTTGGAATTGCTTTGTCCGCACAGGCCCAGTCCACCAATGCCCACATGGGTATCCCTGAAGGCGTGGATCCCATTCATCAAACCTATATCCCGGTGGTCACGGAAAGCTTCGAAACTATCATGAAAAAGGATGTGGACCGGAAGCCGGAAATTATGAAGCGCCAGATGGACATGCTCAAAAGGCGTTACGATCTGAGCGACATGCCTGCGGACCTCAAAATGTCGGGCGGCACCAAATATGTGCAAAAAGGTGTCCGGGTGCGGCGCCCCGAGGGCATGACCTGGGAGAAGCTCGCGGGAATGCCGCCTGCGGAGATCAAGGAGAAGGGCGTCTTTCCGGAAGGTTTTCTGCCCTTGCCGCATGCCAAGCACGAAACCGGCGGCCAGGTGATCCCCGAGACCCAGATCGATCAGATCATGAAGCTCGAAAAACGGGACCTCAAGCGCTTTGACGTGGAGTTCGACCTGCCGCCGCATTTGCTGCCGGAGTTTCCACCTCCCATTTTCCTGACCAGCCGCCCCGACCTGGGAGACGTATCCCAGGGCAAGCTGCTGTCCATCAAGAACTACTATGACATTATGCACGGCATTCTGACTCCGGTGCAGATGGAAGGGCTCAGGTTGCTTCTCACTCCGTTTCCTCAGCAGCAGTTCAATCAGACCGATGACCGCAAGGTTGAGGAACCCTCACTCGGGATCAGCTGTCTGGATTGCCATGCCAACGGCCACACCAATGCCGCCTTTCATCTCAATCCGGACACCCGACCGCACATCGCCCGCCTGCGCCTCGATACCGTCAGTTTACGGGGCGTTCACAACCAGCAGATTCACGGCTCCAAGCGCTCTCTGCGTTCGATCGAGGATTTCACGGAATTCGAGCAGCGATCGGCCTACTTCGATGGGGATCAGGTCACCGCGGCCAAAAAGGGAGCCAATTTCCCCAACCGCGTCAGCCAGGTGGTGATGATGGCTCAAATGCAGAATATGTTCGACTTCCCCCCCGCACCCAAACTGAATGTATTTGGAAAGCTCGATCCGGACAAAGCCACCGAGCTGGAGATGTTCGGGCAGGAAGTTTTTTTCGGTAAGGCAAAATGCGCCGAATGCCATCCCGCGGCCTTTTACCTGGACGACAAGATGCACGATCTACAAGTCCAGAGGTTCTATAAACCGCATATGTCCAACGGCAAATATATTACCGCGGTCGGACCGATCAAGACCTTCACCCTCAGGGGAATCAAGGACTCTCCCCCCTACCTGCATGACGGCCGTCTGATGACATTGGAAGACACCGTGGAATTCTTTAATCTCGTGCTCGATGTCGATCTGACCCAGAAGGAAAAAGAGGCGCTGGTGGCATTCATGAGACAGCTTTAAGTCGATTGAGCCGGTTGGCCGGCGGTTCAACGGACCCACTACCGACGACATACTTGAGAGAAAGGGGTACATTCCATATGCCGGGAAAAAACAAAAAAACTGACGGTATCGAAAAAACGAAAAAACGACGCACCATTTTCTACCTGGATGCGCCGGACGCCAGCGACGTATTCCTTGTTGGAGATTTCAATGGCTGGGACATGCGCAAGCAGCCCATGAAGAAGGAGGAAAACGGCATCTGGAAAAAAATCACTTTCCTATTGCCGGGAAGATACGAATACAAATTTCTCGTCGACGGGCAATGGCAGATGGATCCTGCCGAGGAGCGGATGTGTTGGAACCGTTTTGGAACCCAGAATAATTTCGTAGTCGTGGAAGCATCATAGTCAGTTTCCGGACGAAATCCCGATCGCATAATTTCTCAGCCTTCTTTTCCCGGATCGACGGATTGGCGCTGCTGTTTGAGCCGGCTGCGGTTCCGTTTCTGTTCGATTCGTTTTCGCCTGGATGCGGCGGTGGGTTTTGTGCGGTGCCGGAGGGTGGGCCTTTCAGCCGCTTTTCTCACAAGTTTGACCAGCCGTTCGAGGGCATCCTGGCGATTTTTTTCCTGGGTGCGAAACCGCCGCGCATCGATGATCAGGATGCCGTCCCGCGAAACGCGCCGGCCGCCGAGACGCAAAATCCGCCGGCGAACATCCTCAGGCAGGGATGCCGAATTGAGGATATCGAATCGCAGCTGAACCGCAGTCGCCACCCGGTTGACGTTCTGGCCGCCGGGACCGGAAGCCCGGACGAACTCCTCCCGGATTTCATTTTCATTCAGGACGATGTCTTCGGTCACTTGAATCATTGCTGCCCCCTGGAGAAGGCTTCTTGATGCCGGCTCCTGGTTCCGGTTGTTTTTGGATTTCTCGATACGCACACCTCTGAATGACAAGCAGTCAACAACCAGCAGCCGTTTTTAGAATGCCGTCGACTCGAACATACCTGAAAGTTCGATTTATAGTGGTTACCGTACGTCAATCTTCCAGTATCGCGCACTCCTCGTCATTTCGCTTGCGGCGGGCAATTTCCAGAAGCTTTTTTACCTGGTCATCGGACACCTGGGAGAAATCTTCGTACCACAGTCCGACGCTATTGAAGGGCTGCGGCTGAAGAATACATATGAGCCCATCGATTTTTTGCTCCAGGCGGCGGCAAGCTTCAGGAGCTCCCGTCGGTACGGCGACGATGATGCGGTCCGGCTTCTGGGCCTTGACCGCCTCGACCGCAACCGCCATGCTCGCGCCGGTCGCCAGTCCATCGTCCACCATAATCACATCACGACCCCTGATGTTAAAGTCCGCACAATCGCCGCGATAGGTACGCTCTCGCCGCTGAAGCTCTTTGTTCGCCTGAGCGCCCGCCGCGGCGATTTGTTCATCGGAAATATTCCGTGATCGGACCACATCCTCGTTGATCATCATCACCCCGCCGGGAGCGACGGCCCCCATGGCCAGTTCCTTCTGGCCCGGGACGCCGAGTTTGCGCACAATGATGACGTCCAGTGCCAGACGATGCGCCGCGGCAATTTCAAATGCCACCGGCAAGCCGCCGCGGGCCAGGCCAAGCACCAGGGTATTCGGGCCTGTATGGTCCGCAAGCTCGCGTGCCAGCATTTGTCCGGCCTGACGTCGGTTTTTGAATCGGTTCATAATTTTATCGCTTTCCTTTGTAGCTTCCTTGGACACCCTTATCGGGAAAACGTGCAAACTTAAAGTAGAGCATAATCAGCGACCCTGTATATAGGGGCGATCCTGTATTTTATCGCCTCTATATAATTCCCGGGCGGAGGGTTGCGCGAGCGGTGTGGAATAAAATGGGTACATCGAATCAACGGCATAAATACATGCTATACTGTATTGTTTTATGGAGGGCCCTTCGCTATTGAATCAGAATAAACCCCAACGTTGCGAAAGCCGGAGGGCTTCAGAGACCCGGCGTCAAGGATGAAGCTGTCGTCGTCTGACCGCAATTTCTTGACAACGCAGTATCTGAAGTTCTCCGGCTTTCCCGAAGGGTAAACCATATGGCAGCAATTAAAATTCCCGGGGCGCCCCATCCGTCGACTTCACAAAATGGGATGTCCAACGAGGGTTTGTTTTTCTAAAATATCGGTTATAATGACGGAATATTAAATATTAATTGCCATATTGTTTATGCAGCGACGGGGGAAATTTCCGGCCCGACGTCTAACATCCGGACACCTGCTGACCTCGCCTGAGTCCCAGGCATGCGTATGCCGGAGGTACACCGATGGATAACAAAAACGATCAATCCTCCCAAAAACATTGGCATCTCACCCGCCGCAAGTTTCTGGCCACCGCCGGGGCGGGGGCTGTCGGTGTCGTCTCGTCGTCCAAACTGCTCGCGTCGTCCGGCCCTGAAGCCCAATCGGACACGATACCGTCCGGCAGTCTGTTCAAGATCGTGCTGCGCATAAACGGCCGCAATAAAAACCTGCTGGTCGAACCCCGGTGGACCCTGCTGTACGTGTTGCGCGAGAAGCTCGGCCTGACCGGCAGCAAGGAAGGCTGCGGTCGCGGTGAATGCGGTGCCTGCACCGTGTTGATCAACGGCATACCACGCTATGCCTGTCTGACCCTGGCGGTCGAGGCCCGGGATGCTGATATTACCACCGTGGAAGGTTTGCTGCAGGGAGAGCGCCTCGGTCCGGTACAGCGGGCTTTTGCCGAACAGGATGCCTTCCAGTGCGGTTATTGCACTTCCGGACAAATCATGTCCGTGGAGGGCCTGCTGCGCAAGGACCAGGACCCTTCGCCGGATGCCATCCGCACGGCGGTCAGCGGCAACTTGTGCCGTTGCGGCGCTTACGTCAACATCTTTAAAGCCGCTCATAATGCTGCCGAGCTGAAACGCGGAAAGTGAGGTGAGCATGTCCGCAGAAGATCAAAAAAGCATTTACTACACGCAGGGACTGCCCGTGCCGGAAACTCCCGCAGCGGGCAAAGAACCGCAGCCCTGGGGCAAAACCGACATCGTCGGCAAACGCCTGCCGCGGGTGGATGCCTACGAACGATTAAGCGGCGCGGCCGTTTATCCCTCCGATATTTCGCTGCCCGGAATGCTATACGGCGCCATTTTGCGCTGCCCCTACCCGCATGCCCGGATCCAGAAAATCGACAGTGCCGCCGCGAGCAGCATGCCGGGAGTTCACGCCGTTATCGGTTCGAACACGCCGGAGGCAATATTGAAGTGGACTTACCACGACAAGGTCTCGAGCATTTTCGATACCCACTGCCGCTTCGAAGGTGAAACCGTGGCCGCGGTGGCGGCGGAAACTCCCTATCAGGCCCATGACGCCCTGCGGGCCGTTCAGGTCGAATATGACGTGCTGCCATATGTGGTGGACGAACGCCGCGCGCTGGACAAAGGCGCCGTTGACGTGCACGAAGACGGCAACCGTCTCAAGGTCGATACCTACGAACGCGGCGATGTCGAAAAGGGCTTCCGGCAAGCCGATGTCGTTCTCGAAGAACACTATCGCACCGAAAGCGAATTGCATACGCCTCTGGAACTGCACGGCTGCGTGGCCAACTGGGATGGAAACTCCCTGACCATCTGGGAATCCACCCAGGGAGTGTACGCCGTGCAATCCAAGGTGGCCGAGGTCCTGGAGATGCCGCTTTCCAAGGTGCGGGTCATCGGGCACTACCTGGGCGGCGGTTTCGGCAGTAAACTGAGGGCCGGCAAATATACGATCATCGCCGCCCTGCTCGCCCGCCGCACCGCCAGACCGGTCAAGCTGATGCTCACCCGGGAGGAGACCTTTCTGGCGGTGGGTAATCGCCCGCCGAGCAACATGACCCTGAAAGCCGGTGTCACCAAAAACGGAACCCTTACGGCCCTGGAATTCACCTGCCTGGGAACCGGCGGCGCCTATCCCGCCGGAGGCACTTCGCTGGTGGACTGGCAAATCCGGGATTTGTACACCTGCCCCAACGTGCGCACCCAATGCACCGATGTCTATATCAATGCAGGTCCGGCCCGACCCTTTCGGGCACCGGGGCATCCACAGGGCTCCTGGGCTTTGGAACAGATGGTGGATGCCCTGGCCGAAGCCATCGACATGGATCCCGTGGAGCTGAGGCTCAAAAACATACCGTCCGTCAGCCAGGCGCGTGCAGGTCATCCGCCGTATACCACCACCGGTTTGCAAACGTGCCTCGAACAGGGCGCACGGGAATTCGGCTGGACGCAAAGCCGCCGGAACCCTAAATCCAGCCAGGGCGGCGGCGGACATATCCGAAGGGGCGTCGGTGTGGCCGCTTCGATCTGGATTGTCGGCGGCGGCCGTCCGCCGTCAACGGTCATTGTCAAGCTGTTTGCCGACGGCAGCGCCAACCTGAACATGGGTGCCAGTGATATCGGCACCGGCACCAAGTCGATTATGGCCATGGTGGTCTCCGAGGAACTGGGGATCCGGCCGGAAATGATCGAAATTCAGCATGCCGATACGGGTACGACCCAGTATGCCACGCCCAGCGGCGGCAGCAAAACCGTGCCGACAGAGGCCCCCGCAGTGCGCAATGCCGCGGTACATGTCAAGCGGCAACTGCTGGAAATGGCCGCTGATGATCTGAAAACCAAAATCGATGACCTGCGCTTGCAGGGGCGGGATATCGTCTTCCGCAGCAATTCCAGCCGGAAAATCCGGGTAACCGATCTGGCTGAATTCAAAAAGCGCGGCGTGGTGGTGGGTATCGGTTACCGGGGGCCGAATCCGGCCGGCAAGACCGTCAATCCTTTTTGTGTGCAGTTCTGCGAGGTGGAGGTCGACACCGCGACCGGCGAAGTCAGGATTTTGCGGTTTCTGAGCGCCAATGACAGCGGCCGCGTCATGAACCGCATGACCTATGACAGCCAGGTCTACGGAGGGATCACCATGGGCATCGGTCTGGCAATGACCGAAATGCGCATTTTCGACGGTCGGCAAACCGGTAAGCTGGTCAGCCGCAACTGGCACGACTACAAATTGCCGACCGCCCTGGACGTGCCGGCCGAAATGACCAGTGTGCCCGTCGAGCTGCCGGACAGCGAAGCCAATATTACCGGAGCCAAGGGACTGGGCGAGCCCGTAACCATTCCGACGGCCGCGGCCGTGGCCAATGCCGTCTACCATGCCACCGGCATCCGCATGACCGCATCGCCGCTCAGCCCGTTACAGCTCAATGCGGCGTTGGATAAAAGTTAGGTTCGGGAGTTCGAGGTTCAGAGGTTCGGGGTTGGAGGGTTTGAGTTCAGTACAGCTGTTGAATCAACTTTGGACCCTGAATTCCGAACCTGGAACCTGGAACCGGGATCCGGGGAGATCAGAGAAATGCTGCCACAATTCGCATATGTGCATCCGCAAAACCTCAAGCAAGCCCTATACCATCTGTCCGATGAGGACGCCTTCGTGCACGCCGGCGGCACCGATTTGCTGGGCTGTTTGCGGGACGGGATTTTTCAGGCCGCCAAAATCGTCAGCATCGGCGGAATTACCGAGCTTTGCGGCATTCGTGAGACCGGCGACGGCGGGTTGCGCATCGGCGCCCTGACCACCATCACCGAGGTGGCGGAGCACCCGCTGATTCGACAACGCTACACGGCCTTGGCCCGCGGGGCTTCGGAGGTGGCCAGTCCGCAACTTCGAAATCAGGGAACCATCGGCGGTAATCTCTGTCAAAAACCGCGCTGCTGGTATTACCGCGGGGATTTCAACTGCCTGCGCAAGGGGGGACCGACCTGCTATGCCGCCGAAGGGGAAAACCAGTTTCACGCGATTTTCGGCAGCGGCGACATCTGCTACATCGTGCATCCGTCCGACACGGCGCCGGCACTGGTGGCGCTGAATGCCGAGGTTCACATTGCGGGCCCTCAGGGCCGACGTACGCTGCCGCTGGAAAAATTTCACATACCGCCGGCGGAGGATGTAACACGGGAAACCGTCCTCGAGCGGGGGGAGCTGGTGACCGAAATCCGGCTGCCGCCGCCGCCACCGGATCTGCAAAGTTCATATCGCAAGGTGCGGGCCAGACGCGCGTGGGACTTTGCCCTCTCCGGGCTGGCGCTGGCAATTCAATTCGAGGGCGGGCGGGTCGTCGCCTCCCGGGCGGTGCTCAGCGGAGCGGCGCCGATCCCGTGGCGCGCCCGGGCTCTGGAAAAAGCGATTCACGACCAAAAACTCGATGAGGCTGTCATCGCTGCCGCAGCGAAAGCGGTGGTCGCAGATGCCGAACCGCTGCAGAAAAACGAATACAAGATTCCGCTTTTTCGGGGCGTGATCGAAGAAGAATTGACGAAATTAGCGGAAGCTAAGTAGCCGATAGGGATTAACAAAAATTTGCACATATCTGTGTTCGGTCAGCACTTTGGTTTCTATTTCAGGGAGAAACCGGTGGCGTTTTCGATTTTTCTTGACCCGGCAGTCAGCCGAGCGACCGGCGTTTAATCGTTTGTTAATCAAAATAGGAAGAGGTTTAAACATACAAAAAATGAATGAAAAAGAACTCATCGAAGCCATGGTAAATCTGGTTCAGCTGGACATCGATGCCGTCCATGCCTACAATCAGGCGGTCAAGGAAATCGAAGATCCGATCATCAGAGACCGCCTGCTGACATTTCAGGAAGACCACCGCAAACATATCGCCGGTCTTTCCAAACATATCGAGGCGCTGGGCGGACAGCCGCCGGAACCGTCCCAGGATTTCAAAGGATATGTCATCGAGGCCTTTACGGCGATTCGCAGTTACACCGGATTGACCGGTGCCTTGAAAGCCATGAAAACGACAGAGGAGATAACCAATCGCCACTACGGTGAAGTCGTTTCCTGGCAGGCGCCTCCCGCCATAAAGGAAAGCCTGAGAGCCTATTTCAGCGAGGAGAAAATTCATTTGGAATACATCGACAGTAATCTGCAGGCAATCGCCTCGCAATCTGCAGGTTGAACGCACCCCGCCCCTGATCGCGGACGCCCATATTTGGGACGTGGGCGCTCGACCGTGCACTCGCGGCTGAAAATGCGGCAACCTCATTTAACGGGTGATCTCGAGAAGGACATGAAGGGGTACATTCTTGACTGCGTGGCGCTCAGCCGACGCTACGACAAGTCCGGACCCGGGTGAAGGAGAACAATTTATGGGAAAAAATGTTGCGCAAAAACTCATAGAATCTCATCTGGTGACAGGCCGGATGCAGCCCGGAGAAGAAATCGGACTGACCATTGATCAGACCCTGACCCAGGATGCCACCGGCACGATGGTCATGCTGGAATTCGAGGCCATTCAGCTTCCACGGGTGAAAACGAAACTCTCGGCCCAGTATGTCGATCACAACCTGTTGCAGACGGATTACAAAAATGCCGATGACCACCTGTTTTTGCTCAGCGCCTGTCAAAAGTTCGGTGTCTGGTACAGCCGTCCGGGAAACGGGGTCAGCCATCCGGTTCACATGGAACGTTTCGGCGTCCCCGGTCAAAGCCTGCTCGGTTCGGACAGCCATACGCCGGCCGGCGGCGCCTTGGGGATGCTGGCCATGGGCGCCGGCGGACTGGAAGTCGCCCTGGCCATGGCCGGTGAGCCCATTTACCTGAAAATGCCCAAGGTTATGGGGGTTCGGCTGACCGGCAGCCTCCCGGAGTGGGTCAGTGCCAAAGACGTCATTCTGGAGATGCTGCGGCGTCACGGTGTGGACGGCGGATTCGGCAAAATCATCGAGTATTATGGACCGGGACTGGACAGCCTGACGGCCATGGACCGCCATGTGATTGCCAATATGGGGACCGAACTGGGGGCAACTACCACCGTCTTCCCGTCCGACGAGGCCGTTCGAAAATTTTTAAGAATCCAGGGCCGCGAAGATGTCTGGACTGAAATTCAGCGTGATCCGGATGCCGCCTATGATGAAACCGATGAAATCGACCTCGCCGGTCTGGTGCCGTTGATCGCCCTGCCGAGCAGCCCCGGCAATGTCGTTGCCGTCAGTGAGGTAGCCGGCCGCGAAATATACCAGGCCTACATCGGTTCCTCCGCCAATCCCGGACTGCGGGATTTTGTGATCCCGGCGCTGATGGTGGACGGCCGCCAGGCGCATCACCGGGTTTCGTTCGACATCAATCCCACCTCGCGCCAAATGCTGGAAAACCTGGCAGCCCTGGGATTTCTCGAGAAGCTGATTCGATCCGGCGCGCGCATTCATCAGGCCGGATGCAACGGCTGCATCGGGATGGGCCAGGCCCCGGCCAGTGGGAAAATCAGCCTGCGCACCGTGCCCCGCAACTTCCCCGGCCGCTCGGGTACCAAAGAGGACCAGGTTTATCTGTGCAGCCCCGAAACGGCGGCGGCCTCGGCGCTGACCGGCGTCATCACCGATCCCCGCACCCTGGAGATGCCCTACCCGCATTTCAGTGAACCGGAGACCCTCCAAATCAACACCCAAATGCTGATTGCACCTCCACCGACGGGCGCGGGAATCGAGCTTGAAAAGGGCCCCAATATCAAACCGCTGCCCCAGTTCGTTCCGCTGCCGGACGTCATGGCCGTTCCGGTGCTGCTGAAAGTCGGCGACGACATTTCCACCGACGAGATCATGCCGGCCGGTGCTCAGATTCTGCCGTTCCGCAGCAATATCCCTGAAATCAGCAAATTTGTTTTCAACCGGGTGGACCCGACCTTTTACGATCGATCCGAGAAACTGCGCGATCAGGGTTTCGCCATCGTCGCCGGCGAAAATTATGGACAGGGGTCCAGCCGGGAGCATGCGGCGTTGGCACCTCGCTATTTGGGCCTCAAAACGGTACTGGCCAAAAGTTTCGCCCGCATTCACTGGCAAAATCTGATCAATTTCGGCATTCTGCCGCTCACGTTCACGGATCCCGCGGATTGCAGCCGGATCGCGCCGGGCGATGCGTTGTCGCTGAGCGACCTGCGTGCTGCGATCGGCAGGGAGGATTTCATCCAGGTAACGAACAAAACCAAGGATGAAAGCTACCGGCTGCGGCACGGTTTGAGCGGTCGCCAGATTGAGATGATGCTGGAAGGCAGCCTGATCAATGTGGCCCGCAAGCGACAGGCCCGTCGATAGCTTTCCGAATTGATTTGGGGCGAAAGGGAGACCAAACAGGGGTATTGCCCAACAGCAAGACCCGCTCGGGTTAAACTTCATCTTTCAGGTTCAGAGTTCAAGGGTTTCGGGGTTCAGGGTTGACCGCCGATCGAACCTTAAAACCTCACCCTTCACCAGGCTGTCGGTTGGCGCTCGCGAAAAAACCCACCGGTAGGTCCTCCGTCCGGCAGCGTGGCTAACCATACGGGGGTATCGGCACCCTCTTGAGGTGAGAGAGTCGCCTGCGGTCCACCCAGATCGGTGCGTACCCATCCGGGACAGGCTGAATTTACCAGAATATTGGTGCCGCGCAACTCGGCTGCAAGCAACGCCGTTATTCCATTTAGAAACGTTTTTGACAACCGATAGGCCGGGGCCTGAATTCCGGCCAGGGCAGAATCCGGGTTGGCGATCTCGGCCAGGGATCCCAAGGAACTGGACATATTGACGATGCGGCCATAGTGGTTGCGCTTCATCAACGGAAGACAAGCCTGACTTAACAGCAGGGGGCCCAGAGAATTGGTCTCGATGGTGTTTTGTAATATGGTGGCGTTCAGTTCCGTGATGTGCGTTTCGGAATCGACCATGATCCCGGCATTGTTGACCAGGATATCCAGCCGTTGGAATTCATCCTTGATTCTGCCCACCGCGGCCTGAATGGACCTGACATCGGCGACGTCCAGCAAAATGAAGTGCACATCGGGCTCCTTGCGGCTTAGTTGTTCCCGGGCTTTGACTCCCCGATCCGGATTGCGGGCACCGAGCAACACGGTAATATGCATGCCCGCGAGTTTTGCGGCGATTTCGAATCCGATGCCCTTGTTGGCACCGGTGACGAGTGCGACGCGTTTTTCGGTATCTGGCATGGCAGGTGGCTCCTATACTTGCAGTGATGAGACCCTTGCAAAAATGAGCACTTTTCAAAGGTCTCAGTGATCTTAAAAGATCGGCCCGTATCGGAGGCTGATTACGGGTAGGTCGATTCAGCGCGACCCATCAGCCGAAATAGGCGATCGCCTGGCGCAGATCTTCGTCCATATCATCGAACAGTTCCACCAGTTCATGTTGTATTTTCTGCAACGTCGTTTCGTTTGTTGTTTCCAGCGCTTTTACCTTGGCTTTTGCGGTTTCATGTTTTGCGACAATGCGATCGATATCGATCTCGGGCGCGGTCGCATTTCTCCTTTTGGCCTTGGCGATGACTTCCTCGATGGATTCATTGAAGCTGTTCATTTTGGCTTCGACCTGTGCACGGTATTTTTCAAATTCGTTCATAACCGTTTCTCCTTATGTCTGGTTCAGGTTCAGTATTGGGCGATATTCAGATATATCCGCGTGGCCTCATCGCAATGGCAAAGCTCAGAGTCGGGCGCTCTCGTGTCAGAATAGCGGTTTTCTTCCTAAGGGTTCACGAAATAATTAATTCACAGATTTAGGCATTGAGCCGCCTGCCTGGCAAGGCGCGAAACCGCAGGAATATCAGGATATTTCGAGCTTTCGCAACATCAAGGCCGGGCAGGATGCATCAGCGTATAAAATGTGAAGTTATTTTTGAGTGAGCCCTGAGGTCTCAGCAGCGACAGTCCACGTCATACAACCCGTAAAGTGGTCGGCATCCTGTTCGCTATCCGTTCCCCCCGCGCCACAATGGTAATTAACAGAAACCGACAGTCATCGGGGTGGGGAACGTTACAAACTTCCCAGCAATGAATAATAGGACCTTCCGGCAATTCATCCAATAGGGGAGACCTTGTATTTTGCGGTCGGTAACGCAGTATTTTTCCGCCGGCGACTCCGTCGTGTATCTTTGGATATCTCCGATATCTCCAGTCATCAGCCACCGGCATCCGGCAGCTCTGGTGCTGTAAACCGTCTCACCCCGGTCGGTAGAACCTTTTCGATTCTCGCCGGAAGAGACGGTGGCTGATGACCGGAGTTAGAAATACAGATGGACGCCGATGCCAAAAAATTCGATGTTGTTTTCGTAAAACTGCCCGTTGGGAGATTTCCCGTTATAGTATTCGAGTAGAAGAAGGAGTTTGCGGCTCAGAAAATCCGGGTTCTCGAATTGCACCCCGCTGCGAATCGATAAATCGGTGTCCCACTCGCTTTCCTGGGTATTTTGGACATCCGCCGCCGCGACCGGACGCAGCGCCCCCCCCAGCCAGGTCCTGGGGCTGCGAAATTCGATTCCGGCCTGGGTGGACCACGGATCGAGCCCGGACGGGGTTCGGTGAAACAGGTAGCCTCCCCCGGCATAAATTCGAAAACCCGCCGGCAGGTCATAGGACAAGACCGTATCGACGCCTTCGTAGCTCAGGTTGATGCGCTCATCGGCCTGTCCGCGCAAAAGATACTCGTCTCCCAAATGGGAGCTTTGATGGAAAATACGGAGCATCTGGGTAAAATTGCTTTTTTCGAGGATGAGGGGAATGCCGACCAGGTAGTCGGCATTGATCAAGTCAAAAGATTCGGAGTCCAGATCGAAAACAGAGAATACACCTGCCTGGATGCCGACTTCCATGATTGAATCCCCGGGACCCCGAAACCGGTAAATGCTGAATGACTCACCGAAGCTGGTGGCGGCCACATCCTTTAGCTGGTCGCTGCGGTTCAGATAACGCTGATAAGAGGCTGAAAAATGCGGCCACCGCGGATCGGCCAGCAGGGGCTGAAACAACAGCTTTTCCGGCAACAGCTCGGGCAGCTCTTCATCCGCCCGGGAAGTGGTGGTTTCCGGTTCAGCGCGATCGAATACAATCCCTTTGACGCCCTGGACCTCGGACAGCAGTTTTCTGATTTCCGATTTTTGGGTTTCGGATAAGGTGGCGCCTTCCAGGTGGATGATGCCGCTTTCAACCCCTATTCTTTCGACGCCCGCTGGAAAGTGCTCGGTTAAAACGGCGGTGACATATCCCCGGATAAACTCGTCGGTCGCCCCCTGCGCCGGCACCACTGCGAGCACAATCCAACCAATCAGTACCGGGATAAGCCAGACACCGCATGTTTTTAAATTTACCATAAGCTGTGCCCTTGGCTGAAACAGCCGGTTGATTCACACCTCGTTTTGAATGAAGTCAGACACTCTTACAATAGAAGCACACTAATGAAAATAGGGCAAACCCTCTATTTGACGCGAATTATACCAGTATATTCCCAGTAGGGAAGATGCCGGCAAATATACCATCTTCACCCTATTTTGCTATCCAGTGGGTTTCACTATACTTTTTTATGATAGGCACTGCTGGGTAATCACTTGGTTCACTGGAACCTCCGGTGAAGTGGCACATCGCGAAAGAGTCCGGATTGCCTGATATGGCACAGAACCGGTTTGGAACAGAAAAATAGACATTTGCCCACGATCACCCACTGATTCGGGAGCGCTTGGCACGCTTCCAGGCGCAAACCGTAAGTTCGAATCGTGCGTGCCGCCGCGGCGGGGTCCATGGATCTTCTGTCCGGTGCTGCAATTTACCGGAAAATCTGGAAGGTTATTTGTCCGAATGTTAAAAAAGGTTCGAATCGGCATCATCGCGAATTTTTTGCTCGTCCGGGAAGCGCTCAAATCCTTATTGATGAAGGATGCACGCTATGCGGTTGCCGGAGAAGCCGGCGACGGCATGGAAGCGGTCCGCACGGCTGAATCCTGGAATGTGGATCTGATCATATTGGATCTGCTGCTGTACAAACTCAGCGGACACACGATGGTGGTGGAACTCAAAAAGCGGCTGCCGGACACACCGATCCTCGCCATATCCACCGTCAACAATGTGGAGTATGTCTTGGATATCATCCAGGCCGGCGCCACCGGGTACTGTCGCAACAGCGACGGATTTTCAGATATTCGGGCGGCAATCGATACCCTTTTGACGGGTAAATATTATCTCACCCCTTGCGCGATGGACCAGATGATCCGCATGGTTTTGGCGGAACGTGGAAATCTTTCACGTGCCGGCCATGGACACATCGCATCTCTCAGCAGCCGCGAAAATGAGATATTGAATCTGATAACGGAGGGCTATCGGACCAAAGACATTGCGCGCTACCTGTATCTGAGTAAGCGGACGGTGGAAAAACACCGCTACAATCTCATGAAAAAGCTCGACATTCACCGGATATCCGCCCTGGTTCACTTCAAATGGGAAACCCGTGCGGGGTATAGGCCGTAGATTAGCCGCCTGCCCGGCCCCGCCTTGCGGCACCTCACCTGCCGTTCCAATTTATACTAATATCTTGAGGACAGGGATCCAACGATCCGATCGATTGGTGCGGCGAGAATTTGAATTTTTGGACCGGTTCTTCAGGCCGCTTCAAGGATCATCTGAGCCACTCGGAACGATAAACACACACGGGGCGGTCTGCCTCGTGGCTGAACAATGCGAACCGGATGGCCGGTCGGGATTCGGGAGAAGGCGTGTCGATTTCCACCAGTCCCAGATTCAGACCCGTGCAGGGATTCCGGTGCCTGCCGCCGGTGCCCTTTTCCAGAGCAACACTGGCCTGCAAGGACTTATCCGTGGTTTCGATGCGGTTGTTCATGCGGATCAGGAGCTTGGACCCCAGAGCGATCAGACGACCGGTGTCATGAGTAATGCCGCTGGAGATAAACTGATACAGGCGGTGAGGCGAATCCTGCCAGGAAATGCGATGCACACAGCCGATATGGATATCACCGCTCAGAAGCACCAGATGTTGCCGGGGATAACGAGTCTGGTGGCTCTGCAGCGTTTCCAGCACCCAATCCCGATCCCGGACCTGGGCGCCGGAGGACCAGCGATCGGAGAAGTCTTCATTGGGCGGCGGCAGTTTGGCCACCACTTTGGCCAGCAACCTGGGTAAATGCACGATCGGCACACTGAGGATGACAAACAATATTTTCTGCTGGGTGTTCGCGCCGAGAAAACGCTGCAGATCCTCTTTCTGGGTTTCATCAAAGATTCGGCCGTTGCGGCCGGCCCGACGGCTGGAACGTAGATCCATGACAAAAAAAGAGCTGTGACCACCATCTCCTGCAACGGCTCGTTTCGAAATCCAGCTGCGCCGGTCAATGATCCAACCCGGTTTCCAACCATTGTCTGAAGGCTGCCGAATGCTGTTTCAGGTTCTCTATCAGCCGTCGAATGCCGCCGGGCAATTCGTGCGCCAGCGCCCGGTTGCAGTGTTCAGCAACCTGCTTTTCCAGCCGCATGCTATCCTCATATAGAATGCGGTGTTCGTTGTTTTTTCCCACGGCGAGTCTGGCTCTCGTCCAGAGATTCAGCAAGGTTTCCTTTTCAGGATCCGGAGCCATGGGAAGATTTCCCATATCCTTCAAAGCCACCTCAAGCCCCAGAGCCGTTTTATTCCGACTTCCGGACACATGTGTGAAAACCGCCTTCAAGTTCTCGTCGTCGATAATTTCCGCGGCCGTATCATACCTGGTTTCCGCATCCCGGCAGGAAACGATCACTTCATTGAGTATCACGACATAATCTTCTTCGAACATTGGAATTCAACCGTTTCTGCTCATTGTTGCTGCTGATAATACTTCAAGGCTTCCGGCAGGTTCTCCTTAATCTGATCGATCCGGGTACCGTGCGAGGGATGGGTACTCAAAAACTCCGGGGGTGCCTGGCTGTTTTCCTGGGCCGACATCCGCTGCCAGAAATCGACCGCTTTGCGAGGGTCGTACCCCGCCATTGCCATAAAAATCAACCCCAGGTGGTCGGCCTCGGACTCCTGAAGACGGCTGTAAGGCAGCAGAACACCGACCTGTGTGCCGACGCCGTAAGCCGCCATAAAGATATTGTTGGCTTGTGAGGGATTCTGCGACAGCGCAACACTGAGGGCCGCACCCCCGAGCTGTGTTAACAGGGCCTGGCTCATGCGCTCATTGCCGTGTTGGGCGATTGCATGCGCAACCTCGTGTCCCATCACCGTCGCCAGCCCGTTCTCGTTCTGGGTCACCGGCAGAATACCGCTGTAAACCACGACCTTGCCGCCCGGCATGGCCCAGGCATTGGCGCTGGGATCCTTCACCAGATTGAACTCCCAGTTGTATCCCTGCAGCAATTCGGAGTTGCCGTGCCGGGAAAGGTAGCCTTCCACGGCTTGGCTGATCCGTTCTCCCACGCGCTTCACCATTTGGGATTCCTCCGTACCGGTGATCACTTCATGCTCGGAGATGAACTTGCCGTATTCGTCGGCGCTCATGGCCATTATCTGATCGGAGGGGACCAGATCCAGCTGATGCCGTCCGGTGACCGGCACCGTGCTGCAGGCAGCCAGCAATATGAAAATCAGCCACACACCCGGGAAGGTGTAGGCCCCAGGCGAACTTTTTGCTTCCATTATCCACACCTCGCTTTTCTCCTGATTTTCGACCAGGCTTTGAAGACCCATGAATCCATTGTTGCCGCTCATGCATGGGAATCGCTTTCATCCGGGTCGATGATGGGACCCTGGTTAAATCTGGCCTATGATAAAACCGCCTTTTACCTGGACAAATATACAATTGACCCTATTATTCTGGATTTCCCGTGGTATTTTTGCGTTCGGCACACCGCCGGCGACACCATTCTTATGTGAAACTTCACTTGTTAAAAGGCATATATTCGATTTTCACCCTCACCCGGCCTCTCCCATCAAGGGAGAGGAGATTTCTTCCCTCCCCCGGCGGGAGGGATTGAGGGAGGGGGTAAAATGATGCAATCCTTTTAAAATGTTTCTTCCTTTGATCAGACCGGCTGCTTTTTAGCCCCGAGGCCTCGGCTCGTGCGGGGCTGCGCATTTGTACCCCCTTGGGATACATGATCGCAGCATATAGAATATACGTAATCGCAGCATATGAAATAAACGCTTTTACCCATTTTATTCAAGCGCTGTCAAGCTTAGATTCAAGGTGTTCTTCGGGGCTGCCGCGCGCCTGGATATTCATCAATAATTATTCTTGCAGAACGGCAGTTTTTTTTGAAAGAGAAGAATAGGTCAACAATGAGAATGAATCATCAAAAAGGAGAAGCATCATGAACTGGGACCAAGTAAAAGGCAACTGGAAACAAGTAAAGGGTCAAATGAAGGAAAAATGGGGAAAATTGACCGACGATGACCTGGATGTCGCCGCCGGCAAAAAGGACCAGCTGGTTGGAAAACTGCAGGAAAGATATGGCTGGGAGCGTGAAAAAGCGCAAAGGGAAGCCGATGACTACATCCAAGGCATATGACACGTGTTTTGCAGCCTTCTTTTACAGGATGTGTTGTTGAATTTCCGAACCCGCAGTTAATTAATACAGCCTGACATTAATTTAAAAAGCGGCGTGGAAAGCCAGGCTTTTGCAGGTCGGATTTGAGGCGATCAATTCGCCCTTGGGGCGGCGGTTGCGAAACCGCCGCCCTTTCCGCGCCGGGCTGAAAATGCGCCTTGCCGGCAGGACCGGCAAGGGTCGCGGTGATGCTAATTTTATCAAATTTTGTTTGGGGAGGACACAGCAGATGGCTGAACACGATTTTCTTAGGCACCTCAGGGAGGACCATAGGGAACAGATGCGATTGGGGAAACAGTTGACCGAAGCCAAGGATCCGCAGGAAAGAGAGCGTCTGCGGAATGAGTTTTATGAATCCCTGTACCCGCACATGATCGGCGAGGAGGCGTCAATCTTCGAGCTGCTCAAGGATTCCGACGACGAAGAAGCAAAAGACGATGGTCTGGAAGGACTTCAGGAGCATCATGTCGGCAAGATCGTTCTGAAGGAATTAATGGATCTTAGCCTGGACAGCGAAGTTTTCAAAGCCAAGGCCAAAGTGCTGGACGAGCTCAACAGACATCACATCGACGAGGAGGAGGAGGATGTCTTCGGCCATTTGAAAAAGCTGTGCAGCGAGCAGGAGTTGGACAAGCTCTTTGAACAGTACGAGGCGGCGGAGGCAAAGGCCAAATCATAAAACCGGCGCAAATCGAGCGGGCATCGGCGATCCGGCATTCAGATCAAGTGCTGATATGCCGGATCCAAGCTCACTTCACGCCGGTTTTATTTTATCTTCAGAAGATTGTTGACGTCCTTCACCCCGTGGACGGATTTAGCCAACTGGGTTGCACGCTGCTTCTGTTCAGCCGAATCCACGGATCCGGTCAGTGTGACCTCTCCTTCAAAGGTTTCGACCGAAATCGCAAACCCGCTCAAGGCTTTGTCGTCAAACAGCTGGGTCTTTACCTTGGTCGTTATGGTGGCATCATCCACCACATTTCCCGCACTTCTGCCCGCCGGAGTTTGGCACCCTGAAATAAGCAGTGTCGCCAGAATCGCTGCAACTGCGCAGATTGTCACCAGTCCCGATTTGTCCGTTTTAGCAAACATGGTTTTCTCCTTTCACGATGATGGATGATTATATTGACCGACCGCTACATTTAGCGGTCGGATCAATACTTGGCGATCACCCACACAGCGTGGATGATGCCGGGGATATAGCCAAGAAGTGTCAGCAGGATGTTCAGCCAGAAGTGCTTGCCCAAGCCCACCTGCAGAAAAACACCGAGCGGCGGTAGCAATACCGCTATAATTATGCGGATAAGGTCCATAATCAATCCTTTTTATAGGGCACGCAAATCCTGAAAACCCTTGTTCAGGGTGATGGCGGAAACTGGGCCAAAACTTTGGTGACCAGTTCGTTGATCTTCACTGTTTTGGTTTCGGGGTCCCAGTGCTCTGCCACGGGATGGGTTCCCTTGCCTCGCCATAAGACCTTTTCGTCCTGCGGATTGACGAAATCGATGGTAAGCATGCCCTGTTCCCGGGTATACACATTCGTTCCGGTACCGATTCCCACCCCACCATAAGTCCCCCCGCCCCAGGTGCCGATCCCGAATCCGGTGCCAACATCATCAGATTCGAGAATCTGTCGGACCATATAATGGTAATCAATGAAGAAATCCGGCTGGCTTCCATTCCGCTGACGATAGCCTTTGGCATCCAGATCCCGAACGATCGCCGTGCGGATGCGTTCATCGACCAGGGGGTCGGCCTGACTGTCCTCGGTATCCCGGCTGGATTCTCTTGCTTGGAAGCGATAAGTCTCAAGGTCCGAAAAATTGGTATTCGGCCGATAATCCTGACTGGTGCGCACGGTGGAACAGCCGGCACCCGCCATCCAGCAACACCAGAGCAGCAGCAGAAGCTTTTTACCCATGACATTCTCCTCGTCAGTCCGTAACCGGTTCGATTAAAAGCGGTGACTCGGGCGGCAGACAAAAGCGCAGCCGGCCGGGATGAGCCTGGAAGTCAAAATCGGTGCCCTCGACCGGCTCCCCATCCAGGTTGAGATGAATGGTTTCCCGACTCTCCAGCTTCAACCGGGGAATCTGGGCATAAAAGATGTGGTCTGTTGGGTCGTGTCGTTTGAGCCGGGAGTACTCTGAAACCAATTCGATAATTCCCTCTTCCCACTCCGGTATGATCATCAGATCGAGCAGACCGTCATTGACGACTGCCTTGGGGGCCACCGAAAATCCGCCGCCCGCCTGCCGGCCGTTTCCCAGCGCGAAAGCATAAACGGCGCCGCTCCACTCGAAACCAGGCGCGGTGAACTGCACATGCTGTGCTTCTAAATTGGCGATATTGGCAAGACCGGTCAAGAAGTATGCAAACTTTCCCAGAACCTCTTTCGCTTTGCGTGAGGCATCCGCAGCCGCTTCGGCGGGGAAGCCGCCCGCGATCACATTGATAAAATAAGTCTCATTCACCTGTCCGACGTCGATAACCTGAGGCGGCGCCCGGAGTACCAGATCCAAGGCGGCACTGTAGTCCTCGCGGGGGATATTGCCGGCGCCGGCGAAGTCATTGGCGGTGCCGAATGGAATCAAACCCACTGCCTGGCGTGCATTGCAGTCCGCGGGTAGCACGCCGTTGATCACCAGGTTGAGCATCCCGTCGCCTCCCACCGCCACGATTCGGTCCGCGTTACGTTCGACGGCTTCGGCAGCGTATCGAGTGGCATCTTCAGGCTGCGATATTTGTTGGGTCACAATGGTGTGCCCCAGGGATCGGATCGCTTCCACCGCCTCCCAGAGGCCGGCTTCCTGCTCGGCGCGCTGGTCAAAGATGATCTGTACTTTTAGAACTTTGCCGTTTTTTTTCATTCACTGTTCCCGAAAGGAATCTTGCTGTGGATTCTCCCCGTTTAAATTCTCCCAGTCTGCTTCCTCGTGACCTTCGACTGACCTGATAATAGGATCGCGGATAAGATAAACCAATATGCAATTGACCTTATTTTGGCACGTTCCGATTTCGTCGGCAGAAGGCCATTACCCAATACTACTCCCATGGGATAAGTATAGGGCGTTGTCAAATATCAGGTGCGTCACCCATTCCGCCGGTTCCGCCAGGGAACTAATTTTATGGAGTTATCGTTTGCAGGGGTAGAAAAGGATGGCTGTTATGCTCATCAATATCAGGAATGCACTCCGGGCGGCGCATCCGCGGCCCACGAAAAGTCGTTTTGGAGGGTTTCTATATAGGTGAGATCATTTTCGAGCAGCGCCTCGATGGGTTCTTTGCGGGAGCGGTCGATACAGTCCAGCAGATACCCGATCATCTGCCGGTATTTGGACAAAATCTCTTTTTTTTCATCGATTTGAAAATAACCAGGCACAGAGGGGTTGCCTTTATTCAGGGGCTGATTGAGTCTCAACTTGATTTGCCCGGGATATAGCAGCGAGTGCAGGAAGGAAGTGCAGAACTCATCGAGATTATCCTGGGAGTGGCCTCCCTTGGCGCCTGCGATGATATTCTTTTCGTTAATGAAATTAAAAAACCGGTTAGCCGTGCTCAGGACCTCGCTTTCGGAACCTTTTCCGTTAATTCCCCGGGTGACAAGCAGGAACCTCCCGAGGGACAGGTCGCCATAGCCTTTCAGATCCGCAAACAACTTTCGAACTCCGGTGGATTTGGTGAAGTCATACCTGTCCACGAGCAGATGAAATACTTCATGCCTGGCAATGGTTTTCAACTCCGCGACCGGTTCGTTTTGAAATGTTTCGACAAAAAACCAGATATCGTCAACCCCCGCACGGGTTAAGGCATTCTGAACGCCCTCGTAATCCACGAAATTGACATTGCGGACCATTGGCGCCTGAAAAATATTCTCCACCTCTGAAATACCTTCATCGATGGCGCGCAGTCTGTCTTCGAAATCATGAAGACGGGTATTGAGCGCCGGGAGCCGGTCGCCGATATAGCGGTAACGATGCCATTTGTCCCCAGCTTGCGTTTGAAGCCCACCCAACCTCCGGTATCCGTTTTGGCGCACCGCCACGGCGGTCTGCTTGCCGTTCTCCTGGATATCGATCATGAACCGGTTTTCCGGACTTACGGCATCTCCGGTAACCTTTGGAAAGAACGAATACCCGTTGACGGGCATCAATCCGGAATCGTGGGCCGTCGCCGGCGGGGCACTCATCTCGGTTGGGCTTAACTTGCCGAAATGATCGAAATACAGGGTACCGTCTTTCTGCCAGGACACCTTGCGCATCCGGATATTGTCTTTATAGATGTCCACTTCCGCACCACTTAGTGCCACGATTCCGGCGACATATCCGTCTACAATAATTTCGGCATTCGCGGACAGGGACTCCGGCGCATAGACGGATTTGCGGACCTTGCCGTTTTTAATATTAAAAAAGATCAGCGTGGTATCATGCAGGTCCGAAGTCGCCGCAGGTCGGTCCACGGTGGAACCGCTGAGGTTCCGTGAAATTTTATCGAGCGAAGATCCGGCCGCCGGATAGGCTATGACGCAGACCGCGGCAATCAATACGCTAATAATTGACAATAAACCGAATTGATAACGACCCTTCACTAAACCAGGACCCCCCTACAGGATTTTACAAGCTTAAATACAGGAAAACCCTACCTATCATTTCAGAATTGCATCTGTCAAGGGCATATTAACCCGTTAGATTTATTTTAAAAATTTTATCACCCCGGAAAAATGCAAAATACATGAATAATTACAGTAAAATACAGGGGACAAGAAAGGCCTGGATCAGCATTCGTGCCTACAGAGTGGTATAAATAAGCACGGGGGCCTGCTATGAGAGTGGATCGGGCGGGGGAGGCTCTTATGAAACGGCATCGGTGTAAGACACAGGCCATCGACGCTGGTGGGAGCGGCCTTGAGCCGCAAAAAATAATTGCCGCTTGGCCAGCTTTAACCATCGCGGCTGAAAGCCGCTCCCACAGGCTTAATCCGACTTTTTGCAGAGTGAGAAAACATTTCCCGATTAATCCGGTGGTAGCTTACTCTGCACCGGAAGCTTTGGAAGATTCGATCCGGTAGGTAATGACCACCGAAGCGCTGACCTGGATTTGGCCGGGTTGCACCGGCGTCGATTCTGCGTCCAGGGCGGTCATCGGCTGGATGCGAAACTGGGGTCTGACCAGATGAACACCTTCCTCGGATATTTCCAGAATGCGAACCAGCCGCAGATTCAGAGCGTCCGCAAGTTCCCGGGCTTTTTCCCGGGCGCTCCGGGCTGCCTCGCGTAAGGCCCTTTTGCGGACAGTGGTATCATCGGCCAGCTGAAAATAAAGCCGCTCAACTCGATTCGCGCCGGCATCCATGGCGGCGTCGATCACATCGCCGATCCTGTCCATGGCGG
Organism: uncultured delta proteobacterium; assembly: GCA_963774425.1. GTDB lineage: Bacteria > Desulfobacterota > Desulfobacteria > Desulfobacterales > JAFDCJ01 > JAFDCJ01. The sequence goes on along the minus strand of CAVZEZ010000002.1, from coordinate 91,592 downwards.
CGATTTCCACCCGAATCATATTAGTGGCCGCGTATCCGATAATTCGTGCGGAATTGTTCTGGTCCGGTGCAACCCGCTTGGATGATTCGTAAAGCGGTACGAGAGTCAATTCGGCCGTCGTAATCTTTTCCGCCGAAATTCCCGTCGCCGTTACCGCTTTCAGAATGGCCGCCACCTTTTGGTTGACCTCTTTTTGCGCAGGTAATGCCTTCTTGCCCTCGGCAATCGCTCCAAGTTGCACGATCGCCCGGTCCGGAGCTGCGGATATCTCCCCGTTTCCCCGAACCGTCAAGGTGTCGCCGACATTTTCCTGGGCAACCGTCGATTGGGCCTGGATGGGGAGAGGCAGGAGACAGAGGGAAAGTGCCACAAATGAAAAAACGAGATACCTGTTCATAGACACTCCTCATATTTACCTTCGAGGTTATATAAAATATTCTCAACTGGACATTGGAAAAGCTTTTGGCCGAGAAATTAATAGAAAATTTGGATTTTTTGCAGGATTGTCAAGCTGAACAATAAAAATCCCCGGCGGCCAATCGCCGCCGGGGATGGGGAGTCGGACATAATTTATCGACCCGGATCAGGGCCGGCCGGCATGGGCACGATTCACAGCCGGTCGATGAAATGTCCACCATTTGTCAATTTTATTAATTTCCTTGGGTTTTAGGGTTTGTATCCTCCTTCTGGATGTCCATTTCAGTACCGGGAGTTCTGGGCTTCGGAACGTTACGTTCCTGTTCCATTTGTTCCATTCGGGTCTTTTCCTGGTTCATATGGGCCGGGCCTCCCTCACCATAATAGGCGCGAACCTCATTCTGGTAGTCGGATGAGAAGAATTCATCCCATTGGTCGGACTTGAAGCTCGGCGCGTTGTCCAACTTTGCTCTATCCAGATTCAGTACCAGCTTGTCATCCTGAAAATTTGCTTGGGCCATGGACCAGGGAATCGGTACCAGCTCACCTCCCAGACCCAGAACACCGTCACGGGAAATGACCAGGTGACTGATCTCGCCATTTTGGCTGAAGATCAGATCTTTGACCTCACCCAATTCTTCACCCTGGCTGTTGACGACGTCCTTGTCGATTATTTTACTGGCCTGAAGCATGTGAGAAATGCCGCCGCTGTCGGACATCGCCCGGCCCTGGTTCATCGAATGCTGCGTCTCGGTACCCGCGGCATATACGCTTACCGAAATGAAAAAGGCCATCATGATAATTGCTGCGATTCCAATCTTTTTCATATACACCTCCATCGATTTTCTATGTTTTTGTTCGCGACTTCCCGATTGCTCGAAATTGACACGATCGGGTCTCGCCCAAAAATTTATAGTTGATTATTTCTGATTTTCAGTGTTTCCGGTGCCCGGTTTTCTCTGGTAGTTATTTTCCTCGGGCTGATCGGAAGGCATCTGCCGGTTAATCCCGGTATGGTTTTCATAGTATCCACGGACTTCATTCAGCCGAGTATCGGAAAACTGCTGCCGTGCGGCCTGGGAGAAGGCGGGTGCCCGCTGGAAAGTGTCGCTGTCAAATTCCGCTCTCAGTCCCTCCCCCTCGGGATCTTCGTTTATAAGATCGACCGGAACGGGATGCAGACGGTCACCGTCATCTTTTATAATTGCATATCCGGAGGCCTCGTTGGCGCCATACAGCTCGGCCACCGTGCCCAGCATCCGACCGTCGCTTCCGACAACCTTCTTGCCGACCAGATTGTCAGCGGCCTGGCCCGGCACCGGCTGATTTTCCGGCGCCGGCTGGATGTGAGCCTGGTCTCCCGCCTCATCCCGTCGGGGTTCGACGGCAGCCATTTGGCGGTCCTGGTCCTGGCGGCTGTCGACGGCCGCCTTTTCCTCGGTATCGTTTCCGCAGCCGACCAGCATTCCGGCCGGCAATAATATTAAGACTGAAAACAGAATCACTGTGTTGAAGATCGTTGATTTTATCATAGTTCTCCCTCCATCCTTGAACTGCCGTGAAAAATTAAGGTCGGAACCCCGCTGAAATTCAGGATTCCAGCAAAGTCCGCTTCGCCTATGGGATGACGATTGACTCACCTTGAAAAATCAAACCAAGATCACTCTCACACGGTGTTGAAAAATTCGTGAATCAGCCGTCAAGTCAAAATTAACCCCGGCCCGGCGGGAATCAAATGGGGAACGGACGGTATTTGCAGGAAAATAAGATACGCATGTTTTAGGCGTATTAGCCTGTAGGCCGACCCGGCGTGGGCCTTCCAAAGCGGCGGCTCTTGAATTTTTCAGCGGACTAACCGAACGGATGGAAAAAAGGTTGAAACAATGATCTGCCATCGCCGCTGCGCGGCGGATATTTTGGCGATTGTATAAATTCCATGCGGTTTTGTACTGTTAAAAGCGGTGAAAAATGGGGTATATTGCGCATTTTTTTAAATTTAAACCATTGCTATCGTATCATACGGATATAATGTGTGACGAATATGGGGCACATGGATTTTGAAGCGAGCCGGAATCGGGTTACCGGCCGCTGTGCAACCAGGTTCCCCGGACATCCTCACCTTCCAGAAGCGCTGCAAGGGTTCCGTTGATTTCCGCTTGATCCGGATCAGAACAGACGGTTTATACAAATAATTTGCTCATGAAAGCGGGAACCTTTGTGTTTCTCGAGACTCAATGTTCAGGATCACCCACTAAAAGAGGCACCTGTAATGGATACAATGCTGGAAACGAGACCAATGGTTGACTCCAAGGCGCGGACGGTTAAAGACTTTCGCGCGATACCGGATCCCCGGGAAAAGCTGGAACGAATCGTCCAGGAGGTCGAAAAGGTAATTATCGGGCAGACCCGGACCATCCGAATGGTTTTGTATGCCCTGCTGGCCGACGGCCATGTTCTGCTCGAGGGTGTTCCGGGGTTGGCAAAGACACTGATGGTTTCTGCGATCTGCAAGGCTATCGGCGGCGAATTTAAAAGGATTCAGATGCTGCCGGATATGCTCCCGTCCGATATTACCGGCAACTATGTCTTCATCAAGGACCGGTTTGTCCTGGAGAAAGGTCCGGTTCACGACGCCAATTTCATCCTGGCCGATGAAATCAACCGAACGCCTCCCCGAACCCAGGCCGCCTTGTTGGAATCGATGCAGGAAAGGCAAATTACAGTGGGAGGCGGAGAGACGTTTCCGCTAAAGGACCCCTTCATGGTTTTGGCCACCATGAATCCGATCGAACAGGAAGGCACTTATCGCCTGCCGGAGGCCCAGATCGACCGCTTCCTGCTGAAAATCATCGTGGACTATATCGGATCGGAAAATGAAAAGCGGATGCTGGAAACAAAAGCACTCGATCGGCGGGACAAACTGGAATCGGTGGGAAAGGTTGTCGATCTGGAGGATATTTTGAACATTCGCAATGAAATCAGGGAAGCGGTCGTGGTGGAGGATGCGGCCGCCGAATACATCATTGCCATGGTGGATGAGACCCGGAAAAAAACCGGTTGGGACGTGAAAGATCCGTCAGCGGCGCTGGTGCGTCTGGGCGCATCGTCCCGGGCGATTTTCGCTCTCAGGGACATGGCGAGAGTCAAAGCCTATGCCGACGGCAGAAACTATGTGTTGCCGGAGGATATTCAGTATGTCGCTCTGGATACCCTGCGGCACCGGATCTTTCTGGAGTTCAGGGCCGCCAGCAACGGATGGACATCGGAAAATATTGTGCGGCTGACATTGGATAGAATTACGGCAGCCTGATAACCAATTGAATCTTTTCCGATTTTCGAATGGGTCGTGAACGAAATGGACGAAATACAAAAAAAAATCTACGACCGGCTGACCGAAGTCGAGTATTTCATCAAATGGCGTTCGGAAAATCTCGGATTCGGCCGCTGGAACAGCCAGACGCACGGAGAAGGCTATGAGTTCGAAAAGCTTTCCGAGTATTCCGTGCATGACAATCCGAAACACATCAACTGGCGGGCGACGGCGAAATCCGGCGGGCAGACGGTTTATAAAAATGAATTTTCAGTGGAAAAAAACGTTTCGATGTTTCTTGTGGTCGACAGAAGCGCCTCCATGAAGTTCGGAACGAGTGAATCCAAAATGACCCTGGCGGCGGAGGCCGCCGCGATCCTTTCCTATTCAGCCTTGCGTTCCCATGATGAGGTCGGACTCGTTACCTGGCCCGATAGTGCTTATCTGCCGCCCAAGTCCACCGACACCTACTATCATACCATTTTGGAACGGCTGCTGGAACCGGCAAGCCCGGACACGAGATCGCTGGCGGCGGCACTCGAACTGCTGCCCAGTCGACGGAGCCTGGTGATCTTGATTTCAGATTTTTTAAATATCGACAATCTTCATGACGTGTTGAAAGACACCGCCGACCGTCACGATCTGATGGCCGTAATTATCGAAGATCGCATGGAAATCGATCTGCCCCGGCTGTTTTGCATCATGAATCTGCGCGATCTCGAAACCGGACAGTCTAAAAAGGCCGCTTTGTCGAAATACACCCATGAAGTGTTCCGGCAGGCGGCTGTCCGGCAGCAGCAGGAGGTACAGGGAATATTCGAGGCGCTGGCGATACATTCCCTGCGTTTGGCGGCGGATTTTGTTCCGCAGGATTTTATCACCTTTTTTCTGGAGAAAAGGTTATGGATTTAAAGACGCTGTATTCAACCATCAAAATGGTCGTAATGATTACTGTGGCCGTTTGGCTCCAGGCGGGGGATCTGCAATCGGCGACATTCCAGAATGCGAAAAACGAAGATATATCCGTACTGATTTCAACCGATCACTATTACGGCAATCATATCGGGGATCTTATCCCCATAAAGATTATTGTGAAGCATAAAACCGATGGGGTTAAGGTGGCCAATGACCGAATTCCCAGATCCGGTCACTTCGGGGATTTTGAGATCGCAGGCGTTGAAACCCGGGAATATCCGGACAGGACGGAATTTTTATACGAACTTCAAACCTTTCTTCCACCGAAATGGGCATCTTCAGCATATATCAGCAGTTTCGATCTGTACTACACCGCGAACCGTTATTGGCGGGAAGAGGATCGACAATATGTTTATCGGAAATTGCAGATTCAGCCCTTTTCAATTTTTCAAAACAGCCTGGATCCGGAAAACCAGGTCCCTTTCGTCTACGAATACGAGTATTTTTCGTATCGAACCGGGCTGGCTTACGTGCTGATCGCCGGCGGAACGTTCCTGCTGCTGGTCATGATGGTCCCCCGGATGAAAAGGTTTGTTCTGCGCTATGTTCACGACAGAAGCTACTATCGCAGCCGGGATTTTCTTAGAAAGATCATTGTCGACGATTTGAGTCTCTACAACACCGTAAACATCTGTCGCCGACTGAACCGCATCCGGAAAGACGATCTGCTGGTGAAGGTCCTTTATCAGCATTACCGTCCGAAGGCCGAGGAGATCAAACGCCTGGCACGGGAAACATTGACATGCATCGAGGAAAGAAGATGCAGCCTCCCGCAATCTTTATAGATAGTGCCCATCCATAAAGGTTTTTACAATGATGGGCACCTGATGGTGTTTCCAATCCAGAAATGCGGATTTTTGCCCAAGTTCAAGGAAATCAATCCTTTGCGCGGAGACGTAGTTTACTGCGTCGCACAAGCAAGGGCGCAGATTGACGCAGAAATTGGGCAAAAAGGCCATTTATGGATAGAAACTAGCTAAATGAGTTGAACCATGCGATTCGTACACCCCGCAACAGCCGCCGCTGCCTTCGGACTTTATCTCCTGCTGTACATCCTGTGGAACCGGCGAAAAGGCGGACGACACCTCGGATTTTCAGACGTTCGGTTTTTTCCGGGCCGGATGCCGCTGCGCCAGCTGATGATCGTCCACCTGCCGGCGATCGCTTTTATTTTTATCTCCGGTTTCCTTTTTCTGGCGCTCGGCAAGCCGATGATAAAAGACTCGAACCGGATTGAAAAAATCCTGGCCAGAGACATCGTACTGGTCATCGACATGTCCTACAGCATGCAGATGAGGCTTCCCAATCCGGAAACCGCCGGCTACGACCGGTCGCGGGTCCGGAGAAAAATCGATGCCGCCAAGGATGTTGCCATCGATTTTATCTCCAGAAGAAAAAATGACCGGTTCGGCATCATGGTTTTCGGAGATGACTCCTTCGGGCTGTGGCCGATGACCACCGAGCATCCGATCGTTGCGGCCAAGGTGGCCATGCTGGACACCGATGACGGCTACGGTTTTTTGGGGGCGACCAACCTGGTGAAAGCCATCGATACGGGGATCTCATACATTGAAAAAGACTCCGAGGCCAAAGCGCCGATTCTGATTTTTATCTCCGACGGTGAAGGCACTATCGGGGACAGGGATGTGAACGAGTTGGTCCACCGCCTGCGCACGCGTGGTATCCATTTTTACTGGATTCAGATCGAACGGGATCTGGTCTCCCAGCCCTCGCCGATCGATGAAATCGTCGGCGATCTGAGATTTGGCAAAAAGTTTTCGGCCATTAACAAAATTGAAATCGAACAGGCAATTGCGGAAATCGATCGGGTTGAAAAAACCGGCTCAATTATGGAGACTTCAGGCGAAGATGTGGATATATATCCGCAGCTTTGTATCATGGCAGCCGTCATGGTCATCGGTGCGGTGGTTTTAGAGGGGTTTAGATTATGAATAAAAAACTTAGATTATTTTCGGCTGCCTTGGGAGCGATGCTTTTATTTTGCGGTGGTTATCTCCTGGTTATCGAAAACCTGGTCAAAAATGAATTCAAAGAACTGAAACAGGGTACCACCGACCTTACCAGAATCGAATCGTTGGCGAATTATCCGTTTATTCAAAAGGATATGGTCATGTACAACGCCTATCTGGCAGCCATATACACCTCGAAGGAACCCGGTACGCTGGTGGAAAACCTCCACGGCATCCTCATGGAAAGTGCTAACCCGGAGCTCCGGTTTCGTGCCAGTCTGCTTCTGGGCAATCTTTTATCCAACATGACCGACGGGCAGAATTCCCAGGAAGGAATGATGGCAGCGGTGGGCATGTACGTCCAGGCGCTGAAAATCAAACCGGACGATCTGTTCGCGAAATTGGCTCTGGAAAAAATTTTAAACCAGACAAAATCGGCGCCCAGCACCCGGGTGAAAAGCAAGATCAAACAAGGCCGGACGAAAAACCAGAATCAGCAAATGAGCCGGAGCGAGGGAGGCAAGGGAGAAGACATTTGACTTTCGAAAGACCCGAATATCTGACCTTGCTGCTGATTTTGGTTCCAGCCGGTTTTACGGCCGGCATGGTGGCGTATAAGCTCAGGCGCCGGATCCTGCATGCCCTGGGTCCGGTTGAGTTGATCAGTTCTTTTTCCAATCTGGAATTGGGACCGGGCAAAGGGCGCACCGCGCTCTATCTCATCAGCGTATCGTTGCTGATTCTGAGCGCATCCGGGCCCCGGATCGACGCGCCGGTACAGCTGAAAAAGGGAGGTGTCGATATCCTTGTGGGGCTGGATGTTTCCCGGAGCATGGCCGCCGAGGACTTTGGACTGGAATCGCGGCTGCAGGCGGCCAAAAACATGATCCGGCACCTGATGGAAAAATTGAACGGCAACCGCATCGCACTGATTACTTTTGCGGGCACCTCCTTCGAACAGGCTCCTTTGACAAACGATTACAAGGCCGTCCGCTTCATCATCGATGAGTGGGTGGACATCAATTCCGTCCAAGAGGCGGGCTCCGATATCATAGCCGGATTGGAAACGGCGGTGAAAATTTTTAACCGCTCCAGCCGGAATGCGTTGATACTGCTTATTTCAGACGGAGGCGGCGCCATCGAAATCGGCCGGGCGGCCGCCGCCTACCAATCGGTCCGCGATCGGCAAATGAAAGTGGTCGTTGCCGGAATCGGATCTCGCAAAGGATACCTCCTGAAGGTTTCAGATAGGGACGACAGACGGGTGTTGACGGCCCTCGATGAACGCAAGCTGAAAGAAATCGCCCAGGCCTGCGGAGGAATTTATATGGACGGCAACACCGATCCGGTACGCATTACGTCCGATATTCTGAATAAAAAGGTGATCGGAGACAATGCCTTCCAGGGCCAACGGTCCTTATATTTCATTCCCCTGATTCTGGCCGCGGTGGCCTTTGGAGCAGCGTTCAAGCTCTAATTCACCCATGGGAAATACCTCTAAAAGGCTGTGCGAATACAGGATTGAACTGATTGATGAAGTCTCACCGGATTCTTACTTTAACCCTCAAAGCCGGGAAGCAGTGAATACCCAACCCAAACATCACACCCTAAGATGTGGAAAGGAGAAGCAATGCGACGAAATTCATATTTTAAGGCTATACTCAACCTGACGGCTTTATTCAGTGCCGCATTTTTTTTGATGCCCGCAGCCGGCCTGGCCGACCAACACATGAAAACCGGCACCAATATAATGGCCGAAGATGTGCTGGATATGGAAGTCCGGACGAGCACCGATAAGAATGTCGGTGAAATCGAAGACGTCCTCTTCGACCGCTCCGGTAAAATCAGGGAATTTCTGATCGATGTCGGCGGGTTTCTGGGAATCGGCGAAAAAACCGTCTCTGTTTCGGCCAGAAATTTGCGATATAACCAGGAGCACGGTTACGCGATCTTCCAAGGGACTCGCAGCGAGCTGGAAAACAAGCCGCAGACAGATTATTCAGACTACCGATACGCCCGCGACGCCTATCCCTACGGGGCCCGTGATGGATACGGATATTATCCGTATGGACTCGGTTACGGGTATGCCGACCCCTACTACCATCACCCCGGATGGGCCCGTCAGTATCCGCCCAATGGTTATTACGACAACGGAAGGGGATATTACGGCAACGAAGATGAAGACCGATACGGTTCGATGGGCCGACGTCACCGCATGCAAGGACGACACGGGGGGAATATGCAAGGAAATATGCAAAATCGCCCCGGGCGTGACCAGGAACGCTATCAGGAGCCGATGGGCAGCACCAACCGTTTTAACTACGGAGACCGGGCGAAGGATGGAAACTCCGAGTTGTCCATGAACCGAATTATCGGGGCGGATGTGAGAACCCATACCGGTGACAGCATCGGTGAAATCGAAAACATGGTCATCAGCCGGCGCGGGAGAATTACCCATGTCATTATCGAAGTCGGCGGTTTTCTGGGCATCGGCGACAAGAAAGTGGCTGTTCCGTTTGACAGACTCGACAATATCGGTCCCTATTTCGCAATTTATCCGGGAACCGAGGAGCAGCTCGAAAGCATGCAGGCCTTCAATAAAAATGAATACCTGGGTAACAGCCGCGACTGGACCGGAAGGACGAAAAACGAAGAACCCGGGCAGGATACCGGCGGCACCAATCAGCAGGCGCAGTAACAAATCTTCATCCGCGGAGAGCCCTCGTTCAGTTCACCCGTTCCCGGCGCCTGTAAGGGCGCCGCGGATCAACCGAACCAACTCCTGAAAGCGAAGAGGTATTCGGGCTCCACCGCAGACATTATTTGGTCTGATTTCCGGAAAGGGCAAGGGTTGACGGACAGTAACATCGTTGTTAAGATTACAGATTGCCACATTGTAACAGGTTGTATGGGAGGATAACAACGATGCCCTTTACCCTGAGCCATCCGGCGGCCGTATTGCCGCTCGCCAGAACCCGACTCGATTTTTCGGCCCTGGTGGTCGGCAGCATGAGCCCGGATTTCATATATTTCATCTATCTGAACCCGCGCGGGGAGGCAACGCACACGCTGGGCGGGCTTTTTCAGTATTGCCTTCCCGCGGGTCTGCTGGCGCTCGCTGTGTATCACTTTTTTTTAAAACCGGCGCTGTATTCCATCCTGTCCCTTCCGACCGCCAGCGCCAGCGGGGACGATGCCGATCTGTTCAGCATGCAGACGCTCCGACGATCGGGGCTGATTTTGATTTCACTGCTTATCGGTGCACTCACCCACCTGGCCTGGGATGCCTTTACGCACGAGAACAATTGGCTGACCCATCTTTTCCCCTTCTTGAATGCTACCGTGTTCGATATGGGTTTTGACAAGGTGCCGTTGACCCGGGTGCTGCATCACACCAGTACCATTCTTGGAGGCCTGGCGCTGATCGTTTGGACCCGGAGGAAAATGAGCGGACTGACCGCCGCAAACGGCGGCAAGCTGAAACTGCGGTTGGGCAAATCTCTGCGTCATGCGGTCCTGTCTGTCGGCCTGGCATCTGCCGCCGGGTTGCTGTATGCCGGGACCCAGGGGTATCCAATTCACAATTTCGACGAATTTCGCCGCATGATGGTCCAGGCGCTGGTCGCCACCGGCAGTGCCTTGTTTATGATCACCTTCTTTTACAGCATTATCTGGCGAATGACCCGAAGGCGGGTACCCCGTGCCTGAACCGATGCCTTATTCGATCTTGACCGAAGGTAAACCCCTGTAAGGTAAACTCACTCCGCTGTTGGCGGGTTCACAGCCAATATTTGAACACGTGCGCAAACCACTGTTTTAAGCGGTCTGTCAGGGGACGCTTGCGCCATTTTTCCAGTAACACCTGATCGGATTCGGCGAGATCCGAGGCGAACATCGCCTCCATTTGGTCGGCGAATTCGCAGCTGAGAATGATCGCATTCACCTCGGCATCATGTAAAAAGCTGCGCGAATCCAGGTTGCTCGAACCGACCGTGGACCATACCCCATCTACAACAGCGGTCTTGGAGTGGAGCACGGCTCCCCGCCGCTCATAAATCTTTACCCCGGCTTTCAGCAGATAGGTGTATCGATAGCGTCCGGCGGCGATCGGCATCCAGAAATCACTTTCTCCGGGGACAATGATGGTCACGTCCACCCCCCGGCGGGCCGCTCCCGCCAGCGCCTCCAGCATCTCATCACCGGGAAGGAAATAGGCCTGGGTCAGATGCGCGGTTTTCCCGGCATTTTTAATCGCCGACAGATAGGTCGCGTAAATATGGGGAACGGGCTGCTGAGGCAGACTGGAAATGACCCGCACCAGGGTATCGCCCTTATTTTCCAGTTCGGGGAACCAATCCGCTCCGGATTCGGTCGGCTCATTGCGGTGGCCCCACATCTCCAGAAACAGCTCCTGAAAGTCCGCCACCGCCGGCCCCTCGATTTGAATATGGGTGTCGCGCCAGTAAAGATCTCCATCCCGGCCCCTGCCGCTGATATTGGCGGACCCCGGGCTGCCGGCGTAGACGCTATAAAAATTGATTCCACCGGTAAAAGCGATTCTGCCGTCGACAACCAGTATTTTGCGGTGATCCCGATTGTTTACGTTCCAGTTCCCAGTCACATCCACTGGATTCACAGGGTTGAATTCATACACCTCAATGCCGGCGTCCTTCATACGCTGAAAGAAACTTGCCGGAGTCTTCAGGGATCCGAAACTGTCGTGGATGAGTCTGACCTGAACGCCCTCCGATCGCTTTTTTATGAGAATATCGGCAATCGATCCGCCCACCTCGTCATCTCGAATGATAAAGGTCTCCAAATGGATGTGGTGCTGCGCCTTACGCATGGCCTGGTGCATCGCGTCCAATGTTTCCGGTCCGTTTTTCAGCAAGACCACCCGATTGCCGCCCACCAGGGGACTGCCGGTAATTTTTTCCACCAGCCGGATGTGCCGCTCCAGAATCTCGGTTCGACCGACTTTCTGCTCGAAACCGTCGATGACCTTTTCGCTACTCTGATCGGAAATCAGTCGATGGTTTTCGACTATCTCCGGAGGATTGTTTCCGGCCTGAACCGCCATCGCATCAGGGTTTGGAAAAGATGAACATCCAAGGATGGCCAGAACGGCTGCATACACCAGCAGCCTGACGGATTTTTCGCCTATCCTGGCGGTTATTCCCGCCTTTTTCGACAAGCTGAAAACGTGCGGCCGCCGCCGTTCCTCTTTTTCATCCATTACCCGCTTCCGTTCCGTTTTTTCCTGGTCTGTACAATTGCCCATCTGTGCGCTCCGCTATCAAGGAGAATTCCTGCCTGCCTTGAATCCCACTGCCGAATGGCAGCAGCCTTGTTTAGCAGCGGTTTTAAAACCACCCAGGTTCGAGGGTCCACTTCCGGCGGACCGCTAACCTGATTTAGATTTTGAAACCACTTCTAAATACTATTCCGCGTCGTCACCGCAAAAAATACTGTAAACAATGTATATTTCAGTCATTCGCCAATTATTTTCTTGAAACGAACCGCAGTTTCCCGGCTGCCTGCTATTGGGAAATACCTCCCTGACGCGTATATTTCTCCGTGATCCTTAATGCCTATCGGACGGCACAATACAGTGCGGACGGTATGGATTAATTCTGCCATCCGATAATAGTATATGATTATCGGATGGAAGCCACGCGGAAGCAGTTATAGTCCGGCGGGCTTGACAGAGACCGGCGAGTCAGCGCCGGGAAAGAGAGGAGGTGAATCATATGTGCTACAATTGTGGATGCGGCAGTCCGAGTGATGACCACGGCAAAGGCCACATGGGGGTAGACCCGAAAGGCAAGGCCATTACCGATAAAACATTCGAAGCTGCCGGCCAGGCATTTGAAATGGGTACAGAGGAATCTAAAAAGAATACCCACGATCTTCTGAAGAAATAGAAATTCATGAGATCAAATTATAGATCGGGGCGGAATGCGAACATGTTTTCCGCCTCTTTTTTAAGTCCGATGACTCAGTGGCTGGGAAAGACACGTTAGGACGGCAACCGGCATCGACTTGAACGGCTCACTCTACTGTGCTCCTTTTTTCTTTGCCTGGACGGCTCTAATGACCTGTCCGACCCCAAAGGGAATCAGGCTTACTCCGAGCACCAGCGTCCATCCCTGAACACCCGGATCTTGTGTCTTGAGAATTCTCGAGAGACCCGGTAGATACACCGCCGTTATCAAAAGAGCAGCGCAAAGCACAATCGCACCGGCTACGTATGGATTGCGTACGATGTCGTTGCTGAACATACGGGAGCCCCGACTGCGCAGGTTGAATACAAACCACAGCTTGCCGAATGCCAACGTCAGAAACGAAACGGTGACGGCTTGTTGCCGTTCGAACCCCAGCAGATAGAAGGCCGCGGCCAGGGATCCGAGCACACAGGCCGCCACCAGCACCGACCAGCCGCCGATCGCCCCCCAGTGCGAGCGGGTCAATACGGATTCCTCGCGCGGCCGGGGTGGGCGCTTCATGACATCCGGATCTCCTCGACCCATTCCCAGAGCCAGGGCCGGAAAGACATCGGTGATCACGTTCAGATAGAGAATTTGAAGCGGCAGCAGCGGCAGCGGCAGACTGGTAAAACCGCCGGCAACCGAGGCCAGGGCCACAGCGATCACCTCGGCCACATTCGTGCACAACATGAACATCACCGATTTGCGGATGTTGCTGAAAATGATGCGGCCCTGATGTACGGCGGCCACGATCGAGGCAAACGCATCGTCGCGCAGCACCATATCGGCCGCCTGGCGCGCCGCGTCGGTTCCCCGTTGCCCCATGGCGATGCCGATATCGGCCTTTTTCAGGGCCGGCGCATCGTTGACCCCGTCGCCGGTCATGGCCACCGTCTCGCCGTCTGCCTGCATCAGCGTGATCAGGTGTAGTTTCTGCTCGGGGCTGACCCGGGCGAATATGGCGGTCTGGAGAACCTTCTGACGATCCTTTGCGGACATTTCAGCGGGATCCTTCAAATCGCTTCCGTGGATCACCTCGGGGTTTTCATCCTCAACCGCGACTACCGTCTGCTCGGCGATGGCAGCGGCGGTGGCCGGCTGATCGCCGGTCACCATGACCACCCGGATCCCGGCCTCCCGGCATTGCTCGATGGACTGCCGCACTTCTTCGCGCGGCGGATCCAGCAAACCGACCATGCCCAGCAGGCGCAGGTTTTCATAAGGCTCCTGCTCGGAGTCATCAACGATTTTATCTGCGACCGCCAGCACGCGCAAGCCTTGTCCGGCCAATGCCTCCGCGTACTCCTTCCATTTCCGCCGTTTTTCTTCCCCCAGGGGGCCGTCTTCAGTTGCTTTCCCTTCGGCTATCCGGCTGCATGCTTCCAGTACGCGGTTCGGGGCGCCTTTGACATTGATCTCGATTCCCCCGTCACTTTTATGATAGGTGGCCATCATCATCGTATCGGAGTCGAAGGGGATTTCGCGAATTTCCGGTTTGTGATCGAGCAGGTCATTGCGGGTCATGTTCAGCAGAAAGCCCGCCCGCAGCAAGGCCGTTTCCGTCGGATCTCCCTGCTCCCCGTGCGGTTGGCCGTCGTTGTCCGCATCGAGCAGCGAGGCGTTGCTGCACAGAATACCCGCTTCCAGGATTCGTCGCAGCAAGGGGTGATCCGACCCATTTTCGCCCTTGATTTGCTTGTTTTCCTCGTTGACTTCGAATTCGCCGGCGGCTGTGCCGACCCGGCGTACCGTCATCTGGTTTTCGGTCAGCGTTCCGGTCTTGTCGGTAAAAATCACCCGCGTGGCTCCCAGGGTTTCGACCGCCGGCAGTCTGTTGATCAGCGCGTTTCTCTGGGCCATCAGGTACATTCCCCGCGCAAGGGCGATCGTGGCGACAATGGGCAATCCCTCGGGAATCGCGGCCACCCCGAGGGCAATGGCCGTTTCGATCATCTTAGTGGTCTCCTGGCCGACCAGCAGACCGATTCCGGCAATCCCCGCTGCAATGGCCAGGGTAATCCATGCCAGCCGCCTTCCCAGCCGGTCGAGCCGTTGCTGCAGCGGCGTCGCTTCTTTCTCGGCGCTATCGGCCAATTCCGCAATGTGGCCCAGCTCGGTTTGCATGCCGGTGGCGGTCACCACCCCCTCACCCGATCCCTGGGTAATGGTGGTTCCCCTATAGAGCATACATGTTCTTTCCGCCAGGGGCGCTTCGGCCGCCACCGGTTCAATCTGTTTGAGAACCGACTCCGATTCTCCGGTCAACGCCGACTCATTGACGCGCAGGTTGTTGGATTCAATCATCCGGATGTCGGCCGGGGCGAGATCCCCGCTTTCGAGCACGACGATATCCCCCGGGACCAGATCGTCTGTATCGATTTGCTTTTCTTCTCCCTGCCGCCGGACCCGGATGGTGTCGCCGCCCAGGTCCCGCAGGGCTTCCATCGAGCGGACGGCCTTCCATTCGGTGACGAATCCGATGCCGGCATTGACCAGAAGCACCGCGACAATGGCGAATCCTTCGGGCCAATGCTGGAATAAAAATGCCACCGTACCGGCGATCACGAGCACAATGATGACCATGCTCTTAAACTGCTCGATCAGTATTTGTCCGGCGCCGCGGGATTTTGCCTCCCGCAGGCGGTTGGGACCGTGCTCCGCGATCCGCTGTTGTATTTCGTCGCCGTCCAGTCCTATGCCGGGGTCCACCGCGAAGGTATCCAGGACCTGTGCGACCGGTTCCGCAAAGTAGGCCGGTGTCCCTTTTTGCCGTTTGTTCATGCATCTCCCGAGGTGTCTTCTTCAACCTTGCCGCGTTTCTGAAGCCAACGGGCGGCCAGCCAGCAGATCAAGGCCCACGTCGTGCCCAATGTCCATCCGGCCAACACATCGGTGGGCCAATGGACACCCAGGTATACCCGGCTCACGCCCACAAGGAAGGTTATGATCACTGCCAGGATGATGAGATAGGCTTTCACGCGACGTCGCCGCTGCACCCGGGCCAGCAAGGCGCCCAGGGTGAGAAATGTCACCGCCGACAGGGTGGAATGCCCGCTGGGAAAACTGGCCGTGTAGGTGTAGGAGCCATGGGGGACGAGATCCGGCCGCGGCCGGTCGAATTCCGATTTTAACAGACTGCTGATAAGAAGACCGCCGGCAACGGCGACGACAATAAATATCGCGGCCTGCCGTTTGCCTTGCAGGATCAGAAAGCCGGCGACCGAGATCGTCAGCATACCCAATATCCCCACCCCTCCCAGAGCGGTGACGTCTCTACCGAATTCTTCTAGCCATCTGGGTCCGATGGGGTCCGAGAGGTCCTGTGGATTGCGCATGGCCATGATCAGCGTTTCATCGAATTTATGAGTTCCGCCCTCGATCATTTCATCGGCCAGTTCCACAAACAGCCAGATCCCACCGGTAATCAGGAGAATAACGATCAGAACACTGAGTTCATGGCTCCCCAGCCAGTTCAGGAAAACGGTTATCCCCTTTTTCGGCGTATGGTCGGATTCAGCGTGCATGGCTCCTGGATTCAATGAATAAACCCCATTGTTGTAACCTGGGGGAATGGGTGCGGTTGGGTTGGACTTCGTCCCCAAACCCTATCGCCATGATTTTCAGAATGAAATAAGGTAAATCCTGTATTTATCCGATCAGCAGCGTTTATCGTACGGGCGCGGCATACCTGGATGCGCTACAGGTTAATACGCCTTTTGAATGCGTACATTGTCCGTCTAAAATACTGCCCATTTCCCATTTTTCAGGTTGATTACCGGACTTACTGTCTAGGTGTTTCGGTGACGGCGGGTTCCGACACATGGCTATTGCCGCACGCGGATCCCGGAATTCAGCTTATTCACCTCTTATTTTGACATTTTATAACCAACAACAGACAAAGGAGACGTCACATGAAAAAAAAAGGAAAGTATTCGAGAACGTTTTTTGTAGTAGTTCCGCTGGCGCTGACGGCGTTATTGATGCTGGGTGCCCCCGGTATCGCCGGAACTGAAAAAGCTTCCGACACCGGTAAAAATGACAGCGCTTTCCAGAAACAGGCGCAGGGAAAGGAGATGAGCAGCGATACCCAGCAGACGGCCGGCAATAAACTGAACAATGATTCACGGGCGCGGGCACAGCTCGACTCCGGAAACAACCAAAATTTGAGAAACTTCAGGCCGCTGGTGGACCGTGATGTTATCAGCAGCCGCGGAGACGATATCGGCGAAATCGAAAATGTGGTGGTCAACGAGGATGGCAGCCAAATCAAGGCGGTTTTGTCCGTGGGCGGATTCCTCGGCATGGGGGACAAAAATGTGCTGGTGGGTCTGGATGAACTGAGTTTCGATCCGAAATCCGACTTTGTGACCTTCAATGGGACCGAAAAGGACCTGGAAGCCCGGGCTGAATACGAGGCCCCCGATCAGCGCGTCGGATATGCCCGGCGGCCCTATGCTCCATATCCTTATTATGACCGGAGCTATGGACGCGGATATTACGGAGCGCGGGATCGGGATTATGGGGAATACGACCAGTATCCCCACAATTACCAAGGCGGACGCTATCGCGGAGGTGATAAATGGGGTTATGGCGACTCGGATCGCTTCGGCTGGAATGATCGGGATCGCTATAATCGAGATTTTCAGCGGTTTCCCTCCGGCGAGGATCGCTACTCCAGCAGAGGATATTATGAAGGGAGACAGGACAGCCGTTATCCCTATCGAGACGATTCATTCAGTCAGGGCCGTTTCCGTGACGAAAGTCGGTACGGCGGCGCATCCGGACAGAGTGGCTACCAGCAACCGAACCAGTACCCTTCCAGCGATGACCGCTATGGCGCGAGCTTTTACAACCAGCAGCAGGAGGGCTATTATTATCCGGCCCGGGACGAGGGGCGTATGCGCGGGCAATTCAATACCCGGCACCCGCAGCGCTACCCATCCAAGGATGACTATTATGACCGTCAGTCCCGGCAGGGCTCTGATCAGAATCGGGACTATGGACAGGGATATCGCCAGTAAATGGGGCGAGTTCGGGCATCAAACCCAGCGTGTCCCGATAAAAATGTCGGAAGTACCGACAAATTTGTAAGTTGCGATCCCCCTCGGAATAGCAGACGCGATTCCGAGGGGGATGGCATCAGCGCTAAAAAAACTTTCTCAGAATACAGTGGAGGAATTCGAAATGAAAAGACTAATTGCGATGGTTGGAATAGGACTTATTTGCAGCATATTCACCTTGTCATTTACCTTTGCCGCCAGCCAAACCCAGATGGGTGCCGGAAGCAATGAAATGGCTTGGACCAAGAATGCATCCGATATCCTGGGCAAGACAATCGTCTCACCGGATGGAGAGGAACTCGGGCAGGTCGAGGATTTCGTCATCGGAGAGGACGGACAGGTTGACTATGTCATTTTGTCCAGCGGCGGATTTCTCGGCATCGGAGATAAGGAGTACATGGTGCGCTGGGATTCGATTCGTCCGGGAGAAAATGAAAATTCTTTGGTCGCGGACATCGATAAATCACAGCTGGATAAATATACCAAACAAAAACAGGAACATATAAGCAGAGCCGAGACGATGCCCGCCCAGGACAGCGGACAGGCAGGCGCCATGGCAAAAGCCGGCGATTCCGAAAAGATGGCCGCCGATCAGCAGGATCAGATGAAAAAATCACAGGCGGACGTCAACAAGGGCCAGAGCGGCATGGACCAAGACAAAACAGCCATGCAGCCAACCGAGGGGAACGCACAGAGAAAAGGCATGACCGCCCAGGCCCCGGCTGCGGTCAGGGAATCAAAGGCCAAGGACTGGATCGATAAAACCGTCGTCGGGAATAACGGCCAGGAATTGGGAACGGTTCAAAATCTGTTCATCAGTTCTGACGGCCGCGTTCTGTATGCCGTAATTGCAAGCAAAGACAACAATAAACTCCATCCGGTGCCCATCGATATGATTCACAAGGACGGCAACGACCTCAAAGCGACGTTTTCGGAAGACAAATTTACGAATTCCGCCAGCTTTGCTAAAAATGATGCCCCGGATCTCGGCAAGTCCGAATGGCAGCAGAAAATTCGGACCTACTACGGAAAGGAGAAGGCGGGTAAAAACCAGTAAGACATAACCGCTTGGAACCCTAAACCAGAATAATCCGGCCGGTTCACCGAGAGGTGACCGGCCGTTTTTCTATCCTCTCCTGTCAATAATCCAGCCGTTCGTCAACGAATCGTCGCCGATTCGACCCGCCGGCCCACCCGCCTGGCTCCCCACCAGCGAATTTTTTCGTTATGACGCCGCAGGCAAGCGGCGGAAATACAAGCCGATGGCCGATCCTTTTCCCTTTCTCGCTCAATCGCAGAATTTCTGGCGTGAATTATGCATTGGTATGTCGCCAATCCGCAGGCCAGTGAAACAATCCGCGCCAGGTTCGGATGAAATTTCAAGCGACGGGAGAACCGGAACTATCATGAGGTATTCGGGAGGGATCAGCGTACGACACATTGGAATCGTTTTTATTCTATGGATTTTTACGGCACCCCCTATCGCCCTTTCATCTTCAACCGTCAGCGGGGACAAAACCAATTACGGAATGGCAGGGTTGCCGGTAGGATCCAGTTCATCCATACGGGACACCGACGATACCAGGCTGCTTTTTTTTCATGTACAAGATGGCCGAATCATGAAAACCGCTTACCGACTCGGCGATTTTGAGAAAGCAGCGACGGTATCCATTGGCGGCTATGTCGCCGGCATCGTGGTAGATGGTAATCCGGAAATGGAAATATTGCTGGACAAACGACGATTGCGGAAGGTGACCGAGGATGCCAATGCCTCGTTTTCCCTGGATTATTTCGGTCGCCTCAATCCGCCGGAATTCTGGGATAAGAATTTGGCAGAATCCCCCGCTTCCGCTCAAAAAAGTGAAGGTGGCGAAAAGCCCATCGGCCACCGATATGCAGCCTTTCCTGACACCGTCCTGCTGGATACGGTCAGCACCGGCAAACAGTTTGTGCTCCATTTCCGCCATGGGGACAACAATTTCGACCTGACGGTAAACCACAGCGGCTACCGGAATGTTGAGCACGGCGAAGCGAGTGACTCTGGACGCGCAAGCCCGAGATTCCGTTATCTCGGCAATCGGGGGCCCAAGGTCGAAAATACACCTGATTTCAATGAGAGGCTGGACGCAATCACCGAGGGGATCGCTCAGGTTGAGCAAACTTTCGGCCTGAAACTGGTCGATAGTGTCAATCTGGTCGATTATGAGGACCTGCAAAATGCCCTTACCCGGGCCGGTCGGAAGGACATCTGGTTTTTTATCGAAACCTTCTCGCAAGAATCGATTACAGAGCTGCGAACCATCGCCGCGCATGAAACACTGCATCTGCTGGTGGACCATTTTCACATCACCAGCAACTATCAGATGCGAAAACTGTTTGCGGATCTGAAGGGATATGATGAACTTTCCCTCGAACGCTTTTGCCTGCTGACGCGGGGCACGGTGAAAGAGGAGCCCACGTGCGCCGGCGAGCACCGGCTGTTTTCATTTATAGACGAAAAGCACTTTCTGGGACGAAAAGGCGGGCATTCCCATCAAAACCTCGATGAGTTTTGCACATCACTGATCCATTCCCTGATGTTTGTCGGTCGGATCGACCGTAACTTAAGCCTGCCGCTGAAATCGGGCCCCGCCGGCACCATCTGCACGCTGACGGATGACCAGAAATCGGAAATCCTCGACTATTATCTGAAATCGATTGGAATCTTGCAGGCGTCTGTTTCCGGCCGGAACAGCGGCGCTGCCTCCCAGGCATTTTTTAAAAAGAAACACACCTATATAGACTCGCTCATCAGCAGCCGGAATAATCTCGAAACCGTCCATGTGATGTACAGCAGCGGACGCTACAATTAGGCCGCTTTACCCCCCTCGGGCGAGGGTCCCCCGCGGCGCCGGCTCCTGTGAAACTAACCATATCGCCTTCTCAGAAAACGATTCCGGAGCGCACGATATCCCCATCGTCACTCCGGCATGGTTTTAGCCGGAGCTCAGCCTCACGGCGAACTTCCTCGACCATTCCATTTATCCACCCATTCCATTATTCCATTGAAATTTCGTACTGCCTTCCCACCCCAGGCGGTGCTCGGTCCGCTCCCCTCCCGCCAGGCAGATATGCTTCTAATACCTTTATATCCAGCGGTTAAATGTACGCAGCCGTAAGCATATATTCAATTTTAATTCGGTTCAAATACATGCAACGCCCCATTTAGCTCCCGTTGACCCATTTCTATTTTTAGCGATATGTGTTAATGCACATCTTGACATCAACAGTTGGGATGATGTCAATAATATTCAAACACAAAATTTCAGACAGAGGTGATACCTTGAAAAAATCGATCTTGTATGGTGGGGCCCTTCTGATATTCCTGCATGCACTCTCAGCCTCGACCCCGGCGGAAATGACGGCGACGGACCAGGATGTCTTCGGGCTCGAAGATTTAATGAATATAGCGGCCCAGCTGGCGGAAAAAGACTATGATCCTGACGGTGGACAGGTTCCGGATTTCCTCCGGAAAATCGGCTATGATCAGTGGCGCGACATCCGTTATGAGCGCGAAAGCGCTTTGTGGAAGGGGAGCGGATTGTTCCAGGTGGAATTTTTCCATCCGGGATTCATCTACAACCGTACGGTAAAGATCAATATCATCGAAAATTCGCAGATAACGCCCGTGTCGTTCAGCCCCGACATGTTTCACTACGGTATGAACAACTTCAAGGACAAGGTCACCTCGGAGTTGGGTTTCGCGGGCTTTCGCGTCCGCTTCCCGATCAATTCACCGGCGGTCTACGATGAATTTCTGGTATTTCTGGGGGCCAGCTATTTTCGTGCCGTGGGTCAGGGACAATCATACGGTTTGTCCGCCAGGGGATTGGCCATCAATACGGCGCTCGATTCCGGTGAGGAATTTCCCGGGTTCAAGGAGTTCTGGCTGGAAAAGCCCGCGGAGGATGCCAAAACACTTATCATTTATGCCCTGCTCGACAGCCCCTCACTGACGGGTGCCTATCGATTTATGGTCACGCCCGGAATGGAAACCCGGATGGAGGTATGGTGCAAACTCTACAAGCGCAAGGATATCGGCAAATTGGGTCTGGCTCCCCTGACCAGCATGTTTTTATACGGAGAGAACATGAACCAGCGTCCGATCAATGATTTCAGGCCTGAAATACATGATTCAGACGGGCTTCTGGTCGCGCTCGCGGCCGAGGACTGGATCTGGCAGCCTCTGATCAATCCGAAGAAGCTGCTGGTGACATCGGTTGATATGAAAGATCCGGTCGGGTTCGGACTCATTCAGCGCGATTTGAATTTCGATCATTATCAGGATCTCGAAACGCACTACGAACAGCGCCCGAGCGCTTGGATTTCTCCTCGCGGGAATTGGGGCAAGGGTCGGCTGGAACTTGTTCAGATTCCGGTCAAACAGGAATGGAATGACAATATCGTGTGTTTCTGGGTTCCCGACGATGAAACCGTCAAACAAAAAGAAATCGTTTTTGCCTATGACATCTCCTGGCGCTTATCCAATCCAACGAAGCAATCCAAGGGGGTGGTAGTCGCCACCCGGACCGCGGTTTCGCCCGATGGGGGAATCAGACGATTCATCATCGACTTCGAAGGCGAACAGTTAAAGGCCCTTTCCGAGAATACCCCACTGAAGGCGGAAGTGGATGTCAAGGGGGCTGAATTGGTCGGGAAAACCCTGCAAAAAAACATGGAAACCCAGGGCTGGCGCCTGGTCATCGAGGTCAAACCCGTTGAAAAAGGCACATTGGAGAAAGTACTTCCCAACCCGGTGGACAACGAATTGATGGAATTAAAGGCCTATTTCATCAGAGATAACGAGGTGCTGACGGAAACCTGGCACTATTTAACCAATGCCTTCTAGACAAGGACTTAAGGATATGGATTCGGCACCGAATTCCCCCGACAGCCCACCGGATCAGTTGCACCCCGCCCCCGCTGAAGCCTGGCAGGAAGCCCAGGATCGCACGCTGAAATATCTACGCTTTCTGGGAATTCCGCCGGTAACGTCGTTGACCCTGGCCCGTTCGGCCTTATTGCAGGCCGAACGGGAAAATGCCGCCCTGCGATCTCCGGTGGCCGCCGCGATGCGCGCGCTAAAGGAAGTATTAACGAAATGGGGGCCCGATAACTTCGGTTTACAGCCGCTGGCTCCGGACCCCGAGGGTGTGCCGCTTAGCGGGTGCCCGGAGCTGGAAGCCTTTTTCGCCGCAAAGGCCGCCGACCGGCCGCCTGACCGCCTGCTTCCCTGGATGCCGCCGATCCGTCGCAGCCACATGGTGCCGGAGGGATTCGGCCCGCATGCGGACCACCCATCCACTCCAGCGCCTTCCAATGCGGCCCCCCCCCGGCCGGCGCTCCCATTGCAGCAGAACGACCCCGGTATAAATCACGGACAAGGGCACCGCCCCGACCGCCGCCCATGGCAACAGGCAGCGCGCCGGCGCCGGTTGCTTCTCATGATTCTGATCTTTATCCCCACCGGTTTCGCAACGTTTTTCATGGCCCATGTCATGCCCCAACAAGGCACCGCCGGCCTGGAAGTGGTCATCCTGGTATTTTATGCCGTCCTCATTGCCTGGATTTCAGTGGGCTTCTGGCTGTTTGTCTTCGGGTTTGGCAGCCTGTTGCGGGGCACCGATCGTTTCTCCCTGACCGACGAACAGACACCCGCTGCATCGGGAAGCGATATTAAATCCAGGACCGCGATCCTGGTGCCGGTTTATAATGAAGCCGTTGACCGGGTTTATGCCGGCATTGCGGCATCCTATATGTCTTTGATAAAAACGGGCCGGGCCGAGCCCTTCGATATGTTTATACTCAGCGACTCCACCGACCCCGACAAGTGGATCGAGGAAGAAGTCGGCTGGTCGAAACTGCGCAAAACCATCGGGGAATTCAATCGGATTTTTTACCGGCGGCGGCGGGTTAACATCAAGAAGAAAAGCGGCAATATCGCCGACTTCTGTCGGCGATGGGGTCAAAGCTATGATTACATGGTGGTATTCGATGCCGACAGCATCATGTCCGGCGAGGCACTGGTCAGGATGGTACACATCATGGACCGGCACCCCAAAATCGGTATCCTGCAAACGGTTCCCCTCAGCGTGAACCAGGAAACACTGCTCGCCAGACTGCAGCAGTTTGTCAGCCGGGCGTATGGTCCGGTGTTTATCGCCGGCATGCACTTCTTCCAACTTGGTGAAGCGCACTACTGGGGGCACAATGCCATTATCCGGATAAAGCCTTTCATGGCGCATTGCGCCTTGCCGCGGCTTTCGGGCAATCCTCCCTTCGGCGGGGCCATCCTCAGCCATGACTTCGTGGAAGCGGCCCTCATGCGCAAAGCCGGCTGGGAGGTGTGGGTGGCCCCTGGATTGAAGGGCAGTTATGAAGAACCGCCGCCGAACCTGATCGCCGATTTGAACCGGGACAGGAGGTGGTGCGCGGGCAACATGCAGCATCTCAGACTGATGATGGGTCGGGGCTGGTTTCCCGCCTCACGGATGCTTTTCCTGAGCGGAGCCATGAGCTATCTTTCGGGACTGTTCTGGTTTATGTTTCTGAGTGTCAGCACGGCCGTGGCGATTCTGCAGGCTGTTGTCAAACTGGATTATTTTCCGTCGCACCCCAGTTTGTTTCCCCAGTGGCCGGTGTGGAACCGCAATCTGGCCCTGGTGCTCATCGCTTCGACGGCCATCATGCTGTTTCTACCCAAAGTGCTGGCCTTTGTGCTGATGCTGATAAAAGGCGGACAGAAATCGTTTGGAGGTGCGATCAGGCTCTTCGGCAGCGTCGTCCTGGAAGCGCTGTTATCCGCCCTGCTTTCTCCAATTCGCATGATCTTTCACAGCCGCTTTGTCATGATGACGATTCTGGGCCGCAAGACCGCCTGGAAGTCCCAACAACGGGAGGAGGACCAGACCCGCTGGAATGAGGCCTGGCGGTATCACGGCAAGGACGTCCTGCTGGGCCTGATCTGGGGAATCGCGGTGTTTTCCTTCAATCCGGGTTTTCTGGTATGGCTCACGCCCATCCTGGCTGCCCTGCTCCTGTCGATACCTTTTTCAGTCTGGACAAGCCGGGCCACGATTGGACGCCGCTTTCGCCGGCTGGGGCTGTTCCTCACACCCGAAGAAGTGCACCCGCCGCCGGAGATTGGGGGTTTAAGAGCTTATGAGCCGCTTTTTGGGGACGACAAGCGAGCACAGCTCCGTGGATTCGCCCGGGCGATTATGGATCCATGTGTAAACGGCCTCCATATTTCGTCGTTGGGTAATGGGAACCGAACAATTTCGGCGGCGGTGGCGCTGCGCCGGCGCAAGCTCAGGGAGAAGGCTCTTTTTTCCGGCCCCCCGGGGTTGGCGGCCGCCGAAAAAAGAGAAATCCTGTGCGATCCGGCCAGCCTGTCGGATCTGCATCGTCGGGTGTGGGAACTGCCCGACCGGGATTTGAGCGGAAAGTGGGGGCTATGAATATTCAAATCCGCAATACCTGGTATCGGCTGCAAGCCAGCTTCTGGTTTCTGCCCGCAATTACTGCCACGGCTGCTGTATTGCTTTCCTTGGCCACCGTCGCCGTCGACAGGGGCGGATATCTTTATACCGACGGCGCCGTGCAATGGTGGATTTACAGGGGTGGGGCTGACGGCGCCCGCACGGTGCTCTCGGTGATTGCCGGCTCCATGATTACCGTTGCCGGTGTGGTTTTCTCGATCACCATCGTGGTCCTGTCTCTGGCGTCCTCTCAATTCGGCCCGCGTCTGGTTAGAAATTTCATGAATGTAAAGGCCAACCAGATGGTACTCGGCACGTTTGTGGCGACGTTTATTTACGGAATCCTGGTGTTGCGCACGGTTGACGCCACCGAGAGCGAAAAATTCATACCGCATTTCTCGGTTACGGTGGCCGTGGCCCTGTCGCTTTTAAGCCTGGGCGTGCTGATCTATTTTATTCATTACATTTCCGAATCGATTCAGGCGCAAAACATTATCGCCCGGGTCCGCAACGATCTGGATGATGCCGTGGAACGGCTGTTTCCGGAAAGGCTCGGCCAGGGACACGATCTGTCCGAGCCCATTCGCCGGGAATACGAAATCCCTCCGGGCTGCGACCGGGACGTATGCCAGGTCAAGGCCATGCAAAGCGGATATCTGCAGGCAGTGGACAACAAGGCGCTGATGCGAATTGCGGTCGAGGAAGATCTTCTGGTTCATCTGGACTATCGGCCCGGCAATTTTATTACCCGCGAGCATGTGCTGGTAACGATCTGGCCGGGAAAGAAAGTGGATGAAAAACTATCCAAAAAGATAAACAAAATTTTTATTCTCGGCCCGGAAAGAACGCTGGAACAGGATGTCGAATTCGCCATCAGCCAGCTGGTCGAAATCGCCGTGCGCGCACTGTCACCGGGCATCAACGATCCGATCACGGCCATGACATGCATCGATTGGCTGGGCGCCATACTCTGCCAGTTGGCCGACCGCCGCATGCCGCCCTCGCATCGATTCGATGAGCAGAATACGCTGCGGGTCATTGCCAAACCGGTTTCATTCGAGGGAATCGTGGATGCGGCCTTTGACATGATACGGCAAAATTCCGTGTCGATTCCCTCAGTATCGATTCATCTGCTGGAGACCATCACTACCGTCGCGAATCGGGCAACCCGAAAGAGTGACCGCACCGCGCTGCTGCGCCAGGCCGACATGATCGCTCATGGCTGCAAGCGGGAACTCAGGGTTGAAGATGACCGCCGGGATCTTGAGGGCCGCTATGCCGCTGCCGTCAAAGCCCTGGGCCGGGACCCGGCCCGTCGCACCCTGAATGAAATTTCCCATGAGTCGGAGATAGATGCGAATTGATTGAAATCGTCGGCTTTCAAACGGAAGGCCGTCGGCCCCGAACCTGAAGTCCGGGTTCAGAGCCGACCGACTGCGCCGAGCCCATGCCTGCGATTTTCGCGAACCGGTTGGTCGTGGGCGTTTCCTTTCCGATCCTAATCGGTCGCCTTCTCGACCTTGTCCCCGGCTTCCTTGGCTTTATCCCCAAGCGCTTCGCCGGCTTCCTTGGCTTTGTCGACGGTTTGTTCCACAGTTTGGTCGATTTTTTCACCGGCATTTTCCGCCGGCCCTTCCGATTCACAGGCGCTGAAGGTGAACACAAGCAGAAGCAGTGCCACGATGCTGGATAATTTTTTAAAATTCATGTGCATATCCTTTCTCCGCTGAAGGGCTGATTAAAAAAGGGGCTGGAATCGGGCTCGCCATTCAGCCCCGGGTGAATTCGCGCTCAATCCTTGTGACCGTCCCCCATGTGATCGCGTTTGACCCTGCCGAAGGCCCAAAGGGTGACAAAATTGAGCAGGCTTAAAATAATGGCGATCTCGAACCGATTGAAGGCCACGGCGGTGCCGATGGCGCCGGTGTTCCAGATACTGGCCGCGGCAGCCGTTCCGGTGACCCGGTCCTTGTCCTGAAAAATGGCGCCGCCGCCGATAAAGCCGATGCCGGTGATAATTCCCTGTATGACCCGGGCCTTGCCCTCCGTGGAACTAATCTCCGATGCGCCTACCATCATGAATCCGCAGGAAACCACCGCCACCAGCGGAAAGGTCCGCAATCCGAACTGGCGCTGGCTCTTTTCGCGGTCGAGACCGATCGGAATCGCGAGCACATAGGAGAAGACCATGTGCCACAAATAACCGAATATCTGGGACCAATCGATTTGGAGTTCTGGTATCATTCAATAATTATCGCTTCTATGATTGACATATCATCTCTTTTTTATAGTTAGAGTCGTGATCGCCGTCCGAAAAACGCACACACAATGGCAAGGATCAGACCGACAACAAACAAAATCCAGGCAATGTTAACGGCAGTGCCGGCTATTCCAGTGAAACCCGGCAAGCCGGCAATAATTGCAATGATAAAAAATAAAGTCAGGCCTCTTTGTTGATCGTATCCTCCTGCCGGCCGGATAAAACAGCACCGGCCAAAATTATCCTCAGATAGGTGATACTAATCCATCCGCCGAAACGATCGTATGGGGCCGATATTGTATTTTTCTGACAGTTTTACCTTATTTGACCCTGAAAATGGAGTTTCTTGTCCGCGGCATGATCGTCACATACCAGGCGTAGCGAGTCCTATGCCAAATGCAGCATTTTGGGCGATAATGAATATCCAGCACTAAATTTTCTGTGCGCTTTCTTCGCTGGAAGCAGGATTTCTTCTCGACAAAGTCCGACAAATGAATCGAAACGCGGCAGGAACGATAGCGGGCCGGTTTGTCCGGAGAGGCGGACCGCTCGTAACATGTAATGTACGTAGGCCGAAGGATGAAAAAATACATTCTGAACCCTATAGCTTGGCTTGCGATGTCCGCGTATTATGAAACCAATGCCCCAACCGGATCTGCGACATCGAGTCTCAAACTTGAAAAAGGATGGTATGCGGTTGATCCATCATATGGCGGCAAGCCGCTCGGTAACTGGACAAATTGATGACCGTTGAAAAGAAAAACGCCGATCGAAGGATCATAAAGCTTTACGGAAGGCTCGACGCCGCGTCATCGTCCGGGTGTGAAAAGAAGGTCATGGCGGTCATCGATGAAGGCATCCGTCAAGTGATATTGGATTGTACCCGGTTGGATTACATTAATAGTGCCGGTCTGCGCATGTTGCTCAGAATCGAACAACGGTTGGGGAAATCAGAGGGCATCATCGTCTTGTGCGGACTTAAAAACCACCTGCAGGAAATCTTCGATGTCACCGGCTGGGCCTGTTTCCTGCCTGTAGTGGACACAGTGGCTGAAGCCATGTATCGAGTTGAATCCGCCGGGCTCCCGTGTGATTCGGCGGGAGCCAACACCCATTCATCCGGACATACGGATGATCTTAGGTCTGAAAGGAGAAAATCATGAGCCATGTTGCAGTCATCATAGACGATCTTTTTGAAGATTCGGAGTATACCGAGCCCGCCCGCGCCTTTGAGAAAGCGGGTCACAAGTTGACGCATGTGGGCCTGGAAGCCGGAAAAACCGTGAAGGGCAAAAAAGACGGTACGTCCGTCAAGATCGACAAGGCGATCGACGGCACTTCCGTCGGCGATTACGACGCCCTGCTGATTCCCGGCGGATATTCACCGGACAAACTGCGGGCCCATGACAACGCGGTCAAGTTTACCCGGGAATTCATGGAAAGCGGCAAACCGATCTTTGCCATCTGTCATGCCGGTCAGCTGCTGGTTACCGCCGACGTCATCCGCGGCCGCAAAATGACCGGGTGGAAATCCATTGTGCAGGATCTTAAGAACGCAGGAGCGGAATATCTGGACCAGGAGGTTGTGGAGGACGATAACCTGGTTTCCAGCCGTCATCCCGGCGATCTGCCGGCTTTTATCGAGGCCTCTTTGAAACGTCTTGGATGAGGCAGGGTATGTTTCCATTTGACCCCGACGAGGAAAACGCGGCCGGCTAAATTTTGTGGGAGCGGCTTCCAGCCGCGATGCCGACGAGTCGCTGCGTTTCATTAGCTTCGCGGCTGGAAGCTGCTTCCACCCAAATCGATAACATCCATAGCAGATTCCAGGTAGCATTACTGGGTGGAAAAGGCGTCCGACATTCTAGCAGGTCGAATGAAACAGACCGCCGACGAGCCGGTGTTCCCGCAATTCATTGTAGAGGGCAACGGCCTCCGCGGTCTGCAGCTGATGGTATTCGATACCACGCGCCTTCAATGTCTGCAACGTATCGGGTTGGATCTGCAGCCGCCCGTTTACCCCTTTCGAGAGAACGATGATTTTGGCGCCATGATCCAGCAATTCCTGCACATCGGTCGGCTGGATACCGGGGACATGTCCGGTGCCGGTTTCTTTCCAATTCCATTCACGGGCGCCCCCGGGATATAATTTGGCGTCCTTGAATGACTTCCCGCTGTCGACTTTCATGTTTCCCCAGGAAAGGTGGGTGATCCGGGGTGAGACCGGTTTCTTCAGCATGTCATTACCTCCCCATATCCGTTCCGAAGGCTCCCCCCGATTGGTATGACCTGAAAGACATAGTGACGGGCATAGCGGCGGCCTCCGATATTCGATTTTCCATGTCGCTGATCGGTTCCCACCGACGGGTTGGAGCCCAGCTCGTTCCATCATACGGACCGTTGATGTCATCGCATGCTTAGTATAGGTTCATTTTATTGAGTATGAAATGGGGGAAATCGTGTATTGCGGAGTACATGAATAAAACGCTGAATATACCGGATCGGCTCTATCCGCCCCTGAACCGGAAATGCTTAAATTGGGTAAGAACGATTTATACCCCAGGAGGTTCACCGTTTATGGAGATGAAAACCGTCTCAAAAAAAATTATCACCAACCGCTGGTTCGTTTTGGGCGCGGCGGCCGTCATCCTTTATGCTCTGCTGGGTTTTTTTCTGCTCCCTTATCTCGCTTCGAATTATCTGCGGGAATATGTCAACGATCGGTTGGACCGCGAGCTTGCCGTTGAGAATCTGCGCTTCAATCCATTCACCTTCAAGGTGGAAGCGGAGGGCCTCGGCCTTGAAGAAAAAAAGGGCCCTTCCCTTCTGACGGTTGGTTCCTTTTCAGCCGATTTCGATTTATTCTCCAGCCTGTGGCAACAAGCATGGACATTTGGCAACATCAGCATCTCCCACCCGATCCTGCGGATTGTAGTGAAAAAAAGCGGGCGATCGAATATCGCCGAGCTGTTTAAAGACCTGCAACCCGACGAGAAAAAACAGACGGAAGCCGCAGACACCTCCCTGCCGAGCATTCTGGTGGAACAGGTCGATCTCGATGGCGGCAAAGTCAACTTCGTCGACCGGCGAACGTCCCCCCCGGCGGAGGTACATTTTAAATCTGTCGCTCTGAATCTGGAAGAATTGACCACCCTGCCGGACCGGACCGGCGACTACCTGGTTTCCGGCCGCACGAAACTGGGAGAACTTCTTAAATGGCGGGGAAATTTTTCCCTGAATCCGCTCAGTTCGAAAGGCTCCCTCCGGATGGAAAATGTCAAGGCGGCAACGGTATGGGAGTTTTTGAAGGACCGAATATCCAGCGCTGCACCCACCGGAGAGGTGACACTGACCAGCGATTACCAGGTCGATCTCGAAGGTCCCCAATCGGTTTTGGCCCTGAGCAACCTCGATTTCGACGCTTCCCACCTCTCGATTTCGCTGCCGGGTAAATCGGAACCGATCGTGTCGCTGGCGGAGGTGGCCGGGCGGCAGGGCCGACTTCAGTGGAATGAACGTACCTTCAGACTCGAGTCACTGCTCGTCAAGGGAGGGCAGGTGGAGGCGAAAGTGGATGAAAACGGCCTCGCCGATTGGCAGAAGCTGCTGCCCGACGGACAAAAAGCAACCGCCGCTGCTTCCGACAAACAGCGCGGTACCGGGCGGGGCTCAGCCCCAATACAGAATCCGCCGACGGAATGGTCCGGCGTCCTGCAGTCCTTTAAACTCAAAAATTTCCAGATGCACTTGACGGACCTCACCACCGAGCCTTCAGCCGCGCTCACCCTGTCTTCCCTGGAACTCACCCTCGAAGGGCTTGCCACAAATCCGGCGTCACCCGTGAATTTCGACCTGCAAGCGACCGTTACGCGAGGCGGCACAATATCCGCAAGCGGCACAGCGAAGCCCTGGCGTACCGCGGCTGATGGAACCATACAGGTGAAGGACTTTTCGCTGTTGCCGTTGCAACCCTATCTCAGTCAACGTGCGCACCTGACCCTCGAGTCGGGAAACATAGCCGTTTCAGGCGAGTTTAGCTACAGCGGAACGAACGACAATAATTCACTGAGTTATCGGGGTGAGGGAAATATTTCTTCCTTTAAGGCGCGGGGCCCGGAAGAGGATCAGCCGTCATGGGGATGGGATTCCCTATCCTGCCCTGAAATACATTTGAGCCTTTCTCCCGATCTCCTTGACCTCGGGGCTGTCGATCTGGTGGGGCTGCAGGGAAGAGTCGTCATTTACCAGGACGGAAAATGGAATCTATCCAAAATCATGGTCGGGGACAAAACGGACGGAGAAGAAAAATCGCAAAGCCCCCAATCCGCATTCAAAGTCACGGTGGATCGCGTTCGGCTCAAGCAGGGATCCATGGAGTTCTCCGACCTGAGCCTAAGCCCCAATTTTGACGTGCTGATCCATGAGCTTGAAGGCGGGGTTACCGGCATTTCGTCGGTACCCGAAACCTTGGCGAAATTCGAGCTCCAGGGCAAGGTCGATAACCACGGGATGGTCAAGATCAAAGGGAAATCGGATTTTTTCAACCCCACCGACACGACCGCCGTCACCATGGATTTTCGCAATATCGAAATGACCCAGCTCACGCCGTATTCGGTGCATTTTGCGGGCTATCGCATTGCCTCCGGCAAACTCTACCTCGATCTGGGCTACAGCATCCAGAACGGCCGGATGGAGGGAACCAACGAAATTGTCGCCAAAAAATTAAAGCTGGGCGAACGGGTTGAAAGCCCGACCGCTCTGGATCTGCCAATCGAGCTTGCCATAGCCCTGCTCAAGGATGCCAATGGCACCATCGACATCGCCCTGCCGATAAGCGGCAACCTGAAAAATCCGAAATTCGATATGGGCGCGGTCATGGGTAAAGCCCTGTCCAATTTTATCGTAAAAATCGTGACAAAACCGTTTACCTGGCTGGCCTCCCTGGCGGGTTCCAATCGCCGGGACCTGGAGACAGTCTCTTTCGATCCCGGCCGAAGCAGCCTGCTGCCACCTGAAGAGGAAAAGCTGGACGACCTGTCGCAGGCGCTGGCGGATCGGCCGCAGCTGCGTCTCAAAATCCAGGGAGGATATGATCGGGAAGCTGACATGCGCGCCCTCAAGGCGATCCAGGCAAACCGGAAGCTGGCATCTGAGAAAGGACAGACGCCGCAGCCGGAAGGCGACCTGGGTCCGATCGTATTCCACGATCCCGAAACCCAAAAAGCCCTGGAAGCGATCTTTCTCCAATACTTCTCCCGCGACAAGCTGTCGGAGCTGCGGGAAGCATTTGAGGATAAACTGCCATCCGGAAAAAACACAACCGGCAAAAAGGACGGACCTGCCGCCTGGGCCGGGTTTTACCATAATTTGTACGACCGTATTGAGGAGCGCATGGAGATACCCGAAAACCGGCTTCCGGCGCTGGGCCGCGAAAGGGCGGATGCGGTGCGCCGGTTTCTGGTGGGAACACAGGATGTCGACCCGAAACGGATTGAAGTACTCGATCCGGTTCAAACCAAAAAAAAGAGTGGAAAAGAAGTCGCCAGCAAACTGACACTGGATGCGCCGGGCTGATCAGGAACCCTTATACGGGCAGATTCGGAAAAAAATAAATAATTCACCCCATATCACCTCACTGCATTCTATGGTACAAGGTAGTATTTTTGCTAACTCGTGCCCATCCATCAAAGGGTCTTTTACCATGATGGGCACCGGATAGTGTTTCCAATCCAGAAATGAGAATTTTTGCCCAAGGTCAAGGAATCAAGTCCTTGCGCGGAGGCGTAGTTTACTACGCCGCACAAGCAAGGGCGCAGATTGAGCCGAAATTGGGCCAAAAGGCCATTTGTGGATGGAAACCAACTCAGATCACGGCACGGATCGCACCACTGCAAGCAATGCAAATGTTTCTCAAGGAGAAAGATCATGCCAAGCGCTTCCGAAAAACTGGTTCTCGGCATTGACCTCGGCGGTACCAAGATTTTGACGGCGCTGATCGATGCCAACGGAAATTTACGCGCCAGGGACCGCATCGTTACCCCGGCTGAAAAAGGTCCGTCGGCCGTCATGGAAGCCATCCGGGAATCGGCCACACGCTGTTTTGAACAGTTGTCCATAGATGGCGACGGCATTGAAGCCTTGGGGATCGGTGCGCCGGGGCCATCCAACCCGGATCGGGGGATTTTGTTCACATCCCCGAACTTGCCCGGATGGAAGGATGTCCCCCTGGTGGAAATTTTCGAAAAAGTGTTTGAAAAGAAGATTTTTTTTATCAACGATGCCAATGCCGCGGCATTGGCCGAATTCAAATTCGGGGCCGCCAAGGGCCTGCGCCATGTCATCTACATCACCGTCAGTACCGGCATCGGCGGGGGCATTATCATTGACGGCAAGCTCTACACCGGTGCCATCGGAACCGCCGGCGAGCTGGGGCACACGACGATCGACGACAAGGGGCCCCGCTGCAATTGCGGCAATATCGGATGCTGGGAAGTCCTGGCCTCCGGAACGGCCCTGGCCCGGGACGCCCAACAGGAAATTCGACAGGGGGCCGAAACCACCATTCTCGAATATGCCTCCGGCGACATTGCGCAGGTGGACGCCAAGGCCATCCAGATGGCGGCCGAAGCGGGTGACGCGCTGGCCGGGGAATTGATTTCCCGGGCGGCCCACTATCTCGGAGTCGGTCTGGCGAATCTTCTCAACACATTCAACCCGCAGATGATCGTCATCGGCGGCGGGGTATCCAAAATCGGAGACAGGCTCCTGACGCCGGCATTTCAAACGGCGCGGGAAAGGGCATACGATGCGGCTTATTCGGCTGTCAAATTCGCCGTAGCCAAGTTGGAAACAGATTCGGGTGTACTCGGAGCGGCTGCATACGCCTGGGAAAAATTAACAGAGCAGGAAAAAGATCCGATTTCCGACAACGGATAGCTTATACGAGGATAGCATGATGAGCAGCGACATCCGCAAAACTAAAATCGTGTGCACCATCGGACCGGCCACCTCTTCTATGGAAAAGCTGCGGGAACTGATGCGGGCGGGTATGGACGTTGCCCGGCTCAATTTTTCCCATGGGGACCATGAATCCCATGCACGCATCGTGCGCACTATCCGGGACCTTTCCGCCGAGCGTGGAAAGGATATCGGTATTCTCCAGGACCTGCGGGGTCCGAAAATCCGGGTGGGTCTCCTTCCCGAGGAGGGGATGAAACTGGAAGTGGATGAAATAGTGGATCTGGTCGCCCACCAGACCTCGGAGCCGGGAACCCTGCCGATTTTATATCCATATCTTCTGGAAGATGTCGAACCGGGAAATCATATCCTGCTCGCCGACGGATCCGTCGAGTTGCAAGTCATCGAAAAGCGGGAGGATAAACTCCGCTGCAAGGTGCTCGTGGAAGGAGAAGTTCAATCCCGAAAAGGGGTGAATCTGCCCTCGAGTCCGCTGCGAATTGCGGCCTTTACGGAAAAAGACCGGGCGGATCTCGAAATGGGTCTAAGAGAAAACGTGGACTTCGTCGCGCTGTCATTCGTCCGCCATGAAGACGATTTGAATCCGATCCTTGAAATTTTAAATCAGCACAAACAGCCTCCGATGCTGATCGCCAAAATCGAGAGACCCCAGGCACTCGATCGATTGGATGCCATATTGAACCGGGTCGACGGTATTATGGTCGCCCGGGGGGACCTTGGCGTCGAGATGCCGCTGGCGGAGGTGCCCATGATTCAAAAGCGCCTGATCCGGGCCGCGCGCAACATGGGCAAACCGGTGATCACGGCGACCCAGATGTTGCGATCCATGGTGGAAAACCCGCGTCCCACCCGGGCGGAAGCGGCGGATGTGGCCAACGCCGTTCTGGATGGAACCGATGCCGTGATGCTGTCGGAAGAAACGGCCACCGGCCGGTTTCCCATCGAGGCAGTCGCGGTTCTGGACCGTATCTGCCGCCAGGCGGAACCTTACGTGGAGATGGAAAACCTCCTGAGAGATCCGATTTCGGATCTCCTTCCACCGGTGCAGACCGCCGTCAGCCGGTCGGCCTGCTGGTTGGCCCGGGATCTGCAGGCGGAGGCGATTGTCGCCTTCACGGCGTCAGGCAGCACGGCCCGAACGGTTTCCAGATTCCGGCCGCCGCAGCCCATCATCGCCCTCACCCAACGGCCGACAACCAAACGGCAGCTCACGCTGAGCTGGGGTGTCATTCCGGTTGAGGTGAAGCATATGGACGATACCGATGAAATGTTCGAAATCGCTTCCTCATGGATTCGGCAAAACAACATCGCTCAAAAGGGCGATGTGATCATCCTCACAGCCGGTATTCCGCTGGGCATTCCCGGGACGACGAACCTGCTGAAAGCCATCGAATTACGTATCTGAGTGCGATCTGCTATGAGAATCGTCTTTTCCACCATGGGCGCGATGGTGAGTTTTGCCGTGATGGATATCAACAGCGTGATGCTGGCGACGGCGCTGGTTCCGGACGGCTTTTGGGGGGACCTATGAAGATGACAAAAGTCCATGAAATAGCAGAATTTCGCGAACAGCGGCACCTGTTCAGCGACCGTTTCGAGGCCGGGGAAACCCTGGCTTCGATGCTGAAATCCGCGTACGGAGGTATCGAAGCGGGCCTGATTCTGGCGATTCCTTCCGGCGGTGTTCCCGTGGGGGTAAAGGTGAGTGAAGGGCTGGAGCTGCCGCTGGACCTGCTGATCGTGAGGAAATTGCAGATCCCCGGCAATTCCGAAGCCGGTTTCGGCGCGATGACCCTGGACGGTACGGTTTTGTTGAATGAATCGCTTCTGGCGACCCTGGGGTTGCATCCGGCGCAAATCGATTCGGAGAAAAAACGGATCGGCAGCCAACTCGAGAAAAGAAACGCCTTATTCCGCCGAAACCGTCCCTTTCCCGATCTCAAAAACAAACGCGTCATCCTGGTGGATGACGGACTGGCTTCGGGGTTCACCATGCTCGCTTCCATCCAAATGACCCAAAAGGCCGGCGCCCACGAAACGGTGGTCGCTGTGCCGACCGCCCCGTTCAATACCATTGACCGCATCCTGCCACAGGTGGACCGGGTTTACTGCGCCAATATCAGAACTGCATCCTATTTTGCCGTGGCCGAAGCGTATCGAAAATGGTATGACCTGAGTGAAACAGAGGTGCTCGACCTGCTGACGAAAGCCCGACAACAATCGTGACTAATTCTCCATCAGATGACCGACCGTCAGTGCCCCGTTTTGGACGCCCACCCGAATGGTGGCGCCTTCCGGGACATCTCCCGCGATCAGCGACCGACCGATTCGGGTTTCCAGCCCGCGCTGAACGTAACGGCGCAATGGTCTGGCCCCGTAGACCGGATCGTAACCGGATTCCGCAATGAATTTGCGGGCCTCATCCGAAATCTCCACCTTCAGATTACGTTCCGCCAGGCGTTTGGACAGATCCTGGATCAACAATCCCACGATCTGCTCGACCTCGTCCAGTGTCAGCGGTTTGAACAAAACGATATCGTCCACACGGTTCAGAAATTCGGGCCGGAAGTGCTGCCGAAGCTCCTGCATCACCTGGTTTTTGGCCGACTCCTTGAGCTCGCCGCCGGCGCTGATGCCCTCCAGCAGATTGTGCGAGCCGATGTTGCTGGTCATGATGATCACCGTATTTTTAAAATCCACCGTTCGACCCTGTCCGTCCGTCAGTCGGCCGTCATCGAAGATTTGAAGCAGCACATTGAACACGTCGCTGTGGGCTTTTTCAATCTC
The DNA here is from genome assembly GCA_963774425.1 of uncultured delta proteobacterium. Lineage (GTDB taxonomy): Bacteria > Desulfobacterota > Desulfobacteria > Desulfobacterales > JAFDCJ01 > JAFDCJ01. The sequence continues at coordinate 54,328 of CAVZEZ010000002.1, read as the reverse complement.
ATCGAACAAAATCACGGAATAAGGCTTGCGGCGGACCGCTTCGGTGAGCTGGCCGCCTTCTTCGAAACCCACATAACCGGGGGGGGCGCCGATCAGGCGCGCCACGGTATGTTTTTCCATGTATTCGCTCATGTCGATCCGGACCATGTTTTCTTCAGAATCGAACAGGGCTTCCGCCAAGGTTTTGGCCAATTCCGTTTTCCCGACCCCGGTGGGGCCTAAGAATATAAAGGTGCCGATCGGACGCCGCGGATCCTTTATTCCGGAACGGGCCCGGATCACGGCGTCCGCCACTAGCTGAACCGCCTCGTCCTGACCGATGACCCGCTCGTGCAGCACTTCATCGAGACGCAGAATTTTCTGGCGCTCACCCTCCATCAGGCGGGTGCTCGGGATACCTGTCCACCGCGAGACGATTTCCGCAATCTCCTCTTCGGTGACCTCTTCCCTCAACAGACGCTCACCCACCTGCTTTTCTGCCAGCTTCTGTTCTTCGCCCTTCAAGCGCCGTTCCAGATCCGGAAGTTTACCGTGTTTGAGTTCCGCCGCCCGATTCAGATCATAATGGCGCTCGGCGATTTCGACTTCATGGCGTGCTTTTTCAATCTCTTCCCGGATGGACTGCACTTTTTTGATCGCCTGTTTCTCTGCCTCCCACTGGGCGCGTTTGGAGGCGGCTTCCGTGCGCAGCTCCGCCAATTCCTTTTGCAGGTTGCCAAGGCGCTCCTTGCTGGAGCGGTCGCGTTCTTTTTTCAGGGCCGCCTCTTCAATTTCAAGCTGCATGATCCGGCGCGACACTTGGTCGAGTTCGGTGGGCATGGAATCGATTTCGGTTCGGATCATGGCACAGGCTTCGTCAACCAGATCAATCGCCTTGTCGGGTAAAAAGCGGTCGGTTACATACCGATTCGACAACACGGCAGCCGTCACCAGGGCGCTGTCCTGGATTTTGACCCCATGATGGACTTCATAACGCTCCTTCAAGCCGCGCAGAATCGAAATGGTATCTTCCACCGTCGGCTCCTCCACCACCACCGGCTGAAAACGCCGTTCGAGGGCTTTGTCTTTTTCGATGTATTTGCGATATTCATCCAATGTCGTGGCGCCGACACAATGCAGCTCCCCCCGGGCCAGCATGGGTTTGAGCATATTGCCGGCATCGATGGCCCCCTCGGCCTTGCCCGCGCCGACGATCGTATGCAACTCATCTATGAACAGCAGGATCTGTCCGTCGGATTCTTTGATTTCCTGCAAAACCGCCTTCAGGCGTTCTTCAAATTCACCGCGAAATTTGGCCCCGGCCACCAGAGCGCCCATATCCAGAGAAAAAATGGTTTTGTCCTTCAAACCTTCGGGAACATCCTGCCGCACGATCCGGTGAGCCAGCCCTTCAACGATCGCCGTTTTGCCGACCCCCGGATCACCGATCAGCACCGGATTGTTTTTCGTTTTACGGGAAAGAATCCTGACCACCCGTCGGATTTCGCTGTCCCGACCGACCACCGGATCCAACTTGCCGGACCGAGCTTCTTCAACGAGGTCCCTTCCATATTTTTGCAGCGCTTCATAGGTCCCCTCCGGATCGGCGCTGGTCACCCGTTGGTGGCCGCGAATCGAGGTCAGGGTCTGCAGCAAAACCTCCCGCGTGATATTAAACTCCTGCAGGATTCTGCCCGCAGGCGTTTGCCGGCCCTCGTCGGTAAATGCCAGCAGGAGGTGTTCCACCGATACATATTCGTCCTTCAAATTTTTGGCTTCATCCTGCGCCTTAACGAGCAGCTTGTTCAGGCGCTGAGTGATATACACCTTGCCCGGTTCGGAACCGGGACCGCTGATGTGCGGCTTTTTGTCGAGCTCCTGCTGCAGCCGTTCGCGAACGGCATCAACGGAGATCTCCATGCGCTTTAACAGCCTCGGAATCAGGCCGTCGGATGGTTCCAGCAATACCATCAGCAAGTGTTCGCCATCCACCTCCTGATGGTTGAATTTAATGGCCATGGTCTGGGCGGATTGCAATGCTTCCTGGCATTTGACCGTAAATTTGTTTAAATCCATTATAAAAAGCTCCTTTATAAAAAACTGATTCAGATCATCCTTAGCCAAAAAAATAGCAAGCGATTTTTGTATGTCAACAATAAAATATTGCACGAATCGTTAATATTACTAATTTTATACTTTATTTTTTAGTAATATAACTGGTCTCATTATAATTTTGGAAATCTTTTTTGTGGAATTGCTGGAATTGGGTCAGCTCATGTTCAAGCAGGCACATTCTGTCGTCAACGCGAACACGTATAGCTTTGGCCTTGATCAGCATCTGGAGGGCATATGGTTTATAGTCTCTCGGTTTGGTCATTCGATCAATAAAGGTTGGCGGCTGCAGATCCAGCTGGTCCAGGGTTTTGGAACCTTGCGAACACAGGGAGTTGTGTTGTCGAAATCTATCGACGACCTGGGAGACAGCTCTTTTCAGCAGATAACCCTGGATTTTCAGCGCCATCAGAAAAAACAGGGCCAGCAACACTATAACCGGAATCGGATCCAAGGGATTTTCCATCAGTTTTTTCCTTTTAAACCAAATGGCTATCCAGGCAGTACGGACTATTCCCGGGGTGCTTTTTCTTCATTTTTTATGGTTTGACCCATTTTTTCAAGGGCTCTGGCTGTTTCATTACGCAGTTTTTCGAGCTGCTCAGCGCTTTCCGTCTTCACTTTTTCGACTGCGGTCTGAAAGTCTCTGAGGCGGGCCCTCAGATCGTCCTCACCGCCGGAGGAGGTATAGGCCAGAACCGACAAGACCATCGATAGAATGGAAAATATCAATGCCAGAGTGGCGCGAAACCCGCCTTTTACGATTTTTGTAGGTTCTGCCATGATATAGGATTCCTTTTTCCTGATAAATAATACGGATGTGAGCTCACCTCAAAGGCAAATTCCTGCACAACGGACCGGGTGGGCGATATCACCAGGAACGTATTCAGTCCTGCCGGCAAAAGTAAATAGGTAAGACACGGTATTTCGCTGCACTGAATGCAGTATAAAGCGGCCCACTGGAGCCCCGTCCGTGCGGAATTCCCTTAATAGCCTCAATATACATCGTACGCGGGCCTGAAATACTGGTTTGGCCTAATGGTGGACGGAGTCCTAATATGGTAAACAATTCCAATGGAAAGTAACCAGAAGGTTTGGATGTGCCTGCTGGCATCGATTCTGTATTCGGCAGCCGTTTTGTCCGTTGTGGAGCCCTTCTCAAAAAAGCCGGCAGAAAACCTTCCTGCCGGAGAATCAAGTAAAACCGGCGTCCCACCGGACTCCGCGGGATCCCGTGATGAGCGACGCGAAATGGTTCGCAATATCCGCGCTTACGGCTTGGAGGACCCGGCGGTAATCGCGGCCATGTCTTCCGTTCCACGGCATGAATTCGTACCGGAGGCCCTGCAAACCGAAGCTTACAGCGATTCGCCGTTGCCGATCGGGCACGGACAGACCATCTCCCAGCCCTATATCGTCGCTGAAATGACCCGTCTGCTGCAATTGACCGGGGATGCCCGGGTACTGGAAGTGGGCACCGGCTCGGGATATCAGGCCGCGGTGCTAACCCGCTTCACACCGCATGTCTTCTCCATTGAAATCATCGAACCCCTGGCAACGGCCGCCGCCGAGCGTCTCCGGCGGCTGGGCTATACGTCCGTGGAAACCCGCCACGGCGATGGATACTACGGCTGGTCGGACGAGGCGCCTTTCGACGGCATTGTCGTCACCGCCGCCGCCGGTGAAATCCCACCCCCTCTGGTCGCGCAGCTCAAGAACGGGGGACGCATGGTGATCCCGGTCGGTTCCGCCTTCGGAACCCAGTCGCTGATGTTGGTGACAAAGAATGAAGGCGGCCGGGTTCAGACGAAGTCGCTCATGCCGGTGCGCTTCGTTCCCCTCACGCGCGAAGGTTCGAGCGAACCCTAACCCGGCCGAGCCTGAACCCAACAGGTATCTATCGAGAACCTTGGTTTAACTCGTGGTCCGCCTGCTGGTATTTGAGGATAAAAGTAATACTGGAATAATCGGACATTGGAGTATTGGGTTTAAAATCCGGAATGAGTCTTTCTTTAAGATTACGATGAGCATCGTTCCATTTAAACTCTCCCATCTTTCCACAATTCCATCATTCCGGTCGCTTATATTGGATGTAAAAGATCAGGTTAACATATTTTGCCATAAGATGCAAAAAGTCCATCCTGAACCAACGAAACCATGGTAGTTCGCACCCGCATGGCCGTTTTTCTGGTATCCGCCAACGTGATCGGCCTCGAATTGGTCATGATGCGTATCCTATCGTTGCGCTTCTGGTACTACTTCGCTGCCATGGTCATCAGTGTGGCGCTGTTGGGCTTCGGATTCAGCGGGACCCTGCTCACCCTGATTCAAACCCGGCTTGAAATCAGCCGCCGATTCTGGCTGCCGACCCTGGCCTTTGCCGCCTCGCTGTGCATTCTTTTTTCCGCCTGGGCGGTTCAGCGGATTCCTCTGGATGTCTATTATCTGGCCTGGAATCTTCGCGCGGAATGGCTTCATATCCTGGAGATCGAACTGTTGATGCTGCTGCCGTTCCTGCTTTGCGGCGGATTTGTGGGATTGGTCCTGATGGATCATCCCGACAGGATTCATGGACACTACGCGGCGAATCTGGTGGGATCGGGTCTGGGCGCGCTGCTGACGGTTCTGTTGATGTCCCATGTGACGACGCCCGGCCTTCTGTTTGTGCTCGCAGGTCTCTGCTACGGTGCGGGAGCGGTTTTAGTCGATTGGAAAAAAGTCGGAGTCCTGTCGGCCGGCGGCGGCATCGGCATTTTATGTCTGGCGGGCATGGTTTTCTTCCCTTCCGAAATTCAGGTTTCGCCGTATAAGAAGCTGGCCCTGGAGCGGTTGAAGCCGCAAACCAGGGTGATCGCGACCGCGCCAAGTCCCCTGGGCCGCATCGACATCGTTGAGGGGCCTGCACTCCATGACGCGCCGCCGGGAATGAGCCTGAACAATCCGTATCCTATCCCGCGAAGGACCCTGGTCATTGTCGATGGAAACCAGACGCAGATCGTCTATGATTACGTCCACCGGCAGGACTGGCGCTTTCTGGACTACACCACTGCCGCGGTGGCCTTCGTCGCCGATCATCCGGCGCGGCTTCTGGTGATCGGCCCGGGAGGTGGGGCCCCCCTGGGGCTGGCATACCTCAAGGGAAGCAAAAAAATCGATGCGTTGGCGGCCAATCGGCAGATGGTGGAGCTTATCCGTAAGGATCTGGCTGACAAGGGCGGCCGAATTTACGATATTCCCGGCGCCGACATCCATTTCGAGGCGCCCCGAGGTTACCTTCGCCGCACGAACGCTTTATTCGACCTTATACTGATTCCCCTGCTGGATCCGGCCGCCGCCGGTGGGGCCGGCTTGCAGGCCGCTCAGGAAAATTACCTGTATACCGTTGAATCCTTGCGCTCCTTGATCCGGCACCTCGGGCCGGATGGGCTGTTGTGCCTGACGGTCCGAGCCGAAACACCGCCGCGTGACGGTCTTCGAATTTTCAACACCGCCGTCGAGGCGCTGAACCGGGCGGAGCTTTCCGCCTCTGATCGTTTGGTCCTTATTCGCAGCTGGGAAACGGTTACCCTGCTGGTTGCCAAAAATCCCTGGAAAGGCAGTCGGCTGCAACATATTCGCGCGTTTTGCACCAGCCGCGGATTCGATCTCTGTTACCTTCCCGGAATGCAGCCCGGCGAGGCCAATCTTTTTCACATCCTTGCGCAGCCCTATTACTACGAAGCCGCCATGGCGATCCTGGGGCCAAAACGGCAGCAGTATCTCACCCGCTATCTTTTCGCCTTGGACGCGCCCACGGATAACCGCCCCTACTTCAATCATTTTATTCGCTGGCGGAACCTGCCCGCACTCAAACGACAATTGGGGGGAAGGATGCCCGCCTTTCTGGAGCTGGGATCGCTTTTGATGGCCATCGCCCTGGTTCAGGTGGCGTTGATCGCCGCCCCGCTGATTTTCTTTCCGCTTTTACCGGGCCTTTCCGGGCTCAAGGAGACGCGTCACAAGGGCCGTAAACTGTCCTATTTCTTTCTCCTGGGATTCGGTTTCATGCTGCTGGAGATGAGCTTTCTTCAAAAAATGATCCTCTATCTTGCCCAGCCGATTTATTCGGTGGTGGCGGTCATCGCATCCTTTCTGGGTTTCGCGGGAATCGGCAGCCAATGGAGCGCGCGATGGGCCGGCAAAGCGGATTTCGTGGGACCGACCGCCGCCGGCTTTGTGGCGGCGATGGGATTGTGGTACCTGTTTCGGTTGGATGCCTGGCTTGCATGGTCTCAGGGCTGGGCGCTGGTGCCGCGATTCGTGGTGGCCTGCCTGACCATCGCACCGCTGGCGTGTGCCATGGGCCACCTGTTTCCGATGGCGCTGCGGCGGATCGGTGAGTCCGATCCCGGTCTCATACCCTGGTCATGGGCGGTTAACGGTTATGCTTCGGTACTTGCCACCGTCAGCGCTCCGCTTGCAGCCATGTCCCTGGGGTTTTCAACATTGATCCTGGCAGCCCTGGCCTGTTACCTGTTTGCGGGAGTGCTTTATTCCTTCCTGCCTCAAAGATCCGCCCCGCCCTGAAGGGCGGACGTCGATTCCGAATCGATCTACCCTGCTGCGGGTAGTAAAATACACAATTGCCCTACTTTACCGGTACCCCAGTGATGGATATCATTTTTATTAATCATCAAGAAAACAGGACCGGATGGCGCGGGCCCAAAAAAAGGAGGTAGTAAAATGGAGCATTCCAAGGTTGCGATCATGGCGGCAAAGAATCCTTACAAAGCAGCAGTCTTCGCATTGCTGGTATTTGGATCGATGGTTGCCATTGGGTCGCTCTGGGGGGGAAACGCGGCCGCTGAATCCGCGAAATCCGGCAACGGAGCCGTGGCGGTTTTGCACCCTACCCAGGGAAACGGCGTCAGTGGGGTGGTGCACTTCACCTCCGAGGGTAATAAAGTGCTGATAGAAGCCGACGTGGAAGGTCTTGAAGCCGGAAAACATGGGTTTCACATTCACGAATATGGGGATTGCTCATCGCCGGACGGCAAATCGGCCGGCGGCCACTACAACCCCGACGGCAATCCCCATGCCGGTCCGGACCAGAAAAAGCGGCACATGGGCGACATGGGAAACCTCGAAGCCGACGCCTCCGGCCAGGCCCATTACGAGCGGCAGGATGACTATATCGTGCTCAAGGGTGAAAAATCCATTATCGGCCGGGCGATTATCGTACATTCCGGTGAAGACGACCTGACTTCCCAACCGACGGGCGACGCCGGCTCACGCGTGGCCTGCGGCGTCATCGGCTTTGTCGGCAAGTAGTGGGAACAAATGAACCTTCCCGCGGTGATCCGCGGAGTATCTCGAATGAAACGTCAATTTCCAGATTGAGGGCTCACTCAAAAATAACTTGACATTTTATACGCCGATGCATCCTGCCTGGCCTATATGTTGCGAAAGCTCGGAATATCCAGATATTCCTGCGTTTTCGCGCCTTGCCATGCAGGCGCCTTGTATGAGAAGAAATCCCCTCGATCCCCTTTAGAACCGGAATACCGTACTGGATCAATATTCCGCAGGAAGAAATCAAAGAGCGTATCGCGGAAGTGCCGTCGGATAAGAAAATCATTGTGGTGTGCAATACCGCTGCCCGGTCCTTTGAAAGCCAGCTTAAACTTCATGAACTCGGCCGCAGGAAAAGCCGTAGTCGGTATCCCGACCGCGTGGAGGGCAAACCGTATGGCACGAAGAATCGGACTGGTGACGGCCGTATCCGGGGCTGATACCGCCGAGGTAATGACCGATCGCAAGGGGGCCTGCGGCGGATGCAGCCAATCCGACGGTTGTCGATCCTGCCTGTCGGGCGCTAAAATAGTTTCAAGCGTTCAAAATCCTATTGGCGCGCAACCCGGAGATGTCGTGGCGATAGACATCACCCGCAGGGGGTTGTGGATCGGTGCGCTGCTGTTCTATATCTGGCCAGTTTTATGCCTGCTTGCCGGGGCCGGGATCGGTGACAGTCTGCTGCGGGCGCACCATACGGACAATGCCGGGATGCCGATCATTTTGGGATTTATCGGTCTGGGGATCGGCATTGCGATTACGTTCCTGATTTCAAGGTCCCGCTTTGGAAATTCGGTCCTCAGGCCCCGGATCACCCGGATTGTCGATCACTCCGGCAGGATGAATTTCGGAGAAAAACGCGATTGAGAACCTAAGCGATTTCCGAGACCGCGCTCTGAAAAAGAGGCCCCTGAGGGGCAGCAATGGCATGACGAAAATTAGAAAGGTTTCAGGTGTCAGGTGTCAGTGAATCAGCATTTTTGATGTTTGATAGCTCATGTGGATCTGCGTAGTTCGCAGTCTTTTTCTCGATCAAAATGACTGACGGGATAATCCAAATCGAAATCGGGATCATTATCGAAATCGAAAAGAAATGACTTGATATAGAGTTGAGCAGTTCGATTTCGATCCCGATAGCGATTTCGATGAAGTCAAATCCCAACAAACGTACGTCGGACGTTCATCCTTCGATCCAGTGATCCTTAGTCGCCTACGGTAACGCTGACACCTGACACCTGAAACCTTACGTCATTGAACAATTTATCGACAATTTTTGGTCTAAATCGTTTTCTTAAGCATAGGGAGTGTACCCCCAGCCGGGAAAGACTTCCCGCAACCCTTCGACCATAAACTGCACGGCGATGGCAATCAGGATCATGCCGAAGATGCGGGAAATCAGATTCAAGGACATTTCGCCGGTAATTCTTTGAATGACCGGCCCGGTCAACAGCGTAAAAAAGAGGAGCGTCAACACCCCCAGCAACGCCAGGCACAAAAAGACATAGGTGAGCAGGGAATCACTTTGATAACCGTAGATAATGACTGTGGTGATGGCGCCCGGACCGGCGATGACCGGAACACCGATTGGAATGAAGATCTGCCGAAAGCGCTGAAGGACCCTGGTCTTGAGATCTCCGTGTTGATCGGAAACTTTCCGGGAGATCCGTACCGCCGTTCCCCGCAGCATACTGAAACCGAACTGCAACAGAATCAATCCGCCGCCGATTTTGAAGCTGGCGAGATCGATCTTGAGCTTCAGCAGGAACTGCTGACCGAAAAACAGGAATATCAGCAGGATAACCGCACTCGACAGGGTGATCAAGGCCGCCAGCCGCCACTGAAAGGGCTTCGAACCGCCTTGGGAAGCCTCTACCCATAGCGGAATCTTTTCGACCGGATTGACAATGGCCAGCAGGGCGATTACGAAGTTGGATATCAGATCCCAGTCGATATGCATGGACAAATTACCCTGTGCTGCCTACCTGTGAGCCGCACGCAGTCCCGCCGGTCGATTCCGGAGTCCGGATAATGATCCGGCGCGAATGGGCGGTTTACGGGGAGGCTGCCGGTCGGGGTCTTTGGGCGGCGGCTCCTTGATCGGGGGGTGTACCGGTTCATTGGGCGGCTCCTTCACCGGAGGTCCGCCCGGTGGCGGCGGCTTTGGCGGCGGATCTTCCGGTTCTTCCACAGGGGGTTTCTTAGGCGCATTGGGAGGTTCCTTGACCGGCGGCCGCTGCGGCGTCTGCAATTCGTCAGCCCAGCGATTTGATGCGTCCGGGGCGCCCTCCGGCGCATCTGACTGGCGCGCGACAATCCGGATACCATTCCAGTCGATTAACTTGAATCGATGCTTACCGCCGTCTTTGCGGACTACCCGCACACCGCCGATTTCACGAATATCTTGTCGCATGGCAAAACACCTTCTCCCCATATTGTTGCGGACCCAAAGATTATGCTTCGATGTCCTCTATTTCGGCGGCTTGGACACCAAACGGGATTCCTCAGCGGCCACGCGCCGGATCACATCGATTACGCTGTCGGGGTTGAGCGAAATCGAGTCGATCCCCTCTTTAACCAGAAATGCCGCAAACTCGGGATAATCGCTGGGAGCCTGTCCACAGATGCCTACCTTCCGGCCCGCCCGATGGGCCGATCGAATCAGGCGGCGAATCAGTTCCAGGACGGCTTCGTTGCGCTCGTCAAAGAGGTGAGCGATTTCGGACGTGTCGCGGTCGACTCCCAGCACCAGTTGAGTCAGGTCATTCGAACCGATGGAAAAGCCGTCGAAACGCTCGGCGAACTGGTCTGCCAGAACCACATTGGACGGAACTTCGGCCATGACATAAATCTCCAGACCAGCCAATCCTCTGATCAGTCCGTGCGATGCCATCACCTCGTAGATCATGTCTGCTTCCTGCGGCGTGCGGCAAAATGGAATCATGACCACAACGTTGGACAGGCCGATTTCCTCGCGCACGCGCTTGATCATCTTTATCCAGATCTTCAAACCAGTGAAGGAACTTAGCTTTCTCCCAACTCATTTTCGATCACTTTATTCTCAACGGTTTCTTGCAAGGATTCCAATCCGGCGGCGATTCGGACCGGATAGCTGGCTGGGTTTACAATAGCCTTGACACGGTCATCGAGCGCGTCGAAATCTTGTCGGTAGCGATCGCGGATTGTGTCCAGCGATTCGGGATCCCACAGTCGTCGACCTGCCTTCATGACGGACGCCAGCAACGGTTCGCCATCCATTCGGTCTTGGCGCCGGGAGATTACATCTTTTACGAAAGAACCGTTTTTCGATAGTCTGAAAACCTGTTTCCCGCCCACAAGGGTTTTTTTCCGGTACTTAATTTCAACACCGGCCGGCCATTATACTGAACCAGTTTGTAGGCCATATCCGTATATGGACTGTCCGCGGAGGTGCCCATCTTGGTTCCGACGCCGTAAGCGTCGATGGCCGCGCCGTTCTTGACACTGTCGGCGATCTTATATTCATCGAACCCGCCGCTGGCCACGATGACGACATTTTCCAGATAGCCCCTGTTTTGCGGATACTTACAGATAAAAAGGCTGAAGGTCGCTGTCGCGGACATGCCGCTTCGATAGTAGGCTTCCGCCATCGTGAATTCGTAAAGATCGGTCAACAGGCATTAGATCGTGCTCTTCCGTGCGCATGTGCGTTTCCAGTAGGTGCAGGGCGTGCTTCGGCGCCGCGGGAAAAGTTACGGAAGATCCGTGCTCTGCAAAATTTCGCAGCTGTCTTCCGGGCAGAAAAGGTTCAGGAATTTGCCTTTCTTTTGGGACGCCGCCGTGCCTCTGGCCGGGATTGTGATATTGCCGCTTGAATCGAAACAAGAATCATCCGGGCAGGAAATTTCAAGCCACAGTCCGCTTCCCATGGTTTCAACGGAGGACAGTTTTTCCGGTGGTAGGTTGGCGATTTCCTTTACGTCCAATACACGTGCATCCGGCAGAAAGAATCTGAAACGAGATGTATTTAGTTCAGTCATGGTCTACTCTCCTTGGGTGGTTTCTCAACACACTTTTCGACAGGTTCGCGTTTTTAACTGGGCGATAAAGTAGGACTAAAGAAGTCTCCCTCCTATATATGCCCCCGAGATATATAAAAAATTAAGGGTGTAGAATTGGGCTGTAAATACGGTTAATCCTGTATTTATTTGATCGCCTTGAGAATATGTGATATTGCCTGGGGTCGGTAAATACGCTCAATCCTGTATTCAGTATCTGAAAAAACCTCTTTTTCTGGGGGGTTCCGCCAGAAAAGCTGCACTTCGCCATAGCCGACAGTATTCGGCATGGGGGGCATAGAGGGATCCGATTTGCTAAATACAGCCAATACCTTATTGAATCGTTCAGCGCGATATACTATCATTCGATCGTTCGGACATGCCCACACGGAAATCTGGGGAGCTACGAAATGGGCTGCTTTCAAGGAATCGATTCGCGACCTGACGGAAGGCAAGTAAACCCACTTCTGAACCGGCCCTTGGTTTTAACTGCGAACTGACCTTCGGAGTGTAAAATGAGCAGAAAACGATTGGTGGTTATCGGCGGCGACGCTGCGGGCATGACGGCGGCCTCCCGTGCACGCCGCTTCAATTCGGAGCTTGAAATCACCGCTTTCGAGCGCGGCATTTACACATCTTACTCCGCGTGAGGAGTTCCCTATTATGTCGGCAAGGTTGTCGGCGACATCACGCAACTGATCGCCCGGACACCCGGTAAATTTCAGGAAAAACAAAATATCGAGGTCAAGATTCGCCATGAGGCGGTGGAAATCGATACCCATCGTCAACGTGTCCGTGTGCGGCAGGTGGAAAGCGGTCTGGAAAACTGGGAATCCTACGACCAGTTGATGATCGGCACCGGCGCCCGCCCAGTGCGTCCTGACGTTCCGGGGATCGACGCCGGTTCGATTTTCGGAATCGATGGCTTGCAAAGCGGCGTAGATATCCAGCGCGAGCTGGATATGACCGATGCCAAACGGGTGGTGGTCGTCGGAGGCGGCTACATCGGTCTGGAAATGGCGGAGATGTTGGTCCAACGCGGTTTGCAGGTCTCCTTGATCGAGCAGGCCCCCGAGGTCATGAACACACTGGATGCCGACATGGGTGCCCTGGTCTCCAATGCCCTTGAAGACGGCGGTGTCAAACTGTACCGTAATGAGAGTCTGGAAAAATTCGAGGCCGGCAGGGGGCGCGTGGCGGCCGTCATCACGGATCAGCGCAGGCTTCCTGCAGACGTGGTCATTCTGGGGCTCGGTGTTCAGCCCAATTCGGAGCTGGCAGCCGCGGCGGGCATCCCGCTGGGAGTCGAAAACGGCATCAAGGTCGACAACCGCATGCAGACGGAAATCCCCGGCGTCTGGGCGGCGGGAGATTGTGTGCAGTCCCATCACATCGTCAGCCGCAGACCGATCTATGTCGCCCTCGGCACCCTGGCCAATAAACAGGGGCGGGTGGCCGGCATCAATATCGCGGGCGGTCAGGCAGTTTATCCGGGTACCATGGGAACGGCCATCACCAAAGTTTTCGATCTGGGCATCGCCCGCACCGGCCTGCAGGAAAAAGAGATTCAAGCTTTGGGGTGGGACTATGCCGCTGTCGCCATCGACAGCCATCACCGCACCAGCTATTATCCGGACGCGGGCCGGATTACGGTCAAACTCCTGGCGCAGAAGGGCAGCGGAAAACTTCTGGGCGGGCAAATCGTCGGATCGCTGGACGGCGTCAAGCGAATCGACACCATCGCCACGGCCCTGCATGCCGGATTCACGGTGGACCGACTGATAGACTTGGACCTCAGTTATGCACCGCCCTTCTCACCGGTCTGGGATCCGGTCCAGACCGCTGCGCGCCAGCTTGTCAAGAAAGTGTGACAATGGCTGCTTACACTTCCGGTTCGGCCCGCACCCGTACCACCGCCTTTTGGGTGGCTTCTTCCACGGTGAACCGGTAACCAATCCATCGACGGTCTTTGTCAGCGGAACGAAAAGCGCCGGCCGCATTATCTCCATGCAGGTCAGCTTGCCTATATCCCGCCCTTCGAGGACCAGTTCGGTCACATCTTCAGCGTGCAAAACCCCCCCGGATCGTATGGTGCGTGTCCTCATAAACCGGCAACCGCAGCAGCCGGTGACGAATCAATTCCTCCAGGGATTCCTGCAGGCCGCTGTTCAAGACGGTAAAATGCATTTGGGTGCGCGGCGTCATAATATGTTCGATCTCCATGCTGCCGGCATCCAACAGGTTATAGATCAGCACGCGGTCGGTCGCACTCAACAATCCTTCTTCTTCAATTTCGGCGACCAGCGAACGAAATTCACTGATTCTCAAAATGTGATCGGCATCGCGTGCCTGGCCGACAATCCAGGTGGTGACGCGGTCCGCCAGCAGGCGGATCAACCAGCGTACCGGCGTGATCGCCCGAACCCAAAGATTCATCGGCGCGCAGACGATGCACATACTCACCTGGACGGGGTTTGACACCGCAACGGTCTTGGGGGTGATTTCCCCGAAAAGCAGCAGCAACGGTACCATGACGATGATATTGATTAAACCGGCCCGTTCCTGCCCGTATAGCACGAGTAGAATTCCGGCCATGTTGGTAGTCGCGGCGATGTTGATCAGCTCATTGCCACTCAGAATGGAAATGATCAGCCGCCGGGGCTGGCTGAGAAGATCGTGCAGTATAGCGGTGCGGGGTCCGCGTTGGCGCCGAAGCTGCTGCAGGTCGACGTCGGATAATGAAAACAGCGCCGTTTCGGAACCGGAAAAAACTGCCGATCCCAGCAGAAACAAGACCTGCAGCGATAGCCGTAGAATCATACTGGGTTCTGCGAGAAGCGCAGGGTCGAAAGCCAGCAAATCCGCAAGCTGGTTCCAATAGGACGGCAGATCTTCAAGAAACAGTTTCATGTTTGATGTCGAGGACAGAAAAGCACATCACCCCTCTTTGCAGAATATGTGGTATTCGCACTGGACGGCAGGCGCTGAAACCCTTTACGGGTCGGTGACCATCGGATACTCTTTTCCCATATTCCCCATTTCCGGAATCCATAAGTGATGCTTCCCGCATATGCGAAATCAGGTATCCCGCAGCCTCCCATTGGGGCTGCGGGTGCCTGTCGGGCAGGTATTAACCCTCCCCGCGGCAGGCCGCGGGGTATCCTCTAGGTGGAACTCATTTTATCACGGCAATCTGCGGGGAATTAAATCCCTATTGACTCCGCATCGTTCTGAAAGCGACTCAAACAATCCGTGTAATCTGCGAAATCTTTGGATAAAAAAAAGCAGGGTTCGTTATTGAGCCCCTCCGGAGCTCACAAGATGTTGGACCGCAAACTCCAGGCGCTTTGAGGATAAAAGCGCTGCAGCATGATCCAGTCTTCCTTGAGCTCGTCTACCTTATGAGAGTTCAGGTAGCGGCTGACACCTCTGTAGTAGAGTGCTTCCGGCGCGAATTGGCTGCGGGGAGACTGCTCGAAAACCGACTTGAAAACCGGCTCCGCTTCCGCGTATTTTTTGCTTCGCAGCAAATATTGCCCACGCGCGGCACCCAGCATGGCAACGAATTCGGAAGGCGGCAGCCAGCCCTCCACCCAATACACGCGGTTTTCCCTGCCATCGAGCGTATTCAAATTCGGTGTCCAGAATGCCTGAAACTTCTGGACCAGTTTGGAAGCTTCTTCGACATTGACCTGGACGGGAACGAAATCCTCGTTAAGCAGGGCCGCCACTTTCATGTCAGGGTACGTCACGGCACCCAGTTTGGAACAGCCCGCTCAGCCGTCCTTGAAAAAATCGAGAAACAGCGGTTTTTTTTCATCTTGGGCGCGCCCAAGACCCTCTGCGTAATCTCTTATCCAGTTTACTTTGACTTCAGGCATTTTACTTACCTCCTATTCAGATTGGTAGGTCCCGTTGGCGAATATTGTCATATCAGGTTATGTACTGCATAACTTCCAAGCTCATCTGAGCTGCCAAAGCATACATGGTTCTCGGACTCCATAAAATCAGGTCGATCCTGTAGTTATTCAGTAATTAAACCTTATGTTCACGGCTCGAATATGCGTTTGCCCCGATTTACAAATCAATTTGATTCACCTATGCTGCAAGGCGAATTACCTGCCGGTTATTCGGGGGTTTCCCGGACTAAGACGGGTTGAGTATGCCAGGGTGAAACTGCATATAAGTTACTAAAATGGCTTCCTATTCTACGGCCTGCCTCTTCATGCCCATCCTATCTGTCTTTCCAGAAGAAATCGATCGGCACCGGGTGGATGTTTCCGATATCGAACGAATATAAACAATAAATTACATCTCTTCCACAAATACTACCTATACCTTATTGCATTATCCAGGTGTTCTTCTAAGTTGAATCATAAATCTTCCGGTTAGAGCATTTTTGACTAGAAGTAGGTACGGGGACGAAAGGGGGTGATACGCCGCGAAAGACCCGACCAGTCAAGACTGAACTTGCCGGCTTCAAAACACGAATGGGGGAATGGATTATGAAAAAAATCATTGTGGTTTGTCTGGCAGTACTGATGCTTCCGGCGCTTCCGATGACTTCGCAGGGCGGAGTGAAATTAAAAATCAGTGACGACACCAAGATAGATCTGGGGTTCCGGGTCCAGACACTGTTCAGGGCGACGGACAACGAAGGTGGTGATACGGGCGACAACGCCCAGGATTTCATTGTACGCCGGGGACGTCTCCGGTTGGGAGGAGATGTCACCAAATGGGTCAGTTTCTTTCTCCAAACGGATGCATCCGGCGACTCCGGGTCGGGTTTCGACATGCGGCTCATCGATGCGTACGTGGCCCTGAATCTCCATCCCCTGGCCAACATCTATATGGGGGAGAACATGGCACCGGCCGGACGCCAAATCACGACCAGCTCGGGCGGACTGATGGCCATGGACCGAACCAATATCACCAATTATAATCTTACCTGGGGGCTCAACGGTCGCATCCAGTTCAATACCGACAACTATCCCAACGGAAACCTCCCTCTTTCCGGAGAGGTCAATGTTCGTGATCTGGGAGCGACCCTGTTTGGTTCGCATTCCTTTACCGACACGGTTCACATCAAGTATTACGCCGGCATTTACGACGGCATTCAGGATGCCGGCGGCGACAAGGAACGATATACCGGCCGGGTTCAGATGAATTTCCTCGATCCGGAACCGGGCTATTACAACCTGTCGACCTACCTCGGGGAGAAAAAAACCATCGGCGTCGGGGTGGCGTATGATACCCAGAACGACATTGCCGAAGACGCCGTCAAGGGAAAAATCGACTACAGATGGTGGTCGGCGGATGCCTTCGCGGACTTGCCGCTGGGACCCGGATCGGTTACCGCGGAAGTCGGCTATCATGATCTGGATCTGGATGATGCCACCCAGCTGATGGTTAACGGAACCGTCAGAAATGCCAAAATGACCCAGGGAGACGGCTGGTATGCCGAGGCCGGTTACTTTATCAAAAATTGGAATATTCAACCCTGGGCGGCCTATGCTGTCTGGAATGCCGACGATGACGGCGGCAGTTTTTATGACTGGCAGATCGGGCTGACTTATTTTTTCAAGGGCCACAACGCCAACATCAAGGCCGGCTACGAGTATCTCAAGTCCAAGGAAAACATGGGGGCCTCGAATGAGGATAAGATCAACACCTTCCTGCTGGGATTTTATGTTACGTTCTGAAGGCTGCCGCACCGCAGCCCTGCGGACACCCATTGAGACTGCCAAGGCTCTGCGAAAAACTTCTTGCCGATTAAAAGGAATCCTGAAAGATGGTATCCATTAATAAATCCATATGGGTGACGGGTTGTATTCTATCTGTACTGATACTGACGGTATTGAATGCCTGTGTTGGCAGCAGGCAAGACCTGCATCGTCACACCCGTCTGGAATATGGGACAGGCGACATCGTATTGCAAACCTTTGACCGCACGCGGGCGGACGTCATGGAACAGGTACGCAACGGGACGCTGCCTGAAGATGCCGCAGAGAGGGCCGATGAACTGGCTATCGAGCTGCAGAAATATCTCATCAGGACGGAGGCCGATTCGGAAATGCTAAAGTTGGATGTGCTGCATGCACCCGCTGCCGAACGGGAAGCGTCGCTCGAAAAGTTGATGGACTTGTCGGCCGAACGCGAGCGGGAGAAGGTGAAGTATCTGCGGCGCCTGCAAAACCTTTTGGCGAAAGCAGACAGCGCCGCCGCCCCCGCTGCCTCCTTTAGCGGCACACAGATGTCCGCACCGGCCGCGCATGAGGAAGATCGCGAAACAGGGCAGCGCACCAGGGATTCCAACATTGAAATCGAGATCGCACCGGAGGACATCAGCACGGGTGAGCGCCCATAATTCGACCGCGGTTCATTTTTGGGGATAGAACACCGAAAGAGGCAAGGATATTGCCTGACGGTGTCGGATACGTCGCCGGATGGCAAAATACTATCTATACCCCATTCATTTAGCGGGGGCACTCATTTACTGTCTAAAAATATACCGCTTACACAACCACCAAAGCAGGTAGACCATGACCGTAAAAAGTATTTTTAAAGGAGCTGTCACGGCGTGATCGACCAACTGGGTTCGAAATAGGATAGGCCTATAGGGCTTATCGGACGATTATATTGGACCTATTGGACATATAGGCCCTAACCAACGGGAGAATCTTTCATGGGTAAAGGAGATTAAATCTTTGGAATGCTCAGAGCCGCTGAAATATATCCTGATCAGCCGCCAGTTCGACGCCGTCATTTTTGACCTGGACGGGGTCATCACCGACACCGCTTCGCTGCATGCCGTCGCCTGGAAGCAGATGTTCGACGAAATCCTTAAAGAGATCGCCGATCCCGCCGGTAGAATGCAGGCGCCGTTTGACAAAAAGAACGACTATCTGCGCTTTGTGGATGGCAAACCGCGCCGAACCGGCGTGGTTGATTTCCTGGCCTCGCGCAACATCGAGCTGCCGGAAGGTCGGCCGGACGATCCCCCGGGAAAGGCGACCGTTTATGGTCTCGGGAACCGCAAAAACAATTTGTTCCGGCAAAAACTCAGAGAAAACGGCCCCAACGTATACGAGTCCACTATACGCTTCATCCGTGATCTGCGTGCCAACAAGATTAGAATCGGAGTCGTATCCTCCAGTAAAAACTGCCGACGCATTCTTGAAGCCGCCGGCCTTACCGATTTGTTCGACACCATTGTCGACGGCCGGGATGCCGCCGATCGGAATCTGGCGGGCAAACCGGCTCCGGACATATTTCTCACCGCCGCCCGACAACTCGATGTCCAACCCAACCGGGCGGCGGTCGTCGAAGATGCCCTGGCAGGGGTCCAGGCTGGAAAACTCGGCCACTTTGCCTGCGTCATCGGTGTGGACCGCCACGATCAAGGTGCGGCGCTGAAAACCCACGGCGCCGATGTGGTCGTCAGCGATCTGTGCGAAATCGGAGTCGAGGGACCCCCGGCGAGTGAAGAAGCCAAAAAAGGTCTGCCGTCCGCCCTGGATCATCTCAATGACATCTATGGTCGCCTGACAGGCCGGACGCTGGCCGTATTCCTGGACTATGACGGTACCCTGACGCCGATTGTGCGGCGGCCCGAAGACGCCGACCTATCCGAAAATATGCGTCGGCTCATCCGCAGGCTGGCGGCGAATTGCGCAGTGGCGATCATCAGCGGACGGGGGCTGCAAGACGTTTGCGAGAAAGTTGGCATCGAGCGGCTGTATTACGCCGGCAGCCACGGCTTCGACATCGCCGGCCCGGAGGGTTATCGCCGCGAGCACCCGGAGGGCAGCAGGTTGCTGCCGGAACTCGAACAGGCTGAAAAGGATCTTGATAAAGAATTGGCCGCCATCGAAGGATGCCGCGTCGAACGTAAAAAATTCGCCGTCGCCGTTCACTACCGCGAAGTCGCGACGGAAGATGTGCCGGCGGTCGAGAAGGCCGTCCGGGCGGTATACGCCCGGCGCTCCGGCCTGCGGCTGTCGGGCGGAAAAAAAATATTCGAACTCCAGCCGGATGTGGAATGGCACAAGGGCCGCGCGGTCCGCTGGCTTCTCGAAGACGCTCTCGATCCGGACTGCAGCACGGTTTTGCCGATTTATATCGGCGACGATGTCACGGACGAGGACGCTTTTCGGGAAATCCGCAACGACGGCATCGGTATTCGGGTGGAAGAAATGCAGGCAACGGAAAGCGCCGCGCGTTACAGCCTGCAGAACCCGCAGGAAGTCCGGCAGTTTCTGCTCAGGCTGACCGATAAATTGCAGCGGGCAGCCGAGCTGCGGTCCTGGAAACTGGTCTACAAGGGCTTCGAACCCGGGGAGGAAAAACTGCGGGAGGCATTGTGCACCCTGGGAAACGGCTACGTTGCCACCCGCAGCTCGGGTCCGGAATCCAGTGACGACGGAGTTCACTACCCCGGCACGTATCTCGCCGGCGGCTACAATCGCCTTGAGAGTGAAAAAGCCGGCAAAACCATCGAAAATGAGGATTTGGTGAATATGCCCAACTGGCTGCCCCTGAACTTCAGATTCGATGACGACGACTGGTTCGATCTGGCCAGCGTGGATATCCTGGAATATTGCCAGGAACTCGATATCCGTGAGGGCATATTGCTGCGCACCATCCGTTTCAGCGACCCACGCGGACGAGTGACCCGTCTGCTCGAACGCAGGTTCGTTCACATGCGCCAGGCGCATCTGGCGGGGCTCGAAACCACGCTGATTGCAGAAAATTGGTCGGGACGGATCGAGTTTCGAACAGCGATCGATGGGCAGGTCGTCAACAACGGCGTCGCACGTTACCGGGGGCTGAACAACCGCCATCTGACCCCCCTGGAAACCGGTCAACCGGCGGAGGACACCCTCTTTTTGAAAATGGAAACCAATCAATCCGAGCTGCGCGTTGCGCTGGCGGCCAGGACGCGGGTTTTCCGGGAAGGCGACATGCTGCCCCTCGAACGGCGCACCCTGAAAGAATCCGGCGTTGCCGCCCAACTGTTCGAAGTTCCGATCGAGGTCAACGAAGTCCTTAAGGTCGAAAAAATTGTCAGCATCCATACCTCGCGCGATCCCGCCATTTCCGAGTGCGGTCTGGCGGCCTGCGATGAAGCCCGCGATGCCAAGACGTTTGACAGTCTTTTGCAGAGTCACGCCCAGGCCTGGGAACATCTCTGGCAACGCTTCGGCATCGAACTGGAAAGCAAAAACACGCAGCGGGAACACCCCATCGGCATGACCGTCCATGCGTATATTTTTCATCTGCTCCAATGCACTTCCATGAATACCATGAGCATGCACCTGGATGTGGGGGTGCCCTCCCGTGGCTGGCATGGCGAGGCGTATCGCGGACATATCTTCTGGGACGAACTGTTCATCTTCCCGATGATCAACTTACGGCTGCCTGAAATTACACGGGAGTTGCTCATGTACCGCTACCGCCGCCTGGATGCGGCCCGGACGAATGCCCGGCAGGCCGGTTTCCAGGGCGCCATGTTTCCCTGGCAGAGCGGCAGCAACGGTCGCGAAGAAAGCCAGCAGGTCCATTTGAACCCGAACTCGAGACGCTGGATTCCGGACAACAGCCATCTCCAGCGGCACGTCAATGCTGCCATCGCCTACAACCTGTACCATTATTTTCAGGTGACCCGCGACCTGGAGTTCATGTCATTTTACGGCGCGGAAATGCTGCTTGAAATCGCCCGTTTTCTGGCGTCCATCGTCAGCTACCATCCGAAACTGGACCGCTACGAAATATTAGGCGTCATGGGACCCGATGAATATCATGATGCCTATCCGGACGCCGAGCGCCCGGGTCTGAACAACAATGCCTATACCAATATCATGACCGTCTGGGTGCTCAACCGCACCCGGGAGGTCATCGAGTTGATGCCGGAAGATGCCCGCACGCAGGTGTGTGAAAAACTTGGCTTTTCGGCCGAGGAATTCAGGTTGTGGGAGGACATCGGCCGCAAGATGCGGGTCGTTTTTCATGGCGACGGTATTATCAGCCAGTTTGAAGGCTACGAACATCTGAAGGAATTCGACTGGCGGAAGTACCGGGAAAAATACGGTGACATCCAGCGGCTGGACCGGATCCTGGAAGCTGAAAACGACAGCCCCAATCGTTACAAAGCCTCCAAGCAGGCCGATGTGCTGATGCTTTTCTATCTTTTGTCCGCCGAGGAATTGGCCGAAATTTTCGAACAACTGGACTATCCTTTCGAATACGAAACGATTCCTAAAAATATCGGCTACTATCTGAAACGGACCTCCCATGGATCCACTCTGAGCCGTGTCGTTCATTCCTGGGTGCTGGCGCGCAGCGACCGTTCCCGATCCTGGAAACTTTTCTGCGAGGCGCTGCAAAGCGACATATCCGACATCCAGGGCGGAACCACCCCCGAGGGCATCCATCTGGGCGCCATGGCGGGAACCGTGGATCAGCTCCAGCGGGGATATACCGGTATCGTCACCCGCGGCGACGTGTTGTACTTCAATCCCTGTCTACCGGACGATTTGAGCCGGTTGAAGCTGCAGATCCGGTACCGATCCCACTTTCTGGAGATCGATATGACGGCTGAAATACTGCGTGTCAGCGCCATTCGCAGTGGAGCGGAGCCGATCAAAATCGGGATTTACGACGAAACCTTCGAACTGCCGGCTGGTTCCGGACGGCAATTCTCATTGAAGTCTGTCTGAGCTTTTCCTGATTTTCAGCCAGATAATCGGTACCCACATTGCACAGCCGATGAAGTTGAAGGCGATCACCGGCGGAGAGCCGATGACAATCCCGTAAGCGCCCCACAGCAGCAGACCGCCGGCCAGCATGAGCAGGAACTTGACATCGAAGCTTTTGACGTCTCCGGTACGGTATGAATACAATAACTGCGGCGATGCGCTGAAGGTGGTCAGAATCCCCGCAACATATCCCAATAATTCGGTGTAATCCATTGGGTGGAATATCCTCCATGTCCGATGTTCATTTAGCCCATCACCCGGTATCCTTTTCCGATCAGACCGGCTGGCCGGCAAGCGGGCGGTGGTGCATCCTGTTCGTTTAGATAACAGCCTACTATAAGGGTTCATTCCAACCGCGTACCCCAGCAACGAATCCGCATCCATCGGGCCGGTCTGCCAAGATGCCGGGGAATACGGGATACAGAAGCCGGAAATACGGTCCATACCTTATTTTGTTCTCCATCCACTCACATTAGTTTAAACTACAGGTTGCTTTTCGCAACCAATAAATTTCATAAAGGTGGCAATAGTCCTAAAATGCTGAATAAAAAAGAAATATCAAATCTCAGACAAAAGCTGTTGGACCGCCGTCGGGATATATTCGATTTTCGCAACATGGTGAATACTTCCTGGCAAACGTTGCACGAACCCGAGACGGAACTCGAGGAAACGGCCAGCAAGGAAACCCTGTCCGCCGGTCTGGCAGAGCTGGATGACCGCCGACAGGCCGATATACGCGCCATCGACCATGCCCTGTCCAAAATCGATGACGGCAGGTACGGCAAATGTGAAGCCTGCCGCAAACCCATTGCCTCCAAACGTTTACAGGTAATGCCCTGGGCTCTGCATTGCGTTCAGTGTGCCGGCGTTCGTGAAATGTTTTCCGGCGGTGGGATTGAATCACCGGCGGTGGCACTGAATGAAGAATCCCTCACAGACGATGAAATGCAGGAGATGATTCAGGACGCCCTGAAGGAAGATGGACGCGTGGAAACGGAAGAACTCGACATCACCTGCGAAGCGGGGGTCGTGTATATGAACGGTGTGCTTCCCAGCGATTTGCAGCATGAAATATTACTCGAAATCGTACAGGATACACTTGATTTCGACGAGACCATCGACAATATTGGAATTGACCGCCAGCCTTGGGAACGGAGGGAACGAACCGCCAAACCCTCCCCTAAAAAATCGGACAAGGAAATTATGATGGAGGGTGAGGATGAAGCGGTCGATGTCTACACGTCACTGTCGCAAGGCGAACCATTGACACCTCCGGATAATCTGGTCCCCGAGGAACGCCGGTCCCGTGAAAAATGAAAGATTCCATCGGAAGGCCTTATCGCTTGCTGCTCAATTTAAACACCGTTTAGGCTCGTATTTAAACAAGGGGGAAATGAGATGAAAGCCAAAGAAACGAATAAAAAAAATACGAAGAAACCCACGACCGTAGAAGGAGACGGGGCCACCATCCCGGTGGGCGACGTATGCCAAAAGGCCCCCGAGTGGGCGGAGCATTCCCGCTTGCGGGACGATGACATGCCCTGCGATGACGGTCGCGCGGGAGATATAGAGAATAAAACGCCGAAGAAGTAGTGGATGGAAAAACTCCCGCCGTCTCAGTTCCGGGGATCGTCTCTTGCCTTTTGGGGCAGCTAAATCGGATTCGGGCGGGTGGAGCCGGAGACAGGCACCGCCAGAGGCAGAATCATTTTTATACGGGTGCCTCCACCGACCGAGGAGAGGAGGGTGAAGGAGCCGCCCACAAGCTCCGCGCGTTCTATCATGCTCGCCAGACCGTATCCGCTGAAGGGATTCTGACGGCTGAGGGTTTTCTGAGCATCGAAGCCGCAGCCATTGTCTGAAATTTCGAGAACAATCCGATTGGCATCACCAGTGAGCCCCAAATTTATTTTTGTGGCCTTACTGTGCCGGACTGCATTCTGCAGGGATTCCTGCAGGGCCCGATATATGAGGATTTTGAGCGGTTCGGGGACACCATCCTCCCGGATGTCGATGCGACAATTCAACCGAACGTCTGGGCTCGTGTCCATCAGCTGTCTCGTGTACCACTCGATGGTCGACATCAAGCCAAGATCATCGAGGATTGTGGGTCGTAATCTGGCCGAGACCTGTTTGGTTTCTTTTATGATGGATTGCAAATAGGCAATCGTCTCGCCGAGGGAATCCACAACCAACCCAGGATCCTGCGCCACTTCCTCGATCAACCCTTCCAATCTGAACCTCATTGCCGCCAGACTGGCGCCGATGCTGTCATGCAACTCCCTGGCGATGGTTCGGCGGTCATTTTCGAGCACCTCGATGCTCTTGCGCGACAATTCCCGCAGGTACCGTTGTGAATTTTCCAATTCTCTTTCCGTCTGTTTCCGCAAGGTGATATCCTTGGCGATAGTTGCCACGGAGGTTATCTTTCCGGACTCGTCCATCAGGGGAAAAGCCGTCAACAAAACCGAAAATACTCTGCCATTCTGGTTCTGGCGCCGGTTCTCCCAATTGCGCACCAATTCTCCGCGGCGGCAGCGCTCTCGCAGCTGGTCTGCCAGGTGATAATGGGAGGGGGGGATTAAACTGCGGATCGATTTGCCGATCAGTTCATTACGCCGCCAGCCATATTCCCGTTCGGCTTCCCTGTTGAGGTCAACGATGATGCCGGACAAATCTTCGATGACAATTGGATCGGCAGCGTCCATGAACACCCGGGACCACTGCCGGAACTGATTTTCAAGGTCCTTACCGGCCACCATTTGTTTTTTGAGGGCATTCAGGGCTTCCTCCAGCTCGGCGGTTCGTTTCCGAACCTCCGCTTCCAGACGGTTGTGCACGTTTTCGGGCACTGTTTCAGCTGTCTTGTGAGCTGCAGGGTTTGGCCTTTCCGGTATACTGTCAGACTTCTTCATTTTATGAAACAGGCGATTCATATGAGTGCATGAAAAACAATTAAACCATTAAAATCGGACGTAACATACCAGGGATACTGTATTCTGAGAGAATCCGGACTTTATTTCAGCTTTATGTGTGCAGCGGCGACGTAATGCCGAGGCCCGAAGCGCTTAAAAATGCACGCGCTTTTGCAGTGATGCCCGACTTGCAAGCGTTAAAAACGACAGCGATTATGCAAAATATCCTTGTATACAGTCGATTTTCACTCAATATACTGGATTTACCTTATTTTATCCTGGGCAGGAAAATTTTATGGTAGCTCAAATTTTGCTGAAAGGAGGTGTAGCTGATGGCAGAAGTCGGAGAAGTCTATCGCTGTGAGGTCTGCGGTATGGTCGTCAAGGTCCAGGAGGCCGGTGGGGGAGAATTGGTCTGTTGTGATCAGCCAATGGTAAAAGAAAGTTGAGCGCTTAAATATTCGGGGTCCGAGTGCCACCTCGGCCGAGCGGCAGAGGGCTCCGGACCCGAAAAATCTGTCTGAACCCTATGCGATTTCTAATCAGATCGGATTCTTTCCGGTCACTTTTCATTGGTCCGGGGGGTCTCCTCCGGAGCCTCTAAAGGCGGTCGATGGGCTCTCTTTCTCAGTCGGTTAATCGTCTCGAGCATTTTCGGTCGTCCGATGAGCCGATGGATCAAACGGCGTTTGCCGGGAAAGTTCATCAGTCCGAGTCCGATGGCCAAGGTCACCAGACCTTGACCGGGTAGAACCAACATGGCCACACCCGCAATTGCCAATATCGCACCCAACACGTTTTTAACCACCAGATACGGCACTCGCCAGGGGGAAGGAATGTGCGCCGCCTTTTCGCCCCCATCCTCCTCCTTCAGATATCGCGGTGGAAGATAGATAATGATTACAGGTACCGCAATCAGGGTCGCCGCCATCATAAACACTGAAATAAGCCCCAATCGTCCCAACGTGGCCTCGTGGGCTTGCAGCCATTTATGCAGTATTTCCAGATATTGTGACATATATACCCAATCAAGTGAACGCAGTTAAAAAATCCGACAGCTATGAGCGGCAATGGTCGCGGCGGAAGCAACTTGGAATCCGGAACTGATCGACATGCCGTCCGCCTTCAAAATCTCAACTGCATATCAGGCACTGCCTCAGGTAGATGAATTTCAAAGAGTACTTGATACGATCTATTTCAATTGCTGTAAGATTAAAGACTAAATGGCTGTCAGTCAAGTAAGGGGGATGCGAATACCGTGTGTTCGTCTCCTTATTACATTCAAGGCCCCATGGGTTTAACTCTTCTGGTGGAATTAACCTTATCGGTGCAACCTTGGCCCGGATTATGGACGCATATTGTAAATAAAACATTTACTTTCTCATATTTATCGGTTATAAAATACCGTATTCTTCAGGGTCTATGGTATTTGATTTTTCTTCTGAATGTGCACGCTGTTCGCTGTAGTGGATACCTGCATAAATTATAAAGATTTTCTTTTCGGCATCTCCACCGCATTTTTTTAACACAAATCTCAGAGGAGCAGTTCGATGGTTGAAGGCAAAACCAAAGTCGTCATTGTGGAAGATCACAAGCTGTTTCGCGAAGGCTTGAAATCCTTGCTCTCCGACAAGGAAGGCCTTGAAGTGGTAGGTGAAGCCGGTGACGGTATCGAGGCGATCCGGACGGTCAAGAAGTGCCTGCCGGATATAATCCTGCTGGATCTCTCCATGCCCAAAATGAACGGCATATCCGTCATGAAAGAAATCAAAAGCCAGTTCCCGGACACCAAAATCATGGCCTTGACCATCCACGAATCGGACCAGTATGTACTGGAAGCTTTCGAGGCCGGCGCCGACGGCTATTGCCTGAAGGATGCCGGACGCAATGAACTGATGGTGGCCGTCGACAGCGTCCTGCAGGGAAAGCGCTATATAAGTCCGTCGATTTCGGACAACGTTCTGGAGGGCTATCTGTCAGGCCGCAAGAAGCTGAAATCCAAGACCTCCTGGGATAGCATTACCCAACGTGAAAGAGAAGTCCTGAAACTGCTGGGAGAAGGATTTCAGAATAAAGAAATTTCCGATATGCTGCATATCAGCGTAAAAACGGTAGAAAAACATCGAGCCAATATCATGAACAAACTCGATCTGCACAATGCCGCCGCCTTGACGGCGTACGCCATCGAGCACGGTTTGGTGACCAAAAAAGGTTGACCCACCCCGATTCCCTCGCTTCTTCCGATGGGCTCGAAGCGAATCGCAAATTCGCATCGACAGATGGATACAGGGATGCATCGCCAAAAACCGGGGAATGTGAGCGTCTTTTGCTTTTCTGGTACGGCAACATTTTATCCATGAGTTTGTATGCACCCTTTTCGCGCATTCGGCCCCCTCTCCCGCCGGAACGTGGTCTCTCTTTCTTCACGCTCGTACAGGATAGACCCCATTTACGGAACCGGCTCGATGTCAGACAATAAATCAGGAAGAATCGTCACCCAAAACCATGATGCCGGCTGCGTCGGGCCGGATGGCCCACTTCCCCGTGCGGAGCGGGCGCAGTCCGGGGGAAAGGAAAAGATTGAATAGAATGGGCTCGACACACCCGGATGATCTCTTGCCGCCTGAAATGGACAATGCGACCTATCATTTTATTCGCGAATTCAATGATCAGGGTGTCGCCCTGCGTCAGGAGGGCGAGATAGACAAAGCGATCACAAACTATAACCGGGTGTTGGCGATCAAAGGGGATATCGCGCCGGTGTTTAACAACCGGGGAGCCGCCTGGCTGGAAAAAGGTGATTTGGAGCGTGCCATTTCGGACTTTGACAAGGCCGTCGATCTCGCGCCGGATTTTGCGGCGCCCTATTACAATCGTGGCATTGCATGGCGCAAACTGAAAAAGCTGAATCGGGCGATTTCCGATTTCTCCCGGGCATTGGAAATAAATCCGGATCTGCCCGAAGCATACAACAATCGGGGAGAGACCTGGAACGAAATGGGCGATTTCGAAAAAGCTGTCGAAGACTACAGTCACGCGATTGCCCTGGAACCCGATTTCGCGGCGGCCCACAACAACCGCGGCGAAGCGCAATACCGGCAGCGAAAGTTCGAGCAGGCTGTCGCGGATTATCACCGGGCGCTGCAAATCAATCCGGATTTCGCTATCGTTTATTTCAACCTGGGAAAGGTTTGGTGTGCCCGGAATCAACCGGAGCGGGCGTTTGCGGAATTCCAGCGGGCTGCGGAACTCAAACCCGGCCTGGTGGAACCGCATCACTGTTTGGCGCAATCCTTGAAACACGGTTTGCCGGGCAGCGTTTGTGAGGAATTTAATCAATGACGGAAGCCGGCTCAACCAAGGCTACGGTGAATGTCATTGCCTTGGAATAAACTTCTGCCGTGTGGGAGCGGCTTCCAGGCACGAAGATAATTGAAATACAGTATCTTCAAACTATCGCGGCTGGAAGCCGCTCCTACAAAATTCACCAGACGATTTTCAAGCTCATGATAAGTTTCTATTCCGATCGAACCGGCTGCCTTTTAGCCGGAAGCGGCGCTCGTCGAGAAACGGACTTAAGCCACCGGTGAGATCCCGCCCGACGGCAGGATAAGCTGAATAGTGGTTCCGACTTCCCGCTGGGATGTGATTTCCAACCTCCCCCCACAAATTTCGGCCCGGTCCCGCATATTGGACAAACCGAATCCGCTCATGGGATCGATGGATGACCCGAGCGACTCCATATCCAGTCCACGTCCATTGTCTTCAACCAACAAGTGCATTTCATTTTCGGATTTCGCCAGCTGAATCTGAACTTGACTGGCTTCGCTGTGTTTACCGACATTGTTCATGGCCTCTTGCAAAACCCGGTAGATCACGACCTTCAGTTGCTCGGAAATATCCGCTTCATCGATTTCGAGTCGACAAACCACGTGAATTGCCGGATAATATTTTTCAAATTCCCGGCAGAACCATCTGATTGTCGCAAACAGTCCCATGTCATCGAGGATCGCGGGCCGCAAATGAGCTGAAATGCGACGGGTCTCCTGAATGGTTTGCCCAATCATGGCAATTATTTTTTCAAGATAGATAATGTCATTGGGAGGATCGTCCGTCATTTTAGCCAGTTTTTCCTCCAGAAACATTTTAACCGCCGCCAGACTGCCGGAGATGCTGTCATGTATCTCCTGGGCCATCAGTTTGCGTTCGTTTTCCTGGGCGTTCAGTATTTTGCGTGACAGTTCCCGCAGCCGCATCTCGGATTCCTTCAGGGCGGACTCCGTCTTTTTACGGGCGGTTATATCCAGCAGTGATGCCATTTTCCCGACGACGGCGCCTTCACTGTCCCTGACTTCCGAAAAATAGATTTCCACCGGGATTTTGGTATCGTCTTCGCGCTGAACGATGAGCTCCCGGGCTTCTCCCATGGATCGGTCGACAACCAGTTTCACCCCGGCAAAGGTTTTGATCTTTTCCTCGGAAAACAGGGGGTCCGCATTCTGGCCGAGAATATCGTCCAGCCTTTTAAAGTTGAATATTTTCTGACAGGCAATATTGGCAAATCGGATCCGCAGTTGGGTATCGGTAAGAATGATACCGCTTCCAGCCGATTTCAAGGCATCGTAGGCGATGCTGATCTGCTTACGGGCCTGCTGGTGCTCCGTGACCTCCTCTTCCAGGGCCTGAACGGTCAGCGACAGTTCAGCCGTTCGTTCGGCAACTTTCCGCTCGAGCTCTTCATGGGCCTTCTTCAGATCAGCCTGGGCCTTGCGCCGGGCCTTACGCTCGCTTTTACGCTGGATGACTTCCACCAGTTTCAACGGCAGCAAGGTGAGATACCCCTGTCCGGGATCCTTGATAATGTAATCATAGATTCCGGCCTGCAAGGCTTCGACCGCCAGATTTTCCGAACCGGCACCGGTCAGCAGGACAAAGGGCGGCAGATTTTTCATGTGCTGCAACTGCCGGAAAAGCTCCATGCCGGTCATTCCGGGCAGATCATAGTCACAGACGATCAGGTCAAAGGACTTTTTATCGGCCTGGAGCGTGTCCAGGGCGTCCTCGGTTCTTTCGCATGAAGATATTTCAAATTCGGTTTTCGAGCGGCTGAGCGCCCGGGTAAACACCGCCCGGTCGTGCTCGTTGTCCTCAACCAGGAGAATGCTGATGGTGGACGGTATCAAATCATGGGCTGAGTCGTTCATTCGCAAATTCTTTCATTTCAGGCGGTTTGGTCCCCGACTAAAAGAGGGTAGATAATGGGTATCAGGTTTCGTTAAAAATCACAAACTCTATTCGTTCATCGATAAAGAGTACTGCTGCGAATGGTATAATTTACTTCTTGTGAATGAAAAACGAACAAGTATTTTATCGATCGGCTAAACGGCCTGGGACGGTCGCCGGTGTAAAAATCGAAAAACCGCCTTGGCAGAGGCACCGCGCCGACTTCCGATCTTAATTATACACAATACGAAAGACCTTTCAACAGGACGAATTGCATTTATTCGCAATAGATCAATTTATTTTGCAAATTGCCTGCCCGCAAATCCCGCCTTTCAACACATTAAACATGAATATCGAAAAAATTAGGGACTCCTCTGTCAATAAGGGATTAAACCGGGTTAAATACAGCCTATACTGTATTTTATCTTGTTCGATTAAGGATATAAAATTCCATCCGAGTTGATTGATATCTCTTCTTGCGACAGGTACCCATTATGAACGGTAAGCGAACCCAGCCATTTAATAATCAATCCATGAACTGGCGGCATATTGTCTGGTTTCTGGTCGTCTGGATGATTCTCATCTATTTTTTCCAAGGGATCGCGCCGACACCCTCCAGTAAAGAGATTTCCTATTCGGATTTCAAAAAGCGGGTCGGCCGGGGTGAGATTTCGGAAATCATGATCAAGGGCAACCGGATCAGCGGCCGACTCAAAACAGAAAACAGCGAAAACCACCCGCAACAGCCGCGAACCGACAACTCCTTTGCTCAATTCTTTCGAAACAAGGAATCCCAGCCGGATTATTTTGAGACCATCAAGCCGGCGCTGCAAGATCCCGAACTGCTTCCGCTGCTGGAAAAAAACGAGGTGGTGATCCGCGCCGAAGTCCAACAGAGATCCTGGTTTTCGGCCCTGATTATCACCCTGCTGCCCTGGCTGCTGATTTTCGGACTGTTTTATTACGCCAGCAAAAAACTGCAGGACCGCATGGCAGGTGGGCCTGGCGGTGGCATTTTCGGTTTCGGCAAATCCAAGGCCAGACTGTTCGACAAGAAAAGCAGCCAGGTCCGCTATGAAGATGTGGCCGGCCTGGACAACGCCAAAAAGGAGCTGCGCGAAATCGTGGACTATCTGCGGGATCCTTCCAAATTCCAGAAACTGGGCGGCGAACTTCCCCATGGGATTCTGCTGATCGGTCCGCCGGGGGTGGGAAAAACCCTGATGGCCCAGGCCACTGCCGGCGAAGCGGACGTCCCTTTTTACAGCATCAGCGGTTCCGAATTTATCGAGATGTTTGTGGGGGTGGGCGCCTCCCGCGTGCGCGACATGTTCAATAAGGCTAAAAAAGACGCGCCGGCCATCATTTTCATTGACGAGATCGACTCCATTGGTCGGGTGCGCGGCACCGGACTGGGCGGCGGGCATGACGAACGCGAGCAAACCCTCAATCAGATTCTGGCGGAAATGGACGGATTCGCCCCTCATGAGTCCCTGGTAGTCATGGCGGCCACCAACCGGCCGGATGTGCTGGATCCGGCCCTGGTGCGGCCGGGACGCTTCGACCGCCGGATCACCCTGGATATGCCTCAGAAGCTGGCCCGGCTCAAAATCCTGCAGACCCACACCCGCAAGGTCCCCCTGGGAGCTGACGTGGATCTGCAAAATCTGGCCGAAAGAACCGTCGGCTTGTCCGGCGCCGATCTCAAGAATCTGGTCAACGAAGCCGCGTTGTTGGCTGCCCGTAAGGAAAAGGACCAGGTTTCGAACGAGGACTTCGACCAGGCGCGGGATAAAATCCTGATGGGAATCGAAAGCGACGATGTCATCAATTCCGAGGAACGTAAGCTGACCGCTTATCATGAATCGGGACATGCCCTGCTGGCTGAACTCCTGCCGGGTGCGGATCCGCTGCAGAAGGTGTCCATTATACCGCGGGGCCGATCCCTTGGAGCTACGGAACAGATTCCGGAGGAGGATCGTCACCATCTCAAACGCAGCTATCTGCTCGACCGGATTGCCATCATGCTGGGTGGCCGGGCGGCTGAAAAAATTGTATTCGAAGATGTCTCCACCGGCGCGGGTGACGATCTCAAAAAGGCCACTCACCTGGCACGGCGCATGGTCTGCCAGTGGGGAATGAGCGAGAAAATTGGTCCGGTGACCTTCCAGCAAGGCGAACAACATCCTTTCTTGGGACGCGAACTGGCCCAGGCAAAGGATTTCAGTGAACACACCGCCCGCCTGATCGATGAGGAAATTCAAAAAATCGTTGGTGGCATGGAGCGCCGGGCCGAAGAAATCATCGCTAAAAGCCGAGACCAGCTGGACGCATTGGCGGCGCAGCTGCTGGCGCATGAAACTTTAAGCCGCGACGATGTCGAAAGAATTCTGGCTGACGCCCGGGAAACGGCTAATTGAATTCGGCTGATTTTATATTGCCTATTCTTAACAAAGCGCATACAAACTGGATGTCGTTGTCCATAAACCACAACAACCATCAATTTAGAGGAGGTAACTATGACCCGCATTGGAGAACAGTATCAAACCGCCGATTGGAAATCCGAAAAACATGTGCCGGTGATCGAGTGTCCGGATGAAGTGGCAGCAGACGAAATGTTCGACGTGGCCGTCACGTTGGGCAAAGAGGTGGCGCATCCCAATACCACCGAGCATCACATTCGATGGATCCAGCTTTATTTCAAGCCCGACGATGATAAGTTCGCCTACCAGGTCGGCAATTTCGAATTCAACGCCCATGGGGAGTCGGTGGAAGGCGCCGACAAGGGTCCGGTATACACCAATCACTCCGCGGTCGGCAGAATGAAAATCAAAAAGTCCGGTACCCTGATGGCGACGGCCCTTTGCAACATTCACGGCTTGTGGGAGAATTCCAAGACAGTCAAGATCAAGTAATTCAGCGTGGGCCAGGCAGGCGGACAAGCCGGTTGTCCGTCTGCTCGGTGGAAGCGACGCGGGTAAGATCAACCGCTATCCGGTCTGATAAAAAAAGCGAAACAATACAATCCTAACTCCGCATCGGGCTAACCCCGGAAAGAGATTAGCCTGTATCCTCAGCGTTTGCCGAGAAAAATACCGACTCAGCGTTGTGAAAATACCGGATCGACCTTATTCAGCCATGGGGTGGGATCCTTACTTTTATTTAGTGGGTATTATGGATGGTGGGTCTCGATCTGGATCTGGGTTCAAACTTTTGGCATTTGGTTAGGTTGAAATTAATTAGGAGGATTATTACAATGGCCCGGATAGATACAAAACAAAAAGAAATGGAAGCCTACCGTACGGGCCCGTTCAATGATGTGAAAGTGCAGGAAGCGTTGACCATCATCGCCGTTTATGCGGCTCAAATCGATTATCAGAATTGCGAGCCGCAGGTCCAACGCCTCGTATCACGTCTGCTGGATAGTCAATGGTTCGTTGCCGGAAGGGAAGAAATTTTCTCCCTGGTAAACAAGTTTGTGAACGAAATGGAGCTTCGGAACCCCAATTACGATAAAGCGCTCGAAATCGCCGCCGACGCCCTGACGCCGGAGCAAAGGAAAGCGGGCTTCGCCCTGGCTGTACGGGTCGCCATGGCGGATGGCCGCTTTACCGACGAAAAAAAGAAAATATTCGACACCCTGGAAGCCCGACTGTCCATCAACGGTGACTTTGCTGAAAAGGCGATCAGCCAGGCAATCCGAAATGTGGATGAAAAACAGAAGGCTTTTCCCTAATGCCCTGAATGAGAGAACTTCTATTGAGTTCAAACAGCGGGAAGGTCCGGTTTATTCAGCCGGTTTATCCTTGATCTGAACCGTGCTCGCCTTGGGGCCTTCTTCCCCCTCATCGGCCGCAAAGCGGACTCCGGTCCCGATTTCCAGGCGCTCGAAATCATTGTTCAGAACACTGTTACGATGGAAATACAGTTCGCGTCCTTCCTGGGTCTTGATGAAGCCAAAGCCTTCCTCGGTATTTAGATGGGACACATAGGCCACATTTTCCTGTTGCGGATGGGCTTTGACCTGTCCCTGCTGTTTTTCCATCATTTTTTTCAGCTGGCGGAAGGCGGCGTCAAACGCCCCCGAAACGACCACCGGCAGGGTTTCATGCAGGAATCCGTCGGTGGATTCCCGCTTGACGACCAAATCATGCCCCGGTGGAATCCGCATGTTGATGCGGACCCGAAAGGGATTCCCGGACTGCTGGTGTTCATGGGGCTTTTCAATCGCCACTCTGCAACTGATAATGGAATCGCAGATCTTATCCAGTTTGGCCGCTTTGGCCTGGATCAGCTCTTCGACGTCACTGGTTTTCTCGACACCCCTGTATGTTATTTCCAACGGTATTTCCAATTTTTTGTCCCTTTCTTTGTATCAATCCAACCGCATTCACCCAACGCTGCAAAAGTCGGAGCGCTTCAGAGCCCAGACGTCAAGGGTGAAGCTGTAATCTGCAACATTGGTGGGGTCATTAGAAACGAAACAGTGCTGCTGCGGAACCCATCAGCGGAACCTGGGTTGGGTGGACCGCGTACACCCGTCCCCCCCTCATCAGCGTCTCGACGGCCACCACGTTGAGCAGATCTTCGCTACCGGCGGTAGCCTCTTCTTCGAGACGGACCTGATTTTCCACAGGATCGAAACTGCCCCAGCTCTGCTGGCCTGTAGCGACAAAAAGCGTATCGACCCGCCCTTGCAGGGTGGCGGGAACTATCTCCCGCAGGTCGCCGGAGGCCAGCCCGGTGCCGGCATACTGCTGGAGGCGAGCGGACACCTCTTCCTGCTTCTCCGTAAAATAGGGCTGCACGGCTTCCCAGCCCTTGGCATGCAGCGCCTTGGCGGCGAGTCCTTCCGGACTACCCTGAATTCCTCCGTCTACCAGGTTGCCGTAATTGCAGACAGAACGGTAGAGGGGCAACAGGTAATCCACACCGGCCAGCACCAGCGGTGCGGTTTCATTTTGCAGAAATTTCCAGGCAACCTTGTCGACCTGCCGGAAATATTGAATGATTTCATCTTTGGTATCATCCACCCCCACACCGTGACCGTGAAACATCGCCGCTCTGCGACCTTCGGAAGCGGCGGTGCCGGTGTGAAACTGCAGTTCCTTACCGGTATCGTCGTATTTCAAGACATTCTGAAGACCGCCCGCCAACTCAGGCAAATCCAACTCAACGGCGCTGTAATGCGTGCATTGGAACATTCTGATTTCTTTTTGGCTCAAGGCCAATATATAAAAACGGCCGTCACTGCTGAAAAGCGGCAGCAGGGGTTTGATATGAAAACGGGTCGCTGTCACCAGCAACTCCTCGAATTTAAGGGGTAGCCGGTAAGGTAAAAACAACTCCTCGGACATGAACACCGCCAATCCATCGGCTGCATAACGCCAGAAGGAAGCTTCCTGCAGCAGGTGCCGGCCCTGTTCGATAACGGGATTCATGCTTTTCGGTGCCATCCCGCTTTCCTTGATATTTTTTTCCGCCTGACGGATCAAATTTTTGTACCGAATCTGATCTTGCTCGGCCTGGGAGGTCTCGGGATGGGTCGGCATAAAAATGGAAATGCAATCCTGATCCCTCACCTGCATCAACGTTTGTAAATCATCCTTTGCGATCAGCATCTTTTTCTCTTTTTCCAATAATCGACTCCCTATTTATGGGTTACCGTTAACTGACACCCTTAGTTTTTTTGGTCCATGACGCACTCGATGACTGCTTTGAATCATAAAGTGAGTATTGATTTTGCGAATGTAAAGTGAGGATTGGTTTTTTTGATGTAAATAGGGTAAAAGCAGTATACCCAAAGCGGCAATAATGTAAGCGGTTCGGGTCGGAGGCGCCGCCTATCCGGCAACGGTTATGGTTGCACCCGGCACGGCCCCAAACCCATCTCGTTCACAGTCACCGGCCGGCAGTGCACGTTACGCCCCACGCCGGCATCTGATTGAACTACAGGATTTACTTTATTGCCTGCAATTCGAAAATGTTATAAATTCAAGAAAAGTTTACATCGACCCAACAAAGGAAGGTGCACAACCATGGGATCACTGATCATTGTCTCCAACAGACTGCCGGTAACCATCGGCGAAACGATTGAAAAATCTTCCGGGGGCCTGGTATATGCGATGGAAGGACTCAGTGATGACTACGATCTTAAGTGGGTCGGCTGGGCCGGCGGGGTGGTGGACGATCCCGCTGAAAGGACAAAAATCGCGAACGAACTCGCCGACAGATTCAATTATATGCCAATTTTTTTAAGCGAGCAGGATGCCGATGACTACTACACCGGTTTTTCCAACTCAAGCCTGTGGCCGCTGCTGCACTATATTTCAACGTATGCGCGCTTCGAGGAAAAGTGGTGGCAAACCTACCAGGAAGTCAACCGGTTGTTTGCCGACACCGTCTCGGATCTTGCCCGCAAAGGGGACACGATTTGGGTGCATGACTATCATCTCTTGCTGCTGCCTTCCTACCTCCGGCAACGACGACCGGACCTGAAAATCGGGTTTTTTCTGCACACACCGTTTCCCTCCTATGAATTGTTTCGATGCCACCCGAATCGGGAAGAACTGCTCGAGGGTGTGCTGGGGGCAAACCTGATCGGTTTCCAGACCTTCGGTTACCTCAGACACTTTCGAAGCACGATTCTCAGACTGCTGGGATTGGAATCGGAAATTGAATATGTCCCGCAGGAAGGCCATAAAACCAAGATTGGGGTCTATCCAATCGGAATCAACTCGGTAAAATTTTTGCGGGAATTGCAGTCCGAGGAATACCGCCAACGTTACCGCACTTATAAAGACCACTATCAGGACAAAAAAATCGTCCTCAGCGTCGAACGCCTGGATTACACGAAAGGGATTCCGAGGCGCTTGGACGCCATCGAACGCTACCTGAGCGAAACCGACGCGCGGGATGATATCGTTTTTATTTTTATCAATATACCGTCCAGGGAAGATGTGCCCGAATATCAGCAGTTGCTGGAGGAATTGCAGGGCAAGGTCGGTTACATCAACGGCAAATACGCGACCATCAGCAATGTCCCGGTCCACTTTATTCATAAATCCGTGGACTTCAGTGAACTGTGCGCCTTGTACTCCCTGGCTGATGTGGCCTTGGTGACACCATTCATCGACGGAATGAACCTGGTGGCCAAGGAATTTCTGGCTTGCCAACGCGAAACGGTCGGCGTGCTCATTCTCAGCGAGTTCGCAGGAGCCGCTCAGGAACTGCCCAACGCGTTTATTGTCAATCCTTACAATATCAACGAAGTCGCGCAGTCGCTCAAAAAAGCCCAGGAGTTGACTCAAGCGGCCAAACAGAAAATGGTCAGGCCGATGAAGGAACGGGTGCTTAAGTATGATGCCCGCTACTGGGCCGACTCGTTTTTCAGGGATCTTGCAACCGAAGCGGAAACCGGGCAGCAAGCGTCCTCATCATCGGATACGAGCGAGGCTTCGATCGAGGTCCTCGAACCCTTTCTCCAAATGCATCATACCGCCTTTTTTTTGGACTATGACGGTACGATTGCAGAAATAAAGAATAGGCCCCAGGATGCGGTTCCGGATGATGCGATCGAAGCATTGTTTACCCGCTTGGAAAATTTGAAGAACAAGGATGTATTTCTGATCAGCGGTCGGAAAAAGGAGGATATGGATCAATGGTTCTCGCGGTACCGGTTCAATCTCATTGCCGAACACGGTTTTTACTACAAACATCACAATGCCGCTGAATGGATTGTCTTCGATAACCGCGCCGATCTTTCATGGAAAAATCAGATCATCGACATATTCCAGCTCTACACCGGCATGACGCCAGGCAGCATCATCGAGGAAAAAACGTCCTCGGTCGTCTGGCATTACCGCAATTCAGATCCAGAATTCGGCAACTGGAAGGCCATCCAACTCGTTGCTGAATTATACGAAATGCTTTCGAATATGCCGGTTGAAATTCATCATGGCCGCAAAATCGTCGAAGTCGGTTCCATGTATCTCAACAAGGGCATCGTCCTGGCGCATTTTCTACAGATGAACGGGTATGAAAGTGTCCTGTGTGCGGGCGATGACGAAACCGATGAAAGCATGTTTCGCTACTCCGGTAAAGATGCCAAAATGTTTAGCATAAAGGTCGGTCGTGGCGAAACTATGGCCCAATTCAGGATCGCCAACCCCAGAGCTTTCCGGGCACTATTGTGGCGGGTTCTGGATATTTTGCAGCCGTAAAAGCCGCGTGGCGGCCGCGGGTCGTCGTTATCCCCGGCCGCCGTTGAACAGTCCGTGAATGCAGTCGATTAAATCCCTGCGGCTGCAAAATTTCGGCAGGTAATCCGATGCGCCGGCTTCCAGCATCCTTTCAACATAAAATCTTTCCGCATGACTGGAAAGGGCAACGATTTTCATCTTTTTATAACTTGAGGCAATCTGGGCGGTCGCATCGATTCCGTTTATACCCGGCATGCTCACGTCCATCAGGATGAGGTCGGGTTGATGCCGCTTTGCCAACCTGATAGCCGAGAGACCGTCGTCGGCTTCCGCCACCACATCCATATCACCCTGACTTTCTAATATGGTGCGCAGGCTTTCCCGAAACATGGGATGGTCATCGGCCACTAATATTCGAATCATTTTTGAGTGCCTTTGATTTCGATCGGTTACTGCCCCGCCTTGGCGGCAGTGCCGATGCGGATTTCCTCATTTATTTAAGGATAACTTTTTCAATCCAAAACCTGAATGGGCAAAATCCTGTATTTGGCATGCGGATGGGCAGTATATTAGTTGATGAATTCGCAAAAAGGCAATTCATCATTTTTATAAAAACCTTTCCGGGTCATCCTGGTTGCTTTTTTCCATGTAGCGCCGAATAGTCCCTTCGCGGTAAACATTGTTGAATGCCGTCACCACCTCCGGATCGAACTGCGTGCCCGCGCCCTGGTTGATGATATTGATGATGACCTCCTCTTTCATGCGTCTGCGGTAAGCCCGATCCGATGCCATGGCGTCATAAACATCAGCCAGCGAAAGTATTCGCGCCAGGAAGGGAATCTCATCCTTTTGTAATCCATCCGGATATCCGGTCCCGTCGAAGCGTTCGTGATGGCAGCGGATTATCTGGCGCTCCTTTTCCCACAGCCCCATTTGCTTGAGGATATTGGCCCCGATCGACGGATGTTCTTTAATTTTCTCGAATTCCTCGGCCGTGAGCCGTTCGGGTTTCAACAAGATGTCGTCTCGAATACCGATCTTGCCGATATCGTGAAGGTGGCCGGCGAAATTCAGAATATCCAGCTCCTCACGGGAACATCCTAATTGTCTGCCGAGAATCAGCGATATCCCGGTCACGCGGGTCGAATGCTGGCGGGTGTAAAGATCCCTGGCCTCGACCGCATTGACAAATGCATAGAGTGTGGCGAACAGATTTTCATAAATATTCTCATAAAGCGCCAGATTCTCAATGGAATGCGCCGCACTCTGGGCCATGGATGAGAGGTAGTAAAGATCCTTCTCGCTGAACCGGACCTCACCCCGGCAAACAACGGCCGCCAAAACCCCAAAAACTTTGTCGCGGATTTTTAACGGTGCGAACATGATCGAGGTGAGATCGCTGGGAATATCCCGGACCCCGCTGTTTTCCGAAATCAACAATGGTATCTCATCGGAGGCGACCTCCATGATGATCCGGTCGAAAGACGCCTCACAGCCGGACCGCTGCCCGGCGTCGACCCGATTTGCCGACGGACTATGTTCCGGGGCCTTGGTTGACGTTTGATATTCCGGCGACTCCCCTGCGGCAACTTCGAAGGGCTGACCGACCGACTCGTTGATCACATAAAACATGCTGCGGTCGGCATGGGTGATTTCAAGCGCCACATCAACGGCCCGCTTGAATACATCGGCGGTGGAGTCGGTCGCGGCAAAGCTCTTCATGATTTTGTTCAGGACATTGAGTTCATCCACTTTGTACTGCAGCTCCCGGTTGAGCTTCTCCAGCCGTTCTTTGTTTTTAATTTCCTCCTTCAGAAGGATGTTTTCCACGAACAGTCCGCGCTGCTGCATGACACGCAGCAGGCACATCTCCATCTGTTTGAGATTGACCGGTTTGATCAAAAAGTCCACGACCCCGTTTTTCAAGGTCTGAATGGTGTTTTCCAGGGAGGGATAGCCGGTCATGACGATAACCGGCATGGTGGAATCGCGCATTCTGATGTTTTCCGCCAGTTCCAGCCCGTTCATTTCAGGCATGTTTATGTCGGTGAAACAGCAGTCCACATTCTCATCTTCAAAGATTTTCAGGGCCTCGATCCCGTTACAGGCCGTTAAGGTCTGATAGCCTTTGCGCTGAAAATATTGAGTGGCGACATCCAAAATACTCTCTTCATCATCCACGAAGAGAATTGTTTCCTTCTTAAGATCATCCATGGTTACATCCTGGAAATATTGGTTCGACTTCAGCTTGGGTATAGGGTATATACAGTCATTTTTTATATCGCCGGATCGGTTGATAACTTTAGCGCGACCCGCTGAAGGCTTTGGAAAAAACTTGACGGAATCGATAAAAAATCTTTTGGGATAACCATGTCAGAATCAGTGACCGATCGCCAGCAGCCAAATCCCGACAAACCCTTGCGGGTGTGCCTTCTGAGCTACCGCAGCAATCCCCATTGTGGAGGTCAGGGCGTTTACCTCAAAAACCTGAGCCGGTCTTTAAAAGATCTCGGCCATCGCGTAGAGGTCGTCTCGGGACCTCCCGATCCACAGTTGGATGAAGACATACCGGTGCATCGCCTGCCGTGCCTGGATCTTTACAATCCGGCGAATCCCTTTAGAATGCCCGCTATGCGGGAACTCATAGATCCGCTCAATCTCGCCGAGTGGATCGGTGTTTCCACCATGGGATTTCCGGAACCGTTTACTTTTGGGCTCAGGGCGTATCAATTCCTGAGAACCCGGTTGGGCATGTACGATATCATACATGACAACCAGAGCCTTTCATATGGACTGTGGGCTTTGAATAGACGGATGCCCGCCATTGCCACGATCCATCACCCCATCACCGTGGATCGCAGGATAGCGATCCAATCGGTGCACGCTGCCTGGGAAAAAATGAAACAGTGGCGCTGGTATTCCTTTCTCGGGATGCAAAAGCGGGTGTCCAGAGCGCTTCCCCGCATCATCACCGTATCCCGATCGGCCAGAGATGACATCAGCCGGGACTTTAAAATACCGCGGAATAAATTCAGTATCGTGGCCAACGGGATCGATACCCGGCTATTCCATCCAGTTGATGGCATACAAAGGGCAAAAAACCGCATCATCGTGACCAATAGCGCGGACACACCGCTAAAAGGGCTCTTTTTTCTGTTTCATGCGGTGGCTGAATTGGCTGCGACCGAAAATGTTCATGTCACCGTCGTCGGAGAACCCAAAAAGGACGGCCACATTTTAAAACTGGTCTCGGAGCTTGGCATCGGCCATCTGATCGAATTCACCGGGCGCATCGACAACTGTCGATTTGTCGAACACTATGCAAGGGCAACAGTCGCCGTGATTCCCTCCGTTTATGAAGGATTCGGGCTGCCGGTGGGAGAAGCCATGGCCTGCGGTGTG
The DNA here is from genome assembly GCA_963774425.1 of uncultured delta proteobacterium. GTDB lineage: Bacteria > Desulfobacterota > Desulfobacteria > Desulfobacterales > JAFDCJ01 > JAFDCJ01. The sequence continues at coordinate 12,374 of CAVZEZ010000002.1, read as the reverse complement.
CCCGTCATCAGCACCACGGGCGGTGCCCTTCCTGAAGTGGTGGGGGATGCCGGCATCCTGGTGCCGCCGGCGGATTCGGCCGCGCTGGCCACTGCCATAAGACAACTTTTCAGAGATCCTGCCCGGGCCGCAAACCTTGGCCGCGCGGGGTTCCAGCGGGTCCGGAAACGGTTTACCTGGAAAAAAGCAGCGGAAAAAACCGTCGACGCCTATCGGGAGGTCATCTATGGTTACCGTCGACTTTGAGCGGCTGAAGGTGGTACCGGGCTTCAGGATTCTTGATGTCGGATGCGGTTCCGGGCGCCATACCTGCGCCGCGTTTCAGTGCCTGAACGTAACCGCCATCGGTGCGGATCTGAACTTAAAAGACCTCACGGAAGCCGAGAAGCGGCTCAAGCTGCATGAGCGGCTGGGAATACATGGCGGGGGGAGATGGGCCCTTTCTGCCGCCGACGTCACCTGCCTGCCTTTCAAAAATGCGGAGTTCGATCTAGTGATTTGCAGCGAGGTTCTGGAGCATATTGCCGAATATCAGAATGCCCTCACGGAAATCGTGCGGGTATTGAAACCGGGGTGCAATCTGGTGGTCAGCGTTCCCAGATATTGGCCGGAGCGAATCTGCTGGAGATTTTCCCGGGAATACCGTCAAAGCCCGGGAGGACATGTCCGGATATTCCGACAGAACGAGCTGATTGCCGATCTCGAAAGCCGGGGCATCAAAAGATGGTCGATGCATTTCGCCCACAGCCTGCACACACCCTACTGGTGGCTGAAGTGCCTGGCGGGCCCGAACCGAGACGATTGTCTGCCGGTCAACCTGTATCACCAAATTTTAACCTGGGATATCATGAAACGGCCCCGAATCACCCGAGCACTGGACAGCCTGCTGAATCCGATTTTAGGAAAAAGCCTCGTGTTATATTTCAGGAAGCCGGGAATAACCGAAAGCTCAAAGCGGAAGGCAACGGACGAGGGAAAATGGACGATGGACGAAAGTCGAGGGACGAAAATAGATTGGGGAATATAGGGATTTAGGACTTTAGGAATTGAGGAATTTAGGGATTGAGAGATTAAGGATTAGGGATTAGGGATTAGGGATTAAGCCGTAAACCGCATAGCTGGCATAAAACTTAATCCATACCCCCGGAGTTCGGCTGTCAACGGGGCAGGTTGGCCGGAAGATCTCCGCATTCGCGGCGCTGCATCACACCCAGGGTCTTGACCATGGCGACTTCGCGGAAAAGGCCGGAAGCGATGGCAAGTTTATAGATGTGGTACGGTGCCTGGCCACCCTTGGCGGGGTCCGGAAAAATATCGTGAACCAGCAGATAGCCTCCCGGCAGGATGTGCCCGCACCAGGCGCTGTAATCGGCGAAAACCGTTTCGAGGGCGTGGCCGCCGTCGATAAAGACCAGGCTCAAAGGAGTTGCCCAACAACGGGCGGCGACCTCCGACCGACTCACGATGGGTACGACGGTGTCTTCCATGCGCGCATCTTCGATGGTGGATCTGAAGTGTCTGAACGTATCGATCCGGCCGGATTGCGGGTCCAACAGCTCGGAATCGAAGTAGCCCTGTCCGGGTTGCTGCTCCTCGGACCCCCGGTGGTGGTCGACGGAAAACAGGATAGTGCCGTTTTCCTTGCAGGCCGCCGCCAGATAAAGGGTCGATTTTCCGCAATAACTTCCAATCTCAAGGCAAGGCCCCCGACGCCCGGCCAGCAGCGCTGTGTCGTAGAGGCACCTTCCTTCGGCTTCATCGAGAAACCCCTTGACGTCGCGAATGTGATCTGGATCGATCTGCATGGGTTCGTTTGGTTGATTTGTCTGCTTTTGATGGTTTGGATCGTTAGGTTCGCTTTGATCGTTTAGTGCCTTTTGATCGTTTAATTCCTTTGGATGGTTGCGATCGTTTGGACCGTTTGGATCGAAAAGCCTGCGCCTTAGAGTACCGTTTCAGTCTCCGCTCTTCGCGCTTCGCCCCGACAAGTCGCTTGAGGTTGGAGGTTTGAGGCAAAAAAAATACCGACCTCTGATCTCCGACCTCCGACCTCTCGCCCTCCGTCTTCTGTCATCTGTCTTCTGTCTTCTGTCTTCTTCCATCCATTCATCCAATTCTTTGAAATCTTCCCTCGTCCATCTTCCCCATCGTCCCTCGCTCTTTCTTTTCAGCTTCGAGCGTCTTTCTATTCCCGATCCTCATACCCGGCCACCAGGACCTCCCTGGGCTTGACACCGTCGGACGGGCCGACCACACCCTCTTTTTCCATCACCTCGATGATCCGGGCGGCACGATTATAGCCGATACGCAAATGGCGCTGGATCATGGAAATGGAGGCCTGCCTTTTCCTGGTGATCAGGGCCACGGCATCGTCGTAGCGTTCGTCATATTCCTGTTCCTCGGACGATGTATCCGACGGGGCTGCCGTCTCGGTCACGTTTTCGTCATATTCGGGCTTTTCCTGGGATTTCAGGAAGGTGACGATCCGGCTCAATTCATCCTCCGAGATGTAGGCCCCGTGAATCCGCTGCAATTTGGCCGTGCCCGGCGGCAGAAACAGCATGTCGCCGCTGCCCAGCAGATTCTCCGCGCCGTTGGAATCGATAATCGTCCGCGAATCGGTCTTCGAGGAAACCTGGAATGTAAGCCGCGTCGGAAAATTGGCTTTGATGATGCCGGTCAGGACGTCCACCGACGGCCGCTGGGTGGCAAGTATCAGGTGAATCCCGGCGGCCCGGGCCATCTGAGCCAAACGGGTCAACGTCACCTCGACGTCCCGGGAGGCCAGCATCATCAGATCGGCCAGCTCGTCAATGACGATCACCAGATAGGGCAGCTTCTCCAGGCCGCCCTCCGCGCCCGATTTTTTTTCTTTTTCGGCTTTCTTATTGAATTGGCGAACGTTTCTGGCATTGTTTTCCGACAGCAGTTCGTACCGTCTTTCCATCTCCCGCACCGCCCAGAACAGGGCGTTGGTCGCTTTTTTGGCATCCACGACTACCGGCGTGATCAGATGTGGAATCCCGTTGTAGCTGGAAAGCTCGATTCTCTTGGGGTCCACCATGATAAGCTTCACCTCATCCGGGGTGGACTTATATAGAATACTGCATATCATGGAATTCAAGGCAACGCTTTTGCCGGTGCCGGTGGCGCCGGCAATCAGCAGGTGGGGCATCTTATCCAGTTCGGCCACCACGGGGTTGCCGACGATATCCTTGCCCAGGCACAGAGACAGGTTCGATGCGGATCTGTCGAAATCAGTGGAAGCCACGATTTCCTTAAAGCGCACCGTTGCCCGATCGACATTGGGAACCTCGATGCCGATGACCGCCTTGCCGGGGATCGGTGCCACAATTCGAATGCTGATGGCCCGCAGGGCCAGGGCGAGATCGTCGGACAGATTGACGATTTTGTTAATCTTGACCCCGGGGGCGGGTTCGTACTCGAAGGTGGTGATCACCGGACCGGGTGACACGGCGACCACCTTGCCGTGAACGCCAAAATCCTCGAGTTTCTTTTCAAGCAATTGCGATTTCACCCGCAAATTCTCGTCGTCTGAGGATGCCGGAGGCCTTTCAGGGTCTTCCAAAAAACTGAAAGGCGGCAGTTGATAGCGACTGCCGTTCTTCATGAAATCGAAAACTTCCTGTTTCGGAGCCGGTGCCGCCTTGATCGGCTTGGGGGCTGAGGTCCTGATTTCGATTTTTTGATTCTTTTTTTCCGCCTTTTTCTTAACGGACTGAACCCGTTTTTTGGCTTTTTCCCTGCGTTCCCGATGTTTAACCGAAAGAGTCACCAGATAATTGTGAACGGTGTTTATCCAGCTCCAGAATCTTCTGCCAAAGGCAATCAGCGAAAATCCGGTGGCCAGAATGAATCCGATGATCCACAGAACCGTCAATATGATTACACCGCCGGCGTAATTGGTATATTTAACCAGAAATGCTTTGAACGGAATGCCGACAATCCCGCCGGCTGAGAATTTACTGCCGAAAAGAACAATGTGGTTCTGCCGCATGGACAGCAGGCTGCCGGTAACGATCACCAGCACGACTCCACCGGCCAGGGTCAAAAAGACGGCCCGGTTGGAATGGTTGCCGAAAAAATGAATACTAACCAGCAGCAGCAAAACAGGTATCCAGAAGGCCCCCAACCCGAAAAGCCCGATCAGAAAACCGGACACATGGGCGCCGACAACCCCGAAAAGATTGTGAATCTGCCCCGCTGCACTGGAATTGTTGATCGAAGGGTCGACGGGACTGTACGACAAAAGACTTATCAGGGTAAAGACGACGAGGAAAAAAATTATGATTCCGTAAATTTCTTTGCGCATAACGTGTTTACAACAACCCTGAAAAGGTCAAACCTCCATAATAAAAGGAAGTATAACCGGCCGGCGTCCAATGGTAAAGAAGAAATACTGCCGCAGGGCGGTTTGTATTCTGGAGCGGATTTTATCTATCCGGTTGGGCACTTCGGGTGTGATCTCGTCGACGATTTCCAAGATTACACACTGGGCATCCTCGAGCAAATGGCCGCTTTCGGTCTGAAAAACAAATCCGCGGGAAACAATTTCAGGTCCGTACATGATAATTCCGGTTTCTTCATCAAAGGCGATGGTTACGGCCACCAAACCTTCCTCTGAAAGAATTCGTCGCTCCTTGAGCACACTGCGTCCCACGTCTCCCACCCCTTTACCGTCGATGAGCACCCGGCCGGTAACGGCACTGCCGTTAAGCCTGCCGCCGTTTTCGTCGAATTCGATTATCTGTCCGTTTTCAGCCAGCAGGATACTATCTTCGGCAATTCCGACATCTTCCGCCAGACGCGCATGCAAAATCAGATGCCGGAATTCACCGTGGATCGGAATGAAATATTTCGGTTGGGTCAATTTGATCATCAGCTTGAGTTCTTCTCTGAAAGCATGTCCCGATACGTGGATATCCGAAATTTTTTCATAAATAACATCAGCGCCTCTTCGGTACAGGCTGTTGATGATCTTGCCGATGGCCCTTTCATTTCCCGGTATGAATTTCGAGGAAAGGATGACCGTATCACCTATTTTGGCTTTGATCTGCTTGTGGGTGCCCGCTGCCATCCGGGCGAGGGCGGACATGGGCTCGCCCTGACTGCCGGTGGTTATGATAATAATTTCATCATCTGAAAAATCCGCCACTTGTTCAATTTCGATTTCGGTATGGCCCGGAATTGCCAGATATCCCAAATCACGGGCGATATTGACACTGGCCTCGATGCTTCTGCCGTTGAAAACAACCTTCTTGCCCCGATGCGCGGCGATATCCACGATGCGCTGGATCCGGGCGATATTGGAGGCGAACAAGGCGACAATCACACGTCCGCGGCTGTCAACGATAATTTGGTCCAGGGCCTCGCCGATATCTTTATCGGAAATGGTGTACCCCTCCTTCTCGACATTGGTGGAATCCGATAAGAGGGCGAGAACCCCCTTGCCGCCGTAGGCGGCGAATCTGTTGACATCCGTGGTTCCGCCACCGGCCGGATCATAGCTGATTTTGAAGTCCCCGGTGTGAACCACCAGACCATGAGGGGTGTTGATCGCAATGCCGACCCCGTCGACGACACTGTGGGCCACCCGGATGAATTCGAGCTCAAAGGGACCCAGCCGCAACTTTTCATCCGGAAAAATCTCATGCAGGACACACGATGAAAGCAGCTCCCGTTCTTCAAGTTTGTGGCGAACCAGCCCCAGGGTGAAAGCGGTACCGAAAATCGGTACATTGATTTCCTTTAAAAGATACGGCAGCGCTCCGATATGGTCCTCATGACCATGCGTCAGGACGATGGCAACGAATCTGGATCGGTTTTTACGAACATAATCCATGTTCGGTATAACAAAATCGATTCCAAGCATGTAGTCTTCAGGAAACATCAATCCACTGTCGACCACGAACATGGTGTCGCCGTATTCGAATACCATCATGTTCATGCCGATTTCTCCCAATCCGCCGAGAGGGATAAGCTTAAGCGTTTGTTTCAAATAGTTTTCCCTTCTCAAAAGTGCTGCTAATGACGCTGTGGACGCTTTCAATCAAATCATCCTTGGTCTCTCTGGTGTAGCCTGATGTTTCGATGGGTTTCATGATGGTTAAAACAACGTTGCCGGGATGGATGCGCAAGCGGCCTTTAGCCATGATGGACCGGGTCCCGTTCAGGGCTACCGGCACAATCGGCACTGCGGAATCGACCGCCATGATAAAACCTCCCTTTTTAAAAGGTCCCAAATGGTCGTTGGCACTTCGGGTGCCTTCCGGGAAAATCATGGCCGACACGCCGTCTTTCATTTTGGCCGCGACTTCCTCGATGCTTTTAAAGGCGGACTCCCGATTCGAGCGATCGATTTGGACATAGCCGGCACCGCGCATGGCCCGACCAAAAATCGGAATCCTGAAAAGCTCCACCTTGGCAAGCCATCTGAATTGAATGGGCAGACAGCCCAGAAGCACGGGGATGTCGAAGTTGCTCTGATGGTTCGACATGTAGATGTAGGAACGCGTAGGATCGATATTGTCGATTCCCCGGACCTCGACCTTGATGCCACTGACATATAAGATGGATTTTGACCAGATTCTGGCAACGATGTGAACAGAGTTTCCGGTTCTTGAAAAAAAAGATGTGAGGATGGCGAGAATGCCAAAAACGGCAGTTGCCGGCAATACATACAAAATAGTGAACACCGTACGTAGCATAATATAAATCCGGATTTCCAATCTTTCATCATGCTCCTGCCATCGACGAGATGAGTGCTGCCGACCTGTTTGAATCAGATCTTGATCTGCAGCCGCTCAAACATATCGTCGACCCATCCGATCAGCCAGTTGCGCTGGTGTTGCGTGGCGTAACGGATGCAGTCGCAGCGGAGGCGGTGTTTGCTGCGCACCAGAAGTTCACAAGCCAAACGGCGGTCATCGAGATCGACGGCGAAACATAGCGGTTGGCATTCCGTGTGCTCCGACTGAGTGGCCGTCAGCAGTCCGGCTTCAAGCGGGATCCAGTAAATTCCACCCAGGTCGGCCGGTCCGAAGCGTTTGTCCAGGCTGGTTTTGAGCGCTGCATAATCCTCCGGCCTCAATTCGTCTATAATATATTGCTTCATTAAAAATATTAATTATCACAGATTGTTGCGGCATGCAAGCCGTATATTTCATGAGAAACTATTCGGATCTGAGGAAGGATTAGAAACAACTCATATGGTGGGGGAAATAAAAAAATAGGATCCCCTGTTCGATTATTTCAACCGGACGCAGGGGATCCTGCGGGAACCAATTAAGTTTCTTCGACGGTAATAGCGTTTTCCTCACAAACTTCGACGCAGCTTTCGCAACCAAGACACTCTTCGGCGTTGACGGGTACGGATTTGCCCTCCTGCATCTCGAATACTTCCACCGGACACACATCGACACACTCTTCGCAACCGGCGCATTTTTCTTCATCGACAACGGGATTAAAAGCCATCGGTTAACTCTCCTTTCAATTTATTATTGAGAATGGTATGACGTTTAAACCATTCATTTCCTCATCATAGGTTTGCCTTCACACCAGGGAGAAGTCCTTATACCAATTAAAAAAGCGAGTCAAGCACTTCTTGGGCATTTTTTATCAATTTTTATTTTTATCCAAATTCGATCAAACCCAACACCGTATTTTTTAATTCGCCCGGGGATTGGCAAGCGTCGTCATCGGATGATTCGATTCGGAAACAGCGTTCAAAATAATCCCGGGGAGATTCCTTGGGCACTAGATACAATGTGAGCGACACGCTGTTTCCGGCAGGCGCCTGGTCCGGAGGACTGAGCGGCTCATTGGTGCCCTGATTCCAGTCAGTGACCACGATACGGGACAAATCCGACACCAGTTTTCGCCTCCAGGAATCCACAACGGTGCTCAGGGGCTGTCCGGTGGGAATCGATTTGAAATGACAAAGCTTTTGGGCCGATGGTGTCTTGTCGAGCAATTCCTGCAAGACATCTGGAAGGTGCGTGACAAATATGCCGGAAAGGCCGCAATCCCCCAGATAAATCCGGACCCAGGCTCCCAAACGATCCGCAATCATAAAACCGGCCGGATCGTGGGGGATTTTCGTTTCCTCCTTCCCAAATTCGGCGGATACGGATTCATGGTCCATTTTCAATTCGCGAATCAATTCAGCCGCTCTTTGCCTGTAGTGTGTCAGTCCCCGGGCGACTTCATAGTTTTGGCGATCAAATTCCTGTGCAAAATACAGGAAAACTCTGGCCGACAGATCAGGATTCGGCGACCCCGGAAAGGCTTTGGAGCGAGCGTCGGTCGGCCTTTTGATATCCGTCATCAACTGTGAAGCGGACGTGGCGCTGAAATAGGGGGTGACTTCTTTGTAGCTTTGAAAATGCTTTAACCCCGAACCTCCTGAGTGCAAATCGGCCCAACTCAGATATTCTTTCATCGTCGCGTTCATTTGCGCCTCATCGCCGACTACCGGCACTCGCAGGTCCAAAGCCCCCTTTTCCACCCAGGACTGAATCCGCTCCGGCATTTTACCGGCAACCGGCTGATAGAGTGTAAATCGGCCGAAACAGTCAATCAAAGCCTGTGCGACCGAATCGGAAATCCAGGTGAACGGGAAATAGACGGGTTTCATAGTTTTATCCTGCAAAATGGTTCCCGACGACCATGACGGTGCTTGAAGGCAGCAATGTCATGGTACCATTGCTGGTTTCAGGTGTCAGGTGTCAGGTTTCAGAATGAGCGCCATTGATGCGCTATGACGCTTGGGAAAACGGTTAATTTAACCTAAATGGATCGGTTCCCGGTTCAATGTTCAGGGTAAAAGGCTACAACTGTTACGTATGGACATTTTTGGGTCGGTATCGTCGGATTAAGCACCTATAGATATGGAGCCAATACCTCCATGATACCCGCATAGACCTGTTCTTCGTCTCGGGCGCCGTCAATTACCTTGATCCGCTCGGGCTGGCACCGGGCAAGTTCCAGATAACCCGCCCGGACCTTTTCGTGAAATCCGATCGTTTCCGCTTCGAAACGGCTCTCGGCAGCGTTGCGCGCGCCGCTGTCGAGTTGACTCCAGGCGCGTGCCAGGCCGATGCGGGGTGCAAGGTCGAGGAGCAAGGTAATATCCGGTTTCAAATCCTCCAGAACCATCCGGTGTAAATTGTAAATGCGCTCCGTGTCGAGCCCCCTGGCATATCCCTGATATACAACCGTGGCGTCGAAATAGCGGTCGCACAGAACGATCTTTCCCTCCGCCAGACAAGGCTTGATCAATGTATGAATGTGCTGGGCGCGATCGGCCATGTACAGAAGCAATTCAGCCGTGGGAACCAGGTCTTTGCTGGCGGGGTCCAACAAAATGGATCTGATTTTCCGCCCGAGCCGGGTGCCGCCCGGTTCGCGGGTCAATACACAAGGGTACCCTTGGCTTTGGAGATAAACGCTCAGCCGCCGCATCTGGGTGGTCTTGCCGGATCCTTCAATGCCTTCCAGAGTGATAAACATACAAATTAACGTATCCTCATTTATAGGGTTTCAGATGTCAGATTCGGGTTTCAGCCCGCCTGCCGATATCTGCTGACAGCTGAAATCGGAATCTATCTTCGACAAATTCTCAGATGATATTCAAATCCCAGCCTTTTAAATCCGGCAGTAACTTATAATCGGTCATGTCGCATTTGACCGGCGTGATGGAAATACAATTGTCGCCCAGTGCCTTTCCATCAATTTCGGGATCGTCGCCGAACAACTGCCGATCCCTTCCCTGCCAGTAATAAGTAAGATTGCGGGGGTCCAGTCGCTTTTCGACCGTCTCGGAAAGCCGTCCCACTCCCTGTCGGCTGATTCGAACACCGGCAATCTCATTCAGCGGCCGGTTTGGAATATTCACATTGAGGAAAGTTCCGAACGGCAATCCTTTGGCCTTGACAATTTCGCTCAGTCTGGCGACAAACCGGGCGGCGTCATCATAGTGCTCCGCATCCCGTCCCTCGATGGATACCGCTAAGGCAAGGCTGCCGCCCAGAGCCGCCTCCTTGGCTGCGGCCACCGTTCCGGAGTAATTCAGGTTGACTCCGACGTTGGCCCCCGGATTGATTCCGGACACCACGATATCCGGACGGGCGGGAAGTATTTCCGACACGGCCAGCTTGACACAATCCGCCGGTGTACCATTTACAGCGTACCCGCCGAAGCCGCCGTTTACGGATACCCGGTTCGCCCGCAGCGGCTGATGCAGTGTAATGGCATGGCCGATGGCGCTGCGTTCCCGGTCCGGAGCGATGACGAACACCCGGTGGCGGTCGGCGAAGCATCTGTGAAGCGCCCACAGACCTTCTGCATATATCCCATCGTCATTTGTCAATAATACGATCATCGCACACCGGATTGGATTTTGGTCAAACATTGCCTTGACTTTTTTTATCAATTTGGGCTTATATCTTAAATTTCGTCGGGATTCAAGAATCAGGTTTATCCCAGCATGGAATACCCGGTCCGCTGCAGGCTGTCTGCCGGCTCGGATCAGTCGGCCTTTCCCAATCGAGTGCGATGGGAAGTCGGAATAATGGAATGATGAAAGGTTGGATCCTCACCTGGTCACTTGGGCCGCAACAATTCAATTTATGATGGCACAGGAGAAAATCACCCCGGAATCCGTCGGGTTATCCCGCGGGCCGAACAGAGGTCACGGTTGGCGCCGGATTTCTCCGGCCATCATGGGGATCGTGGCCCTAATCTGTATTTTCAGCTTCAGTACGCTGTTCACCCTCCCGAGGGCGGCCGCCCAGAGCAGCCAGGACAATGTCGGCAAAATAATACGGGACCCGAATGAGCCGTGGCGGATCGAAGCGGATGAGATTAATTACGATCAGAATCTCGATGAGTACACCGCCCAGGGAAACGTTATAATCTACAAAAAAAATATAAAGCTGCTGGCCGACTTTGTCCGTTTTGATCACCACACCATGCAAGCCTACGCCGAAGGGAACGTAGTCCTGACCAACGGCGAGGATATCCTGAGCGGCAATAGCATGGATATGGACCTGGAAAGCCAGACCGGGTCGGTGACGGACGGGTATCTGTTCTTAAAAGAAAACAACTTCCACTTAACCGGCGATCGCATCGAAAAAATCGGGGAAAAAACCTATACCATCGATGATGCCACGTTGACTACCTGTGACGGAGACCATCCGGACTGGAAAATTACCAGCAAAAAAGTCAAAATCAGAGAGGACGGTGAAGGGACTGCGACCCATGCGACCCTGTGGGCCCGAAAAATGCCGGTTTTCTATACACCCTATTTTTACTATCCAGCCAGGAAAGATCGCCAAAGCGGTTTTTTATTCCCCGAGGCGGGTATTTCCGACCGAATGGGCATCAACTATACGCAGCCCTTTTTTTGGGCCATCGACGAAAGCTCGGACGCCACCTTCTATGCGCAATACATGAATTATCGTGGACTGCGGCCCGGCATAGAGTACCGTTATATGCTGGACGCCAGATCCCGCGGGACCTGGATGTTCGACGGCTTTGTGGATGAGAAAATCGACAACGGTGTGGGCGATTCCAGTGAAAAATGGGGATTTGATGACGGCAGACGTACGATCCTGCGCAGAAATCAGGACCGCTACTGGTTCCGGGGCAGCCACCGTCAAGAGCTTCCCCAGGGGGTTCTGGCTACATTGGATATAGACCTCGTCAGCGATCAGGATTATACCCGTGAATTTAAAAATGGAGATATGGGCTGGAGCCGCTCGAAAAATTATTTTGAAAACGTTTTCAGCCGTGACCTGGATGATTTTAACGATCCCATCCGGACCAACCTGCTGAATTTCAATAAAACCTGGCCGCGTTACAGCCTCAACGCCCAGTTGCGCTACGATCTGAACAGTACCATCCGCAACACGAAAAATCCCGATACCACCTTACAGCAACTGCCTGTCATCGAATTCGACGGTGTCAAACAACGCATTGCAACCTCACATTTCTTTTACGACCTGGATTCCCAATACATTTACTACTGGAGCCGGGACGGCGAACGAACCCAGCGGATGGATGCTTACCCGCGCCTGTATCTGCCGCTGCATTTCAAACCCTTTATCAACATAGAGCCCTCGGTGGGTGTCCGCGGGACCGCTTGGCGCACGGATAAGGACGAATACGGCCCCGAAGATCAGAATTATTACCATCGGGAACTTTACGACGCCCAGATCGATCTATTCTCCGAAATGTATCGGGTATACAGCCCTCGAAGCGATAACTTCAACGCCGTCAAACATACGGTCCGCCCCCGGCTTATCTATGATTTTATACCGGATGTCCACCAAAGCGATCTGCCGGATTTCGAC
>CAVZEZ010000001.1:0-36800 GCA_963774425.1 uncultured delta proteobacterium | reverse complement strand
CCGTTCCTGCGTGGGACCCGCCGCCAGAGCGCCGAATCCGGATAATAACAGCATCAGAAAAGTGAGAACGAGGCCTGCAAGCAGATGAGGATGGGTGGCGGGTGGCACGTTGACGGTTGCAAGTTGCCGGTTGCAGGCGTTCGGATGCGCGATAGCCGGTGCTCGATCCTCGATGCAAGATGCGCGATTTCCGATGCTTGCCAATGGATATTGTTTACCTGATTTCTGATGCCGGTTTTCCGCTGCAAGATAATGGGGGGGTCCCAGCTCGCGCGGCCGGCTTTCCGGTGTGAGTCCAAGGGTATTCGACATCGGACATCTTTTGCCGCCGGCATCGTTCATCGAAGGACAATTGATCTTGGGTGGATCAAATTGTTTATAAGTCGGTTGACTTTTTTTCATAGGATTGGCAAAAGGCAGTTATTTGGGGACAAAAGAATGCGTGTTATTCATCGCTCGGCCGAACTCGCATATCCGATGTCCATCATCGAGAATCCAGTATCGAGAATCAGGTATCGAGAATCAAGTATCGGGCAGCCTAATCCCGCACGCCGATCTGGCCGATGGAAATCGACAGTTCATCACGTTTTTCGATTTTGTCCACCCTTCCATCCCGGATCCAGATTACCCGATCGGAGACATTGAGCATTTTAAAATCGTGGGTGGCCGAAATGACCGTCACGCCTCGTTCCTGGCTCAGGCGTTTGAGCAGCGCGATGATTTCTTCACCGGTGGTCAGATCGAGGTTGCCCGTCGGCTCATCGGCCAGAATGATCGCCGGGTCATTGGCAAGCGCTCTGGCAACGGCAACCCGCTGCTGTTGGCCGCCGGAAAGTTCGAACGGTTTATGACTGAACCGATCCGCCAGACCGACCAGGTCCAGCAGCTTCATGCCTTTATCCACCGCCGCGTCGTTGTGCAGGCCCGCGAAAATCATGGGTAGGGTAACATTTTCCAGGGCTGTCATAACCTGGATGATATTGAATGTCTGAAAAATATATCCGATCTTTCGGCAGCGCAGCCAGGCCAATTCGTAGGCATCCAGCTGAGCGATGTCGACCTCATCGATAAAGACCTTGCCGGAACTTGGCTTGTCCAGACCGCCGATCATGTTGAACAACGTGCTTTTCCCGGACCCGGAAGGTCCCATGATGGAGATATAGTCGCCCCTGGTAATTGCAAGATCGATACCCTTCAGCGCCTGAACATCGATCTTGCCGAGCTTGAATGTTTTGGTAACATTGGTAACCCGAACGATATTACCGGCTTCTGCCATATTATCTCCTTTGCTGCCCTGGTAGCATGGGGCACGGAGCATGGAGCAAGGGGCCACTTATGCTCTAGGCCATTTGCCCTTTGCCCTTTGCTCTTTGCACCTATCACTGCTCTACCCGCATCGCCTCCACCGGCTGCATCCGGGCTGCCACCAGCGCCGGATACAGTACGCCCAACAGGCTGAGCAGACACCCCACCACCGTGGCAAAAGCCAAAGACACGGCGATGTCCGACCAGGAAACCGATTTCAACGCCACCGTGCCGAAGCGCAGCCATCCGCTCAGCAGGGAAAAGACGGCGCCCACCAGCGCGCCCACACCCGCGCCCGCCAGACCCTGTATACCCGCTTCGAGAATAAACAACCGCAAAATGAACCGATCCAGCGCACCCAGGCACTTCATGGTGCCGATCTCGCGAAATCGCTCCGTCACCGCCATCAGCTGCGCATTGACAATTCCCACCACACACACCAACAACGAAAGGATCACCAGCCATCTCTGCTTGGGGCTGCTTCCGACGGAAGTATCTTCCGGCCCGAGGTCATAGCCGGACAGGACCAGCATCTGGCGAAGTTCGGGATTCTGTTGAGCCAGCATACCGTTAGCCAGATTATTGCTGACACCCACAAAACTTAAAAAAGACACCGCCAGTACCAGGCTCATGGTGGTAATAAGGGAACGGAAAAAACGAACCTTTATACTTTTTAATGAAATTTCGAGGGACTTTATAAACGGAAGGCGGACCAGCCTTTCCACCTGTCCGGAATCTTTTCCCGATTCTGCAAATATGTGTCTGTCAGCCAAGATCAGACCCCCGCAATTGCCCCAGATTTTACCTGAATTCAGATTTCAGGTGTTACCATATCCACCCGGTGTTGTAAATGAGAATGGTTCCTAACTGATTCATTTCTTGCGAATCAGAAATACACCGTCGCGGACGCTCAGCATCAGCTTCTCCACCCGGCTTTCCCCCCGAACTTTGGCGTTGAAGGCAGCTATTGCTTTGGCATTTTCATTGGTTATTTTTTTTTTGAAAATTTTGTGACGCCAAAAAACGTTGTCCACAAAAATGACACCGCCGGGGTGCAATATCCGCATGGCCTCATCAAAATAATCGCCGTAGGATGGCTTGTCCGCATCGATGAAAACAAAGTCCACCGTGTCCTCCGCGACAGCGCCGAGACCTGAAAGTGCAGGCCCCAGTTTCAGGTGGATCTTCTTGCCGTGAGGACTCCTGCTGAAATACCTCAGGGCGATATCGGCATATTCGCGGCTCGATTCAAACGTCATCAAGCTCCCATCCTCCGGTAATGCCTCCGCCATGACCAGAGCGGAAAACCCGGTAAACGTGCCCACTTCCACGACCCGACGGGCGTTTGAAATTTTGATTAGCATTTGCAGCAGTTTGCCTTCGACTTTACCGATGCTCCAGCGGGAGCGTCCGGTTATTTCCTCGGTTTCCGTCAAAAGATCTTCAAGAAAGGGGGAAAGGTCGTCCGTGTGATCATCGACGTATCTCTCAACAATTTCCCGCGTGGCGGCCTGCATATACGACTCCCGGTATGGTTGCTAAATGAATGGTATCGCACCGGCTTCGATCGACGGTGCTCCGGCCGATATGTCATGGGTTGGATTCGGCTTGCGCATCGCCATTAAATCTTCGGAACGGATTTTATTTTTTGTGCAAACTATAGGCACAATGAATGTAGGCAACTGCAGAGTCCGTGTCAAGCGCGAAAAAACGAAGTGAAAGATACTGGAACCTCGGTTGAGCGGTTCAGGGTTCAGCGTTCCGGGTTGGAAATACTGTAAACCGACGACTATCAAGTATGGCGGTGATGAATGTTTTTGCAACCCCTTTTCAGCCAATGGGTGAAGTTGAAAAATACCCGATCTTGATGTAAATATTTGCAGTTTCAAACCATTGTAGCCTTTGAACCCAGAATTTGGAACCGATCAGTTTAGGTGGAATGTAGAGGGGGATTTTCGTATAGCGAGGACCCTGGATGGTGGGATCTGCGCCACCTGAGGACCGGCTGGGTGGGTCGGCGAATCATACTGCCTGCGATGGTCATTGATTTTTTCCCGATAGTGGCATATTTATTTCAGAAGAAACCAATAAAAAAGGCTATCCGACCGCCGCGAAATCGCGAAATGTACCACCGCCACCGAAAAAATTTTTTATAAGGGCACTTTCGGATTGTTGGGCTGAATTCTTCTTGAGTTCCCGACAGATGCTTTATTCCAACGTGCTCCGGCTTCGGGCGGCGGCTCTGCGCTACGCCGTGACCGGTGCGTCGGGGCCAGGGATTAGATCCAATGAAAAACAACGGCCATCAACCGGCGAATGTTCCCACGGCTTTACCCGCTGCGCCGGATCATATTCAAATTCAGACCGTCACCGGATGCAATGCCCGCTGCATTTTCTGCCCCAATGGTAAAACCCGAAAAAAAATTCCCCGCGGCCGGCGCATGGATTCGAATCTGTTTCACGCGATTGTGGATCAGGGTATTGAACTCGGAATCCGGCGCTGGTCTCTCTACCTGATGAATGAACCTTTACTGGATACTGACCTTCCCGAACGGATCGCGTACGTCAGCGCCCGGATCAAAAAGCCGCAGTACGTCAAGGTCACCAGCCACGGCGGGCTGCTCACCGAACGGATAGCAAAACGCCTGCTGGACTCGGGTCTCGACAAGCTCAAGCTCTCCGTTCAGAGTCTGGCGCCGGAGACCTATTTCAACATCATGGGCCTTCGGCTCGAAAATACGCTGAGAAACATCGAGCTTTTTCTGGATCTGAAAAAAAAGGGCGGCTATAAATTGCCGCGGCTTGAAATCGTGATGGTCGATTCGCTTCAGACTCACGCTGAGATTCCCCGCATCCGGCAATACTGGGAGGAGCGGAATATCAAGCTGTATATCGAACCCGTGGAAAATCGGGCCGACCAAGATACCATCCGGGAAACAGCAGTCGGCAGGCGGCACCTGAATTCATTCTCCTGGTGCCGGCGGCTAATGGAACAAATCTATGTTCTCGATGACGGACGCATGGTGCAGTGCTGCGCGGACTGGGAGCAGCGCAGCATCATGGGAGATCTCACCGCTGATCGACTGGCGGATATCTGGTATGGAGCGCCCTATGCCGAATATCGTCGCAGATTTGATGAAGGAGACGTCAACGGAATGATTTGTGCGTGCTGCCGCAAGCAGCTCCCGCAGTTCCGGTAATTTGTCAATAGCTTGGCGGAAAAGCGGATCGTCGCCCGACTTTTTCATACTCAAATGTTGACTATACCTACCGCTTGCTTATCATGTGGGATATATGTCCATAACTATTTTACTCCCTGTCTTATTCCAATAGCTGAGCCTTTCGCTTATAACTGATACTTTTTTTCTATATGGGTCTTGAACCTTCCAGGCATAAACCCGAAAGGAGCAATCACCGTGAATATGATCAAACGCGCAAGCTGATGGATGCGAATTCGCTCTTTCTGACGGCGAACGCGGATACCATCTATTTCTGGTCCAACCTGGACGTGACCGACGGACCGATCGTGGTCGAGACGACGCCCATGTCGCTCGGCATAATTGATGACATGGGGTTCAACTGGGTTACCGACTTCGGCCTGCCGGGTCCGGATTGTGGTGCGGGCGGTAAATATCTGTGGGTGTCCCCCGGTTACAAAGGCGAACTGCCGGAGAGCGGTTACTTCGTGCAGAAGTTACGCACCACACGGGCGCTTATGCTCGGACGCTCCTTCCTGGAAAACAACGACCCCAAACCTCCCGTTGAACTGATCCGGAAGACGCTCAAGACATATCCGTATCTGCCGGACGGTTACGGTACGAGCATCGGATCTGCCTTGTCAGGCGAAGCGACGCTGGCCAGAACGCCGGAGCACCAACTTGACTGGGCGTTTCTCCGTCCGCAGCCATCGGCGAAGTTTCACGAAGGCAGCGGCAGGGTGATGAACACCGTGCCCCCCAGCGATTTCAACTATTTTGAAATGATCAACGAACTGGTTCAAAAAGAACCGGTGGGTGCGCTGGATCCGGAAATCATGGGATCGCTCGCCGCCATCGGCATCGTGAAAGGCAAACCGTTCAAACCCGATGCTCGGATGAAGATCCTGACCGACGCAGCGGCCATCGGATCGGCCACGGGCCGCACGCTGAATTGGAATTCACGCCTATCCGAGGGTGGGTATTACTATGCAAAACCTGGCGTCCGAGCGAGATCGAGATCGTGAAAGGAATGGCGACCCAGCGAAAGCGGGTTCAGTGAGGCAAGAAATATGAACCACAAAAGCATATCACCCCTACTTATAGCGGCATTTCTGAGCCTGTTTGTCATTCAACCTGATTTGTCGGCCCTGGATGGAACCGGGTCACTTCAATGCGACGGCGGCACCGTTCTACCCGGAGACTCGGAGGACAGCGTCCGCGATAAATGCGGTGACCCCCAGAAAGTGACCCGGGAAGACGGAGACTCTCCCATCATCTGGTATTACAATTTCGGTCCCACTGAATTTGTGTATTATGTGAGCTTTACCGACGGTATGGTGGAGCGTATCCAGATGGGAGGGTATGGCGACTGAAATGCGCGGCTGGCACTTTCATTACCCTAAGAGGAGGAAAATTACCTTGAAATCATTATGCATTTTTTCTGTCACCGTGATAATTCTGTGGATTACCATGAGCGGCAATATTTTTGCGGCCGAGGAAGCCAACTCGATTATGTGCGACAACGGCGTCGTCAACATCGGGGATATGGACGTTGCGGTTCAGGATGCCTGCGGCGAACCCGACAGCCAAGGCATGACCGAGTGGGTGTATAATTTCGGTCCATCTCAACCCGTTTACACCCTGATATTTAAGGATGGTCGGTTAGTAAAAATCCTGGAAAACGAATGGGGCAGTTAAACGACCAAACAGTCAATAAAACCTTGGCGGTGGTGATCAGCGGCCTGATTTTTCTGTATAGCCGTGGTGATCACCATTTTTGCCGCGATGAGTTTTGCCGGCTATTTCGAATTCGCCTTCAAACCTTTTTCGACAAGATTCAAAATATCGTGGCCGATTCGGCGGGAAGGATGCCTTGAAACCATTTGCTCTGCCACCCGTTTGGCCGCCTGCAATTTATTCCTTTTTAAATAAAAATCAGCGAGCGCGTAGAGATAATCCAAATTGTACGGATCCAGTTCCTGCGCTTCAAGCAGGGATGCCTCCGCATCCGAATCCTTTCTGAGATGTGCCCATAGCAATCCAAGATTGTAATGGATGCGGGCTCTATTGGGCATGCCCTTGACCGCCTGCTTTAAATAGTGCGCTGCTTCAGCGTACTTTTTTTCTTCCGCGAGCAATAACCCGAGCGAATAGTGAACCTCATAAACTTCCGGGTGAGACGTAGCCACCTCGCGCAGCAGGGTCTCCGCCTCACGTTTTTCGCCCATTTGATCGAAGAGCATGGCCAGATTGACCTTGGCCGGATAAAATAAATTATCGATTTTAATGGCGGCTCGATAATTCGCAACCGCCTTTTCGCGCTGTCCCAGGTTGACATACAGATTTGCCAGATTGTAGCGGCCAAAGGCAAAATCAGCCGAATATTTCATCGAGTCCTGATATTCTTCCAGACAGGCTTGAAAGACCTGTTTCTGACTGCGGTCCAATGGCGGGTCGGAAACTTCAGCCATCCGGCGGGCCGCTTCGATGCGCACCGCCTTGACCGGATCATAAAGCATGGACAAAAGAAGCTCGGTCTGATGCTCGGGATCGGATACATTCAGGTTGTCGACAGCCGTCCGCCGGATGAGCGCCTCATCATCGATCAGGGCCTGCTCATATATGCGGTTGGTTTCTTCGCCGGGGTATGCCGCCAGCAGCGACAACGCCGTGGAGCGCACGATGACCGGATACAATGGATCTGAAGCCAGACTGAGTAGATCCTTATGTGCGTCTGCGGATCCTTCTCGTCCTTTTGCAAGGACAGTGCCGTAATGGGCTCTTCGGCCGGGGCCATACCATTGGGTAATAAATTGATCGGACCATTGATTGGTTTTATCGACATGGCAGCGGTTGCAGGCGTTGGGGGTACCCAGTTCGATGCTCAAATCAGGCCGCGGTATCCTGAAACTGTGGTCGGCGCGGTAATCAATCACCATATAGGCACGTTCCGGCATATGGCATTGCACACATTGGGCACCGGTGCCCACGGCGAACAGAACATCTCCATCCGGCGATCGAATCGGATCCCCTTTTTCCCCCGGGCGCTTGTGGAAGTGGTGCGCTCGGGTGTCATAAACGGCGGCACGATGGCACTGCAGACACAGCGCGTTGCCCTCTTTAGCCTTTTTAATGCTGTGCACATCGTGGCAGTCACTGCAGCGCACATTGCGGCTGTACATTTTGCTCTGGGTAAAAGAACCGTAAACGTAGACCTCCTCGAGGATCTGGCCGTCGGCAAAATACAGCTCGGGGGTCAACAGGCTGGGCAGCAGGCTGTCCAGCAGATCCGATTCGGCATGGGTGTAATCCCCGAGGATCGCGCGCCGGGCGTGACACGGAGCGCACAGTTCCACCTGTTTACGTGAATCCATACCCTTTGTTTTGACCACCAGGTTGTAATTATCGGTTTGCGGTCGCGCCATTTCCGGCAACTCGGCCCAGTCGACATGGCGAGAACCGGGGCCATGGCAGGCTTCGCAACTGACGTCGATTTCAGACCAGGTGGTCCGGTACGCATCGTTTTGGATATCATAATTCTTTCTAAGATTGGTGGAGTGGCACTCGGCGCACATGCCGTTCCAGTTCTGGCCGGCATGGGTCCAGTACAGCCAGTCTTTGGGATCGATGGGAGCATTCGGATACAGATGATACCACTTTTTTTCTTTCACGTCCCAGGCGATGGGCAGACATTGCAGGCGGCCGCCGGGAAAGGGCACCAGATATTGCTGCAGGGGAAACCAGCCGAAGGTGTGGGTGATTTCAAATTCGCCCATTTTGCCATCCGGACCCGGAGTGGCCACGAAATATTTCTCACCTTTGTGGTAAAACCGGCTGGTCACACCCTGAAACTCGAAAACTGCATTGTTAAAATCGCCGAGGACGGTTGTGTCGTCGGCAACTTCCATGGCACGGTCGTGGAGTGAGTTTTGCCACCGCTCGTATTCCGTCCGATGACAATCGGCGCATTTGCGGCCGCCGACAAAGTCGGCAACCGGCTGGGGCGCAGCCGGATGCGGAAAATAGGTTATCTTCAACATGTAGGCCGGAATACAAAGTACGATGACCAACGTGGCAATGATTCCGGTTATTTTCCAGCTTTTCATAAAGTTGACCACAAATGACTCGAAGGAGCACGGCAACGACAATTATTTATGGGACCGCTTCTGCTCGAATGGGATACCCCTGCGCCCTATGCCCTATTTTTTGGATAAACCACCTGCTCCACCTGAAAGGTGCTGCGTTTGATTGGTTTGCGGGTATCGACTTTTATTATTTTATTGGCAATAACGATGGGATAGATGTCCAGCGGCCGGGGGGCCGGGGCATCGATCACATTCCCGGTGATATCGAATGCCGAACCGTGGCAGGGGCAGGCAAATTTCATCTCTTTTTCAACCCAGGGGACCGCACAACCCAGATGGGTACAGGTGCGGGATAAGGCGAGAAAGCCACCGTCTTCCAAACGCGCCAGGTAAAATTTGCCTCTTACAAATGCGGTGACCGAATTAGGAGCAAAACTGTCGACAGCGCCGGCGGTGATGACAAAATCGGCGCTTTCTTCCCGGTTCATTCGTTTGCGAGGTCGTAAAAAGGCAATTGCAACGGCAAGAATTTCCGCCAGGGCGACGCTACCCAGCACTACCCAGATAATATTCAGAAAGGATCTCCTGGCCGGTTCGGCTATTTTCTTTTCCGTTTTCATGCAGACTCCTCAGGCCCCATTCTCATTTGCGAAATGACTGGACAGAAAAGCGTGGCCACCCGCTCATCCTGCCAA
The DNA here is from genome assembly GCA_963774425.1 of uncultured delta proteobacterium. Lineage (GTDB taxonomy): Bacteria > Desulfobacterota > Desulfobacteria > Desulfobacterales > JAFDCJ01 > JAFDCJ01. The sequence continues at coordinate 27,518 of CAVZEZ010000001.1, read as the reverse complement.
CTCCCAGGGCCACATTAATGCCATTTCTTTCCCCCGGAACCAGACGCCCGTGATCGTGAGAATGGTAAAGGAAAGCAGTATCAGAACGAAAACAGCCTGGATCGCTTCGCCATCCGTTGCGGTGAATTGTTTCTTTATCAGCCAATAAAATATGACGATTCCAGCCAGAATAAAAGCGGTCGGCAGCAGCCCACCACTCACAAGCGGAGATATCCCCGACATCCGGGTTGTAAAATCGGTAAATTCATCGGCAACGATCGCGATGGGTGTAACGACCAAGGCAACCCCTGCGGCCAATGCCGCTGTCCGGCGCCCCCGATCGGAAGCAAACCACACGCCTGCCGATTGGGAGTGGCTGGTGATATAGGGAATACTGACCGAGGCGACTACCAGAGAAACCGGTATGAAAAATAACGCAAACAGCGGATGAAAATGTAGGAGCAGTTCCTGGATGCCGGCAAAATACCAGGGCGCTTTGGTTGGATTGGGACTCAACCCCGGGTTGGCCTTGGCGCCCAGGGGTGCATTGATAAATACCGAAATCAGCGTAATGGCGGCAATTAGCACCAGTGCCACGACCATCTCTCTTAAAATCAGATTTGGAATGGCCGGTACCCTCTCGCCCGGGCGGCCTGGGTCTTCATCCGGTCTGCGGGGGATTACCAGTCCGCCGGCTTTACGCACCCGCCAGAAATGCCATGGCATCAAAATCAGAAGACAGGCAGGAATGATGGCTGTATGAACGGCAAAAAAAATGGAAAGGGTGGCGGGGCCGATATCTTCACCGCCGCGAACGAGCGTTTGGAGCCATCGGCCGATCCCGGGAATATACTCCAACATGCTGGTGCATATCGTTATGGCCCAGAAGGCAAGCTGATCCCAGGGCAGTAGATATCCGGTGATATTGGATGCCAGTACTGTCGAAAACATTGCCAGACCGATGATCCAGTTGAACTGCCGCGGCGGATAAAATGCCCCGGTAAAAAAAACGCGCAGCAAATGCAGAAAAGCCATGACAACGAGCAGATTTGCGCTCCAGTGATGAATATTGCGGATAAACTCTCCAAAGCGCACATTGTTTTGCAGATAAACGATAGACTCGTAGGCGCGGTCGGGAACAGGCTGATAAACGAATTGCAGCATCAGTCCCGATGCAAACAGCAACCCCATCAACACCACGGCCATTCCGCCGAGACCCCAGGTGAGCGTGAATCGGAGCGTGCGATGGTCAACTTTTCGGGGACGAAAATGAAAAACCAGGCTGTTGAACAGGTCCCCATGATTCCCACGAAGCGCTGTTGGGCGCAAGGCGCCGGGAAAGATGGAATAGCGGATACGCTGAATCAGGTTGCGCGGGTTCGTTGTGAGGGTATTTTCCTGCATAAAAGGACGTGTCCTGAGTTTAAAGCGGTTCATCGCCAGCCACGGCAGTACATAGCCCGCCGAAACCCGGCTGTCAATGCCGGACTGGCGTGGCGATTTCTCCGCCGTCACCTCCATATCCTGGATGCGTGTTTATTGACCGTCACGGCCTAGATACCGCCGAATATCCACTGCATCGATCTGGGCCGGATCCAGAAATTGTTCGGCATACGTTTGATAGACCCTGCTTCGCAGAAACAGGTCGAACAGCTCGGGATCGATGTGCTGGTCGTTTCGCATAGCGCTCATGATGCGCAGTGCCTCGTTCAATGTTTTCGGCTCTTTGTAGGGCCGGTCCGCTGCGGTCAAGGCTTCAAAGATGTCCGCGATGGCAATAATGCGCGCCGGGATGGACATTTGCTCTTTTTCCAAGGCGCGGGGGTATCCGGTACCGATCATGGTCTCATGGTGGGCGCCGGCATATTCAGGCACATTGGCCAGGTAATCCGGAAATTCAAGTTTATTGAGCATAATGATGGTTTGAATGATGTGCTCGTTGATTTTAAATCGGTCCTCCGGGGACAGGGTCCCCCTGCGGATGGACAGGTTGTAAAGCTCACCGAGATGATACTTGTATTCAGGGATATCCATCCTGAATCCGTACGGATTGCCTTCGAAAGGATTCGGATTGGTCCGGGGGACGATATGTTCGGGCTTGTCTGCCAGCACGCGCTCGATTACCGGCAGTGGGGGTGCCGGTGTTGTATTTTTCAATACGGCTTCCTCATGGGAAATGCCGATGCGGTCGTCTAAGTGGCGTATCCAGGTTCGGGCGGCGATCTGTTGCAGACGCTCAATCATTTCGTCGGCCATGGTTTCCCCGCCGATGTTACAGGCAGCGACGAAGGCGAAATCGTCCGCAATCTGCTTTCTGACCTTGGTCAGCTGATCCTCTAATTCGGCTTCGTCGAAATCGCCGGTCAGGCGTTTCTGATAGGTGGCGATTTCCGCATCCCGTAACAGCACCTCGAAGCGCATGCGGATTTCGTGGATGCGATTATAGTTCGTTTCCAGCTTGGTGGCTTTGTCCACGACATACTCGGGGGTGGTGACCTTGCCGCAGTCATGAAGCCAGGCGGCCACTTCAAACTCCCAGCGCTGATCTTGGGTGTCCATTTTAAAATCGGCGAAAGGACCTTCCTCGGCTCCGCACGCTGCGTCCGCGAGCAATTCGGCAACTCTGGGCACCCGCGCGCAGTGGCCGCCGGTATAATGAGATTTGGCATCGATGGCGCCGGCAATCATTTTGGTAAAATCGTCGAATAGTTTGCGTTGCTGCTCAAGAAGCTTCCGGATGGTACTTTTCATCAGGACAAAGACCGTGATCAGGGAATGAATCTCCTTGATCCTGGAATCGAAAGGGGCAGATTTAGAGAAGTCTCGCCGCCGAATTTTCATGGACTCACGTTCCAAACGGGTCAGGGATCCGGAAATTTTGCGAGACATCAACAGCGTCAGGGGCAGCACCGCCAGCAACACCAGCCCGGAGAAGAGGAAAATGCGCTGCTGCATGCGCCGGATATGACCGGTAAAATCGGATACCGGCGCGACAGACGCCAAAATCTGATCGAACTTCAGGGAATCCTTGAGGCCGGTCAACCTAACCAGATAGGAGGATCCGTTGATCTGAATATCCCGGGCTTGGTTGAGCCGGAATTGTGGGTCACGCTGGAAGTCGGCAACCACCGCGCGCGCCAGGGAATCGCCGGATGCTTCAGCGGTTAAAAAAACCAGTCCCTCATTCGGGGCAGTTGTGCTATTCAGATTGGAGTGGGCAATGATCCGTCCCGCATGGTCGAAAAGAAACAGCACGCTGTTTGCCGACACCTTCTGCTGCTGCAGGGAACTGGCGAAACGGTCCAGGGTGATGTCGGCCCCGAATACACTATCCCCGGTCATCAGCTTTTCGGCGCAGGTGATCCCGGGGATTTGGGTCTTGCTGAAGACATACGGGTCCGTATAAAAAGCAGTTGCTTCCTTCTGTGCTCTGACATACCAGGGTCTGACGCGGGGGTCAAAATTCGGGTCAGGATCGATTCTTCCCCCGGTCACCTGCTGTTTCCGGTCTATGAAAAGCCAGTGCTGCTTCATCCGCCCCTCGCTGTCGGGTGCGATGGTGCGCAAGATGAAGGAGGTGCCCGCCGGTGCGTTGTAGAGGCTGCGTAAATTCCGCTGGTTTCTGATGGCGACGATCTGGATGAAGCTGCCGTTATCATACCCGATATAAGTCGAAAAGAGAAAATCGTAAAAAGACAGCGCCTCAATCATTAACGTAATCCCCGGATGCGATAACCCGTCGCCCTTCGGCAGGATCGCCATTCCGGGCATGTGGGCAACCGATCCGGCCAGCACGGCCACCGACTCCAGGGCGCTTTCATAACGCACCAATGTTTTGGCGTTGATTTCCGAAAAAAGGCGATCCGCCATCTGGATGGCAGCCGCCTTACTCTCGCGGTGGCTGATCCACAGAAAAAACCCGGTCAAAGTAAGGACGATGGCGATGATCAGCGTGCAAATACTGACATAAAATGGATAGCGCTTGATCAACCGGGTCATGCCGACTGGCTCCGTATTAACACGCGTTTCGTTCCCTGACGGTCAGAGAGGTTTTGGTTCCGAAAAAAAGGGGGATATGGGCATAATATAAATTTGCCCCACAAGTCCAGACGACAGAATACAGGTGAACGTGGGCAGGGGCACCCATCGCTGCTGCGACCCTTTTTATTTAAAATCCGAGCCCGCGGCGCAACCTGATGACGTCTGGCAGGCATACCGGACATCGATTGATTACGGATACCTGATACCATCTTTCCTGCCGGCTGGTCAATGAAATCTGCGCTTTGCGACCCACGCTCCGGTGGCAGGTTCTGATGATCCTGAGATAGGTTCTAACCGGCCTCCCCTGCCCCTTCCCGGGGCAAAGAAACCGGGACCTGCATCTCTTCTTCGATTTTCTGGGCCGGATCCACCTCATACACCCTGACCGGCCGCGAAAATCCCTTTGCTTCGATAGAATCTTTCGCTTGGCAGATGATGCGATCGTTTATCAGCGCCCAGGTGGAATGGCTGATGAGAATCGAGCCCGGATTACAGGCGGTTTCCAGACGGGAGGCCAGGTTGACCTGCATGCCCATGGCGCTGTATTCACTCCTGAGTCCGGAGCCGAAGCTGCCCACTGTGGCCATGCCGGAGTTGATGCCACATCGGATCTGCAGAGGATATTCAATGCCCTCGGCAAACCATTTTTGCTGAAGTTCATCCATCTTAATTTGCATTTCCATGGCCATCCGCACACATCGCAGGGCATGGTCCCGATCATTGGTTCGGTCCGGTGCGCCGAAAAAAACGAAAAGCGCGTCACCGGTAATGTTGGCCAGGGTTCCCTCATATTTCTCAATGATGGCATTCATACAGGAAAAGTATTCGTTCAACAGATTTCCCATATCTTCCGGCTCCAGCGCATCCGTGGTCCGGGTAAAATCTTTGATGTCCGAAAAAAACAACGCCAGTTTTCTGCGCTGGTGGCCATTGAGCGGCGCGACATCTCCGGCCAAAATTTTCCCGGCCAACTGGGACGGTACATATCGTGACAGCATGCTGTGAGCTTTGACAACTTGTTTTTTCTGCTCCTGAAGATCTCTGGTTCTTAGCTCTATGATTCTTTCCTGTTTGAGGCGAATCCCATTGATTTCTTCGATCCGGCGTTCAAGCTCATCGACAATCTCGCGGGTCAGCCGGACACGGAAAAAATCCATCAGACGGGAATATACGGGCTTGGCCTTCCATTTGACGTGATATTCACAACAACTGCCGCCGCTGAACTGGCAGGTCTTTTCTTCCACAACGGCGGTGTTGCCGGTGAGCTTTCCGAGTCCTTCGTATACCCCTCGGTTCATGTCGCAAAAGAGCTTCGTTACGCACGGGTCGTCGTGCCAAAAGGTTCTCACCACTGCATAACCGCTTTCGTTTTTCAGGACTTGAATGGAACGGTTGGCGTTGAATTTGGCGTTTTCCTTTGGCAGTCGCCTGATAATGGTTTGAACGCCGGCCAGACGCATTAGAAAAACCTGGCTTCCCACGGCGGTTTTGAAAATATTTCGGCCGGCTTTGTAAACGGCATCCGGATCTTTGAGCAGTGAGACGACGTTTTGATACACCCGGCCCAGCAATGCATTCGATATCCAGTGACCCGGGGCGAGCAGATACTCGGGGCTGACGGGGATGACCTTACCGGTGTCCTCATCGGTTACGAGAAATTCCCGGTTTCCCGCAACGCCCGCAAACAGTGAGTCATAGGGCACCGGTGTTAACTTGCTTTTGATGTAGTGTTCGCAGGTCAGAATATTGATACAGCTGGCATCCCTGTGCATTGGGCCGCCGGATCTTAAGGGAATAACGGTCACGATAGAGCTCCTCTGAATTAGGGCATTGTCTTCCGGTCAGCAAAATTGGTGCCAGCGGCGATGTTAAAGGGGAATTAACCTTTTAAATAAAGAGCCTGCGCTGATTTAAGATTCAGGCGTTGCCCGAAACGGAGCGCTGCGATAGGTTTTGGCGGGGTCAGACCTGTGGGATTTTGTTCTCAACTTTCGTTAATGCTTTTCATAGCGGTGAAAAGTGGCGGCCACGACATGCAAACCGCGATCAGACGAATTGCTCCAGGAAACGCGCCGCATTGGCGGCGCCGTTCAAATTCACTGGCGGATGTTTCGCATGTTTGGGCCGGGTAAGCATTTGAGTGATGTGCCCGCTCAACCGATCGGGCTGAACGTCTGCATCCTCCAATATCCTCATTGTAAGCAGATGTTTCAGTTTCGCAGCCCGTATGGGCTGCTCCTGCTGTTTGGAATAAGGATAAACAAGGGCGGGAACTTTCGTGACGAGCAGGTTCATGCAGGTGTTGTAACCGGCCAGGCTCACCGACAGATCGGCGGCATACAGGTAATCGAGAAAGCGCTCTGTATAACGGCGAACTCGAAGACCCGGCGAGTTTCGCGCGGCGAGTTCTTCGTAGAGTTCATTATCCATGAAGGGTCCGGTAAAAACCTCGAGCTGAATCGGAAGCCGGTTGCGAAGTGCTTCACAGGCATCGATGACAGGTTTCAAAAGCGGGTATCCCGACCGACCGCCCCCCGCGCTGGCGACGACCAGTTTTTTTTCAGCCGGGATGTTTTGCTGCCGCCGCAGATTTTTTCCAGCGTCGGGATCTGTCCGCTGGGCGATAAACCCGGTGTAGATCACGGGAATGTCGATGTCCCCCGCACGGCTGAAGGTTTCGCCCAGATGTAATAAGTCCGGATCGCTGTGAACCAGCAGCGCATCGAAATACTGCATTAATTTTTGCAAGACCTTTTCTTCGTAGGCCGCGCGATGTTTCTTTTCAACCAGAATATCGCGCAGGCTGCAGATGGTTTTGACATTTCCAAAGCGGCCGGCGCGGACATCCGACAACAAGGGCTCCAGCTCGAAGCCAAACCTGGACCTGCCGAAGGGATATAGTTCGACGATAAAAACATCCGGTCGAAAATCCTCGAACAGGGAATATAATTGCTGCTTACGCTTCTGCCGGACCTGTTCGACACTCAGATCGGGATTTCCGGCAATCAGCCGGGTAAATTTTTCATCCATGTACAGCACCGGAAGCCTTAGGATCCGTACATGCGCGGGCAGATCCACCGCAACTTCCTGCCCGCCGGCAATCAGGGCCACTTCATGGTCCGCTAACGCCCTGGCAAACTCCAGGCTGCGGACAAGATGACCCATCCCCCAGACATATTGGCAATAAAATATGATTTTCATTTTTCCGCAAGATCCTTGAACTGTATGAGTCGAAGCGTTTTGGCCCTGGTCAGGATCTTCAGGAGCAGAGCCAGAAAATCGAAAGCCGCAGCGTTCATGCGCTGGTGATGGATCATGATACCGCAATAACCCGATGATATCGCCTGCTGCAGTTCGTAAAACAAGTTATTCCAGCCGGATACGGAATCACGGTCCCGGCGGGTATGCAAATCGACGTTGATACAAAAATCCGCCAGATTCGACGGTGCTTCGGATGCACTTCCGCAATCGCGGGATACGGCCGCATAGCCGAGAGTCGGCAGCAATCCAAGCGCATCGTCGCTGCAGCGATTCCATGGGGGCGTGAAAACCGGATAAAAATCCGCTTTCATAAGTTCCTCCAGGCGCTGTTTGCCCCGCAGGAGATCGCTTATAATTTCCGGGAGGCCACGGGCAGGCCCGAACTCCTGTTTTTTGCCGCTGATTTCGTGATTCACGTGGCGCCATCCGTGCTGATGCCAGCAGCACAGCGAAGGGTTTTTTGCCGCTGCGCCCTTGAGGTGTCGCCAGCGGTCGACGGTCAGCCAGGCCGGAACCACCGCCGGACAAAGAGGCGCCCGGTTGCTCCTGAAAAGGTCCAGCAATCCGTATACCCTTTTCCCGGGCACGGCCACATCGTCCGCTCGGAAAAATACGCTGCCGGAACCCCAACCTTCCAGCCGCTCTTCGGCGGCGCGGATACAATTTTCAGTCCGGCTGATAATATCCGCCGGCACGCGGCGCCAGATGGCGGAAATCGTCGACGGCATCAGCGGATCTTCCGGCTTTTTATCAGTTGAGAGACCCAGTCGGCCGTTATCGCCGCGCCATTCAGATCAATATCGATCTTCGGCCGCTTCAGCTCGCCGATCCTGCGCTCCATGATTTGGGCAAGACGTCCGGGCTGGAGATCTTCATCTTCGAGCAACGCCAGGGCCCCCGATTGTGCCAGCCGTTCGGTCCGTAACCGCTGTTCGCGATTTTGGGGGAAAGGCCAGACGAGAGCGGGCACTTCACAGGCCAGAATATTCATGGTTGTGTTGTATCCCCCCATGCTGACGGACAAATCGGCAGCCGCCAGATATGACAGGAAATCCTCCCTGAACCGTTCCACCTGCACATGGGTTCCGGCCATTTTTCTCAGCCGCTCAAATTGACTCCGATCCAGAAAAGGCCCGCTGAAAACTTTCAGGTAACAACGGCTTTTGGCCTGCAGCCGGCCGAATGCCCGGACGACCGCTTCGAGAATCGGTGCGCCCACATTGCCCCCGCCTGCGCTGGCCACAATCAGGAGCTCGTCATCGCCGATATGCAGTCGCTGCCGCATTCTTTTTCCGGCTCCCGGCAGCACCTTTGGGGCGATATAGCCGGTGTAGACCACGGGAATCCTGATCTGATCCAGAAGATCGAAGGTTTCGCCTATTTTCACCAGGCCAGGGTCGGCATGCACCAGGACGGCATCGAAATAGCGGTTGAGCGTCTTGACCACCCGGGATTCATGCCGGACGCGATCCTCCTTTTCCACCAGAATGTCGCGCAGGCTGCAAACCACGTTGCAGTGGGGCAGTCTATCTTCGGCCAGAGCAAGTAAGATCGGGTCGAGTTCAAACCGAAATGCCTTACGGCCGAACGGATAAAGTTCGATCAGAAAAAAATCAGGCTTTTCTTCCTCAAAAAGGGTGAACAGATGCTTTTCCCGCTCTGCTTTTACCTGATCCAGAGCGGCGTTTTCCCGGGTGCTGCTAAGTCCCTTGAATTCCCCGTCCATCTGCAGGCCGGGGAGGTGAACTGTCCGAACATGGCTTTCCGGTGCCGCAGCGATCTTCGGACCGCCGGTAACCAGAATCACCTCGTGGTCGGACAATGCCCGGCTGATCTCCAGGCTGCGGAACAAATGTCCGATACCGAGCACATGTTGACAATACTGTATTATCTTCATATCAAAGCGATCGCATGGTTTTGAGCAAGCGGGCCCGTAGAAACCGGTTCCTAAATATTTTCTTTATGGTTGTCAACCCCAACATTGCATTTTTCACCTGTATTTGCAAACCACTGAGACACTTGCCCGCCGGAGAACTTCGCACCCCCCTTTCCGTCGGACAGGGCCCGGCTGGAGCGGTGGTACATATCCACCTTGACACACAATTCGTTTGCGCTATACTCGGGCATCACACGATCGGACCATCTTGCCTGGAATCCCACAATCACTGAATGCTATGGAGATTAAAGAACTTACTGTCGCCGATTTAAGGACGGCTCTCTCATCCGGACATTTTTGGCATACAGAAATCCTGCCGATTACCAAACACAGAGCGTTGTCACACATTCACAATCCCCGGGCGAACGAGGAAGATCTCGTCTTGTTGGTCGCTTACCAGGATAAGCGCGTCAGCGGTTACCTCGGGATTCTTCCCGATGAAATATTTGTCGAAAATGCAGTAACCAGATTCGGCTGGCTGACCGGTTGGTGGGTTGATCCGGCATGCAGAACCACGGGAGTCGGTGCCGTTCTGCTTTTTAAAGCGATGCGGGCCTACCATCAGCAGCTTGGTATTTCGGGAGGCTCCAAGGAGGCTGCCAAGGTCCTGCGGGCTTCAGGTAAATTTTTTGATTTAAAATCCTTGCAGGGACTGAAAATCCGATTTCGATTCAATGCCGCAAGCGCCATTCCACGAAGGTTCCCGACAATGAAATTCGGCCGGCTGATGCTCAAAACCGTCGATATCATGATGGATGAGATCGCGAATATCAGAAGTTTTTTCTGGAGACGCCGAATCGATTTGCTCCCGCGTCTGGACTTTGAATACATCTCTCGCATCGATGAAGAGACAGGTCAATTTATAGAGCGGCATCATCAACAGGATCTGACTCGAAAAGGAAGGGCGGACCTGAACTGGATCATGGCCTACCCTTGGATATTAACGGCGCCGGTAAAGGATTCAGCAAGCAGGAAGTATTATTTTTCGTCACTGGCCGGTCGATTTGTGTATCTTGGCGTCAAGGTGCTCGAGCAGAATAACGGTATGGTGGGGTTTTTATTGCTGAAAGTGCGTGATGATCGCATGAGCGCTATGTATTCTTATTTTGAGAACCGCCGTACGTCGCTTATCACCGCCGCTTTGATTTATCATGCGCTTGCCATGGAAGTGAGCACCCTCTGTCTGTATGATGAGCGTCTGGTTGCCGGTTTCTCGGAGCCTGGCTGTCCCTGCTGGTCTGCCGGAGCTGTTTCGAGAGGATTTCTGCTTTCGAAAGCCTTTGCGGACATGCCGTTATCGGACTGCCGTATACATGGTGGAGACGGAGATCTCGCTTTTTATTAGCCCCAAAATTGCATGTAAATTCCGCAACAGATTTTTCAGAGATGTGTGAGACGGTCGCAATCTAAGGACAGTTGCAGCATGCCGGATACTCAGGAGTGGACGCCTGGCGGCGGGGAAAAATTGCCGGAAACCATGAGCCGGCGCCCGAAAACAGCCGGCCGCGGGAATGGCATCGGTGGTAAAGGTTCAAATTGGGTATGATATTTTAAACAAAAAATCCTAACAAGGAAGACATGCGACAATGCGTGAAAAAGTCAATCAAATGCTGTTCAGTGTCATTGACGAGCTTAACCAGCTGCGACCGGCGCAGGAGCACTTGAAAAAGGATCTGCAAGCACCATTAGCCGGCGATTCCGGACGGCTGGATTCGGCCGGATTGATCAACTTGATTGTCCTCACGGAACAAAAGACGGCGGAAGAACTCGGCACGTCCATTCTGCTGACCGATGACCGCACGATGTCCCTGATAAATGAGGTATTCCAATCCTTGATGTCGCTGGCGGACTACATTCTCCGGTTGCTGGATGAACAATGTGATGGATAAGCAACCCTACCGCATTGTTCTCATTTCGGACTTCAATCTGCAGAATTTCGCGAATTATGTTGCCAACGATCCGGAATTACCCGCCCTCAAAACGGTTGCCACCCCATTTGGACAGCCGATATCGACGTTGATAGCCGAAAACCTGCCGTGCTGGCAATACTCACCGGATGTCGCCGTGGTCTGGACGCAGCCTCAATCCGTCATTTCCGATTTCAATGCGGCGCTCCGATATGAGCAGATTTCGCTGCAGCAGGTGCTTGCGCAGGTCGATGAATATTCCTCGCTTTTGATCAACATGAGCAAGCGGGTCCGGCATGCATTTGTTCCGACCTGGGTACTGCCCTCATATCGAAGTGTCTTTGGGGCCCTTGACATGCAGAATGTAATCGGACTGACGAACACCCTTATGCGGATGAACTTGCGGCTTGTTGATAACCTGACACCGGCGCGCAATATTCATGTTCTCAATACCCAAAGATGGACCGAGACGATGGGCAGGCATGCGTTCAGCCCCAAACTTTGGTATCTGGGAAAATTCTTGTTCCACAATGAGGTCTTCAAGGAAGCCGCCCGGGATATCAAGGCAGCCCTGCGGGGAATTCTTGGATATGCCCGCAAACTGATTATCGTCGATCTGGACGACACCTTATGGGGCGGCATTGTCGGCGACGCCGGATGGGAGAATCTCATCCTGGGAGGACATCATCACCTCGGGGAAGCCTACGTGGATTTCCAGCAAGCTTTGAAATCCATGAAAAACCGCGGAATTATTTTGGCAATCGTGAGCAAGAATGAAGAAAAGGTCGCACTGGAAGCGTTTGGAAGACACCCCGAGATGATCCTCAAAATAGAAGATTTTGCCGGCTGGCGGATCAACTGGCAGGATAAAGTTAAAAATATTCTCGAACTGATGACCGAATTGAATCTGGGGCCCCAATCCATCGTTTTTATCGACGACAATCCCGTCGAGCGGGCCAGGGTCAGGGAGAGTTTGCCGGAAGTCCTGGTGCCGGATTGGCCGAAAGACCCCTTGCTTTATCCGGCGGCCCTGCTTGATCTGAGGTGTTTTGAGCTGTCTTCTCTCAGTCACGAAGACTTGACCAGAACCACGATGTACCTTTCGGAAAGCAAGAGACAGGAACTGAAAAACAGTGTCGGTTCACTGGCGGAGTGGTTAAAGCGCTTGGCAGTGCGTGTACGCATAGAAGAGCTTCGCCCTTCAAATTTGCAGAGAGCCACGCAGCTTTTAAACAAAACCAATCAGATGAACCTTTCCACCAGGCGCCTGTCGGAAGCGGAATTGATGGCCTGGGCCGAGCTGAAAGATCATCGGCTATGGACCTTGCGGGTCTCAGACAGTTTCGGTGATGCAGGCCTGACAGGTATCGTCAGTCTGAAAATTCAGGATAACGGCGCTCAAATTGTGGATTTTATTCTGAGCTGTCGGGTGCTGGGGCGCAATATAGAGGAAACCATGCTGGCAACGGCGATTCATCATGCACGAGCACTGGGCATCGAAGATATTTACGCCCGATATCTTTCCACCTCGAAAAATATGCCCTGTCTGGATTTTTTCAAATCCTTGAGTCCCCGATTCAGGCCATCAGAGGATTGTTTCATCCTGGATAAAGAAGCGCTTTTTCCTTTCCCGGAACACATCGAGCTGGATTGGGCTGAGCAAAACCGGGAATATCTCAGGTAGGTCGCCGGCGGCGGATCAGCGTTGCCGCCGGATTGAATCGCAGCCGGATGACCCCATGAAAACCGAACGGATGCCAAACCATGGTCCAGCACGCCTTTACACAGGACGATCAGCTTGTTTTTGCACGGCTTTCCGGCGACTATAATCCCTTGCATCTGGATCCCATACTCTCCCGGCGTCTTTTGTTCGGCCATCAGGTCGTCCATGGTTTACATGCTGTATTGAGGGGCCTCGATCATTTTCTGAAAGACCGCGAGAAGCCTTTGGAACTGCTGACTGTTAAAGCCAATTTCCAGGCCGGCGTCGCTGTGGGAAAATCGATCGATTATATTTTAATCACCGGGGATGAGCACCGCGTCGAAATGCGGCTGGAAGCCGACCGGACGGCGGCCGTGTATTTCAAAGTTGACTGGAAACCCCGGCAGCGGCGCCAGGCAGCCCATATCCCGGAAAGGCAGCCGGAACCGGTAAGATGCAAAGAACGCTCCCTGGAAGAAGCTGCAGTCGCTTCGGGCGATGTTTTCCTGTTTTTGGACCGGAAATTGGCCGCACAACTTTTTCCACATCTCACCCGAGTGCTGGCCCCAATTCAGATAGCCGCCCTGCTGGCGACGACGCGACTGGTCGGTATGGAATGCCCCGGCCTGCACTCCATTTATGCGGGACTCGATTTGACATTTTCTTCAGCAAGGACGACAGCCGCGAAGCTCAGTTATCATGTCGCCCAATGCAACCTGCGCCTGGCCCTGATTTCAATGGCAGTCGATGGCCCGGGGATCAAAGGACGGATCAAGGCATTTCACCGGCCAAAGCCTCAAAAACAACCGCTGTTTTCCGAATTCCTCGGTAAAGTGGAACCGACCGAGTTTAGGGGTCAAACGGCGCTGGTTGTGGGAGGATCCCGCGGGTTGGGGGAAGTCGCCGCTAAACTCTTGGCGGCTGGAGGAGCCGAGGTCCTCATCACCTACTTTCGCGGCGAGCAGGATGCACACCGGGTCGTGGAAGATATAATTTCTCACGGAGCGGCCGCCGACTGTTTCCCATTGAATGTTTTAAAACCCTCGCCAGATCTGTTGAACAGGGTCGCCAATCGATCGAAACCTCTGTATTTATATTATTTCGCCACACCTTTCATTTTTGGAACCGCCAAAGGTACGTTTTCCGCCGGGCGTTTTGCCGCCTTCAGTGAATATTATGTCACGGGATTCCTGCAGATCATTCAGACCATGACCGATCCTTCCTTTGATTTACAGAAAATATTCTATCCCTCTACAACCGCGATCGAACACTTGCCGCTGGATATGGGCGAGTATGCTGCCGCGAAAATGGCCGGTGAAATCATGTGCGACTTTTTGCAGAAGGCAAATCCCGGGCTTGCGATTCATAAGCCCCGCTTGCCGCGGCTTGCCACCGACCAGACTGTCGGTTTGTTGCCTGTAATCAATCAGGACCCGCTTGCGGTACTACTGGAAAATTTGCGCTATCTCCGAGACATGTAGTCTGTGATCCCGCCAGGGCGCTCGGGTTAAGGAATTGTGAGGAAGGGTTTTCACCCGGGGGGCCGGAAAAAGGCGGAGGCTGAGCTCGGGAAAAGAAGCTCCTGAGGGGCAGCATTAAACGAATGGGTTTCAGGTGTCAGGTTTCAGGTGTCAGGTGTCAGGTTTTAGCACCGCTGGTGCCTGAAATTTTGTGCGAACCATGGCAGCTCCGCTCCTTATTCTTTTAATAAGCCAAAGTACCACGCCTCCGGCGTGTCCACACTGAAACCTGACACCTGAAACCTGAAACCTCAGCCATAGGAGGAACCATCAACAATATCCGGTCGACAGCGATAGGTTAAGCGCCCACCGCGCCATTTTCATTTCAGATGTCGATCAGACGATCGATATCGATTCTACCCAGTACATCCGGGCAATTTCCGGGACGCGCCGAGAAGAAACTTTTGAAGCCGAATGTTTTAAGAATCGTCACCAATTTTGCATTGTGTTCGTTAAATGGAAAGCAATACAACTCAGGGGCAAACCCGAGATGGTCCTCCATCCATTTTACAGCCAGCTCCGTATCGTATTTGATATAGTCCTCCCAGTCGGTTTCGGATCGTCGTTTGAGTACTCCGTCTTCAAACCGGTATCCCCGAAAGGCGAGCTTCGAGCGGATGCTCAGATCGTAGTGCCGGAGACCCGGCAGCTGTTGGAGCCGGGCGGTTTTCCAGATGGCAGGAGGTTTTCTCTTTTTCGGATGCGTTCCGGTCAAAATGACATCATGAAAATGACTGTGCACCCCGATGCGCGTGTTCGGCTGAAGTGAAATTGCCTGGAGTTCCTCCAGCGTCATGAAATGATCGCGGCGGTTTTCGACAAACCAGCGGTACATATATTTTTTCGACTTAAGGTGAGCCAGATACCCACCTGCAAACGTGTTGCGCGCCGAACCGGGGTGAATAAAAGACGTGGTGATAAAGTAAGTCAATTGGCCGGGGTGGTTCTTCAGCAGGGGAAAATAGTAATACTGGGAAAAGAGGCCGTCGTCGAAGGTCAGCCGATACCCGTCGAGATTCAGTTGGAAATAATCTGGATGGATGTCGTGGATCATCAGCGTCTCGGTCACGGTTCACGGTCTCCCTGACTCTCCGGGTCCTGCCTGTCGTGGGAATCAAGTTCCAGCGCATTGGGCTTTTCCAGCCGGATTCCTTTCGCATCCTGAATCAGCCAGTGCAGTCGATTGGATTCGATGAGCGGCGGTTCGGTGGGCAAAAATCTTCTGCCGCTCAAATGGTAAATGAGGCTTTTGATCACGCCTCCGTGCGTGACGACCAAAATGTCTTCGCCGGGCCATCGAGCGGCTGCATCTTCCAGGGCCTGTGTGCTTCTTGCCAGCACGCTCAGGCGGTCTTCTCCGCCCGGGGGGCGAAAATCCCAGCCGGCGCCGGCCAGTTCGGCCGGCATCCGGAGTTGCTCCGCTTTAATCTGTGCAATGGTTTTGCCGGCCCATGCGCCCCAATCCTGCTCTCTCAGACGGGAATCGAAAGTCAGTTCAATGTTCAAAACCCCATTAATCCGGGTGGCTGTCTCCACAGCCCGGCCGACATCGCTTGCCAGCATACGGCTCCAGCAATGGGATTTCAGGATCAACCCCCAGCGATCGGCCTGGTTCCGACCGGCGCCCGTCAGGGCCGAGTCGCATTGGCCCTGAATCCTTTTCTCCCGGTTCCACCTGGTTTCAGCATGGCGTACGAGGCCGAAGCGGGTCGCTTTTGATTTCGGGTACATAGTTCTATAATTTGTTTCGGATTTGAGTTTTGTAATTTGAGATTTATTTGAAATTTTATTTTTGGAATTTGGGATTTAAATTAGGAAATTTTAAATATGCGCCCCCTTCCTCCTAACCATCCTGCCGGCGCCTTGCGATCTCCTGCAACATATGCTCCAGCTTCTGATAGTTCCGGTCGATATCGTGGGCATCCCGCACGTAGGATTGCGCGGCACGGCCCATTTGGTGCCGCAGCTCCTTGTCTTTCAATAGACGCCGCATCGCATCCACCAGCGGTGTTAAGGCGTACAAGGGCGCCAGAAATCCGGTTTTCCCGGCGGCAACCGCCTCGGGAACCCCGGCGTTGTCAAAAGCGACCACCGGCAGCCCGCAGGACTGGGCTTCGAGAAAAACCATCCCCAGGGATTCCCGGATGCCCGGAAACACGAATACGTCCGCGGCGCTGTAATAACGGTACATTTCCAGGCGCGGAATTTCGCCGGTAAACCGAACTTTTTGTGGTATCTGCTGCACCGCCAGTTTTTGCAGCCTTCCCCGTTCCTTACCATCTCCGGCGATCACCAGCCGGAAATCACAACCCTGGCGCGACAGCTCGCCGCAGGCCCGGATAACCCAGCTCAGCCCCTCACTTTTAACATCCGGCCTGAACATGGCCGCTGAAAAAATTACCGGCGTATCGCCCACCTCCCATTGCCGCCGGAGTATTTCCCGTGCCGTGTTGTCAAAGGAGAAATCGGCAGGGGATATGCCGGGGGCCACATAGGTTATACGATCTGCCGGCAGGAGCCGTGCGAGGTTGACCAGATCCACCTGTTTATTGACAAAAACATGCGATGCCGCTTTCAGGCATCTCTTGTTCAGGTAAAATCCAGGCAGGGTTTTTATCGCCCGCTTCCTTTTGGTGCTGTAAATACCCTGAAAAATGACATATGGCAGCCCCGTTTTTTGCGAAACAAACGGCCCCAGCATGTCGGGAGCCTTGTAGTAGCTATGGTAGGTAAACCAGAGATCCGCGGAGTCGGCAAGCGCCCGTCGGACCACCCGCTGCCGTTCCCGTATCAGGTGCGCCCACAGCCAGGGTTTCCAGTAGATCCAGCGACATCGGAAGGCGCTCAGCCTGGAAACCCGGTGTTCCTGTTTTACCAGAAAATCGAACAACCCCGTCGCCGTAACCAGATCACCGGAAGGGTGAACATGTCCGAGCGGCTTGAAAGGGGCATAGAAACAAATCCGCAAAGTGCGGGGAGCATGGAACATAGAGTTTGAGTTGATCGGTGCAGGGATGGGGGCATAGCGCATAGGGAATGGGGAAGGCACGGCAAATAACCTCTAACCTAATGCATTTTTAAAGGCGGTGATTTGTCGACAGAGAACGTCTAATTTTGTTAAAAGCCCGTCACGCTCATCTTGACTAATAAGTTTCCTCATTTCAAGAATAATAAGAACATTTGCATTTTCAAATGTGGATCGACGCGCAATGTTTAAAAAATTACTAAAATCCCTTTTGGACCAAGATCCGGAACCCTCCGCAATGTTATTCGACATCGACCTTCCCGATCCCCTTAATTGCTCAGCCCCGCGATAAAGTCGTCGCCTCTCAAGGTCATCCGCAATATCAAAAAGCTCATTTGCTATTTCAATCGCCAAATGCCAGATTACTAAATCCTGAAATCTAAAATTAGGCATTTGTTATTCTCTAAATAAGGGTCGAAGCCCTATGCTCCCTTGCCCTTTGCCCTCGGTCCCAATCCCTCCCTCGCATACAATTCCGCCAGAACCCGGACGAGTTGACGGTTGTCGAAAGACTCGGTGACGCGTTGCCTGGCCGCCGCAACCATCCGGCACCGCAGGTCTTCATCGGTCAGCATCCGCAGCATGGCGTCGGCCATTTTCCGGGGCCGCCCGGGAGGCACCAAGAGACCGGTCTTGCCGTCCAGCACCAGTTCGGGAATGGCCGAAACATCGGTCACGACCACCGGGACCTCCATGGCCATGCTTTCTAACAAAACATTAGGGATGCCGTCGCGGTCGCCATCGGAAGCCACTTCACAGCCCAGAATAAACAAATCGGCCCTGCGAAAATACGCGATCACCTCATGGTGTGGTCGGGTTCCGAGCCAACGGGTGGTGGATGTCAATCCCAGTTCTTCGATAAGCGCCAGGATTTTTCGGCGGTCATCGCCATCACCGATCAGGGTATGTTCCAGGGCAACCTTTCGGTCTCGCAACAGCCGGATGGCTTCCAGGACCGTGGGCAGGCCTTTTTTGGCGGTTAGGCGGGCGATAGTGAGTATGCGGTATGGTTCGGTCGTCGTTCGCGCGAATCCATTCCGGCCGCCAAACAGGGTGGTGTCGATGCCATGGTAAATGCGGTGGACCGGTGTCGCAGTTTCGTCCGCCAGTTTGAGCAGGTGGTCGCGGTTGTATTCCGTACAGGTGACCACAAACCGGGCCTGCTCGATTTTCTCGCGAAGCTGGGCCGCATCCGAGGTGTAGATGTCCTTGGCATGGGCGGTGAAACTGAACGGCAGGCCCGTCAAGCAGCTGGTAAACATGGCCACCGATGTCGGGGAGTGGGCAAAATGAGCGTGCAAATGCACCACTCCGCTGGCCGGCAAAAGCCGGTCGGCCAGATAACCGGCTTGCATCAAATGCTTGATAGTAGCGGATTTGCGAGTTCGTACAAACCTGCGACAGGCCACTTTCAGCGCTTTAGCATAGGTCCGCGGCTTTGAAGCGGCGTAATGCAGATTGTGATAGAGCAGACGCGGCAAATGCTTTATCAGGGTTTCGGGCAGATAGTCCACTTTCGCCTGAATTGCCTGGACGCTCTCGTGGGAGAAGTTTTCCCGGGGACGGCGCATGGAAAACAGATGAATGCGAAAGCCGAGTTTTTCAAGCAACAAAATCTCGTTGGAAATGAAGGTCTCTGAAATCCGCGGGAAACCTTTGAGAACCATCCCCAGCACTGGCATAGTGGATGGGTTCATGCCTTATTGCACCTGAATTCGAGCAGACGCTTTTGCATGGCCTCAAGTCCGGTCAACCTGAAGCGGGAAATGGCTTCCCTGTAAGGTTCGGGGTTTTCCAGAATCGAAAAGATCTTTTCCTGCAGGAGTTCGGGGGTATATACAGACCAGGGAATATAATCCACCAGATTCTGCCGGTGAAAAGCCCGCGCCCGGATAATTTGTTCCTGGCGGGGGGCTTCCCGGGGAATCACCAGGCTGGGAGTTCCCTGTCCCAGAATTTCGCACAAGGTGTTGTAGCCGCCCATGCTGACAACAAGGTCCGCCGCAGCGAAGATTTTTTCCATCTGGCGGTAAAAATGGTAAGTTCGAACGCCCAGCTGTTTGGCCCGCTTGAAAACGTCCTTTCTTTCCTGTTTCGGCATAAAAGGGCCCGTGATCAAAACACTTTTAAAAGGCACGGTATGCGGGAAGGATTCAAGCATTTTCAGGTAGGTGTCCATGACCTTGTAGCCGTCACCGCCGCCGCCGGTGGTGGCTACGACCAGCTTTTGGCCGAATTTGAGCCCAAGTTCTCTCGCAATGCTGTTCACCGCTTCCCTGGTAGGAATTTTCCGAGGTATATAACCGGTAAAATACATTTTACGGCTGATGGATTCCGAGATGCCATATTCCTGGATGGGGTCGTAAAATTCCTGATTTCCGTAAATCCAGATTTCACTGTAGAGTTTTTCTAACTGTTCGTATACATTTTTTTCCTGCCAGTCCTTTTTCACCGTATTCGCATCGTCCATGATATCCCGCAACCCGAGAATTGAACGGGTCTGCGGACGACATCTCCGGAACCATTGCAGGGTGGGCAGAATTTCCTTTTTAAGCCCCAAAGGTTCCTTGTCCACGATAAAGAGGTGCGGCTGGAAGGTTTTGGCGGTGGCGGTGATAATGTTTTTGCGGATGTCCAGGGCATGCCGGGAATTGATTTTGATGGACAGCGGCAGGTATTCATCGTTGGTTTTTTTAATCATGCCCGGAATTCGCACGAAATCGATCCGGTCCGGAAAGGCGAATCGTCCGGCAATCGGGGACCCGGTCAGGATCAGGATATTGATGCGCGGTCCCAGTAGTTGTGATGCGATGGCCATTGTCCTGCGGATGTGTCCGAGACCATAGGTATCATGGGAATACATCAGGATATTATAAGTCGAATTGCGGGCCATGGCCTTAAGAGGTCACCACATAAATGAAAGGACGATATCTCGGTTCGGAATTATGATTCAAATAATTTCAATGTGGGTCTTATAATGGGAAAAGGCTTATTTTGTCAAGAAATCGTCGGATTTTAATTTCAGAATCCTTTCCTTTGAAACATTATTTTGCTATAGATGGCCGAAAAATCCGCTCAAAAGGAATCACAACGTCCGAGCATGAAAGTTGACACCCAGCGTTGGATCGATCGCTATTTAGGGACGGCGGTTTGCCGCCTGCTTTCCCTGTTTCACCGATTTTTTAAAAAAGAATCGAAACCGGTTGAAATCCAAAAAATCCTTGTCATTTTGCTGTCCGAAATGGGAGCGCTGGTCCTGGCCTGTCCCATGTTTCAGCGTCTCAGGGAAAAATACCCTGACGCTTCCCTGCACGTGTTGCTGTTTAAAAAAAACCGCGAGGTGATCGAGCTGACGAAAACCATATCGCCGGCAAATATTCTGACCATCGACGACACCTCCATGGCGACGTTTATCAAGGATACGGCCGGGATCATCCTCACCATGCGAAAAATCGGTTTCGACGTCGCCATGGACTGTGAGCTCTTCTCGAGGATCGGCAGTATTCTGTCTTTTTTAAGTGGCAGCCCGATACGGGTCGGGTTCCATCGCCATACCCAGGAAGGTCTGTATCGCGGCAGTTTTATCAATCGGCCCGTACTATATAACCCCTACCACCACATCTCCCGGCAATTTATAACCCTGGCCGATGCCATCGATTCCGATACCCATCCCAAAGCCAAACAGGGGGTGCGCAATGGGAATTTAAAAATTCCGTTCATCCGATTTGACCCCAAAGAAATTGAAGATGCCGCAGGATCTTTGGCAAACAAGGCTCCGGACACGGCGGGCAAAAAGATCGTCCTGATCTATCCCGGAGGCGGCCTGCTGCCGATTCGGGCCTGGCCCCTGGAATATTACTGTCGTCTGGCCCAGGAATTGCTGCGCAGAGGATACGCGGTAGCCGTCATCGGACTGGCCGAAGATAAAGACATCGCCGGCGTAATCATGGCTCACACCCGCAATCCGGCCTGTGTGGATTTGACCGGATACACCGGAACTATCCGGGAATTGATGCTCATATTTCATCTCGCAGCGCTTCTCATCACCAACGACGGCGGCCCCGGTCATTTCGCCGCCATGACTCCCATTCCATCTATCGTGCTGTATGGCCCGGAAACACCGGTTCTGTATGGACCCTTGAGTGAAACGGCCGAAAATCTGTTTCTGGATTTTTCATGTTCACCGTGCCTGACCGCCTATAACCACCGCAAATCCCCTTGCGACGGCAATAATTTGTGCTTGAAAAACATTCGTCCGGAGGAAGTGCTCATAAAAGCCATGGAAATTCTGGAAGGATAGGACATGTTGTTTGTTATGGGTCATGGGTTGTGGGTTGTGGGTTGTGGGTCGTCAGTTGATCTTCGATTGCTGCCAACTGCAAACAAGACCCCACTTACAACCCCCAACATACATCCGACCCAACAGCCGCATTCGCCTGGAAAATATGTTATAAACCCCGCTCAATGATGCCATCGCCCAACAATAAATCACCTCGGCCCGATTATCGGATACTGTTTTGGATCTTTTGGACCGGGATCACCCTTTTTCGTCTGTTTTTCGCCGACAGTTTCGGTCTGGGGGTGGATGAATCCCATTACCTGCTGTACTCGCGGCACCTGGACTGGGGCTATTTCGATCATCCTCCCATGGTGGCCTTTCTGGCCGCCCTGACGACCCGGTTGGGCGACGGTGTTTTCTGGGCGCGCCTGGGACCGATCATATGCTCGTCCATCAGCCTGGTGATCCTGTGGTATCTGGCGCTGGCACTCTATCACGATCGACGCATCGCCTTCTGGTCGATGATCCTGCTGAACCTGATGCCTTATCAGCACCTGTTGATGGTCGCCCTGTTGCCGGACGCCACCTTAAATCTTTTTTGGTGCAGCACCCTGCTTGCGCTCCGGTATGCCGTAAAGCGCGGCACCTGGCCGGTATGGATTTTAAGCGGCATTCTGTTCGGATGTACGCTGCTGAGCAAATACCATGGCGTATTGCTGGCTGGCTGTCTGTTTGGATATTTCCTGACAAGCAGAAATCAGCGGTTCTGGCTGAAAAAACCTCAGCCCTATGTGGCGGCGATGATCGGAGGCGTCATTTTTTCGCCGAATGTCCTCTGGAATTACCGGCACGATTGGATTTCTTATGCATTTCAACTCGGCCAGGCCGGCGGTGACGGGTTCAGGCCGGCGAAGTTTCTGGCGGCGATCGGGGGACAGTTCGGCGTCTGGTCACCGATAATTTTCGCCCTTCTGATAGCGGCCGTCATCTTTTTGCTGCGGCAAAGAAAAATGACCGACGCCGATATGTTTTGCGTCTGGACCAGCGTTCCCATTTTTGTTTTCTTCTGTCTGATCGGTTTGGGCAGCAAGGTGTTACCACACTGGACGGCAGCGGGCTGGTGGACCGGCTCCATCGCGGTTGCGTCGGTCGTTGTGCGCAGGCTTTCCGCACCGGAAACAACGGCAATAAAATGGCGGCGCTGGTCTTTGGCCGCCGCCGTCACCGGATTGGCGATGAGTTCACTTTTGTATGCGGCCCTCTTTTGGCCCCTTGCGGCACCGGTCTACACCTGGGCGCGGAATCTCTCGTTGAGCCTGAACCGGTCATTTTCGTTTATCGAACCCTTGAAGCCTTTCGAACCCGGTTTTGACATTTCTAATGATCTCTTCGGCTGGCAGCAGATCGCAGCCAAAGTTGAAGCCATTCGGGCGGCGATGCCCCACCCTCGGAAAACATTTATTTTCTGCCATCGGTTTTACACAGCCAGCCAACTGGGCGTGTACCTTTCCCCGGATACCGCGGTCACCACCCTGGGTAAAAGATATGATCAGTACCGACTCTGGTTTTCCGCCGCAGGGCACACCGGTTGGGACGCCCTGTTCGTGGTAGATTCGAAACGCAGTCAAACCCGCGCCCTGCGGTATAGATCCCTTTTCACAGAGATGGACCCTGATCCCTGGCCGATTACGATACTGCGCCAGGGGCGGCCTGCCCATGAATTGGCGGTCTACAGATTCTTCGGCTATAAAGGTGCGTATGAAAAGTAGGGGCGAAAACAATTACCATGGAATTATCGCTGCAGCTTTATGCCCTGTTGTTTCTGGCGCGAAATGAAAAACCAGGCACCCAGAATGCCGATTGCCATGCCGGCTGCCACATCCGTGGGGTAATGAGCGCTGACAAAGACGCGGGAGACGGCGATCGTAAAAGCGTAGATCAGCGGCAGGAAGCGGCTGCCGGCATATTTTGAATTCTTGAGAAGATAATAAAGAAATACACCCGAGACAAAGGCATCCGCCGAGTGTCCCGAAGGAAAGGCGTTGTAGCGGGAATTCAATGAAAAGAAGCTGAAATCGGTTCCGTGGCCCGGCCGGGCGCGGCCGACAAATATCTTGAATAATCTGACCACGGCAAACGAAAAAACTAGCTGGGCCTTGAGATAGGCCAGACACAGATCGATGGTACGTCGGTTTTTCCTGAGAAGCGAATATCCGAACAACGACGCAAATATGGCATAAAAAAGGTACAGGCCCCGGTTTGTAATCAGTTGGGCGATGCTGTAGCATCCGGGCGTTAACACGTCCCGGGCGGCGAGCCAGAGCGGGCTGTCGAAAATGGAAATAATGACAAACGCCGTCAGCATGAGAGGAATAAGAATTAAAATCTTTTTTTTCATCGTAAATTTTCTCTCTGCCATCCCCGCTGCATTCGAATCGAAGCCCTGCTCCTCAATTTAAATGTACTTGACTAAAGTGTCTCCATCGTACATTATTTAGTGCCGTTAAGCAATCAAACCGTGGTTTTCCCACCAACGGGTTTGCGTTTTGCAATAACTGCAGTGTCAATCAGATTGTGAATTCAAAATGCCATCAGAGTAACTGATTATGATATTAGAACCGGTTATCGGACTCGAAATTCACGCCCAACTGAAAACGAATACCAAAATATTTTGCTCCTGCTCGACATCCTTCGGTGCACCACCCAACACCCATACCTGCCCGGTATGCCTCGGAATGCCGGGCGTGCTCCCGGTGCTCAACAAAAAAGTGGTGGAATATGCCCTGCGCATGGCCCTGGCCACGAACTGCCGGATTTCGCGCGAAAGCCGGTTTGCCCGAAAAAACTATTTTTATCCGGACCTGCCTAAAGGATATCAGATATCTCAATATGAGCTGCCGATAGCAGAGCACGGTTACGTCAATGTCGAAATCAATGGCGAATTTCACCGGATTGGAATCACCCGCATCCATATGGAGGAGGATGCCGGCAAACTCAACCATAACCTTCACCAGCCCGTGAGCATGGTGGATTTCAACCGTACCGGCGTTCCCCTGATTGAAATCGTCAGTGAGCCGGAAATCCACAGTCCGCAAGAGGCCGGGGCCTACCTCCGCCAGCTGCGATCCATCGTGCGCTACATAGGTATCTGCGACGGTAATCTGGAAGAAGGCAGTTTCAGATGTGATGCCAATGTGTCGGTCCATGCCCGGGGATCAAAAACGCTGGGCACCCGCACGGAATTGAAAAACCTGAATTCTTTCAAACATGTTGAAAAATCATTACAGTTCGAAATCGATCGCCAGAAGGAAATCGTTCTGGACGGTGGTCGGATTTTACAGGAAACACGGCTATGGGATCCTGAAAAAAACCTGACCGTTTCCATGCGCGGGAAGGAAGAAGCCCATGATTATCGTTATTTTCCGGATCCCGATCTGCTGCCCCTCGTAATCGACGACACCTGGATTCTAGACATCCAAAAAAGTCTGCCAGAGCTTCCCGGCGCAAAAAGAAAGCGGTTTATGGAACAATACGACCTGCCCGCGTACGATAGCGATCTTCTGACATCCGATCATGAACTGGCCAATTACTTTGAGCGCTGTGTAAGTATATTCCCACAGCCCAAACCGGTCAGCAACTGGATAATGGGCGCCCTGTTGGGTCTGTTAAACGCCCAAGGCAAAAGTATCGAAGCGTCTCCGGTTTCCCCCGAAAGCCTGGCCGCCCTGCTCCAGTTGGTGGAAGAAGGGGTGATCAGCGGCAAAATGGCGAAAACCGTTCTTGAAGATATGGCCGAAACGGGGAAACCAGCCGAAAAAATTGTCGAAGAAAAAGGGCTGGTCCAACTCTCGGACACAAAAGCCCTTGAAGATCTGGTTTCAAAATTAGTCGCCGAACATCCACAAGAGGTGGAAGCCTATAAAAACGGAAAGGTCAAATTGATGGGATTCTTTGTTGGCCAGGTTATGCGTGAAACAAAAGACGCGGCCAATCCGAAACTGGTAAATGAGATATTGAAAAAAAGACTTGGGGAATAGACGCGCCATGCAGATCCTGAGTGTCGATTCTCGAAGCCTGGATCCCAAAACCGCTGACAAAATTATTCTGCCGCCCCTTTCCTTTACTTGTGCGGTTGGCAGCCTTCGGGCGACCTGCCGAAAGAAATACAGACATTGATCGTATTTTCTCTCCGAAGCCCTGACACCTGCGGGTTGTCCCTGGAGAAGTAAAACTATGAAAAAAACTTCCTAAAATCCTAAAAGGCCCCCTTCCAATTCAGTAGTTTTTTTCACAACTCAATAATTTCCGTCCTACCGTCTATCGGATCGTCCAAAGTCAATATAATTTTTTTTTCATTACATTTAAGATACTTGAACATTAAAATTGATTTTTTATGGTAGACATGTCTCATTGGTATGCTTATTGAAGGTTATCAGATCAAGATTCTTTTTATGAAATTTTGATTATCTGATAAATGGACAGGTGAGACCAAAATGAAAATTAACAAATTTAATATAATAATTTTAGTTGTCATTCTAATGACCGGCTTGTCTATCACCGGATGGGCGATTTCATCGTATTACGAAATCAGCACGAATACCGTCGACTTGCCCGATGAGTTGACAGATAATATGCTAACCGCGGACACTCCGGTGCGGGTCAGCCCTAACAGCACAATATTATTTCTAATTTCCACCGGCCTGATCGGACTGGTGAGTGTCCGCAGACAAAGAAAAGCTTCGGATCACTTCCAAACGGAAACGAATCATTTAACCCATACGAATATGAAACAAAGTATGGAGAATGCCGGGAATATATCCGACCCTCAATAAGCCGTGCAGTTTTCCGGCATAAAACGTTCATGCCATCGATTCCGTTTTTTTTAATGGTATTCCTCAAGGCCCCCAGTCCTCAGCCCCTGGGGGCCTAACGCCTGCACCTCGGTGGGAAACTGGGGGAAAATATGTCAAGGCGTGTTTTGAGATCGCTGCCAACCATCCTTCCGGCAACCTTTCTATTCAAACCCTCCCAGTTACGGACACTTTCTGCAGTTTAGCCATTTTTATGGACGGGTCATAACCAACACGACATTTAGGCTCTTTATTTAGGCTGCGTGGAAAAACGATGTGAATTGGCTTATTGCAGCGACTCGTTATTTCTGTGTCGGTCCAGCGCGAAAAAAAATTATTCTTGACTTCTGAAACGAAAAATATAAATTTAATAATAAAAAACTTTATTATTAGTTTTTTTATTAAAATAATAATCGAAAACTATAAATTATGCCCAATAAAGACTCCAAAAATAATCGGTTGGATCAACTTGACTGCCGACTGATCCGTCTGCTGCAAATTGACGGTCGCATGCCCAATATCACGATTGCCCAAAAACTGGGGATTTCCGAGTATACGGTCCGCAGCCGCATGAAAAAGCTATTGGAAAACGGCACCATCAAAATTGTGGCGGTCGGAAATCCCATTGATCTGGGGTTCGAAATAGCCGGCAATTTAAAAATCAAGATCGATCTCAAAAAAGCGGATCATGTACTGGAGAATCTAAAAAAAATAGATTCATTGATCTGGGTGGCATTGACAACGGGCGGCACGGATATCGACGTCGACTTCATTGCCAGATCTTTCAAGGAGTTCAAGGAACTTATCTTCTGCAGGATCAGCCGGATAGATGGCGTCCTGTCCGCGGAAACCTCTTTAATGGTCGATCTGGTAAAAGACACGCACAATTGGGGGACAGGCTGGGACGAATAGGAGCTGGTATAAGCGGCAAATGTTTTTTTTCAAAATTTTTGGCCGGACTCACTGCATCGGAAATATGGTGATCCGGCGGCTGAATTGTGGCGGCCACCAAAATTAT